>NZ_QLIX01000003.1 GCF_003258945.1 Roseicella frigidaeris | reverse complement strand
GCTCTCCGTCCGATCGTCCGTGCCGCGCATCGCCCGCCTCCCGCCTGACCAGAAGGAATCACGCCAGAGCCGCCAACGCGACAGTTTTTCAGCAGCCTGCTAGGCCTCCGATGCGGGCGTCGCCGCGGCCGGGGTTGCCGGGGACAGCGCCGCGCGGCCTTGGGCGGCCTCCTCGGCCGCGCGGTCCAGACTGGTCACCACCTCATCGGCCGTCAGCGTTTCGGGCGGCTCGGACAGCTCCGACGGCACGGCCGCCAGGAACTCCACCGCCGTCACGACCTGCGCCAGGTTCACGGTCGCGGCCAGCGCGCCCGGGACCGGCATGCCCAGGAAGTGCTTGGAGCGCCATGCGAGGTCGACGCCGTCCGGCACGCCGGCAGCGTCTAGCTGGACATCGAGCAGGACCAGGCCCTCGGCGGAGAGATGCGCGGCGGCGATGGTGGTGATCCGCAGCACATCCCCGGTCGTCAGCAGCAATCCGAAGCGGCCCTGGCGCCCGATCAGCCGCTGGCCCAGCCAGGCAGGCAGATGGCGCTCCGCGTCCTCGGGATCGGTTATGCGTGTCCAGGGCAAGCCTCGGGTCCTTTGCCGCATCCGTCCGGCCACCATGGAGCGGCCTGGGGCGCCGTGCAAACCCGGCGGGGCGGGCCGCCATCCCGGGGGCCGGCCCGCGCGCCCTCGGCGCCGCTGGCGCTGCGGCGGCTCAGCCCGGCTTCCCGTCCGCGCGCGGCCGCAGCAGCATCGGCCCATGCGCGCCGAGGAAGAGCGCGAAGGCCAGCATCCAAAGCGTGCCGGCGGCGGCATAGGACAGCGCCGCGGGCAGCAGCTCCGGCCCGAAGGCCCGCAGCGCCGCGGCCAGCGGCAGCAGCACCCAGGCGACCCGCATCGCGCGCGAGGCCCGCAGCGGATGCCCGGTATGGCCGAGCGTCGCCCGCGGCATCACCGCCAGGATCATCAGGGCGATCGCGCCGATGCCCTGCAGGTGCAGCCAGTTCGCCGCCCAGCCGGCGCCCGCCAGCAGAGACGCCGCCTTTACCGCCAGCGCGACCGGCACCATGAGATAAGCGAGGTGCAGCACCCAGAGGATGGGCTGATCGAGCGTCCGCAGGCCCGACCACCGCGCCAGACGGAGCAGCGTCAGGCCCGCCGCGACGCCCGCGACCGCGCCGGCGAGCCTGCCGCCCGGCGCCATCAGGTCCACCACCGCGACCGCCACCAGGGCGGCAACGCCCGCCGCATCCAGGCCCGGCAGGCTCGGCTCCGCGACCTCCCGCCCCGCCGCCCGCAGCGCGTTGCGGGTGAAGGTCGGAATGATGCGCCCGCCGATCAGGCCCACCAGCACCAGGGCGATGTCGAGGGCGAGCAACTGGCCGCGTTCGAAGGTGCCCTCCCACCAGCCAGCCGCCTCGCCGAGCATCAGCACGTCCCCGGCCCAGAAGACGAGGATCAGCGCCGGCGGGCCGAACAGCCGCGGCGTTCCCGCCCGCGCCACCGCCGGCAGCACGGTCGCCAGCAATGCCGGCAGCGGCAGCAGGGCGATGAGCGCGGCAAGGCCCACAGGCACCGGGGAGCCGGGCAGCAGCACCAGCCGCGCCGCCACGAACAGCGCCGCGAGCAGCATCAGGGGCGGGCCCGCATAGGCCGGGCGGCCCGTCCAGTTCGGGATGGCGGTCAGCAGGAAGCCCGAGAGCGCGGCGCCGACGACGCCCGCCAGCATCTCATGCGCGTGCCAGCGGATGCCCGGCAGCGGCCCGTCAGGCAGGTCCCCGCGATGCAGCGCCATCAGCCACAGCGCCATGGCGAGCACGGCCCAGCCGGCGCAGAGGAGGAAGAAGGGTCGCAGGCCCTGGCGGAACAGGGCGGGGCTGGTCGGCGATGTCGCGGTGGCGCTCACGGTGCATTCCCTGCGCGGCAGGCTGCCCCGGCCGCGGCGGCCGGCCGGCGGATCGCCGGGCCGGGACGGGGGCAGGGGGCCTGGATGGTGGGGCGCGGGGGCATCTAGGGCCCGACGGCCTGGCGCATGCGGCCGGTCGCCTCGAGCCGCTGGCGCAATGGCGGCAGCATCTCCGCGGCCAGGCGCCGCATACCCTCGTCCGGCCCCTGCTGCGCGGCCTCGTAGCCGCGGATCTCCTGCGTCAGCGCCTGGGTCTGGATCTCCGCGTAGCGGCGGCTGAGCGCGAGATGGTCGAGCGGCTCCAGGTTCTCGAAGACCACGCGGTGCTCGAACGCCTCCTCGGCCGGCAAGGGCAGGTTGCGCTCCCGCGCGACGCCGCGCAGGCGCTCGATCTGCCCTGCCCGGAACGCCTTCATCCCGGCGGCGAATTCCTTGACCTCGGGCCGCGTGTCCCGGGCCGCGGCGAGCGCCGAGACGCGCTCCTGCAGCATGGCCGAGCTGTAGGCGAAGCCGAGGAAGCGCCCGGGATCGAAGGGCGGGGCCTCCGCCGCGCCCTGGGTCGTGCCCTGGGCTGCGGCGGGCCGGCGGAGGAGCGGCAGCGCCGCCCCCAGGGCGAGGAGCAGCGCCCGCCGCCCGGCCCCGCCGACCATCCCGGCTACTGCCATCCGGGCACGCCGGTCATGTCCGGCAGCCGGTGGGCGATGCCCTTGTGGCAGTCGATGCATGTCCGCTCCCCCGTGAACAGGTATTTCTCATGCGCCGCCGCCGCGCGCGGGTTCTGCTTCGAGACGTCCATCGACACGGCGGAATGGCAGTTGCGGCATTCCAGCGAGTCATTGGCCTTCATGCGGGCCCATTCGCTCTCGGCCAGGTGCCGCCGGAGGTCGAGGAATTTGTCCCGCGTGTCGATCGAGCCGAAGATATGGCCCCAGACCTCCTTCGAGGCCTGCATCTTGCGGGCGATCTTCCGCGTCCACTCATGCGGCACGTGGCAATCCGGGCAGCCGGCCCGGACGCCCGAGCGGTTGGTGAAGTGGATGGTGCCCTGCAATTCCTCGAAGACGTTGCTCCGCATCTCGTGGCAGCCGATGCAGAACTCGGTCCGGTTCGTCGCCTCGAGCGCGGTGTTGAAGCCGCCCCAGAAGACCACGCCCGCGATGAAGCCGCCGAGCGTGAGGAAGGCGAGGCTGAAGCCGGTGGCGGGCGAGGTCGCCACCCGGACCAGCCGCAGGCCCCAGAACCAGGCCCATAGCCGGCGGATGAGCCCCGGCCGGCGCGGCGCCGCGGCCCCCCCGCCGCCCATCGGCGGGGAGGTCTTCGATGCCCCGGACATCAGCGGTTGCTCCGGCCGCCTGGCTGACGCTCGGGCTCGGTCAGCGCGTCCATGTCGACGAAGCGGTTCTCGACCAGCGGCCGCGCCTCGGTTTGCGGCACGTGGCAGGCGAGGCAGGAATAGCGCCGCGGCGCCAGGCCGCCGAGCGTGTTGCCCTCGCGGTCCTGGTAGTGCGTCACCGAGATCATCGGCGCCTGGCTCTGCTCGGTGAAGCGCCGCGCATGGCAGGACATGCACTTGTTGGCGTGCAGGTCGAGCGCGTAGCCCTCGATCGAGTGCGGGATCAGCGGCGGCTGGTCCGGGTAATTCCGCCGGACCCGCACGTCGTTGGTGATGGCGCGCTGCATCGGCGGCGCGGGCTGCTCCACGGTGAAGGGCTCCGGCCCGCGCAGGCGCGGCGCGTCCTGCGCCAGCAGCGTCCCGGCGGCGAGGCAGGCCATGCCGGCCATCGCCCCCAGCAGCAGGCGGGGCCGCATCACCGCGGCCCTCCGCGCGGATCAGGCTCGGCGGACTGCGGCGCGGCGGCCTGGACTGAGGCGGCGACCACCTTCACCGCGCATTTCTTGAAGTCGGTCTGCTTCGAGATCGGGTCGGTGGCGTCCAGCGTCACCTTGTTGATGAGCTGGCTGGCATCGAAGAAGGGCACGAAGACCACCCCCCGCGGCACCTTGTTGCGCCCACGGGTCTCGACGCGGCTGCGGATCTCGCCGCGCCGCGAGGCGATCTTCACCTCCTGGCCGCGGCGCAGGCCGCGCTTCTGCGCATCCTCGGGGTGCATGAACAGCACGGCGCCGGGGAAGGCCTTGTAGAGCTCGGGCACGCGCAGGGTCATGGTGCCGGAATGCCAGTGTTCCAGCACCCGGCCCGTCACCAGCCAGAGGTCGTAGTCCTGGTCGGGCATCTCGGCGGGCGGCTCGTAGGGCGCGCCCATGATGTTCGCGCGCTTGTCGGGGTTGCCGTAGAATTGCAGGCCGCTGCCCTTCTCGACATAGGGGTCGTAGCCCTCGCGGTAGCGCCAGCGGGTCTCCTGCCCGTTCACCACCGGCCAGCGCAGGCCGCGGGCCTCGTGATAGGCATCGAAGGGGGCGAGGTCATGCCCATGGCCGCGCCCGAAGGAGGCGTATTCCTCGAACAGCCCCTTCTGCACGTAGAAGCCGTATTCCTTCGACTCGCGGTTCTCGTAGCCCGCAGCGATGTCGGACAGCGGGAAGCGGTCCACCTGGCCGTTGCGGAACAGCACCTCGAAGAGCGTCTTGCCCCGGTACGCCGGCGCCTTCGCCAGGATCTCGGCGGGCCAGACCTCGTCGGTGGTGAAGCGCTTCGAGAACTCCATGAGCTGCCAGAGGTCGGAGCGCGCCTCGCCCGGCGCATTCACCAGCTGGTGCCAGAAATGCGTCCGGCGCTCGGCATTGCCGTAGGCGCCCTCCTTCTCCACCCACATCGCGGTGGGCAGGACGATGTCGGCGGCCATGCCGGTGACCGTCGGGTAGGGGTCGGAGCAGACGATGAGGTTCTGCGGGTTGCGGTAGCCGGGATAGGTCTCGTTGTTGGTGTTCGGCGCCGTCTGGAGGTTGTTGTTGCACATGATCCAGTAGGCGTTGAGCTTGCCGTCCTTCAGCATCCGGTCCTGCTCGACGGCGTGGAAGCCCACCTTCCCCGGCAGCAGCCCCTCGGGCAGCTTCCACAGGTGCTCCGCATGCTTGCGGTGCTCGGGGTTGGCCACCTGCATGTCGGCCGGCAGGCGGTGGGAGAAGGTCCCGACCTCGCGCGCCGTGCCGCAGGCGGAGGGCTGGCCGGTGAGCGAGAAGGGGCTGTTGCCGGGCTCGGCGATCTTACCGGTCAGCAGATGGAGGTTGTAGACCATGTGGTTCGCCCAGACGCCGCGGACGTGCTGGTTGAAGCCCATGGTCCAGAGCGACATCACCTTGGTCTTCGGGTCGGCGTAGAGCTTCGCCAGCGCCTCCAGCTGGGGCTTCGGCACGCCCGAGAGCTCATGCGCCCGGTCCAGCGTGTAGTCGGAGACGAGGCGGGCATAGGCCTCGAAGTCGGAGGGCTGGGAGACCTGGGCGTCGTTGGCGTGCTGGGCGCGCTGCTCCAGCACGTTGTCCGGCCGCAGGCCGTAGCCGATATCCGTGTTGGCCATGCGGAAGTTGACGTGCCGCTCCACGAACTCCCGGTTCACCGCGCCGGTCCGGATGATGTGGTTGGCGATGTAGTTCATGATCGCCAGGTCGGAGCCGGGCCTGAAGATGACGGCCGCGTCGGAAAGGTCGGTCGTCCGGTGCTCGTAGGTCGAGAGGGTGTGGATGCGGACATGCTCGGCGCTGAGTCGGCGGTCCGTCACCCGGGTCCAGAGGATCGGGTGCATCTCCGCCATGTTCGAGCCCCAGAGCACGAAGGCGTCGGCGTTCTCGAAATCATCGTAGCAGCCCATCGGCTCGTCCATGCCGAAGGTGCGGATGAAGCTGACGGCGGCCGAGGCCATGCAGTGCCGGGCGTTCGGGTCGAGGTTGTTGGAGCGGAAGCCGGCCCGCATCAGCTTCGAGGCGGCATAGCCCTCCCACAGCGTCCATTGGCCGGAGCCGAACATGCCCACGGCTTCCGGCCCCTTCTCCTTCAGCACCTTCTTCCAGTGCGCGGCCATGGTGTCGAAGGCCTGGTCCCAGGAGACGGGCTGGAGATCGCCCTCCTTGTCGAAGCGCCCGTTGCGCATGCGCATCATGGGCTGCGTCAGGCGGTCGGAGCCGTACATGATCTTCGACAGGAAGTAGCCCTTGACGCAGTTGAGGCCGCGATTGACCTCGGCCCGCATGTCGCCATGGGTGGCGACCACGCGCCCGTCCTTGACGCCGACCATCACGCCGCAGCCGGTGCCGCAGAAGCGGCAGGGCGCCTTGTCCCATTTCAGCCGCAACTCCTCGCCGAGCGGGATGTTCTGCGCCCCCGCGGGCAAGGTCACATTGGCGGCCATGGCGGCGGCTGCGGCCGCCTGGGCCTTCATCATGCCTCGGCGCGAAAGGTCCATGGCTTGCACTCCCCGGTGCTGGCTGGGCTGGAATCGGTCGTTTCGACCTGGTGGAAAACGAGGGTGGCGGCGAGGACGCCGGGGAGCAGCTGGATCCGGTTCAGCCGCTCGACGATCTCGCCCTGGCTCGCCGTCTCGAGCGTGACGACGAGCTTGCCCTCCGCGACGCCGCCATGGACCTCGATGCCGCTGTCCAGGCCGGCGAGCGCCGCGGCGATCGCCGGCGCCTGCTCCCGGCGGCAATGCACCACGAGGCTCGAGACATGGAGTTCGCCAGGAGGCGTGTTGTGGTGCGCGTTGGGGGGCGCGTCGGGAGGTTCGTCAGGCATCCGGCGTCTCCCCCGCCCGCAGCGGTGCGAGGGCGATGGCGGCAACCGGACAGACCGGGACGCAATCGGCGCAGCCGTTGCAGGCCTCCCGCTCGATGCGCGGAACGGCGCCGCCACGGGCCAGGGAGAAGCGGATCGCGCCGGTCGCGCAGGCGTCGCGGCAGCTCATGCAGGCGATGCCGCGAAAGGCGAGGCAGTCGGCGGCGATGCCGGCGACGAGCGGCGCGTCGGCGGCCGCGCTCCTGCCGAGCAGCAGGCGACGCCGGTCGAGTTGGGGCGAGGACGTCATGGGCGTCGCCGTCAGACCGGGCCCGGCGGTCCGGTGAACAGGTAGTACATCCAGACCAGGAAGCCCCAGCCGGCGACCGCGCCGATGGCGATGAAGGGCCAGATCAGGACCGCGAGCAGCAGGAAGACGAAGCCTTCGGCCCACCATCGCGATCTGCGGGGCTGCGCTTCCGGCCCACGTGGACCGTCAGCCAGGGCGGCTTTGTGTCTGTCGAACAATTCGGTTCCTGCAATGGCTGGCGGTTGTGCGAACCCCGAGGCCCGACAGCCAGGACGTCACCACCGCTCCGGCAGGTGGCGGCGTCCGAAGACGCAGCCCCCGATGCCGCGGAATTCCGCTGCCGGCGTCGCAGGGAAGCGTATGCAGCATGTCAGCCCGGCTGGTCGCGTGTGGCGTTCGTCTGGCAGTCATCGAGCCATCTTCGCGTGGACTATGGCGAGGCCGCGCGGGCGCGTCCTTGCGCTCGATCAAATACCGCGACGCGACTTGGTTCCGCGCGGCCGGGCCGGGGAGGATCAACCGGGCGTGACGCCGGACGCGCTGCCGCCATCCGGCCGAGCCGCGGCGTCCGTGGCGCAGCCCACGGACGCCGCGGGCAGCCTCAACCGGCCGGTGCCGGGGCGGCATCCCCCTGGCGCGGCCGCAACAGGAAGCCGCGATATTCGAAGGGCTCCGGCGCTCCGGCCGCCGCCACCCGCTCGCCGATCATCATGAACTCGCGTTCCAGCACCAGGCCCGCGGCCTGCGCGGCCGTCACCAGCGCGGCATGGGAAAAGACGTGGGTCAGGTATTCCGTCCGGTAGCCGTCCGCCGACCACGGCCGCTGCACCACCACGAAGGAGGACGGCGACCGCACGAAGGGCGTCCGGCTCAGGAACATCCAGCCCTCCGCCGCCGCCGCGAGCTGGCGGAACTGGGCCTGCCAGTCATGGACGTATTGCAGCGAGCCGCTGGCGAGGACCAGGTCGTAGCGCCGCGCGAAGCACTCCGCGGGATCGCTGACGAAGCGCACCTCGGGCAGCACCTGTCGGCCGGCCTCGCACAGGGATGGCCGGTCGCAGACGGTGTAGTCGATCTCGATCTCCGGCAGGACGGCGCGCGCGATCGCCGCGTAGTGCCCGATGCCGCCGCCCCAGTCGAGGACGGAGATCCGCTTCCGCCCGGCCGCGGCGCGCGCCAGCACATAGGAGAAGACCAGGATGAAATTATGGGCCGCCGGGTCCTCGGAGCCGATCTGGGCAGCCTCGTGATAGATCCCGAGCGGCGTGGTGCTGTGCAGGACCGCCAGGAAGCCGGGCCATTTGGCGAGCTGCGTCTCGGCGATGCTCGGATGGTCCCAGCCGCTGGCGCGCGGGTCGCCCGGCTGCCAGCCCTCGGGCACGTATTCCCACTCCGGCGGGCGCGGCGCGGGCGCCGGCGCCGGCGGCGCGGCTTCGGGGACGGGCGCCGCCGGCATCGCCGGGCTGCTCTCCAGCCGATCGTCGCTGCCGGGGCCGGGGCCGGGGGAGGGAGCGGGGAGCGCGGCAGGCGGCGGCGCGGCGGCGCCGGCCGGCGGGGGGGCGGGATCGGCCTCCGCCCGCAGCAGGCGCCGCACCGCCGCGCGCATCGCCGGCTGGCGCGTGGCCAGGCGGCGCAGCGGCGCCGTCGAGCGCCAGCTGGTGCTCCGCACCATCGCCGCGACCGTCGCCTCGGCCAGCGCGGCGCGGTGCTCGAGCTCGGCGATCCGCGCCGCGGCCGCCGCCTCGAGACTGGCCTGCGCGGCCAGGGCGTCGCCCGCGGATTGGGCGATCTGCGCCTGGGCCGCGGCCAGGCCCCGGTCGAGCTCGTCGGTCCGCGCCCGCGTCGCGGCGACATCGCCCTCGAGCTCGGCGACGCGCCGCTGCGCGGCGGTGACGTCCTGCTCCAGCCCGGATGTCCTGGTGGCCGCCTCGGCGAGGTCCCGCTCCAGCCCGGATGTCCTGGTGGCCGCCTCGGCGAGGTCCTGCTCCAGCCGACGCTTCTGGTTCTCCATCTCCGCGCTCCGCTCGACTGCCTGATGCGCCCTGTCCACGGCCTGTGCCAATGCCTCCTGGGCATCGAGATTGAACGGATCGAGCTGGCCGGAGAGCTGCGTGACGATGCGATGGTCGATGCCGGGCTCGCCGGCATCGGCCGCGGCTTCCAGCAGCTCGAGGGCGAGGGCCTGGCGCGGCTGGTCCTTGGCATAGGTCGCCAGCAGCAGGCCGATGGCGACCCGGACCGGATCGGCCGGCACCTCCAGCCGCGCCAGCTCGGAGCCGAGGGCCCGCTCCAGGGTCTCCGGCGGCAGCGCCAGGTAGCGGCGCAGCACGCGGCGCGTTTCCCAGGCCGAGCGGCGCAGCACGCGGCTGCTGGGCCAGCTCGTGTTCTTGCCCTCCCCGAGGACGCGGTAGGCGATCAGGGGCTCGTCCAGCACCCGGATCTCATGCCGGCTGACGAGCCGGATCCAGAAGTCGAAGTCCTGGAGCTGGACGAGAAGCGGGTCGTACGGGCCGATATCGGAGAGGACCGCCCGCCTCATCATTGCGGTGGGGTGGCAAAGGGCGTTGCCCCTGAGGAAGAAGTGCCTCAGCCAGGCGAAACGGTCCGGCAGATCGTCGATGAAGGCATGTTCGTAGGGGTGGCTGTCGGGCGCGCAGGGCCGGCCATGCTCGTCGATGAAGTCCGCCTTGCCGAACACCGCGGCGATGCCGGGGTTCGCGTCGAGGAAGGCGACCTGGCGTTCCAGCTTGCCGGGATGGAAGACGTCGTCCGAGCAGTGCAAGGCAAGGTACTCGCCCTTGCATCGCGCCAGGCTCTTGTTCAGCGTATTGGAATAGCCCGAATTCGGCCTGATGATCTTCGCGCTTATTCTGGAATCCGGAAAGGAATTGACGATCCTGGCGGTATCGTCGGTGGAGCCGTCGTCGGTGATGACTAGTTCGAGATCGTCGAAGGACTGCGTCAGGACACTTTGAATGGCTTCCGCGACATAAAGCTCATGATTGTATGTCGGCAATACAACGCTGACTTTGGGCACGCGCAACATTCCGCTTGGCTCCATCCCCTTGCCGTATCATATCGATCGATACCGCGGGCCGGAACCTATAAGGCGAACGCCAATCGAAATTGTTTTCCTTGCAGCGTACATCGTAACGATCTGTTACATGCAACGAGTGCTACGCTTTCGTGGCGAAGCCGGCACGAATACTGGGGCGGGGCCCCGGCCGGGAGGGGCCTCTACCGCTCGGCCCCGCCGAGGCCGAACAGCCCGCGCAGGAAGCCGGGCGTCAGCGCCGCCAGCGGGTTGACCGAGACGCTGGGATCGGCGAGCGGCCCCTGCACCCGGTAGGTGGCGGCGAAGACGCCGCCCCCGGCCTCCGGGCTGAACAGCCGGCCGAGGATCGGCAGCCGCCCGAGCAGGGCGTTGAAGACATAGGCTGGGACGATGGTGCCCTCGATCGCGGCGGTCTTGCGGAGCCGCTGGATCTGCCCCTTGGCGGTGAGGCCGAGCGAGGCCGAGAAGGCCCGCGCATCGGTCAGCGTCAGCGTCTCGGGCGTCAGGGCGAAGGGGGCGACGAGGCGGTTGAAGACCAGCCCGTTGCCGCCCTGCACCGCCTCCACCAGCCCGTAGAGCGTCATCGCCTGCAGCACCTTGGCCAGCGCCGGCGCATCGCGCAGCACGAAATTCTCCAGCTCGGCGGTGCCGTTCAGCGAGGCGCCGGGGCGCAGCTCGCCATAGCTCGCGCTCACCGAGAGCCGGCCGCCGCGGATCGAGTCGGTCAGGTCGAGGGCCTGCAGCAGCGCCCCGCCATCGCTCGCCGTCAGCCGCAGCAACCGGTGCTGGCCCTGCGGCGCCAGGGTGAAGTCGAAGCCGCCCTGGCCAGCGGCGGCGCCGGTGCGGCCGGTCGCGCGCGCCTCGCGCAGCAGGCCCTGGGCGTCGTTGCGCAGCCTGGCCTGCAGGTCGTGCAGCAGCCGCCCCTCGCCCATCGTCCCGCGGTCGAAGCGGAGGTCGAGCTGCAAGGGCAGGCCGCCCTCATCCGGCCCGGACGGCGCGCCGGGCGCAGCCTCGTCGGGGCCGAGCACCGGCCGCAGATCGACCAGCGGCCCGCGCAGGCTGGCCTGCCACGGGCCGCCCTCGCGCTGCGGCCGGGTCACCGTGCCGGTGAAGCGGGTGAGGCCGAGGCTGCCTTCGCCCACCTCCACCCGCTCCAGCCGCGCCCTCGGCCCGAATTCGGCCCGGCCGCGCAGCGCCAGGTCGAGCGTCTCCAGCCGCATCGCCTCCATCGAGGCCAGGGTCTCGCCCTGCAGCCGCAGCGTGCCCTCGAACAGCCCGGCCGTGCCCGGCGGCTTGCGCCAGCGCAGCGCCTCCAGCTCCAGCCGGGCGTCGCGCAGGTCGCCGCGCAGCGCCACGCTGCCCTGGCCGTTGCGGCGCTTCTCGTATTTGGCGTCGAGCGCCACCACGCCGCCCAGCACCGGCCCGGTCTCGACGCCGAGCGCCTTGACCTGCGGCGCCTCGAAGCGGCCGGCGAGGGTGCCACGATCGGTGACCTGGGAGGGCGGGCCGCTGCGGAAATCCATCTCGAGGCCGAGCCTGACCGGCGCGCCGACCAGCAGCGCCTGGCCGTTCAGCTTCAGCCCCTCGGTGTCCACCGCGATGTCGAAATTGGCCCGGTCCAGGTCGCGCTCGGCCAGCGCGTTCAGCAGCTTCGCCTCGGTCACCCGGCCGGTGGCGCGGATGCGCAGCATCTCCATCGGCAGGTCGTGCAGCAGCGGGAAGCCGATGCCGAGCTGCGCCTCGGCCTGCCCGGCCACCGCCTGCGCCTCCAGCTTGCGCTTCTCGAAGAGCTTGAGCCGGGGCTGGCGCAGCACCGTGAAGATCTCGGGCAGCGGCCCGGCGACCTGCAACGTCATCTCCGCCGCGCCCGGCTCGGTGTCGAGGCCGAGGAAGCGCACCACGGCGTCCTTCACCTCGATCCCGCCCGGCCGGCCATCGGCGCCGGCCTGCCGCGCGCCGCGGCCGCGCAGGGTGATCTCGGTCGGGGCGAATTCCACGGTGCCGGAGACGCCGACCGCCGGCGGCACCGGGCGCAGCCAGTGGACGGTCGCGCCCGAGACCTCCACCCGGCCGGAGAGCCCGGTCAGCCGGAGGCCGTCGAGCGTCTCGGGCATCTCCGCCTGCGCCTGCCACTGGCCGTTGCGGACGCGGCCGGCGGTGATGTTCTGCACGATCCAGTCGCGCGCCCCGGGCACGACCCCGGCCGGCCAATAGGCGGCGAGGTCGGCCGCGCGCAGGGCGTCGAGCGAGGCCTCGCCGCCGAGCCGCCAGCGCCCGTCCTGCAGCACCGCCCGGCCGCTCGCGGCGAGGCTCGGCGCCGGGCCGCCGGCGGCGCCGGTCGCCGGCAGGCGAAGCTGCAGGCGGTCGAGCACCGCCTCGCCCGGCGCGTAATGGCCGGCGAGGTCGAGGCTCTCGGTGGCGAGGCGGCCGCCCTGCGGCAGCTGCACCACCGCCTGCGCCAGGCCGGCCTCGACCTGCGCCGCCTCCAGCACCATCCCGTCCAGCGAGGCCGGCACGGCGAGGGAGAGCGAGGCGCGCGCCTCCCGCAGTCGGCCGGAGGGCAGGGCGGCGAGGGCCCCGGCCCGGCTCGCCGGGGCGAGGCTGGGCGGCCAGAGCGTCGGCAGGTCGGCGGCCTGCAAGGGGCCGGTGGCGAGGTCGAGCGCCGCCTGCCAGGCGCCGTCGCGCTGCCGCACCGTGCCCTGCGCGGTCACCGCCGGGCCGGGCTGGCCGAGGCGGCCGGGCAGGCGCAGCACCGCCTCGCGCACCGCGAGGCTGCGGCTGTCGCCCTCGACCTCGGCGGCGAGGCCGGCGAGCGGCAGGCGCTGGCCGGCACCGAACACCAGGGCGCCCGGCCCGGCCTCCAGCCGGGCCTGCATCCGGTCGGGCCGGGCATCGGCGTCGAACTCGGCCTGGGCCGAGAGGGCGACCGGCGCGTCCAGCGCGGCGAGCGGCGCCAGCGGCGGCCAGACGCCCGCCAGCGCCGCGGGCCGCAGCGCCGGCAGGCTGAGCCGGGCGGCGAGGCGCAGCGGCGTGCCCCCGGCCTCGCCGCTCAGCCGCACCGGCACGCTCACCGCGCCGGCCCGCAGCACCGCCTCGCCCTCGCCGGACAGCCCGCCGGCGGCCGCGCGGCGAAGCTCGATCCGGGGTTCGAGCAGCGTCCAGGTCAGCCCCGCCCGGGGATCGGCCAGCACCAGCTCGCCGCCATTCACCCGGATGCGGCGGAGCGCCGCGAGCGGATCGCGGTCGGAGGCCGGCTGCAGCAGCGGCCCGAGCAGCGCCGCCAGCCGCGGCCCGGGCGGCGCGCCGATGGGGGGGCCGGTGGGCGAGCCGGCGGGCGGTTCCTCGCCTGGTGCCTCCGTCCCGAGGCCGAGCGCGATGCCCTCGTCGGTCAGCGTGGCATGCAGCCGCGGCCGGCGCAGCTCGATCACCGCCGGCGCGAGGACGCCGCGCAGCAGGGCGCGGAAGGAGAGGGCGATGCTCGCCTCCGGCAGCGCCATCTCGGCATCGCCGCCCTGCAGCCGCACCTCGCGCAGGCGGATGTCGAGCGGCGCCGCGGTGCCGCCGCGGAACCCCTCCCAGGCGATGGCGGCGCGGCCGATCGCCAGGTGCAGCCCGTCCGGCCGGTCGTTCACCGCCGCCTCGATCCGCCGCGCGAGCTGCGGCAGCTCGAGCGGCCGCTCGCCGAGGCGCCAGGCCAGCAGGCCGAGGCCGGCGAGGGCCACGAAGAGCAGGCCGATCGCCCCGGCGGCGCAGCGCCGGGTCCAGCGCCAGCCCCAATGGGGGAAGGCCTGGCGGCGCAGGGCTGGATCGGGCGAGGCTTGACCTGGGGCGCCGCTCACCCCTTCCCTCCGGGACCATGTCCCAGATCGTCCTCGCCCCGGAGCGCCTGCCCCGCCCCTTCGACCGGGATGCGGCGGACCGGCTGGTCCAGCACTATGCCGGCGGCGACGCCGCCATGCGCGCCTTCGCCGCCTCGCCCGGCGGCGCGGCGCTGCTCGCCGCCCTCGGCGGCCACAGCCCCTTCCTCGCCGAGCTCGCCCAGCGCGACCCGGAGGCGCTGCTGCGCCTCGTCGCGCGCGGCCCGGACGAGGCGCTCGACCTCGCCTTCGAGCCGCTGCGCCATGCCGATCCGGCGGCGCCGCGCGACGCCGTCGGGGCGATGCTGCGGCGGGTGAAGCGGCAGGCGGCGCTGATCGTCGCGGTCGCCGACATCGTCGGGGCCTGGCCGCTCGACCGCGTCACCGGGGCGCTCTCGGAGCTGGCCGAGACCACGATCGACTTCGCCTGCGCGCACCTGCTGCTCGCCGCCGCCGAGCGCGGCGAGCTGCGCATCGCCCGCCCCGCCCAGGGGGCGCGGCCGGGGGCGCGGCCGGATCCGCGCCAGATCGGCAAGGGCAGCGGCCTCATCGTGCTTGGCATGGGCAAGCTCGGCGGGCGGGAGTTGAACTACTCCTCGGATATCGACCTCATGGTGCTCTACGACCCGAAGGAGGCTGCCTATCACAGCGACCGGGCCGGCGCCTGCTATGTCCGCCTCGCACGCGACCTCGTGCGGCTGCTCGAGGAACGCACGGCCGAGGGCTACGTGTTCCGCACCGACCTGCGATTGCGGCCCGACCCGGCGGCGACGCCGCTCGCGGTCTCGGTCAACGCCGCCATCGTCTATTACGAGAGCATGGGGCAGAACTGGGAGCGGGCGGCGATGATCAAGGCCCGCCCGGTGGCCGGCGACCGCGCCCTCGGCGAGCATTTCCTGCGCGAGATCCGCCCCTTCGTCTGGCGCCGTCACCTGGATTTCGCCGCGGTCTCGGACATCCATTCCATCAAGCGGCAGATCCATGTCCACAAGCGAGCGCGGGGCGCGGGCGCGGCCGTCGCGCTGGCCGGGCACGACGTGAAGCTTGGCCGCGGCGGCATACGCGAGATCGAGTTCACCGCCCAGGTGCTGCAGCTCATCTGGGGCGGACGTGATCCGGCGCTGCGCGACCCGACCACGCTCGGCGCGCTGGCCGCCCTGGCGGCGGCCGGGCGGCTGGACCGGCGGGCGGCGGCCGACCTCGCCGATGCCTATGTCTTCCTCCGCACCCTCGAGCATCGGTTGCAGATGGTGGCGGACCGGCAGACGCACAGGCTGCCGGAGGACCCGGCCGGGCTGGCGCGCATCGCCTCCTTCATGAGCTACGAGTCGGCCGATGCCTTCGCCGCCGCCTTCATGGCGCATCTCGGCCGGGTCGAGCGGCACTACGAGAGCTTCTTCGAAACCGCGCCGCCGCTCTCGGTCGAGACGCCGGACGGATCGGACACCGGCAACCTGGTCTTCACCGGCGTCGAGGACGATCCCGGCACGCTCGAGACCCTGCGGCGGCTCGGCTTCCAGGACCCGTCCTCGGTCGCCGCCCTAGTGCGCGGCTGGCACCATGGCCGGCCGCGCGCCACCCGCAGCGAGCGGGCGCGGGAGCTGCTGACCGCGCTGATGCCCTCGCTGCTGGCCGCCTTCGGCAAGCAATCCAACCCCGACCAGGCGCTGGTGCGCTTCGATGCGGTGCTGAGCCGCCTGCCGGCCGGGGTGCAGGTGCTCAGCCTGCTGCACCGCAACCCGGCCCTGCTGGAGCGCATCGCCGGCCTCCTCGGCGCCGCGCCGCAGCTCGCCGAGCACCTGGCGCGCAACCCGGCGGCGCTGGACGGGCTGCTGGCCGGCGGCATCTCGCCGAGCGCCGCCGATCCCTCGGCCGGGCTGCCGGCGCTGGTCAAGGATGCCCGCCACATCGAGGAGGCGATGGAGGCGGCCCGGCGCCTGGCGACGGCGCGGAAATTCGAGATCGACGCCGCGGCGCTCGAGGGGCTGATCGATGCCGACACCGCCGGCGAGCTGCGCGCCGACCTGGCGGATGCCGCCATCGCCGCGCTGCTGCCGCGTGTGATGGCGGATTTCGCCGAGCGCTACGGGCGGGTGGCGGGCGGCGCCATGGCGGTGCTGGCCATGGGCAAGCTCGGCAGCCGGGAGATGCTGCCCGGCTCCGACCTCGACCTGGTGCTGCTCTACGAGCACGACCCGGAGGCGGCGGGCAGCGAGGGCGGGCGGCGCTCCCTCGCGCCCTCGGAATACTTCGTCCGGCTGGCGCCGCAGGTGGTCTCGGCCATCACCGCGCCGGGGGCGGAGGGGCGGCTCTGGGAGGTCGACATGCGGCTCCGCCCCTCGGGCAACAAGGGGCCGGCGGCGGTGCGGCTCTCGGGTTTCGAGCGCTACCACATGACCGAGGCCTGGACCTGGGAGCGGATGGCGCTGACCCGGGCGCGGCCGATCGCCGGGCCGCCGGCGATGCGGCGGCGGATCGGCGAGATCCTGCGCGCCACCCTGACCCGGCCGGGCGTGGCCGAGACCGCCCTGCAGGATGCGGTGGCGATGCGCGCCCGCATGCTGCGCGACCTGCCGCCGGAGGGGCCCTGGGACCTGAAGGCGATGCCAGGCGGGCTGGTGGAGGTGGAGTTCATCGCCCAGGCGCTGCAGCTCCGCCACGCCGCGGCGAATCCGAAGGTGCTGGCGACCACGACGCGCGTCGCCCTGGCCCGGCTGCGCGAGGCCGGGGTGCTGCCGGGGGAGGAGGCGGCGACCCTGATCGTCGCCGACCGGCTCTGGCGCACCGCGATCGGGCTGATCCGGCTCACCCATGGCCGGTCGCGCGATCCGGCCCTGCCGGCCCCGGCCGCCGCGGCCCTGCTGCGGGCCACGGCGCCGCTGCTGCCGGCGCCGGCGGTTGACCTCGAGGGGCTGCGTGCGCAGATGCGGGCGGTGGCCGGCGATGTCCGCGCGATCTTCGAGCGGCGGATCGGCGATCTCGGGACGGGGACAGCGACATGAGCGGGCAGGAGCTGCAGGAAGGCGCGGCGGCGCCGGATTTCACCATGCCGGCGAGCGGCGGCCGGACGGTGAGCCTGGCAGCGCTGAAGGGACAGCCCGTCCTGCTCTACTTCTATCCGAAGGCGGACACGCCGGGCTGCACCAAGCAGGCCTGCGGCCTGCAGGAGGCGCTGCCGCAGCTCGGGCGGCTCGGCCTGACGGTCATCGGCATCAGCCCGGACAAGCTGCCGCCGATCGAGAAATTCGCGCAGAAATTCGGCCTGGAATTCCCGCTCGCCTCCGACCCCGACCACAAGGTGGCCGAGGCCTATGGCACCTGGGTGGAGAAATCCATGTACGGGCGGAAATACATGGGCATGGAGCGCAGCAGCTTCCTGGTCGATGCCGAGGGGAAGGTCGCCCGCATCTGGCGCAAGGTGAAGCCGGAGGCGCATGCCGCCCAGGTTCTCGAGGCGGCGCGGCAGCTGGCGGGCTGAGGCCCGGGCCGGGCGGCGCCCCGGCCGCCCCCCATGCCTGGTGCGAAGTCATGTGAATGGGAAATGCCGCTGCCGTCGAGAGACCGAGGCGCCCGCGATGCGTTCCGCCCGTGGATGAGATGGAGGAGACCATGACCCGCATCACCCTGGCTTCGCTGCTCGTGCTCGCCCTGGCGGCCTGCGGCGAGAGCCCCGGCGGCCGCGCGGTGTCCGGCGGATTGCTGGGGGCCGGCGCGGGGGCCGGCGTCGGCGCCCTCACCGGCGGCAATGTCGGCACCGGCGCGCTGGTCGGCGGCGGCATCGGCGCGGCCGGCGGCGCGCTCACCGCGCCGCGGCGGTAACCGGATGCGGCCGGGGCGACGGCTGGCCCTGCTCGCGGGGCTGGGGGTGCTGCTGGCGGCAGGGCGGGAGGCGGCGGCGCAGCCCGGGCCTCCGGGCGCCTTTCCGCCGGGCGGACCCTTCCCACCGGGCGGACCGGGGCCGGGAGGGTCCTTCCCGCCGGGCCCGCCCCCACCCGGCCCGCCGCCGCGCCGTCCGCCCCCGCCGGGGCCAAGGCCGCCGCCGCCGAGCCCCTGGTGGTACGGCGATGCCCGGCGGCGCCGGGAGTATGAGCGCTGGCGGGCCAGCCAATGGCGGCATCACGGACGGCGCCAGAGCTGGCAGGAGCAGCGGGAGCGCGAGGCCTGGGCGCGCCGGCAGCCCTGGTACCGCTGATCGCCTCGCCGTCCCGGGATGGCGGCCGGGTTCAGCCCGGCCCGCGCTCCGGTCCCGGCGGCGGCCGCAGCCGCTCATAGGCCTCGGTCTCGATATCGCGGCCGAACTGGCCCTTGTCCTCCGGCAGGGGGCCGCGCTGGCCTGGGCCGGGGGCCGCGTCGACCGGGGCGGGCATGGTGCCGGTCTCGCCATCCCAGGGCGTGCCCTCCAGCAGGTCCAGCGGCAGGGCCCGCTCGGCGGTGCAGGAGCAGACGACGCTGCCATCGCCGAGGAGGTTGGCCATGGTGACCTGCTCGCAATGCGGGCAGCGCACGGCGTCGAGGCGGCGTTGGGTGGGGCGGTCCCCGGGGATGCGGTCGCTCATGCGGGCATGACGCCGGGACCGCCGCCCGGGTTCAGTTGATCTGCGACAGATCCTCGGACAGCACGACGATCTGTACGGAATAGGAGATCTCCCCGTCCTCCGTGTCGCGGTGCACGGTCCCGACGAACTCGCTCCCCACGAAGAGCTCGACCGAGGCGTTCTTGCGCTTCGGGGTCGAGAGCGTGATCCGTTCGTTGCCCAGCAGCCGGCGCAGATGGGCCTGCACGGCGGCGAGTTCGGCTGGGGTCATGGCGCTGCGTCCTGGCTTGAGACTGCGACCCATTAGCGGCGGGCCGCGCTTGGGGCTAGAGCGTGATCGCTCGGGGCGGACCCGCCGAAAAGCCTGAATCACGCGATCGAACAAGGGCCTGGACCATGGTCCGCGAACCGGCGCGAGCGGATCGTGGCCTAGAGCATGTCCTGCGAACTTCCGTTCACCTGCAATGCTCTAGGTATTTGTTTTTACGAGCATCTTCACCTGTCCGGATGAGTTCATCCGGACAGGATCTGCTCTAGCCCTCGCCGGCCTCCTCGGGTGTCAGCAGGCGCAGCGAGAGGGCATGCAGCCCGCCGCCGAACTCGGCCTCCAGCGCCGCATGCGCCGCCCGGGAGCGGGCGAGCCGGGACAGGCCGGCGAAGGCCGGGCTGACCGCGAGGACGGAGAAATGCGTCTCGCCCTCCGGGCGCGCCCCGGCATGGCCGGCATGGCGATGGCTGTCGTCCCGGACCTCCACCCGCGCCGATGGGAAGGCGGCCTCCAGGGCCTGGCGGATACGCTCGGACCGCGTCTGCATGCCCGGCTTTTCGAGGGTTTCGCCGCATCCTGCAAGCGGTTGCGGGAGGGGGCGGCCGGGCCGGCGCAGCCGGTCCGGTTCGCCTTGCGCCCCTGCCGGCGCACGCCCATAAAGCAGCAATGCCCCCCCGCCGCGGCCAGAAACCCGAGCCCGATCCGGACCGGCCGCAGCGACCCTGCGACGCCCCAGGTTGCCTGGCGGCGGGTGAATTTCGCGCCCCGCGTTCGCGCTCACGGCTGAACGATTACCACTGGTTCTGCCTGCCGCATGTGCGCGAGTACAACGCGGCCTGGGACTACTACAAGGGCATGGGGCCGGCGGAGATCGAGGCCAATCTGCGCAGCGACAGCGGCTGGCAGCGGCCGACTTGGCCGCTCGGCCGGCTCGGCGGCGCGGCGCGCTTCTCGAGCGAGCATCTGCGCGATCCGCTTGGCATCCTGCGCGACACGCCGCTGCATGCCGAGCGCCGCCGGCCGCCCGACGAGAAGCGCGAGGCGCCGCCCGAACTGCGGGCCGCGCTCGACGTTCTCGGCCTGGGCTGGCCGGTCGAGCCGCCGGCGTTGCGGGCCCGTTACAAGGAATTGGCGAAGCAGCTGCACCCGGACGTCAATGGCGGCGACCGCGGCGCGGAGGATCGCCTGAAGGACGTTAACCGTGCCTACAGCCTGCTCCGGCAGCGTATCGGCGGTGGCCGTCCCGGCATGCCGGCCGAGGCGGCCAGGGCGGCGCCCTGAGCCGGAGCCCCATGCCCCCGGGCCAGGGTGCTGGGGGCGGGGAGCGGCGCGCGGGCGGGCCTGATGGCCGGTGCTGCCGCCCGGCCCGGGATCCTGCGGTTGGGAATTCGCCCCGGCCCGGGTAGCCTGCCACGCAGCCCTGGCCTAGTCTGCCCTCCAAGAACACTGAGCGGATGCCGATGAACAAGGTCGCCACACTCGCCGAAATCCGACCCACTTCGGCGATCGACACCCCGGACACCACTGTCCGTGCGCGGGAGGCGTTCGGTCTCGATATCGATCTCGAGGTGCCGGCCTTCTCGATGCGCACCGAGCACGTGCCGGAGATCGACACCACCTACCGCTTCGACCAGGAAACGACGCTGGCGATCCTCGCTGGCTTCGCGCACAACCGCCGCGTCATGATCCAGGGCTATCACGGCACTGGCAAGTCGACGCATATCGAGCAGGTGGCGGCGCGACTTAACTGGCCCTGCATCCGCGTCAACCTCGACAGCCACATCAGCCGCATCGACCTGATCGGCAAGGACGCGATCGTCCTCAAGGACGGCAAGCAGGTCACCGAATTCCGCGAGGGCATCCTGCCCTGGGCGCTGCAGCATCCCTGCGCCCTGGTCTTCGACGAATACGATGCCGGCCGCCCGGACGTGATGTTCGTCATCCAGCGCGTGCTGGAGGTCGAGGGCAAACTGACGCTGCTCGACCAGAACAAGGTGATCCGGCCGCACCCGATGTTCCGCCTCTTCGCCACGGCGAACACGGTGGGCCTCGGCGACACGACCGGCCTCTATCACGGCACGCAGCAGATCAACCAGGGCCAGATGGACCGCTGGTCGATCGTCGCCACGCTGAACTACCTGCCGCATGCGCAGGAGACCTCGATCGTCCTGGCGAAGATGGGCGCCGACCCCTCCGACACGAAGATCAAGAAGCGGGTCGAGGCGATGGTGGCGCTGGCCGACCTGACGCGCGCCGGCTTCATCGCCGGCGACATCAGCACCGTCATGTCGCCGCGCACGGTCATCACCTGGGCCGAGAATGCGCGCATCTTCGGCGATGTCGGCTTCGCCTTCCGCCTCACCTTCCTCAACAAGTGCGACGAGGCGGAGCGCAGCACGGTGGCCGAGTACTACCAGCGCTGCTTCAACGAGGACCTGCCGACCGGCACGCTGCTGAAGAAGGCGGGCTGAGGACGGCAGGACGGGGCGGGCCGCCCGGCGCGAGCGGCCCGGCCCCGGCGATCCGGGGCAGGCCGCCCCGCGGGAGGCGCGCGGGGACCGCCGGCGCCGCCGCCCCGCCCCCGTCGCGCCGCCGGCGCGACCTCCTCCGTGCGGATGGGCCGATGCGGATGGACGTCGCCATCCGGGAGCGAGTGGCATGAGCAAGCAGGACCTGACCCGCCAGGAAGAGTTCAAGCGCGCGACGGCCGGTACGTTGCGCGCCATCGCGCATGCGAATGCCGAGGTGCAGGTGGCCTTCCAGCCCGGCCCGGGCGGCGTCGCCGGTAAGCGCGTCCGCCTGCCGCTGCCGACCCGCGCCCTGCCGGCCTCCGAGATGGCGAAGCTGCGCGGCGCGGCGGATGCGGCCGCGCTCCGCCTGCGGCACCATTCCGAGACGGTGCACAATGCCCGGCTGCCAGCGCGGCGCGAGGCGAAGGAGGTGTTCGACGCGCTCGAGGATGTGCGTGTCGAGGCGGTGGGCAGCCGGCACATGGCCGGCGTCGCCGCCAATCTCCGCGCCCGGCTCGCCGACCAGTGCGAGACTGAGGGCTATGACCGCATGACCCGCAAGGACCAGCTGCCGCTGCCCGCGGCGCTGTCCCTGCTGGCGCGCGAGCGCATCAGCGGCGAGCCGGCGCCCGAGGCGGCGCATCGCGTGCTCGATCTCTGGCGCGACACGCTCGGCGAGAAGGCCGATGCCGCGCTCGCCGAGATGGCCTCGGCCACCGAGGACCAGGACGCCTTCGCCCGCGCCGCCCGCCGGTTGCTGACGGCGCTCGACCTGGCCGAGGCGGAGGTGGAGGCGGAGCCGGAGGACCAGGAGGACGGCGAGGAGAGCGGCGAGCAATCCGCCCAGCAGGACCAGTCCGGCGAGGGCGAGGCGCAGGCCCAGGACCAGGAGAGCATGCTCGGCGCCCAGCCCGAGACCATGCAGGGCGAGGCCGCCGACGAGGAGGTGGAGGAGGCCGAGGAGGAGGGCGCCGCCGCCGAGGGCGACGACAAGCCCGGCGGCCCGCAGCAGCGCCGCGAGGTGCCGCAGACCGACGACGCCAGCCGCTACCACCCCTTCACCACCGCCTTCGACGAGGAGGTGCAGGCCGACGACCTCTGCGACCCGGAGGAGCTCGGCCGGCTGCGCCAGCAGCTCGACCAGCAGCTCTCCCACCTGCAGGGCGTGGTCTCCAAGCTCGCCAACCGGCTGCAGCGGCGGCTGCTGGCGCAGCAGCAGCGCGCCTGGGAGTTCGACCTCGAGGAGGGGACGCTGGACGCGGCGCGGCTCGCCCGCATCGTCGCCAACCCGCTGCTGGCGCTGAGCTACAAGCGGGAGCGGGAGGCGGATTTCCGCGACACCGTCGTCAGCCTGCTGATCGACAATTCCGGCTCCATGCGCGGCCGCCCCATCACGGTGGCGGCGATGTGCAGCGACATCCTGGCCCGCACGCTGGAGCGCTGCGCGGTGAAGACCGAGATCCTCGGCTTCACCACCCGCGCCTGGAAGGGCGGCCAGAGCCGCGAGAAATGGGTGCAGGAGGGCAAGCCGCGCAACCCCGGGCGGCTGAACGACCTGCGGCACGTCGTCTACAAGGCGGCCGATGCCCCCTGGCGGCGGGCCCGCAAGAATCTCGGCCTGATGCTGCGCGAGGGGTTGCTGAAGGAGAACATCGACGGCGAGGCGCTGGAATGGGCCTATAAGCGCCTGCGCGGCCGGCCGGAGCATCGCCGCATCCTGATGGTGATCTCGGATGGGGCGCCGGTCGATGACAGCACCCTCTCGGTCAACCCCGGCAACTACCTGGAGCGCCACCTGCGCAAGGTGATCGCCGATATCGAGGGCCGGGCTGACGTGGAACTGATTGCCATCGGCATCGGGCATGACGTAACCCGGTATTATCGGCGTGCCGTTACGATCGTGGACGCCGAGGAGCTGGGTGGGACCATGATGAAGAAGCTGGCCGAGCTGTTCGACGAGGATGCCGCCGAGGCCTGGCAGCGCGCGGCGATGGAGCGCGCCCCGCTCGTCGCCTGAGGCGCCGGTGCCCGATCCCGCCGGCCGGCGCTGGCGGCGCCGGTCGTTGCTCGCGGCTGGCCTGGCCTCGGTGGCCCCCGCGGCCTGCGTGCTGGGCGGGCCGGCGACGCCGGCCCCGCTGGCCCCCGCCCGGCCCCTCGATATCGACCCGCTGCCCCCTGGCGGGCCGCTGACCCTGCTCGGCGGGCTCGAGCTGGATGACGAGGCCCTTGGCTTCGGCGGCCTGTCCGCCCTGCATCTCGATGCCGGGCTGCGGCTCACCGCCGTCAGCGACCTCGCCTTCTGGATGACCGCGCGCCTCGATCTGCAGGGGGGGCGGCCGGTCGGCCTGTCCGATCTGTGGACCGGGCCGCTCCGCGACGGCGGCGGCCGCCCGCTGCAGCGCGGCTATGCCGGCGATGCCGAATCCCTGGCCCGCCTGCCGGACGGCACCTGGCTGGTCGGCTTCGAGCGCTGGCACCGCATCCGGGCCTATCGCCGGCTCGACGGGCCGGGCCTCTATGTCGATCCGCCGCCCGGCCTGCAGCGGGCCAGCAACAATGGCGGCTTGGAATCCCTGGCCGTGCTGGCGGATGGGCGCTGGCTGGCGATCGCCGAGACCCTGCCGCTGGAGGAAGGGGCCGGCGCAACCCAGGCCTGGCTCGGCGGGCCCGGGCGCTGGACGGGCATCGGCTATCGCCCGGCCGAGGGCTTCTACGCCGCCGATGCGGCGCCGCTGCCCGATGGCGGGGCGCTGGTGCTGGAGCGCAGCTTCTCGCTCTTCGGCGGCTTCGGCGGCCGGCTGGTGCGCCTCGCCGCGGCCGATCTGCATCAGGCCCGGCCGGGCGCCATCCTGCAAGGCGAGGAGATCCTCCGCATCGCCGCGCCGCTGCCGGTCGATAATTTCGAGGGGGTCAGCGCGGTCCGGGTGGGGGACCGCACCCTGGTGGCCCTGGTCTCCGACGACAACCAGAATTTCCTGCAGCGGACGTTGCTGCTGCTCTTCACGCTGAACGAGGGCTGAGGCGCCGCGCGAGAAATCGGGCAGAAGGCCCATTTTTTGTGCGATAATGCTTAAAACATAATCATATATGCTGCGATCTATGCCAACAGCATGAAGAATAGGCATTGATTACCGAAGCGGCAGGCTGCTAAGCAGGGACAGCCGGCGATCGCAGCCCTGCTGCCGAACACGCCGTCCTGGTTCCCGCCAAAGGCGGCGCGGAGCCCAGCCGTGGGAGGCCACCGGCCTTCCGGAGCTCGACTTGCAGGCCAAAGGCGGCCGGCGCGCGGACATCAGGGTCCGCGGAGACCACCCACCGTGAACAAGGGCTTCCTCCAGGCGGGACACCTCCCGACCCTGATCGCGGCTTTCCTCTATTTCGACGTCAGCTTCATGGTCTGGGTGCTGCTCGGCCCGCTCGCCGTGCAGATCGCCGCCGACCTGCACCTCTCCCCGGCGCAGAAGGGGCTGATGGTCGCGGTGCCGGTGCTGGCCGGGGCGCTGCTGCGGGTGGTGAACGGCGTGCTGGTGGACCGCATCGGGCCGAAGCGCACCGGCGCCATCGGCCAGATGATCGTCATCCTCGGCCTCCTCGCCGCCTGGTGGTTCGGCGTCACCACCTATGCCCAGATCCTGCTGGTCGGCCTCGCCCTCGGCGTCGCCGGCTCGGCCTTCGCCGTCGCCCTGCCGCTCGCCTCCCGCTGGTATCCGCCGGAGCACCAGGGCACCGCGCTCGGCATCGCCGGGGCGGGCAACTCGGGCACCGTCTTCGCCGCGCTCTTCGCGCCCGGCCTCGCCCTCGCCTTCGGCTGGAACGCCGTGCTCGGCCTCGCCGCCCTGCCGCTGATCCTCGTCTTCCTCGTCTACCTGGCGATGGCGAAGGACGCGCCGAACCGCCCGGCCGCCAAGTCGCTGGCCGAATACGCCGCCGTGCTCCGCAACCCGGATGCCTGGTGGTTCATGGTCTTCTACGGCGTCACCTTCGGCGGTTTCGTCGGCCTCGCCGCCTCGCTCACCATCTACTTCAACGATGTCTACGGGCTGAGCCCGGTCGTCGCCGGCTACTTCACCGCCGCCTGCGTCTTCGCCGGCTCCCTGGTGCGGCCGATCGGCGGCGCGCTGGCCGACCGCATCGGCGGCGTCCGCTCGCTCTCGGTGATGTACGCGGTCGCCGCCATCGCGCTCGGCATCGTCAGCCTCGGCCTGCCGAGCGCCTGGCTGGCGCTGGCGGCCTTCGTGCCTGCCATGCTGGCGCTCGGCATGGGCAACGGCGCGGTCTTCCAACTCGTGCCGCAGCGCTTCCGCGCCGAGATCGGCGTCATGACCGGCCTCGTCGGCATGACCGGCGGCATCGGCGGCTTCTACCTCGCCTCCTCCCTCGGCCTCTCGAAGCAATACACGGGCAGCTACCAGGCCGGCTTCCTGGTCTTCGCCGCCCTCGCCGCCCTCGCCCTGGTCGGCCTCACCGGGGTGAAGCGCCGCTGGCGCACCACCTGGGGCGCCGCCGCCGTCACCACCGCCCGCATCTGACCGCAGCCGGGACACATCACGCCATGAACATGATCTCCCCCCAGCGCCAGCGCCTCATCGTCATCGGCAACGGCATGGCCGGCATGCGGACGGTCGAGGAGCTGCTGAAGCGCGCGCCGCAGCGCTACGACATCACCGTCTTCGGCGCCGAGCCGCATCCGAATTACGACCGTATCGCCCTCTCCTCGGTGCTGGCCGGCGAGAAGACGCTCGAGCAGATCGTCATCAACAGCCGCGACTGGTATGCCGAGAACGGCATCCGCCTGATCGCCGGCGACCCGGTGGTGGCGGTGGACCGGGCGCTGAAGACGGTCACCTCCGCCGCCGGCGTGACGCTCGGCTATGACAGGCTGCTGATCGCCACCGGCTCGAAGCCGCTGGCGCCGCCGATCCCCGGCCTCGGCCTGCCCGGCACCTGCGCGTTCCGGGACATCAACGATGTCGAGCTGATGCTGGCGGCGGCGCGCAGCCACAAGCGCGCCGTGGTCATCGGCGGCGGGTTGCTCGGCCTCGAGGCCGCCTGGGGCCTGAAGCGCCGCGGCATGGGCGTCGCCCTGGTGCATCTGATGCCGACGCTGATGGAGCGCCAGCTCGACACCCATGCCGGCATGCTGCTGCAGCGCGACCTGGACAAGCGCGGCATCGCCTTCTTCACCAATGGCCAGACCGAGCAGATCACCGGCACCGACCGCGCGACGGGCGTGAAGCTGGCCGATGGGCGGGAGATCGAGGCCGATCTCGTCGTCGTCGCCATCGGCATCCGGCCGAATGTCGATCTCGCCCGCGCCATGGATCTCGAGGTGAACCGCGGCATCGTCGTCGATGACGGGCTGCGGACCACCGAGGATGCCGACATCTTCGCCGTCGGCGAGTGCATCGAGCATCGCGGCCAGGTCTTCGGCCTGGTGGCGCCGATCTGGGAGCAGGCCAAGGTCTGCGCCGCCCAGCTCGCCGGCGAGGAGGAGGCGGTCTATGTGACGCCGGCGCTCTCCACCCGGCTCAAGATCACCGGCATCGACGTCTTCTCGGCCGGCGCGCTCGCCGCCGCCGACGAGGCCGATGAGGAGATCACCTTCGCCGATGCCGCCCGCGGGGTCTATCGCAAGCTGGTGCTGCGCGAGAGCCGGATCGTCGGCGCCGTCATGTATGGCGATGTCGCCGATGGCGGCTGGTACTTCCAGATGCTGCGCGAGGGCACGGATGTCGCCGCCATGCGCGACACCCTCATCCTCGGCCGCGCCGTCGCGACGGCCGCGCTCGGCGCCGCCGCGCCGGACCCGAACGCCGCCGTCGCCGCCCTGCCCGACACGGCCGAGATCTGCGGCTGCAACGGCGTCTGCAAGGGCGCCATCACCCGGGCCATCGCCGAGAAGGGGCTGACGACGCTCGAGGCCGTCCGCGCCCATACCAAGGCCAGCGCCTCCTGCGGCTCCTGCACCCCGCAGGTGGAGAGCCTGCTCGCCCTCTCGCTCGGCGACGGGTTCCAGAAGGCCGCCGGCGAGAAGCCGATGTGCAAATGCACCGCGCATGGCCATGACGCCGTCCGCCAGGCGATCCGCGAGCAGGGGATCAAGTCCATCCCCGAGGTGATGCGGCGGCTGGAGTGGAAGACCCCGGAGGGCTGCGGCTCCTGCCGCCCGGCGCTGAACTTCTACCTGCTCTGCGAATGGCCCGGCGAATACGTTGACGACGCGCAGAGCCGCTTCGTCAACGAGCGCATGCACGCCAACATCCAGAAGGACGGCACCTATTCCGTGGTGCCGCGCATGTGGGGCGGCCTGACCAATCCGAAGGAGCTGCGCGCCATCGCCGATGTCGCGGAGAAGTACGATGTCCGCGAGGTGAAGGTCACCGGCGGCCAGCGCATCGACCTCTTCGGGGTGAAGCGCGAGGACCTGCCCGCGGTCTGGCGCGACCTGAACGCCGCCGGCATGGTCTCCGGCCATGCCTATGCCAAGGGGTTGCGCACGGTGAAGACCTGCGTCGGCTCCACCTGGTGCCGCTTCGGCACCCAGGACAGCACGGGCATGGGCGTCGCGCTCGAGAAGATGACCTGGGGCTCCTGGCACCCGCACAAGGTCAAGCTCGCCGTCTCCGGCTGCCCGCGCAACTGCGCCGAGGCGACGATCAAGGATTTCGGCGTCGTCGCGGTGGATAGCGGCTGGGAGCTCTCGGTCGGCGGCAATGGCGGCATCCATGTCCGCGCCACCGACAAGCTCTGCAAGGTCGAGACCGAGGCGGAGGTGCTGGAATATTGCGGCGCCTTCCTGCAGCTCTACCGCGAGGAGGCGCGCTACCTCGAGCGCACCGCCCCCTGGGTGGAGCGCGTCGGCATCGACTACGTGAAGCGGCGGATCGTCGAGGATGCCGAGGGGCGCCGGGCGCTGCACGCGAAATTCCTGCACGCGCAGCAATTCATGCAGGTGGACCCCTGGGCCGAGCGCGCCGCCGGCGGCGCGGTGGCCGAGCCCTTCAAGACCCTCGTGGCGGCGGAGTAAGGCGCGATGGACGGCATGGTTGTGACGGGGCGCTGGACCGAGATCGGGCAGGTCGCCGACATCCCCCGCCAGGGCGCCCGCGTGGTGGCGAGCCGGATCGGCGACATCGCCGTCTTCCGGGCGCTGGACGACACGGTCTTCGCCACCCTGGACCGCTGCCCGCACAAGGGCGGCCCGCTCTCGCAGGGCATCGTGCACGGCCATGCCGTGACCTGCCCGCTGCACAACTGGGTCATCGACCTGCGGAGCGGCGAGGCCGCGGCGCCGGATACGGGCTGCGTCAGGCGCATCCCCGTCCGCGTCGAGGATGGCCGCGTCCTGCTGTCGCTGCCCGTCTGACGCCATCCGGAGAAGGAGAGAGCCCCATGTCCTATGTGACCCCCGCGGACTTCACCCGGACGATGATCGATGCCGGCGAGGCGAAGGTCTTCATGGCGACGCGCGACACGCTGATCCGCGCCTACATGGCCGGGGCGATCCTGGCGCTGGCCGCCGCCTTCGCCGTCACCGTCACGGTGCAGACCGGCCAGCCGCTGGTCGGCGCCATCCTCTTCCCGGTCGGCTTCTGCCTGCTCTACCTGATGGGCTTCGACCTGCTGACCGGCGTCTTCACCCTGGTGCCGCTGGCGCTGCTGGACCGGCGCCCCGGCGTCACCCTCGGCGGCGTGCTGCGCAACTGGACGCTGGTCTTCTTCGGCAATTTCGCCGGCGCGCTGACGGTCGCGGTGATGATGGCCATCATCTTCACCTTCGGCTTCACCGAGGCGCCGAACGAGGTGGGCAAGCGCCTCGGCAGCATCGGCGAGGGGCGGACCCTCGGCTATGCCGCGCATGGCGCGGCGGGGATGCTCACCCTCTTCATCCGCGGCGTGCTCTGCAACTGGATGGTCTCCACCGGCGTGGTGGCGGCGATGATGTCCACCTCCGTCCCCGGCAAGGTCATCGCCATGTGGATGCCGATCATGGTGTTCTTCTACATGGGCTTCGAGCATTCCATCGTGAACATGTTCCTCTTCCCCTCGGGGCTCATGCTCGGCGGCCACTTCACCTTCGTCGACTACATGCTGTGGAACGAGCTGCCGACGGTGGTCGGCAATCTGGTGGGCGGCCTCACCTTCGTCGGCCTGACGCTCTACGCGACGCATGCCCGCACCGCGCCGAAGCGGCAGGCGCCCGCGCCGGCGCTGCATGCCGGCATCGCGGCCGAGTGAGACACGGGCGATGACGCACGCCGTCCGCACCACCTGCCCCTATTGCGGCGTCGGCTGCGGCGTCCTGGCGGCGCCGGACGGCACGCTGAAGGGCGACCCGGCGCATCCGGCGAACCGGGGCCGGCTCTGCGTCAAGGGCGCGGCCCTTGGCGAGACGCTGTCGGAGGCCGGGCGGCTGCTGCACCCCACCGTCGCCGGCGCGCGCGCCTCCTGGGATGCGGCGCTCGACCTCGTCGCCGCCCGCTTCCGCGCGACCATCGCCGAGCACGGGCCGGATTCGGTCGCCTTCTACGTCTCCGGCCAATGCCTGACCGAGGACTACTACGTCGCCAACAAGCTGATGAAGGGCTTCATCGGCAGCGGCAACATCGACACCAACAGCCGGCTCTGCATGGCCTCCTCGGTCGCCGGCCACAGCCGCGCCTTCGGCGCCGATGTGGTGCCGGGGGTCTACGAGGATCTGGAGGAGGCCGACCTCGTCGTGCTGGTCGGCAGCAACCTCGCCTGGTGCCATCCGGTGCTGCACGGAAGGCTGCAGGCGGCCCGCGCCGCGCGGGGGACGCAGCTCGTCGTCATCGACCCGCGCGGCACCGCCAGCGCGGACGGCGCCGAACTGCACCTGCCGCTGCTGCCCGGCTCGGATGTCGCGCTCTTCGCCGGCCTGCTCGTGCATCTGGACGAGGCGGGGGCGCTGGATGCGGCCTGGATCGCCGCCCATGCCGAGGGCTTCGAGGCGGCGCTGGCGGCGGCGCGGGAGACGGCGCCGAACCTCTTCCGCGTCGCCGCCCTCACCGGCCTTGCGCTGGAGGAGATCCGCCGCTTCTACGCCCTCTTCGCCGCCACCGAGCGCAGCGTCACCGTCTACAGCCAGGGGGTGAACCAGTCCGCGGCCGGGACGGACAAGGTCAACGCCATCCTCAACTGCCATCTGGCGACCGGGCGCATCGGTCGGCCCGGCATGGGGCCCTTCAGCGTCACCGGCCAGCCCAACGCCATGGGCGGGCGCGAGGTGGGCGGCCTCGCCAACCAGCTCGCCGCGCATATGCGCTTCGACATGCCGGGCGCCCTGGACCGGCTGCGCCGCTTTTGGGGCGCGCCGAACCTCGCCACGCGGCCGGGGCTGAAGGCGGTCGAGCTGTTCGAGGCGGTGCGCGAGGGGCGGGTGAAGGCGCTCTGGATCATGGCCACCAACCCGGCCGACAGCCTGCCCCGCGCCGGCCGGGTGCGCGAGGCGCTGGCGGCCTGCCCCTTCGTCGTCGTCTCCGATTGCTGGGAGACGGACACGACGCGCCTCGCCCATGTCGTGCTGCCGGCCGCTGCCTGGGGCGAGAAGGGCGGCACGGTGACGAATTCCGAGCGTCGCATCTCCCGCCAGCGCCCCTTCCGCGCCCCGCCGGGCGAGGCGCGGCCGGATTGGTGGATGCTGGCCGAGCTCGGCCGGCGGCTCGGCTGGGCGGAGGCCTTCGCCTGGGACGGGCCGGCGGCGATCTTCCGCGAGCACGCCGCCCTCTCCGGTTTCGAGAATGGTGGCGAGCGGGTCTTCGACATCTCCGCCATGGCAGGGCTCGACGAGGCCGGCTACGAGGCCATGCAGCCCTTCCGCTGGCCGCTGCCGGCGGGGGCGACGGCGGAGGGCGGCCGGCTCTTCGCCCAGGGCGGCTTCCCGACGCCGGACGGCCGCGCCCGCTTCGTCGCCACGCCCTTCCGCGGCCTCGCCGTCGCGCCGGATGCCGAGTACCCCCTGCTGCTCAACACCGGCCGGTTGCGCGACCAGTGGCACACCATGACCCGCACCGGGCAGGTGCCGCGCCTCGCCCAGCACAGCCCGGTGCCGGCGGCCGGCTTCGCCCCCGGCGATGCGGCGCGGCTCGGCTTGGCGGCGGGCGGGCTGGTCCGCCTCGCCTCGCCGCATGGCGAGACGGTGCTGCGCGTCGCCATCGAGCCGGGCCAGCGCCCGGGCGAGGTCTTCGTGCCGATGCACTGGACCGACGACTTCACCTCCTCCGGCCCGGTGGACCGGCTGGTGGGGGCGGCGACCGATCCGGTCTCCGGCCAGCCGGAGCTGAAGGCGACGCCGGTGCGGGCCGAGCCGCTGCCGGTGCGCTGGCGCGGGCTGCTGCTGCATCGCCGGGCCCTGCGGCCGGAGGCGCCGGGCCTGCACTGGTCGCGGGTGCCCGTGGGGCAGCCAGTGGGGCAGGGGATGGGACAGGGGGTGGGGCAGGGGCATGTCCTCGAGCTCACCGGGGCGCTGCCGCTGCCGGCCGAGCTCGCGCCGCTGGTCGAGGCGCTGCTGGCCGCCCCCGCCGGGGCGGAGCAGGTGCATCTGGCCGATCCCGGCCGCGGCACCTGGCGCTTCGCCGCCCTGGTCGAGGGGCGGGTGGAGGCCTGCCTGTTCCTGCTGCGCGAGGGCAGCCGGGCCAGCCTGCCCGGAGGCGCCGCGCTGGCGGCGCTGCTGGACGGGCTGGTGGCCGAGGCCGCCCGGCCCGGCCTGCTCGCCGGGCGGGCCCTGGCGGCACGGCCCGCGGAGCGCAACATCTGCGCCTGCTTCGGCGTCGGCGTGGAGACGCTGCGCGCCTGCATCCGCGACCGCCGGCTGACCACCGCCGAGGCGGTGGGGGCGGCGCTGGGCGCGGGCAGCAATTGCGGCTCCTGCCTGCCCGAGATCCGGGCGCTGCTGTGCGAGGCGCAGGATGAGACGGAGGTTGCAGCCTGAGATGGCCGGCACATTCACCGTGACCCTCGACCTGACGGAGACGCCGGTGCTGCTCGCCGGCGGCGATGCGGAGCAGGCCGAGGCGCTGCTCGCCGCCGGCGCCAGGCTGCGCGTGGTCGCTCCGGCGCCAGGGCCGGCGCTCGCGGCGCTGGCCGAGGCGGGGCGGCTCACGCTGCACCGCCGCGCCGTGCTGCCGGCGGATCTGGACGGCGTGCGGCTCTGCGTCGTCGCGCTGGAGGGGGCGGCGGGCGAGGCGGTGGCGGCGATGGCGCGCGCGGCGGGCGCGCTGGTCAGTGCCGTCGCGGCGCCGCCGCGGGCCTGCCGCGGCCGGGCCAGCCTGGTCGGCGCCGGGCCGGGCGACCCGGCGCTGCTGACGGTGAAGGCGGTCCGCGCCCTGGAGACGGCGGATGTCGTGCTCTACGACAAGCTGATCGATCCGCGGCTGCTCGACCTCGCGCCTGCCGCGGCGCGGCGCATCGATGTCGGCAAGCGCTGCGGCCGGCATGCGATGAGCCAGGCGGCGATCAACCGGCTGCTGGTCGCCGAGGTGCGGCGCGGCGGCCATGTGGTGCGCCTCAAGGGCGGCGATCCCTTCGTCTTCGGCCGCGGCGGCGAGGAGCTGGAGGCGCTGCGCGCGGCCGGCGCCGCGGTGGAGGTGATCCCCGGCATCACCGCGGCGCTGGCCACCGCGGCGCGGCTCGGCCTGCCGCTGACGCATCGCGGCCTCTCCCGCAGCCTGCATCTCATCACCGCGCATGGGCGAGAGGGAGACGTGCCGCCGCATGACTGGCGGGCGCTGGCCGCGGCCGGCGGCACGCTGGCGGTCTATATGGGCGCGCGCACCCTGCCGCGCGTGGCCGAGGCGCTGCTCGCCGCCGGCATGCCGCCCGCGACGCCGGCCATCGCGGTGGAGAACGCGACGCTGCCGGGGGAGCGCCGCATCCGCCGGACGCTCGCCGACATCGCGGCGGCGGTGGCCGAGGCGGCGGTCGAGGGACCCACCCTCACCCTGATCGGCGAGGTGGTGGCGCTGGCCGGGACCGAGGCGCCCGCCGAGGCAGCGCGCCACGCCGCCTGACCTCTCCCCGCCGCCGCCGCGCGGCCGGCTGGAGCTGCGCCTCGGCCTCTGCTCCGAGCGCGGCGCCCGGCCGGCCAATGAGGACTACGCCGCCGCCTGGCTGGGCGAGCCGGGGCGCGGCGCCGGCAAGGGGGCGATCGCCGCGCTGGCCGATGGCGTCGGCGGCGCGAAGGGCGGCCGCGTCGCCGCCGAGCTGGCGGTGCGCGGGCTGATCGACGGCCTGCTCGGCCAGAGCGAGGCGCTCGGCCTCCGCCGCGCCGCCGGCCGCAGCATCGAGGCGCTGAACGGCTGGATCCACGCCCAGGCCCGCGCCGATGCCGGCCTCGCCGGCATGGCCTGCACCCTGACGGCACTGGTGCTGCGCGGGCGGCGGATGCATGTGCTGCATGTCGGCGACAGCCGCGCCTACCGCTTCCGCGACGGCGTGCTCACCCGGCTGACCACCGACCACCTGCAGCGCGCCGGCAACGTCCTCACCCGCGCGCTGGGGGCCGAGGAGAGCGTGCGCGTCGATCATGCCGAGGCGGCGGCGCGGCCGCATGACCGCTACCTGCTCTGCTCGGACGGGGTGCATGCCGGCCTGTCGGAGGCGCGGATCGCCGCCGAGCTGGGGCGCCGCGACGCGCCGGAGAAAACGGCGCGGCGGCTGGTGGCGGCGGCGCTGGCGGCGCCGACCGGCGACAACGCCACCGCCCTCATCCTCGACCTGCTCGACCTGCCCCTGCCCGACCAGGCCGATCTGGAGGCGGCGATCGACGCGCGGCCGATCCTGCCGGTGCCGAAGCCCGGCCTGGTGGTGGATGGCTATGCGCTGGAGGCGATGCTGGCCGACAGCCGCTACAGCCGGGTCTTCCGCGGCCGCGACACGCTGGCGCCGGACGCGCGCGCGGTGGTGCTGAAATTCCCCAAGCCCGGCACCGCCGCCGAGGCCAGCTTCCGCCGCGCCTATCTGCGCGAGAGCTGGATCGCCGCGCGGGTGCGCAGCCCCTTCCTCGGCGAGGTGCTGGAGCCGCCGCCCGAGCGCGCCTCCTGCCTCTATGCCGTCATGCCCTTCTATGGCGGCGAGACGCTGGAGCGGCGCATCCTGCGCGGCCCGCCGATCGGGCTGGAGCAGGGGCTCGGCATGGCCGCCGGCCTGTGCAAGGCGGTGGCGGCGCTGCATCGGGCCGGCGTCGTGCATCGCGACATCAAGCCGGACAACGTGCTGCTGCCGCCGGAAGGCGGGCTGCGGCTGATCGATCTCGGCGTCGCCCGGCTGCCGCATATGGAGGAGTTCGCCGCCGCCGACATCCCCGGCACGCCGAGCTTCATGGCGCCGGAGCTGCTGGCCGGCAGCGGGCCGGGCGACGAGCGCTCGGACCTCTACGCGCTCGGCGTCACGCTCTGGCGGCTCTTCGCCGGCGCCTATCCCTATGGCGAGGTCGAGGCCTTCTCCCGCCCGCGCTTCGGCGCCCCGGCCTCGCTGCTGGCGCGGCGCCCGGACCTGCCGGCCTGGCTGGACCAGGTGCTGGCCCGCGCCGTGGCGGTGGCGCCGGAGGAGCGGTTCGGCGATGCGGTGGAGCTGCTCTTCGCGCTGGAACGCGGCATGGCGGGCGGCGCCCCGGCCCGGCCGCGGCCGCGGGCGCTGCACGACCGCAACCCGCTGCTGTTCTGGCGCGTGGTGGCGGGCCTCCTCGCCCTGCTGCTGCTGCTCTCCTGGGCCAGAGCGTGATCGCCTGACGCCAACGGCATGAATGCCTCATTCATGCCGAGCGCCCGGATAGGCGCCGCGGCTTATGCCGCGAAGGCCCAGGCAAACCGGAGGTTTGCGCCCGGCGTCAGGTCCCGGCCACCGGCAGATGCGCCGCCAACTCGTCCACCAGCACCCGCTTGTTCTCGGCGTAGTCGACCGGCACCGCCACCAGATGCACGCCGCCGGCGCGGAAGGCCGCCTCCAGCGTCGGGATCAGCGCGTCGACGGCCTCGATCCGATGGCCCGTCGCGCCATAGGCCTCGGCATAGCGGACGAAATCCGGGTTGCCGAAGGTCATGCCGTAATCCGGGAAATGATCGACCGACTGCTTCCAGCGGATCATGCCATAGGCATTGTCCACCAGCAGCAGGACGACGAGGTTCAGCCCGAGCCGGACCGCCGTCTCCATCTCCTGGCTGTTCATCATGAAGCCGCCATCGCCGCAGACGGCGAGCACGCGGCGGTCCGGATGCAGCATCGCCGCCATCATCGCCGAGGGCAGGCCCGCCCCCATGGTGGCGAGCGCGTTGTCGAGCAGCAGGGTGTTGGCCACCGTGGTGCGGTAGTTGCGGGCGAACCAGATCTTGTACATCCCGTTGTCGAGCGCGACGATCCCGTCCTCCGGGATCACCTGCCGCACGTCGTGCACCAGGCGCTGCGGGGTGACGGGGAAGCGGTCCTCGGTGGCGCGGTCGGCGATCCGGGCCAGGATGCCCTCGCGCAGCGGCAGCAGGGCGCCGGCCCGGTGCAGCCTTCCCTCGATCCGGTCGGCGAGCAGCTCGAGACTCGGCCCGACATCGCCGATCACCTCGGCATGCGGGAAATAGACCTGCTCGACATGCGCCGGCGTGTAGCTGACATGGATCACCTGCGGCCCGCCCGGCCCCATCAGGAAGGGCGGCTTCTCGATGGTGTCGTGCCCGATCGCCAGGATCAGGTCGGCGCGCTCGATCGCCTCGTGCACGTAGTCGCGCTCGGAGAGCGCCGCCGTGCCCATGTAGAGATGGGTGCCGCCCGGCACCGTGCCCTTGCCCATCTGGGTGGTGAAGAAGGGGATGCGGGTGCGGCGGACGAAGCCGGCGAGCCCGGCCGTGGCGCGCGGGCGGCTGGCGGCGGCGCCGAGCATGACCAGCGGCCGTTCGGCCCGCAGGATCATCTCGGCGGCGCGGTCGAGCGCGGCGCGGTGCGCGACCGGGATCTCGACCGGATGCGGCGGGATGAGGGGCTGCGGGTCCGCCACCTCCTCGGCCGCGATGTCCTCCGGCAATTCGAGATGGACGGGGCCCGGCCGCTCCTCCTGCGCCACGCGGAAGGCGTCGCGCACTAGGGTCGGGATGGTGGCGGCGGCGACGATCTGCCGGGTGAGCTTGGTCAGCGGCCGCATGGTCGAGACGATGTCGACGATCTGGAAGCGGGCCTGGCGGCTGCTGAGGATGCCCTTCTGGCCGGTCAGCATCACCATCGGCATGGCGCCGAGATGCGCATAGGCGGCGCCGGTGACGAGGTTCAGCGCGCCGGGGCCGAGGGTGCTGAGGCAGACGCCGGGCCGGCCGGTGAGCCGGCCATGGGTCGCGGCCATGAAGGCGGCGGGCTGCTCGTGCCGGGTGAGGACCAGCTCGATGCGGGAGCGCCGCAGGGACTCCACGACATCGAGGTTCTCCTCCCCGGGAACGCCGAAGATGCGGTCGACGCCCTCGTTCTCGAGCGCGGCAACCAGCAGGTCGGACGCCTTGGTCATGTCGCTCACCTCCATCGCCGATATCCGGTGGTCAGAGCGTGCTCCCCCGCCGGGGGTTCACGGCACCGGGGCCCGGACGGGCGGGGACGGCTTGCGCCCGGCCGCGCCTGTCCCACAAGCTGCGCCCCGGGACGGGCCGCCGCCACGCGAACCCGACGGCCGGACTGGGCCGGCCAGACACAGAAGGACCAGCAATGTTCGAGCGCATCAAGGCGACATTGCTGTATTTCGACCGCGCCGTGCCGTTCCGGCTGAAGCCGGCGATCGTCACCACCCTGTTCTTGATCGCCCTGCTGCTCGTGCCGGTGCCGGAAGGCCTCACGCCCAAGGCCTGGGGGCTGGTCGCCATCTTCCTGACCACGATCCTGGCCATCATCCTCAAGGTGATGCCGATCGGCGTCATGGCGATGATGGCGATCGTGATCGTCTCGCTGTCGCAGGTGACCTCCACCTCCTCCCGCGGCGCCGTCGCCGATGCGCTGGCGAGCTTCGCCAACCCGCTCATCTGGCTCATCGTGGTGGCGATCCTGATCTCGCGCGGCCTGAAGAAGACCGGGCTCGGCAGCCGCATCGGCCTGATCTTCATCGCGCTGCTCGGCCGGCGGACGATCGGCATCGGCTACGGCCTGGCGATCTGCGAGCTGGTGCTGGCGCCCTTCACGCCGAGCAACACGGCGCGCGGCGGCGGCATCGTGCATCCGATCATGCGCTCGATCGCCACGGCCTTCGACTCCGATCCGGCCAAGGGCACCGAGCGCAAGATCGGCACCTACCTGGCGCTGGTGAACATGCATGCCAACACCATCACCTCCGGCATGTTCGTCACCGCCACCGCCCCCAATCCCCTGGTGGTCGACTACGTTGCGAGGGTGACCAACCAGACCTTCCACCTGACCTGGACCACCTGGGCGCTGTGCATGCTGGTGCCGGGCCTCGCCTGCCTCGTGCTGATGCCGCTGGCGATCGCCCGGCTATCGCCGCCCGAGATGCGCGTCACCCCGCATGCCGTCGAGTACGCCACGGCGGAGCTGCGGCGCATGGGGCCGGTCACCGCCAGCGAGAAGGTGATGATCGGCACCTTCCTGTTGCTGCTGGTGCTCTGGGCCAACCTGCCGGCGCTGCTGTTCGGGCCGGCCCTCACCCTCGACCCGACGGCGGTGGCCTTCGTCGGCCTCTTCGCCCTCATCATCACCGGCACGATCGACTGGGACGACGTGCTGTCGGAGAAGAGCGCCTGGGACACGCTGATCTGGTTCGGCGCGCTGGTGATGATGGCCGAGCAGCTCAACAAGACCGGCGTGATCGCCTGGTTCTCCAACGGCCTCAGGGACGGCATCCTCGCCGCCGGCCTCGGCTGGCAGGCGGCCGCGGCGCTGCTGGTGCTGCTCTTCGTCTTCTCGCACTACTTCTTCGCCAGCACCACCGCGCATATCAGCGCCATGATGCTCGCCTTCCTCACCGTCGGCGTGCAGATCGTGCCGCCCGGCTATCACGGGCTGTTCCTGCTCATGATGGTCGCCGGCTCGACCATCATGATGACGCTGACCCATTACGCCACGGGCACCTCGCCGATCATCTTCGGCAGCGGCTATGTCATGCTCGGCGCCTGGTGGCGCGTCGGCTTCCTGATGTGCGTCGGCGAGCTGCTGCTCTACGCCCTGCTCGGCGGGCTGTGGTGGAAGCTGCTGGGCTACTGGTGAGGCGGCGGCGCCGGCCGCCGCCCCGCCCTCAGGACACCCGGCGCAGATGCCGCACCGGCCGGCCCGGCGCCACCGCCGCCGCGGCGGCGACGATGGCGCGCACGTCCAGCCCGTGCTTGCCGTAGAGGTCCTGGATCGTGCCGGTCTGGCCGAAGCGTTCCACGCCGAGCGCCCGCTGCCGGTGGCCCTGCACCGAGCCGAGCCAGCTCAGCGTGGCCGGGTGGCCGTCCAGCACGGTGACCAGGGCGCAATGGTTGGGCAGCGGCGCCAGCAGGCGCTCGACATGCGAGACGGCGTCATGCTGCCCGGCCTCGCGCAGCCGCTGCGCCGCCAGCCAGCCGGCATGCAGCCGGTCGGCCGAGGTGACGGCCAGCAGCCCGACATCGCGCCGGTCCTCGGCCAGCAGCCCCACCGCCTGGATCGCCTCCGGCGTCACCGCGCCGCTGCAGGCGATGACGATCTGGGCATTCGGCCCGGGCGGCCGCAGCCAATAGGCGCCCTGCAGGATGTCGGCGGCGAGGGCGGGCGTCATCTCTCGCCGCGGCTGCTCGAGCGCGCGCGTCGAGAGCCGCAGATAGACCGAGCCGCCGGCCTCGTCCTGCAGCAGCGAGTCCGCCGGCGCCTCCTCCTCCCGCTGCACATGCGCGAGGGCGAAGCGCAGCACCACCGCCAGCTCGTCGAGGAAGGCCGGCTCGAAGCTCGCCAGCCCGTCCTGGGAGAGGCCGATCAGCGGCGTCTTGATCGACTGATGCGCCCCGCCCTCGGGCGCCAGGGTGACGCCGGAGGGGGTGGCGACCAGGATGAAGCGGGCATCCTGGTAGCAGGCATAGTTCAGCGCATCGAGGCCGCGCTCGATGAAGGGGTCGTAGAGCGTGCCGATCGGGATCAGCCGCTCGCCCTCGATGCTGTGGGCGAGGCCGAGCGCCGAGAGCATGAGGAAGAGGTTCATCTCGGCGATGCCGAGCTCCATGTGCTGCCCGTCGGGCGAGAAGCTCCAATTGAAGGTCGAGGGGATGCGCTCGCGCCGGAACAGGTCCGCCATCTCCTCGCGGGCGAAGAGGCCGCGGCGGTTCACCCAGGCGCCGAGATTGGTGGAGACGGTGACGTCGGGGCTGGTGGTGACGATGCGCCGGGCCAGCGCGGTGTCGGACTTCGCCAGCTCGTGCATCAGCAGCCCGAAGCCCTGCTGCGTGGAGGCGACGGGCTGGGCGGGCACCGGCAGCGCCTCCGGCACCGGCAGGGCGGGGGCGGAGAGGCGGCGCGGCCCGCCCTGGGCGAAGGGCACGGCGTCGAGGAAGGCGCGCAGCTCGGCCGCGGGCAGGTCGAGCCCCTCGAAGGGCTCCCATTCATGCCCCTCCCGCACCTGCATGGCGCCGCGCAGCACCTCGAGCTGCGCCGGGGTCATCAGCCCGGCATGGTTGTCCTTGTGCCCGGCCAGCGGCAGGCCGAAGCCCTTGATGGTGTAGGCGATGAAGCAGACCGGCCGGTCATGCGCCCGGGCCGCCTCGAAGGCCTCCAGCATGGTCGCCAGGTCGTGGCCGCCGAGATTGCCCATCAGCGCCGCCAGCTCCGCGTCGGAACGGCGGGCGATCAGCGCCGAGACCTCGCCCTGGTCGCCGAGCTCGTCCTGCAGCCGCTTCCGCCAAGCGGCGCCGCCCTGGAAGGTCAGCGCCGAATAGAGCTGGTTCGGGCAGGCCTCGATCCAGTCCCGCAGCCGCTCGCCGCCCGGCTCGGCGAAGGCCGCCTGCTGCAGCCGACCATGCCGCAGCACCACGACGTCCCAGCCGAAATTGCGGAAGGTGGCCTCCAGCCGCGACCACAGCCCCTCGCGCACCACGGCATCGAGGCTCTGGCGGTTGTAGTCCACCACCCACCAGCAATTGCGCAGCCCGTGCTTCCAGCCCTCGGTCAGCGCCTCGAAGATGTTGCCCTCGTCCATCTCGGCATCGCCGATGAGGGCGACCATCTTCCCCACCGGCCGGTCGCCGCCCCAGCCCTTGGCGCGCACATAGTCCTGCACCAGGGCGGAGAAGAGGGTCTGCGCCACGCCGAGCCCGACCGAGCCGGTGGAGAAATCCACCTCGACGCCGTCCTTGGTGCGGGAGGGGTAGGATTGCGCGCCGCCGAAGCCGCGGAAGGCCTCCATCTGCTCCCGGCTCTGCCGGCCGAGCAGGTAGTTGATGGCGTGGAAGACCGGCGAGGCATGCGGCTTCACCGCCACCCGGTCCTCCGGCCGCAGCGCCGCGAAGTAGAGCGCGGTCATGATCGTCGCCATGGAGGCAGAGGAGGCCTGGTGGCCGCCGACCTTCAGCCCGTCGCTGCTCGGCCGCAGGTGGTTGGCGTTGTGGATCATCCAGGTCGCCAGCCAGAGGGTCTTCTTCTCGAGCGCCGTGAGGGCGCGCAGCCGGTCGAGGGCCATGACGTTCCTGCCTGTTTCTTCGCGGGCATCCTAGGCCGCGATCTGGGGCGTTTCTCGTCGGATTGCATTGTCCCGAAGCGTCCCGGTGGCAGATTCTGCCAAAATAGATGGGGATTCGGGTGGGTCATGGCCGAGAAGGCGCTGGACGAGACGGATCGGCGGATCATCGCCATCCTGCAGGTGGAGGGGCGGCTGGCCATCCAGGAGCTCGCCGCGCGCTGCGGCCTCTCGCCCTCGCCCTGCCTGCGGCGCGTCCGGGCGCTGGAGGCGGCCGGCATCATCACCGGCTATGCCGCGGTCATCGACCAGGCGCGGGTCGGGCTGCCGGTGAGCGTCTTCGCCTCGGTGAAGCTGGAGCGGCAGCGGGAGGATGCGCTCGACCGCTTCGAGGCCAGCGTCGCCCGCTGGCCGGAGGTGGTGGATTGCTACCTGATGACCGGGCAGCGGGACTACCTGCTGCGCATCGTCGTGCGCGACATCGAGGCCTATGAGCGCTTCCTCAAGGACAAGCTGACGCGCCTCGACAGCGTCGCCTCCATCGAATCGAGCTTCGCGCTGGGGCAGGTGAAGCGCTCCAGCGCCCTGCCCATCGCCTGAGACCGAGCGCAGGCCGGTTGCACCACCCTGCGCCTTAGAGCGTGAATCACGCGATCAAACAACGGCCCAGACCATGGTCCGTGAACCCGAGTGAACGGATCATGGTCTGGGCGCCAGGCGCAAACCTCCGGTTCGCCTGGCTGCGCGGCATGAGCCGCGGCGCCCGTTCGGGCGCCCGGCCTTGCGGGCCGCGGGCCAGAACGTCGAGCGCCCGGCATGCGGCAGGCCTCAGTCCAGCTTCACATTCGCCGCCTGCGCCACGGCGCGCCAGCGCGTCACCTCCTCGGCGATGAAGCGGGCGAACTCGTCCGGCGGCAGCGGCGCCGCCACGGCGCCCAGCTCCTCGACCCGCGCCGCGAAGGCCCGGTCGCGGACCAGCGCCAGCACCGCCTCGGCGAGGCGGCCGGCGATCGGCGCCGGCAGGCCGGCGGGCGCGATCAGCCCGGCCCAGCCATTGGCCGAGAAGCCGGGCAGCTCGGCCGCCTCGGCGATGGTCGGGATCTCGGGCGCCTGCGGCATGCGCTGCGGCGCGGTGACGCCGAGCGCGCGCACCCGCCCGGCCCGGATATGCGGCAGGGCGGCGGCGAGGCTGTCGAACATCAGCGTCACGTTGCCGGCGATGAGATCGGCCATGGCCGGGCCGGAGCCGCGATAGGGGATATGCGTCAGCCGGATGCCGGCGCGCTGGGCGAAGGCCTCGGCGGCGAGGTGCAGGCTGCTGCCCGGCCCGCCGGAGGCGTAGTCGATGCTGCCCGGCGCCGTCTTCGCCCGGGCGATCAACGCCGGCAGGCCGGCGATGCCGAGCCGCGGATGCGCGACGGCGACCAGCGGCGTGGTGAAGACGAGCGCGATCGGCGTGAAGTCCCGCGCCACGTCATAGGGCAGCGTGTCCATGACGGCCGGGTTGATCGCCAGCGGGCCGGAGGAGGCCATGCCGAGCGTGTAGCCATCCGCCGGGGCATGCGCGATCGCCTCCATGCCCGGGATGCTGGCGCCGCCGCCGCGATTCTCGACGACAAGACCCTGCCCGGCCCCTTGGCCGAGCCGCTCGCCCAGCCGCTCCGCCAGCAGCCGGGCCATGATGTCGGTGGCCTGGCCGGGCGGGAAGGGCACCACGATCCGGATCGGCCGGGCCGGCCAGGCGGGCTGGGCCGCGCCCGGCTGCGCTGCGGCGGGCCGGGCCAGGGTGGGCAGGGCCAGGCTGGGCAAGGCGAGGGCGGGCAGGCCCGAAGCGAGGCCGGCCAGCGCCAGCAGGGCGCGGCGGCCTGGGCCGCCGGGTGAGGGTGGGGGCGGGGTCACGCCGCCTCCGCGCGGTTGCGCATGTGCCGGGCCAGCCCCTCGACCTGCGGCAGCACCAGCGGGCCGAGCGTGGGGTCCGCCACCTCCTCCGCCCAGGCGCGGCGGAAGCAGGCGAGCCAGCCCTCGATCTCCGCCCCGGCGATAGGCGCGTGCAGGTGGCGCCGGCGCAGCATCGGCGGGCCGTATTTGTCGGTGAAGAGCGGCGGCCCGCCGAGCCAGCCGGAGAGGTACTCGAACAGCTTCTGCTCGGCGCCGGCCAGGCTCTCCGGATGGAGGGCGCGGCAGGCGGCCGCCTCCGGCAGGCTGTCCATCAGGGCGTAGAAGCGGCGGGTGAAGCGGCGCAGCCCCGCCTCGCCGCCGATCCGCGCATAGGGCGTCGCCGCCGCCTCGCTCATGCCGGGCGCTGCGCGGCCAGCGGCTGCTGCAGCCGCAGCCAGCCCAGGGCGCAGACCGCGACCATCAGCAGGACGATCGAGTACCAGTTCAGCGGCGCCCAGCCGAGATGCTCGTGCAGGAAGCCGGCGAGGAAGCTCGCGCTCGCCGTGGTGCCGAAGACCAGGAAGTCGTTCAACGCCTGGGTCTTGCCGCGCTCGCTCGGGCGGTAGCAGGTGGTCACCATGGTGGTCGCGCCGACGAAGAGGAAATTCCAGCCGACGCCGTTCAACATCAGGGCGATGCGGAAATTCCACTCCGTGACGCCGCCGATGCCGGTGGCGATGCCGAGCAGCAGGATGGCGATGCCGGCCGCCATGACCGGCAGGGTGCCGAAGCGGTTGATCAGCGTGCCGGTGAAGAAGGCCGGCACGAACATGCCCAGCACATGCAGCATGATGACCAGATGCGCCTCGGTATGCGGCAGGCCGCAGGCGACGATGGCGATGGGCGAGGCGCTCATCAGGAAGGACATCAGGCCGAAGGCGGTCATCGCCGAGAGGACGGCGACGATGAAGCGCGGCTGCGCCGCGATCTCGCGCAGCGGCCGCGGCGGCAGCGGGTCGGCCGCCTCCCTCGCCTGCCCCGGCGCGGCGACGCCCGGCGCCTGCATCGGCGGGAAGCGGATGAAGGACATGATGGTGAAGACGGCGAGATGGACCCCGACCATGGCCGCATAGGTGCCGAGATAGAGCGGCGCCAGCTGGTGGTAGGTGAGCTTGACCAGGCTCGGCCCGAGGAAGGCGGAGATCACGCCGCCGGCGGTGACCCAGGAGATGGCCCGCGCCCGCCAATCCGACGGCACCAGCTCCACCGCCGCGAAGCGGTACATCTGCAGGCTGGCCACCGCATAGCCGAGGATCAGCCCGCCGATGCACATGGTGACGAGGCTGGCATGGTAGAGGCCGAGGCCGACCGTCGCCGCGCCGGTCATGCCGAGCAGCGAGCCGAGCCGGAAGCCGAAGCGCCGCCCCATCCGCTGCATCAGCAGCCCGGCCGGGAAGACCGAGAGCATGACGCCGAGATGCTGCATCGTCACCGGCAGGGTGGCGAGGTCGCGCTCCGGGAAGAAGGTGACGACCGAGATCGCGGTCGCCGCGAACATCATGGTGTTGCCGGACTGGCCGATCGCCTGGCAGCAGGCGAGGAGGAAGAGGTTGCGCCGCATGGCGCCATCGAGGTGCTGCTGCATCGGCCTTCAGGCGTTTCCCGCCGCGATCATCGCCGCCGGCCGGGGGCGCGGCAAGGGTGGCCCCGGCAGGGCAGGCATGCCGCCGGCGCCGGCCGGGGCGGCAGCGGCGGGCTGGGCAGCGGCGGGCCGGGCGGCGCGGGCCCGCGCCCCGGGTGCTCCCGCCCCCGGCCGATCTGGTCTATGGAGGCGGCAGGAGCCGTATCATGAACGCCATCGCCGACGAGATCGCCCGCCTGTTCGAGTCCGCCGCCCGCGCCGCCCGCGCCGCGGCGGAGCAGCTCGGGCGCGCGCCGCGACCGGCGAAGGATGCCGCGCTGCGGGCCGCCGCCGCCGCGCTCCGCGCCCGGATGGGGGCGATCCTCGCCGCCAATGCCGAGGACCTGGCTGGCGCCCCCGGCCTCTCCGCGGCCTATCGCGACCGGCTGACCCTCACCCCCGCGCGGGTCGAGGCGATGGCGCGCGGCCTGGAGGAGGTGGCGGAGCTGCCCGACCCGGTCGGCCGGACGCTGGCGGAATGGAGCCGGCCGAACGGGCTGCGCATTCGCCGCGTCGCCCAGCCCATCGGCGTCATCGGCATGATCTTCGAGAGCCGGCCGAACGTCACCGCCGATGCCGCGGCCCTCTGCCTGAAATCCGGCAATGCGGTGATCCTGCGCGGCGGCAGCGAGAGCCTGCGCAGCGCCGCCGCCATCCATGCCTGCCTCGCCGAGGGGCTGCGCGCCGCCGGGCTGCCGGAGGCGGCGGTGCAGGTCGCCCCCACCGCCGACCGCGCCTTCGTCGGCGCCATGCTGCGCGGCGCCGGGCTGCTCGACCTCATCATCCCGCGCGGCGGCAAGGGGCTGGTGACGCGGGTGATGGAGGAGGCGCGGGTGCCGGTCCTCGCCCATGCCGAGGGGCTCTGCCACACCTATGTCCACGCGGCGGCCGACCCCGCCATGGCGCGCCGCCTCCTCGCCAATGCCAAGATGCGCCGCACCGGCATCTGCGGCGCCACCGAGACGCTGCTGATCGACGCGGCCGTCGCCCCGGCCCTGCTGCCGGTGCTGGTCGCCGATCTGCGGGCGCTCGGCTGCGACTTCCGTGCCGATGACCGGGCCCGGGCCATCTGCCCGGAGCTGCCCGCGGCGGCGGCGGCGGATTTCTCCACCGAATGGCTGGATGCCCGGCTCTCCATCGCGGTGGTCGATGGCGTGCCGGCGGCGCTCGAGCACATCCGCCGCCATGGCTCGGAGCACACCGAGGCGATCGTCACCGAGGATGCGGCGGCGGCCGAGGAATTCCTCGCCGGCCTGTCCTCGGCCGTCGGGATGTGGAACGCCTCGACCCAGTTCTGCGACGGCGGCGAGTTCGGCTTCGGCGCCGAGATCGGCATCGCCACGGGGCGGCTGCATGCCCGCGGGCCGGTCGGGCTGGAGCAGCTCTGCACCTATCGCTACCTGGTGCTGGGGACCGGCCAGACGCGGCCCTGAGGGCCCGCCCGGGGCCCCGACCATGCGCTAGGCCGCTGTTTTCAGAGCATCTTCACTCATTCGCGGGATTCCACCCAAGGAGGATCTGCTCTAGACCATGGTCCGCTCACGCCGGTTCGCGGGCCATGGTCCAGCGCCTTGCTCGGTCGCGTGATTCACGCCTTCGGTGATTCCACCCCAGGCGATCACGCTCTAGCGTTCCGGCAATGATTCGCCTGGGAGATGCGCCCTTGCCGTCCCGTCCTCCCGGCCGCGCCCCGTCGCCGGCGCCCGGCCATACGCCATCCGGGCCGGCCGCGGGACCGCCCCCCGCCCGCCGGCGGCCGCGGTGACGGCCGGGCCGGGGCGCTGGGGCGACAACCGGCGGAGCCGCATCGGCCTTCTCGGCGGCAGCTTCAACCCGGCGCATGCGGGGCACCGGCACGTGGCCGAGAGGGTGCTGCGCCGGCTTCGCCTGGACCAGGTCTGGCTGCTGGTCTCGCCCGGCAACCCGCTGAAGCCGCGGCAGGGCATGGCCCCCTTCGCCGAACGGCTGGCGAGCGCGCGCCGCGTCGCCGATGGCCGGCGGATCATCGCCACCGATCTCGAGGCGCAACTCGGCACCCGCTACACCATGGACACGCTGACCTTGCTGCGCCGGCGCTTCCCGCGGGCTCGCTTCGTCCTGGTGGCCGGGGCGGACATCCTCGGCCAGCTGCCGCGCTGGAAGCACTGGCGGCGCATGGCGCGGGCGACGCCGATCGCGGTGCTGCCGCGGCCGGGCGAGACGCGGCGGGCGCTGCGGGGCGCGGCGGCGCAGGCGCTGGCGCGGCACCGCCGGCGGCCGGCGGCCCTGCTGGCCGGGCCGGCCCCGCCCCACGCGCCCTGGTGCCTGCTGCCGGCGCGGGAGCATGCGGCGAGCGCCACCGCCATCCGCGCGGCGCGCGCCGCGGGCTTGCCAGCGGGTGGGTCGCCGGGGCAAGGGGGCACGGATCCCCGGGGCGGAGCCCGCCCCGCGGGATCGCCCGAACCGACCATGCTTCGGGATGCAGGCTCCCCACCGGGCCGCCCCGCGCTGTAGACTGCGGCCGGGACGCGGCCAGGAACCGAACAGGAGGCGCATATCGCGCGCAGCCCGAAGGCCCCCGGCGGGGGCGAGAAAGCAAGCCGGCCCCGGCCAGCCACCGGCGCCGCGCGGAAGGGCGCGAAGCCCGGCCCGGCCCGGCCGGCCGCCAAGGGCGAGGCGGCGGCCGCGCCGAAGCGCGCCGCCCGGCCGCGCGTCGCGGCGCCCGCGCCGGCGCGCGCCCCCGCGGGCCCGAAGGCCGGCGCGGCGCTGCGCAAGCGGCAGATCGCCGCCGGGCCGGATGCCGTGCCGAAGCGGTCGCGCAAGCCGAAGGTCTCGCCCGACCGGCTGCAGCAGCTGATCGCCGCCGCGCACACCAGCCTCGAGGACGACAAGGCCGAGGACATCAAGGTTCTCGACGTCACCGGCCGGTCCGACTTCACCGACTGCATGATCATCGCCACCGGCCTGGTCGAGCGGCAGCTGCAGGCCATGGCGGTGCATGTCGAGGAAGCGCTGGAGAAGGCCGGCCTCAAGCTGCGCCGGAGCGACATCCAGGCCTCGCCGGACTGGGTGCTGATCGATGCCGGCGACCTGGTGATCCACCTCTTCCGGCCGGAGGCGCGGGCGACCTATGCGCTGGAGCGCATGTGGGGGCCGGAGAGCCCGGCACCCGAGGGCGCCGGCGAGCCGGCCGGCCAGGATGCCGCCGGCGGGGATGCGGCGGGCGGCTAGCCCGCCGCCGCGGCCCGACGCCCGGTGAGGCTGCCCTGAAGCCGCCGCGCCTGCTGGCCATCGGCCGGCTGAAGCCCGGGCCGGAGGCGGCGCTCTTCGCGCATTACAATGCCCGGCTGCGGCCGCCCTTCCAGGTGACCGAGCTGCCGGAGGCGCGCGGCAGCGCCGCCGAGACGCGGCGGCGGGAAGGGACGGCGCTGCTCGCCGCGCTGCCGGAGGCGGCGCTGCTGGTGGCGCTGGATCTCGGCGGCGCGGCGCCGGGCAGCGAGGCGCTGGCGGCGCTGGCGGAACGCTGGGAGGCGACGGGCCGGCCGCTCTGCTTCGCCATCGGCGGCGCCGAGGGGCTGGACGCGGCGGTGCTGGCGCGGGCCGATCACCGTCTCTCGCTCGGGCCCCTCACCTGGCCGCATTTCCTGGTGCGCGGCCTGCTGGCGGAACAATGGTACCGGGTGCAGGCCATCCGTGCCGGGCATCCCTATCATCGCGCCTGGCGGCCGGGCTGACCGGCCGCGCGTCGCGCTGGACAGCGATTGCCGGCGGCAGGACAGTCCGCCGGCACGGCTATCGGACGGGAGGCTGCATGCCCTGGCTGCTGCTCGCGGCGCTGCTCTGGATCGGGGTGCATGTCGGCATCGCCGGCACGCCGCTGCGCGGCGCCATCGTCGCTCGGGTCGGCGAGCCGGCGTTCCGCATCGGCTTCTCGGCCGTCTCGGTCCTCGCCATCCTGGCGCTGGTGAGCGCCTGGCGCCAGGCCGGGACCACGCCGCTCTGGTTCGCGCCGGACTGGCTGCGCTGGGGGCTGGTGCTGCTGATGCTGCCCGTCCTCATCCTCTTCGTCGCCTCGGTCGCGCGGCGCAACCCGACCGCGGTCGGCGGCGAGGGGGCGCTCGACGCCGAGCCCAGGGGCATCCAGCGGGTGACGCGCCATCCGATGCTGTGGGCCTTCGCGACCTGGGCGATGGTGCACATCCTGGGCAATGGCGACACGGCGGCGATCGTCTTCTTCGGCGCCTTCCTGGTGACGGCGCTGGCCGGCATGCCTTCGATCGACGCCAAGCTGGCGCGGCGGGCGCCGGCCGCCTGGTCGCGGCTCGCCTCCCGCACCTCCATCCTGCCCTTCGGCGCCATCGCCGCCGGCCGCAACCGGCTGGTGTTCGGGGAGATCGGCTGGGTGCCGCCGGTGGTCGGGCTCATCGCCTGGGCCGCGCTGCTGCACCTGCATCGCAGCCTGTTCGGCGTGGCGCCGGTGGCGATGGGCGGCTGATCCCGCCAGGGCTCGGACCGGCGCGCCGGCCGCAGCCCCGGCCGCCGGCAGACGGCCTCAGCCCTTGGCGTGCCTGGCGGCGAGGGCGAAATCCTGCTCCGGGTCGGCCGCGTCTCCCCGTCCCGCCCTGGCCCTGGCATTGAGGCTCTGCCGGATCTCCTGGGCGAGCCGCGTGCCGACGGCGTCCCAATGGAAGAGGTCCATGGCGCGGTGGCGGCCAGCCTGGCCCATGGCGCGGGCGCGGTCCGGATCGGCGAGGAGGCTGGCGAGGGCCTCGCCGAGGGCGAGCGGGTCGTTGGGCGGGACGAGCAGGCCGGTCTGGTCGGGCTGGACGATCTCGGCGAGGCCGCCGACCGCGGTGGCGACGACGGGCAGGCCGGCTGCCATGGCCTCGATGGCGGCGATGCCGGCGGGCTCGACGAGGCTCGGCATGCAGAAGACCGAGGCGGCGGCGAAATGCGGCGCCAACTGTTGGGGCGGCACGCGGCCGAGCGTCTGGATGCGCGGATGCGTGGTGGCCGGGGCGCAGCCGGCGATGGTGAGCTGGGCCTCGGGGAAACGCTCGGCGAGGCGCTCGAAGGCGGTGAGGAGGGTGGGGCCGCCCTTGCGCTCCCACTCGATGCCGACGAAGAGGATGCGTCCCGCCTGCCGGCCGGCTTCCGGGGCCGCAGGTGTGGGCGCGACATTGGCGCCGATGAAAACGGTGGCCACCCGGTTGGGATCGCAGCCATAGCCGCGGGTCAGCGTGCGGCGGACATGGCTGACGCTGACCAGGATCTTCTCGGCCCGGTGGTAGAGGTCGCGCTCGAGGGCGAGGAAGGCATCGGAGAGGAAGATGCGGTCGTCCTGCGCCGCGTACTCGCGGTTGCTGAGGATCGTGTGGTCCGTATAGACGAAGAGCGGCCGGCCGGGCAGGGCGGCGTTGCACAGGCCCTGGGTCTGGAAGACGAAGTCGAAGCTGTCGGCCTCGGCGGCGAAGCGCTCCTGGACGATGCGGGACAGCTTGCGGAAGAGATAGGGCGTGCGGAAGAAGAAGGCGTGGCGATCGGCCTGGCTGCGCAGGATCGACGGGCCGTAGGTGGCGACGCTGATGAGGAGGTTCGCGGCAATCTGGTCGTAGCGGCGCCGGATCTCGTCCTTGACGTCGAAGACGGTGAGATCGTGGTTGGGGAAGCGGCGGGCGAGCTGGGCCTGCAGCGCGGCGTTGGTGTGCGAGAAGGGGCCGAGCTGCACGAACAGGATTCGCCGGCGCCGGCCGGGCTGCCGGACCAGGGCCGGGTTGGCCAGGATGGCGGCCGGGGCAATCGGCGGGACCACCGGGGGCGGCGTCCGGAACGCAGGCAGAGTCATCATCTCCGATCCCACATCAACGCGATCCAATCGCGTGGCAGCGCTGGCGATGGCGCTGCGCGAGCCTGAACAGTCGGGGCAGGCGCCAATGCCCCCGGTGAACGCAACGCACCCCGTGTCGGCGGTCACGGGATACGCGTGGCAAGGTGTCTGGGTCCTGCGGTGCCGATGCGTTGGACGTCGTGCTTCCCGCATCCGGCCCGCCGCGCGTCCGGGCCGTCGCGCTGTGGCGCGGCCACGGATCGTGCGACGCGCCCTTGGCATCGGCCCCGGCGCCAGGCCGGGCCGACCGGATGGGTACGATGTCCGTCGCCATCGCCTCCGCAGGCCAGTCCTCGCCAAGGGGAAAGCTGTTACATGCCTTGGGTTGCTTCGGCGGGGGCAACGTCCGTCGCGTGGCGATCTGCTTCGATTGCGGATGATCGCATCGACGTCGTCACCAGGCCGGGTGCGGCCGGCGCTCCACGCCATCCGCCCCGCGCCGTCCGCCGCGGCGCCGCGGCGCGTTGCAAAGGGGGCGGGACGGGCCGCGCCATCGCGTCCGGCAGCGATCCGAAGGCGGCATCGTCGATGCTCCGCACTCGGTCATGCGCCGGAGGGCCGTTCCATGGTTTCGCGGCCGTCAGGCCCGGGCGGCCATCGGCCCGTGGCCGCCGGCGCGGCGGGCCGCGTCCATCGATGCGCAACCAGCGTGTCCGGGAGACCGGATGGTGGCCTGCGCCATGGCTGAATTGCCCCGGCGCCTGCCACGTCATGGGCGATTGCCGCCTGCCGCGGATGCCGATCACGTCCAGGCGATGCCTCTCGCAGGATCGGCCCGCGCCCCGCGCGGCGCTATCCCGGCCGGCGCCGCACGCCATCCGCCACCAGCGAGCAGCCGGCGACGGCGAGCAGGATCGCGAGGCCCGGCCACACCGCGGCCAGCGGCGCGCTGAAGATCATCTCCTGCGCGCCCGACAGCATGTTGCCCCAGGACGGCGCGGGCGGCTGGATGCCGAGGCCGAGGAAGCTCAGCGTGCTTTCGGCGAGGATGGCGCCGGCGACTGAGAGGGCGGAGGCGACGGCGATGGGCGTGACGATGTTGGGCAGCAGGTGCCGGACCAGCAGCCACGCCTCGCTGGCGCCGGCGATGCGCGCGGCCGCGACATAGTCCTGGCCGAGCTGCGCGAGGGCCGCCGCGCGGGCGAGCCTCGCCACGGGCACCCAGCCGAAGGCGACGAGGATGCCGGCGATGCGCAGGATGTCCGACAGGGCCTCGCCGCGCGGCAGGCCGATGCGGCTGGTATCGACCGCGGCCAGCACCACGAGCAAGGGCAGGCTCGGCAGCGCCAGCAACCCATCGGCGATGCGCATCAGCACCGCATCCGTCCAACCCCCGGCCCAGGCGGCCAGCAGCCCGATCGCGGTGCCGAGGCCGCTGGCGCCGAGCGCCACGGCGAGGGCGACGGCGAGGGAGACGCGGCCGCCATGGAGCAGCCGCAGCAGGATGTCGCGGCCGAGATCGTCGGTGCCGAGCGGATGCGCGCGGGAGGGCGGCTCGAAGCGCGCGAGCAGGTCCGGCAGGAAGGGATCGTGGCCGAGCCAGGCCTGCACCAGCGGCGCCGCCGCCGCCCCGGCGGCCAGCAGGCCGAGCAGCGCCAGGCCGAGCCCGAGCCGCGTCAAGGCGCCAGCCTCGGATCGAGCAGGCGCTGCGCGATGTCGGCGGCGAGCGTCGCCAGCATCGTCACCAGCGCCGCCAGGAGCAGGGCAAGAAGGGCGAGGTTGTAGTCGTTGCCCATGATCGCGTCGTAGATCAGCTTGCCCATGCCGGGGCGGGCGAAGATCGTCTCCGTCACCAAGGCGCCCGAGACGAGGCTGCCGGCATCGAGGGCGAGCAGCGTCACGATGGGGATGGCGGCGTTGGGGAAGGCGTGGCGCCAGAGGATGGCGCGTTCCGGCAGCCCCTTCATGCGGGCGGTGCGGACATAGTCGGCGCCGAGCTCGGCCTGCAGCGCCGCCTGGCCGTGCCGCGCATAGGCGGCGAGGTTGACGATGGCGAGGGTGGCGACGGGCAGGACGAGGTAGCGCAAGGCCTCGCCGGGCCCCGGCGCCTCGGCCGCGCCGCCGGCCGGCAGCCAGCCCAGCTCCACCGCGAAGAGGATGATGAGGAGGAGGCCGAGCCAGAAGGTCGGCGTCGACTGGGCGAGGATGGCGATGGCATCCACCAGCCATGCCGCCCGGGGCCGCACCGCGCCGAGGGCGCCGAGCGCCAGGCCGAGCAACAGGGAGAGGGCCAGGGACCAGCCGAGGAGCACGAGCGTCGAGCCGAGGGCGGGCCAGAGCACCTGCGCCGCGGGCACGGCGAACAGCCTGGAATGGCCGAAATCGCCCCGCAGGACCGCCGTGATCCAGGCCAGGTAGCGATTCGCCAGGGGCTGGTCCATGCCATGCAGGACCCGCATCCGCGCCACGTCCTCCGGCGTCAGATGCGGGTCCGACAGCATGGCGAGGTCCACCGGATCGCCCGGCATCGCCCCCATGACGAGCCAGGTGAGGGCGGAGACGAGGAGCAGCGTGACCGCGATCTGCAGGAGCCGGCCGGCGAGGAGTCGGAGCATCGGGGCCCGAGTCTATCGCGGGTCGCCTCCGGAATCGAAGGCTCCGCCGCTGCGGGTGGGCGTCGGCTCAGTCCACGATGTGGTAGCCGCCATCGACGTAGAGGGTGTTGCCGGTGATGCGGCGCGCCGCGTCCGAGACCAGGAAGGCCGTGGTCAGGCCGACATCCTCGATATCGACCAGGGCGCGCGCGGGCGCCTTCTCGGCGGCGCGGTTGAGCAAGGCGTCGAAATGCGCGAGGCCCGAGGCGGCGCGGGTCCGCAGGGGGCCGGGGGAGACCGCGTGCACGCGGATGCCCCGCGGGCCGAGCTCGGCGGCCATGTAGCGGGCCGCCGATTCCAGGGCGGCCTTGACCGGCCCCATCATGTTGTAGCCCTCGACCACCTGCGTGCTGCCGAGATAGGTCATGGTGACGAGGGTGCCGCCATCCGGCATGAGCGGCACGGCCAGCTTCGCCATGCGGATGAAGGAATGGCAGGAGACGTCCATCGCCGTCAGGAAGCCCGCGCGCGAGCAGTCCACCACCGGCCCGTGCAGATCCTCCTTCGGCGCGAAGGCGATGGAGTGCAGCAGGAAGTCGAGGCGGCCCCAGGCCTCGGCGATGCGGCCGAAGACCGCCTCGAGCTGTCCCTCCTGGCGGACATCGAGCGGCAGGAGCAGGGGCGCGGCGAGGCGGCGCGCCAGGGGCTCCACATGCGGCCGCGCCTTCTCGTTCAGGTAGGTGACCGCAAGCTCGGCGCCGAGGTCGCGGAAGGCCCTGGCGCAGCCCCAGGCGATCGACTGGTCGTTGGCGATCCCGGTGACGAGGCCCTTCCGGCCCTGCAGCGAGAGTTTGGACGTGTCGCTCATGCCGGTCTCCGTCGCGGCGGTGGTGGGACGGCGTCCATGACGCCGGGCCCGGGGCCATGGCCGGCGGCCTCCGCGAGGCCATCCGGCCGTGCCCCGGGGGCGGGGCTCAATGGGCCTGTCGCCCGATCACCGTCATCAGCCACATCGCCATCACCGCGAGTGTGATGAGGAGCCAGCGGACCGGGCGCGACAGGTGGGATGCATCCGCACCGATGACGACCAGGAGGAAGGCGGATAGCTGCACCAGCTTGGCGCTGATCGACATGACGGTGGACGCTGGCATCTCCCTCCTCATCCGAAGCCGCGCCGACCGGCCGGTGAAGCGACGCGGACCTTGCTGTCCCGCTGGCGACCGGAGGGGAGGGCGTCGTTCCTGCTCCGTTTCCCTCGGCGGGGCGTCAGGCGACAGGCGCCCTCCGCATCCTGGGATGTAACGCTGCGGCGCCGCATTTGCTGCGCCGCGATGCGGCGCAGGGCGCCGCGGCGGGTAATTCTGAAATAGAAATGGAATCCATGGAGGGCTCTCGGCCAGGCGCGGCAGGACCGGCCCTGAAACATGGCACGCCGCGCATGAACATCACGGCGACCACGCCGATTCGAGCCCTAATCCTCGCGCCGGTATTTTATTGCGATATCAGGACGAGACTGGTGATACCGAGAGTTACCGACCAAAGAGAGGAAATTTCACTTTCAAATTCCCTTGATTGTTGAAAAATAGCCCTGTTAGTAGCGCGCATCCAAAGAGCATCAACTCTGAGTAGATGATCCGAACCCCTCCTGGAGGCATCGCGCTGCATGGCGACGACACTCGGCTCCCTTGGCTTCGCGACCCCGCTCGGCGAACTGTCGACCCTGAGCGACGACCAGCTGAGCGCGGAACTGGCCGACTACAAGGCGACGGGCGCCACCTGGCTGCGCACCGACTTCTGGTGGGACCTGGTCAAGCCAACGGCCAATGGCGACTATGACTGGTCCACCGTCGATCGCGTGGTCGACGCCGCAACGGCGCATGGGCTCGAGGTCATCGGCGAGCTGCTCGGCCTGCCCTCCTGGGTGCAGGACAGCGGCGGCGTGGCCGCGAATGTCGATGCCTATGGCGATTTCGCCAGGGCCGCCGCGCAGCATTTCGGCGACCGAGTCGACTATTGGGAGATCTGGAACGAGCAGAACCTCTCCGGCTTCTGGGGCGGCCAGCCCGATGCCGCCGCCTATACCCAGATCCTGAAGGCCGCCTACACCGCCATCAAATCGGTCGATGGCAATGACTTCGTCATCTCGGGCGGCCTCTCCCCCGCCCCGGATTCGGGCAGCGGCTGGCAGAGCGCCGTCTCCTTCCTGCAGCAGATGTACGCCAACGGCGCCGAAGGCTATTTCGACGCCGTTGGCTTCCACCCCTATTCCTGGCCGCTGACGCCGGATGACGCGGCGTCCTGGAACGGCTTCCAGATCATGCAGGATGGCATCCGCGACCTGATGGTGGCCAATGGCGACGCCGACAAGCAGATCTGGATGACCGAGTTCGGCGCGCCCACCGATGGCGGCAGCGGCGCCGTCAGCGAGGCCGACCAGGCCACCATGCTGCAGCAGGCGATCGACTTCCAGAAGGACACCGCCTGGGCCGGCCCGATCCTCTACTACTCCTACAAGGACCGCGGCAGCGACAGCTGGTCCGGCTACTCGACCGAGAGCTTCTTCGGCCTCGTCCATACTGACGGCTCGCACAAGGCCGCCTATGACGTGTTCGCGGCCGCGGCGCTCGCATCCCCGGCGGAGGCCGCGCCCATCGTCACGACCGAGCCCGTGACGGCGACGCTCGGCAGCGGCAGCGACGCGCTGGTGCTGAAGATCTCGCAGGACGCCTATCAGGGCAGCGCCCAGTACACCATCGCGGTCGACGGCATCCAGGTGGGCGATACCCTCACCGCCGGCGCCGCCTACGGCACCGGCAGCGACACCGTCACCCTGCTGGGCGATTTCGGCGACGACGCCCAGACGATCACCGTGACCTTCCTCAACGATGCCTGGGGCGGCAGCAGCGACACCGACCGCAACCTGCATGTCGATGGTCTCTCGCTGAACGGCGAGGAGGTCGACGGCACCGTCGCGACCCTCGGTACGACCGGTTCGGTCGATTTCACCGTGAAGGCCGCGAAGACCGCCGCCTGATGCCGAGCGCAGGACGGTTTCACCGTCCTGCGCCCTCGGATGCCGGGCGCAACCCTCCGCTTTGCCTGGGCTTCGCCGCACTGGCGGCGGCGCCCGCTCGGGCGCTTGGCCCTGCGGGCCGCGGGCCAGCACGGCGTGCGCCGAGTATGATCTCCTGCCCGCGAGGTTCGTGGGTCAACCCACGGGCCTCGCGGACCGGCAGGCCGCTGAAGCAAAGACTGGTGTCGCCTTCGGAGCCTCTTCGCCCGTCCGAGGGTTTCCCCGCGAACGGGATCTGCTCTAACGCGGCGCCGCCGTGCCGCGCGCCGCGCCGGCGAGCTCGATCACCTCGGCGGTGATGCTGTCCTGCCGGATCTGCCGCTCCTCGGTGCCGAGCTCCGCCAGCATGCGCTCGATGTTGCTGCGCGCCGATGCCATGGCCGCGACGCGGGCCTCGTTCTCCGCGGCGAAGGCGATGGCCACCGCCTCCTGCAGCAGCGCATGGACGTATTCCTCCGCGAATCCCTCGACGAGCTGCCTCGGCGGCAGGTTGACGAGCGGCGGCTGCGCGGCGGGGCGGCCGTGGAAGCGGCGGTGGTCCAGCGGCAGCAGGGCGCGCGTCTCGACCTGCAGGCCGCGGTCCTGGCCCCAGTCCGGCAGGATGATGTCGATGCGCGACAGGCCGCGGTCGCGGATGGCGGCGTAGAGGGCCTCGCCGAGCCGGCGGGCCAGGCGCGGCAGGCCATCGACATGCGAGGCCATCGGGGCGCTCCAGGCCGCGGGCAGGCCCCGTTCGGCGGCGCGCGCGACGCCGCGCGTGCCGATGAGGAACAGCAGCGCGCCGCCGGCCTGCTGCCCGAGCCTTTCCAGGACCCGCTCGGTGAAGGCGCCGGCGAATCCCTGCTCGCCGCAGAAGGCGACGAGGCCGGGCGGGCCGGAGGCGCCGGCGGGCCCTGCGGCCCGGTCCGGCACCAGGGCGAGCGCCTGCGCCATGGCATCGGCCGCGACCTGCGCATAGGTGCGGATCGCCGGCAGCAGGTTGCGGCTCTGCTGGGCGCGCGCGGCCGCCATGCCGCGCATGGCGCCGACCACCGTGCCCAGCTGGCGGACCGTGTCGAGCCGCGCCGAGATCTCCGCCAGCCGGTCGGTCACGGCGCCGGCCCGGCCTGCCGCCCGGCAAGGGTGCGGAGGGCGGCGAGCAGCGCCGCGCGGTTGGCCGCGTCGAGCTGCCGCGTGCGGCCGATGGCTTCGACCTGCGCCGGCGCCTGCGCGTCGAGCCAGGCCGGCAGGGCCTGGCGGAAGGCGGCGATCTGCGGCGCCGCCAGGGCATCGAGCAACCCCTCGCGCAATGCCAGGGCGAGCGCGACCTCGTCGACCATGCGCAGCGCGGCGAAGCGCGGCTGGCTCAGCAGCAGGCGCATCCGCTCGCCGCGCGCGAGCTGCATCCGGACGCGGTTGTCGGACACGCCGCCGAAGCGCGTGAAGCTCTCCAGCTCGAGGAACTGGGTGTAGTCCAGCCGCAGCGTGCCCGAGACCTGGCGCAGCGCCGGCGCCTGGGTCTTGCCGCCGACGCGGCTCACGCTGGTGCCGACATCGACGGCCGGCTTCTGCCCGGCATGGAACAGGCCGGCATCGAGCACGATCTGGCCGTCGGTGATGGAGATCAGGTTGGTCGGGACATAGGCGCTGAGGTTGCCGGCCTCGGTCTCGGCGATGGGCAGGGCGGTCAGCGAGCCGCCGCCGAGCTCGGGCGAGAGCTTCCCGGCCCGCTCCAGCAGCCGGGAATGCAGATAGAAGATGTCGCCGGGAAACGCCTCGCGCCCCGGCGACTGGCCCGTCAGCAGGGCGATCTCCCGATGCGTCGCGGCGTGCTTGGTCAGATCGTCGACGACGATCAGGGCGTGCTGGCCGCGATCGCGGAAATACTCGGCCATGGTGAAGGCGGCGAAGGGCGCGATCCATTGCAGGCCGGGCGCGTCGGCCGCGCCGGCGACGACGAAGAGGCACCGCTCGGGCGCGCCGTGCCGGCGGACCGCGTCGATCACCCGCGCCACGGTGGCCGATTTCTGGCCGATGGCGACATAGACGCACACCATGTCGCTCGCCTGCTGGGCGATGATCGTGTCGACCCCGACCGCGGTCTTGCCGGTCGTGCGGTCGCCGACGATCAGCTCGCGCTGCCCGCGCCCGAGCGCGAAGAGGGCATCGACCACCAGCAGGCCCGTCTGCACCGGCTCCGTCACCAGCGCGCGGTCGATGATGCTCGGCGCCGGCCGCTCGATGGGCGCGCGCCCGGTCGCGGCCGGGGCCTCGCCGCCATCCAGCGGCCGGCCGAGCGGATCGACGACCCGCCCGAGCAGCGCCTCCCCGACCGGGACGCGCACCACCTCTCCCGTGCCGTGCACCACGTCGCCCGCCTCGATGCCGGTGTCGTCGTCCAGCAGCACGCAGCCGATGCGGTCCGCTTCCAGGACCTGGGCGAAGCCGAGCTGCCCCTTGTCGAAGCGCAGCACCTCGGAGAGCCGGGCCCGAGGCAGGCCGGAGACCAGGGCGATGCCGTCCCCGACCCGCTCCACCCGCCCGATCTCCTCCCGTTCGGGGGTCAGGTCGGCGGCCTCGACGCGGCGGCGCGTCTCCTCAAGCCAGCTGCTGGACATCGCGGACCTGCGGGGCGAGGGGGAGGGCGCGTGCCAGCCGTTCCAGGTCGGCGCGCCAGTTGCGGCGCAGCAGGGTGTGCGGCCCGCGCAGCTCGACGCCGGCGATCAGGGCCGGCTCGTGCCGGAATTCGAGGCGCGGCCCGGCGCCGAGCCGCTGCGCCACGTGGTCCCGCCATTGCGCCTGGATCTCCGGCGCCAGCGGCGTCGCGGTGGCGATGACGATGGCGTCGGCGGTGGCGAGGTCCCGCCTCGCGGCCTCCTGCAACTGGTCGATCTCCGTCGCCAGGCCGTCGAGCAGGGCCAGCGTGACCTGCCGCGGCGGCAGCAGGTCGAGCAGGCGGCGGGCCATCGCGACGGCAAGCTCGCCCGCCTCGGCCTCGAGCGTCTTGCGCTGCGCCGCGCGGTCCCGGTCGAGCACGGCATGCGCCTCGGCCAGGATGCGCCCGGCTTCGCCGCGCGCCTGGTCGAGCATCGCCTTGCGCTCCGCGGCCGCCTGGGCATGCGCCGCGGTGAGGATGGCGTCGCCCTCCCGCTGGAAGTCCCGCCGCCTGGCCTCGACGGAGGCCAGCTCCGCCTGCGCCGCGGCACGCGCCGTCTCCGCCTCCTGCAGCAGGCCGGCGGCGGCGGCGCGCCGCGCCTCGATCACCGCCTTGATGGGCTGGAAGAGGAAGTGCCGCAGTAGCCAGACCAGCACGAGGACATTGATGGCCTGGAGGCCCAGGGTCCACCAGTCGATATGCATCGGCTAGCCCCGGAAGGGGTTGGCGAAGAGCAGCAGCAGGGCGATGACCAGGCAGTAGATCGCGCAGGTCTCGATCATGGCGAGGCCGACGAAGAGGGTGCGCGAGACGACATTGGCCGCTTCCGGCTGCCGCGCGATGGCATCCATGGCCGCCGCGATCGAGCGCCCCTGGCCAAGCGCCGGGCCGATGGCGCCGATCGCCACGGCGAAGGCGGCCCCGAGGATGCTTGCGACCTCGATCAGGTTCATCTGTCGTTCCTCTCCCGTGCCTCGCCCGGCTCCCCCTCGACGGCACCGCCGATGAAGACCATGGCCAGCACGCTGAAGATGTAGGCCTGCACGGCGCCGGTCAGCAGCTCCAGCGCCATCAGGGGGACCGGCACCAGGAAGCCGACGAGGGACAACACGATGCCGATGACGAAGACGCCGCTCATCACGTTGCCGAAGAGCCGCACCATCAGGGCGAAGCTGCGGGTGAGAGTCTCGAGGATGTTGAGCGGCGCCATGAGGATGTTGGGATAGAGAAAATTCCGCAGGTAGCCGCGCCACCCGCGCACGCGCACGCCATGGACGATGACCGCCACGAAGACGATGAGGGCGAGCGCCGCGTCGGTCTCGATGCTGGCGGTGGGCGGCTCGATCCCCGGCACCAGGGAGGACCAGTTGGCAGTCAGGACGAAGAGGAAGAAGGTGCCGATCAGCGCGAGATAGGGCTCGGCGGGGACGCGCATCGTCTCGCGGATCTGCTGGTCGATGGTCTCGACCACGAGCTCGAGGGCGGCCTGGGCCCTGCCCGGCCGCAGCGCCAGCCGGCGCGTCAGCAGCCAGCTGCCGCCGGCCAGGGCCAGCATGAGGCCCCAGGTGACGAGGACCGGCGCCGAGAGCGGCAGCGGGCCGAGATGGAAGGCCGGATGGGTCTCGAGCGGCGACTGCATGGCGGCTATTCCCCGGCCGCCAGGGGCGGCGGCCGCACGAGGAGGCAGCGGGCCAGCAGCCACCCGGCTGCGACCGCCAGCAGCGGCCAGGCGCCCTGCAGCGCCGCCAGGACGAGGCCGCCCGCCGTCGCCGCCAGGCGCAGCGCTTGCAGCGCCAGGCCCCGGCCCGTGCGGCCGGCGGCGTAGAGCGCGGCGTTCCGCTCCAGGCCGCGGAAATGCAGCAGGCCGAGCAGCAGGCCGGGCAGGACCCAGAGGAGGTGCAGCAGGGTGCTCATGGCTTCTGCATCCATCGCCAGCCGGACCAGCAGCCGAGCCCGACGCCCAGCATCAACAGCGGCGCGCTCCAGAAGATGCCGGTCCCGAGGCTGCGGTCGATCCAGCGCCCGAGGAACAGGGCGAGCAGCGCCGGCACGACGATCATCCAGCCGAGCGTGCCGATCTGCGCCAGGTAGCGCGCCACGCTCGGCGGCCCCTCCCGGCGCGCCTGCCGCTCGCGCGCCGCGCGCAGCCGGGTGGAGCGGAACAGCGGGTCCTTCTCCGCCTCCTCGGTTTCCGTCACGAGGACAGGCCCAGGCTGTCATGGCCGGCGTGCAGGATGCGCACCACCTGCCGGATCACCCGCAGATGCCGCTGCGCCTCGGCGACGCGCTCGGTCCGCTCGGCATCGGCGGCGGCGAGGAAGTCGGCGAGCACCGTCCGCTCCAGCGCCTCGACGCTGTCGCCGAGCCGGCCCTCGCGCGTGGCGATGGCGATCTCGCGGCCGCCACGCACCGTCATGATGCCGCCGCGCACGGCGCAGTAGCCCGGCCGGCCATCGGCGCGCCGCCAGGACAGGACGGAGACGGCGAGCAGCGTCAGCAGGTCGGCATGCCCGGGCAGGATGCCGAAGGCGCCGCTGGCATCCTCGGCGCGCAGCGCGACGACGTCGCCGTGATCCGCGATCACCCGCACCGGATCGGTGAGGAGCAGCCTCACGCCGCCGCCTTCGCCTGGCGGGCCTTCTCCTTCTCCCGCGCCTCGTCGATCGTGCCGATCATGTAGAGGGAGCTTTCCGCCCAGTCATCCGTCTCGCCCTCCAGGATCGCGCGGCAGCCGGCCAGGGTCTCGGCGAGCGGCACCGAGCGGCCCGGCGTGCCGGTGAAGGCCTCCGTCACGCCGAAGGGCTGGGTGAGGAAGCGCTGCAGCCGCCGGGCGCGGTTGACCGCCTGGCGGTCGGCGCTGCCCAGCTCCTCGACGCCGAGCAGGGCGATGACGTCCTGCAATTCGCGGTAGCGGGCGAGGACCTGGCGGGCCCGGCCGGCGAGCGCCTCGTGCTCCGCCCCCACCACCTCGGGATCGAGCAGCACCGAGGCCGAGGCCAGCGGGTCGATCGCCGGATACATCCCCTCGGCGGCCATGGCGCGCGAGAGCGAGATCATGCTGTCCACATGCGTGGAGATGGCCGTCACCGCCGGGTCGGTGAAGTCGTCGGCCGGGACATAGACCGCCTGGATGGCGGTGATCGCCGCGCCCTCGACGGAGGCGATCCGCTCCTGCAGCGCCGCCACCTCGGTCGCCAGGGTCGGCTGGTAGCCGACGCGGGAGGGCGGCCGCCCGAGCAGGCCGGACACCTCGCTGCCGGCCTGGACGAAGCGGAAGACGTTGTCCATCAGCAGCAGCACGTTGCGCCGCTCGGCGTCGCGGAAGTACTCGGCCACGGTGAGCGCGGTGAGGCCGACGCGCCAGCGCGCGCCCGGCGGCTCGTTCATCTGGCCGTAGACCAGCACGGTGCGGTCGAGCACGCCGGAGCCCCGCATGTCGTCCAGCAGCTCATGGCCCTCGCGCGAGCGCTCGCCGATGCCGGCGAAGACGGAGATGCCCTGGTACCGCTCCGCCATGGCGCGGATGAGCTCCATCACCAGCACGGTCTTGCCGACGCCGGCGCCGCCGAACATCGCCGCCTTGCCGCCCTGGCCGAGCGGGACCAGCAGGTCGATCATCTTGATGCCGGTCTCGAACATGCGGACCGAGGCGCTCTGCCGGGCCAGGGGCGGCGGCGGGCGATGGATCGGCCAGCGCGGCGTCTCCGCCGGCAGCGCCCGGCCGCGGTCGCGCATCCGGCCCGCGACATCGAGCAGGCGCCCGAGCACCGCCTCGCCGACCGGGACCAGGAGGGGGCCGCCCAGCGGCTGCACCGGCGTGCCGCGCTGCAGCCCCTCCGTCGCGTCCAGCGCGATGGCGCGCACCGTATCCGGGCCGAGATGGGACTGCACCTCGAGCAGGATGTCCCCGGCCTCCGGCCGGGCGATCCGCAGCGCATCGTCGATGGCGGGCAGGGCCCCGGCGCCGAAACGGATGTCGAGCACCGCGCCGCGGACCGCGACGACCTGGCCCGGCGCATCCGGCCTGCCATCCGCCGCCATCACGGCCCCGGCATCCTGGTTGAGCATGACGCTCATCCTTCACCCGCACCTTGAGCGACCGGAGCAGATCGCGTTCGGATGGACGCATCCGAACGCGTGAAGATGCTCGCAAAACCACACGCTGGAGCATGCTGCGTGAACGCATGTGAACGCAGCATGCTCCATGCCGCGTCGGCACGGTAGCGCCGTCGCCCCGTCGGCGTCGAGGCGCAATGCCGCTCGTTACGGCGGGCGCGGTCAGCCGAGGGCGAGGAGGATCCGGTCGGCCAGCAGGGCGAGGCCTGCCGTCAGGACCGTCGCGGCCAGGACGGTGGTGGCGCGGCGACCGCGCCCGGCCCGCTGCAGCCAGGCCAGGACCGGCAGCAGCAGGGCGACGGCGGCGAGCTGCCCGGCCTCGACGCCGAGGTTGAAGGCCAGCAGGGACCAGACCAGCATCTCCCGCGGCAGCTCCAGCTCCAGCAGCGCGCCGGCGAAGCCCAGCCCATGCACCAGGCCGAAGGCGAAGCCCTCGATCCAGCGCCGCCGGGACGGCCGGGCCAGCAGCAGGTTCTCGGCGGCGACATAGACGATCGAGAGCGCGATCAGCGGCTCGACGATCTCCGGCGGCACCGAGACGATGCGCAGCACCGCGAGGGCGAGGGTGAGGCTGTGCGCCAGCGTGAAGGCGGTGACGATGCCGAGGATGCTGCCGAGGCCGCCGCCGCGCAGCAGCAGCGCGCCGAGGAACAGCAGGTGGTCGAAGCCGGTCAGGATGTGCTCGATGCCGAGCCGGAAGAAGGCCGCCGCGCTCGTCTCCATCGGGGGCGCGGGATCCGCTTCGGCCGTGCCGAGGGCGATCTCGACCACGCGCCGATCCGGCTCGAAGACGAATTGCCGGACCGCGTCCGGCAGCGCGATCCGCGCCAGGGTGTGGAAATCCGGGCCCAGCCGGTCGACGAGGTCGTCGCGCAGCGTCAGGCGTTCGATGCCCGCCGGGCAGGCATAGTCGACGGTCGCGACCAGGGAGGCGCGCTCGGCGGAGGGCGGCGCGACGCCGCCGGGCACCGGCGCGCAGGGCGTGCCGTCGGCGCGGATCTCGACATGGCGCGCGATGAGGGAGGGCAGGCTGTCATAGGCGCCCCCGAGCGGCGCCAGCGCATCCGGCCCGAGGGTGAGGCGATAGCGCAGGGTGCTGCCGAGCAGGCTCACATCGGCATAGCCGGTGCGCCCGGCGACATGCGCCGAGGACCAGGAAAGGGACGCCAGCAGCAGGGCGAGGCCGCCGAGCAGCGCCAGCCAGGCCCGGCGCGGCCGGAAGGTCACGGGTCGGCCATGGCGGTCAGCACGGCCTCCCATTCGGCGCCGACGAAGCGGGACATGAGATAGAGCCGCGCATCGCCCTTGAGCCGCATGTATTGCAGGAACTCCTCCGGATTGCGGGCGCCGAACGAGGCCGTGACGAGCGCCGCGCCCGCCTCGTCGTAGAGAGCGAGCCGGAGCGCCGGCGGATCCAGCCCGAAGGGCGCGGCGTCGAGCCCGGCCAGCTCCTCCGGCTCCATCACCCGCACCGGCCCGGCGTTCCGCATCATCTTCAGCGCCGTCTCGATGCGCGCCGCCACCGCCTCCGGCGGCCGGCCTTCCGCCATGGCCCAGCCCGCCCCGTCCCGGCGCAGCCGCAGCGGGCGCCCGGCCGCGCGGCCGAGCTCGATGCGGCGCACCTGCTCGGGCGCCGCCGCCATCACGCCCTTGGCCTCGAAGCGGGCGAACTGGCGCTGCACCGGCATGGCGCCGCTGACGACCATGGCCCCGAGATAGGCCAGGGCGAGCAGCGCGAGCAGCGGCGCCAGCAGGCGAGGGCGGGTCATCGGCGCCGCCACCAGACGATGCCGCCGAGCGCGACGGCCAGCAGCGGCATGAGCAGCACGGTGAGGACGAAGATGAAGGTGAGCTGCCGCCCGGTGAGCGCGACCAGCGGCGCGACGGGGATGCGGGCGGCGACCGCCGCCTGCCGCTCCTCCCGCGCCAGCCAGCGTGCGGCGCCGAGCAGGAGGTCGCTGTTCGCCATGTAGGGCAGGAAGGAGTTGCTGGCGAAGTCGCCATCGCCGATGACGATGGCCCGCATCGGCCGCTCCGCGCCGTCGAGCCGGCCCTCGGCCGCCACGCCCAGCACCCGGATGCCGGCCCGCGGCGTGGCGTCGGCCACCTTTGCCCCCGCCCGTGGCCCCGCCCCTGGCCCCGCGCCGGCCTCCTCGGCCTCCTCGACGACGCGCGTCGGCACCGGCGCGACGGGGCGCGCATAGCTGTCCCGGCTGCTCGAGAGCAGCGGCCGCACCTCGAGGCCGGCCTGCGGCGGCAGCAGCGTGAAGGGGCGGATCCCGGGATAGAAGGTGAGCGACACGGCGCGGGTCACCGGATGCGGATCGTAGCCGGTGACCGCGACCATCTCGGGATCGGTCGAGTAATGGCTGAGCGGATCGACGACCACCTGCTGTTCGGCCCGCAGGCCGAGGGCGTCGAGGAGGCGGGCGAGCTCGGGCTCGACCACGAAGCCGAGGTCGAACAGCAGCAGGGCCGAGCCGCCGCGGCGCAGATAGGCGCGCAGCGCCAGGCTCTCGGCCGGCAGGAAGGTGGTGCGCGGGCTCGCATCGATCAGCAGGGTGCAGTCGGCCGGCACCTCGGGCCGCAGCGCGAGCAGGAGGCGGCGGACATCGTAGCCCTGCGCCTCGAGCGCGCGGCGCAGCCGCCCGGCGCCGTGCCCCGGCATCTCGACCACCTGCGAGGCGGCGTCGCCATGGCTGTGGCCGCCCAGGCCCTCGAGATGCGTGTGGTACTCGAAATTGTCCATCGGCAGCTCGCCATGGCCTTCGAGGAAGCAGGCGGTGATGCTGTGCCGGCGCAGGGCGCGCTGGATGCCGAGCGCGATCTCCGTCTCGTCCGTGCCCTGGACCAGCACCCGCCGGCCGTCCGTCTCGATGACGGCGGCGTTGTAGATCTGGATGGACTGCCGCCGGGCCAGGCTCGGCTCCCGGTCGGGATCGACCACCGTCACCTTCAGCAGCGGGTTGCGGCGGGCCATGACCTGGAGGAGGTCGCGCGTCCGCCGGGCCTCGGCATCCTGGCCGCGGTAGAAATAGGTGAGCGACACCTCCTGCGGCAGCGCGTCGATCGCCTGCATGGCGGCGGCCGAGGGCGTGTAGGCCTGCTCGCGCGTCAGGTCGATATGGGCGTCGTGCAGGGTGAGGGCGAGATTGGCCAGCACCGCGGCGCCGAGGCCGGCGAGGAGCACGGCCAGGCCGTAGAGCCGCGCCTGCCAGCGGGGGCGGCGGAGCTGCAGCGGCAGGCCGAGGGCGGCGACGAACAGGACCAGCGTGGCGACGAGCCAGCCCGCGCCCCAGAGCAGCGTGCCGAGATCGGGGCCGTCATGCTCCATGGTCAGCGCCGCACCAGGGCGCGCACCGTGAGGAACAGCCCCAGCAGCGCCAGCACCAGGAAGAAGCCGAAATCGGAGAGGTACATCGCGCCGACCGCGAAGGGGGTGAACCGCGCCAGCAGCGACAGGCCGAGCACCCAATTGTCGGCCGGGGCGGGCAGCACCGCGGCCCAGCTGTCGATCGCCCAGAGCAGGCCGAACAGGCCGAGCGAGACCACCGCCGCGACGATCTGGTTGCTGGCGAGGGCGGAGACGGCCAGCCCGATCGCCACCAGCGCCGCGCCCAGCAGCAGCAGCCCGAGATAGCCGGAATAGACCGGCCCCCAATCCGGCGCGCCGAAGCGGCCGAGGATCAGCGCATAGACCAGGGTGCCGGCGATCATCGCCAGCAGCAGCAGCATCGAGGCGGCGAATTTGGCGAGCACGATCTCCGCCTCGTGCACCGGGGCGGTCAGCAGCAGCTCGAGCGTGCCGCCGCGGCGCTCCTCGGCGAATTGCCGCATGGTCACCAGCGGCACGAGCAGGATGAGCTGCACGGCCGCCTGGAAGAAGATGTGCGCGAGCGTCGCCTGCTTGGTCAGGAACAGCGTCACCGCGAAGGTGTAGCCGTTCAGCAGCAGGAAGACGGCGATCACCGCATAGGCGATGGGGGAGGCGAAGAGGGCGCGGGTCTCCTTCTCCGCCAGGGCCAGGAAGCGCGTCAATGGATCGCCTTGCTCGCGGTCAGCCGCAGGAAGAGGGTCTCGAGGTCGGAGGGGGCATCGAGCGGCTCCAGGCTGGCGAGGCCGAGGCCGTGGAGCCGGGCGGCGATGCGCCCCGCCGCCGCCGCATCCTCCGCCTCGAGCCGCCATGCGGCGAGGCCCGGCTCCGCCTCCGGCTCGGCCGCCAGGCCAAGGAGGCCCGGCACCGCGCCGAGCGCCTGCGCCACCGCCGCCGCCTGCGCCGCGGGCGCGCGGAGGCGCAGCCCGATGCGCTGGCGGCGCTGGCCGATCCGCTGCACCGTCAGCAGCCTGCCATCCAGCAGGATCGCCACCCGGTCGGCCACGCGCTCCATCTCGGCCAGGATGTGCGAGGTGACGAGCACCGCGCAGTCGCGCGCCATGTCGCGCAGCAGGCCGCGCAGCTCGATGACCTGGCGCGGATCGAGGCCGTTGGTCGGCTCGTCGAGGATCAGCAGCCGCGGCCCGTGCAGCACCGCCTGGGCGATGGCGACGCGCTGCCGGTAGCCGCGCGACAGGCGGCCGATCGGGGTCTCCGCCACCGCGTCGAGCGCGAGGCGGCGCCGGGCCTCCGCCATGCCGCGGCGCAGCGCCGCCTCGGGCAGCCCGTGCAGGCGGCCCATGAAGTCGAGGAATTCGTTCACCCGCATATGGCCGTAGAGCGGCGCGTTCTCCGGCACGTAGCCGATCCGCGCCCGTGCCGCCCGGCCATCCCGCACCACGTCGATGCCGTCGATGCGCACCGTGCCGGCGCTCGGCTGCAGATAGCCGGTCAGGATGCGGAGGATGGTGGTCTTGCCGGAGCCGTTCGGGCCGAGGAGGCCCAGCACCTCCCGGTCCTGGACCTCGAAGCTCACGTCATCGACGGCGCGATGGCGGCCATAGGCCTTGCTCAGCCCCTCGACGGAGACGACGACCATGGGGCGAGGGTTCCTGCGATCCATCCAGGCGCGGGCCATTCAGGCGCGGGCCGGCCCCGGGGCCGGCCCGTTGCGCGTCGGCCGGATGGGCTCAGTCGTAGAATTCCGGGGCCTTCTTCATGGCCTTGAAGGCGTCCGGGTCGTGCGCCGTGAAGAAGTTGGCGTTCTGCGTCGCCATCATCATCCGGATCCACTCGAAGGCGGTGAAGAAGCCGGTCGGCGAATAGGCCAGGCTGATGCTGGGCGGCACGTTCTTCTCGACGTTCTCGCGGAAATAGACGTTGTCGCCGGTGAGGATGGTGAGGCCCGTGTTCTTCAGCCGCACCGTCATCATCTGGCTGCCCGGCGTATGCGCGACCCAGCGCTTCACGATGAGCGTCCCGTCGCCGAAGAGGTCGAGATCGCCATCGAGCTGGATCATCTTGACGGCGTTCGGGTTGTCCGTGTTGGCCGAGCGCAGCGGCATGACGTCGCCGATCATGTAGGGCCCGCCGGTCCCCGGCTCCGGCCAGAAGGCGTTCTGGATCTCCGTCTTCTGCACGACGATGGTCGATTTCGGGAATTTCCCGACATTGCCGCCATGGTCGAGATGCAGGTGGCTCGGCACGACATAGGCGATGTCGTCCGGGGTGAGGCCGATCTTCTTCAGCTGCGCGTCGATCGCCACGTCGGGCGTGTTCACCGGCTTCATCGCGGTGAAGGCGGCGCCCCAATAGCCGGGGTCGGTGATGATCCGGTCGTTGTTGCCGGTGTCGAACAGCACGTTGCCCTTCGGATGCCGGATGAGATAGAAGCCGACTGGCACCTGGATGGCGGGCTCCATCGGCGCGTTGTTCACCAGCGCGCCCTTGCCGAGCGTCAGCGCGCCCGAGCTGAAGGCGTAGAGCTTGAGGTCCTGCGCCCTGGATGGATGGCCGAGGCACAGGCCTGCAACGATGGCAGCCATGGCTGCCATGCCCTTCCGGAACATAAGCCCCTCCCCTTCTGCTTTTGGCTCGCGCAACGAACCGCGACCTATTACGCGCGGCGCGTCACCGCGCGTCAAGCATCTCCCCAGTCAGCGCAAGGGGAGGGCGCAAGGCGCGGGGCGGCGGCCTACAGGCTGGCCACCAGGCTGAAGCGCACCGCCAGGGGCTCGACCGGGTGGAAGTGGCGGTCGGCGATGCCCTCCGGCGGCTCGCCCGGCAGGCGCGAGGCGTAGAAGTAGTCGATCTGGCTCGCCTTGATATTGAACAGGTTGTAGGCGTCGAGGAAGGCCTGCAGGCCGTTGGCGAAGCGGTAGCCGATGCGCGCATTCACCAGCGCGGTGGCGCGGGAGCGTTCGCTGTCGTCCTCGGTGAGGGGGCGCGCGCCGAAATAGCGCAGCCTCGCCGTGCCGAACCAGCCGAGCCCCCGGTCGAGCGTGACGCCGGCCGCCATGACCAGGTTGGGCGCGCCGGGGATGTGCCGCCCCGCCCCCTCGCCATCCGAGAACCGCGCCCGCGTCGCGCTGACATCGAGGTCGAGGCCGAGCCAGGGCAGCGGCCGGTAGTGGTTGGTCCATTCGATGCCGAGCCGCCGGCTGGGCCGGCTCGCCTCGGTGGTCCCGGCATCGCCGACGAACAGGATCTCCGAGCCGAGGGTGAGCGCGAAGACGGCGAGGCGGCTGTCGAGATCCGGGATGGCGCGCGTGGCGATGCCGATCTCGGCGCCGCGCGCCCGCACCAGCAGCGGCACGCGGGAAAGCGGGGTCAGCCGGTCGTTCGGATCGACCTGGATGGTGGCGCCGCGCAGGTCGTTGCTGTGGAAGCCGGTGCCGGCATTGAGGAAGAGCTCCGTCGCCCACCAGGGGCCGAGCACCAGGCCGAGCTTGGGGCTGGCGATCCACTCGCCGGCCTCCCCCGAATTCGCCGCCGTGTCGCTGCGCACCCGGCCGCCGACCCAGTCGCCGCGGAGGCCGCCCGTCAGCCGCAGCCAGTCCAGCGGCCGGATCACCGTGTCGCTGAAGACGCCGAGGCTGTGCTGCTCCACCCGGTCCTCCCGCACCGTCGAGAGCAGGCTGCGGCTCGCCGAGCGGAACAGGCCGAGGCGGATCGCGTCATGCCGGGCCTGCACCCCGATGCGCGTCTCGGCGGCGCGGCCGAACAGGGTCCAGGGCAGGCTGTGCGTCGCCTCGCCGCCGAGGATCCAGCGCCGGTCCCGCTGCAGGAACTGGTCGCCGTTCACCGGATCGTCGAGGAAGTAGGTGAAGTTGTTGTAGAGATCGAGCGTCGAGCGGATGGCATAGGCGCTCACCCGCGTGGTGCCGTAATCGCCGGTGCGCGCCCAGCGGCCGGAGAGGCTGGCGCGCCGGGCGCGGCCGCCATCGGTCGGGTCGAGCGTGCCGAAGCGGTCGATCAGGCCCTCCGAGAAGGCGCGCGCCGCGACCTGGTCGGTGGAGTGCCAGCGCCCGGCATAGGCCATGCCGGTCAGCGAGACGCCGTCCAGCTCGGTGCCCTGGCTGTAGCGCAGCATCCCGTTGGCGCGGCGCAGCGCATCCGGGCGGTCCCAGGGCCCGTCATAGGTCGTGGCCTCCACCGCGCCGAGCAGGCGGCCGGCGCCGAGCGCCGTCGAGCCCGCCGCCAGCCCGCGCCAATAGCCGAAGCTGCCGACCGTGCCCTGCAGGATCGGCCGGTCGAGCGTGTTGACCAGGCCGAGGCGCAGGCTGCCGGCCGTGGCGAAATCACCGTCATCGGCGTAGTAGGGGCCCTTGCGCACCCGGATGCCGTCGAGCAGCTCGGGGATGAGGAAATTGGTGTCGGCATAGCCCTGGCCATGCGCATGGGTCGGCATGTTGACCGGCATGCCGTCGATCTGGATCGCAAGGTCGGTGCCGTGGTCGAGGTTGAAGCCGCGCAGGAAATACTGGTTCGCCTTCCCCTCGCCGCTGTGCTGCGTCACGATCAGGCCGGGCGCGGCCTCCAGCACCTCGCCGGTCCGGGCGATGGGACGCGCGGCGATCTCCTCGCGCGGCACATCATGCGCGCTGGCGGCGGGGTCGGGCTCCGGCGCGGCGTCGGTCACCTCGAGCGGGGGCAGCGTCAGGGTCTGCGCTGCGGCCAGGCGCCCGGAGGCCAGCATGGCCAGGCACAGCAGGGCCCCCGCTCCGGCACGGCGCATCCCCCCTCCTTCGCGCTCCTCATACGAAGCGTTCGATTGCTCATACCGACCTTGCCGATGATGGCGGCGGGCGGACAGGATGTCGATATCGGGAGGCAGGCTTGGACCGCATCACCATCACCATCGACGAGGCGCTGCTGGCGACGATCGACGCGCTGGTGGCGGAGAAGGGCTATGGCAGCCGGTCGGAGGCCATCCGCGACCTGGTGCGCGCGGCGGCGAAGCGCGACGCGGCCCCCGAGCTGCCCTGCATCGCCACCCTCTCCTACGTGTACGACCACGCCGTCCGCGGCCTGGCGCAGCGGCTGGCGCAGGCCCAGCACGACCATCACGATCTCGTGGTGGCGATCCAGCAGGTGCAGCTCGATCATCAGGCCCGGCTCGAGATCGTGGTGCTGCGCGGCCCGTCGGACGCCGTCCGGCGGTTCGCGGATTCGGTCACCAGCCAGCGCGGCGTCCGCCACCATGCCCTGCACCTCGTCCCGGCCCGGCTTGAGGAGACGCGCCACGACCATGGCGCCGGGGCGCACCGGCATCTGCACGTCCATGCCTGAGGCCGGCGGCCCGCGCCAGGCGCGGGGCCGGCCGCGGCGGCGGCGAGGCGGGGCATCAACAATACGCTGCCGGACAGGCCTGTGAATCGCCGCCCCGGTTGCCGTCGGATAGCCTGTCGCCGTGTTCCGATGCTGCGTGGATCCGCTGCGACCGGATCGGCCGGGCTTGTCGTCGTGCGCCCACTGCGCGCCGCAGAGGGGCCGTGACGGCACGGGCGGGCCGGGGCTGCGGGCCAGGGGGCGCAATGGGTCGCGGCCGGTTCGCCGCGCGGCAACCGGAGAGGCGGCATGGCGAGGATGATCGCGGGGGACAGGACCGGGCCGACCGGCAGGCGGGGCCGGCCCGGCCTCGCCTGGGTCGCGGCGGCGGTCCCCGTCCTCGGCCTCGTGGCCGTCCTGCTCCACCGCATGATCGGCGCCGCGCCGCCCTCCGACTGGTCGGCCATCGCCGAGGCGGCCGGCCGGGAGGCGGTCGCCCAGGCGCTGCCGGCGGGCGAGGCGAGCCCCGACTGGCGCGAGCTGGTGGTCTATCGGTTCAACGCGGCGCTCGAGGAGGAGCGCGGGGTCTGCGGCCGCGTGCTGGCCGGCCCGCGCACCGGCGGCACCTGGGCGGATTTCGCCGTCCGCGTGCGGCTGGAACGGCCGGCGAGCGGCAGCCGGCCGGCCACGACCAGCACGGAGGTCTTCCTCGCCGACGGGCCGGGCGGCATGCGCGCGCTCTATCTGGCGCGGCAGCGCTTCTGCCGCGACGCGACGGCCTCCCCGCCCGTGCAGCCCGCGCCGACGACGGATGCGCCGCCCCCGGCCGCCCCGCCCATGGCGCAGGGAGCGCCCGCTGGCCCGGCGGCGCCGGCCGCCGTCACCTCCGGCGCCCCCGCCGCCGCGCCGGCCGAGGGCGGCGGCGCCCGCCCGGCCGCGCCCGTGCTCGGCCGGATCGCCGTGCGCTCGCCGGTCAACCTGCGCACCGGGCCCGGCGGCGGCGCCTCGGTGATCGGCGTGCTGCCGCGCGGCAAGACGCTCGACATCCTCGAGCGGGCGCCCGGCGGCTGGATGCGCGTCGGCGACCCGGCCCCGCTCGGCTGGGTGCATGCGAGCCTCGTGCAGACGCTGGAGTAGGGCGGCCGCGGCGCGGCCCCGCGGCCTGCGGGCCGGGGCGCGATCCGCTATGCTGCGGCGCGAGTCGCCGGACGAGGCCGCATGCATCGCCCCGAGGATGACGCCGACCTGGCGCTGGAGACGGAGCTCTTCGGGACGCTGGTCGTGCCGCAGGGCGCGGCGCGTGCCGAGGCGCTGCGGGCGCTGGCCGCCCGCGCCGCGGTCTATGCCACCCGGGCGCGGGGCGAGGGCACGCGACGCGCCTACCGCTCGGCCTGGCAGGCCTATGCCGGCTGGTGCCGCGGGCTCGGCCGCAACCCGCTGGCCGGCGACCCCGAGACCATCGCCATGTATGCCGTGGGCCGGGCGGATGCGGGCCTCGCCGTGGCCAGCCTGCGCGTGCACCTGGCGGCGATCCAGGCGGCGCATCGCCTGGCCGGCGTGCCGCTCGACCCGCGCGACCCGCGCCTCGCCATGGTGCTGGAGGGCATCGCCCGCAGCCACGGCGTCCGGCCGCGCCGCCGCGCCGCCGCGGCGGGGCCGGAGGCGCTGCGCCTCATGCTCGCCGCCTGCCCGCCCGGCGGCACCGCGCGCGGGGCGCGCGACCGGGCCATGCTGCTGCTCGGCTTCGCCGCGGCGCTGCGGCGGAGCGAGCTGGTGGGCCTTGCGCTCGGCGATGTCGAGCTGGTGCCCGGCCGCGGGCTGCGCCTGCTGGTGCGCCGCTCCAAGACCGATCCGCAGGGCCGCGGGGAGGAGGTCGCGGTCTGCGCCAACCCGGAGGAGGACGGCTTCTGCCCGGCCGCCGCCCTGGCGGGCTGGCTGGCCTTCCGGCGGCGGGCGCCGGACCTGGCGGGCGGCGGCAGCGATGCCGGGCGGCCGCTCTTCTGCGCCGTGACGCGGCGGGACCGCCCGACCGGCGCCGGGCTGTCCGACAAGGCGGTGTGGCGGCTGGTGAAGCAGGCGGCGGCGGCCGGCGGGCTGCCCGATCCCGGCCGCTATTCCGGGCACAGCCTGCGCGCCGGGCTGGCCACCGCGGCGGCGGAGGCGGGCGCCGGGCTCGGCGACATCATGCGCCAGACCCGGCACCACTCCAGCGAGGTCGCGCTGCGCTACCTGCGGCCGGCCGATCTCTGGCGCAACAACGTCACCGGCCGCGTCCTCCGCCGCAAGCCCGACGCGGCCTCCTGAGCCCGGGCCGGGCAGCCCGCATCAGGGCCTCACGCCGTTGCCGGCCCTTCGGGAAAAGCCTGTTTCGTTTGTGATTCGCAACTAGATTCTGTACTGATGATTATGGCTCGGTTCCCATAGGAACTACTCGCTGGTTCGTCTGCAATAATGCAACGACAATGGGACTGAGCAATGCAGGCAAAATCCTTGCTGGGGTTGGCCTTTGGCCTCCTCGCCTCCGCCGCGGCCGTCGTCGCGCCGCTGCGCCCGCACCCCGCCGCGGCGGCCGCGACGACCGCGACCATGGCGGTGTCCGCGACCGTGCTGTCGACCTGCCTCGTCGTCGCCCTGCCGATGGTCTTCGGCAACTACGCGCCGACCGCCGCCTCGGACGCGCAGGCGGACCTGACCGTCACCTGCACGCCGGGCACCACCTACACGCTGAGCCTCGACAAGGGCCTCGGCAGCGGCGCCACCCTCGCCCAGCGCGCGATGAGCTTCCTGACCAACTCCCTGACCTACTCGCTCTACACCACGGCGGCGCGCAGCGTGGTCTGGGGCGACGGCACCGGCGGCACCGCCACCGTGACCGGGACGGGCACCATCCTGCCCCAGCTCATCACCGTCTACGGCCGGATCCCCGCCTCGCAGAACACGGCGCCCGGCATCTACACCGACGTGGTGACGGTGACGCTCACCTACTGAGAACGCCCCACGAAACCGCTGCGCGGCTACGCGGCGGCCCCATGGAGCCCCGCCTGCCCAGGGCCCGCCTGCCGCGGCAACGCCGCGGCAGGACAAGGGGCGGCGACGGGTCCGATGGGCGCCCTGAACCGGCGGGGCCGCGGCCTTCGACGAGGAGCACCACCATGGTCCGCAAACTCATCCCGATCCTGGCCGGGGCTGCGCTGGCGATGCTGGCGGCGCTCCCCGGCGGGCCCGCCCGGGCGGCCTCGATCGAGGTCGCGCCGGTCGTCATCGCCCTCGCGCCCGATCAGCGCAGCGCCGTCGTCACGCTGACCAACAGGAGCGGCGAGCCCACGGCGGCGCAGCTGCGCGCCTTCGCCTGGCGGCAATCGGCGACGCAGGAGGAGCTGGCGCCGACCGAGGAGCTGCTGGTCAGCCCGCCGGTCTTCCGGCTGGCGCCGGGCGCGTCGCAGGTGGTGCGGCTGGTCCTGCGCCCGGCCGCGGCGGCGGCCGAGCGCAGCTTCCGGCTGCTGGTGGACGAGCTGCCGCCGCCCATCCCCGGCGCGACCGGCGTGCGCATGGCGCTGCGCCTGTCCCTGCCCGTCTTCGCCCCGCCGCCCGCCGCGCCGCCGGCGGCGCTCGCCTGGCGGCTCTCGCCGGAGGGCCGGCTCAGCGTGACCAACACCGGCCAGCGGCATGAGCGGCTGACGGAGCTTCGGCTCACCGCCGCGGATGGCAGCGTGATCCCGCTGCAGGCCCCGGCGACGCCCTATGTCCTGGCCGGCGCGGAGCGGCACTGGGTGCTGGCCCGGGCGCAGCGGCCGGGCCAGGCGATGCGCCTGGCCGGGCGCGCCACGGGCGGCAGCTTCGAGGTGACGCTCGGGCCCGCGCCGCGCTGAGCGGCGTGCCCGCGCCGGGGGCGGTCCGGGGAGAGACCGTGCCGCCCCGGCCGGCGCCCCGCGGCCGGCCTCGTGCCACCCTGACGGGGCCCGTGGCGCGCCGGGTCCGTCGCGACCAAGTCATCAACCTATTAGTTTATTTCTTGATAATAACGAAACCACCGCGGCGAAGACTCCCAGCCCTCACCGAGCGATGCGATGTGGCCTGTTCTTGGAGGCAAGACGGCGATCCCCGGGGCGGGCCGAGAGCGGCTCCCAAGGGCCGGGCCGCGCGCCGCCCTTGCCTGCCTGCTCGCCATCGCCCCGGTCGCGGCGGCCGGCGCCGGCGAGCGGCCGCTGCTGCTCGAGGTGGTGCGGAACGGCCAGCCCATCGGCAAGATCGGCGAGTTCCTCGACCAGGACGGCGCCCTCTCGGCCGCGGCCGAGGAGCTGCGGAGCCTCGGCATCGCCGTGCCGCCGGAGGCGCAGGGTCGGGTCGCGCTGCAGGGCCTGCGCGGGCTGCGCTATCAGCTCGACGAGGCCGCGCAGCAGATCCGCCTCACGGCCGAGGATGCCGCCCTCCTCGCCACCGAGCTCGGCCCGCCGCCGCGCCAGTTCGTCGCGCCGGAAGCGGGGTGGGGCGGCCTGCTGAATTACGACCTCCTCGGCACCTCGGCGGCGGGGCGGGCGCTCGGCGCCGGCTTCCTCGAGGCCCGCCTCTTCAGCCCCTTCGGCCTGCTCTCGAACAGCCTGCTCGCCTATACCGAGCGGCAGGGCGCCCAGGCGCCCGTCATCCGCCTCGACACCAGCCTCGTGCATGACGACCCGGACTCGCTGCGCCGCTACACGCTCGGCGACGTCATCAGCGGCGGCCTGGCCTGGACGCGCCCGGTCCGCATGGGCGGCGCGCAGGTGGCGAGCCATTTCGGCATCCGGCCCGACCTGGTGACCTTCCCGGTGCCCAGCATCGGCGGCTCCGCCGCCGTGCCCTCCAGCGTCGACGTGCTGGTGAACGGCGTCCGGCAATTCTCCGGCACGGTCGAGCCGGGGCCCTTCGCCGTGCGCCAGCTTCCCCTCTTCACCGGCGCCGGCGAGGTGGCGGTGGTGGTGCGCGACGCGCTGGGCCGCGAGACCACCAGCACGCTGCCCTTCTACGCCACCGGCTCCCTGCTCGCGCCCGGCCTCGCCGCCTATTCCGCCGAGGCCGGGCTGGTGCGCCGCAGCTACGGCCTGCGCAGCGACGACTACCGCGAGGCCGCGCTCAACGGCACGCTGCGCTACGGCCTCGCCGACTGGCTCACGGCCGAAGGCCATGCCGAGTTCGCCGGCCAGCTCGCCATGGGCGGCGCCGGCGCCGTCCTCGCGCTCGGCACGCTCGGCATCGCCTCCGCCGCGGCCGCGGCCAGCACCTCGCGGAGCGCGGCCGGCGCCAGGAGGGGCACGGGCTGGCAGCTGGCCGCCGGCCTCGAGCGGGCGGGCCGGCGCTTCAGCCTGGCCGGCTCGATCATCATGGCCAGCCGCGACTTCAACGATCTCGCCGGCCTCGCCGGGGATCCGGTGCCCCGCCGGGTGGCCCGCGCCAGCCTCGGCCTGCCGCTCGGCGATCTCGGCACCCTGGCCCTGGCCTTCGCCCATATCGACCGCGGCGACCGCCTCCCGGCTGCCGATGCCGCCCTGGCCGGGGCGGTCACCGGCCGGACCACGATCCTCTCCCTGACCTACACCCGCGGCCTGTTCAACCGCGCCACCCTCTATGCCACCGCCTATGGCGATCCCGGCGGCCGGCAGGGCGCCGGCGCGATCCTCGGCCTCTCCTTCGCGCTCGGCATGCGCAGCGCCGCCAATCTGAACGTCGGCCATGACGGCGGCGGCACCTATGGCGGGATGCAGGCGAGCCAGTCGGCGGCGCTGCCCGGCGAGTGGGGCTGGCGCCTCTACGACACCGAGGGCAGCCTCTCGCGGCATCTCGGCGAGGTCGAGTACCGGGCGAACTGGGCGCGGATGACGGCCGGCCTGGACCAGGTGGCGGGCCGCACCGCCGCGCGGGCCGGGATCCAGGGCTCGCTCGCCACGCTCGGCGGCGGCGTCTTCGCGGCGAACCTGATCCAGGACAGCTTCGCCGTCGTCGAGACCGGCCAGCCGCAGGTGGCGGTGACGCAGGAGAACCGGCCGGCCGGCCGCACCGACGGCGCCGGGCGGCTGCTGGTGACGGGGCTGCGCTCCTACGACAACAACCGCCTGGCCATCGACACCGGCAACCTGCCGATCGACGCGGCGGTGGGCGAGACCAGCCGCGTGGTGCGGCCGCTCAACCGCTCCGGCGTCCTGGTGCGCTTCCCGATCACCCGCGGCACCAGCGCCCGGGTGCGGCTGGTCGATGCCGCGGGGGCCGAGCTGCCGATCGGCGCCGTGGCGGTCCTGGCGGCGAGCGGCGCCGCGGCGCCGGTCGGCCATGGCGGCGAGACCTTCTTCGACGGCCTCGCGGCCGAGAACCGGATCGCCGTCACCTTGCCCGATGGCCGGGGCTGCGCCGCCCGCTTCGCCTTCGCGCCGAGCGCGGACAGCCTGCCCCTGCTCGGGCCCGTCCCATGCCGATAGGAGACCCCATGCGCCGCATCGCCTGCCTGATCCTGCCGGCCTTCGCGGCGCTGCTCGGCGGCCCGCCGGCCGCGGCGCAGGTCTGCACCGTCTCGACCGCCGGCACCGCCTTCGGGGTCTACGACCCCTTCGCCGCCGCGCCCACGGACTCGGTCGGGTCGGTCACGGTGCAGTGCCAGGCCGCCGTGGCGATCGGCATCTCCTACAGCGTCGCGCTGGGGCCCGGCGGCAGCGGCAACGGCGCGGCGCGGCTGCTGCGGAGCGGCGACAGCAGCCTCGGCTACCAGCTCTACAGCGACGCGGCGCGCACGCAGGTCTGGGGCGACGGGACGGGCGGGGGCCGGGCCGTGTCCGGGCTGCTCCTGCTCACCCTGGGGCGGCTGTCGCTCCTCAACAGCCTGCCCGTCTATGGGCGGATCGCCGCCCGGCAGAACGTCGCCGCCGGCTCCTATGTCGACACCATCCAGGTCCTGCTGACCTATTGAGGCGGCCAGCAAGGCCGGGCGGCGGCGCCTACCAGCGATGCACCAGGCTGCCGATGATGGTGCGGCGCAGCCCCCAGAAGCAGGAGGAGGCGCTGCCGCAGGAGGCCACGTACTCGGTGTCGAACAGGTTCGAGACGTTGAGGGCGAGCTGCGAGCCCTTGAGGCGGTCGGAGAGCTGCGCGAGGTCGTAGCGCAGGGCGGCATCGACCAGCGTCACCGAGGGGACGATCAGCGCATGCGCGTTGCCCGCCGGGGTGTTGCCCTGGAAGCGGATGCCCGCGCCGATGCCGAGCCCGGCCAGCCGGCCGGCGGCGGGATCGAAGGCGTAGTCGGCATAGAGCCCGGCCGTGGTCATCGGGATGCCGTTCGGGCGCTTGCCCTTCTCCGCCGCGACGTTGCTCTGGGTGATCTCCGGGTCGAGATAGGTGTAGGCGGCCCGGAGGCTGAGGCCGCGGGAGAGGGTGGCGACCCCCTCCGCCTCCACGCCGCGCACGCGGATCTCGCCGGTCTGCACCTGGTTGAGGGCGTTGTTCGGATCGGTCGTCAGCACGTTCTGCTGCGTCAGGTGGAACAGCGCGAGCTGGGCGAAGCTGTTGCTGCCGGGCGGCTGGTACTTGACGCCCACCTCGTACTGCTCGCCGGTCGTCGGCACGTAGGTCTGGCCGAAGAAGCCGGTGCCGAGCTGCGGCTGGAAGGAGGTGGCGTAGCTGACATAGGGGGCGAGGCCGTTGTCGGCGAGATAGACCAGCCCGGCGCGCCAGGTGAGCCTGCCGTCGTCCTGGCTCTGCTTGCTGCCGGCGCCGATGCGGCTGCGGGTGATGGTGTCCACCCAGTCCTGGCGCAGCCCGACGGTCAGGGCCCAGCGGTCGAAGCGGATCTGGTCCTGCAGGTAGAGGCCGAACTGGTTCGCCGCCTGCCGGCTGTTCGACAGCGGCGAGAGCGCCGGCGTCGATCCGCTGTAGACCGGCGCGTAGAGGTCGATCGGGCTGGCGACGGCGCCCTGCTGGCGGCTGGCATACAGGCTGTTCGCATAGTCGAAGCCGGCCAGCACGGTGTGCCGCAGCGGGCCGGTGGCGAAGCGCGCCTCGCCCTGGTTGTCCACCTGGAAGGAGGTCAGGGTGTTGTAGGCCTGGAAGGCGTAGCGGTTGAGCGTGCGCTGGTCCGGCCGCAGGCCGAGGCCGTAGGTCTGGTACCAGTCGATGTCGGTATGGGCGTAGCGGACGTTCTGCCGCACCGAGAAGACCTGGTCGAAGCGGTGCTCGAGCTCGTAGCCGATGCCGTACTGCGTCCGGTCGAAGTGGTCGGTGTCCTTGTTGCCGGTGAAGCGGTTGGTCGGGATGCGGCCGTAGACGGAGGGGTAGACGGTCCCGAGCGCCGGCAGGAATTCGTCGCCATGCGTGGCGTCGCGCTGGTAGTAGCTGAGCAGGGTGAGCTTGGTGTCGGCGCTCGGCCGCCAGGTCAGGGCCGGGGCGATGAAGTAGCGGTCGTTCTTCACCTCGTCGACCTGGGTGCCGGAATCCCGCGCCAGCCCGGTGACGCTGTAGGAGAACACCCCGTCGCTGTCGAGCTTGCCGCTGCTGGTGAAGGCGGCCTGCAGCCGGTCGAAATTGCCGGCGGAGAGCCGCACCTCGTTCTGCGGCGCCTCGGTCGGGCGCCGCGACACCAGGTTGACGACGCCGCCCGGGGCGATCTGGCCGTAGAGGACCGAGGCCGGGCCGCGCAGGACCTCGATCCGCTCCATGCCATAGGGCTCGAGCATCCCGGTCAGGTTGCCGAAATGGTAGCGCAGCCCGTTCAGGAACACGCTGCTGGTATCGGCCTGGAAGCCGCGCAGGAAGAACCAGTCGTAGCGGTTGTCCGGCCCGTAGGGCTCGCCCCGCACGCCCGGCGTGTAGCGCAGCGCCTCGCCGACCGTCTGCACCTGCCGCGCGTCCAGCTCGTCGCGCGTCACGACGGAGACGGATTGCGGCACCTCGAGGATCGGCGTGTCGGTCTTGGTGCTGGTCCGGGCGTCGGAGGCCACGAAGCCCTGCACCGTGCCGCCGCCGCGGCCTTCGACCTCGAGCGTCGGCAGCGCCACCGTGCCGGCGCCCAGGGTTGAGGCGGGGGTTGCGGCCGGGGCGGGGGCCGGCTGGGCCCGCGCGGCCTGCAGGCCGAGGCCGAGCAGGGCCGGCCCGGCCATGAGGGCACATCCGAGGCGCCTGCGCCCTGCCACCGACAACGCCATCCGTTCCACGCTCCTGTGCCGCACCGCAACGGCGGGAGCGCCCTATGCAATTGATTCTCAATCCCGACAACCGGTTCGGGCGGTCTCGATACGTATCCATTTCATGGCCGGCGCATGACGGCCGCGGCATCTGCGCGAGGCCACGGCCCGCGGGGCCGAGCGCCCGGCCGGGCGCCGTCGCCAGTGCGGCGAAGGCCCAAGGCAAATCGGAGGCTTGCGCCCGGCGCTTGAGGAGGCGGGACGGTGCGACCGGCCTGCGCTCGGTCTCAGGCGGCGCTGCGCGTGCCCTGCGGCGGCATGGCCTCGGCGAGCCGCGTCGCCTCCGCCGCCGGCATGGGCCGGCCGAGCAGGTAGCCCTGCACCTCGTCGCAGCCGACGCCGGAGAGGGCGGTGAGCTGCTCCTCGGTCTCCACGCCCTCGGCGGTGATGCGCAGGTCGAGGCTGTGGCCGAGGCCGATGATCGATTCGATGATCGCCGCCGCCTTGCCGTCGCGCCGCAGCTCCCGCACGAAGGCGCGGTCTATCTTCAGCGTGTCGAAGCGGAAGCGCCAGAGATAGGCGAGGCTGGAATAGCCGCTGCCGAAATCGTCGAGCGCGATCTCGACGCCGAGGGCGTGCAGCGCCTCGAGCGTCGTCAGCACCGCCTCGGTGTGCTCGAGCAGCAGGCCCTCGGTGATCTCGAGCGTCAGCCGCCCGGGCGCCAGGCCGCTCTCCGCCAGCGCGCTGCGGACGGCCTGCAGCACCTCGCCGCGGCGGAACTGCGCCGGCGAGAGGTTGACCGCGACGCCGACCGGCGCCGGCCAGCGCGCCGCCTCCCGGCAGGCGGTGCGCAGCACCCAGGCGCCCACCGGCAGGATCAGGCCGGTCTGCTCCAGCAACGGGACGAACTCCGCCGGCGAGACCACGCCGCGGCCCGGATGGCTCCAGCGCAGCAGGGCCTCGAAGCCCATCAGGCGGCGGCTGCGCAGGTCGAAGACCGGCTGGTAGTGCAGCGCGAATTCCTCCGCCGCGGCCGCCTGCCGCAGCGCGCCCTCGAGCGAGTGGCGGGCGGTCAGCGCCGTGTCCATGCCGGCCTCGAAGAAGCGGGCGGTCCCCTGGCCGTCGGCGCGCGCGCGCTCCAGCGCGATGCCGGCGCGGCCGAGCAGGGCCTCGGCCGTGAGGTCCGGGCCAGCGACGGCGATGCCGGCAATGGCGCCGCAGATCAGCGGCCGGCCGTCCAGCGTGTAGGGATGCGACAGCGCATGCACGAGGCGGCCGGCGAAGCGGGCCGCGGCCTCGGGCTGCAGCCCGCCCCGCTGCAGCACCGTGAACTCGGTCGGGCCGATGCGGGCGATGACATCCTCGTCCCGGGCGGCGGCGTGCAGCCGCTCCGTGGCCTGGCGGACCAGGGCATCGACGCCGTCCTGGCCCTGGGTGTCGCGGATCGCGGCGATCCCGTCGAGCTCGAGCAGGATGAGCGCGGCGGGGCGGTCCGGCTGCGCCGTGGTCAGCGCCGTCGCCAGCTCGGCCTGGAGCGGGTCGGCCTCCGCCGGGCCGCCGGGGCGGCGCGCCGCGCGGCCCGTCTCGCCTGGCGCCGGGGGCCAGGCCAGCAGCGCGGCGAGGGCGAAGAGCCCGGCGGCGCAGGCGGCGGCCTGGCTGGGCGTGGCGCCGATGAGGCTGGCGCCGCCCAGCAGGCCGCATCCCAGGCCCGTGACGGTCGCCGCCCCGAGGGCACGCGCGCCGTGGCGGTGCCAGGCGGGCGGCGTGGTCGAGACGCTTGAGGGCATGGGGGGTCTGTTCCACACGATAGCGGCAGGTTGCGGTGCGATTGGTTGAGAAACGGCTAGCGGAACCGTACCGTGCCGCTTGTACCGTTCGGCGCAGATGCATGGCCCGGCCAGGCGGGCATAGCTTGGCGACTGCGAAGCGCGAGCGGCTATTGCAGCGGGAGCGGCCGGGACTCCATCGTTTTCTGCCTGAATTGTACTTAGGGAATTTATACCGAAAGTTGCCAATTCCACGCGAAAAACCAGTTGGTTTATTTAGCATATGTATCCATGGACTGTTATGTGACTTACAAAGAAACAAGAATTTGATTAAAGTTGTGCATTCGTAACTGTAAAAATTTCCATCTGAAATCTAGTCCCTGGTAATGGCCGCGCACCGCGCGCGCCACAGGACCGGCAGCACGCATGGAGCTTGACATGGTTATCAGTGAGTCAGGGCAGAACTCGAGTTTCGGGACCCTGGCGCGCCTGCTGCAACGGCTTCCCTCCTATCTCTCGGACATCCGGCGGCACCCCCGCTGGGCCGCCATCCTGCTGCTCGGCCGCTTCGTGCCGGCGCGCGACGTGGCCCGCGGCATCGCCGCCCTGGCCAAGCCGGCCGCGGTCATCCCGGAAACGACAGCGGACGCCCTGTCGCCCATGAAGATCTCGGAGGCGGTGACGGAATTGCGGGACGCCGGCATCTGCACCGGCCTCACCCTGCCGAGGACTACGGTCGCTGCCATCCGTGACTTCGCCGAAACCACGGCCTGCTACGGCAACCTCGACCGCCGGCAGCCCTTCCTCGCCTCCGAGCACGCGGCGGCGGAGCAGCGCTACGACCGCCGCATCCTCGTCGCGCATTTCCTCGACCGGACGCTCGACTGCCCGGCGGTCCGCGAGGTGGCGCAGAACCGCTGGCTGCACTCGGTCGCCACCGGCTATTTCCGCGCCGCGCCGACCCTGCTCGACACCCGCCTCTGGTGGAGCTTCCCGACCAGCACGCCCGACCAGTCGGAGCTGGCCATCGCCTCGCAGGACGCCTTCCACTTCGACCTGGACGACTGGAAGCAGCTCAAATTCTTCTTCTACATCACCGATGTCGACATGGAGGCCGGCCCGCATCGCTTCGTGCGCGGCAGCCATGCGCGGCGGCCCCTCTCGCACCAGTTCTCCATGTTCGTCGGCCGCAGCGACGAGGAGATCACCCGGGTCTACGGCACCCGCGCGATCCAGACCCTGACCGGCCCGGCGGGGTCGGGCTTCGCCGAGGACCCCTTCGGCTACCACACCGGCACAAGGGTGCAGCGCGGCCGGCGCCTCATCCTCGAGGTCTCCTACGGCATCAGCAACATGACGATGAAGCCCGGCTCGCACTGAGGCGGGGGCGCCAGGGCCACCAGGCCGGCGGGCATCGCCGGACGACCATCCGAGCGGAAGAACTGCCATGGCCGGCGGGCGCCAAGCCCGCCGGCCATGGCAATTGCGGGCCGTCCCGTCCGCCGCCGGGATTTGCCAAGCCGGCGAGGCTGCGACAGGCTCGCCCCGGACAAGGCCGCCCGCGGCGCGGCCCAGGCAATCCCCGGGGGGCGGAACACCATGAAGCTCGGTCTCGCGCTCGGCTATTCCGGCGCGCATTTCAACCTCCCGGTCGAGCTGGCGCAGCGCGCCGAGGCGCTCGGCTACGACACGGTCTGGACCGCCGAGGCCTATGGCACCGATGCGGTCTCGCCGCTCGCCTATCTCGCCGGCAAGACGCGGCGCATCCGCCTCGGCACCGGCATCATGCAGCTCGCGGCGCGGAGCCCGGCCAATGCCGCGATGTGCGCCGCGACCGTCGATGCGCTCGCCGGCGGCGGCCGCTTCATCGCCGGGCTCGGCGTCTCCGGGCCGCAGATCGTCGAGGGCTGGTATGGCGAGCCCTGGGGCCGGCCCTATTACCGGCTGAAGGACTATGTGGCGATCATGCGCAAGATCTTCCGCCGCGAGGCGCCGGTGACGCATGCGGGCAAGGAGATCAGCCTGCCCTATACCGGCGAGGGGGCGCTCGGCGTCGGCAAGCCGCTGAAGTCGATCCTGCACATGAATCCCGACATCCCGATCTATCTCGGCACCGGCAACGAGGCGACGGTGAAGCTGACCGCCGAGATCGCCGATGGCTGGCTGGCGCTCGGCTTCGTCCCCGGTTCCCTGCCGGAATACCTGCCCTGGCTGGAGGAGGGGTTCCGCCGCGCCGAGGCGGCGACCGGCCGCCGCAAGACCCGCGCCGACTTCACCATCCAGGCCTCGGTGCATGTCGAGGTCGCCGAGGATGTCGGCGCCGCCTTGCAACGCTTGAAGCCCGAGGTGGCGCTCTATGTCGGCGGCATGGGGCACCGCGACAAGAATTTCCACAAGGACATGATGATCCGCCGCGGCTTCGGCGAGGCGGCGGAGCGGGTGCAGGAGCTCTACCTCGCCGGCCGGAAGGAGGAGGCGATCGCCGCCGTGCCGGATGAGTGGGTGGACCAGAAATCCCTGGTCGGCCCGCCGGCCCGCATCCGCGCGCGCTACCGCGCCTGGGCGGACTCCGGGGCGGATGCGCTGACCGTGCGCTCCCGCCAGCCCGAGGCGATCGAGGTGATGGCCCAGGCAGCCGGGCTGAACGGCCCCGGCGCCGCGACGGAGGACCGGGCATGAGGATCGGCGTCTTCTACTTCCCGACCGATTACGGCATCGATCCCGGCGAGCTCGGCGCGGCGCTGGAGGCGCGGGGCTTCGAGAGCCTCTTCGTCTGCGAGCACACGCATATCCCGGTCAGCCGGCGCTCGCCCTTCCCGGGCGGCGGCGAGCTGCCGAAGCGCTACATCCACACCCACGACCCCTTCGTCGCCCTCTCCTTCGCCGCCGCCCGGACGCAGCGCCTGCGGCTCGGCACCGGCGTCTGCCTGGTGCCGCAGCGCGACCCCATCGTCACCGCGAAATCCGTCGCCAGCCTCGACCGTCTCTCCGGCGGCCGCTTCGAATTCGGCATCGGCGGCGGCTGGAACGTCGAGGAGATGGAGGATCACGGCGCCCGCTACCCGACGCGCTTCCGGCTGATGCGCGAGCGCGTGCTGGCGATGCAGGCGCTCTGGACCGAGGAGGTGGCGGGCTTCGCGGGCGAGTTCGTGAAGATCGAGCCCTCCTGGCTTCACCCCAAGCCCTTGCAGCGCCCGCATCCGCCGGTGCTGCTCGGCGGCGAGACGGACCACACGCTGAAGCGCGTGGTGGAGTTCTGCACCGGCTGGTTCCCCCGCGCCGGCGCCGGCTTCGACCCCGCCGAGGCGCGGCGCCGGCTGGATGCGGCGGCGAGGGGGGCCGGGCGCGACCTGAAGACGCTCTCCATCACCGTCTTCCGCGCGCCGCCCGAGGCCGCGGCGCTCGCCCCCTACCGCGCCGCCGGCATCGACCGCGTGCTGCTCGAGGTGCCGGATCTCGACCGCGACGGCATCCTCCGCCGCCTCGACGAACTGGCGCCGCTGGCGCGGGGCTGAGGGCATGGGGCTGGCGATCGGCCTCGGCCTGATGGACTACCCCTTCGCCAGCGCCGCGGGGTTCTGGCGCTGGGTCGATCTCTGCGAGCAGGCGGGGGCGGATTCCCTCTGGCAGACCGACCGGCTGGTCAGCCGCGCCCCCATCCTCGAATGCCTGACCATGCTGGCCGCCGTCGCCGGCCGCACGCGACGGCTGAAATTCGGCATGAACGTGCTCTCGCTGGCGCAGCGGGAGCCGGTGCTGGTGGCCAAGCAATGCGCCACCATCGACATGCTCTCCGAGGGGCGGCTGCTGCCCGCCTTCGGCATCGGCAGCCCGCTGGCGCCGGAATGGGCGGCGATGGGCCTCGACACGGCGACGCGCGGCGGCCGCACCGACGAGGCGCTCGAGGTCATCACCCGGCTCTGGCGGGAGGAGAGCGTCGATTTCGCCGGCCGGCATTTCCGCCTGGCCGCCGCCAGCATCGCGCCGCGCCCGGCGCAGGCGGCGCTGCCGGTCTGGATCGGCGGCAGCTCCCCGGCGGCGATCCGCCGCACCGCCCGCTTCGGCACCGGCTGGCAGGCGGGCGGCGAGACGCCGGAGGAGGCGGGCGAGGTCATCGCCGCCATCCGGCGGGAGGCGGCGGCGCTCGGCCGGCGGATCGACGCGGACCATTACGGCGCCGGCTTCGCCTTCTGGTTCGGCCGGCCGGAGGAGGCGCCGGTGCAGCAGGCGATGGCCGCCTATCGCGCCCGCACCGGCCGCGACCCGGCGCGCGGCATCGTCGCCGGCGGCGCCGAGGAGATCCTCGCCCGCATCGCCGGCTATGCCGCGGCCGGGGTGAGCAAGTTCATCCTGCGCCCGCTCGGCCGCGGCAACGAGGCGCCGCTGGCGCAGACCCGGCTGCTGCTGGAGCAGGTGCTGCCGCGCCTCGGCGAATTGCGGCCCGCCATGCCCCCTGGCCCGCCCGCCGCCGCGCATTGACAGGCGGCGGGGGCTGCCCCGCAATGCCGACGAGAGCACGAGAGCGGGGGCCAGCATGGATCACCCGGGCACGGCCGACCCGGTGGCCGCCGCGGCGGCGCTCGGCCCGCTGATCGCGGCCTCGGCGCCCGGCATCGAGGCGAGCCGGTGCTTCCCGCCCGAGCTGGCCGAGGCGCTGCACCGCGCGCGGCTGCTGCGCCTGCTGCTGCCGCGCTCGGCCGGCGGCGAGGAGGTCGATCCCGGCACCTATCTGCGCGCGATCATCGAACTGGCCGGGCACGATGCCTCGGTCGCCTGGAACACCTATGTCGCCAACAGCGCCACGCTGATCGCGGCGATGCTGGAGCCGGAGGCGGCGGCGGCGATCTTCGCCGATCCGCGCGCCGTCATCGCCTGGGGGCCGCCGAACGGGGTGGTGGCCGCGGTGGTGCCGGGCGGCTACCGCGTCTCCGGCCGCTTCGACTTCGCCAGCGGCTGCCGCATGGCGAGCTGGATGGGCGTGCACTGCCCGGTGCGCGAGGCGGATGGCAGCCTGCGCCCGAACGCGCTCGGCCGGCCGGCGATCCGCACGTTGCTCTTCCCGGCCGGCGCGGCGCGGCTGATCGAGAGCTGGGACGCCATCGGGCTGCGCGGCACCGGCTCGGACTCCTATGCGGTGGAGGATCTCTTCGTCCCGGAGCGCTTCAGCGCCAGCCGGGAGGAGCCGGAGAGGCGGCGGGAGCGGGGGCCGCTCTACGCCTTCACGCATCAGGGCCTCTATGCGGTCGGCGCCAGCGGCGTCGCGCTCGGCACGGCCGGGGCGATGCTGCGCGCCTTCATGGCGCTCGCCATGGGCAAGACGCCGCGCGGGCAATCCCTGCTGGCCGAGGACGCGCTGGTGCAGGCCGAGGTGGCGCGGGCCACGGCGCAGCTCGGCGCGGCGCGCGCCTGGCTGCTCGAGATGCTCGGCGAGATGCAGGCCGCGGCCCGGCCGGAGGCGCCCCTGCCGGTCGAGGCGCGGGCGCGGCTCAGGCTCGGCTGCGCCCATGCCATCCAGGCGGCGATCACGGTCGGCGATGCCGCCTACCGCGCCGCCGGGATCGACGCGATCCGCCCCGGCAGCCCCTTCGAGCGGCGCTTCCGCGACCTGCACACGCTCTCGCAGCAGATCCAGGCGCGCAGCGCGCATTTCGCCGCCGCCGGCCAGGTGCTGCTCGGCAGCCTGACCCTCGCCGCGCCGGCCCTCCGGCAGGCCACGGCGCAAGGGGCGGCCGAGGCGGGCTGGCCGAACCGCGAGATCCAGCTCGTCACCGGCTTCGGCCCCGGCGGCGGCACCGATCTGGTGGCGCGCGCCATCGCCGCGCATATGGAGAAGACGCTCGGCGTCTCCATCGTGGTGCGCAACACGCCGGGCGCCGGCGGCACGCTCGGGCCGACGCGCATCGCCCAGTCCAAGCCCGATGGCTACACCTTCGGCCTGGTCGGCTTCTCTGCCCTGGTGGTCGCGCCGCTCACCATGGACCTGCCCTACAGGCCCTGGGAGAGCTTCGACTTCCTCGGCGTCACCTCGGAGCTGCGCATCGGCATCCCGGTCGGCCCCTCCCTGCCGCATGTCCGGACCCTGGCCGAGTTCATCGCCGAGGGCCGCAAGCGGCCGCTCGCCATCGCCAGCACCAATCCGGGCTCGGCCGTCAGCTTCTTCGACCTGCAGCGCCTCGCCGGGCTGCAGATGACCTATGTGCAGATCCCGAGCATCGCCGAGGCCGGCACCCAGGTCGCGGGCGGGCATATCGACAGCTACACCGGCACCTCGGAGATGATCGGCCTGGTGAAGGGCGGCACCGTCCGCATGCTGGCCAGCGCTAGCATCGACCGCTGGCCGGAATTCCCCGAGGCGCCGACGCTGATCGAGCAGGGCTACGAGACGGCGACGCGCCAGCTCATCATCTGGGCCGGGCCGGCCGGGCTGCCGCCCGGCATCCGCGACCGGCTGGAGGCGGCGCTGCTCGCCGCGGCGCGGGCGCCGGAGGTGATCGCGCGGCAGGAGGCGGCGAGCATCGCGCCCCGCCCGCTGCCGCGGGCCGAGGCCCTGGCGGTGATGCAGGCGGTGCGGCCGGGCGTCGAGGCCGCGCTCGCCGCCGCCGGCATGGTGCGCAAGCGCGGCTGATCCCGGGGCGGCCGGTCCGCCGGCGGGCGCGATGCGGGCTCGCCGTCCGGCGCGCCTTGTGGTCTTTTGGCCGGCTCTGGGGCTGCCGAGGACGCCAATTTGCCTGCAAAGCTCACGCCGCGTGCGCATCGCCTCGCGCTCGCCTCGATGGCAGGGCTGGTCGGGATCACGGGCGCGCTGCTCTGGCGGGAGTTCGACAGCACCCGCGCCGCCGCGGCCTGGGTCCAGCACACCTATGCGGTGCTCGACGCCTCGCGCCGGCTGCAATTGCTGCTGTGGGAGGCCGAGACCGGGCAGCGCGGCTTCCTCCTCACCGGGCGCGAGGACTATCTGCGGCCCTATGAGGACGCGCTCGGCCAGATCACCCTGCTGCAGGGCGACCTGCGCCGGCTGACGGCCGACAACCCGACGCAGCAGGAGCGGATGCTGACCCTGGCCGCCACCATCCAGCGCCGGCTGGAGGTGATGGCGCAGGCCATCCGGCTGCGCCGCGACCTCGGCCTGGAGGGGGCGCAGCAATTCGTGCAGGGCGATCTCGGCCGCGTCCTGATGGGCAGCATCGAGTCGATCCTCAGCGAATTGGAATCGGGCGAGAACCGGCTGCTGACGCAGCGCATCCGCGAGTCCGAGGCGACGCAGCTCCGGGCGCGCTGGCTGGCCGTCGCGGGCACGCTGCTCTCGATCGGGCTGCTGCTGCTGGCCGGGCGCCTGCTGGGCCTGGCGCGTCAGCGGCTGGCCAATGCGGAGGCGGCGCAGCGGACCCTGGCGCAGCAGCTCGCCACCTCGATCGACAGCATCAGCCAGGGCATCGGCGTCTTCGATGCCGAGGGCCTGCTGCAACGCTGGAACCCCTGCTTCCCCGTCCTGCTCGCCCTGCCCGAGGCGGCGTTGCGGCCCGGCCTGCCCTATGCCGAGGTCGCGGCCCGCGCCGCCGAGGCGGCGCGGACGGAAGCCTTCCTCGAGACCACGGCGCAGATCCGGCACGGCCGCGGCGGCCGCTCGCCGCGCGAGCCGGTGGTCTATGAGCGGCATCGCGCGACGGATGACCGCAGCCTGGAATTCCACCGCACCCCGATGCCGGAGGGCGGCTTCGTGCTGACCGCGACCGACGTCACCGAGCGCGTGCGCAGCGCCGCCACCGCCCGCGACGCGCAGCGCATGCAGGCGATGGGCCAGCTCACCGGCGGCATCGCGCACGACTTCAACAACCTGCTCGCCGTCATCCTCGGCAATCTCGAGCTCATCCGGCCGAAGCTCGATCCCGGCAGCCCCCTGCTGGTGCGCATCGACCGGGCGATCTGGGGCGCGCGGCGCGGCGCCGCGCTGACCCAGCAGCTCCTCGCCTTCGCGCGCAAGCAGCCCTTGGCGCCGGCGCCGATCAACGTCTCGGCGCTGCTGCCGGACATGGCGAACCTGCTGCGGCGGACGCTCGGCGCGCATATCGAGGTGCGGGTGGTGGACGCCGCCGGCCTCTGGCCCGCCATGGCGGATGCGACGCAGGTGGAGAGCGCGCTGCTGAACCTGGCGCTGAACGCCCGCGACGCCATGCCGGAGGGCGGCCGCCTGACCATCGAGGCGGCGAACAAGGTGCTGGATGCCGATTACGCCGCCCGCCACGCCGAGGTGACGCCGGGCGACTACGTGATGCTCGCCGTCTCCGACACCGGCTGCGGCATGCCGCCCGAGGTGCTGGCGCGGGTCTTCGAGCCCTTCTTCACCACCAAGGAGCCGGGCAAGGGCACCGGGCTCGGCCTCGCCATGGTCTTCGGCTTCGTCAAGCAGTCGGGCGGGCATGTGAAGGTCTATTCCGAGCCGGGCGAGGGCACGACGGTGCGGATCTACCTGCCGCGTGCCATCGCCGGCCTCACCGCCGGCGCGCTGCATCCGGTCGCGCCGGCCGCGCTCCCGGGCGGCAATGCCGCGGTGCTGCTGCTCGAGGACGATGCCAGGGTGCGCGAGGTCACCGCCGCGATGCTGCGCGAGCTCGGCTATGGCGTGCAGGAGGCGGGCGACGGCGCCGAGGCGCTGCGGCTGGTGGAGGCAGGGGCGCCGATCGACCTGCTGCTCGCCGATATCGTGCTGCCCGGCGGGATGAAGGGCAACGAGGTGGCGCGGCGCCTGGCGCCGCTGCGCCCCGGCCTGCGGGTGCTGTTCATGTCGGGCTACACCGAGAATGCCATCGTGCATCACGGGCGGCTGGATGACGGCGTGCATCTCATCGGCAAGCCCTTCACCCGCGAGCAACTCGCCCTGAAGATCGCCGAGGTGCTGCGCCGGCCGGCCGCCTCGGCGCAGACCGCCACGCCGGAGGGCTAGAGCAGATCCCGATCAGGTGGACACACGCGAACGGAACATGCTCCCGCGATGCGGCGCGCGGCCGTCGCAGGGACTCGGCGGGCGCGCCCCCGGCGCCGCCGTGCCGGGCGTCACTCCGACAGCGCCGCCGGCCGGGCCAGCGCCAGCAGCAGCCGGCGCGGCGGCCGCGGCGCCGCGCCGGCGGCGGGGCCGAGCGCCGCGACCACCGCCTCCGCCTGCTCCTGCGCCAGCACCCGCGGCAGGCCCGGCCGCAGGACCACGAGATGCGCCACCAGCTCGGCGAAGGCGCTGTCGGGGTCGCGGCCGCGCGCCAGCAGGCGGCGGTAGCGGCAGGCGGCCCCCTGCAAATGGGGCGGCACCTCGGGCAGAGCGCCCGGCGGAGGCGGTGAGGGGGCGTCGGCCATGGCCGGACTAGAACATAGCATGAACAAACTTTCCAGCGGGACCGGCGCCTCGTCTGCGTCGGAGGGCAGGCGGTCCCTGGATCCTATTTTCACTCTCCATGATGATGGAATGTGGCCCGGATGGGCGGGTAATTCTTGACAGAATCGTCGTGATTTCGCAGCTTGCGTCATGCGCGGTCGGAGATCGGCGGCGCGGGCCCTGGAGGGGGACGCATCGGATCGGGCGACGACGCTGCGACGACAAGGAGCTGGAGCCATGGCCGCGACCGCGCGTGAACGGATGATGCTCTGGGGCGTGATCGCTTGAGGCGGCTGCACCGGACGCCTGAATCACGCGGTCGAACAATGGCCTGGAGCAGATCCCGATCAGGTGGACTCACCTGATCGGGTGACGATGCTCTGAAAACAATGGTCTAGGGCGCCTCACCTCCCTTTCCCACTTGTCCGAACGAACCCCCGCGGTCGTGCCGCGCTGCCTAGGAGCTGCCATGCCCATTGCCTGCCCGACCCCCCGCGCCGCGCGCCCGTCCCGCCCTGGCCCTGGCCCGTCCCGGCCCATCGCCGCGGCGCGCCGGGAGGCCGCCCGAGGATGATCGGCCAGGCGCTCCGCACCCTGCTGGTCTTCGCCGCGCTGCTCGGCGCCCTGACGATGGCCGGCCTGGTGCAAGTGTCGCACCCGCCATCGCCCGCGCTCGAGCGCCTGCGCTGAGGCGAGGGCCGCGGGCCCGCCCCGATCCGGGCGCGATTCCCTGGTGACGGGGCCGCCCGCCGCCCCGCATGCTTGGGCCAGGCCGGGCGTCCGACCCGGGCGGGGGATACGGAGGAACGTCGCATGGCCCACCCGCTGCAATTCATCGGCATGATCTCGCACCGGCGGCAGTCGGAGATCCATCCGCCGGAGGGTGCGGTGGTGGACCCGCCCTACATCGCCCGCTTCGCCCAGGCGCATGAGGCGGCCGGCTTCGACCGCATCCTCGTCGCCTGGGGCAGCAGCAGCCCGGATGCCTTACTCGTCGCCTCGCACGCCGCCGCGGCCACGACGCGCATCGGCTTCATGGTGGCGCACCGGCCGGGCTTCATCGCGCCGACGCTCGCGGCACGGCAATTCGCCAGCTTCGACCAGTTCTCCGGCGGCCGCGCCGGCATCCATGTCATCAGCGGCGGCAGCGATGCCGAGCAACGCAAGGATGGCGACTTCCTGCCGCATGACGAGCGCTATGCCCGCTCGGAGGAATACCTCGCCCTGCTGAAGCGGCTCTGGACCGAGCCGAAGCCCTTCGACCATGCGGGCCGCTACTACCGCTTCGAGGGCGGCTTCGCCGAGGTGAAGCCGCTGCAGCGGCCGCACATCCCGGTCTTCTTCGGCGGCTCCTCCGACATCGCCATCGAGATCGCCGGCCGGCTGGCCGATGTCTACGCCTTCTGGGGCGAGACGCTCGACCAGGCGCGCGAGACCATCGCCCGGGTGCGGGCCAGCCTGGCGCGGGCCGGGCGCGACCCGGCGGGCCTCCGCTTCAGCATGTCCTTCCGCCCGGTGCTGGCGGGGACCGAGGCGGCAGCCTGGGCGCGGGCCGATGCCATCATCGAGCGCATCCGCGCGCTGCGCGCGACCGGCTCGGGCGGCCGCAAGCCGGAGAGCATCGGCTCGCAGCGGCTGCTCGAGGCCGCCTCGGGCGGCCGGGTGCGCGATTCCCGCCTCTGGACCGAGGTCGCCGCGGCGGTCGGCGCCGGCTCCAACACCACCGCCCTCGTCGGCACGCCGGAGCAGGTGGCCGAGAGCCTCGCCGCCTACCACGCCCTCGGCGTCGACACCTTCCTCATCCGCGGCTTCGATCCGCTGGAGGATGCCGAAGAGTATGGCCGCAGCCTGCTGCCGGCGGTGCGCGACGCGGTCGCCCGGCGCGGCGTGCCGGCGGCGGCGGAATAGCGATGCGCCTCGGCCGCCGCGCCGCCCTCGCCACCCCCGCCGCGCTGCTCGCCGCGCCGGCGCGGGCGCAGGACTTCCCCGAGCGCACGGTGCGCCTCATCGTGCCCTTCACCCCGGCCGGGCAGACCGACATCATGGCCCGGCTGGTGGCGCAGCGCCTGCAGACGGATTGGGGCAAGCCGGTCGTCGTCGAGAACCGGCCGGGCGGCAATGCGCTGATCGGCGCCGAGACGGTGGCCAAGGCGCCGCCGGATGGCCATACGCTGCTCGCCTGCACGGTGACGCATGCGATCAACGCCTCGCTCTTCCCGCAGGCGCCCTATGATTTCCTGCGCGACCTGCGGGCGCTGACCCTGCTCGGCTCGCTGCCGCTCGTCGTCGTGGTGCGGCGCGAGGCGCCCTGGGCGGACCTCGCGGCCCTCGCCGCGGCGGCGCGCGGCGGGCAGCGGCTGAATGGCGGTTCCTCCGGCACCGGCTCGGCGCCGCATCTGGGGCTCGAGCTGTTCCGCCGCGCCGCCGGGGCGGGGGCGAATCTCGTGCATGTGCCCTATCGCGGCGGCGCGCCCTCGGTGACCGACCTGGTCGCCGGCAATCTCGACCTCATCGTCTCCAACTTGCCGGAATGCATCACCCAGGTGCAGGCCGGCACGCTGCGGGCGCTGGCGGTGACGGAGCCGGAGCGGCACCGCCTGCTGCCGGCGGTGCCGACCAGCGCCGAGGCCGGGCTGCCGGCGCTGCGCATGACGAGCTGGACCGCGATCCTCGCCCCGGCCGGCCTGCCGGAGCCGCTCGCCGCCCGCATCGCCGCGGCGACGCGCCAGGCGCTGGCCGATCCGCTGCTGCGCGACAAGGCGGCGGAGCTCGGCTTCGCGCTGATCGGCGCCGGGCCGGAGGAGAGCCGCCGCTTCGTCGCGGCGGAGGTGCAGCGCTATGCGCAGATCATCGCCGAGGCGGGGATTCGGGCGGACTAGATCCCCACGACGTCGCTGCGCGCCGTCGTGGGGGCCCCGGTGAGGCTCTCAAGCGCAAGATGCGTCACAGCCAGCCGAGGCAAAGCCTCGGCTGGGCAACGGGAGGCGCGGGGTGGGGCGGGCGTGCTGGCGCCCCGCGGCAGCGCGCAGCGACGTTCGCGGGGCGCTCTCAAAGGCGCCGCAGCAGCTCCGCCTTCTTGGCGGCGAATTCCTCGTCGCTGAGGATGCCCTTCTCCCGTAGCCCCGCCAGGCGCTCGATCAGGGCGAGCGGGTCGCCGCCCTCCGGCGCGGCCTGCGGCGGCGGCGCCATGGGCGATGCGGCCGCGGCAGGCGCGGGTGCGGAAGGCGGCGCCATGGGCGGCGCGGCGGGCGCTGCATCGAGCGGCTGCAGCTCCTCCAGCCGCACCGTGCCCTGGTCGGTCGAGAAGCTGAGCGACTGCCCCGCCCCCTGCTGCTGCGAGGCGCCGTAGATCTGCCGCGTGCCGGTGTCGTAGAGGCTGGTCCGGCCGCCCTGCTGCACGGCGAGCCGCCGCGCCGCCGGGAAATAGGCATAGCGCATGTCGTTCTGGCCGCCGCTGCTCGCCGGCGCGCCGAGCTCGGCCGGCCACCAATTGCCGCCGAAGCCGCCGCCGAACCCCTCCCCGAACCCGCCCGCCGCGGCGCCGGGCGCGGGCGCGGCGAAGACCGGCCCCTCCCGCAGCAGCCCGGCCAGCTCGGTGCAGAGCGCATCGACCCGGGCGCGCAGGCCCTGGTTGAACATATCGCCCACCATGATCATGCCGCCCTGCGACCACTGGCCCATGCCGCCGAGCTCGGGATGGCTGAACTGCGCCATGCCGCCGCCGCCCTGCACCAGGGCCTGCAGCAAGGTCGCGGCGGCGTCGGCGCTGACGCCGTGCCGCGCGGCGATGTCGTCGAGGCGCCGGCGCGCCTCCGGGGTCAGGTCCTGCATGCGGGGGCTCCGAGGGGGTGACGCCTTCCATAGGGGAATCGGTCGCCGCGGTCATTCACGCCTCACGGCGCGGCGGAGCCCGGCTTGGTCGGCTGCCGGGGCGTGCCAATATCGACCGGATGGCCCCCCTCTCCATCCTCGACCTCTCGCCCGTGCCGGACGGCAGCGATGCCGGCCAGGCGCTCCGCAATTCCATCGACCTCGCGCAGCATGCCGAGGCGCTCGGCTATCGCCGCTACTGGATGGCCGAGCACCACAACATGCCGGGCATTGCCAGCGCGGCGACGGCGGTCTGCCTCGCCCATGTCGCGGCGGCGACGCAGCGCATCCTGGTCGGCGCCGGCGGCATCATGCTGCCGAACCACGCGCCGCTGATCATCGCCGAGCAGTTCGGCACGCTGGCGGCGCTGCATCCCGGCCGCATCGAGCTCGGCCTCGGCCGGGCGCCGGGGACGGACCAGATCGCGGCGCATGCGATGCGGCGCAACCTCGCCTCGGACGAGGACCAGTTCCCGCGCGACGTGGTCGAGCTCATGCGCTACTTCGCGCCGGCCGAGCCGGGGCAGCGGCTGCGCGCGGTGCCGGGCGAGGGGCTGCAGGTGCCGCTCTGGATCCTCGGCTCCTCCACCTTCGGCGCCCAGCTCGCCGCCATGCTCGGCCTGCCCTATGCCTTCGCCTCGCATTTCGCGCCCGGGATGATGATGCAGGCGATCGCCCTCTACCGCGAGCGCTTCCGCCCCTCGGCGCAGCTCGCGGCGCCGCGCGTCATGCTCGGGCTGAACGTCTTCGCCGCGCCGACCGACGAGGAGGCGCGGTATCTCTATTCCTCCTTGCAGCAGGCCTTCCTCAACCTCCGCCGCGGCATGCCGGGCAAGCTGCCGCGGCCGGTCGAGGGCTTCGAGGCGCGGATCGATCCCGGCGGGCGGGCGATGCTGGAGAATGCGCTGGCCTGCTCGGTGGTCGGCGGGCCGGAGACGGTGCGGCGCGGCCTCGCCGACTTCCTCGCCCGCACCGGCGCCGACGAGGTGATGGTGACGGCGCAGATCCACGACCCTGCGGCGCGGAAGCGCTCCTTCGAGATCCTGGCGGCGGTGCAGGCGGGGATGGCGAAGGCGGCCTAACGACGTTTCCCGTGTCACAGGATCCGTGGCATTCCCGCCGAGAATGACGTCGTCGTCAAACAAGCCAAGCTCCGCAACTATACGGGCATCGGCGCCGGCGGCAGTCTGCAGCGCTATCTGCCGCTCGGTTACTTTACCGTAAGCAAGGGCAGGGTAGAGCTGCCTATGGACCGGATCCTGGCGGCCTGACCATGCACTACGCCCTGCCCCTGATGCTCCTGTTGGCCGGCTGCGGCTCGATTGATGCCGTCAGCCAAGGCCGCTCCCTTTCCTTCATTGAGCGAGAGCGGCACGGGCAGATGGTCAGCATGATCGGCATCCGCCGCTCGCAATTCCTGGGCGCCTTCACGGTCGAGGACGAGCAGATCATTGCCGCCGAGGGCGGCAAGATTGCCGCCCGCCTTTGCGGCGGCGAGACCGAGCTGGTCAGCGCCGTGCGCGTTCGTCCCTCGTCCACCGTCGATCTCCGCTATCGCTGCCTCTAGGCTTCTGCTCCTGAGAGCGTGCCGGTGAGCCTCGATACGCTTCAGGTATGTCACAGCCTGCCGCGGCGAAGCCGTGTCAGGGCAACGGAAGGCGGCCGGTCGGCGCCCTCAGCCGGCGCCGAGCAGCCGCCGGATCTTCCGCACCGCGCTGTCCGGCGTGGTGAAGACCGGCCGGCCCGTCGCCTCGGCGACCAGCGGCGCCGCCCGCGCCAGGCTGAACTGCGCCAGCGCGATCACGTCGCACGTGGCCAGGCGCCGCGCCGCCTCGGCGGCCAGCCGGTCATGCGTCGCGCCGTCGCCGGCATCGAGCGCGGCGAGCGAGCCCTCGGCATGGCAGGGGACGAGCTCGACATCGGCCGGGAATTCCGGCGGCATGCTCTGCAGCGTGGGCGCGAAGCTCGCCAGCAGCCCGATCCGCGGCCGCCTTCCGCCCGCCGCCTCGCGCGCGGCGGCCACCGCCTCCTCGATCATCGCCTCGTTCGGCTTCAGCACCGGGCGCGGCGCCTGCTCGGCCGCCACCGCCTCGATGCAGGGGCCGAAGGCGGAGCAGGTGAAGAGGATGCCGGCCGCCCCGGTGCCCACCGCATAGCGCGAGAGGGTCAGGAACCGCTCCGTCATCGCCGGGGTCAGCGCGCCGGCCCGCGCCAAGTCGGCCGAGAGGCTGTCATCCAGCAGGTTCATCAGCACCGCCTCGGGCCAGGCGCGGGCGAAGGCGGCCTCGATCGGCGGCGGCGAGTGCCGCAGGGCGTGGATCAGCGCGATGCGCATGGGGCGGGTTCCGATCAGCGCGCCATGGTGCAGCGCTTGAGCGTCGAGGGGAATTCCGAGCAGCCGGGGAAGGCGATCTCGTCCGGCCCCTTGCGCTCCACCTTCAGCGCGTTGGGCCCGGCGGCGCAGCCGAAGCCGGCATCGGGCGCCGGCCGCGCGCCCATCGGGCCGAGCACCGGCGCGGCCTGGGCGAAGCGGAATTCCAGCCCGTTCGCCGCCTCGGCCACCGTCTCGATGATCCGCTCGCGATAGGCGGTGTCGAGCACCGAGACGCGCATGACGATGTCGCGGGTGAAGATCACCGTCGGGTTGCCGAAGCAGGCCGGGGTGCCGGCATCGCCGGGCGGGAAGATGCCGCCGGTCCAGGCCCCGAAGACCCATTCATGCGGCGGCCCCTGGCGCGGCTGCGCCGGGCTATCCGCACTGCGCGGCTGCGCCGGGCTATCCGGGCTGCGCGGCTGCGCCTGGGCGTCCGTGCTGCGCGGCTGCGCCTGGCCAGTCGTGCCGCGCGGCTGCGCCGCGGCATCCATGCCCCCCATCAGGGGCAGCCCCAAGGCCAGCAGCAGGGCCCAATGCCGCATCCGACGTCCTCCGCTCCGAGTCTGGCGCCTATCTAGAGCGGATGGCCCCGGGGCGGAAATGCCCGGCGGCGTGAATCGCCCGTCATGCGCCGCTCAGGCCAGCGCCGGCCGCGGCGCCGGCGCCGGGTCCCGCACCGGCAGGTGCACCAGCGCGGCGAAGGCGGCGGCGAGGATGCAGATCACCCACATCAGGTCGTAGCTGCCGGTGCGGTCGAAGACCACGCCGCCGAGCCAGGCGCCGGTGAAGCCGCCGATCTGGTGGCCGAGGAAGACCAGGCCGAAGATCGTCGCCAGCCAGCGGGTGCCGAAATTCCGCGCGCAGAGCGCGACCGTCGGCGGCACGGTCGAGAGCCAGAGCAGCCCCATCACCGCCGAGAAGGCCAGCACGCTCACGGTGGTCTTCTCGGCGAAGAAGAAGATCGTCATCACCACGGCGCGCGAGGCGTAGATGGCCACCAGCAGCTCCCGCCGCCGCCAGCGGGTGGAGAGCTCGCCCGCCCCGAGGGCCCCGGCGATGTTGAACAGCCCGATCAGGCTGATCGCCCCCGCGCCCACCGCCGCCGGCAGATGGCAGGAGGCGACGAAGCCTGGCAGGTGGATCGCCAGGAAGGAGACATGCAGGCCACAGACGAAGAAGCCGCAGAAGAGGAACCAGAAGCTCGGCGTGTGGATGGCGAGGCGGAGCGCCTCCATCGCCGTCTGCTCGGCCACCGCCAGGGCCGGCTTCGGCGGCGGCCGGTCGTTCAGCGGCAGGGCGAGGGGGATCATCAGCAGCGAGCCGAGCGCGACCGCCACCAGCGCCGCCTGCCAGCCGAGGCCGAGGATGCCGAGCTGCACCACCGGCACCACCAGGAACTGGCCGAGCGAGGAGCCGGCGGTGCCGAGGCCGGTGGCGCGGCCGCGCTGCGCCTCCGGCAGCAGCCGGGTGAGGCTCGCCATGATCACCGGCATGCCGGCCGCCGAGACGGCCGAGCCCATGACCAGCCCGGCGAAGAAGGTGAAGAAGGGCAGGCCCTCCGAGAAGGCCATGCCGAGCACGCCGGTGAACTGCAGCAGCGCCCCGGCCATGATCACCTGCCGGGCGCCGATGCGGTCCGCCACCTGCCCCCAGAGCGGCTGGGTGAGGCCGTTGACCAGCACCTGCAGCGCGATGGCGAAGCCGAAGCTGGAGGCCGACCAGCCATGCGCCGTGGTCATGGGCGCCAGGAACAGGCCGAAGGTCTGGCGAAACCCCATGGCGAGCGCGGCGCAGGCCACGCCGCAGGTGATGAGCAGCCCGACCGGGACGCCGCCTCCTGCCATCCGGACGCGCATGCCACCCCTCCTGCCCTACATCCCGCAAGCCATGATCCCATTGCGGCCCTGCTTGGGACAACTGCGTTGGATGCATGGCGAGAGGGGGCCGGCATGGGCGCATCGCAGGGCAGGGCCGGCCGGACACGCGCTCGGATGTTGCGCTGCGGCAGGCAATCGTGCCAAGCCGGCCCCCTCCGGCGCGGCCCCGCCGCCGGGGCCGTCGTTCCACCGCATGCCGCGCCGCCCAGGGCCGCCCCCAGGACCACCGGAGCGGTGGCCGGCGCAAGGGATCCGAGAATGTTGCGTGCCCTCTATGACCGCGTGCTGGCGCTGTCGGCGCATCGGCGCGCGCCGGCCTGGCTGGCCGGCGTCAGCTTCGCCGAGAGCAGCGTCTTCCCGATCCCGCCGGACGCCATGCTGATCCCGATGTGCATCGCGCGGCCGGACCGGGCCTATCGCTATGCGCTGATCTGCACCATCGCCTCGGTGCTCGGCGGCATCGCCGGCTATGCCATCGGCTATTTCCTGTTCGAGACGCTGGCCGAGCCGGTGCTGCGCGCCTACGGCTATGCCGATGCGCTGCTGCGCTTCGAATCCTGGTACGAGCGCTGGGGCGCGCTGGTGATCCTGATCAAGGGGCTGACGCCGATCCCCTACAAGATCGTCACCATCGCCTCCGGCGCCGCCAAGTTCAGCTTCCCGATCTTCCTCGCCGCCAGCCTGGTGACGCGGGCGGCGCGCTTCTTCCTGCTCGCCTTCCTGCTGCGCCGCTTCGGCCCGCCGATCCGCGACTTCATCGAGCGGCGGCTGACCCTGGTGACGACCGGCGCAGCGGCCGGCATCCTCGCCGGCTTCCTGGCGTTGCGATACCTCTAGCAGTCCCCACGACGTCGCTGCGCGCCGTCGCGGGGGGCCGTGATGCGCTCAGGGCCCGATGCGCGTCACAGCCTGTCGCGGCGGAGCCGCGCCAGGACAACGGGTGGCGACCGTATCCGCCTCCGCCATCCGTTTGGGACGCCCGCCGAACCTGTCGCTTCCCGTTGCCCTGCCACGGCTTTGCCGTGGCAGGCTGTGACGCATCTGCGACCCGAGGGCCCCACCGGGGTCCCCATGACGTCGCGCAAGCGATGTCATGGGGAATCACTCCCGCCAGGGATGCCTCTCCCACAGCGCCGCGTAGTGGCGCTGCATCGCCACCAGCTCGGCACGGTACTCGTCCGGCCCCAGCAGGCGCAGCGGCAGGGCAAGCTGGGTGGCCAGCGCCTGCCATTCGGGATCGGCGACGGCCCGCTGCGCCGCGGCGACGAGCCGCTCCAGCACCGGCCGCGGCAGGCCGGCCGGGGCGGCGAGGCCGCGCATCGAGCCCTCCACCACGTCGAAGCCCTGCTCGCGGAAGGTCGGCACCTCCGGCATCACCGCCCAGCGGCGGAGGCCCATCTGGCCGATCGGCCGGAACAGCCCCTGCCGGTAGTCGCCGATCGCCTCGCCCATATTGGTCACCGCCAGCTCGATCTGGCGCGAGACGGTGGCGGTGCGCACCGGGGCGCCGCCGGCGAAGGGAACATGCAGGAATTGCGTGCCCGTCACCCGCTGCAGCGCCAGCATGGCCAGGTGGTCGTCGGAGCCGATGCCGGAGGTGCCGTAGCTGATCTGCCCCGGCCGGCGCCGCGCCTCCGCCACCAGCTCGGCGACGCTGCGGATCGGGCTGTCCGGCAGCACCCAGATGGCGCCCGGATCGTCGACGATGTTCAGCAGCGGCAGCAGGTCGTCCAGCCGGAAGCGGGCCTGCGGCCGCTCGAGCGGGATGGTGACGATGGTCGGCGTGTTGAGGAAGCCGATGGTGTAGCCATCGGGCTTCGACCGGGCGAGCTCGGTGAAGCCGATCTCGCCGCCGGCGCCGGGGCGGTTCACCACCGCGATGGGCTGGCCGAGATACCGCTCCATGATCCGCGCCAGCGGCCGGGCGGCGACATCGGTGCCGCCGCCGGCCGGATAGGCGAGCACCATGGTCAGCGGCCGGTCGGGGAAGGGGCCGGCGCCCTGGGCTTGGCCCTGGGTCTGGCCCGGGGTCTGGCCCTGGGCCTGGCTTTGCGCCAGGCCGGGGCGGGCGAGCGGCGCGGCCATCAGCCCGGCGAGAAGGGCGCGTCTCTGCATGATGGTTCCTCCCGGGCGGGCACGTCCGCGCGCGCTTGGCGGGGATCGGACCATGGCGGGGAGCGGGGGCGCAACAGCATCCTCGGGAGACGCCGGCGCGCGTTGGGGCAGGCGGGCCGCCGGCCCGGGCCGCGCCCACCGGCGACGGAACGGCAATTCAGGGAGAGATCGACATGGAGGTGGCATTCCTCGGCCTGGGCCAGATGGGCACGGGCATGGTGGGCCGGCTGCTCGAGGCCGGGCACCGGGTGACGGTCTGGAACCGCGACGGCGCCAAATCCGCGCCCTTCGCGGCCCGCGGCGCCCAGGTCGCGGCCAGCCCGGCCGCGGCGGCGCGGGCCGGCACCGCGATGACGATGCTGGCGAACGACGCGGCGGTCGAGGCGGTGGTGTTCGGCGCGGCGGGGCTGCTGGCGGCCGGGCCGGGCCTGCTGCATGTCTCCTGCAGCACGGTCGGCACCGCGCTGACCGAGCGGCTGACGGCGGCGCATGCCGCGGCGGGGCAGCGCTTCGTCTCGGCGCAGGTGCTGGGGCGGCCCGAGGTGGCGGCGGCGGGCCGGCTCTCGGTGATCGCGGCCGGCCCGCCCGCGGATCTCGATGCCGCGCAGCCGCTCTTCGAGGCGATCGGCGCCGGCACCACCCGCATGGGCGAGCGGCCGGTGATGGCGACGGCGGCGAAGATCGCGCTCAATGCCGGCATCCCGGCGATCATCCAGATGCTGAGCGAGCAGCTCCGCATCGCCGGCGCGCATGGCGTCCCGCCCGCGCGCCTGCTCGAGCTGCTGCGGGCGGCGGATTACGGCAACCGCATGATCGGCAGCTACGGGCCGCTCATCGCCGAGCAGCGCTTCGAGCCGGCCGGCTTCCCGATGCGGCTGGGGCGCAAGGATGTCGGCCTCGCCCTGGCGGCGGTGGAAGGGGCGGCGGTGGAGGGGGCGGCGGCGGATGCGGCCGGGCTGCCGCTCGTCGCCTGGATCGCCGCCCGCATGGACGCGATCATCGCCGCCGGCGGCGGCGAGCGGGACTGGTCGGCGCTCGGCCAGCCGCCCGCGGCGGGGTGAGCGGAGCGAGGTCTGGAACACCTATCGAAGCCGTCGCTGCCCGGGGCCTTGCCGCGGCAGGCCGTGGCGTTCCTTGGGCAGGCGGGGACTCCCCGGGGCCCCGCGAAGCCGCGACGCGGTTGCGTGGGGCGTTCTCACTCCTTCCAGGGATGCATCGCCCAGAGCTTCGCATAGTGCTCGCGCAGCGCCAGCAGCTCGGTCTTGAAGGCGTCGGGGCCGAGGAAGCGCAGCGGCAGGCTCTGCTGCGCCGCCGCCTTGCGGAATTCGGGGTCCTCCACCGCGCTCCGCACCGCCCGGGCCAGCCGCTCCAGCGCCGGCTGCGGCACGCCGGCCGGCGCCGCGACGCCGCGCATCGAGCCCTCGACGAGGTCGAAGCCCTGCTCGCGCGCCGTCGGCACGTCCGGCGTCACCTCCCAGCGCCGGGTGCCGAGCTGGGCCAGCGGCCGCACCAGCCCCTGCCGCGCATCGGCGACGCCCTCGGCCATGTTCACCACCGCGACCGGCAGGTTCTTCGAGAACAGCGCGGTGCGCACCTGCGAGGAGCCGGCGAAGGGGATGTGCAGGAAGCTGGCGCCGGTCTGCCGTTCCAGCGCCAGCATCGCCAGGTGGTCGTCGGAGCCGATGCCGGTGGTGCCGTAGCCGATCGTCCCCGGTGCCTGCTTCGCCGCCTCCACCAGCTCCTTCAGGCTGCGCCAGGGGCTGTCCGGCAGCACCCAGATGCCGCCCGGATCGTCGACGATGTTGGCGATCGGCACGAAATCCTCGAGCTGGAAGCGCGCCTGCCGCTCGATCGGGATGGTGACGATGGTCGGCGTGTTGATGAAGCCGATCGTGTAGCCATCGGGCTTCGACCGGGCGAGCTCGGCCCAGCCGATCTCGCCGGCGGCGCCCGGGCGGTTCACCACCACCACCGTCTGGCCGAGATCCTTCTCCATCGACCGCGCCAGGGTGCGCGCCGCGGTGTCGGTGCCGCCGCCCGCGGCATAGGCGACGATCATCGTCACGGGGTGGTCCGGGAAGGCCGGCTGCGCCCGGGCCGGGGCCGCGGGGAGGAGGGGGGCGGCAAGGCCCAAGGCGGCGACCAGGGACAGATGACGACGGCGCATGGACGATTCCCGGACCCGGCGCCGCGCCGGACGCGCGGCCCGCGGTCATTGCTGTTGCGGCCCGGTCTGCCGCGGGCCCTCGGGCCGGATCGGATCATGCCGGCCGCGGCAAGTCCATCCCCGCCCCGCCGGCCGGCGCCGCCGCATGCCCGGCGCACGCCGTTCCGGCCCGCGGGGCCGAGCGCCCGGATGGGCGCCGCCGGTCACGCCGCAAGGCGCGCCTGTCCGCGCGACGCGGCGAAGGCCCAGGCGAACCGGAGGGTTGCGCCCCGTCTCAGCCGCCTTCGCCCCTGGCCTGCGCCGCATGGCCCGGCAGGACGCTGGCGAGCGCCGCGGCCAGGGCGTGCCGCTGATAGGGCTTGCGCAGCACGGCGACCGCGCCGGCCTCGCGCCCCTCCAGCGGCCCGGCGCTGCCATAGCCGGTCGCCAGCAGATAGGGCACGCCGCGGGCCGCCAGGGCCTCGGCCACCGGGAAGATCAGCTCGCCGCCGCCGAGATTGATATCGAGCACCGCCGCGGCGAGGCGGGGCTCGGACGCCGCCAGCCGCTGCGCCTCGGCCAGGGTGCGGGCCGGGCCGACCACCTCGCAGCCGAGCTCGCGCAGCCCGGTCTCCAGCTCGAGGGCCAGCAGCGCCTCGTCCTCGGCCACCAGCACGCGCGGCGGCGGGCCGCCCGGATCGGTCCAGGCCGGGCGCGGCGCCACCGCGGCCGGGCGCCCGGACCGGTCCAGGCCGGCCGCGGCCCGGGCCGCCGGCGCGGCGTTGTCCAGCGCGGCGTTGTCCGGCGCGGCGCGGGCGGCCGGCAGGGTGAGGGTGGCGCGCAGACCGGCGGGATCCCAGTCGAGCGCCAGCCGCGCCCCGAGCTGGCGCTCGGCGAGCTGGGTGACCAGCCGGATGCCGAAGCTGCGGCGGGCCGGCGGGCCGTCGAGCCCAGGGCCGCCGCGCTCGGTCCAGGTCAGGCGCAGCGCCTGGTCGGCGGGCAGGAATTCCCAGGCGATGCACACCTCGCCGCCCGGCACCGAGAGGGCGCCATGCTTGGCGGCGTTGGTCGCCAGCTCGTGCAGCAGCATGGCGACGGGCTGCACCGCCTCGGCCGAGAGCCGGGCCGGCGGGCCGGAGAGGCGCACCTTGCCCATATGCGCGGGCAGCTCGCTCTCGGCCAGGGCCCGCAGCTCCGCCCCGGTCCAGGCGCCGCGGGCGAGCAGCGCATGGGCGCGCGCCATGGCGGTGATGCGGCCCTCGGCGGCGGTGGCGAAGGCGGCCGGCGTCACGTCGCGCGGCGCGAGGCGGATGAGGGAGAGGGCGACGGCGAGCGCGTTCTTGGCGCGGTGGTCCACCTCGCGCAGCAGCAGCACCAGGTGCTCCTCCGCCTCGCGCTTCGCCGCCGCGCGGGCGCGCAGCGCGGCGCCGGTCTCGGCGAGGGCGGCGCGGACCCCGGCGACCTCGCGCACCCGGGCCGGCGGCCGTGGCGGCGGCGGCTGGTCGCGCGCCACCACCGCGGCATCGGCGCCGAGCGCCTCGATCTCCTCGCCGAGCCGGGCGCCGAGGGCCAGGGTGAGGAGGGCGGCGAGCGAGACGGCCAGCACCCCGCTCGCCGCGGCGATGAGCACGGCCCGCCGCAGCGGCCCGTCGATGGCGGCGCGCGGCACGGTGAGGGCGAGGGTCCAGTGGCCGACGGGCAGGCGGCGCAGCGCGGCGTAGCTCGGCACGCCGGCGCGCGTGACCGCCCGGACGGTCGCCGCCGCCGCGCCGCCCTGCTGGAAGGCGGTGACCCAGTCGATCGCCGGCTGCGCCAGATAGGCCTCCTGCTGCGTCGACCGGGCGAGGATCGTGTGCCGCTCGTCGATCAGCGTGGCGATCCAGCCCGGCGGCAGGTGCTGGCTGCCCAGCGCCAGGCCGAGGCTCTCGGGCCGCAGGGTGGCGGCGAGCAGGCCGATCCGCTGGCCCGCCCGCTCGACCGGCAGGGCGACGCCGACCACCAGCCGGCCATCGGCCGCCTCGACGAGGAGCGGCGAGACGGTGAGCGGCGGGGTGGCGGCGATGCCGTTCCAGGGGAGCTGCTGCGGGCCGGGCAGGCGCAGCGGCGCCGGGCCCGGCGGCGGCCCGCCGGGCGGCAGCAGGGTATCGACCCGCGCCTGGCCGGCGGCATCGAACAGGATGATGCCGTGCAGCACCGCCGGGCGGTCCCGGACGAGGAGCTGGGCGCGCCGGTGGAAGACCTCGGGGTCGCCGCTGCCGGGCGGCGCGGCCAGCGCGGCCTCGAGGCTCGGGGCGCTGGCGAGGACGCGGAGCGCGGCCGCGGTGATCTGCAATTCCCGGTCGATATCGGCCTGCAGCGCCTCGGCGGTGCGGACCAGCTCGTGCAGCGCGGCGGTGCGGGCATTGGCCGCGATCCACCAGGCGAGGCCGATGGCGAGGGCGAGCAGGGGCAGGCCGGTGACCAGGGCGAGCCCGAGCAGGTGCATGCGGAACCGCATCGGCCGGCGCCGCCGCGGGACAGGGCCGGGCATGGGCGGGCGAGCCTCCGTCGGGCTCCCGCGACGATCCATCACACCCTGTCCTCCCGGGCGGTTTTCATGTCCAGGAATAGAATAGGGCTGGATCGCAAGCGGGAAGGGTCAGGCGGACGATCGTTCCTGGCGGGGACCGGCGGCGCGGATGCCCGGCGCCGCGCGGCCGGGGCGGATGCGCCCGGGCGGCGGGCCGCCGGCCCTCAAGCCGGCGGCCGGCGATGGCGACCCATCCAGGGCCCCACCGGCGGTTCCCTCGGCGCCGGGCGCGACCCTTCGGTTCGCCCGGGCCCTTGCGGCATCGCACCGGCGGTCGCGCCGGACGGCGCGACCCGCGGCGCTCGGCATGAGCGCAGCCGTCATGCCGTCGGCGTCAGTCGGCGGCGAGCGCCATCCGGCTACGGTTCAGGCGGGCGAGGACATGGTCCTCGGCCGCATCCACCACCTGCTCGGTCTCCTCGGGCGTGAAGACATGCCCGGCGCCCGGCAGGATGCGGTAGTCGATGCTGATGCCGCGCTGGGTGTTCAGCTTGTCCACCAGCTTGCGGACCGAGCTCTCGGGCACCAGCTCGTCCTCCGCCCCGTGATAGATCAGCCCGTTGCAGGGACAGGGGGCGAGGAAGCCGAAATCATAGTGGCTGGCCGGCGCGGCGATGGAGACGAAGCCGCCCATCTCCGGCCGCCGCATCAGCAGCTGCATGCCGACATAGGCGCCGAAGGAGTAGCCGGCGACCCAGAGGCTGTGGGCATTCGGGTTGACCGCCTGCAGGAAGTCCAGCGCCGAGGCGGCGTCCGAGATCTCGCCGATGCCGCCGTCGTAGCGGCCCTGGCTGCGGCCGACTCCACGGAAGTTGAACCGCAGCGTGGAAAATCCCATCGCCTGGAAACGCTGATACAGGGCGTGAATGACCCGGTTGTTCATCGTCCCGCCATGCAGCGGGTGGGGGTGGAGCAGCAGAGCCACCGGCGCATTCGGCTGCTTGGAATGGTGGTAACGGCCTTCGAGCCGGCCATCGGGGCCGGCGAACATGACCTCAGGCATCGTCCCTTGGGTCCAATTCCTGTTGCGCCGGGTCTGCTCGGGCCATCGGCGCGGGCGCATCCCGCACGACAGCCCAGGCGCGCCGTGGCGCTTGGTGGGGAAGACCTGGCTGACCACGCCCGGGCTCCCCTCGGCACTGAGTCAGTGATGCCGAGAGGAGCCCGGGAGCGCCACCCACTGGCCGATCGGTACCGACTGTCACGCCCCAATAGTTGACTGGGTCAGTCGGGTAATCTAGCCTGCCGATCGACGCCCTGATGGGGCGCCGGAGGCGGAAGGCATCGGTACCGGTGTCGTCCAGTCGTCCCTGGGGCTGTCTCCCGTCCCCCAGGGTGGCGGGACTATAGAGACGCAGCGGCGAGTTTCATAACGGAATCAAGGCATGGCGCCCATGTTTCCCATTCCTGGCCGGCGCGCTGCCCCTGGCCTCTCCATTGGAGGATAATAACCGCCATGCGCCTTTCCACCCGTGGGCGATATGCGGTCATGGCCATGGTGGAATTGGCCGTGCGCCAGCAGCCCAATTCAACCGCCATACGTGATTGCCGTCCTGTTAGCCTGGCGGAGATCGCGCATGCTCAACTCTTGTCGCTTGCCTACCTGGAACAACTCTTCGGCCATCTGCGGCGCGCCGGGCTCGTCGCCTCCGCCCGCGGCCCGGGGGGCGGCTACCGCCTGGCGCGGCCCGCCGCGGCGATCACCATGGCCGACATCATCGAGGCGGTGGACGAGCCGATCCGCGCCACGCGCTGCGAGGAGGGCGCCGCCGGCTGCCTCGGCGGCGAGCGCTGCCTCACCCACGATCTCTGGTCCGAGCTCAGCGAGCAGATCCACCTCTTCCTCGCCCATGTCACCCTGGCCGATGTGGTGCGGCGGCAGGTGAAGGGCCGCGCCGCGCCGCCCGCCCTCGCGGCCGGCTGCCCCGCCCCGCCCACCCCCGACAGCCCGCCCGGCCCCGGCCTGACGGAGGCGGCGCAGTAGCGCCGGACCGGCCCTGGACCCGCTCTATCTCGACGCCAACGCCACCGAGCCGCTGCGGCCGGCGGCGCGGGCGGCGGCGATCGCCGCGCTGGAGGCGGGCGGCAACCCCTCCTCGGTGCATGCCGCCGGCCGCGCCGCCCGCCGGCGGCTGGAGGAGGCGCGCGAGGCCCTCGCCGCCCGCTTCGGCGCCCGCCCGCGCGACGTCGTCTTCACCGGCGGCGGGACGGAGGCGAATGCGCTGGCGATCCACGGCCTCGGCCGCGGCCGGCGGTTGCTGGTCGGGGCGACCGAGCATCCCGCGGTGCTGGCGGCGGCACCCGGGGCCGGGGTGATCCCGGTGCATCCGGACGGCACGGCCGACCTCGCGGCGCTCGCCGCGCTGCTGGCCGAGGGCGGCCCGGCCCTGGTCTGCCTGATGGCGGCGAACAACGAGACCGGCGTGCGGCACCCGCTGGCCGAGGCCGCGGCGCTCTGCCGCGCCGCCGGGGCGCTGCTGCATGTCGATGCGGTGCAGGCGGCCGGGCGGCTGCCGCTCTCGCTCGCGGCGCTCGGCGCCGACAGCCTGGCGCTCTCGGGCCACAAGCTCGGCGGGCCGGCCGGGGCGGGGGCGCTGCTGCTGCGCCCGGGGCTGGAGCTGCCGCCGCTGATCGCCGGCGGCGGGCAGGAGCGCGGCCGCCGCGGCGGCACCGAGCCGCTGCCGGCCATCGCCGGCCTCGCCGCCGCGCTGCTGCCGCCCGAGGCCGCCGCGGCGGAGGCGGCGCGGCTGGCGGCGCTGCGCGACCGGATCGAGGCCGGGATCAGGGCGATCGCGCCCGAGGCGGTGATCGCCGGGGCGGCGGCGCCGCGCCTGCCGAACACGAGCTGCATCCTGCTGCCCGGGGCGCCGGCGGAGACGCAGGTGATCGCGCTCGACCTGGCGGGCCTGCGCGTCTCGGCCGGGGCGGCCTGCTCCTCGGGCAAGGTGGCGCGGAGCCCGGTGCTGGCGGCGATGGGCTTCGGCGCGCTGGCCGGCTGCGGGCTGCGCGTCTCGCTGCCCTGGGACGCGCCGGAGGAGGCGCCGGAGCGGTTCCTGGCGGGGTGGGCGGCGATGCGGGGGAGGGTGGGGCGGAGGGTGGCGTGAGGGAGCGCACGGTTTCCGCCTCTGCCGCTTCGCGTGGCCTGAGCATGCCACAACCTGCCGCATTGATGCCGTTCGCGCGGCGGCAGCTATCTGAGATGAATGGAAAGCAAATTTGCAGTTATCGTCGCGTCTTATGCCGGACTATGGCTACAACCGATCCATCATCCGTCTGTTTCACTCCTACTAATTCCCATTCATGAGGAATTTTCTCGGTGTTCTTGGTGATGATATCACGCCACTTAGCGATATCGGCTAGTGTGGGTAGGCCTGGAATTTCTGGAAGGCTTTCATAATGCTCATTCTTGTCCATTTTTGTCTCCGTTAGACGCGTTACTGCTGGAGGATGTAAGTCCGTCATCACGGATTTGCGAGCTAGAGCTAAGGTATTTACGCCTGAGTAGCAGCCGAGAGTGAAGCTTATTGCTGATCCGAAAGCTGCCAAGATGCCCAGCCAGAGCGGCACCATATGAAAGGGCTTCGCGCTCGTATCTTCATTGAAAAGGCGAAGCTGGGTGATATAAGCCATAATAAATCCAAATAAAACACTCACTATGCCAGCGCAAAACCAGAAAAGAGACGAACTTAAATCAGGTGAGTGTGCAGAAGATTCAGATTTCGATGATATTGCTCCGAGATAGGACAGAACGGCAATAGCCGATCCTCCATTTGTAATTGCCAGCATTTTTAATGCTTCGACAGATATGGTGCCGAGGCTTTTAAACGTCTCCGTCTTGTGCCAGTCACTCATTTTCTTTTTGTTGGCCTGGGCTCGACTGGTTTTGCAAGTCGTTGGTCATGACTTCGGGCGGTTTTTCCAAACACACGCTCAAAAGTCTGTCCCTTTTTCGCCAGGTCTCATCGCCAGAGCAGTCTCTATAAACTGCGCGGATTGCGTTTTTTCCTCTCTCTTTTCGATGCGAACTTTGGGCTTGGGACCCATCTTGCCCCTCACTGGGTTTAGCCGTTCCGTACGCTAAGCGCTTGCCTACTACGCCGTGCACCGCTCGCTCGATGCGGGGGAAGCTACTGAAGCTAAGGACCCGCCGCGCGTTATAACGGAAATCGTACTCGGCCAGATAGCGGTGAAGGTGTTGCTCCCGGAGGTGCTGGTGGATGCTCTTTAGGCCCCACTTCGCGTATGCCTTCCCGGCTGCAATGGGCCATGAACCACGCGGCCTCGTAGCCAGTCTCCAGGGGGCAGTGGATCTGGTACGCTGAGACGCCTTTCTCACTCGACGCCATGCTAATTTTCCTATTATACCTCACCGGTTGCGCGATGGAGGTCCGCCATGGGTCCGTCCGTACTGTCGCCGCCGGCCTCCCCGCCTGGGTCCCTCCCTGGCGCGCGCCTCGGCCTCAACCCACCCCTACCGCACCCCGCCGGGGATTTGTCCGAACGCCGCAACCGCCGCCCCGATCGCGGCAACCACGCTGGTGCCATACCCGCCGGCAGGGGCTTTGTCCGAAACCGTCCCGACCGCCGCCACCCCACCCCCGGGGTATTTGTCCGAATCCCACACCCACCCCACCCATGCGCCGCACCGATCCCGGCCATCGCCCGCCGCACCCTCCCGCACCGCCGCCCGGGGTGCCACATACTCCCCGCCATGCCGCGCCCGAACCGCCCCCTCTATCTCGACAACCAGGCGACGACGCCGGTCGATCCGCGCGTCCTCGCCGCCATGCGCCCCTGGTGGGAGGAAAACTTCGCCAACCCCCACAGCGTCGAGCACGCCATGGGCCGGGCGGCGGAGGAGGCGGTGGAGGCGGCGCGGGCCGAGATCGCCGAGCTGATCGGCGCCGAGGCGCGGGAGATCGTCCTCACCTCCGGCGCCACCGAGGCGAACAACCTCGCCATCAAGGGCGCCGCCCGCTTCGCCGCCGGGCAGGACAGCCCCCGCCGCCGCATCGTGACCCTCGCCACCGAGCACAAATGCGTCCTCGAGAGCGTGCGCGACCTCGCCGCCGAGGGGTTCGAGCCGGTGGTGCTGCCGGTGCGGCCGGACGGGCTGGCGGATCTCGCGGCGCTGCGGGCGGCGCTCGATGATCGCACCCTGCTGCTCTCGGTCATGGCGGTGAACAACGAGACCGGGGTGGTGCAGGACCTTGCCGCCATCGGGGCGCTGGCCAAGGCGGCCGGGGCGCTGTTCCACACCGATGCGGCGCAGGCGGCCGGGCGCATCCCGCTCGATGTGGAGGCGATCGGCGCCGACCTGCTCTCGCTCTCGGGCCACAAGATCTACGGGCCGAAGGGGATCGGCGCGCTCTATGTCCGCCGCCGGCCGCGGGTGCGCCTGGCGCCGCTCTTCTCCGGCGGCGGGCAGGAGCGTGGCTTGCGCTCCGGCACCCTGCCGGCGCCGCTGGTGGTCGGCTTCGGCGAGGCGGCGCGGATCGCCGCCATCGAGGGGCCGCTCGATGCCGGCCGCATCCGGGAGCAGCGGGACATCCTATTCAACGCCCTGGCGCGGGCGGTGCCGGGGCTGCGGCTGAACGGCCACCCGGAGCAGCGGGTGCCGGGCAACCTCAACCTCACCTTCCCCGGCGGCATCGATGCCCAGGCGCTGATGCGGGCGGTGCCGGAGCTCTGCGTCTCCACCGGCTCGGCCTGCTCCTCGGCGGCGGTCGAGCCCTCCTATGTGCTGCGGGCGCTCGGGATTCCCGAGGCGGAGGCGCGCGCGACCTTGCGGATCGGGATCGGCCGCTTTACCTCGCCCGCGGATGCGGACCAGGCCGCGGCGCTCCTCGCCGGGGCCTGGCATACCCTGACCCAGGCGGAGCAGTAGGACACGATGCCCAGGATGACCTTCATCGAGCGCGACGGCACGCGCCGCGAGGTGGACGCGCCGCTCGGCCTCTCGGTCCTGGAGATCGCGCACAAGCACGGCGTCGATATCGAGGGCGCCTGCGAGGGCTCGCTCGCCTGCTCCACCTGCCATGTCATCGTCGACCCCTCCTGGTTCACCCGGCTGCAGGCGCCGACCGAGGATGAAGAGGACATGCTGGACCTCGCCTTCGACCTGCAGGAGACCAGCCGGCTCGGCTGCCAGCTCATCATGACCGAGGCGCTGGACGGGCTGGTGGTGTCGCTGCCGGCCGGCACCCGCAACGCGGGCGGCTGAGGGCATGGCGGCGGCCCGGACGGCTCCCTCCAATGCCCCTTGGGAGGATGGCTTCGGCCGGGAGGGCGGGCTGTTCCGCCGGCTGCGGGCGGCCTGCGCCGCGGACTGGCAGGCCTATACCTGGCATCCCTTCGTCCAGGGCCTCTCGGCCGGCACCCTGCCGCTGCCCGCCTTCCGGCGCTACCTGATCCAGGACTACCTCTTCCTGATCCATTTCGCCCGCGCCAAGGCGCTCGCGGTCTTCAAGGCCGAGAGCATCGAGGCGATGCGGGACAAGACCACGGCGATCGCGGCGATCCTCTCCGAGACGCTGATGCACCTGAAATACTGCGAGGGCTGGGGCATCCCGGAGGCCGAGGTGCGGGCGACGCCCGAGAGCGCCGAGACGGTGAGCTACACCCGCTACGTCATCGATCGCGGGCTTGCCGGCGACATCCTCGACCTCGAGGTGGCGCTCGCCCCCTGCACGGTCGGCTATGGCGAGGTGGCGCTGCGCATCCTCGCCGACCCGGCCCGCCGGGGCGAGGGCAATGCCTATCAGAGCTGGATCGACACCTATGCCGACCCTGGCTACCAGGCGATGGCCCGGGCGGCGGCGGCGCGCATCGACGCGCTCGGCGACAGCCATGGCGGGGAGGCGCGCTTCGCCACGCTGAGCGCCACCTTCGCCGAGGCGGCGCGGCTGGAGGCGCGCTTCTGGCAGCAGGGCCTCGACGCCGCGGCCGGCCAGACGGCTGCCTATGAGCGGGCGCAGCCGTGATGGCGCGGCCATGAGGATGCTCGTGGCCCCCCTCATGGCGCAGCCATGAGGATCCTGGTCGCCATGTCGGGCGGCGTCGACAGCAGCGTCGTCGCCGGCCTGCTGCGCGAGCAGGGGCATGAGGTGATCGGCGCCACGCTGCAGCTCTACGACCATGGCGCGGCGACGGCCCGCAAGGGCGCCTGCTGCGCCGGGCAGGACATCCACGATGCCCGCCGCGTCGCCGACCGGCTCGACATCCCGCACTACGTCCTCGACAAGGAAAGCCGCTTCGGCGAGGCGGTGGTGCGGGACTTCGCCGACAGCTACGCCCGCGGCGAGACGCCGATCCCCTGCGTGCGCTGCAACCAGTCGGTCAAGTTCCAGGACCTGGTCGGCCTCGCCCGCGACCTCGGCGCCGAGGCGCTGGCGACCGGCCATTACGTGCGCCGCATCGAGGGGCCGGGCGGCGCCGAGCTGCACCGCGCCGTCGATCCGCAGCGCGACCAGAGCTACTTCCTCTTCGCCACCACGCCGGCGCAGCTCGGCGTCTGCCGCTTCCCGCTCGGCGACTATCCGGACAAGGCGGCGGTGCGGGCGGTCGCGGCGCGGCTCGGCCTGCCGGTGGCCGAGAAGCCGGACAGCCAGGATATCTGCTTCGTGCCCGAGGGCCGCTACCACGCGGTGGTGGCGAAGCACCGGCCGGATGCGGCGGAGCCGGGGGAGATCGTGCATCTCGATGGCCGGGTGCTCGGCCGCCACCAGGGGATCGCGCGCTACACGGTGGGGCAGGGGCGGGGCCTCGGCACCGCCTCGCAGGATGGCGCGGAGCCGCTCTATGTCGCCGGGCTGGATGTGGCGCGGCGGCGCGTGCTGGTCGGGCCGCGCCAGGCGCTGGCCCAGGCCGAGGTGGTGGTGGGCGAGGTGAACTGGCTCGCCCCGCCGCCCGAGGGCCCTTTCCGCTGCGAGGCCAAGCTGCGCGCCCGCGAGGCGCCGCGGCCTGTGGTCGCGGCCTGGGATGCGGCGGCGGGCCTGCTGCGGGTGCGGCCGGAGGAGCCGGCCATCGCCGCGCCGGGCCAGGCCTGCGTGCTCTATGCCGGGGAGCGGGTGCTGGGCGGCGGCTTCATCCGCCGCCGCGAGCCCCTCGGCGCCGTGGCCTGACCCCCGGGAGGGGCGCACCGCACGCATGCCTGCCGCGAGGCGCCGCCAGGCCTGCGCCGCCGGCGGCACCCCATCTCCTGCAGCGAGGGACCGGTGACCGGGGCGCATGGGGCGTCCCGCCACCCGAGTGTGATCGCCTGAGGGGGACTCCACCGAAGGCGTGAATCACACGATCAAACAACGCGCTAGACCACGATCCGCGAACCGGAGTGAGCGGATCGCGGTCTAGGGTCTCGCGGAAGGAGAAGGACCATGGTCTCCGTCATCGGAGGCTTTCTGACGCTGACCCTCGGCACGGCGCTGTTCGGCTGGGGCGCGGCGGTGCGCGGCGCCATGGAGCATGACGGCACGCTGCGCCAGGCCGGGCGCCTGCCGCGCGGCGCGGCGCAGGAAGCGAGCTGAGCTGCATGGCCTGATGGGGGACCGCTCCCCCACCAGGCCGCCGGGCCGGAACCTGGCATCGGCCGGCGCTGTTGCTGCTGGGCGTCCGGGCAGAGGGGGCCGCCTTGCAGATGTCGCTGCGTCGCCAGCCATGGCTCGTCGCCACCGGCTTCGTCATCGGCCTGCTCGGCCTGGCCTTCCTCGGGCTCGGCCTCTGGCTGGTCGCCCTCGGCGGCAGCCTCTACTACGCGATCACCGGCCTCGCCCTGCTGGCCTGCGGCCTGGCCCTGACGATGCGGCGGGCCTGGGGCTTCTGGCTCTATGGCCTGATCCTGCTCGGCACCCTGGCCTGGGCGGTCCATGAGGTCGGCCTGGATGGCTGGCAATTGCTGCCGCGCCTCTTCGCGCCCGCCCTGTTTGGTGTCTGGCTGTGCATGCCCTGGGTCGCGGGCCGGCTCGGCGCGCGGGGGATCGGCGGGCGCTGGCGCTGGTCGGGCGCCCTGGCCTGCCTGGCGCTGGCGCTGCTGGTCATCGGGGCGGGCTACCGCACCACCGCGGCGCGCCATGTCCAGCATGCCCCGGTCGCCACGGCCGCCGCCGCGCCGGCCACGGACCCCGCCCTGCCCGAGGATGAGTGGCGCCATTACGGCCGCGGTGCCGATGGCCGCCGCTATTCGCCCCTGGCGCAGATCACCCCGGACAACGTGGCGCAGCTCGCCCTCGCCTGGAGCATCCGCACCGGCGACCTGCCGCGCGAGGCCGAGACGAAGAACGGGCGGGAGTTCAACTTCGAGGCCACGCCGATCAAGCTCGGCAACCGCCTCTATCTCTGCACGCCGCACCGGCACGTCATCGCCCTCGACGCCACGACCGGGCGGCAGCTCTGGCGCTTCGATCCGGAGAACGACACCAGCGCCAACGAATACCTGGCCTGCCGCGGCGTGGCCTATGCCGAGGCGCCGGCCGAGACCGGCTGCCCCCGCCGCATCGTCAGCACCACCGCCGATGCCCGGCTCTTCGCGCTCGATGCCGAGACCGGCCGCCCCTGCCCAGGCTTCGGCGAGGGGGGCTTCGTCAGCCTCACCGACCATCTCGGCCCGACGCCGCCGGGCTTTCACTTCATCACCTCGCAGCCGCTGGTGGTGCGCAACCGCATCGTGTTGGGCGGCTGGATCTACGACAACCAGGCCGAGGGCGAGCCCTCCGGCGTGGTCCGCGCCTATGACGCCGTGACCGGGGCGCTGGCCTGGGCCTGGGACCTGGGGCGGCCCGACCCGACGGCGCCGCTGGCGCCCGGCGAGACCTATACCCGCGGCACGCCGAATGGCTGGGGCACCTACACCGCCGATCCGGCGCTCGGGCTGCTCTATGTCCCGCTGGGCAATGCGACGCCGGACTATTACGGCGCCCGGCGCCGGCCCTTCGACGAGGCCTATTCCAGCGCCCTGGTCGCGCTCGACATCGAGACCGGCCGCGAGCGCTGGCACGTCCAGACCGTGCATCACGACCTCTGGGATTTCGACCTGCCGGTCGGGCCCTCGCTGGTCGATCTCCCGGGCCCCGGCGGCGGCACCGTCCCGGCGCTGGTGCAGACCACCAAGATGGGCAAGCTCTTCCTGCTCGACCGCCGCGACGGGCATCCGCTGGCCGAGGTGCAGGAGCGGCCGGTGCCCGGCGACCCGCTGCCGGGCGACCGGATCTCGCCGACCCAGCCGGACCCGGTCGGCATGCCCGATCTCGGGCCGCCGCCGCTCGCGGAGGCGGATAGCTGGGGCGCGACCCCGCTCGACCAGCTCTGGTGCCGCATCGAGTTCCATCGGCGGCGCTACGATGGCCCCTACACGCCGCCATCGCTGCAGGGCAGCCTCTTCTACCCGGCCTTCGACGGCGTGATCGACTGGCACGGCGCCGCGATCGACCCGACGCGCCACCTGCTCATCGCCAATGCCAGCTACATCCCCTTCGTCGTCGACACCATGCCGCGGGAGGAGGCGCTCCGGCGCGGGCTCATCAAGCCCTGGGCGGGCTTCGACAGCCAGGAGCCCTATCCGAAGCCGAGCCGCTTCGCGGTCGGGCCGCAATACGGGACGCCCTACACCACCGTCGTGGATCCCTGGCTCGGGCCGCTCGGCGCGCCCTGCCATGCGCCGCCCTGGGGCAAGCTCGTCGCCATCGACCTGCAGACCCGCAGGATCGCCTGGGAGCGCGTGGTCGGCACGACGCGCGACATGAACCTGTTCGGCACGCACGCCAATCTTCCCCTGCCGACCGGCATGTTCAACATCGGCGGCACGATGGTCACGGCCGGCGGGCTGGTCTTCATGGGCGCGACGGCGGACGACTACATCCGCGCCTTCGACCTGCGCGACGGCCGGGAAGTGTGGCGGGCGCGGCTGCCGGCCGGCGGGCAGGCCAATCCGATGAGCTATCGGGGCAGCGACGGGCGGCAGTATGTCGTGATCGCCGCCGGCGGGCATGGCGGGCTGCGCACCAGGAGCGGCGACTACGTCAAGGCCTATGCGCTGCCGCCGGGGGCGGGGACGGAGGCGGGCGGGGCGCGATAGGGGCGGGACGACCCGGACAACACGCCCCGGGGCAACGCGCCATGGAATGGTACCTGGGGCCGGACTTGAACCGGCGACCCCGGCATTATGAGTGCCGTGCTCTAACCAGCTGAGCTACCCAGGCGCGCGGTGCCGGGGTATGGCGGCTTTCGCCGGCGAAGGCAAGCCGTCCCGAACCGCCGGTCCGGCCGCGCAGCTATCCGGGCCGTGCTTTGTCTGCCGGTCCCGCTCCGGCTATGCCGGCATGGGGAACGCAGCGCCCGTCGGGGACGTTGGCATTCCCCGGTCGGGGCCGAAGCCGGGGTGGCTGTAGCATGGGCGGCGAGGTCGAGCAGACGGGTCTGACCGAAGCCGTCCTTGCCGGTGGCGGCGAGCTGTCGCGACTGATCTTCGCCTATCCCTGGGAGCGGACGCCGCTCGGCGCCATCGCCGGCTGGCCGTCGAGCCTGCGCACCACCATCGGCCTCATCCTCCGCTCGCCGGTGCCGATCGTCACGCTCTGGGGCGAGGACGGCATCATGATCTACAACGATGCCTATTCGGGCTTCGCCGGCGGGCGGCATCCGCGGCTGCTCGGCTCCAAGGTGCGCGAGGGCTGGCCCGAGGTCGCCGACTTCAACGACAACGTCATGAAGGTCGGCCTCGCCGGCGGCACCCTGTCCTACCAGGACCAGGAGCTGACGCTGCACCGCTCGGGCGTGCCGGAGCAGGTCTGGATGAATCTCGACTACTCCCCGGTGATCGGCGAGAGCGGCCGGCCCGAGGGCATCGTCGCCATCGTCGTCGAGACCACGGCCAAGGTGCAGGCCGAGCGCCGGCTGCGGGAGACGGCCGAGGCGCTGGCGCAACTCAATGCCGAGCTCGAGCGCCGGGTCGAGGAGCGCACGGCCGAGCGCGACCGCATCTGGCGCAACTCCCGCGACCTGCTCGCCGTGCTGCGGGCGGATGGCGTGTTCCGCACGGTCAACCCCGCCTGGCGCGAGATCCTCGGCCATGCGCCCGAATCGCTGATCGGCCGGCATTTCCGCGACATCATCTGGCCCGAGGATGCGGCGCTGACCGAGGGCGTGGTGGCCGCGGCCGCGGCCGGGCAGGACCTCACCGGCTTCGAGAACCGCTACCGCCACCAGGACGGCACGCCGCGCTGGATCTCCTGGCACAGCTCGGCCGAGGGCGAGGACATCTTCGCCTATGGCCGCGACATCACCGCCGAGAAGGGCCGCGCCCAGGCCCTTGCCGAGGCCGAGGAACGGCTGCGTCAGGCGCAGAAGATGGAGGCGGTCGGCCAGCTCACCGGCGGCATCGCGCACGACTTCAACAACCTGCTGACCGGCATCGTCGGCAGCCTGCAGATGATCCAGACGCGCATCGCCCAGGGCCGGGTCGATGGGCTCGACCGCTACATCCTGGCCGCGCGCGGTGCCGCCGACCGGGCCGCGGCGCTGACCCATCGCCTGCTCGCCTTCTCGCGCCGGCAGACCCTCGATCCCCGCCCGCTCCAGATCAACCGGCTGGTCGCCGGCATGGAGGAGCTGATCCGGCGCACGGTCGGGCCGGCCATCGCGCTCGAGGTGGTGGCCTCGGGCGGGCTCTGGACCACGCTGGTCGATGCCAACCAGCTCGAGAATGCCCTGCTCAACCTCTGCATCAACGCCCGCGACGCCATGCCCGAAGGCGGCCGGCTGACCATCGAGACCGCCAATCGCTGGTTCGACGACCGGACGGCGCGTGGCCATGACCTGCGGCCCGGGCAGTATGTCTCGCTCTGCGTCAGCGACACCGGCGTCGGCATGACGCCCGAGGTCGCGGCGCGCGCCTTCGATCCCTTCTTCACCACCAAGCCGCTGGGGCAGGGCACCGGGCTCGGCCTGTCGATGATCCACGGCTTCGCCCAGCAATCCGGCGGCCAGGCGCGGATCTATTCCGAGCCTGGGCAGGGGACGACGGTCTGCCTCTACCTGCCGCGGCATCTCGGCGCCGAGGCGGATGCCGATGGGGCGCCGGCGCCGGCGCCGGCGCCGCGGGCCGAGCGGGGCGAGACGGTGCTGGTGGTGGATGACGAGCCGACGGTGCGCATGCTGGTCGGCGAGGTGCTGGGCGAGCTCGGCTATGCGGCGCTCGAGGCGGCGGACGGCGCCGCGGGGCTGCAGATCCTGCGCTCGGCGCGGCGCATCGACCTGCTGGTGACCGATGTCGGCCTGCCCGGCGGCATGAACGGCCGCCAGCTCGCCGATGCGGCGCGCGAGCTGCGGCCCGGGCTGAAGGTGCTGTTCATCACCGGCTATGCCGAGAACGCGGCGATCGGCCATGGCCATCTCGCGCCGGGGATGCAGGTGATGACCAAGCCCTTCTCGGTGGAGGCCATCGCCCGGCGCATCCGGGCGATCATCGAGGCGCGGTAGGGGCGGCGCCCCGGCGGGCCGGGGTCGAGGGTTGCCCCGCGGCGCGGCGGTTCGCTCAGTGCAGCCGCGGCGCCTTGAGGAAGGCGCGGCGGTCGGCCGAGGCGAGGGCGACCTCGCTCTGCCCGTCGTCGCGGAGGATGCTCAGCCGCACCCTCGCCCCGGCATTGCCGCTGGCCCAGACCGCCCGCCAGAGCCCGGCGAGGTCGGAGACCGGCGTGCCGCCGACCGCGAGGATGCGGTCGCCCTCCTGCATCCCGGCCTTCTGCGCCGGGCCGCTGCGGGCCATGGAGCTGACGACGACGCCGCCCTCGTCCTCGGTCGCGTAGAGGCCGAGCCAGGGCCGCGCCGGCCGGTTCGGCCGGCCATAGGCCAGCAGGTCGCCGAGGACCGGCGGCAGCAGGCTCGCCGGCACCACCATGTTGAGGTCGACGCGCCGCCCCTTGCCGTCCTGCTGCTGCATGACGAGGGAGCCGATGCCCATCAGCCGGCCGTCGCCGCCGAGCAGCCCGGCGCCGCCCCAGGAGGGATGCGCCGGCGCGGTGAAGATCGCGTCCTCCACCATGTATTCCCAGTAGCCGGCGAATTCCTGCCGCGCCGCGATGGTGCAGCGCAGCGCGTGCTTGCGGCCGCCGGCCGAGGCGAGGACGCAGGTGTCGCCCGGCCGCGGCGCCGCCTCCGTCTCGATCGGCAGGGCGGGCAGGTCCAGCCGGCCGAGCGCCTGGATCAGCCCGAGCCCGGTTTCGAAATCATGGGCGAGGGCGTGCCCCGGGATCGCCCGGCCGTCATGCGTGGTCAGCCAGATGGTCTCGGCCTCGGTCACCAGGTAGCCGATGGTGGCGATGAGGCCGTCCGGCCGGATGACGACGCCGCTGCCGGTGCGTTCGGTGCCGAGCGTCTGGGCGGTGAAGGCGTCCGCCGGCACCAGGGCCTTCACCGCGACGACGGAGCGCAGCACCTGGTCCAGGTCGAACTCATGCTCGGTTGGGTCCGGCTGCAGGTCCGACGGGATTTCCCATTCGCTGCTTGGCATCCTCTCTGTCCGCTCCGTTCCCGGGGGTGGCCCTCCGGCCGACTATCGGCCGAACCGGCCGCGCCGCCAACGCGGGATGGCCGCGAGCGGTTGGCGGCGATGGGGAGGAGGAGGCGCGGATGGCGGTGAAGATGCTGATTCTTGGCGCCGGGGGCCATGGGCGGGCGCTGATCGAGCTGATCCGCGACCTCGGCGGCATCGAGATCGCCGGCCTCGTCGATGCCGCGCCACGGGGGCCGGCCATGCTCGGCGTGCCGGTGCTGGGCGACGAATCGGCGCTGCCGGGGCTGCGGGCGGCCGGCATCGGGCTCGCCTGCCTGGCGATCGGCGCCGCGCCCGCCCGGCTGGCGGCGGCGGCGCGGCTGGCGGCGCTCGGCTTCGCCTTCCCGCCGCTGCTGCACCCTTCCGTGATCCGCGCCGGCAGCGCCGAGCTCGGCGAGGGCAGCGTGGTGCTGCCGCGCGCGGTGCTCGGCGCCGCATCCCGGGTCGGGCGCTTCTGCATCGTCAACACCGGGGCGATCCTCGAGCATGACGTGGAGCTGGGGGACGGGGCGCATTGCGCGCCCGGCAGCGTGCTCTCGGGCGGCGTCCGGGTGGGGGCGGGGGCGCTGATCGGCGCCGGGGCCGCCTGCCGGCCGCTGGTGGCGATCGGCGCCGGGGCGGTGGTCGGCCTCGGCGCGGCGGTGACCGAGGACGTGCCGCCCGGCGCCGTGGTCGGCGGCGTGCCGGCGCGGCGCCTGAAGGATGCCTGATATGAAGCGCCCATCGGCAGCCCCCTGGGCGCCGGGCGCGCACCTCCGGTTCGCCTGATCGGGGCGGTTGCCTCGGGCTGGCTGATGGACCGGATGGACGGCAACCTCGTGATCGCCGCCTGCTTCGGGCTGACCGCGGCCGCGGTCCGGGCGATCGGCCAGGCGGCGGGCCAGACGGCGCTGCTGGTCAGCGCGCGGCGCATCCGGCGGAGCCCAATATCCCGTCGCCCTTTTGCCGCCGCTTCCGGCAGGATGCCGCAAGCCTGGGCAAATTCGGGCCGGGCCGCCGCCCTGGCGCCGCCTGGGGCCGGGCAGGCGTGGCACGCATGCTGCTAGGTTTGCTGCAACGGCCCCGTCCGGGCCATCGCAACGGAGACCGCCGACCTGCACGGCACCAGCCCCCTGCAGCCGACCGCCGCGAAGGCGCGCGGCGCCATCGAGTTCGCCGCCGTCACCAAGCGCTTCGCCGGCGGCGCCGTCGCCGTCGATGCGCTCGACCTGCGCATCGCCGCCGGCAGCTATGTCTGCCTGCTCGGCCCCTCGGGCTGCGGCAAGACCACGACGCTGCGGCTGCTGGCCGGGCATGAGCAGCCGACCACCGGCGACATCCTGCTCGACAACACGAACATCGTCGGCCTGCCGCCCGCCCGGCGGGGCACGGCGATGATGTTCCAGTCCTATGCGCTGTTCCCGCATCTCTCGGTGCTCGACAACGTCGCCTTCTCGCTGCGCATGCGCGGCATCGGCAAGGCGGAGCGGCACGCCAAGGCGCAGGCGGCGCTGCGGCTGGTGGAGATGGACCCCTACGCCGCGCGGCTGCCGGCGCAGCTCTCGGGCGGCCAGCAGCAGCGCGTGGCGCTGGCCCGCGCCCTGGTGACCAACCCGGCGACGCTGCTGCTGGACGAGCCGCTCTCCGCCCTCGACCCCTTCCTCCGCGGCCGGGTGCGGGCCGAGCTGAAGCGCTTCCAGCGCGAGCTGGCCATCAGCTTCGTTCATGTCACCCACAGCCAGGACGAGGCGCTGGCCCTGGCCGACCATGTGGTGCTGATGCGCGCCGGGCGGATCGAGCAGCAGGGCAACCCGGAGGCGCTGTTCGACCGGCCGCGCACCGCCTTCGTCGCCCGCTTCATGGGCGGGCACAACGTCTTCGCGCCGGAGGGCGGCCGGCTGTTCGCCGTGCGCTGCGACCGCACCCGCATCGCCGCCGAGGGCAGCGGCGCGGCGGGCGTGCCGGCGACGGTCACCGGCGTCGAGTACACCGGCACCGGCTTCGCTGTGGCGCTCGCCGGGGCGGGCGGCGAGGACTACTCCGTCGCCCTGACCGAGGCGGCCCTGCACGCGCATCCCGTCGCGCCCGGGCAGCGGGTCACGCTCGCCTGGGATGCGCAAGACAGCCGCCCGCTCGCGGATGCCCCCGCGGCCGGGCCATGACCTGAGGAGGAAGACCATGGACCATACGGGGATCGGCCGGCGCGGCGCGCTCAAGGCCGCGGCCGGCATCGCCGCCGGGCTGGCGGCGCCGGCGGTGCACGCGCAGGGCGCGGTGTCGCTGCGCTATGTCGGCACCGCGGTGAACCAGCACCAGGGCATCAAGGACAAGGTCAAGGAAGACCTCGGCATCACCCTCGACTACATCCCCGTCACCTCGGACGACGTGGTGCGGCGGGCGGTGACGCAGCCGAACAGCTTCGACATCCTCGATTCCGAATACTGGATGCTGAAGAAGATCATCCCCTCCGGCAACCTGGTCGGCATGGATGCGAAGCGGATCAAGCGCGCCGACGAGATCACCAGCGTCTTCCTCAAGGGCGAGGTCGGCGGCAGGAAGATCGGCGGCCAGGGCACGGCGCCCTGGAAGGTGCTCTACCTGCCGGCGGCGAGCGCGAAGAGCTTCGCGCCGTCGCAGACCGAGTACCTGACGCTGATCCCGACCACCTACAATGCCGACACGCTCGGCATCCGGCCGGACAAGATCGGCCGGCCCATCGGCTCCTGGGCCGAGTTGCTGAACCCGGAGTTCAAGGGCCGCGCCTCGATCCTCAACATCCCCTCGATCGGCATCATGGACGCGGCGATGGTGGTCGAGGCCACCGGCCAGCACAAATACGCCGACAAGGGCAACATGACGAAGGCCGAGATCGACCTCACCATGAAGGTCCTGACCGAGGCCAAGCGCGCCGGCCAGTTCCGCGCCTTCTGGAAGGACTTCAACGAGAGCGTCAACCTGATGGCCTCGGGCGAGACGGTGATCCAGTCCATGTGGTCGCCGGCCGTCACCAAGGTGCGCAGCATGGGCGTGCCCTGCGTCTACCAGCCGCTGAAGGAAGGCTACCGCGCCTGGGCCGCCGGCTTCGGCCTGCCGAAGACCCTCTCCGGCCGCAAGCTCGACGCCGCCTACGAGTTCATCAACTGGTTCCTCTCCGGCTGGGCCGGCGCCTTCCTCAACCGGCAGGGCTACTATTCGGCGGTGCTGTCGACGGCGAAGGCCAATATGCAGCCCTATGAGTGGGATTTCTGGATGGAGGGCAAGCCGGCGGCGCAGGACATCAAGGCGCCGGACGGCACGGTGATGGAGAAGGCGGGCGCGGTGCGCGACGGCGGCAGCTTCGAGGCGCGCATGGGCGCCGTCGCCTGCTGGAACGCGGTGATGGACGAGAACGACTACATGGTCAGGAAGTGGAATGAGTTCATCGCGGCCTGATCCGGTGCGGCCCGAGCCGGTGACGATGGCCGAAGGGCGGGGCGGGGCGAGCCTCGCCTCGCCCGAGGCGGTCCTGGAGGCGGGCGCGGTGGCGGCCCCGGCGGCCGCGCCCGCCCCGGTGCTCGCCGCCGCGCCGCCGCCGCGCCGCGCCTGGGCGCCGCTGCTGCAGGCGGCGCCGCTCTGGCTCGTGCTGCTGCTCTTCTTCGTCTTCCCGCTGCTGGCGACCGGCGTCGTCAGCCTGTGGAACTACACCGAATACTCGCTGGTCCCCGACATCACCCGGCGCAACTACGTCGAGATGTTCGAGGGCTGCGGCAACCTCTCGGACGGGCTCTGCACCACCTTCCGCACCTATCTCTCGACGCTCCGGCTCTGCGGCATGGTCTGGGCCATCACCCTGCTGCTCGGCTTCACCGTCGCCTATTTCCTCTGCTTCCACATCCGCTCGGACGGCGTGCGCATGGCGCTGTTCCTGCTCTGCACCGCGCCCTTCCTCACCTCCAACGTCATCCGCATGATCTCCTGGATCCCGCTTCTGGGGCGCGAGGGGGTGGTGAACCACGCGCTGCTGGCGATGCGCCTGGTGGACCAGCCGCAGGACTGGCTGCTGTTCTCGGAATTCTCCGTCGTGCTCGCCTTCGTCCACCTCTACACGCTGTTCGTGGTGGTGCCCGTCTTCAACAGCATGATGCGCATCGACCACCGGCTGCTGGAGGCGGCGCGGGATGCCGGGGCCAGCGCCTGGCAGACCATCTGGCACGTGGTGGTGCCGCTGGCCAAGCCCGGCCTCGTCATCGGCTCGATCTTCGTCATCGTCCTGGTGATGGGCGATTTCGTGACCATCGGCGTCATGGGCGGGCAGCAGATCGCCTCCGTCGGCAAGGTGATCCAGGTGCAGATGTCCTACCTGCAATTCCCCGCCGCGGCGGCGCAGGCGATGGTGCTGCTGGCGCTGGTGCTGGTCATCATCGCGGTGATGACGAAGCTGGTCGACATCCGGCGGGAACTCTAGCCATGGAGGAACGCCGCGGCCTGGGCTTCTGGCTCCTCGCCCTCTTCTTCGCCCTCTTCGTCCTGTTCCTCTACGGGCCGACGCTGACCATCCTCGTGCTCTCCTTCCAGGGGGTGGATGGCGGGCTGACCTTCCCGCTGCAGGGCGTCTCGACGCATTGGTACCAGACGCTCTGGAAGGGCGTCGGCGTGGTCGATATCTGGGCCGCCTTCCGCCGCTCGGTGAAGCTCGGCCTCGTCGTCATGCTGCTGACGACGCTGATCTCGCTCTCGGCCGGCTATGCCTTCCGCCGCCGCTTCCCGGGCCAGGGGCTGCTCTTCCACCTCACCATCGCCAGCCTCATCGTGCCCTCGATCGTCGTCTCGCTCGGCATCGCCCTCGAATTCCGGCTGATCGACGATGCGGTGAAGGCCTATGCCGAGGCGCATTCGGTGGGCTGGCTCGCAGACTACGCCACCGCCATGGGCCTCTTCACCTCCGGCCTCGGCGCCCACCTCACCTGGACGCTGCCCTTCGGCCTGCTGATCATGTTCGCCGTCTTCAACCGCTTCCCTGCCCAGCTCGAGGAGGCGGCGCGGGATCTCGGCGCCTCGCCCTGGCAGGTCTTCCGCCATGTGGTGCTGCCGCTGATCGCGCCGAGCCTGGTGGGCGTCGCGCTGTTCGGCTTCACCCTCTCCTGGGACGAGATCGCCCGCTCCTCCCAGGCGATCGGCGACCTGAACACCCTGCCGCTCGAGCTGCAGGGGCTGACGACGACGGTGACGACGCCCGAGATCTACGCCCTCGGCACGCTGACCACCGGCGTCTCGGTGCTGGTGATCGGCCTCTCCTTCGCCGCCATCGCCCTCTGGCGGCGGCTGCGGCTGAGATCGGCGGCGTGAATGGGACATTCATGCCGAGCGCCCAAATGAGCGCTCTAGGCTCCTGTTTTCAGAGCATCTTCACCCGATCAGGTGGGCTCACCTGATCGGGATCTGCTCTGGTGGCACGCAGCCAAGGGTTGCGGAGCAAATCGCCCGGCATCTGAGGGTCGCTGTTGATGTGCCACCATCGACAGCCATCGGCATCAGGCGCGCCTGACGTTCCAGGGATAGGGCGAGGTGCCCTTCAGCACGCCCGTCAGGCCGCGATGGGCGGTGCGGATGAAGAACTGGCCGAGCGGCAGGAAGGGCACGGCCTGCCAGCTCTCCTGCTGGATCGCCTCGGCCAGCCGTTGCTGCTCCGCCGCGCTGTCGGCGAGGAGCCAGGCGGCGGTGAGCTGCTCGACCGTGTCGTTGCGGTACCAGCCGAACCAGCCGCGCTCGCCCTGGCCGCGGATCGGTGCGTTGACCGCCGGGTTCATGATGGAGATGCCCGGCCACCAGGTGTGGAAGATGCTCCAGCCGCCCTTGTCCACCGGCTCCTTGCTGGTGCGCCGCTGCACCAGGCTGCCCCAGTCCATCTCCTGCAGCTCGACGGTCATGCCGCAGCGCTGCAGCAGGTCGGCGGTGATCTGGCCGAAGGGGCCGATGGTCGGGAAGTCGGTCGGGTTGAGGACGACGACGCGCTCGCCCTTGTAGCCCGCCGCCTGCAGCATCTGCCGCACCCGCGCCGTGTCGCGCGGCCCGTCCAGCGCCCCGCTGCCGGCCGTGGTGCCATAGGGCGTGCCGCAGGGCCACATGGAATGGCAGACGCGCCAGGCCTCCGGGTCGTTGGCGGTCACCGCGCGGACATAGTCCTCCTGGTTCAGCGCATGCAGCACGGCGCGGCGGATGGCCGGGTTGTCGAAGGGCGGCTGCAGGAAATTGAAGCGGCAGACGCCGATATAGCCGAGCAGGTTGTTGATCTCGACGGTGATGCCGCGGCCGCGGCGGAGCGCCGGGATGAGGTCGGCGTTCACCTGCTCCCACCAATCGACCTCGCCCGATTGCAGCGCCGCGGCGGCGGTGGCGCTGTCGGGGATGATGACCCATTCCACCCGCTCGAAATGCGCCAGCTTGCCGCCGGCGGTGCGGCTCGGCGGCTCCTGCCGCGGCACGTAGCCGGCATGCCGCGCATAGACGACGCGGCTGCCCGAGACATACTCGCCGGGGACGAAGCGGTAGGGGCCGGAGCCGATGATCTCCGGCACCTGCTGGAAGGGATCGGTCCTGGCCAGCCGCTCCGGCATGATGAAGGCGCCGTTGGCGAAGGGCTTGGCCAGCGCTTCCAGCAGCAGCGGGAAGGGCGCTTTCAGCCGGATGCGCAGTGTGCGGTCGTCGACCGCCTCGAAGGCCTCGACCGCGGCGCCGAGCGACTGGCCGAAGGTGTCGCGCCGCGCCCAGCGGGCGAGGCTGGCCGCGCAGTCCCGCGCCAGCACCGGCTCGCCGTCATGGAAGCGCAGGCCCTCGCGCAGCCGGATGGTCCAGGTCCGGCGGTCCTCGGAGGCCTCGTGCCCCTCGGCCATCTGCGGCCGGACCTGGAAATCGTCGGTCAGGCCGAAGAGCGTGTCGAAGACGGTCCAGGCATGGTTCTCGGTGACGCCGGCGGTGGTCCAGATCGGGTCGAGCGAGGTGAGGTTCGCCTGCGGCACCATGCGCAGGGTGCGGGCCCGCGGGTCCTGGGCCAGGGCGGGGCCCGCGAGCGGCGCGGCTGGCAGGGCGGCCGCCGCCTTCAGGAGGCTGCGTCTGTGCATGGCAGGGCGTCCGGACGTCTCTGTCCGCCATGCTGCCACCCTTTCCCGCCGCGACGGAAGCGCGCCCGACCTCAGGCGCCCAACCTCAGGCGCCCAACCTCAGGCAGGCGAGAGCCGGGTCAGCTCCGCCTCGATCCGCGCCAGCGGGATCGGCTTGATCAGGACCGCGTCGAAATCCGCGAGGCTCTCCGGCTCGGTCAGCGGCAGCAGGGCATCCGCCGTCGCCGCCACGACGCGGCCGGTATAGCCGCCCTCCCGCAACTGCCGGGCCAGGTCGCGCCCGTCGGTCATCGGCAGGTGGCAATCGACCAGGATCAGGTCGAAATGGCCGGCCGCCAGGGCCGCGGCGGCGCCGACGGCATCCATGCAATCCTCGACCTCGGCGCCGTTGGCCTCGCAGGCGATGCGCATCAGGCGCCGGGCCGCCTCGTTGTCGTCGACGATGAGCACGCGCGTCGCCGTCACGGCCGGCCGGTCCTTCCCGCCATCTGCGGGACGCCCGGCGCCCCGACATCCAACATCCCCGCCTCCCTGCCATTCCCGCCCGTCCCCGGCCTGCCCCGGGGAGGATCCCACCCCGCTGCGGGGGCGCCGTCCGGCGCCGGCTGGTCGGCCGCCGGCCAGGCTCGCGCCACACTGGGCCTCGACACACTCGGTCCCCCCACGCGATGCGCGCTATGAGGCGCTGCAATAAAACTTTCAGGGGCGCGGCGCGCCTCACAAGAGCGCCAGGGCGGACCAGGCCCTGGCCTGGGCCCGCGCCTGGCGGGCACCGGGCCGCTACGCCGCCTTGACCGTGTTGCGCAGCCGGCCGATGCCGTCGATCTCGCACTCGATGACATCGCCCGGCTGCAGCGTGCGCGGCGGCTGCATGGCGTAGCCGACGCCCTCGGGCGTGCCGGTGATGATGACGTCGCCCGGCCGCAGCGTGAAGCCGATCGAGAGCTGGTGGATGATCTCCTTCACGTCGAAGATCATCTTCGAGGTGTGGCTGTCCTGCCGCTTCTCGCCGTTCACCCAGAGCCGGATGCCGGTGTTCAGCGCGTCGAGCTCGGCGGCGGGGATGATCCAGGGGCCGAGCGGGCAGGAGCGGTCGAGCGACTTGCCCTTGAACCACTGGCCGTAGCGCCGCTGCAGGTCGCGCCCGGTCACGTCGTTGCCGATCGTCCAGCCGAAGACGTGGTCGAGCGCCCGCTCCTTCGGGATGTCGTGGCCCTCGGTGCCGATGACGACGGCCAGCTCCACCTCGTAGTCGAGCCATTCGGTGACGCCCTTATGGGCGGGGATCCAGTCCTCCGGCGCGATGACGCAATCCGGCGCCTTGGTGAAGAATTGCGGGTATTTCGGCAGCTCCGAGCTGGTGATGCCGCGCGTCCGGTCGCCCTCCGCGACATGGTCCATGTAGTTGCGGCCGACGCAGAAGACGTTGCGCCGCGGCCGCGGGATGGGGGCGAGGAGCCGCCAGGCGCCGGCGTTCAGCACCGCGCCGGGGGGCGGGGTCTCGGCCAGGGCCCGGACGGCGGCGAGCGCCGCCGGGCCGGCCTCGATCAGCGCCAGCATGTCGCCGGCGCCGGGCGCGCCGGGGACCGCCGAGAGGTCGAGCATGCGCCCGTCCTCGAGCGCCACGCCGATGCGCGGGCCCTTGGCGTCGGTAAAGCTGGCCAGCCGTGTCATGAGTCGTTCCTCCCCGTCCTCGATGCTCCGCGCCGCAGGGGAGCCCGCGCGACGGCCCCTGGCAAGCCCCGGCCATCCAAGCACTTTGTTTATGCCTTGCCGCCTAGCCTGCCGCCGATAGCGATCGTGAAGGTGGCATGCCCCAGGACGATGATTTCGCCCGGTTGGCTGCGGCGCTCGGCGTGCCGGGGCTGCTGTACCGAAGCTTCGGCAACGCCCCGGTCCGGCCCGGCGAGGCCGCGTCGCCCGCGCCCCCGGCGCTGGGCTGGGCGATGGGGCCGGGCCGGGCCGGCCGCCCCGAGGCCGGCGCCGGCTGGCGGCCCCGGCCCGTCGCGGCCCCCGAGGCCTGGCCGTTGCTCGCGCCGCTCTTCGCGCCCGCCGCCGCCGGGGAGGCGCCGGCCGGGACCCTGGCCCGCCTCCGCGCCGCGCCGGGGGCCGCGGAGCGCCGGCCGGCCGCCACCCCCTTCCTGCCCGACCCGCTCTTCGCCCCGCGCCCCGCGCGCGGCGCCGGCCTCCGCTGAAGGCCCGCCGCCGATGCCCCTGCTCTGCATCGCCTCGCCCAAGGGCGGCGTGGGCAAGACCACCCTCGCCGCCAACCTCGCAGACGCCCTGCGGCGCCAGGGGCGCCGCCTGCTGGCGATCGATCTCGATCCGCAGAACGCGCTGCGCCTGCATTTCGGCGTGCCGCTCGAGGAGCGCGCCGGCTTCCTCGCCGGGCTGCCGCGCGGCATCGCCTGGCGCGACGCCATCCGCCGGACGCCCTCCGGCGTCGCCCTGCTCCCCTTCGGCACCATCGCCGCGGCCGAGGCCCTGGCGGTGACGGCGGCGCTCGAGGCCTCGCCCGCGCTGCTCACCGGCCCGGTGCGCGAGATGCTGGCGGATCCCGCCCTGCTGGTGGTCGCGGACCTGCCGCCCGGGCCGTCGCGGGCGCTGGAGCTGCTGGCACCGCTGGCGAGCCTCGTCCTCGTCGTGCTGCTCGCCGACGCCCAGGGCGTGGCGCTGGTGCCCGAGATCGAGAGTGGCCGCTTCCTCGGCCTCGGCGGCCTGGCCGGGCCGGCCCCTTCGCGGCTGCGCCTGGTGCTGAACCAGGTCGATCAGGAGGCGCGGCTCTCGCGCACCGTCGCGGCGGCGATGGCGCGGCATCTCGGCCCCCGCCTGCTCGGCGCCCTGGCGCGCGAGGAGGTGGTGGCCGAGGCGCTGGCGGAGCAACGCCTGCTGCTCGACAGCGCGCCCGCGAGCCAGGCGGCGCAGGACCTGCGCGACCTGGCCCAGGATGTCGCCGCGGCCCTGCCCCGCGTGGCCGAGCCGGTCGCCGCGGGGTGGGCGCGATGAACGCGCCGCTTCGCCGCGAATGCCTGGCCGGGCTGCCGCTGGCGCGCAGCCGCGTCGGCGGCGCCCTGCTGGCGGCGCTCGGCCTGGTCCTCGCCGCCATTATCATCCTCACCCCGCTGGCGCCGGAGGCGCAGGGCGTCTTCGCACTCGGCGGGCTGCTGGTCGCCCTGCTGATCGGGCGCTTCCGCGGCCGCGCCGCGACGCTCGCAGCCTCGAGGCGCGGCTGGCGGCGGTGGAGGCCGCCATCGCCCAGCGCGACTGGGACAAGGCGAATGCCCTGCTGGTCGAGACCCGCGCCATGGCGCCGGACGACGCGCGGGTCTCGCTGATGAAGGCGCGCATCGCCCGCGCCGCCGGCCAGGGCGGCCGGGCGCCGCGGGCGCTGGAGCGGGCGCAGCAGCAGATGGCGGCGCGCGGCGGCGCCATGCCGGCCGTGGCCATCGGCGCCGCAGCCGGGGAGGGCGGGCAGGGCAACCCCTTCCGCACCCCGGCCCCGGGGCCGGCGGCCAGCCTGCCGCCCGGCCTCGACCCGGTGGCCGCGGAGGTGGCGCGCGAGCTGACGGCGGTGCGGGAGGAGACGGCGGGGCGGCTGCAGGCCACGCTCGGCCTGCGCGTCCGCTCCGGCACGGCGGGGCTCGATCGGCTGGGCGAGGTCTCGGCGGCGCAGAGCGTCGCGCTGCCCGGGCGGCTGCTCGGCGGCCAGGTCAGCGCCTCGGTGACGCCGGTGGCGATCACCACCGGCCAGATCGAGACCGGCAACCTCGCCCTGTTGCGCAGCGTCGGCACCAATGCCCTGGCGCCGGCGCTGCGCCAGCCGCCCGGCCAAGCCATGGGGCCGAGCCAGGTGGCGCGCGACCGCGCCGTGCCGCGCGACGACAGCGCGGCGGGCGTCGCCCTCGGCCTCGCCTACAGCTGCAACGCCGTCACCGCCGATATCGGAACCACGCCGCTCGGCTTCCGGCAGCAGGCCGTCATCGGCGGCGTCGAGCTGGCGCCGGCGCTGAACGACACGCTGCGGCTGCGGGTGACGGCCGGGCGGCGGGCGGTGACGGACAGCCTGCTCGCCTGGGCGGAGGTGCGGGACCCGAATTCCGGCCAGTCCTGGGGCGGCGTCACCCGCCATGGCGGGCGGGTGCAGCTCGAGATCGGCAGCAAGCCGGTCGGCTTTTATGTCGGCGGTGGCTATGCCGAGTTCCGCGGCGACCACGTGGCGAAGAACAGCCGCGTCGAGGCCGGGGCCGGCGCCGCCTGGAGCATCCTGCGGCGGCCGGAGGAGACGCTGATCGCCGGGCTCGACCTGGTCTATTTCGGCTACGACAACAACCAGCGCCTCTTCACCTATGGCAATGGCGGCTATTTCAGCCCGCAGAGCTACGTCGCGGCGAACATCCCGCTCGACTGGCGGCGGCGCGAGGACGACCTGGCCTGGCGGGTGGGCGGCACCATCGGCTACCAGGCCTACAAGGAGGATGCGGCGAGATACTTCCCGCTCGATCCCGGGCTGCAGGCGCAGGCCGAGACCGCCGCGGCCGGCGACCCCTCGCTGCGCGCGGCGCAGCCTTCCGCCACCAAGTCGGGCGTCACCGGCGGCGTGCGCGGCGACATCGAGTATGCCGTCACCGGCAATCTCAAGCTCGGCGGGCTGCTCCGCCACGACCGGACCGGCGACTGGAACGAGGCGCGCGGCCTGCTCTTCGCGCGCTACCGCTTCGGTCCCTGATCCGGCCGTGGCCTCACCCGCCGGCCGGCACCGCGATCTCCAGCCAGCCGCGCGCATCCATCCGGGCGGCATCGCCCGGGCGGAGCAGCACGGTGGTGGTGGCACTCTCGACGATCGCCGGCCCGGCGATGGCCTGGTCCGGGGCGAGCGTCTCGAAGCGATGCACCGGCGCCGCCACCTCGCCGCCGGCGAGGCGGATGCGGCGCGTGCCGGCCGGCGCCGCCGCTGCCCCGCCCTCCCGCCCCGCCACCGCCTGGCGCGGCAGCAGCCCGGTCGCGGCGAGGCGGGCATTCACCAGCACCACCTCCTCCTCGGGCAGGTCGTAGGTGAAGAGGGCGCGGTGGCGGGCATGGAAGGCGGCGCGGATCTGCCCGGCGAGGTCGGCGCCCTGCCAGTCGATCTCGTCGAGCGGCACGGCGATCTCGAAGACCTGCTCGCCATAGCGCATGTCGGCGGCGCGGCGGGCCACCACCTCGCCGCCATGCCAGCCGGCCATGCGGGCGCGGCCCTCCGCCTCCAGCCCGTCGAAGAGGTCGCGCAGCGCGGCATCCGGCGGCAGGCCGCCCGGCGTCACCACGCTGCGCGAGAGCTCGTAGCGCAGGTCGGTGTGCAGCATCCCCCAGGCCGAGAGCCCGGCGGCGAAGAGCGGCACGGCGGCGCGGCGCAGGCCGAGCTCGCGCGCGACGGCCGTCGCATGCAGCCCGGCGGCGCCGCCGAAGGCGAGCAGGGCGAAGTCGCGCGGATCGACGCCGCGGCGCACCGTCGCCAGCCGCACCCCATCGGCCATGCGGGCATTGACCAGGTCGTGGATGCCGGCGGCGCAGGCCGCGGGGGCGATGCCGAGCCGCCCGGCGAGGCCGGCGACCGCGCGCTCGGCCGCGGCGCGGTCGAGCTGGCGCGCCCCACCCAGGAAATTCCCGGCATCGAGATAGCCGAGCACGAGGTTGGCGTCGGTGACGGTCGGCTCGGTCCCGCCCTGGCCGTAGCAGGCCGGCCCCGGCACCGCGCCCGCCGAGCGCGGCCCGACCTGCAGCGTCCCGCCCGGGCCGAGATGCGCGACGGAGCCGCCGCCGGCGCCGAGCGTCACGATGTCGAGGCTCTCGAGGGCGATGCGCTCGCCGCCGACGCTGCGGCCGCGGCCGAGCGTCGCCTCGCCGCCGGCGACCAGGGCGATGTCGGTCGAGGTGCCGCCCATGTCGAAGGTGACGAGGTCCTGGCCGAGCCCCTGTTCCGCCAGCGCCACCGCCGCGGCGACGCCGCCGGCCGGGCCGGAGAGGGCGGTGCCGACCGCGAGCCGCGCCGCCTCGGCCAGCGGCGCGACGCCGCCATGCGAGAGGATGACGAAGAGCGGGCCGCGATAGCCCGCCGCCTCCAGCCGCCCGGCCAGCCGGCCGAGATAGCGGGAGACCACCGGGCCGACATAGGCGTTCACCGCGGCGGTCGAGAAGCGCTCGAACTCCTTGATCTGCGGCAGCACATCGGCCGAGCAGGTGACGAAGGCGTCCGGCAGGGCGGCGGCGACCGCCGCGGCCGCGGCATGCTCGTGCGCCGGCGCCGCCCAGCTGTGCAGGAAGCCGATCGCCACCCCCTCCACCTTCTCCTCCCGCAGCCGGGCGATCGCCGCCTGCAGCGAGGCGGGGTCGAGCGGCAGTTCCTCCCGCCCGTCCGGCCGCAGCCGCTCCCGCACGCCGAGGCGCAGCCGCCGCGGCACCAGCGGCTCCGGGGCGGGCAGGCGGAGGTCGTAGCGCTCGGGCTTCAGCCCCTCGCGCATCTCGATCACGTCGCGATGCCCCTCGGTGGTCAGCAGCCCGATGCGGGCGCCCTTGCGCTCCAGCAGGGCGTTGGTCGCCACCGTGGTGCCATGGACGATGCGGAGCGTCTGCTGCAGCAGCTCGCCCAGGGTGAGCTGCAGCGCGGCGGCGAGGTTGCGCAGCCCCTGGATCACCCCTTCCGACTGGTCGGCCGGGGTGCTGGCGGCCTTGGCCAGGGTCTGGCTGCCGTCGCCGGCGATGCCGACCACATCGGTGAAGGTGCCGCCGACATCGATGCCGATCCGGTAGGTGCAGCCGGCCGGGCGGCGGCGGCCGGGCTCCTCGGGGGCGAGGCAATCGGGCGGCGTCATGGCGTGTAGCCCTCGGCCGCGTCGCGCGCCCGGGCGGCCGGGTCGCGCCGCGCCGGCGGCCCCCAGCCACCGCCGCCGCCGGCCTCGATGAGCAGCCGGTCGCCGGGCGCGATGGCGATGCCGACCTCCTTGGTGCGCAAGACCCGCTCCGTGCCGTCGGCGCGGCGCAGCCGGTAGCGGTGCGGGCTGCCATCCTGGCCGCCCAGCAGGCCGGCGGCGCCGTGCCGCACGCCGTCGCCGGCGGTGTTGGCGCGGCAGGGCCCGTCGCTCTCCACCCGGAGGGTGAGCTGGCCGCCCAGGCCGCCGCGATGCTGGCCGTCGCCGGCCGAGCCGGGCAGCAGCTCATGCGCCTCGAAGAGCAGGGGGAAGCGCGCCTCGGCCATTTCGACGCTGCCGAATTTCAGCCCGCCGGCGGAATGCCATTCGCCGGCGCTCGACCAGCCATCGCCGCCGGAGGAGCCGCCGCCGCCCGGCCGGGCGTGGAAGAGGTGCCAGACGAAGGGCCTTCCGGCGCGGCGGGCGTCCTGGCCGGTGATCGCCACCCGGAAGCGCCGCCCCCAGCCGCCCATGGCGCGCTCCGGGCAGCAATGCTGCAGGGCGCGGATGATGGCCTCGACGATCTCGTTCGAGCAGTGGGAGGTGCACATGGTCACCGGCGCCCCCTCCCGCGCCCAGACCACGGTGCCCTCCCGGGCGATGACCTCGAGCGGGCGGAAGGCGCCGTCGTTCTTCGCCACCTCCGGGTCCAGCAGGAACGCGAAGGCCATCGCCACGGCGCTGCGCATGTTGGGATAGCTGGAGTTCACGAAGCCGGTGGTCTGCGGGTCGCTCTCCGACAGGTCGACCACCAGCGTCTCGCCCCGCTTCGTCACCCGGGCGCGGATCGCCACCTCCTCGCGGTCGAAGCCGTCGTCGTCGAGGAAGGCCTCGCCGAGCCAGCTCCCGTCCGGCCAGGTGGCGAGGATGCGCCGCGCATGCGCCTCGGACAGGTCGAGGATGGCGGAGACGGCCTCCGCCATGGCCGGGGCGCCATAGCGCGCCAGCAGGGGGTGCAGCCGCATCTCCCCGAGCCGGGCCGCCCCGATCATCGCCATCAGGTCGCCACGGAAATCGCGTGGGATGCGGGTGTTGGTGGCGAGCATGCGGAGCAGGTCCTCCCGCAGCCCGCCGCCTTCGCCGAGCCGGATCGGCGGGATGCGCAACCCCTCCTGCCAGATCTCGCTCGCGCCTGGGTTGTAGCCGCCATGGGTGGCGCCGCCGATATCGGACTGGTGGGCGCGGACGACGGACCAGAAGCGCAGCGCCGCATCGGCGAAGACGGGGATGACGATGGTGAGGTCGGGCAGGTGGCTGCCGCCATGGTAGGGGTCGTTCAGCAGGAAGGTGTCGCCCTCCCGGATGTCGCCGGCGAAGGCCTCGGCCACCGCCCGCGTCGCCCAGGGCATGGCCCCGACATGCACCGGGATATGGTCCGCCTGCGCCACCAGCCTCCCCTCGGCGTCGCAGAGCGCGATGGAGAAATCGCGCGAGGAGTTCAGGATCTGGCTATAGGAGGTCCTGAGCATCGCCTCGCCCATCTCCTCCACGATGGCGCGGAGGCGGTTGTCGAGGACGGCGAGGGTGACCGGGTCGGGCGCGGGGCGCCCGCCGGAAGCGTCAGCGGGGGTGGCCATGCCGGAACGCTCGGCCGGGCGCCCCGGGGCCGTCAAGCCACGCTGGCGGAATGGCGAGTCCCCGGCCGGCCTCCCCGTGATAAGGACCGCGCCTTGCGCCTGCCCCAGGACGCCGGCCCGCCGGCGCGGAGATCATGAGCATCACTTATCTGCGCAGTCCGCAGCCCGGCCTGCTGGCCAGGCCGCTGGCCGCGGCCTCGCCGGCGGCACGGCTGCGCCGCCTGATCGAGGCGAGCTTCGTGCCGCTGCTGTTCCTCGGCGCCGCCCTGCTGTTCCGCGGCATCGGCTTCACGGTGACGGTGATCGACACCGATGAGGGCCTCTACCTGGTGCAGGCGCGGGAATGGCTGCGCGGCGCCTGGCCGCTGGTCGCGGTCTGGGACATGCACCCGGTTGGCGCGCCGGCGCTCTACGCCGCCGCCATCGCGCTGTTCGGCGAGAGCATCGCCACCATCCGCATGCTCGGCATCACCTGCGTCGCCGCCACCGGCTGGGCCCTCTACGGCCTGGTGCGGGGGGCTGGCGGGGCACGGCCGCTGGCGCTGGCGGCGGGGCTGCTCTACATCGCCCATACCGTCGTGCTGTTCGGCCTGGCCAGCAACACCGAGGTGCTCTTCGCGCCCCTGGTCGTGGCGAGCGTCGGGCTCGGCCTCAGGGCCGCGGTGCGGGCCGGGACGACGGGCGAGGGGCCGCGCTGGGGCGAGCTGGCGCTGATGGGCCTCGCCATGGGCTGCGCCTTCACCATCAAGCCGGTGGTGACGCCGGAGGGCTGCCTCGCCTTCGGCCTGCTGACCCTGCCGGCGCTCTGGCGACGGGCGCTGCGGCCGGGGCGCTTCCTCGCCATGGCGCTGGCCTATGCGGCGCTGGTGCTGCTGCCGACCGCGCTCTTCGCCCTGGCCTATGCGTCCCAGGGGCATCTGGCGACCTTCGTCGACGGCTCCTTCCTGGCGCCGATGCGCTATTCCGAGGCCCGGCTCAGCCTCGCCGAGGCGCTGCAGCGGGTGCAGGTGGCGGTCATGGTGCTGCTCTGGCCGCTGCTGCTGGCGCTCGTCGCCCTGCTCGGCTGGGGGCGGCGGCGGGGCACCGGGGGGCGGCTGACCCGCGTCGCGCTGCTCTGGTTCGCCTGCGCCAGCCTGGCGATCATCGGGCCCGGCTACTACTTCCCGCACTACTTCCTGATCTGGCTGCCCGCCCTCTCCGTCCTCGCCGCGCTCGGCGCTTGGCGCCTGGCCCGGCTGGCGCGGCCGCGGCGCGCGCTCGCGGTCTTCGCCGCGCTGGTGACGGTGGTGGCGGTCGAGGCCTGGCGGCAGGAGGCGACGGTCCGCGTCGGCCGCGGCACCGGCATCTGGAACCCCGACCCGGTGCAGGAGGTGGTGCGGGCGGTCCGCGCGCGGCTGCGGCCGGGCGATGCCGTCTTCATCGCCAATTACCATCCGGTGGTCTACGCGCTGACCGATGCGCGGCTGCCGACGCGCTTCGTCTTCCCGGCGCACCTGACCGGCAATTTCACCGAGGTCGCCGATCTCGACACCGATGCCGAGCTGCGCCGCATCCTGGCGACGCGGCCGCGCGTCGTGGTGGTGGACCGCGGCTGGTGGTGGCAGATGCGCCCGGATGCCGCGGCGCTGCTGACCGAGCTGCTGCAGCGCGACTACGTGCTGGAGACGACGGTGGCCGAGGAGCGCGGGCCGATCGAGCTCTGGCGGCCGAGGGAGGGCGCGGGTTTGCATCCCCCGCCGGCTGACGCATCATCCCCCTGACAGAACGGGGGGAACGCCGATGAGCGATGCCAAAGACATGCGGATCATGGCCGAGGGGCTGCGCTTCCCGGAGGGGCCGATCGCCCTGCCGGACGGCAGCGTCATCCTGGTCGAGATCGCCGCCGGCCGCATCACCAAGGTCGCGGCGGACGGCACGACGAGCGTCCTCGCCACGCCGGGCGGCGGGCCGAACGGCATCGCCATGGGGCCGGGCGGCAAGATCTTCTGCTGCAACAACGGCGGCTTCCTCTGGCATGAGGAGCCGGGCGTCCTCCGCCCCGCCGGCGTGCCGGCCGACTATGCCGGCGGCCGGATCGAGGTGATCGACCCGGCGACGGGCGACGTCACCCGGCTGTATGACCGCTGCGGCGAGCACACGCTGAAGGGGCCGAACGACCTCATCTTCGCGCCCAAGGGCAGCCCTGGCGAGGGCGGCTTCTGGTTCACCGATCTCGGCAAGGTCCGGGGGCGGGACCGCGACCATGGCGGTGTCTACTGGGCGGCGAGCGACGGCTCGAGGATCGTCGAGGCGGCCTTCCCGATCTTCGGCGGCGCCAATGGCGTCGCCCTCTCGCCGGATGGCCGCACCCTCTACGTGGCGGAGACCGAGACCGGCCGGCTCTGGGCCTGGGACATCGAGGGGCCGGGCGTGGTGAGGAAGGACCCCTGGCCCTCGACCAATGGCGGCCGGATGATCTGCCAGTTCCCCGGCTATCGCCGGCTCGACAGCGTCGCGCCGACGGCGGCGGGCAATGTCTGCGTCGCCACGCTGGTGAGCGGCGAGATCACCACCGTCTCGCCCAAGGGCGAGATCCTGCGCGTGGTGAAGATGCCGGAGCGCATGCCGACCAATATCTGCTTCGGCGGCAAGGACATGCGGACGGCCTATGTCACGCTGTCGCTGACCGGCAAGCTGGTGGCGTTGCCCTGGGACGAGCCGGGGCTGGAACTGCCCTTCGGCTGAGCCGCGGGGATCGGGGGAGAGGGGACGGGATGGCGCTCTGGGTGCGTTTCGCGCATGGCGATGCGACGGGCTTCGGCAGGCTGGAGGACGGGCGCATCGCCGTCCATGCCGGCGAGCTTTTCGCCGGCGCCGCCCCGACCGGCGAGAGCCTCGATCTCGCCGCGGTGCGGCTGCTGGCGCCGGTGCGGCCGGGCGCCTTCCTCGGGCTGTGGAACAACTTCCACGCCGCGGCGGCGAAGCAGGGCAACGCCATCCCGGAATTCCCGCTCTACTTCCTGAAGAACCCCGGCAGCGTGATCGGCCCGGGCGAGCCGATCCGCCCGCCCGCGGGCTATGCCGGCAAGGTGCTGTACGAGGGCGAGCTGGGCCTGGTCATCGGCCGCGAGCTCCGCGACGCCGACGAGGCGGAGGCCGCGGCGGCGATCTTCGGCCTCACCTGCGTGAACGACGTGACGGCGCTCGACCTGCTCTTCGCCGATGCCTCCTTCCCGCAATGGGCGCGGGCCAAGGGCTGCGACAGCTTCGGGCCGATCGGCCCGGCGATCGCCACCGGCCTCGACTGGCAGGCCCTGAGCGTGACGGTGGCGCTGAACGGGCGGGTGCGGCAGGACTATCCGCTCTCGGACATGATCCTGCCGCCGGCGCGCATCGTCTCCCTCATCTCGCGCGAGATGACGCTGCGGCCGGGCGACGTCATCGCCTGCGGCACCTCGCTCGGCGCCCTGCCGATGCGGCCGGGCATGCAGGTCGAGGTGACGATCGAGGGCATCGGCACCCTGGCCAATCCCTTCGCGCCCTGACCTAGGCGCCCTGGCCCTGGCCCTGGCCCTGGCCCTGGGCCCCCGGGGGCCGGGCCGCCATCGTCATTCCTTCGGCAGGCCGCGCTCCACCGCCGCGGCATAGAGCGCGGCGCCATAGGGGATGGCCGCGTCGTTGAAGGCGTAGCGCGGGTTGTGCAGCGCCGCGCCCTCGCCATTGCCGAGCTGGATATAGGCGCCCGGCACCCGCTCCATCATGAAGGAGAAATCCTCCGAGCCCATGCCCGGCGGCTTGTCCCGCGCCACCTTGGCCTCGCCGACCAGCGAGGCGGCGGCGGCGGCCAGCGCCTCGGTCTGCTCGGCATCGTTCACCGTCGGGGCGAAGATCAGCCGCCAGTCGAGCGTCGCCGTGGCGCCGAAGCCGGCGGCGACGCCCTCGGCCAACCGGCCCATCGCCGCCTCGATCTCCGCCGCCACCTCGCGGCTGAAGAAGCGGGCGGTGCCGGAGAGGGTCGCCGTCTCCGGGATGACGTTGTAGGCCTCGCCGCCCTGCACCTTGGTGATGCTGACCACCGCCGGGTCGCGCGGGCTGAGGTTGCGGGCGACGATGCTCTGCAGGGCGGTCGCGAGGTGGCAGGCGCTCAGCACCGGGTCGATGCTCGCCTCCGGCCGCGCGCCATGCGCGCCGCGGCCGGTCACGGTGATGTCGAAGAAGGCGCCGCCGGCGGCGGTGGGGCCGGAGCGGATGGCGAACTCGCCGACCGGCATGCCGGGGCGGTTGTGCATGCCGTAGATCGCATCGCAGGGGAAGCGCTCGAACAGCCCGTCCTCCAGCATCGCCAGCGCGCCGCCGCAGCCCTCCTCGCCGGGCTGGAAGATGAAGTGGACGATGCCGTCGAAGCGCCGCGTCTCGGCCAGGTAGCGGGCGGCGCCGAGCAGCATGGTGGTGTGGCCGTCATGGCCGCAGGCATGCATCACCCCGGCATTGCGGCTGCGCCAGGGCAGGTCGGTCAGCTCCTGGATCGGCAGCGCATCCATGTCGGCGCGGAGCCCGATGGCGCGGTTGCCGCGGCCGTTGCGCAGCACGCCGACCACGCCGGTGCCGCCGACGCCGCGATGCACCTCGATGCCCCAGGATTCCAGTGTCTCCGCCACCAGCGCCGCGGTCCGCCGCTCGGTCATGCCCAGCTCGGGATGGGCATGCAGGTCCTGGCGGATGGCGGCGAGCTCGGCCTGGTGGCGGCGGAGGGCGTCGAGGGGGGTGGTCGGCATGAGCGGGCAGGTCCTTCGACAGGATGGCGGGCCGGAATGCTGCGCCCCGGCGCGGCCTGGCGCCAGGGCGGGGGCCAGGGCGGGGGCCAGGGCGAGGACCAGGGCAGGGGCCAGGGTGAGGTACGGCCCGGGCGAGGGCCCGTCTTGTCCGCCCCCGGTCAGTTTCGGGCAAGGGATGGCCGGCATCTGCGGCGGGGCGCCCGGGCCGCCCGTCGCCAGGGGCCGACAAGCTTCGACAAGCCCTGGCGGCCGCACTACAAGGCGCGGCGCAGGCGGTGGGGGATTGCCGGATGGCGCTGACCGAGTCCCAGCAGCAGGAGATCGAGGCGGCCCGCGCCGCCGAGGGCCGCACCCGCCGGCCGGTGGCGCCCGGGCTGGAGGCGCTGCTCTTCGAGGCCCTGCCGGTGCTGGACCACGGCTTCGTCCGGGTCATCGACTACATGGGCGACGATGCGGCGGTGGTGCAGGCCGCCCGCGTCTCCTATGGCCGCGGCACCCGCGCCGCCAACGAGGATCGCGGCCTCATCCGCTACCTCATGCGGCACCGCCACAGCACGCCCTTCGAGATGTGCGAGATCAAGTACCACGTGAAGCTGCCGATCTTCGTGGCGCGGCAGTGGATCCGCCACCGCACGGCGAACGTGAACGAGTATTCGGCGCGCTATTCCATTCTCGACCGCGAATTCTACATCCCCGAGCCGCAGCATCTCGCCGCCCAGTCCAGCAGCAACCGCCAGGGCCGCGGCGCGGTGCTCGAGGGCGCCGAGGCCGCGCGCGTGCTCGACCTGCTGCGGCAGGACGCGATGGCGACCTACGACCACTATGCCTGGATGCTGAACGAGGACGAGGCGGGCAACCCGGTGGAGGAGGGCCGGCAGGGCCTGGCGCGCGAGCTGGCGCGGATGAACCTGACGCTCAACACCTATACGCAGTGGTACTGGAAGACCGACCTGCACAACCTCTTCCACTTCCTCTCGCTGCGCGCCGACAGCCATGCGCAATACGAGATCCGCGCCTATGCCGAGGCGATGCTGCGGACGGTGGAGGCCTGGGTGCCGGAGAGCTTCGCCGCCTTCCGCGACTACCGCATGGGGGCGGTGACGCTCTCGGCCGGCATGCTGGGGATCGTCCGGCGCCTGCTGGCGGGCGAGACGGTGGCGCAGGCGGGCAGCGGCCTCTCGAAGCGGGAATGGCGCGAGCTGATGGCCGTGCTCGGGCGCGATCCGGACTGAGCCGGCATGGGCTGGATCCTGCTCGGCCTGGTGCTGGTGCTCGGCCTGCCCGTGGTGCTGCTCTTCCTCGGCGTCGCGCTCGCCCTCTGGGTGACGCTCCTCGTCGCCGGGCTGGTCTGGAGCATCGTCACCGTCCTCTTCCATGCGCCGGTGCTGGCCATCGTCCTGGCGCTGCTCGCCGGCCTCGCCTTCGGGCGCGGCGCGGCAACGCGGTAGGCGTCGATGGATCCCGCCCGGGCCGAGGCGCTGCTCGGCTTCCTCGCCCTCGCCGACCGGCTGAAGACGGTGGAGCGGCGCGGCCGGGTGGTGCTGCCGGGCGGCGGCACCCGGCGCGAGAACAGCGCCGAGCATTCCTGGCACCTGGCGCTGCTCGCCCTGCTGCTGCACCGGGAGGTGGCGGCGGAGATCGATCTCGGCCGGGCGCTGGCGATGATCGCGGTGCACGACCTGGTCGAGATCGAGGCCGGCGACACCTATGCCTACGACCCCGCCGCCTGCGCCACCCAGGCCGAGCGCGAGCGGGCGGCGGCGGACCTCGTCTTCGGCGGGCTGCCGCCCGATCTCGGCGCCTGGCTGCGCGGCCTCTGGGAGGAGTTCGAGGCCGGGGCGAGCGCCGAGGCGCGTTTCGCCCTGGGCTGCGACCGGATGCAGGGCTTCCTGCAGAACGTGCTGAGCGGCGGGCTGGCCTGGCAGGAGCATGGCGTGCGCCGCGCCGACACCGCCGGGCGCATGGACCCGGCGAAGGCCGTGGATCCGGTCTTCGCGCAGCTCATCGACCGCCTCTATGCCCGGGCGCGGGCGGGCGGGATGCTGCCGGAATGAGCGGGCAGGCGCGCAGCCGGCCCGCCGCCAAGCCGCGCGCCGCCCCGCGGCAGGCCCGGGCCGCCGCGCCGCGCCTCGCCCCGGCCGCCGCGGGGCCGCTCGCCGGCTGGCGGCGCTGGCGCTGGGTGGCGGTGCTGGTGCTGGCGGCGCTGGTCGGCCTGCCGCTGGCGCATGCCGTCTTCGGCGAGGTGGTGGCGCTGCTCGGCGGCACCTTCCTGCTCGGCGTGCTGGTCGGGCGCTGGACGGCGGGGTGAGACGCCGTTCGGCCGCGCGGGGCGGGCCCAGGTCTTTGGTCCTCTCCGCCCCGATGGGATGTGGGAGATTGTCCAGAAAGGAGTATCGCACAGCATGACCGGCACGGCGCTGGTCGTGTGGCGGGAAACAAGGGGGCGGCGGCGCGGCGGCCTCTCCACCTAGGCTGTCCTGCTTCCGGGGCAGCGTGCATCCTGGCCCATGGGCAGCCCGGCTTCATGGCCAGGGCTCGACGATATGGGCGAAACACTCGCAAAAGGCGCTGAACGGGCTGGGGCCTCCATGCCCAATCCGCAGGCACCGGAGAGCCTTCAACCCGAATACTACCGCGTTCCACGGCAGCTCTCGGTCAACCCGGCGCAATTGAAGTCCGTCCTGATCGTCGGATCCTGCCTGGCGCAATCCTGGCGGAACGAGCTGCGCGCCATGGCGCCAGGCTGCGAGGCCGACCTCTACCTCGGCACGGCACAGCTCCCGGACCGCCCGAACCAACCGATCGACCGCTACCAACTTCAGGTGGTGCAGCTTCCCCTGCGGCCCTGCATCCCGGATTCGGCCTTCGCGCGGCTCGACCAGAACGACCTCGCGGCGCATGAGGCCCTGTTCCGCTTCGCCATGGAGCGCCTGCGGCTGAGCTTGGCGCGGTCCATGCGCTGGAACCGCGAGCATGGCCTCCTGACCTTCGTGGTGTCGTTCCCGGTGCCGCAGCAGAACCTGATCGGGCGCCTGATGCCCCGATATGACCTGCGCAACCCGGTCTATTTCGTCGAGAAGTTGAACGAGGGTCTCGCCGAATGCCTGTGTGACTACCAGAACGCCTATTTCTTCGACTTCAACGCGGTGGCCTCGACGCACGGCAAGCGCTTCTCGTCCGAGGACCCTGTCAGCGCCTTCAACCACGGGTCCGTCATCGGCGATTTCGACTTCGGGTACGACCGGGAAAGGCTCGATCCGGTGCAGCGGGTATCGGCCGTCTTCTCGCCGCAGGTCGGGCCGCTCCTGCGGGCCTGCTGGCGTGAGATTGCCGCCATGTATGCCAGCGTCCAGCAGACCGACGTCGTCAAGATGGTCGTGGTCGACCTGGACGACACCCTGTGGCGGGGAACCATCGCCGACACCGATATCCGTGCCATGCCGACGCGCGAAGGCTGGCCCCTGGCCTTCTGGGAAGCCCTGCTCGTCCTCAAGCGACGGGGCATCCTGCTCGGCATCATCAGCAAGAACGAGGAGTCCCGCGTGCAGGAGGCTTGGCCGGCCCTCATGGGCAAGGCCGGTCCCTCCCTGGACGACTTCGCCGTCCGGCGGATCAACTGGGCCCCGAAGTCGCAGAACATGGCGGAGATCCTCGCCGCCGTGAACATCCTGCCAGGCAACGTGGTCTATATCGACGACAGCCCGCTGCAGCGCGCCGAGGTCAGGGATGCCTTCCCGGCGATCCGCACGCTTGGCGGGACGCCCTCGCTGTGGCGGCACGTCCTGCTCTGGGCACCGGAGACGCAGCTCGCCGCGATCACCGACGAATCGGTCCACCGCACGCGGATGATGCAGGCGCAGATCGCCCGCGAGACGGTGCGCCGGTCGCGCTCGCCCGAGGAATTCCTGGCCTCGCTCGACGTCGCGATGACCATCTTCCCGGTGGCCGACAGCACGCATCCGCGCTTCCCGCGCGTCATCGAGCTCATCAACAAAACCAACCAGTTCAACACCACGGGCAGACGCTGGAGCCTGGAGGAATGCAACCTCGCCTTTGCCGGCGGCGTCGAATTCCTCGCCTTCGAGCTGTCGGACCGCTTTACCGATTACGGCCTGGTCGGGGTGCTGATCGTCGATGCGACCGGCATCCGGCAATTCGTCATGAGCTGCCGGATCATGGGCCTTGAGGCCGAATGCGCCGCCGTGGCGCATGTCATGCAAGGGCTGCGCGGCCGTGGGCACCGGCGCATGATCGGTGCCATGCTGCACACCGACCGCAACCTGCCCTGCCGCGACCTCTATCGTCGCTGCGGCTTCACACCCTGCGAGGGCGGCTGGGAGCGGGACCTGGCGGCGGAGCCGCTGGCCATCCCGGCGCATATCAGGCTGACCGCCGGCTGATCCGCCGCGCGGTGGCGGCGGCGTTATGCGGCGGCGGTCGTGCCTCCGGCGACGGCCCGCGTCCGCCTTCCGGGCATGTCCGTCGCCTCGGCTGCGCGTCCGCGCTAGAGCAGATCCCGATCAGGTGGACTCACCTGATCGGGTGAAGAGGCTCTGAAAACAATAGTCTAGGGCACTTCCCCTGAACCGGTGTTCAGGGGAAGTGCCCTAGACCACGATCCGCTCACGCCGATTCGCGGACCACGGTCCCGCGCGGCGTTGGGTCGCGTGATCCACGCCTTCGGCGATTCCACCTCAGGCGATCACGCTCTAGGCTTAAGGCCATGAGGATATTGCCACGCCACCCGGACAACAGGCGCAGGTCTCCCGCGGCTTGGTGCCGCCCCGCCTGATGCCCGTCCTCGTCTTCGGCTCCGTCATCGCCGATCTCGTCTTCGCCCTGCCGCAGCTTCCGGCGTCCGGGCTGACGGTGCTCGGGCCCGGCTATGCGGCGCTGCCGGGCGGCAAGGGGGCCAACCAGGCGGTGGCCGCGGCGCTCGATGGGGCCGCCACCGGCTTCGCCGGGGCGGTCGGCGAGGATGCCATGGCCGAGGTGGCGCTCGCCGGGCTGCGCGCCGCCGGGGTCGATCTCGGCCGCCTCGCCCGGGTGGCGGCACCGACCGGCTGCGCCGCGGTCTGCGTCGATCCGGCCGGGCGCAACCAGATCGCGGTCGGCTGTGGCGCCAACCTCGCGGCCCGGGCGGCGCAGGTGGAGGATGGCGCCCTCTCCCCGGCGACCGTCCTGCTGCTGCAGATGGAGGTGCCGCCCGAGGAGAATGCCGCCCTCATCCGCCGCGCCCGTGCCGCCGGGGCGCGGCTGGTGCTGAACCTCGCCCCGGCCGCCGCCCTGCCGCGCGAGGCGCTCGGCGCGCTCGACCTGCTGGTGGCCAACGAGCATGAGGCGGCCTGGCTGGCGGCGCGGCTCGGTTGCGGCGCCGACGCCGCCGGGCTGCGGGCGGCGCTCGGCATCGACGTGGCGGTGACGCTGGGCGAGGCGGGGGCGGTGGCGGCGACCGCGGCAGGGCGGCTGGCGGTGCCGGCCTTTCCGGTCGCGGCGGTCGACACCACCGGCGCCGGCGATGCCTGGTGCGGGGTGCTGGCGGCGGCGCTCGATCGCGGGTTGCCGTTCGAGGCGGCCCTGCGCCGCGCCTCGGCGGCGGCGGCGCTCGCCTGCACCCGCCCCGGCGCCGCCATGCCGCGGGCGGCGGAGACCGAGGCGCTGCTGCGGCGCGGCTGACCGCCGGCGAAGCCCGGGCCCGGCGTCTACTCGACGACGATGCGCGGGCCCTTCGCCGCCGCCGCGCCCTGCAGCTTGTCCCAGAGCCGCGCCGCGATGCGGCGATAGGCGGCGGCCTCCTCGCTCTCCGGCCGCGCCGCGACGATCGGCGTGCCGGCATCGGCCAGCTCGCGGATCTCGAGCTTCAGCGGCAGCTCGCCGAGGAATTCGACGCCGAGCTTCGTCGCCTCCGCCCGCGCCCCGCCATGGCCGAAGACATCGCTCCGGTGCCCGCAATTCGGGCAGCACCAATAGCTCATGTTCTCGATCAGGCCGAGCACCGGGACCTGCACCTTCTCGAACATCCGCACGCCGCGCCGCGCATCCAGCAGCGCCACGTCCTGCGGCGTCGAGACGATGACCGCGCCGGCCAGCGGCACGCGCTGCGACATGGTGAGCTGCGCGTCGCCGGTGCCGGGCGGCATGTCGACGACCATCACATCGAGCGCGCCCCAGGCCACCTGGCCCATCATCTGCTCGAGCGCGCCCATCACCATCGGCCCGCGCCAGATCATCGGCGTCTCGGCATCGACGAGGAAGCCGATCGACATCGCCTGCAGCCCCCAGCGCCGCAGGGGGATGATGCGCTGCCCCTCGGTGCGCGGCTTCTCCGCCGTGCCCAGCATCTGCGGCAGGGAGGGGCCGTAGATATCGGCGTCCAGCAGCCCGACCGAGAGGCCCTGGCCGGCCAGGGCGACGGCGAGGTTGACCGCGGTGGTGGACTTGCCGACGCCGCCCTTGCCCGAGGCGACGGCGACGATCCGCCGCACCTCCGGCAGCAGCATCGCCCCCTGTCCCGCCGGGGCGTGGGGCGCGCGCGGGGCGTGGCCATGGGCCGGCGGCGGCGGGGCGGCGGGCCCGGCCCGGCCGGCGCCGCCCGGCCGCGGGCCCTGCGGCTCGCGGTGCGAGGTCAGCACCGCCGTCACGCTCAGCACGCCCGGCACCGCGGCGGCCGCCCGCTCGGCGGCGAGGCGGAGCGGCTCCATCTCGCGCGCCCGCTCCCGCGGCACGGCGATGGCGAATTGCACCAGCCCGTCGCGCGCGGTGAGGCCCTGGATCAGCCCGGCCTCCACCAGGTCGCGGCCGCCCGCGGGGTCGCGCACCGACCGCAGGGCCTGCTTCACCGTCTCGACCAGAGACTCGCCCATCGCTTGAAAAGCCTTCCCCATCCAACAATATCGCCGGCACCCGGGAGCCGCAGGTCGGGACGCGGTTCCGCGATCCAGGCATGGCGTGATATGGCCGGGCTCCATCCCCGCATCCAGCCCCCTCCGGGCCGGGGCGGGGCAGGCGCAACAACGAATTCTGGAGGCCGGCTCGATCCATGGCGCTGAACAACGGCGGACCCAGCCCCTGGGGCAACCCGCGCCCGGGCGGACCCTGGGGTTCGCCGCCGCCGAATTCGCCTGGGGGCGGCCGTGGCCCGGGCAGTCCCGATTTCGACGAATGGATCCGCCAGGCGCAGGCCATGGTGCGCCGCCTGATCCCGACGGGCGGCGGCGGCGGCACGGGGGGCAAGGGGCTGGCGGTCCTGGTGCTGATCCTGGTTGCGATCTGGGCGGCCAGCGGCTTCTACCGGGTGCAGCCGGATGAGGAGGGCGTGGTGCTGCGCTTCGGCGCCTTCAACCGCACCGCGCCGCCGGGCCTCAACTACCACATCCCCTGGCCCGTCGAATCGGTCGAGACGCCGCGCGTCACCACGGAGAACCTCGTCTTCATCGGCTTCCGCTCCGGCGAGGCCTCGCCGGTGCGCGCCCCGATCGGGCGCGACGTGATCGAGGAGTCGCTGATGCTGACCGGCGACGAGAACATCATCGACATCGATTTCGTGGTGCGCTGGCGCATCCGCGACGCGGGCGACTTCCTCTTCAACACCCGCAACCCGGAGAACACCATCAAGTCGGCCGCCGAGAGCATGATGCGCGAGGTGATCGGCCGCACCCCGATCCAGCCGGCGCTGACCGAGGCGCGTGGCCAGATCGAGGACCAGGTCCGCGCCGGCACCCAGGCGATCATGGACCAGTACCAGGCGGGCGTCGCCATCACCCAGGTGCAGCTCCAGAAGGTCGATCCGCCGGCGGCGGTGATCGAGGCCTTCCGCGACGTGCAGCGCGCCGCCGCCGACCGCGAGCGGCAGCGCAACGAGGCCGAGGCCTACCGCAACGACATCATCCCCCGCGCCCGCGGCGAGGCGGAGCGGATGATCCAGGAGGCGCAGGGCTACCGCGACAGCCAGGAGGCCCGCGCCCGCGGCGAGGCGCAGCGCTTCACCAGCGTGCTCTCCTCCTACAGCGCCGCGCCCGAGATCACCCGGCGCAGGATCTACATCGAGACCATGGAGGACATCCTGCGGCGCAACCCGAAGATCGTGGTCGACGACCGGCTGCAGGGGCTGGTGCCGCTGCTCAACCTGACCGACCCGGCCCGGGCCGGCGCGCGCGCCGTGCCGCCCGCCGCGGCCGCCGCCGGCGCCAATGCCGCGCCGGCCTATCCCACCGCCCGGCCGCAGGGGGCGCCGCGATGAACCGCCTCCTCATCGCCGGCGTCGTGGTGGCGGCGCTGCTCCTGGCCGCCGTCTCCTCGCTGTTCGCCGTGCAGCAGACGCAGCAGGTGCTGATCACCCAGTTCGGCGAGCCGATCCGGGTGGTGCGCACCCCGGGCCTCAATTGGAAGCTGCCCTTCATCCAGACGGTGATCGATTTCGACCGCCGGCTGCTCGACTACGACGCCGCCGGCCAGGAGGTCATCCTCGGCGACCAGCGGCGGATCGTGGTCGACACCTTCACCCGCTACCGCATCACCGATCCGCTGCGCTTCTACCAGACGGTGGGCGCGACGGAGGCCGGCATCCGGCTGCGCCTCGGCCCCATCGTCTCCTCGACGCTGCGCAACACGCTCGGCAGCGAGACGCTGCTCGCCGTGCTCTCGGCCGACCGGGCGCGGATCATGGGCGAGATCCGGCAGCGGGTGAACAACGAGGCGCAGAGCTTCGGCATCGAGGTGACGGATGTGCGCATCCGCCGCGCCGACCTGCCGGAGGAGAACACCCAGGCCATCCTCTCGCGCATGCAGTCCGAGCGCGAGCGCGTGGCGCGCGAGCAGCGCGCCGAGGGTGCCGAGCAGGCGCAGCGCATCCGCGCCGCCGCCGAGCGCGACCGCACCGTGCTGCTGGCCGAGGCGCAGTCGCGCGCCGAGACGCTGCGCGGCGAGGGCGAGCAGATGGCGATCCGCATCTTCGCCGAGGCCTACAGCAAGGACCCGGACTTCTTCCAGTTCTGGCGCACCATGCAGGCCTGGCGGGACGCCTTCGCGGATGGCGAATCCCGCATGCTGCTCAGCCCGGACAGCGACTTCTTCAAGTATTTCCGCAACCTCGACGCCGGCGCCGCGTCGTCGGCGAAATGACCGGCCCGGCGGCCCGGCGGCGCCCCGCCGCGGGGCCGCCGGCCGCCCTGGCATGATGGCCGGCACCACCCAGATGCCCTAGCGTTGAAGCGGGATGCGGCCCGGCCGCCTCCCGCATTCGCAATCGAGGACCTCCCGATGCGCTCATCCCCCGTCGCCCTGGCCGGCTCCTTGGCCGTCCTTCTTGCTGGCCTGCCCCTGGCCGCGGGTGCCCAGCAGGCGCTTCCCGCCCCCGCCCCGCAGGGCGGCGCCGCGCCGCTGAATGCGCCGCAGGCGGTGCCGATGCGCGATGCCCCCTCCTCCTTCGCGCCGCTGGCCCGCCAGCTCCTGCCGGCGGTGGTCAACATCTCCACCACCCAGAGCGTGCAGGCGCGCGCCAACCGGCCGGATGCGCCCGACATGCCGCAGGCCCCGCCCGGCAGCCCGTTCGAGGAGTTCTTCCGCGACTTCTTCAACCGCAACCGCCCGGGCGGCCCCCAGGGCGGGCCGGAGCAGCCGCAGCGTCCGCGCCGGGCGCAGTCGCTCGGCTCCGGCTTCATCGTCGATGCCAGCGGCATCGTGGTGACGAACAACCACGTCATCGACGGCGCCGACGAGATCAACGTCATCCTGCAGGACAACACCAGCATCCGTGCCGAGCTGCTGGGCACCGATCCGCGCACCGACATCGCGGTGCTGCGCATCAAGACCGACAAGCCGCTGCACGCCGTGCAGTTCGGCGACAGCGACGGCATCTCGGTCGGCGACTGGGTGCTGGCGATCGGCAACCCCTTCGGCCTCGGCGGCACCGTCACCGCCGGCATCGTCTCGGCCCGTGGCCGCGACATCCGCCAGGGCCTCTACGACGATTTCATCCAGACCGACGCCGCCATCAACCGCGGCAATTCCGGCGGGCCGCTCTTCAACCTCGATGGCAAGGTGGTCGGCATCAACACCGCCATCTACTCGCCGACGGGCGGCTCCATCGGCATCGGCTTCTCCATCCCCTCCAACCTCGCCCGCAACATCGTCGCCCAGCTCCAGGATGGCGGGAAGGTGCGGCGCGGCTGGCTCGGCGTGAACATCCAGCAGGTCACCGACGAGATCGCCGAGAGCCTCGGCCTCGGCGGCGGCGGCCGCGGCGCGCTGGTGGCGCGGGCGCAGGAGGATGGGCCGGCGGCCAAGGCGGGCCTCCGGAACGGCGACGTGGTGCTGAAGTTCAACGGCCAGGAGGTGCGCGAGATGCGCAACCTGCCGCGCATCGTCGCCGACACGCCGGTCGGCAGGGCGGTGCCGGTGGTGGTCTGGCGCGACGGCAAGGAGCAGACGCTGCAGGTCACGGTCGGCGAGCTGCCCGCCGAGGCGCAGCAGGCGGCCGCGACGCCGCCCAAGGCGGACAAGCCCACCGAGCTCTCCGGGCTCGGCCTGCAGGTGGCGCCGATCTCGCCCGAGACGCGCGACCGCTTCTCCCTGAGGCCGGACCAGAAGGGCGTGGTGATCACCGATGTCGCCGCCGACAGCCCGGCCGCCGAGCGCGAGCTGCGGCCCGGCGATGTCATCGTCGAGGTGCAGCAGGAGCGGGTGGGCACGCCGCAGGAGGTGCAGCAGCGGCTGGAGCAGCTGCGCCGGCAGAACCGGCCGACGGCGCTGCTGCTGATCGAGACCGCGCAGGGCCAGCGCTTCGTGCCGCTGCGCCTGCGTGGCGAGCGCGGCAGCCCCGGCTAGAGCCGATCCCGTTCGAGCGGAAAGGCTTGAACGGGTGGGGCTTCCCCGATCCGGGGGCGCCGGGCGGGGTGAGGCGTCGCCCGGCGCCCAGCCCTCCCGTTCGCCAGCCCCCAATGGGCTGCGGCCGAACGGACGGCGTGCTCACTTAAACTTGAAATTCTACTACTAGGAGAATAGACCGTAGTCGACGCCGGCGACGCGGAAGCGTGCCGGTTCCGGCGTGCGGCGCGCGACTCCGATGCGTGCGGGGATCATCGTCCTTGGCCACACCGAGGGGGCATGCCGGACTCGCTGCTCGACCACCATGACCTGCATCCCGGACCCGGCGGCGGCGCGGCCGCTTGGTCCCCCGCCGGCCAGCTTCCCCGCCCCGGCCTGCGGCGCCGGCTCCTGCATCTGCTCCTGCCGCCCGGCCTCGCCGCCGCCCTCGCCATCACCGTCGCCGCCTGGACCGCCGCCGAGGCCGGGCTGCGGGCCTTCGAAGCCGAACTGCAGCAGGGCGCGCATGATCTGGCCCTTGCGCTCGGCGCCGAGATCGATGCCCGGATCGCCGCCCTCGATGCCTTCGCTGCCGCCTTCGGGGAGGGCCTGGACCAGGCCGAGCCCGCGGCCGCCCGGGCCGTGCGGACCAGCCGCGCCAGCGGGATGCGCCTCATGGTCGGGGGCGCCGCCCGACGCCCGGCGCCGCCGGAGGCGGGACCGGGCAGCGCCGCCGCCGCGATCCTGCGCGCCGCGGTCGCCGAGAACCGGCCCGTCCTCTCCAATCTGATCCCCGCCCTCTCGGCCGCGCGTCCCGGCCTCCTGCTCGCGGTGCCGGTGCCGCGGGCGGATGGCACGCCGCCGGGGCTTGCCATCGGCGGCGTGCTGGAGCTCGAGCGGTTCGAAGCCCTGCTCCGGGCCGCGCCGCTGGGCCCCGGCCTCGCCGCCGGCCTGGCCGATGCCGCCGGCACCCTGCTCCTCCGCACCGATTCCGGGCTGCGCGGGCCCGTGCCGACCCAATCGGAGGCGTCGTGGCGGCGCGGCGTCGCGGGGCGCCTCGTGCTGCGGCGCGGCGCCGACGGCCGGGAGCGGATCGCCGCCCTGGCCGAGGTGCCGGCGGCTCCCGGCTGGACGGCGGTGGTCGAGGCGCCGGCCGCGGCCCATCGGGCGGCCGGGTGGCGGCCGGCGGGCGGGCTCGCCGCCGGTCTCGGGCTGGCGCTGCTGGCCGCCGGCCTGGCGAGCTGGGCGCTGGCCCGGGGGCTGCTCCTGCCGATGCGGCGGCTGAGCGCCATGGCCGACGACCTGCTGTCGATGGCGCGGCTGGGGGGCATGGCCGAGGCCCGCAGCGCCCCGCGGGCGGCCCTGCCGCCGGTCGCCGAGCTCGCGGCGTTGCAGCGGGGCCTGGCCGCGGCGGGCGCGGCCTTCGACCGGCAGGCCGAGGCCGAGCGTCGCGGCTTTGCCCGGCAGGCCGAGGCGGCGGCGATGCTCGCGGCGGCCGAGCGCCTCACCGGCGCCGGCGGCTGGACGCTGGAGCTTGCCGGGACCGACGATCTCGACGCTGCCCGGCTGCGCTGGACGGAGCAGACGCAGCGGGTCCTGGGCCTGGCGCCGGTCCATGCCTCGGTCCCGGTGGCGCTGTTCCTCGCCGCGGTGCCGAGCGCCGAGCGGCCGCGCCTCCGCGCGGCCCTGCACCAGGCGCTGCGGGATGGCGCGCCCTGCCGGCTGGAGCATCGGATCCGCCGGCCGGATGGCAGCCTGCGCCTGATCGAGCAATGCGGCGTGCCGGAGCGCGACGCGGCCGGCCGGGTCTGGCGCATCGTCGGGAGCTGCCTCGACGTCACCGAGCGCCGCATGCACGAGGCGGTGCGGGCGGAGAATGCGGCGCGGCTGCAGGACCTGCTCTCCACCCTCGACCTCGCGGCCTTCATGGCGCGCGAGGTCGAGGGCGCCATCCGCTTCTGGTCCAAGGAATGCGAGCGCCTCTATGGTTGGACCGCGGCCGAGGCGCTGGGCCAGCCGGCGCATGCGCTGCTCGGCACCGAGTTCCCGGTGCCGCAGGCGGAGATCGCGGCGGCCCTCGAGGACAAGGGCAGCTGGCAGGGCGAGCTGCGCCAGCGGCGCCGCGATGGCCGCGCCGTGGTGGTCTTCGTCCACAAGGCGCTGCGGCGGGACGCCGCCGGGCGGCCGCTGGCGGTGGTCGAGAGCCTCGCCGACGTCACCGCGCTGCAAGCGGCACGGCAGGCCCTCGCCGAGAGCGAGGTGCGGCTGCGCCTGGCGCTCGAGGGCGTCGGGCTGGGCCTGTGGGAGGAGGAGCTCGGGCAGAACCGCCTGCGGCTCGACCCCCAGGCCGCGGCGGTGGCGGGCGGGATGCTGCCGGCCCGGGTCTGGCTCGCCTATGACGGGCCGGAATTCGCCGCCTGGGACAGGGCGGTGCATCCCGAGGACCAGGCGCGCCGCGACGCCTGGCGCAGCGCCATCGCCGGCGGCGGCGCCGGCCTGCTGGCGGCCGATATCCGCATCCGCGCCGGCGAGGCCTGGCGGTGGGTGTCCTTCCGCAGCACGGTCGTGGAGCGGGGGGCGGATGGCCGCGCCCTGCGCGTGCTGACGCTCGCCCGCGACGTCACCGAGCCGATGGAGGCCGCCGAGGCGCAGCGCGAGAGCGAGGCGCGGCTGCGGTCGGTGGTGGAGTCCGCGCTGGACGCCATCGTCGTGGCCTCGATCGAGGGCGATATCGTCTCGGTCAACCGGGCCGCGGTCCGCATGTTCGGCCATTCCGGGGCGGAGGCGATGGTCGGGCGCGATCTCGGCATGCTCATGCCGGAGGCGGAGGCGAGGCAGCATGGCGCGCGCCTCGCCCGCCGCGCCGCCGCGCCGACCATGCGGCCGATGACGCCCGGGCGCACGCTGATGGCGCGGCGGGCCGATGGCAGCGAATTCCCGATCGAGGCCTCGGTCTGCAGCTTCGAGGTCGGCGGGCGCCGCTTCGTCACCGGCATCCTGCGCGACGTGACCGACCGGGTGGCCTCTGAGCGGGCGCTGGCGGCGAGCGAGGCCCGGCTGCGCACCATCGTCGAGACCGTGCCGGTCGGCCTGGTGATGACCGAGCTGCCCTCCGGCCGGATCATCGGCGGCAACCGCTATGCCGGGCAGCTGCTGCGCCTGCCCGAGCTGCGCGACGCCGCGGACTGGGTCGCCTTCCATGCCGATGGCAGCCCGCTGCAGGAGCATGAATACCCGCTCGCCCGGCTGCTGCACGCGGGCGAGGAGAATCCCTCGATCGAGGCGCAGTGCCAGCGCGGCGACGGCAGCCGGGCCTGGATGCGCATCATGGCCCGGCCGGTCCGCAACGAGGCGGGCGAGCTGGTCGGCGGCGTCACCGCCTTCGTCGATGTCGACAGCGAGCGGCAGACGCGCGAGGCGCTGGCCGCGAGCGAGGCGCGCTACCGCACCCTCTTCGCCCGCATGGAGGAGGGCTTCGCGCTCTGGGAGGCGGTGCGCGACGCGACGGGCGCCATCACCGATTTCCGGCTGCTGGAGCGCAACGAGGCGGTGCAGCGGGTGACCGGGCGCATGCCGCCGGGGTCGGTCGGGCGCGGCATGCGCGCGCTCTTCCCGGAGATGACGGCGCAGTGGTTCGACGTGCATGTCCGCACCGCCGAGACGGGCGAGCCGGCGGCGGTGGAGGGACGGGTCTCGCTCGGCCGGCGCTGGCTGAGCACCCGCCTCTACCGGCCGGAGCCGGACCGGCTGGCGATGCTGGTGCGCGACGTGACCGAGCGGGTCGCGGCCGAGGCGGCGGTGCGCGGCAGCGAGGCGATGCTGCGCCACGTGCTCGACAACCTCTTCGCCTATGTGGCGGTGCTGGCGCCCGACGGCACCGTGCTGGACACCAACCGCGCGCCGCTCGAGGCCGCCGGCCTCGCGCGCGAGGCGGTGCTCGGCCAGCCCTTCTGGGACACCCCCTGGTGGGCCTTCGACCCGGCCGTCGCCGCCCGGATGCGGGAGGCCTGCGCCGGCGCGCTGTCGGGCGCCGCGACGCGCTTCGACACCGAGGCGCGGATGGCCGGCGAGGGGCGCGTGGTGCTCGATGTCCAGATCGCGCCGCTGCGCGATGCCGAGGGGCGCGTCACCCATCTGATCGCCTCGGCCGTCGACATCACCGAGCGCAAGCGCTCGGAGGAGGCCAAGCTGCTGCTGGCGCGCGAGGTCGATCACCGCGCCAAGAACGCGCTCGCCGTCGTGCAATCCGTGCTCACCCTGACCCGCACCGAGGAGCCGGCGGCCTTCAAGGCGGCGGTGAAGGGCCGCATCGCCGCCATGGCGCTGGCCCATACGCTGCTGGCGCGCGAGCGTTGGAACGGCGCCGACCTGCGGGAGCTGCTGGCCGAGGAGCTCGCCGCCTATCGCGGCGCCGGCAGCGAGGCGGCGGTGCTGCTCGACGGGCCGCTGGTCGGCCTCGCCCCCGATGCCGCGCAGCCGGTCGCCATGGCGATCCACGAGCTGGCGACCAATGCCGCGAAATACGGGGCGCTCTCCACCCCGGAGGGGCGGGTCTGCATCCATTGGCAGCGGGAGCCCATTGCCGGCGGCCTGACGCTGGTCTGGCAGGAGAGCGGCGGCCCGCCCGTCACGGCGCCGCCGGCCCGTCGCGGCTTCGGCAGCAGCCTGATCCAGGGCACGGTGGTGCGCCAGCTCCAGGGCAGCCTCGAGATGCACTGGGAGGCGCCGGGGCTGCGCTGCGTGCTCTCCCTGCCGGCCCGGCAGGTGTTGTGGCGGACCGCGGCGGCGCGGCCGGGCGAGCCTGATAGTAACGGCCGTTGATGGTGGCACATCAACGGTCCCTAGGGCACGTCCCCTGAACACCGGTTCAGGAGACGTGCCCTAGGCTATTGTTTTCAGAGCATCTTCACCCGATCAGGTGAGTCCACCTGATCGGGATCTGCTCTAGACGCCGGGCGCAACCCTCCGGCTTGCTTGGCGACGCCACATTGGTGGCGGCGCCCGTTCGGGCGCCCGGCCCCGCGGGCCGCAGGCCAGCACGTCGTGCGCCGGGCATGAGCCGCGGAGGGCGCGGGGCCGGGGCTGGGTGCCGCGCGGTCAGTCCTCGCGGATCTCCGCCGCCCGGTAGCCCTGCACGAAGAGCAGGGCGCGGAGATCGGCATGGTCCACCCGGGCGCGCGCCGCGGCGGCCACCACCGGCTTGGCGCGGAAGGCGATGCCGAGCCCGGCCGCCTGGATCATGGCGAGGTCGTTGGCGCCGTCGCCGACGGTCAGCGCCGCCTCCAGCGGCAGAGACAGCTCGGCGGCCAGCCGCTTCAGCGTGGCGAGCTTGGCGTCGCGGTCGAGGATCGGCTCCCCCACCTTGCCGGTCAGCCGGCCATCGGCGATCTCCAGCGTGTTGGAGTAATGCGCATGGAAGCCGACCAGCGCCGCCACCCGGCCGGTGAAGAAGGTGAAGCCGCCCGAGACCAGGGTGCAATGGGCGCCGTTGGCCCGCATCGTCGCCACCAGCGCGCGCGCCCCGGGGGTCAGCGCCGTCGCCTCCCAGGTCCGGTCCAGCGCCGAGACCGGCAGGCCCCGCAGCATGCCGACGCGGGCGATCAGCGCCTGGCGGAAATCCAGTTCGCCGTTCATCGAGCGCCGGGTGATGGCGGCGATCTCCTCCTTCAGCCCGGCATAGGCGGCGATCTCGTCCAGCGTCTCGCTGGTGACGATGGTGCTGTCCATGTCGGCCAGCAGCAGCCGCTTGCGGCGGCCCTCGGCCGGCACGGCGATGGCGTCCACCGGCGCCTCCCCGAGCGCCGCGCGGGCGGCGGCGACGGCCTGCTCGGCGGCGAGGCCGTCGAAGGGCAGGTCGACCGCCTCCTCCGGCGCCAGCCAGTCGGCCGCGCCGGTGCTGGCGCCGAGCGCCTGCAGGGCGTCGCGGAGGCGCGGCAGCAGCGCCGCGTCGAGGCCGCCCGGGGGTGCGACGAGGGTGAGGATCTGGGGCATGCGGCGGCCTGTGGCTCATGGGGGGTGGCGACCGCCGTCGGGGCGGCTGCCGCGGCGCCCCGCTCTATCGCAAGGCCCGGCGCATGACGCAAATGCCGCGCGCCCTGATCGTCGCCGGCCCGACCGCGAGCGGCAAGTCGGCCCTCGCGCTTGGCCTCGCCGAGCGGCTGGGCGGCGTGGTGATCAATGCCGATTCCATGCAGCTCTACCGCGAGCTGCGGGTGCTGACGGCGCGGCCGACGCCGGCCGAGGAGGCGCTTGTGCCGCACCGGCTCTACGGCGTGCGGCCGGCGGCCGAGGCTGCGAGCGTCGCCTGGTGGCGGGGGGCGGCGCTGGCCGAGATGGCGGCGGCGCGGGCGGCGGGGCGCCTGCCGATCCTCTGCGGCGGCACCGGCCTCTATGTCCTCTCGCTCACCGAGGGGCTGTCGGCCATCCCGCCGGTGCCCGCCCTGGCGCGGGCGGAGGCGCGGGACCTGCTGGCGCGGCTCGGCGCCCCGGCGCTGCATGCCCGCCTCGCCGAGCTCGATCCGGAGACGGCGGCCGGGCTCCGCCCCGGCGACAGCCAGCGCATCGCCCGGGCCTACGAGGTCTGGCGCGGCACCGGGCGCGGGCTGCGCGCCTGGCAGCGCGAGGGCGGGCATAGCGGCAAGGCGCCCTGGCGCTTCGCCGCCCTGCTGCTCGACCCGCCGCGGGAGGCGCTGCGGGCGGCGATCGCGGCGCGCTTCGATGCCATGCTCGCCGCCGGCGCGCTCGAGGAGGTGCGGGCGCTCGGCGCGCAGGGCCTCGACCCGGCGCTGCCGGCGATGCGGGCGCATGGGGTGCCGGAGCTGCTGGCCGTCCTCGCCGGGCGGCTGCCGCTCGCCGAGGCACGAAAGCGGGCGATCCTGAACACGGTGCGCTATACCAAGCGGCAGGGGACCTGGTTCCGCCATCACCAGCTCGCCGACCCGGCCGACCCGCCGCTGACGCATAGCATCCATGCGCGGATCCACGATCCAGCGCAATTTCAGGAAAGTGACGCGCCCCAAATCTTCGCGTTTCTTCAGGGGATGCGTTGACGCAGCGCAGCGGGCAGCGTAGGGAACCGGCCCTCGCCAGGGTCGGGCACAGCCCGGATGGCGATGCATTGCCAAGGAAGACCCCATGTCGACCACCCTTCAGACCCAGACCGAGGCCCGCACCATGAATGGTGCGGAGATCGTCCTGCAGGCGCTGAAGGAGAACGGCGTAGAGGTTATCTTCGGCTATCCCGGCGGCGCCGTCCTGCCGCTCTACGACGCGATCTTCCAGCAGAACGCCATCCGCCACATCCTGGTGCGGCACGAGCAGGCGGCGGTGCATGCCGCCGAGGGCTATGCCCGCTCCACCGGCAAGGTGGGCTGCGTGCTGGTCACCTCCGGCCCCGGCGCGACCAATGCGGTGACCGGGCTGGTGGACGCGCTGCTGGATTCCGTGCCGGTGGTCTGCCTGACCGGGCAGGTGCCGACGCACCTGATCGGCAACGACGCCTTCCAGGAGGCGGACACCACCGGCATCACCCGGCCGGCGACCAAGCACAACTACCTGGTCAAGGACATCACCAAGCTCGCCGCCACGGTGCACGAGGCCTTCTACGTGGCCAGGACCGGGCGGCCCGGCCCGGTGGTGATCGACCTGCCGAAGGACATCCTGATCGGCAAGGGCACCTATCACGAGGCGCCGCAGGCGCCGCACCGCAGCTACCGGCCGCAGACCGAGCCGGAGGCCGGGGCGATCCGCGCGGCGGTGGCGCTGCTGAAGGCGGCGAAGCGGCCGATCCTCTATGCCGGTGGCGGCGTCATCAATGCCGGGCCGGAGGCCTCCCGCCTGCTGACCGAGTTCGTGCGCATGACCGGCATGCCCTGCACGAACACGCTGATGGGCCTCGGCGCCTATCCGGCGAGCGACCCGCAATTCCTCGGCATGCTGGGGATGCACGGGACCTACGAGGCGAACCTCGCCATGCATGGCTGCGACGTCATGCTGAACATCGGCGCCCGCTTCGACGACCGGGTGACGGGGCGGCTGAACGCCTTCTCGCCGGATTCGAAGAAGATCCACGCCGATATCGATCCCTCCTCCATCAACAAGAACGTGCCGGTGGACGTCGCCATCGTCGGCGATGCGGGGCGCGTGCTGCGGGCGCTGATCGAGGCCTGGCAGGAGGACGGGGCGGCGCAGGACAAGACGGCGCTCGCCGAGTGGTGGCGGCAGATCGACGCCTGGCGCAGCAAGCAGTGCCTGCACTACGTGCAGCAGGGCAGCATCATCAAGCCGCAGCACGCGGTGCGGCGCCTCTATGAGATGACGCGCGAGCTGGGCCGCGACACCTACATCACCACGGAAGTGGGCCAGCACCAGATGTGGGCGGCGCAGTATTTCGGCTTCGAGAAGCCGAACCGCTGGATGACCTCGGGCGGGCTCGGCACCATGGGCTATGGCCTGCCCTCGGCGATGGGCGTGCAGATCGCGCATCCGGATGCCCTCGTCATCGACATCGCCGGCGAGGCCAGCATCCTGATGAACATCCAGGAGATGGGGACGCTGGCGCAGTACCGGCTGCCGGTGAAGATCTTCATCCTGAACAACGAGTATATGGGCATGGTGCGGCAGTGGCAGGAGCTGCTGCACGGCTCCCGCTACTCGGAGAGCTACTCGGCGGCGCTGCCCGACTTCGTGAAGCTGGCCGAGAGCTTCCACGCGCATGGCATCCGGGTGACGCGGGCCGAGGATCTCGATGCCGGCATCCGCGAGATGCTGGCGCATCCGGGGCCAGTCATCGCCGACATCGCGGTGGCCAAGGACGAGAATTGCTTCCCGATGATCCCCTCGGGCGCGGCGCATAACGAGATGATCCTCGGCGCCGGGCAGAGCGGCGGCGTCGCCGGCGTGACGGATGAGGGCAAGGTCCTGGTCTGAGGCCGGGACGAGCGTCCACTCCTCCGCGGGGCGGCCATGGCGCGCCCCGCGCCCATCCTCTTGCGCGTGATGCCCCGATGCCCGATCCCAGCGACACCTCCTTCCGCAACGCCACCATCGCCGTGCTCGTCGAGAACGAGGCCGGCATCCTGGCGCGCGTCGTCGGCCTGTTCTCCGGCCGCGGCTACAACATCGAGAGCCTGACCGTGGCCCCGGTCGACGAGGGCCGCCGGCTGTCGCGCATCACCATCGTCACCTCCGGCACCGACATGGTGATCGAGCAGATCAAGGCGCAGCTCGACCGGCTGGTGCCGGTGCACAAGGTGGCCGACCTGACGCTCGAGGGGCCGCATCTCGCGCGCGAGATGATGCTGATCAAGGTGGTGGGGAAGGGCGAGCACCGCTCGGAGGCGCTGCGCCTCGCCGATGCCTTCCGCGCCCGCGTCGTGGACGCGACCACCGAGAGCCTGGTCTTCGAGATGACGGGCGCGGGCGACAAGCTCGACGCCTTCATCGCGCTGATGCGGCCGATCGGGCTGAAGGAGATTTCCCGCACCGGCGTGGTGGGCATCGCCCGCGGCGCCGGCGGCCTGTTGGCCTGACAAGACCCCAGAGAGAGAGGAGAGGCGCAGTCATGCGCGTGTACTACGACCGCGATGCGGATGTGAACCTGATCAAGGCGAAGAAGGTCGCCATCATCGGCTTCGGCAGCCAGGGGCACGCGCATGCGATGAACCTGCGCGATTCCGGCGTGAAGGACGTGGCCATCGGCCTCCGCCAGGGCGGCTCCTGGAAGAAGGCCGAGGCGGCCGGCTTCAAGGTGATGACGCCGGCCGAGGCGGCGAAATGGGCCGATGTCGTCATGGTGCTGACGCCGGACGAGCTGCAGGGCGACCTCTACCGCGAGCAGCTCCATGGCAACATGAAGGAGGGCGCCGCGCTGGCCTTCGCGCATGGGCTGAACGTCCACTTCAACCTGCTCGACCCGCGCCCCGACCTCGATGTCTTCATGATCGCGCCGAAGGGCCCGGGCCACACCGTGCGCAGCGAGTACCAGCGCGGCGGCGGCGTGCCCTGCCTGGTCGCGGTGGCGCAGAACCCCTCGGGCAACGCGCTCGAGATCGCGCTCTCCTATGCCAGCGCCATCGGCGGCGGCCGCGCCGGCGTCATCGAGACGACCTTCAAGGAGGAGTGCGAGACCGACCTCTTCGGCGAGCAGACCGTGCTCTGCGGCGGGTTGGTCGAGCTCATCAAGGCCGGCTTCGAGACGCTGGTCGAGGCCGGCTACGCCCCGGAGATGGCCTATTTCGAGTGCCTGCACGAGGTGAAGCTGATCGTCGACCTCATCTATGAGGGCGGCATCGCCAACATGAACTACTCGATCTCCAACACCGCCGAGTACGGCGAGTACGTGACGGGGCCGAAGATCGTCACCGCCGAGACCAAGAAGGCGATGAAGGAGGCGCTGGAGACCATCCAGTCCGGCAAGTTCGCCCGCGACTGGATGCTCGAGAACCGGGTGAACCAGGCGAGCTTCAAGGCGACCCGCCGCCGCCTCGCCGAGCACCCGATCGAGGAGGTGGGCGAGAAGCTCCGGGCGATGATGCCCTGGATCAAGCAGAACGCCCTGGTCGACAAGGCGAAGAACTGAGCCGGCCGGAGCAGGTCGCGGACGGGCGTGAACGCCCGCCCGCGAGCCTCTGCTCCACGCACAGCCGGCCAGGGCGGATGGCGCTCGGGCCCGGGCGCACTCCGCCCTGGCCGGCGCGGCCTGCCGCTGGCTTGACCGCGGCGGGCCGGGGGCGACAGGCTGCGGCATGTCCGCCTCCATCCTCGCCGCCGACACCGAACATCCCCGCGACTTCCTCGGCTACGGCCCCAACCCGCCCGACCCGCAATGGCCGGGCGGGGCGCGCCTCGCCCTCTCCTTCGTGCTGAACTACGAGGAGGGCGGCGAGAACACCGTCCTGAACGGCGACTCTCACAGCGAGATCTACCTGCACGAGGTGCCGGGCGGCACGCCGCGGGCCGAGCGCGACCTCTCGACCGAGACGCAATTCGATTACGGCGCCCGGGCCGGGGTCTGGCGCATCCTCCGCCTCTTCGCCGAGCGCAGCCTGCCGCTGACGATCTACGGCGTCGGCCGGGCGCTGGAGCTCAACCCGACCGCGGCGCGCGCCTTCGCCGCGCAAGGGCACGAGGTCGCCTCGCATGGCTGGCGCTGGATCGACTACCGCGGCGTGCCGGAGGCGGTGGAGCGGGCCGAGATCGCCCGCTGCCACGACACCATCGCCCGGCTCTGCGGCCAGCCGCCGGTCGGCTGGTACACCGGCCGCATCAGCCTGCGCACCCGCCGCCTGGTCGCCGAGCATGGCGGCTTCCTCTACGACAGCGACAGCTATGCCGATGACCTGCCCTATTACGTGCGGGCGGCGGGCAAGCCGCTGCTGGTCATCCCCTACACCCTCGACAACAACGACATGAAATTCGCGGTGCCGCCCGGCTTCACCGCGAATGACGGCTTCATCCGGCACCTGACCGATGCCTTCGACTTCCTGCGCCGGGAGGGCGCGCGGACGCCGAAGATGATGTCGGTCGGGCTGCATTGCCGCATCACCGGCCGCCCGGCCCGCGCCGCGGCGCTGGAGCGTTTCCTGGACCACGTGGCGCGCCACCCCGATGTCTGGGTTTGCCGCCGCGCCGATATCGCGCGCCACTGGCTGCGGGTGCATCCGCCGTCCGGCGGCTGACCGCCGGCGGCGGCGCCCGACCCGCGAGCCGCGCACTCAGCCGGGCGCTTCGCCCGCCGCCTGCCGCGCCTCGATCGCCTCGATGGCCCGCGGCAGCTCGGCGGCGCTGTCGATGACCAGATGCGCCCCGGCCGCCTGCAACTCCGCCGTGGCGCGCGCCCGCAGCGCCGCCCGCTCTGGCTCCGGCAGGGCGGCCAGCGCCTCGGCGGTGAGGCCGGCGATATTGCCCGTCAGCGCCACGCCCACCGTCCAGCAGCCGGCGGCGCGGCCCTCGCCGATGCCGGGCGGGGTGTCGTCCACCTTCACCACCGCGGCGGCGGGCCAGACGCCCATCCGCGCCATGGCCTGCCACATCTGCAAGGGCGCCGGCCGGCCGGCGGCGAGGTCGCCGGCGCAGACCATCACCTCCGGCGCGAAGCCCTGCGCGGCGGCGAGCGGCGCCAGCGCCTCCATGATCGGCCGGGTGTAGCCGGTGGTGGAGCCGATGCGGATGCCGCGCCCGGCGAGCGCGGCCAGCGCCGGCGCCACGCCCGGGATCAGCGCCGCATGGTCGCGCACCGCGGCGATGTTCATCGGCTCGAACACCGTGAAGATCGCCTGCACGTCCGCCTCGCTGAAGTCGCGGCCATGCCGGGCGCGCCAGGCGGCGTTCACCGCGCGGCCGACGGCGCGGATATGGTCGGCCTTGGCCATGCCCATCGGCCCGCGCGCCTCGGCGATGGAGACCGCGACGCCGAATTCGGCGAAGGCGCGGACGAAGGCGCCCATCGGCGCCAGGCTGCCATGGTCGAGCACCGTGCCGGCCCAGTCCAGCACCACCGCCTTGACCGGGCCCCGATAGGGGCGGCGCCACTCGTCGTTCATGCCATGGACTCCCAGGCGGCGAAGACATCCTCGGCCAGGCCGAAGGCGGTGCTGGCCCCGGTGCCGCTGGTGACGGAGACGAGCATGACGCCCGGCATCGGGCTCTCGAAGAAGGCGGTGTCGGGGCCGGAGGGGTAGAGGCCGATCCAGCGCTCCACCACCTCCGGCCGGGGGAGGTCGAGCACCGCCGAAAGCTCGCCGAGGATGAGGTCGTCCACGGCGCGCGGCTGGAAGGGGTCGTGGCTGTCGGCATAGTGGTGGCTGTCGCCGACCACCAGCGAGCCATCCGCGCCCTGCACCGCGATCAGGTGGATGCCATGGCCGAGCTCGGCGCCCTGCTCGGCGCGCAGCCGCGCCGCGAGGCGGGGCAGGGAGGGGCAGTCGCGGTAGCCGAGATAGCGGACCAGGCCGAGATCGCTCATCACCGGCGCCGGCAGGGCGAAGCCCGGCGCCGCGACGCGCAGCATGTGCAGCTTGCAGAGCGTCACGCCGCGGCGGGCGAAGATCTCCGGGCAGAGGCTGCGGAGGTCGGGGCCGGGGCAGAGGATGATGCGATCGGCGGCGACCGGCCCGGCCGTGGTCAGCAACCGGCCGGGCTCGACCCCCGTCGCCGCGGTGCGGCGCCGGAAGGCGACGCCCTCGGCCTCCAGCCAGGCGGCGAGGCGCGGGATCGCCTCGCGGCTCTCGACCCGCAGCTCATGCGGGCTCCATAGCGCGCCGGCGAGGCCAGGGCGCAGCGCCCCGCCCGCGGCCGCCTCGGCGGCGTCCAGCATCCGGCAGCCCGCGCCCATCGGGCCGGCGGCGAATTCCTCGAGGCAGGCCAGCGCCTCCTCCCGGCGGGCGGCGAAGAGCAGGCCGCGTTGCAGGATCGGGATGCCGGCCCGCGGCGCCAGCTCGGCCCAGACCTCGCGGCTGCGGCAGGCGCGGCGCCAGCAATCCCCCGCCTCCTGGCCGGTGACGGTGACGAAGCCGAAATTGCGGATGGAGGCGCCGACCGCCGCCGCCTCGCGCTCGATGACGATGGTGCGCAGGCCGGCGCGATGCGCGGCCAGCGCATGCGCAAGGCCGAGGATCCCGGCGCCGAGGATGGCGCAGTCGTAGCGCGCGTCCATGCAAGCCCCCGCTGCTCGCCGGCAGCGCTACGCCGCGCCGGCCGGGGCGGCAAGCGGATGACCGGCGAATGCCATCCAATCGTCACGGATCATGCCGGCGGCCGGCCGAGCGCCCGAAGAGGCGGCGCCGGCGATCGAGGGCAGCGATGGGCCACCATCGATGCACGCCGAGATCAGGCGGCGCGCATCCGCCCGGCATTGCGCGCCAGCAGGATCGGCTTCACCCAGCGCCCGAAGCGGGTCGCCTCCTCGTCGTGCAGATAGCCGGAGAGGCAGAAGCTGTGGCAGCCGATATCGATGAAGCGTTGCAGCGCCGCGGCGCATTGCGCCGGGTCGCCGACCACGGCGACGCCCGCCCCCTGCCGCGCCTGGGCGAGGCCGGCCCAGAGATGCGGCGCGATCAGCCCCGGCCGCTCATGGGCCGCGCTCTCCCGCAGCAGCGCCTGCACCCGCTGGTTGGCGACGGAGTTCGCCACATTGGCGCGGATGGCGGCGCTGCGGCCGGCATCGACGCCGCGCACCAGCTCCTCGGCCGCCGCCCAGGCCTCGGCCTCCGTCTCGCGGCAGATGATCTGCAGCCGCATGCCGAAGCCGAGCGCCGCCTCCCGCCCGGCCTCGCGCGCCAGGGCGCGGATCTCGGCCATCTGCGCCGCGATCGCCTCCGGCCGGTCGCCCCAGAAGAGATGCACATCGGCATGCGCGGCCGAGATCTCCCAGGCCTGGCGGGAGCCGCCGCCGAGATAGAAGCGCGGATGCGGCCGCTGGAGGGGCGGCGGCTGCACCCGGGCGCCGCGGAGGCTGTGGAAGCGCCCCTCCCAGTCGAGCGGGCCGCTCGCGGTCCAGAGCGCCTTCAGGATGGCGACCTCCTCCGCCATCAGGGCGTAGCGCTCCTCCTTGCCGTGGCGGATGCCGTCGGCGGCGTTCTCCGCCTCGGACTGGCCGGCGATGAGGTTCACCGCGATGCGGCCGCCGGTGAGCTGGTCGAAGGTGGTGACCATCTTCGCCAGCAGCACCGGGTTGACGTAGCCCGGCCGCGCCGCGACCAGCATGCGGATGGCGGAGGAGCGGCCGGCCAGGAAGGCGGTGGTGATCCAGGCCTCCCAGCAGGGGCCGGCGACCGGCACCAGCATGTATTCGAAGCCGGCCGCCTCGGCGGCGGCGACCACGCGATCGAACATCGGCGTGCCGGGCGGCACCACGGCCGGGCCCTCGCCATAGCAGGTGGTGTCGCCGTTGCTCGGCAGGTACCAGCCGAATTCGAGCGGGCGCATGCATCCTCCCTCGGGCCTGTCGGGCGGCATCATGCCCGGTGCCGCGGTGGTCCCGGCAGCCGCTACCGCTCCGCCGCGATCAGCGCCTTGAAGCGCCGCACCACCGCCGGCAGCCCTTCGAACACGCTCTGGCCGATCAGGAAATGCCCGATGCTGACCTCGGAGACCTGCGGCATGCGGGCGATGGCGCCCACCGTCTCATAGGTGAGGCCATGCCCGGCATGGCAGAGCAGCCCGGCCGCGGCCGCCGCCGCCGCGCCCGCTTGCAGCCGCGCGAGCAACGGCCCCCGCGCCGCCTCGGGCGCATCGGCATAGGCGCCGGTGTGCAGCTCGATCGCCTGCGCGCCGAGCCGCGCCGCCGCCTCGATCTGCCGCGGATCGGGCTCGATGAAGATCGAGACCTCGATCCCGGCGCCGGCCAGCCGCCGCACCGCCTCGGCCAGACCCGGCCCGGCGCCGAGCACATCCAGCCCGCCCTCGGTGGTCAGCTCCTGCCGCTTCTCCGGCACCAGGCAGCAGGCGGGCGGGCGCAGCCGGGTGGCGATGCCGACCATCTCCCCGGTCGCCGCCATCTCGAGGTTCAGCCGGGTCTCGACCTCGGCGGCGACGCGCTCGAGGTCGCGGTCGCGGATATGCCGCCGGTCCTCGCGCAGATGCATGGTGATGCCGTCGGCGCCGGCCTCCATCGCGGTCCGCGCCGCCGCGACCGGGCAGGGGAAGTCGCCGCCGCGGGCATTCCGCAGCGTGGCGACGTGGTCGATGTTGACGGAAAGGCGCATCGGCTGGCGTCCCGGATATGGCGGCGGGTTCAGGTGGCGGCGGCGCGGCGGTTGGCGGCGATCGCGGCGGCGAGGCGGATGGCGGCGATCAGGCTGCCCGGATCGGCGCGGCCACTGCCGGCGATGTCGAGGGCGGTGCCATGGTCCGGGCTGGTGCGGACGATGGACAGGCCGAGCGTGACATTCACCCCGCCCGCCATGTCGAGCGTCTTGATCGGGATCAGCGCCTGGTCGTGATAGAGGCCGAGCGCCACGTCGTAGCCGGGCCGCGCCTTGGCGGTGAACATGGTGTCGGGCGGGACGGGGCCGCGCGCGTCGATGCCCTCGGCGCGCAGCGCGGCGACCGCCGGGGCGACGATGTCGCGGTCCTCGGTGCCGAGCGTGCCCTCCTCGCCGGCATGCGGGTTGAGCCCGGCGATGGCCAGCCGCGGCGCGGCGATGCCGAAATCCTGTCGCAGCCCGGCCGCCGTCAGCCGCGCCGTCTCGATGATGAGCGCGGGCGTGAGGCGGGCGATCGCCTGGCGCAGCGGCTCATGGATCGTCACCGGCACGACGCGCAGCTCCGGGCAGGCGAGCAGCATCACCGGCGGCCTGCCGGTGCCGGCGATCTCGGCGAGGTATTCGGTATGGCCGGGATGCGCGAAGCCGGCGGCGTAGAGGGCGGCTTTTTGGATCGGGTTGGTGACGATGCCGCCCGCCCGCCCGGCCCTGGCCAGCGCCACCGCCTCGTCGATGGCGGCGATGACGGCGGGCGCGTTGGCGGGATCGATCCGGCCGGGCACCGCCGGCTGGGGCAGGGGCCGGTGCAGGACGGGCAGCGCCGCCTGGAAGGCGGCCAGGGCCTGTTCGGGCGCCTGGATGCGGTGGATCGGCGCGCCCCGCAGCCGCGTCGCGTCGTCGATGAGGAAGAAGGCCGGCCCGCTCTCGCGCAGGGCCTGCCAGGCGGCGACGGCGATCTCGCCGCCGATGCCGGCGGGCTCGCCCATGGTGACTGCGAGGGGAGGCTGGCGCATCCCCGGGATGTAGGCCCGTCGGCGCCGGAGGCCAACGGCGCCGCGTCGCCGAGCGGCCGTCAGTCCGCCGCGAAGCAGTAGAGCAGCCCGGCGCCGCCGGTCGCCTTCAGCGCCTCCATGGTGCAGCCGCGCGAGGGGTGCGAGGAATTCCAGGACTTCATCGGCGGCGAGTCGTTCAGCCCGATCCGGTCGCTATGGCCGAGCATGGCCGAGCCGGCATCGCCGCTGGTCCAGTTGCCGCAGGTGCGGTCCTCGCCGGCGGCGAAGGCGGTGCCGTCGGGCTGCGAGCCGGTGAGGATGTCGTGCATGTTGGGCGTGTCGCCGCGGCCGTTCACCACCGCGCCGCGCTCGGTCAGCGCGGTCTGCTTGGTGAGCTTCGGCGCGCCGTCGTGCAGTTCCTGCAGGCTGTCGGCCACCACCTCGCCGCGGGCATTGCGCCAGGGGCCGCGGCCGATGCGGTCGCGGGCATTCTCCGCGCCGGCGCCCTGGGTGCTGAGATAGGCGCGCCAGCTGCGGTTGCCGGCGCCGGCGGCCTGGGCGAGGGCCTGGCAATGCGCATCGGCGCCGGCCAGCCCGCCCAGGTCGCCGCCCTTGCCGGGATTGGCGCTGGTGATGAAGAAGCCCATGCTGGGGGCCGGCTGCGCCAGGGCCGGGGCGGCCAGCGCGACGAGGGCGAGCGCCGCGCCGGCGAGGGTCAGGCGGGTCATGCGGTTCCTCCGGTGGGGTTTCTTGGCCGCCGAGTCTACAGCGGATCCGGCGCCGGGCGGGATGGCGAAGTGCCGGGCCCTGGTCCTGCTGGGGATTTGCGCCGCCGCAATGCGCCGGGGCCGGGACCGGGGTAAAGACCCGCCTCCACGCACCCGCCGGGCGGCCTCGCGGGCCCCCGCCCGAGGGAGGCCCGGCGGTCGCCGGCCCACCGAGGAGTTCCATGCTCGCCGATTGCCTGCATGACCTGGCCGCGCTCGGGCCCGGCGGCGTGCCGGCGCTGGTCGGCACGCTGTTCCTGGCCGGGCTGGCGGGCGGGCTGACCCATTGCGCGACCATGTGCGCCCCCTTCGTGCTGGCGCAGGCGGCGACCGGCCTCGGCGCCGGGGGCGGCCGGCTGCAACGGCTGGCCGGGGCGGCGCTGCTGCCCTACCAGGCGGGGCGGATGCTCGGCTACGGCGCGCTCGGCGCGCTGGCCGGCGGCGCGGCCGGGCTGGTGACGCTGGCGAGCGGGCTGCGCTGGCTGCTCGCCCTGCTGCTGCTGCTGGCGGCGCTGCTGATGCTGGCCCAGGCCCTGCCGCGCCTCGGCATCGCGCTGCCGCGCCGCGGCGGCGGCGGGCCGGGTTTGCCGCCGGCGCTGCAACGCCAGGTCGGGCGGCTGCTGGCGGCGCCGCAGGGCTGGCGCGGGGTGCTGCTCGGCCTGTTGCTCTCGGCGCTGCCCTGCGGGTTGCTCTATGGCGCGCTGGCGGCGGCGGCGGCGGCGGGCAGCGCCCTGGGCGGCGCCCTGGCGATGCTCGGCTTCGTGCTCGGCACCGTGCCGGCGCTGGCGGGCGTGGCGCTGCTCGGGCGCTTCTTCGGCCGGCGCTGGGGCGCTGGGATGCGGCGCGCGGGCGGCGTGCTCTTCGCGCTGAACGGCCTGGTGCTGCTGGCGATGGCGTTGCGCCTCGTCGCCTGAAGGGGCCCGCAGGCCAGCCGGCGCCGTCCCAGCCATCGCCTGGCATGGGACGGCGTCTCATGGTTAAACTATTTTTAACCTGATGTCTCGTTTCATGGGATCGTCTCATGGAACGATCAAGTCATGGTACGTTCGTTACTCGTCTCCGGCCTGCTGCCGGCGAGCCTGACCGAGGGCAGCGGACCGCTGGATTGGGCGGGGACGCTGTCCCTCGCCGGCGATCTCGACGGGTTGGTGGCGGTCGAGGTCACCGGGCCGGATGCCCTGGCATTCAGCGCCAGCCTGCTCACCGGCCTCAACGCCGTCTGGATCGCGCCGGCGGCGGCGGTGGATTTCGAGGCGCTGCTCGCCGCCGGGCGCGACCCGGTGCTCAGCTTCGGCCTGCGCTTCACCTATGACGACGGCTCGGTGCTGGACGACCCGACGCCGCGCAGCGTCACGGTGCTCGATAGCGACGACACGCCGCCGACCGGCCTCGCCTTCGCCGAGGGCGGCCGGGTGGCGGCCGGGGCGATCGGCGCCGCGATCGGCACCCTGGCGGTGAGCGACCCCGACAGCACCGGGCCCTTCTCCTTCTCCTTCCCCGCGGACGAGGCCTGGCGCTTCGAGGTGGCGGGCAACGCGCTGCGGCTGAGACCCGGCATCAGCCTCGGCCTCGACGACATGCCGCAGCGCCCGCTCATCATCGAGGTCTCGGACGGCCACCAATCCGCCGCCTTCACGCTGCAGATCCGGGTGACCGACCCGGCGATGCAGGGCGCCGAGCTGCAACCGGGGGAAAGCCGGGCCGGCTTCTCCTATGCCGCCTCCGACACGGCGATCGCCCTGCGGGAGAGCCGGACGGTCGCCGCGATCGAGCAGCCGGTGCCGGGCGAGCCGCAGCTCACCCTCGCCGAGGGTCCGCAGCTCGTCCTGCCCGGCGCGACCCGCCTGCAATTCCTCGATGGGCACCAGGATATCGGTGCCGCCTCGTCCGGCCTGCAGGCGGCATCCCTCGTCCAGGCGCTGACCGGGCACGCGGCCGATGCGACGCTGCTGGCGGCGCTGGTGACGCAGGCGGAGGCGGGCCGGCCCTGGGTGGAGGTCATCGCCGGCCTGCCGGGCCTCGCCGCGCTGCCGGCCGCCGATGCGGAGGCGATCGCCGCCCTGTACCACAACACGATCGGCCGGGCGCCGGCCGCGTCGGAGCTCGGCGAGGAATTGGCGCGCCTCGCCGCCGGCGAGAGCCGCGCCCAGCTCGTGGTGGACCTGGCGCTGGGCGAGGAGGCGCTGGCGCACCAGCCGGCGGCCGGCGTCTGGGTCGCCGACGGCCTCGGCGCCGATGCCGGCTGGCGGGGCGGCACGGGCGGCCTCGGCGGCACGGTCTCGGCCGCGGCGGCGAGCGATGCCCCCTGGCTGCTGTAGACGCCTCGACCAGGAGCCGGTTCGCGACCGAGCGGTAGAAGACGGCGCAGGACAATGGAAGAAAAACCGGCGCCGCCGGCGATCATGACAGAATTAAAATGAGTTACACTTAAGACAAAGCAATGTATCGGCTTGATACGGGTGGTCGGTCCGCCGCGCCAGTCTTCGTCCAGTATTGACAAAGCGTGTAGGCTCTCTATGGGTCGTGAGCAAGCTATCGGTTTGCAATCGTTGCGATCAATGGGAAGCTGCGATGAACGTCCCACTCAGCCTGCAAAACGCCCGGCCGTCGCTGCAGACCCTCGCCGCCGATTCCGCGCCATCCCTCTCGATCGTGGTCCCGCTCTATAACGAGGTCGAGGTCATCGAGGAATTCCACCGCCGCCTCGTTGCGGTGATGGATGCGACCGGCCGCCGCTGGGAGGTGGTCTATGTCGATGACGGATCGCGCGACGGCAGCGCGGCCCTCCTGCAGGCCTTGCAGCAGCGCGCGCCCAACGCCGCGGTCGTCAGTCTGTCCCGCAATTTCGGCAAGGAGGCCGCGATGACGGCCGGGCTGGATCACGCCCAGGCCACCGACGCGGTCATGGTCATCGATATCGACCTGCAGGACCCGCCGGAGGTGATCCCCGACCTCATCGCCGGCTGGCAGCGCGGCTTCGACGTGGTCTATGCCCAGCGCCGGTCGCGCGCCGGGGAGGGCTGGCTGAAGAAGGCGACCGCGCATGGCTTCTATCGCGTCATGGCGCGGATCGGCGGGCCGGTGCAGCTGCCTCCGGATGTCGGCGACTTCCGGCTGATGAGCCGCCGTGCGGTGGATGCGCTGCTGCGGCTGCGGGAGCGGCACCGCTTCATGAAGGGGCTCTTCGCCTGGGTCGGCTTCCCCTCGCTCGCCGTGCCCTATGACCGCGCGGCGCGGGCGGCCGGCAGGACGAAGTGGAACTACGCCCGGCTGCTCGATCTCTCCATCGAGGGCATCACCTCCTTCACCACCGTGCCGCTGCGCATGGCGACCTGGCTCGGCCTGGTGACGGCGCTCATCGCCCTGGCCTATGGCGCGCGCGTGGTGCTCATGGCCCTGTTCTACGGCGATCCGGTCCCCGGCTATCCCAGCCTGATGACGGTGGTGCTCCTGCTCGGCAGCGTGCAGCTCATGACGCTCGGCGTCATCGGCGAGTATCTCGGCCGCATCTTCAATGAGGCGAAGCAGCGGCCGCTCTACATCGTCAGCGAGCACCGGCCGAGCGGACTGTCGGACGCCCCGGCCTGATACCGAGCCCAGGAAGGCTTCACTTTCCTGCCCCTCAGGCGCCGGGCGATGCCATGGCATCCCGGCCGGGCGAGCGGCGCGGCCCGGCGCCGATCGCCAGCGCCGCGCCGGCGATGATGGCGAAGCCGACGACCAGGCGAACCCAGAACAGGAGGGCGATCCGGCCCTCATCGACCAGGAAGCGCCCGGCCCCGTCCAGGGGGCCGAAGACGAGGTCGTCGCCGCACCGCCCGGCCGGCAGCAGCGGCCGGTCGTCGAGGCGGTACGAGACGAAGCGGAGCGGGCCGCGGGGCATGGCCAGGATGGGGCCATGGACCACGACGCCGCCGCGCGCCGCGGCATAGCTCACCGGCTCCGGCGGCGCCGCGCCGATGGCCGGGCAGGTCTCCGGCAGGGCGGCGTAGTTCGGATAGAACTCGGAGAAGCCGAAGCCCAGGTGAAAGGCCGGGGTGTTGTAGCTCGGGTAATCGGTGCGATAGGCCTGGTCCGGCGCGAAGGCCAGGATGAGCGCCGCCTTGTGGCCGCCGAGAAGGGCGACCATCACCACGAGATTGGCCGCGGTGGCGCAGCAGAGCAGGCGGAAGGTCCGCCGCGGGATGTCGCGCCACCCCAGCAGCAGCGCCCCGAAGCCGAGCAGGGCGGCAAGCGACATCATCCGCCAGATGAACTGCCCGCGTTCGAGGAAGGGCAGGCTGAGCGTCAGCGGGCGCAGGATCTCGAGCTGCATCGCGATCGAGGCGGCGAAGGCGAGGCCGAGCATCGCCCCGCGCCAGCCGGTCGCGCGCCGGTGCCGCACCACCTGCACCAGCAGGGCGAGCAGCGCGAGGAGGAACCAGGGGCCGAGATTGTGGTGGTCGACGGGGTGCAGCATCCCGCGCCAGGAGAAGAAGGAGTCGCGGAACTGGAAGGGGGTGGCCGCCGCGCCGCCGATGGCCGGCTCCCACAGCACCTGCGGCGCCCAAAAGGGGGAGGAGAGCGCCAGCGCCCCGATGGTGGGCAGGACGAGGCGGCGGAGCAGCGCCAGCGGCGGCCGGTCGGACAGGCCCAGGCCGAGCAGGATGGTGGCGAGGAAGGCCTGCGGGAAGACGATCGGGTGGCTCGCCATCTGGGCCGCGAGGATGCAGGCGAGGCGCCAGCGGCCGCCCTCGCGCAGCAGCAGGACCGCCCAGGGCACGAGACAGAGCACGACGATCTCGGCGAAGGCCGAGCGCACCGCCCAGATCCCGGCGATGTAGGCGCAGCCGAGGAAGAGGCTGGCGGCGAGGAAGCTTGGCTCGCGCGCCGCCGCGGCATCGGCGGCGCGGGCCTGCGCCAGCGTCAGCCGGTAGAGGCCGAGGGCGAAGAGGCAGAAATAGGCCGCCAGGCTGAGGCGATAGGCGAACATCGCCGGCAGCCCCGCGAGATCCAGCAGGATGGGCAGCACATAGGGGAGCGGGCTGTAGAAGACGAAGACCGGCAGGCCCTCGCCCGAGACCGGGTCGACGAGCATCAGGCCCGGCATGCCCTCGCGGAGCTGCCCGGCGAAGGCGGCGACGCGGTGGATGTGGATCTGCACATCCTCGAGCCCGCCCGTCATGAGGCAGAAGGCGAGCACCAGCCCGGCCATGCCGGCGAAGGCGGCCACCGCGCGGCCGCGCAGGCTGCGCTCGCAGATGAGCAGCGCCAGGCCGCCCGCGACGCCGAGGAAGATCGCCAGGGAGGCGATCCGGCTGGCATCGGAGGCATGCTCGAGCCAGCCGTCGCGGACGCCGAAGACGCTCGCATAAACTCTCTGGAGAAGTGCGAAGGGTGCCTCTAAGGCGTGCGGCATCGTATTCCAGGGATCGCGGACAGCGGGGGGTTTAGGCCCCCCGGCCAGCCGGGCGCAAACCGCCGGGCTTCGCGGCGCCGCCGCTCAGGCGAGGCCGGCGGGCCGCTCCGCCGCCGCGGGCACGACCAGGGCGCGGTAGGCGTGCCAGCTCGCATGGCCGATCAACGGGAAGACCAATACCAGGCCGAGATAGAAGGGCACCAGCGCGAGGCCGGTGAAGACCACGATCAGGGCCGCCCAGAGCAGCATCGGCCGCCAGTTCTCGATCACCGCCTGGATGCTGACGGTGACCGCCTCGAGGGCGGAGACCTCGCGGTCCACCAGCATCGGCACCGAGACCGCCGCGGCGGCGAAGCTCGCCGTGGCGAGGACGAAGCCGAAGCCGGTGCCGATGACGAGGAAGGGAAGCAACTGATCCGATTGCAACAGGCTGAAGGGCAGGGATTTCAGGTCCGGCACCCCCCGCGGCCCGAAGAACAGCATGAAGAGCAGGCCGGCGATGCGCACCCAGAAGAGGTGGATCACCAGCAGCACCATCCCGAGGAAGGCGAGTTGCGAGCCGTTGCGGCGGAAGGGGCCGAGGATGTCCGCGAGCGTCGCCCGGCGGCCCGTCTCGCGCAGCCGGCTCGCCTCGTAGAGGCCGGCGGCGAGCAGCGGCCCGACCAGGAAGAAGCCGGAGCTGGCGGGCAGGATGGCCCAGAGCACGCCGGCCTCGAAGAGCAACAGCGAGAGCAGCCAGCCGGCGAGGCAGACGGCGCCGCCATAGGCCAGATCCAGCGCCCGCAGGGCGAGGAGGTCCTGCCAGCCCGCCGTCAGCCAGTGCCAGGGGGCGTCGGTGGCGACCTGGCGGATCCGGACCGCGGAATGATTGGCAAGGGGCAGCGTATCGATCGTCACTTGCATCCATCCCTTGGTTGCGGCGAGATATATCACCGTATCGGTTTCTGGCCCAGGACGGCTTGATCTTCATCAAGGACCAAGCGGCAGGAAAAGCGCGATGTGCCTGTGCGCGCGGTCCGACGGAGCGAGTCCGTCCGGCCGACCTCAGGGGAGTTCCGCTTCATGGCCGTCGCGGCCCATGCCGATCCCACCGCCGGTGACGCGCCGGCGGGGGAGTTCACCATTATCGAGGCGCCGCTGCGCGCTTTCGCCGTCGCCACCATCTTCTGGGGCGTGGTCGGCTTCCTCATGGGGGTCGTCATCGCCTCGCAGCTCACCTGGCCGCTGCTCAACCTCGACCTCGAATGGACGACCTTCGGGCGCCTGCGGCCGGTGCACACCTCGGCGGTCATCTTCGCCTTCGGCGGCAACGCGCTGCTCTGCACCTCCCTCTACGTGGTGCAGCGGACCTGCCGGGCACGGCTGTTCGGCGGCGAGGACATGGGCTGGTTCCTGTTCTGGGGCTACCAGTTCTTCATCGTCGCCGCGGCGCTCGGCTACGTGCTGGGCGTCACCCAGTCGAAGGAATATGCCGAGCCCGAATGGTACGTCGATCTCTGGCTGACGGTGGTCTGGGTCGCCTACCTGGTGGCCTTCGGCGGCACCATCCTGCGCCGGCAGGAGCCGCATATCTACGTGGCGAACTGGTTCTACCTCGCCTTCATCATCACCATCGCCATGCTGCACATCGTCAACAACCTGGCGCTGCCGGTCGGCGGCGGCACGGGCAAGTCCTACGTCGTCTGGACCGGCGTGCAGGACGCGATGATCCAGTGGTGGTACGGCCACAACGCGGTGGGCTTCTTCCTGACCGCCGGCTTCCTCGGCATGATGTACTACTTCATCCCGAAGCAGGCGGACCGGCCGGTCTATTCCTACCGGCTCTCGATCATCCATTTCTGGTCGCTGATCTTCCTCTACATCTGGGCCGGCCCGCACCACCTGCACTACACGGCGCTGCCGGACTGGACGCAGACCCTCGGCATGGTCTTCTCGGTCATGCTCTGGATGCCCTCCTGGGGCGGCATGATCAACGGGCTGATGACCCTCTCGGGCGCCTGGGACAAGCTGCGCACCAACCCGGCGCTGCGCTTCTCGGTCACCGCGGTCGGCTTCTACGCCATGGCGACCTTCGAGGGGCCTGTGATGTCGATCAAGGCGGTCAACAGCCTGTCGCACTACACCGACTGGACCATCGGCCACGTGCATTCCGGCGCGCTCGGCTGGAACGGCTTCATCACCTTCGGCGCCATGTACTACCTGTTCCCCAAGCTCTGGAAGAAGGCCGGCCTGTACAGCGAGAAGCTCGTCTCCTGGCACTTCTGGCTCGCGACCCTCGGCATCGTCCTCTACATCACCTCGATGTGGGTCAGCGGCATCATGCAGGGGCTGATGTGGCGCGCCTATGACGAGCTCGGCTTCCTCCAGTACAGCTTCGTCGAGACGGTGGCGGCGATGCATCCCTACTACGCGATCCGCATGCTCGGCGGGCTGCTCTACCTCACCGGGGCGCTGCTCATGGCCTACAACCTGTGGATGACCGTGCGCTCCACCGCGCTGGCCGAGACGGCGCCGCAGCCGGCCTTCGCCCCCGCGCCGGCCGAGTGAAGGAGGACCCACCCATGTTCCGCTTCCTCCGTGACCACGGCATCATCGAGCGCAACCTGATCCTGATGGGCGTGCTGACGCTCATCACCGTCTCGATCGGCGGGCTGGTGCAGATCGTGCCTCTCTTCACCATCGAGACGACGATCGAGCGGGTGGAGGGCGTGCGCCCCTACACGCCGCTCGAGCTCGCGGGCCGCGACATCTACGTGCGCGAGGGCTGCTATGTCTGCCACAGCCAGATGGTGCGGCCCTTCCGCGACGAGGCCGAGCGCTACGGCCCCTACAGCCTCGCCGCCGAGAGCATGTACGACCACCCCTTCCAGTGGGGCTCGAAGCGCACCGGGCCCGACCTGGCGCGGCTCGGCGGCAAGTACTCGGATGACTGGCACGCCGCGCATCTGCGCAGCCCGCGCGCCGTGGTGCCCGAGAGCGTGATGCCGCCCTATGCCTTCCTCGACCGGCCGCTTGATATCGGCGCGATCGAGGCCAAGCTGAAGGCGCAGCGGACGCTCGGCACCCCCTACACCGACGAGATGATCGCCAATGCCCGGGCCGACCTGGAGGCGCAGGCCTCGGCGGATGCCGATGCCAGCGGCTTCGCCAGCCGCTACGCCCGGGCCCGGCAGGGCGTCTTCGACGGCAACCCCCGGGAGGTGACGGAGATGGACGCGCTGGTGGCCTATCTGCAGATGCTCGGCACGCTGGTGCAGTTCCGCGACGTCACGCCCGACCAGGTCCGGCAGCAGTAGGAGCCGGTGGCATGACCGTCGAATCCCTGCACTCCCTCCTCTCCACCATCTGGGTGGTGTGGTTCTTCGTCCTCTTCCTCGGGATCCTCGTCTACGTGCTGCGCCCGTCGAAGCGGCGGCATTTCGAGCGCCTGGCCGACATCCCGCTGCGGGACGAGCCTGGCCACGGCCACGGGAACACCTGACGATGCCGACCAAGATCGAGAAGGACAGCGTCACCGGCCGGGAGACCACCGGCCATGAGTGGGACGGGCTGAAGGAGCTGAACACGCCGCTGCCGCGGTGGTGGCTCTACCTCTTCTACGCCACCATCGTCTTCGCCGTGGTGTGGATGATCCTCTACCCGGCCCTCCCGGTCACCGGGCTGCACGGCGTCACCGGCTGGACGGCGCGCGGCGCCATCGGGCCCGAGCTGGAGGCGGAGCGCGCGAAGCAGGAGCCGATGCTGGCCCGGCTGCGCGCCGCGACGCCGGCGGCGATCGCGGCGGACCCCGAGCTGCGCAATTTCGCGCTCGCCGGCGGCCGCATCGCCTTCGCCAACAACTGCGCCGCCTGCCACGGCGCCGGCGGCCAGGGCGCGGCGGGCGGCTTCCCGACGCTCGCCGACGACGACTGGCTCTATGGCGGCAGCTTCGAGGACATCCACTTCACCATCACGCATGGCGTGCGCAACGGCGAGGACCCGGAGGCCCGCGGCATCGCCATGCCGCGCTTCCTCGCCGACGGCATCCTGAAGCCGGACCAGGTGGGCGATGTCACCGACTACGTGCTCTCGCTGAGCGGCCAGGCGGCGGATGCCGCGGCGGCCGGGCGCGGCGAGGCACTCTTCGCCGAGAACTGCGTTGCCTGCCATGGCGAGAAGGGCGAAGGCAACCGCGAGATGGGCGCGCCGCGCCTGTCCGACCAGGTGTGGCTCTACGGCGGCGACAGGGCGAGCGTCCTGCGCAGCGTCAGCTTCGCGCATGCCGGCGTCATGCCGGCCTGGGGCAAGCGGCTGGACCCCGCCATCATCAACATGCTGACCGTCTATGTCCACGCACTGGGCGGCGGCGAGTAGGCAGACGTTATCATGGGCGCGTTGAAGCTACCCGAGCAGACCAGACCGGAGGCGCCCGCCGCCTCCGGCGCAACCCCGGCGGCCCCTCTCTACGCCAAGCGCCAGAAGGTCTACCCGAAGGCGGTGCAGGGGCGGGTCCGCCGGGCGAAGTGGCTGATCCTCGTCCTCTGCCTGCTGCTCTACTACACGGTGCCGCTGATCCGCTGGGATCGCGGCCCGGACATGCCGGACCAGGCGGTGCTGGTCGACATGAATGCCGGCCGGCTCTTCTTCTTCTGGATCGAGATCTGGCCGCAGGAGGTCTACTACCTGACCGGCCTGCTGGTGCTCGGCGCCATCGGCCTCTTCGCCGCGACCAGCCTGTTCGGCCGCGTCTGGTGCGGCTTCACCTGCCCGCAGACGGTCTGGACCGACCTCTTCATGCTGGTCGAGCGGCGGATCCAGGGCGACCGCAACGCCCGGATGCGGCTCGACCTGAAGCCCTGGACCCGGGAATGGGTGGTCAAGAAGGGGCTGACGCACGCGGTCTGGCTCGGCATCGCCGCGGCGACCGGCGGCGCCTGGATCATGTACTTCAACGACGCCCTCGAGATGACGCCGCGCTTCTTCACCGGGCAGGCGAGCCTCGAGGTCTATTTCTTCTTCGGCCTGTTCACCGCGACCACCTACCTGCTGGCCGGCTGGGCCCGCGAGCAGGTCTGCACCTATATGTGCCCCTGGCCGCGCTTCCAGGCGGCGATGCTGGACGAGAACTCCCTCGTCGTCACCTACCGCGCCTGGCGCGGCGAGCCCCGCGGCAAGGCCAAGGCGGAGGGGGTGGGCGACTGCGTCGACTGCCGCGCCTGCGTGCATGTCTGCCCGACCGGCATCGACATCCGCGACGGCCAGCAGATGGAATGCATCGGCTGCGGCCTCTGCATCGATGCCTGCGACGACGTGATGACCCGGCTGCAGCGGCCGCGCGGGCTGATCGCCTTCGAGACGCTGGCCAACCTGGCGGCGAGCGAGGCCGCCGCCGGCGCCCTGCCGCCCGGGCCGCAGCGCCGGGCCTGCGGCATGCAGGTGCGGCGCGTGCCGCGCTTCCTCCGCGCCCGCACCCTGGTCTATGCCGGCGCGCTGGCGCTGGTGGTCGCCGCCATGGGCGGCGCCTGGCTGCTGCGCCAGACCACCTCGCTCGCCGTCATCCGCGACCGGGCGCCGATCTTCGTCCGCCTCTCCGATGGCGGCATCCGCAACGCCTATACGCTGAAGCTCGGCGACAAGACTCCGGGCGTCGAGGCCTACAGCCTGGCGCTGGAGGCGCCGGCCGGCCTGAACCTGATCGTGCTGGACGCCGAGAGCGACCCCGCCGGCGCGCCGGTGCTGACCACGCGGCCGGACGGCATCACCCAGTGGCGCGCCCTCGTCACCGCCCCGGCCGGGCTGCGCCTGCCGGAGAGCGTGCCCGTCACCTTCCGCCTGGTGGATGCCCGCGGCCGCGTCGCGGTCTCCACCAGCAGCGTCTTCCTCGGACCGAAGCCATGAGCGCGCATCTCGCGTCGCCCCGCCGCAGCGGCTGGATCCCCTGGGTCTTCGTCGGCGGCCTGCTGCTCGTGGTCGCGGTGAATGGCGGGCTGATCTACTTCGCCGTCTCCACCTTCACCGGCGTCACCGTCGGCAAGTCCTACGACAAGGGCCGCGCCTACAACCATGTGCTGGAGGAGGCGGCGCGGCAGGACGCGCTCGGCTGGCAGCCGGTGGTCCGCCTCGCCGGGGAGTGGCTGCAGGTCGCCGTCACCGGCCCGGATGGCAGGCCGGTCGCCGGGCGGCTGGAGGGCGTGATGCGCCGGCCGATCGAGGGCACCGAGATCGAGATCGCCCTCGAGCCGGTGGCGCCCGGGCGCTGGCGGGCGCCGGTCGAGCTGCGCCCGGGGCAGTGGGAGGCGCGGCTGCGCCTGACCGCCCCGGATGGCCGTCACCGGGACATCCGCGAGCGGGTGCTGGCGCCGTGACCCTCTCCGCCCTGCAGGGGCCGGAGGCGGCCGGCCGCTGCGCGCATTGTGGCGCGCCGATGGGCGGCGCGCCGGTGGCAGGGGCCGGGGCAGCGCCGGTCGATGGCCGGGCCCGCTTCTGCTGCGCCGGCTGCGAGGGCGCGCATGCGCTGGTCTCCGGCCTCGGCCTCGATGCCTTCTACCGGCGGCGCGAGGCGGCGGATGGCAGCCTGCGCCCGCCCGTCGAGGGGCCGGTGCCGGACATCACGCCGCATGTGCGGGCGGAGCCGCGCGGCGGGCACAGCCTGGAGCTGATGGTCGCCGGCCTCACCTGCGGCGCCTGCGTCTGGCTGGTGGAGCAGGCCCTGGCCGCCGAGCCCGATGTCGCCCGCGCCCGCCTCGCCCTCTCGACCCGCCGGCTCACCCTCGCCTGGGACGGCCCCGCCGCCCGCGCCAACGACTTCGTCGCGCTGCTGGCGCGGCTCGGCTTCCGCACCGCCCCCTGGTCCGCCGCCTGCCTCAGGGCGAGCGAGGATGCCGAGGGGCGGGCGTTGCTGCGCGCCCTCGGCATCGCCGCCTTCGGCGCCATGAACGTGATGATGCTCTCGGTCGCCGTCTGGGTCGGCGGCGACATGGGGGAGGCGACGCGCAACGCCATGCACTGGCTGGCGGCGCTGATCGGCCTGCCGGTGGTGCTCGTTGCCGGGATGCCGATCTACCGCAACGCCCTCGCCGGGCTCAGGGCCGGGCGGCTCACCATGGACATGGCCGTCGCGCTCGGCGTGCTGGCGACCACCGCCATGTCGCTGAGCGAGACGCTGCGCAACGGCCCCTACACCTGGTTCGACGGCGCGACCGCGCTGCTCGCCCTGCTGCTCGCCGGGCGGGTGCTGGACCGCGCCGCGCGCCGCCGCGCCCGGCAGGCGGTGGCCGAGCTGCTGGCGCTGCAGGAGGGCATGGTCACCCGCCTCGATGCCGAGGGCGCGGCCCAGGCGGTGCCGGTCGCCGCGCTGCAGGCCGGGGAGCGGTTGCTGGTCGCGGCCGGGGAGCGGCTGCGGCTGGATGCGGTGCTGGAGGCGGGCGAGGCGCTGCTCGATGCCAGCGCGACCACCGGCGAGAGCCTGCCGCGGAGCTTCGCCGCCGGCGAGGCGCTGCCGGCCGGCGCGGTGAACATGGGCGCGCCCTTCACCGCCCGCGTCACCGCCGCCGCCGCCGATGGCTCCCTCGCCGCCATGGCCCGGCTGCTGGAGCGTGCCGAGCAGGCGAAGTCCCGCTTCGTCGACATCGCCGAGCGGGCGGTGCGCTTCTACGTGCCGGCGGTGCATGCGGTGGCGCTGGCGACCTTCCTCGGCTGGTGGCTCGGCGCCGGCCTGCCCTGGCAGGAGGCGCTGGTGCCGGCCGTCGCGGCGCTGATCGTCACCTGTCCCTGCGGCTTCGCCATCGCCGTGCCGGCGGTGCAGGCGGTCGCGGTCGGGGCGCTGTTCCGCCGCGGCGTGCTGGTCGCCAACGGCACGGCGCTGGAGCGGCTGGCCTCGGCCGATCATGCGGTGCTGGACAAGACCGGCACCCTGACCGAGGGGCGCCCGACCCTGCTGCCCGGCCCCTGGAGCGAGGCGACGCTGCGCGAGGCGGCCAGCCTGGCGCGGGCGAGCCGGCATCCGCTGGCCCGGGCGCTCGCCGCGGCCTGCCCGGAGGCGCCGGCCGCGGCGGGCGTCGAGGAGCTGCCCGGGCAGGGCCTGCGCGCCGCCGATGGCCGGCGCCTCGGCAGCGCCCGCTTCCTCGGCACCGCCGGGCCGGATCGGGGGCTCAGCCTGTGGTACGCCGCGCCGGGGGAAGCGCCGGTCGCCTTCCGCTTCGCCGACCGGCTGCGGCCGGAGGCGTCCGCGGTGGTGCGGGCGCTGGGCGGGCTCGGCCTCGCCACCGAGCTGCTCTCGGGCGATGCCCAACCGGCGGTGGCGAGCATCGCCTCCCGCGCCGGCATCGAGCGCTGGGCCGCCGCGGTCTTGCCGGCCGAGAAGGCGGCGCGGATCGAGGCGCTGCGCGCGGCGGGGCACCGCCCGCTGATGGTCGGCGACGGCATCAACGACGCCGCGGCGCTGGCGCTGGCGCATGTCTCGGCCTGCCCGGGCGACGGCACCGACCTGGCGCAGAGCGCCGCCGACCTGGTCTTGCGCGCCGAGGGGCTCGCCACCCTGCCGGGCGCCATCCGCACCGCCCGCCGGGCACAGCGCCTGGCGCGGCAGAACATCGCCTTCAGCCTCGCCTACAATGTCGTCGCCGTGCCGCTGGCGGTCGCCGGGCTGGTGACGCCGCTGATCGCGGCCCTGGTCATGGCCTCCTCCTCGCTGGTCGTGATCGGCAACTCGCTGCGCGCCGGAAAGGAGGCCGCATGGACGTCCTGATCTTCCTGGTGCCGATCGCCCTCCTCATGGGCGTGCTCGGCCTCGTTGCCTTCCTCTGGAACCTCCGTTCGGGCCAGTACGAGGACCTGGACGGCGCCGCCTCCCGCATCCTGTTCGACGAACCACCCCGCAAGGAGCCCCGCCGATGAGCGCCAGCACCATCTTCTTCCTCGTCCTCTCCGTCCTCATCGCGGTGGCCGGGCTGCTCGCCGCCGGCATGGCGCAGGACTACCTGCATGTCTTCGGCCTCGGGCTCTTCGGCTTCGGCGTGCTGTTCGGCTATTCCTGCGTGAAGCGGCACTACGATGCCCTGGAGGCGGCGCGGCACTGAGGCCGCCCCGCCGAGGCGCCGGGCGGGCTGGCCCCGGCGCGGTTCGGCGGTAGTCTCGCCCGATGCCCCGCGAGATCCGCCTCAACGCCTTCGACATGGCCTGCATCGGCCATATCCAGCACGGCATGTGGACGCATCCCCGCGACCGCTCCACCGACTACCGCCGGCTGGAGTACTGGACCGGCCTGGCCCGCACGCTGGAGCGCGGGCTGTTCGACGGGCTCTTCCTCGCCGATGTCGTCGGCGTCTACGACCTTCTCGGCGGCCGGCCGGATGCCGCGCTGCGGCAGGCGGTGCAGGTGCCGCTGCTCGACCCGATGCTGCTGGTGCCGGCCATGGCGGCGGCGACGCGGCATCTCGGCTTCGGCGTCACCGTCAATTGCAGCTACGAGCCGGCGGCGCTGCTGGCGCGCCGCTTCTCGACCCTCGACCACCTGACCGAGGGGCGCATCGGCTGGAACATCGTCACCGGCTATCTCGACAGCGCCGCCCGCGCCATGGGGCTGGCCGCGCAGCCGGCGCATGACGACCGCTACGCCGCGGCCGAGACGGTCATGGACGCGGCCTACGGGCTCTGGGAGGGAAGCTGGGGCGAGGGGGCGGTGCGGGCCGACCGCGCCGCCGGGGTCTATGCCGACCCCATGCGGGTCCGCCTGGTCCGGGCCGGCGGCATCGAGGCGATCCATCTCTGCGAGCCCTCGCCGCAGCGGACCCCGGTGCTCTACCAGGCCGGCGCCTCGGAGCGCGGCCGGGCATTCGCCGCCCGCCATGCCGAATGCGTCTTCCTCAACCCCTCCAGCCCGGAGAACGTCGCCCGGCTGGTCGCCGACCTGCGGGCCCGGGCGGCGCCGCGGCCGATCCGCGTCTTCGTCGGCGCCACCCTCATCCTCGGCCGCACCGGCGCCGAGGCGCGCGACCTGCTGGAGGAGTATCGCCGCCATGCCAGCACCGAGGGCGCGCTGGCGCATGCCAGCGCCTCGCTCGGCATCGATTTCGACCGCTTCGGCCTGGACGAGCCGGTCGCCGCCACCGGCAGCAACGCCATCGCCTCCAATGTCGAGGCCATGGCCCGGGTCTTCGGCCCCGGCTGGACCAAGCGCCACCTGATCGACCAGTTCGTCCTCGGCAGCCGGCAGAAGCCCCTGGTCGGCGGCCCGGACGAGGTTGCCGAGGCGCTGATTGCCTTCTGCGAGGCGACCGGGGCGGATGGCTTCAACCTCTCCCGCACCATCATGCCGGAATGCATCGAGGCGGTGGCCGACCTGCTGGTGCCGGCGCTGCAGGAGCGGGGCGCCTACAAGCGCGGATATGCCCCGGGCAGCTACCGCGAGAAGCTCTTCGGCGCCGGCCCGCTGCTGGCGCCGCCGCATCCGGCCGCCGCCTGGCGGGGGTGAGGCGCCCGAAACCGGGCCTTGCCCCGGCGTCCCGGCGGCCCGAGAGTCGGGGCCAGGCCGGGCGGCCGGGGGCGTCCCCGCGCTGCCCCACCCAGAAGAGGGATCGAGATGGGCAGCATCCAACGGCCCGAGGCGACGCTTGAGGATCGCTGGGAGAAGTCGGGCGAGACGCTGCTGCTGACCGGCATCCAGGCCCTGGTCCGCCTGCCGCTGCTGCGCCAGCAGCTCGACCGGGCGATGGGCTGGAACACCGCCGGTTATATCAGCGGCTATCGCGGCTCGCCGCTCGGCACCTACGACCAGCAGCTCCAGCAGCAGCGCAAGCGCCTGGCCGAGGCGAACATCGTCTTCCGCCCCGGGCTGAACGAGGATCTGGCGGCCACCGCCATCTGGGGCACGCAGCAGGTCGCGCTCTATGGCCGGCAGAAATTCGATGGCGTCTTCGGCATCTGGTACGGCAAGGGGCCGGGGGTCGACCGCAGCGGCGACGCGCTGCGGCATGCCAACTCCGCCGGCACCGCGCCGCGCGGCGGGGTGCTGGCCCTGGCCGGCGACGACCCCTCCTGCAAGTCGTCCACCATCACCTCCGGCTGCGAATATTCCTTCGTGGATGTCGAGATGCCGGTGCTCGACCCGGCCGGCGTCACCGAGATCCTGGAATTCGGCCTGAAGGCGATCGACATGTCGCGCTTCGCCGGCCTCTGGGTCGGCATGAAATGCGTCGCCGAGACCATGGACGGCGCCGGCACGCTGCTGGTCGACCCGGCCGCCTATGCCGCGGTCACGCCCGATTTCGCCTTCCCGGCCGATGGCGTGCACATCCGGCTGCGCGACCATGCCATCCCGCAGGAGGAGCGGCTGCGGCACTTCAAGCTGCCGGCGGCGCTCGCCTTCGCCCGCGCCAACGGGCTGAACCGCATCACGCTCGACAGCCCGCAGGCGCGCTTCGGCATCGTCGCCCGCGGCCGCGGCTATGCGACGCTGCGCCAGGCGCTCAGCGATGCCGGCATCACCGAGGAGCTGGCCCGCATGGCCGGGCTCCGGCTGTGGAAGGTCGGGCTCGCCTGGCCGCTCGATGCCGAGGGCGCCCGGGCCTTCGCGCGCGGGCTGGAGGAGGTGATGGTGGTCGAGGACCGCCGGCCGGTGCTCGAGCCGCAGCTCCGCGACGCGCTCTACCACCTGGAGGACCGCCCCCGCATCACCGGCAAGCGCGACGAGCAGGGGCGGCGCCTGCTCTCCGACCTCACCGAGCTCGACACCGGCGCGGTGCTGCGGGCCCTCGCCGCCCGGCTGCCGGAGGCGCTGCAGACCGAGCAGCTCCGCGAGCGCATCCGCCAGCTCGACCGCATCGCCCAATTGCAGATGCCGCCGATCCATGACCGGACGCCGCATTTCTGCCCGGGCTGCCCGCACAACACCAGCACGCGGGTGCCGGAGGGCAGCCACGCCATGGCCGGCATCGGCTGCCACACGCTGGCGATCTACATGGATCGCAACACCGATCTCTACACGCATATGGGCGCCGAGGGCATGCCCTGGCTCGGCATGGCGCCCTTCGTCTCCGAGCCGCATATGTTCGTCAATATCGGCGACGGCACCTATGCGCATTCCGGCAGCCTCGCCATCCGCCAGGCGGTCGCGGCCGGCGCCACCATGACCTACAAGATCCTGGTCAACAGCGCCGTCGCCATGACCGGCGGCCAGACGCCCGAGGGCGAGCTCGGCGTGCCCGAGATCGCGGCGCAGATGGCGGCCGAGGGGGTGGCGAAGATCGTCGTCGTCTCCGACGACCCCGAGCGGCATGTCGGCGACGCGCGCATGCCGCCGGGCATCGAGTACCGCCACCGCAGCGAGCTCGACCTGGTGCAGCGGGAGCTGCGCGAGGTGCCGGGCGTCACCGTGCTGCTCTACGACCAGCAATGCGCGACCGAGCGGCGCCGCAAGCGCAAGCGCGGCACCCAGGCGGCGGCCGACCGGCGCGTCGCCATCAATCCGCGGGTCTGCGAGGATTGCGGCGACTGCTCCCGCACCTCGAACTGCCTCGCCGTCGAGCCGGTGGAGACCGCCTTCGGCCGCAAGCGGCAGATCGACCAGAGCGCCTGCAACCAGGACCTCTCCTGCGTCGAGGGCTTCTGCCCCTCCTTCGTCACGCTGGTCGGCGCCGAGCCTGTGAAGAAGGCGCCCCCCGTCGTCGATGGCGTGCTGCCCGAGCCGACGCGGCCGGAGGTGCGGGAGGGCGAGCCGGCCTACAACATCCTGCTCGCCGGCGTCGGCGGCCAGGGCGTGACCGCGCTCTCGGCCATCCTCGGCATGGCGGCGCATCTGGAGGGCCGGCCGAGCCGCTCGGTCGACATGCTCGGCCTCGCCCAGAAGGGCGGCGGCGTCTTCGCCCAGCTCCGCATCGGCCGCCCCGGCGCGGCGCCCGAGACCATCGAGGCGCCGCGCATCGGCATGGGCCAGGCCGACCTGCTGCTCTCGGCCGACATGGTGGTGGCGCATGGCCGCACCGCCCGGCCGCTGCTCGGCAGCGACCGCACCATGGCGGTGCTGAACGTGGATCTGCAGCCGACCGCGCAATTCGTGAAGGACACCAGCACCCGCTACGACCGCGCGGGCATGCTGGCCAGCATCCGCGATGCCTGCCGCGAGGTCGTCGCCCTGCCCGGCGTGCAGGCGGTGGAGGAGGCGATGGGCGACCTCATCTACCTCAATGTCTGGCTGCTCGGCATCGCCTACCAGCGGGGGCTGGTGCCGCTCACGGCCGAGGCGATCACCCGGGCGCTGGAGCTGAACGGCGCCCAGGTGGCGCGCAACATGGCCGCCTTCGCCCTCGGCCGGCAGGCGGCGCTGGCCCCGCCCCTGCCCCTGAGTCCGGAGGAGGAGACGCTGGCGGCGCTGCTGGCGCGGCGCACCGCCGACCTCGCCGCCTATCAGAACGCCCGCTATGCCCGCGCCTATGCCGGCTTCGTCGCGCGGGTGCAGGCCGCCGAGCAGGTGGCGGTGCCGGGGGAGGAGCGGCTGGCGCGGGCCGTCGCCACCCAGCTGCACCGGCTCATGGCCTACAAGGACGAGTACGAGGTGGCGCGGCTGCACAGCCTGCCGGAATGGCGGGCGAGCCTGGCGCAGCACTTCACCGGCACGCAGCGCATCGAGCTGAACCTCGCCCCGCCGCTGCTGGCGAAGCCCGATCCGGTCACCGGCCTGCCGCGCAAGCGCGCCTTCGGGCCCTGGATGCTGCGGGCCATGGGCTGGCTGCGCCACGGCAAGGCGCTGCGCGGCACCCCCCTCGATCCCTTCGGCCGCACCGAGGAGCGGCGGATGGAGCGGGCCCTGATCGGCGAGTACTGCGCCGGCATCGAGCGGCTGCTGCCCCGGCTCTCGCCGGCGACCCATGCCGCGATCTGCGACTGGGCCGAGGCGGCCTCCGGCATCAAGGGCTATGGCCATATCAAGGCCCGCAACGCCGCGGCGGCGCGGGAGCGGATGGCGGCGATCGAGGCCGGGATCGGCGCGCCGGTGGCGCTGGCGGCCGAATAGGCGCCCGGGCCCCGATCGGTTCGACCGGCTTCACCGATCGGGGCCCAGGCCATTGTTTGATGGCGTGATTCACGCTTTGGCTGATATCGCGGGACGGAGGAGACACCATGCCGCTCGACACCCAGCCGCACGCCGCCGCCTTCGAGCTGCCGGAGGCGACGCGCGAGCTGCGCGAGACCGCCCTCGCCTTCGCTGCCGAGCGGCTGGCGCCCCATGCCCTCGAATGGGATCAGGCCCGCCACTTCCCCGTGGAGGAGATGCGCGAGGCCGCCGCCCTCGGCATGGCCGCGCTCTATGTGCGGGAGGAGAGCGGCGGCGCCGGCCTCACCCGGCTCGACGCGGCGGTGGTGTTCGAGGCGCTCTCGACCGGCTGCCCGACCGTCGCCGCCTATCTCTCCATCCACAACATGGTCGCCTGGATGATCGACCGCTTCGGCAGCGAGGCGCAGCGGGCGGAATGGCTGCCGGCGCTGATCCCGATGCGGAAGGTCGCCAGCTACGCCCTGACCGAGCCGGGCTCCGGCTCCGACGCCGCGGCGCTGCGCACCCGGGCACGGCGCGAGGGAGGGGATTACGTCCTCGACGGCAGCAAGCAGTTCATCAGCGGCGCCGGCGTCTCCGACCTCTACCTCACCATGGTGCGGACGGGTGGGGAGGGGCCGGGCGGCGTCTCCGCCCTGCTGGTCCCGAAGGAGACGCCGGGCCTTTCCTTCGGCGCCAACGAGAAGAAGATGGGCTGGAACGCCCAGCCGACCCGGCCGGTGATCTTCGACGGCGCGCGGGTGCCGGCCGCGGCGCTGCTCGGCGAGGAGGGGCAGGGCTTCCGCTTCGCCATGGCCGGGCTGGATGGCGGGCGGCTGAACATCGCCGCCTGCTCGCTCGGCGGCGCCCAGGCGGCGCTCGACAAGGCGCTCGCCTATGTGCAGGAGCGCCGCGCCTTCGGCCGCGCCATCGCCGATTTCCAGAACACCCAGTTCCGCCTGGCCGACATGCAGACCGAGCTGGAGGTGGCGCGCAGCTTCCTCTGGCGCGCCTGCGCCAAGCTGGATGCGAAATCGCCGGACGCCACCGCCTTCTGCGCCATGGCCAAGCGCTTCGTCACCGATACCTGCTCGAAGGTCGCCGACGACGCGCTGCAGCTCCTCGGCGGCTATGGCTACCTGGCGGAATACGGCATCGAGAAGATCGTCCGCGACCTCCGCGTCCACCGCATCCTGGAGGGCACCAACGAGGTGATGCGGCTGATCGTCGCGCGCAGCATGTTGGGGAGGCGGGCATGATCCTCTACGATTACTGGCGCTCCTCGGCCGCCTACCGGGTGCGCATCGCGCTCAACCTGAAGGGCCTGGAAGCGGAGCACCGCTTCGTCCACCTGCGCCGGGGCGAGCAGCGGGGCGCGGCGCATCTGGCGCTGAACCCGCAGGGGCTGGTGCCGGCGCTGCAATTGGAGGACGGCACCGTCCTCACCCAGTCCCTGGCGATCTGCGAGTATCTCGACGAGACCCATCCCGAGCCGCCGCTGCTGCCGCGCGAGCCGGTGGCCCGCGCCCGGGTGCGGGCCTTCGCCCAGGCCATCGCGGCCGAGATCCATGCGGTGCAGAACCTGAAGGTGCTGAACCGAGTGAAGGGGCTCGGCCAGCCGCAGGAGGCGGCGAATGCCTGGGCGCATGACGTGATCGCCGAGGGGCTCGCCGCCTGCGAGGCGCTGCTGCGGGACCAGCCCGGCCCCTTCTGCTTCGGCGCCGCGCCGGGCCTGGCCGACATCGCCCTGGTGCCGCAGCTCTACAATGCGCGGCGCTTCGGCGTGGCGCTCGAGGCCATGCCGCGGCTGCTGGCGGCGGAGGCCGCCTGCCGGGCCCTGCCGGCCTTCGCCGCAGCGGCGCCGGAGCGCCAGGAGGACGCGGAATAAGGCTTGCCAGGCGCAGGGCATTCGCGCACAGTTTCGTAATGTTCCGACTTTCTGCCATCCTGGCCCTGGTCCTCGTTGGCCTCGCCGCCCCGGCGGCGGCGCAGCAGCGCGTGGTGGTGACCGAGGGGGCCACGGTCGCGGTGCCGGCCCGGGGCGCGCCGCGGGCGGCCCGCTTCTCCTACGCCCCCGCTGCGGCCGGAGGCGGCGGCGCCGTGCGGCCGCGCTATGGCCGCCTGGCGCCGCGCGAGGCGGAGCCCGGCCCGGCCGCCCTGCTGCCGGCGGCCGCCGTCATGGTGCCGTTGGCCGCCGCGGCGGCGCTGGCCGCGGCGCTCTCGGGCGGCGGTGGCGGCGGCCTCTCGGCCCCCGTCCGGACGCGCTGAGCCGGATGCGCTGAGAAGGGATCGCGCCGCGCGGCGTGACTCACGCGATCAGGCCGGGTCGTGGAGCGCTGCGACACTCAGCGCTTCGGAAGCGGGCGCCGCAGGGCCCGGCCGATATTGGCCCGCGCCCTCGCCTCGAAGGCGGTGTGCAGCCGCGCATGGCGCAGCAGCCGCGGCGCCGCCCGGATGCGGGCGAGGAAGGCGCGCTGCGTCTCGGCGAAGGCCGCGTCGTCGAGATGGCGCGCCTCGGCCCGCAGCCCGCGGCCGTTGCGGTCGAAGATGGTCGCCTCCTCGCCGATCGGCGTCAGGTCGAGATCGAGCAGCCAGAGCCGCGCCGCGCCGCGCTCGCCATGCGGCACCGGGGTGTTCAGATGGTCGGCGGTGGCCTGGATGGTCTCGGCGACCCAGCCGATCTCCTTGGCGGTGAAGCCGTGCAGGCGCCGTGCCGCGCGCCGCCAGAAGGCCGCCGAGCGTGCCTCGTTGTCGGCCGCGCCGGGCACCAGGATGACATCGTGGAAGAGGATGGCGGCGGCGATCATCCGGGCGACGCGCTTGCGCCGCATCGGCCCCGTCCGGCCATAGCGGCGATGCCGGCACCAGAGCACGGCGAGGTGCTGCAGCCCATGGTAGCCGCGCCAGGGCGCCGCCATGCGGCGCAGCAGCTCCGCCCGCAGCACCGGCGGCAGGTCGACGGTGTCGAGCAGGTGGCGCAGGCCGCGCGGGCGGTTCACGGCGCGGCCGAATTGCCGCGGCGCCGGGACGCGGCCAAGCCGTGTCCTGGCCGGCGCGGGGCTGGCGGGCGGGGCGACGCGCCGGGCCTGTGGGCGGGCCATGGCCTGGCATTCGAGGCTGCTCGTCGGACCTGAATCGACCGTGCTGACGCCGCCGCTGACATGATCGAGCATATGTTACCGATAGGAATTGATGGGACACTGGGGGCTGGCGCGGCCCCTGCCGGCGGGGCGCCGGCCTGCGGGCATCGGCTGCCCGGGCCAGGCGTTCCCAGCCCTTCGCCGGAGATCCGGTAACGGATGGCGCAAACCTCTGGCAGGCGCCGGGAGCCTTGGCCACGGCGCGCCGGAGACGGATCCTGTCGCTGGCATCGCAACGAGTATGCGGCCTCGCCGGGTTCCGGGCTGTGCGCCGTCGCACAGCCGAGCTTGCTCTCCGCCCGGCACTGCGGTCTCTTCAGCATAGATCCGGATCGAGACGATGCGGTCAGCCATGACCCTGACCCCCGAGGATGAGCGCCTCTCCCGTTTCCCCCTGCTGCGCGAGGTCGAGCCCCGCCGGCTGGCGGAGGCCGCGCGTCAGGCGCGTTGGCGCAAGGTGCAGCCCGGCGAGGTGGTGATCGATTTCGACGACAGCTCGGACGAGGTCTTTCTCATCATCTCCGGCACGGTCCGGGTCGCCGTGCATTCCGCGAGCGGCCAGGAGGTGATCCTCAACGAGGCCGGCGCGGGCGAGATCTTCGGCGAGATGGCGGCGATCGACGGGCTCAGCCGTTCGGCCAACGTCACCGCGGTGCACAACACGGTGCTCTGCTGCCTGCCGCGGGCCGCCTTCCTCGACCTGGTGCTGCAGACGCCCGCGGCGGCGCTGCAGCTGCTGCGCCTGCTGACCGGCAGGCTGCGGCTGCTCGATGCGCGCAATGTCGAGCTCGCGGTGCTGCCGGTGCGCCACCGGCTGGTGGCGGAGCTGCTGCGCCTCGGCCGGCCGCGCGAGGACGGGCAGCTCCGCATCAGCCCGCCGCCGGCGCAGCACATCCTGGCGGCGCGGATCGGCGCGCGGCGGGAGGCGGTCTCGCGCGAGCTTTCGGCCATGGCGCGCGAGGGCAAGGCGGTTGTCACCCGCCAGAGCATCCTGCTGCCGCGGCCGGACATGCTGCGCGAGGCGGTGCGCCGCGCCATGGGCGGCGATCCCGGCCGGACGGTGAAGAAGCCGCCGGTCTAGAGCAGATCCGCGAACCAGCGCGAGCGGATCGTGGTCTGGAGTGTTTGCACCGCGCTCAGGCCCGGTGCATCCCCCCCAGTCCGCTGGTCCGTTGCACGTCCCTTATTGCATCCTCCGGGCCGTCTGGCCTGTCCGCCGGCTATCCGGCCGCCAGCGGCCGCTTCGCCCGGCGCTCGCCGACCAGCGCCATCGCCATGGTGGCCACGATGAAGAAGACCGAAGCGGCGAAGACCAGCAGCGGCTGGCCCTGGTCCATCAGGTAGCCATAGAGCATCGGCCCCACCGTGCCGCCGATGTTGAAGCCGGTGGTGACGATGCCGAAGACCCGGCCCACCGCATCCGGCGGCGCCGCGGCGCGCACCAGCATGTCGCGCGAGGGCATGATGATGCCCGAGAGGAAGCCGGCCGCGCCGAGCGCCGCGACCAGGGCCACCGGCCCGAGCGGCACCAGCCCGACCAGCGCCACCAGGGTCCCGGTCAGCCCGAAGCCGAGCGCCGCCACGTCGCCATGCCGGCTGGTGCGGTCCGCCACCACGCCGCCGGCCAGCACGCCGAAGGCCGAGAGCAGCATGAAGGCCGAGAGCGCGACATTGGCGATGGCGAAATCCACGCCGCGGCCGCTCACCAGCGCCGCGACGGAGAAATTCTGCACCCCGCCGGTCGAGAGGCTGAGCAGCGCGAAGAAGGCGGTCAGCATGATGACCGCCGGCGTCAGCACCGAGCCGCCGGCCGCGGCCGGCCGCTTCGCCGCGGCGCGCGGGGCCGGTGCCGGGTCGCCGGCCAGCGCCAGCGGCAGGGCGGCGGCGAAGGCGAGGCCGCCGGCGGCGAACATCGCCGCGGGGAGGCCGCCGAGGGCCGAGACGCCGAGGGTCATGGCCGGGGCCAGGGCGCCGCCGAGATAGCCGGCGAAGGTGTGGATGGAGAAGGCGCGGCCGATCCGCGCCTCGCCGATGCTGCGCGACAGCATCTCGTAATCCGCCGGATGATAGACCGCGTTGGCGAGGCCGAGCGCCGCCGCCGCCGCCAGCAGGGCCGGGTAGGAGGGAAAGAGGCCGAGCGCGACGAAGGCGCTGCCGCCGAGCAGCAGCCCCGCCACCAGCACCCGGCGGGAGCCGTAGCGGTCCACCGCGAAGCCCATCGGCGCCTGGGTCACGCCGGAGACGATGTTGAACAGCGTCAGCGCCAGGCCGAGCTCGATGAAGCCGACGCCGAGCCGGGCCTGCAGCAGCGGGAAGAGCGGCGGCAGCACCAGGATGTGCACATGGCTGACCAGATGCGCAGCCGAGACGAGCGAGAGCGAGCGCAACTCGGACGGCGCCCAGCCCCGGGCCGCGTCCTGGCCTGGGCCCCCGTCGCGGGACCGGCTGTCCTGCTGCTGCATCCTGGCGTTTCCCTCGCACCCTGTCCGGACAGATGGGCCGCCCGGCAGGCTGCGCCAGGATCGGTTGCCGGGCCCTGGCCGGGAAGCCTGGCCTCGCCGGGGCAGGGTCGCGCCGCGGGCATGGGTTGGCGGCGGGGCAGGGCGGCGCCGGCCGCGTCCCGGGCATGAGGATCATTGGCGCCGGTGATTGGCGGACCGGCGGCCCCCGCCCCAGATGAGCCCCCGACAGACCCTCCCCCACAGGCTCCAGCGGCGGCGCCGCCGCCCAACCGGACGACACCCCCATGAAGAAGATCGGCTTCCTCTCCTTCGGCCATTGGTCCCCCTCGCCGCAATCGGGCACCCGCTCGGCCGGCGATGCCCTGCTGCAATCCATCGACCTCGCCGTGGCGGCGGAGGCGCTGGGCGCGGATGGCGCCTATGTCCGCGTGCATCACTTCGCCCGGCAGCTCGCCTCGCCCTTCCCCCTGCTCGCCGCCATGGGCGCGAAGACCAGCCGCATCGAGCTCGGCACCGCCGTGATCGACATGCGCTACGAGAATCCGCTCTACATGGCCGAGGATGCCGGCGCCGCCGACCTCATCAGCGGCGGGCGGCTGCAACTCGGCCTCAGCCGCGGCTCGCCCGAGCAGGTGATCGAGGGCTGGCGGCATTTCGGCTATGCCCCGCCGGAAGGCGAGAGCGATGCCGAGATGGGCCGCCGTCATGCCGAGGTCTTCCTCGAGGTGCTGAAGGGCCAGGGCTTCGCCCAGCCCAACCCGCGCCCGATGTTCCCCAACCCGCCCGGGCTGCTGCGGCTGGAGCCGCATTCCGAGGGGCTGCGGGAGCGCATCTGGTGGGGCTCCGGCTCCAACGCCACGGCGGTCTGGGCGGCGCGGCAGGGCATGAACCTGCAGAGCTCGACGCTGAAGGACGACGAGACGGGCGAGCCCTTCCACATCCAGCAGGCGAAGCAGATCCGCGCCTATCGGGAGGCCTGGACGGAGGCGGGGCATGCCCGCACGCCGCGCGTCTCGGTCAGCCGCAGCATCTTCCCGCTGCTCGACGACCGCGACCGGATGTATTTCGGCCGCGGCGGCAAGGAGGAGGACCAGGTCGGCTTCATCGACGAGCGCACCCGCGCCATCTTCGGCCGCGGCTATGCGGCCGAGCCGGAGGCGCTGGTCGCGCAGCTCCGCGGCGACGCAGCGATCGCCGAGGCCGACACGCTGCTGCTGACCATCCCCAACCAGCTCGGCGTCGACTACTGCGCCCATGTGATCGAGGGCATCCTGACCCAGGTCGCCCCCGCCCTCGGCTGGCGCTGACGGGGCGGGCCACCCCCGGGTGGGCCCCTGAATGAGCGTCCCTGAGTGAGTGCCCCTGGACCCTATCCGTCCCAGAGGACCGTGCGGTCGATGCTCTCGAGCGTCGGCCGCCCGGTCAGCGCCATGGCGGTCTCAAGCTCGGTGCGCAGGATCTTCAGCGCATGGATCACGCCCACCGGCCCGCCCACCGCCAGCGCGTGGAGGTAGGGGCGGCCGATGAGCACCGCCCGGGCGCCGAGGGCGAGCGCCTTCAGCACGTCGGTGCCGCGGCGGATGCCGCCATCGAGCAGCAGCGGCACCTGGCCCGCCACCGCCTCGGCGATCCGCGGCAGGGCCTCGATGCTCGCCGGCAGCGTGTCGAGGCTGCGGCCGCCATGGTTCGAGACGATGAGGCCATCGACCCCCTCCGCCAGCGCCCGCCTGGCATCCGCCGGCGCCAGGATGCCCTTGAGGAGCACCGGCAGCCGGGTGAGGGAGCGCAGCCAGGCGATGTCCCGCCAGCTTGCCGCGCCATCGAGCAGGCCGCGGAAGACCTCGCTCTCCGCCGGGCCCGCGCGGGTCGGCGGCGGCGGCGGCAACCCGCGGAGATTGACCGCCTCGACCCCCGGGGGCAGGCGGAAGCCGGCCCGCTGCTCGCGGTTGCGCAGGCTGACGGGGGCATCCGCCGTCACCACCAGGGCGCGGTAGCCGGCCGCCTCGGCGCGGCGGACCAGCGCTTCGGTGAAGCCGCGGTCATGCTGCACATAGAGCTGGAACCAGAGCGGCGCCCTGGCGACGCCGGCGATCTGCTCGAGGCTGTGGCTCGCCTGGGTGCTGACGACCATGGCGGCGCCGATGGCGGCGGCGCCGAAGGCCGCCGCCAGCTCGCCCTCGGGATGAACCAGGCGGTGGAAGGCGACCGGCGCCAGCAGGATCGGGAAGTCGAGCTCCTGGCCGAACAGGGTGAGGCGCGTATGCGGCGCCGGCAGCGCGGCCAGCACGCGGCTTTGCAGCCGCAGCCGGTCGAAGGCCTCGCGGTTGGCGCGCAGCGTCAGCTCGTCCGCGGCGCCGCCGGACAGGTAGGCCCAGGCCGGCTCGCTGATCCGCGGCCGGGCCGTGGCCTCGTAATCGGCGAGGGAGACGATGCCGGCCGGGATGGGGGGAGCGTGGTACATCGGCGCCGAACCTAGAACAGATCCCGACCGGGTGGACGCCCCGATCGGATGACGATGGTTCGATGCTCGAAGCGCGAGCATCGGCTTTGGTCCTGGGCTGCGGCCGCGCCGCGCATCCTCAATCCACAGGCGAGTTACGCAAAACGCATTACGTGTCCGACCCGTATTGCCCCTGTATCACAATGCAACTAAGAGTCACTCGCATTGAATGCCTTGTGAGGACGGAATGTCGAGACGGACGCTGCTGCTGTGTGGGGCTTCGCCGAGCGCCCTTGGCATGGGGCTGGTGATGGCAATCTCCGACACGGCGTCGGCACAAGTGGCACCCCCGGCGCTGGCCCAGGCCGAGACGGCGCCGGCCTTCGCCTCCTCGCCCACCATCGCATTGCCGACGCTCGATGTCCAAGCGCAGGAGCCGGCGAACACCCTGCAGCGCGGCACCGGGTTGAGCCGCATGCCCGGCACGGTGCAGGAGACGCCGCAGACCATCAACATCATCCCGCGCGAGATCCTGGAACAGCAGAACGTCACCACCCTCGACCAGGCGTTGCGCAACGTCCCCGGCATCACCGCCTCCATCGGCGAGGGCAATGGCGGCGTCAACGGCGACCAGTTCCGCATCCGCGGCTTCGCCACGCAGAACGACGTCTATGTCGATGGGCTGAAGGACTTCGGCTCCTACACCCGCGACGCCTTCAACATCGACAGCATCGCGGTGATGAAGGGGCCCTCGGCGACCACCTTCGGCCAGAACAACATCGGCGGCGCCATCAACATCAACACCAAGACGCCCTTCCTCGGCAACAGCTACGGCGGCAGCATCACCGGCGGCCTCGGCCCGCTCTATCGCGGCACCGTCGACATCAACCAGCAGCTCGACTCGACGACCGCCGTGCGGTTGAACCTGATGGGCCAGTACAACCGTGTCGTCGACCGCGACAAGATCGAGTCCGGCCGCTTCGCCATCGCCCCCTCGATCGGCTTCGGCCTCGGGACCAATGTCTCGCTGACCGTCGACTACATGCATTTCGAGGATCGGCGCATCCCCGATTACGGCGTGCCCATCGTGACCGCGCCGGGGCAGACCGTGGGCAAGCCGGTCACCGAATACGGGGTCAGCCGGAAGAACTGGTATGGCTGGGACCTCGACCGCGATGACGTGACGGTGGACCGCTTCACCGCCCGGCTGCGCTACGTGCCGAATGACTGGCTGACGGTGACCAACGACACCCGCTTCAGCTATGTGACGCGCAACTTCGCAGCCTCGCCGACGAGCTGCTCCTCGACCGGCGCCGGCAACTGCACCCAGTACCTGTTCGACAACAACCCCCTCACCGTGCCCACGGTGCAGGCCAGCGCCGCCGGCAACCCCTTCCACCAGGAAACCTGGGGGCTGCAGAACGTCACCACCGCGGTCGCCCGCTTCCACACCGGCTTCCTGCGGCATGAGGCGACCTTCGGGCTCGATGCCTGGCTCCAGCACGACGAGCGCACGGGCTATGCCTACAACCCGGCCACCCGGCCCTTCGTCAGCCTGTTCAATCCGAGCCATTCGGCCGCGGGCTTCAGCGTGGTGGCGGCGACCGGCGCCAATGTGCGCGAGACCGACCAGCGCTACCTGGGCGGCTTCCTGATCGACCGGGTCTGGCTGACGCCGCAGCTCTCGGTCATCGGCGGCGTGCGCGTCAGCAACTACGACATCGACTACAAGACCTATGGCAGCGGCGCCGCCACGACCATCATCTCCTCGAACAACACCTTCGCCGATCCGCGCGCCAGCCTGGTCTTCGAGCCGACCAAGACCCAGACCTACTACTTCTCCTACGCCACCTCCCACAGCCCGCCCGGCTCCTTCATCACCACCCAGCCGGCGACCTTCACCGTCGGCAACAGCGGCCTCTCGCCCGAGACCAACACCATCTACGAGCTGGGCGCCAAGGTCGGCGTCATCGAGAACCGGCTTGGCCTCTATGGCGCGCTCTACCGCATCGAGAAGGGCAACGCCTTCGTGTCGGACCCGATCTCGGGCACCATCACCCAGTCGGGCGACGAGCAGCGCAACCAGGGCATCGAGGTCGGCGTGACGGGCGCGATCACCCGCGACTGGGCCTTCACCGCCAACTACACCTACATGGACAGCGAAACGACGAAGTCCAGCACCGCGGCCAATCTCGGCAAGCGGGTGCAGTACGTGCCGAAGCACGCGGCGGCGCTCTGGACCACCTATGAGGCGATGCGCGACACGCCCTACCAGTTCACGGTGGGCGGCGGCATCACCTATCGCAGCCAGGCCTTCCTGAATGCGGCCAACACCGCCGAGGTCCCGGCGAATTTCACCCTGGATGCGGTGATCTCGCATAATTTCGGCGAGCGGCGGCAGTGGCGCGTGGCCGTCAACGGCTACAACCTCACCAACGAGCTGAACTACGACGCGCTGTTCGGCAACCGCGTCAACCCCTCGGCGGGACGCACGGTGCTGTTCAGCCTCGCCGCCGTATACTAAGAGCGTCCCCTTCTGCCCGAGTTGCGTCACGGCCTGCCGCGGCGAAGCCGCGGCAGGGCAACGGGCAGCGGCGGATCTGATGGGCGCTGTGACGAGCGGGGCCGGGACGGCCCCGCCCGGTGGCCGGCGGGCATGCGGAGGGGATGGGATGCTGATCCAGATCCGACAGGTGCTCTCGCCCGAGGAAGTGGCGCATTGCCGCCGTGCCCTCGAAGCCGCCGCCTGGGCGGATGGGCGGCAGACCGCGGGCGAGCAATCCGCCAAGGCGAAGTTCAATCTGCAAGTGCCGGAGGACAGCCGGGTCAGCCGCGAGCTCGGCGATCTCATCCTGCGGGCGCTCGGCCGCACGCCGCTCTTCACCTCGGCGGCCCTGCCGCTCCGCGTCTATCCGCCCATGTTCAACCGCTACGACAAGGGCATGAAATTCGACGCCCATGTCGACAACGCCATCCGCTACGTGCCCGGCACCAACGGCTTCCGCCTGCGCGCCGATGTCTCCTCGACCCTCTTCCTCACCGACCCCGCCAGCTATGACGGCGGCGAGCTGGTGGTCGAGGACACCTACGGGACGCATGCGGTGAAGCTGCCGGCGGGCGACATGGTGGTCTATCCGGCCACCAGCCTGCACCGGGTGAACGAGATCACCCGCGGCAGTCGCTGGTCCTCCTTCTTCTGGAGCCAGTCCCTGGTGAAGGACGACGGCAAGCGCGCCTTCCTCTACGACATGGACATGGCGATCATCGGCGTCCGCAAGTCCCTGCCGGACGACCACCCGAGCGTCCTCGCCCTGACCTCCAGCTACCACAACCTGCTGCGCCGCTGGTCGGAGATATAGGCCGCGGCCGGCGGCGCCGGCCGCGGCCCGCCCTCAGCGCCGCAGGCGCCGGATCTGGTAGCTGTCGAAGCTGTATTCCGAGAGCTGCAGCCACTGGTAGCCATCCTGGCGGAAGGCGCTCATGTCGCGGTAGATCTCGGCATAGACCGGATCGGCCTTCGCATACTCCTCGTGCATCTTCGCCGTCTCGTCGAAGCAGGCATCGAGCACGCTCTGCGGGAAGGGGCGGAGCTGCGCGCCGGCCGCGACCAGCCGCTTCAGGGCCTGCGGGTTCAGCGCGTCGTATTTCGCCAGGCCGAGCGAGGTGGTGGCCGCGGCGGCCGTCAGCAGGATGCTGCGATAGGCGGCCGGCAGCTCCTCGAACTTCCCCTTGTTGACGAAGAGCGAGAGGATGCCGGTGCCCTCCCACCAGCCGGGATAGTAGTAATAGGGCGCGACCTTGTAGAGGCCGAGCTTCTCGTCGTCATGCGGGCCGATCCACTCGGCGGCGTCGATGGTGCCGCGCTCGAGCGAGGGATAGATGTCGCCGGCGGCGATCTGCTGCGGCACGCTGCCGAGCCGCTGGAAGACATGCCCGGCCAGGCCGCCGATGCGGAATTTCAGCCCCTTCAGGTCCTCGGGCGAGCGGATCTCCTTGCGGAACCAGCCGCCCATCTGCGCGCCGGTGCTGATCAGCGGCCAGCAGAGCACGTTGTGCTTCTCGTAGAGCAGCTTGTTCAGCTTGTCGTTGCCGCCCGCCTCGTAGAGCCAGGCCATCTGCTGCCGGCTGTTCAGGCCGAAGAGCAGCACCGTGCCGAACATGAAGGCCGGGTCGGTGCCGATCGAGTAGGAGGAGGCGGTGAAGCAGCTCTCGACGAAGCCCTTCGAGGTGGCCTCGCGCGCCTCCAGCGCCGGCACGATCTCGCCGGGGGCGAAGATGCGGATGGTGAAATTGCCGTCCGTCGCCTCGCTCACCATGCGCGAGAGGTTGGTCGCCGCGCCGTAGAGCGTGTCGAGGTTGCGCGGGAAGCTGGAGGTGAGCCGCCAGCTCACCTTCGGCGCCGCCTGGGCGAGCGCGGGCGAGGCGAGCCCCGTTGCCGCCGCGGGCAAGGCCGCGGCCTGCAGCATCCTGCGTCTGTTCATGGATCGGTCCCTTCCCGTCGGGGCCTCTTCCGGTGCCCCCTGCGGCGAGGGTAGGACGGATGCCGGGCCAGCGGAATCGCCGGCGCGGACAATTTTGCCCGCGCCGCCGCCTCGCCGCGGGTTGACGCGGTGCAGCGAAAGCGATCCGCTGCCGATTGTCCGATCCTGCCGGAGCCCGCCGATGCGCCCGAACAGCCTGCACGCCGCCGACCTCGCCCATATGGTCCACCAGCAGACGGACCTCGACGCGCATGGCCGCGAGGGCGCGGTGCTGATCAGCCGCGGCGAGGGCGTGCGGGTCTGGGACACCGAGGGGCGGGAATACATCGAGGCGATGGCCGGCCTCTGGTGCGCCAGCCTCGGCTTCTCCGAGCGCCGGCTCGCCAAGGCGGCGCATGACCAGATGCTGGCGCTGCCCTATTACCACACCTTCTTCCAGAAGGGGCACGAGCCGAGCGTCCGGCTGGCCGAGAAGCTCGCCGCCATCGCGCCGGAGGGGCTGGAGCACGTGCTGTTCCAGTGCAGCGGCTCGGAGGCGAACGACGCCGCCATCAAGCTCATCTGGTACTACAACAACGTCACCGGCCGGCCGCAGAAGAAGAAGCTCATCGGCCGCATCCGCGGCTATCACGGCAACACGGTGGCGACCGCCTCGCTCTCCGGCCAGCCGCATATGCAGGCGGATTTCGACCTGCCGCTGACCGACCGCTTCCTGCACGTCTCGAACCCCAATTACTACCGCTTCGGCGAGACGGGGGAGAGCGAGGAGCAGTTCAGCGCCCGCATGGCGGCCGAGCTGGAAGCGCTGATCGCGCGGGAGGGCGGCGAGACTATCGCCGCCTTCTTCGCCGAGCCGGTGCAGGGCGGCGGCGGCGCCATCACCCCGCCGCGCGGCTATTTCGACCGCATCCAGCCGATCCTGAAGAAGCACGACATCCTCCTCGTCGCCGACGAGGTGATCTGCGGCTTCGGCCGCACCGGCCATCTCTGGGGCTCCGAGACCTATGGCATGCGCCCCGACATGCTCACCTGCGCCAAGCAGCTCACCGCCAGCTACCAGCCGCTCTCGGCGCTGCTGATCTCGGACCGCATCCATGCCGCGCTGCTGGAGGGCAGCCGGCGCAACGGCAGCTTCGGCCATGGCTTCACCTATGGCGGCCATCCGGTGGCCTGCGCCGTCGCGCTCGAGACGCTGGCGATCTACGAGGAGCGCGACATCCTCGGCCATGTGCGGCGCGTCTCCCCGGCCTTCCTCGAGGGGCTCGGGCAGTTCCGCGAGCATCCGCTGGTCGGCGATGTGCGCGGCGTCGGCCTGATCGCGGGGGTCGAGCTGGTGGCGGACAAGGCGACGAAGGCGCCCTTCCCGGCCGCCGCCAAGGCCGGGCTCAAGGTGCAGGAGGCCTGCGAGAAGGCCGGGCTGATCGTGCGCGCCATCGGCGACCGCATCGCCTTCACCCCGCCGCTGATCATCACCGAGGCGGAGATCGGCGAGATGTGCGCCCGGTTCCGCGCCGGGCTGGACGCCGCCTGGGCCGGGCTGCGGGACAAGGGCGCGCTGGCGGCGGAATAGCCGGCGCCGCGAAAGCTTCGCTTTCCCGATCGCTGGCGCTGCGGCTAGCCTCCCCGTGTCGCAAGACGCGGGGAGGAACATCGATGCGCAAGATCAGCCTGGCGGCCGCGGCCGCCCTGGCGCTGCTGCCGATCGCGGCCAGCGCCCATGATGGCCATGACCACGGGCCGGCGCCGCTGCTGCTGGCCCAGGCGGCCTCGCCGCCCGCCGCCGCCCCGGCCGGCGCCTGGTACCCCTCCAAATACGGCGCCAACGACCAGATCGGCGCCATGAACCTGCTGACGCCGCAGAAGGTGCTGGAGGCGGCGAAGCTGGTGACGCGCGGCCAGGTCTATGCCCTCGGCGTGCCGGTCGGGCGCGACACCCCGGCCTTCCCGCCGCGCTTCGCCACGGTGACGGTGATGATGCCGGACCAGTTCGCCGGCAGCCTCGTGCCCTCCGAGAACAAGATGTCCTATGCGGACGACATGTTCACCGGCTGGCTCGGCGTCGGCAGCCAGATCGACAGCTTCGCGCATCTCGGCATCGACAACACCTTCTACAACGGCAACAAGGCCGCCGACTTCATGCACACCACGGGGGTGACGAAGCTCGGCGTCGAGGGCATCCCGCCCATGGTCTCGCGCGGCGTGCTGGTGAACATGGCGCAGGCCCGCAACAAGCCGATGCTGGAGGAGGGCGAGATCATCACCGCCGACGACCTGCGCGCCGCCATGCGCGACCAGGGCGTCGAGGTGCGCCAGGGCGACGTGTTCCTCATCCATACCGGCTGGGTCGAGATGCTCGACCGCGACGCGCCGCGCTTCGGCAAGGGCGAGCCGGGCATCGATGTGGGCGCGGCGGAGTTCCTCGCCGGCCTCGGCGTGGTGGCGGTCGGCGCCGATACCTGGGGCGTCGAGGCGGTGCCCTTCAAGAATCCCAACCGCGTCTGGGAAGGCCACCAGGTGCTGCTGGCGAAGAACGGCGTCCATATCCTGGAAGTCATGGACACCCGCGGCCTGGCCCGCGACCAGGTGAAGGAGTTCCTCTTCGTGCTCGGCCAGCCGCGGCTGAAGGGCGCGGTGCAGGCGATCATCAACCCGATCGCCATCCGCTGAGCCCACCCCGCGGCGCCGCCCGGCGGCGTCGCGGGTCGCGCCGCGAGGCGCGCCTGTCGGCGTCGCGCCGCAAGGCGCGCCTTACGGCATCGCGTCACAAGGCGCGCCTTACGGCATCGCGTCACAAGGCGCGCCTTACGGCGCGACGCCGCGAAGCCCTGGCAAACCGGCGGTTTGCGCCCGGCCTCAATCGCCGCGGCGGAACAGCATCAGGGTCACCCAGCGGCCGCGGGTGTAGTTGAAGCCCGTCACCTGGCCGATCTCCTGCACCGACAGGCCGAGCGTCGTCGCCTCGTGCTCGAAGTCGCCCTCGGCGCGGTTGCCGACCGCGACCACCCGGCCCGTCCCGCCGGCCAGGAATTGCGCCGCCTCGGTGCCGGTGCGCAGCAGCCGGGCCTCGCCGCCGATGGCGAAGAGCACCGAGGGCTCGGAATGGCCGGTGATGCCGAACTCGCCCGGCAGCAGCCCGGGCGAGCGCGCCGCCAGGGTGGCGGCCAGGCGCGGCGCGATCCAGAGCGGCTCGAGCCGCGGCACCACCGCTTCCAGCACCGCGGCATAGAGCGGCACGGCGAGCAGCGCGCCGAGCAGCCCGGCCCGCCCCCAGGCGCCGCGCCGGGCGCTGCCGGCCACCAGCCAGACCAGCAGCGCCGCCAGCGGCAGCACCAGCAGCCCGCCGCCGAAGGGCTCCTGCAGCATCACCCAGCAGGCGGCCTCCGCCGCCACGGCGAGGCCGAGCGCCACCAGGCCGAACAGCCAGAGCGTCACCCGCTGCCACCAGCGCGGCGGCATGTGCCGCAGCGGGTCCATCGCCCAGGCGGCGCCGAGCAGCATCAGCGCCGGGTAGAGCGGCAGGGTGTAGTGCGGCAGCTTGGTCTGCACCGCCTCGAAGACCAGCCAGGAGGGCACCACCCAGGCGAGCAGGACCCGCGTCGGCGGGTTCAGCCGGTCGCGCCAGGCCGCCGGCAGGGCGGTGAGCACGATCCAGGCCGAGGGGAAGGCGGCGATGGCGAAGCTCAGCAGGTAGAAGCCAGGCGGGCCGCCATGCTTCTCCTCGCCGCTGCCGATCTTCGACAGCATGTCGCCGCCGACCGCCTGCTCGAAGAAGCGCCCGTCCGTTGCGATGCCGATAGCGACGAACCAGGGCGCCGCGGCGGCGACCATCAGCGGCAGCCCCCAGCCCGGCCGCAGGGCCCGCAGCCAGGGGGCGCCGCGATCGGCGATGGCGAGGGTGATGCCGGCCAGCAGCGGCACCATCGGCCCGACCGGCCCTTTCAGCAGCACGCTCGCCCCGAGCACCAGCCAGAAGCCGGCGGCCTGGCGGGCGGTGAAGCGCTCCGGCCGCAGATAGGCCTGCGAGAACAGCCCCATGGCCGCGGCGACGGTGGCCAGCAGCGCGGCGTCGGTCTTGGCGATATGCGCCTCGGCCACCAGCACCAGGGAGGAGGCGAGCATCGCCGCGCCGAGGAAGGCGGCCCGCCGCCCGACCAGGGAGCGGCCCCAGTGGAAGGTGGCCAGCACCGCCAGGATCCCGCCGAGCAGGCTCGGCAGCCGATAGGGCCAGATATCCCGCCGCGTGCCGAGCTGCGCCGCCTCCACCAGATGCACCGAGGCGGCCTGCAGCCAGTGGATGCCGGCCGGCTTCTTGTTGCGCTCCTCCTCGCCGACGCGGATGCGGACATAGTCGCCGCTCTCGACCATCTGCTTCGTCGCCTGGGCGAAACGGCTTTCGTCGCGGTCGGTCGCCGGCAGGGTGAAGAAGCCGGGCAGCCAGAGGGCGAGGCAAAGCAGCACCAGCGCCAGGCGGGGGCGGCGTTGCAGCGCTTCCGGCAGGGCGCCGAGGGAGCGGTCGGGGCTGGACGGCGCCGAGATATGCATGGGCGGGCGCACTAGCATGGGGCGGTGCCGGCGGCCATAAAGGGCGGCCTCATGGCAGCCCCCACCCAGAATCCGGCCCGTCGCGCCGCCGCCGCCCTGCTCGATGCCGTCCTGTTGCGGCATCGGCCGCTCGAGGAGGCGCTCGACGCCCTGCCGACCGATGGCCGGCCGCACCGGGTGCGGGAGAAGGGGCAGGCGCATCCCGGGGCCGCGGTCTCGCCGCGCGACCGGGCGGCGGCGCACCGGATCGCCGCCGCCGTGCTGCGCCGCACCGGCTCGCTGGATGCGGTGCTGGAGCCCTTCCTGCGGCGGGAGCCGCCCGGGCCGGTGCGCACCGTGCTCCGCCTCGGCGCGGCGGAGCTGCTGCTGCTCGGCACCCCCGCCCATGCCGCCGTCGGCAGTGCCGTCGACCTGGTGCCGAAGCCCTTCGCCGGGCTGGTCAATGCCGTGCTGCGGCGGGTGGCCGAGGCCGGGCCGGCGGCGCTGGCGGGGCTGGAGGCCGAGCGGCTGGACACGCCCGCCTGGCTCTGGAGCGCCTGGCACGCCGCCTATGGCCCGGCGGTGCGCGACATCGCCGCGGCGCACCGGCAGGAGGCGCCGCTCGATCTCAGCCTCGCGCCCGGCGCCGCGCCGCCGGAGGGCGGCGAGGCCCTGCCGACCGGCAGCCACCGCTACCCGGCCGGGACGCGGGTGACCGAGCTCGCCGGCTTCGCCGAGGGCGGCTTCTGGGTGCAGGACGCCGCCGCCGCCCTGCCGGCCCAGCTGCTGGCGGCGCGGCCGGGCGAGCGCGTCGCCGATCTCTGCGCCGCTCCGGGCGGCAAGACGGCGCAGCTCGCCGCCGCCGGCGCCGCGGTGACGGCGGTGGAGCGGGACCCGAAGCGGGCGGCGCGGCTGCAGGAGAACCTGACGCGGCTGCGCCTGCCGGCCGAGCTGGTGGTCGCCGATGCCCTGCGCTGGGAGCCCGGCGGCGCGGCCTTCGACGCCATCCTGCTCGATGCCCCCTGCACCGCGACCGGCACCATCCGCCGCCACCCGGACGTGCCGCATCTGAAGCGGCCGAAGGATGTCGGCGCGGCGGCGGGGCTGCAGCGGGAGCTGCTGGCCGCGGCGGCGCGGCTGCTGGCGCCGGGCGGCCGGCTGGTCCTCGCCACCTGCTCGCTGCAGCCCGAGGAGGGCGAGGCGCATCTGGCGGCGGCCGCGGCGCTCGGCCTCGCCCTCGATCCGGTGCGGCCGGAGGAGCTGCCCGGCCTCGCCGGGGCGATCACCGCCGAGGGGGCGGTCCGCACCCGCCCCAATCTCTGGCCGGACCGCGGCGGCATGGACGGCTTCTTCATGGCCCGGTTCCGCAAGGCCCGCTTCCACAAGGAATGACCGCCGCCAGCGCCGCCGCCGCTTGACGCCGCCGCACCGCCTGTCTCAGGCTGTGCGAAAGGCCGTGCGCAAAGGAACGCGGCGTTGGGGGAAGCGCAGGCGCCCCGGCCCCGCCGGATCCATGCACCAGCCTGTCCTGACGTCCGTTCCACCCGACGGGGACCACCCCGCGCGCCCGGCCACGAGGCAGGGAAGGACGGACGAGATGGAGCGCAACGGGACTTCGCGTCGCACGCTGCTGCAGGCCGGGGCCGGCCTCGGCCTCGCCGCCGGCGTGCCGGCCACGGCACGGGCGCAGACCGCGCCGGCGCGCGGCGGCGATCCGCTGCGGGTCGGGCTGCTGACCGACCTCTCCGGCCCCTTCGCTGGCGCCGGCAGCGTGCCGCTCTTCAACGGCTCCGAGGTGGCGATCGCCCTCTTCAACGAGCGCGGCGGCGTCGATGGCCGGCCGGTGGTCGCGGTCAGCGCCGATAGCCAGAGCAAGGCCGATGTCGCCATCAACGAGGCGGAGCGGCTGCTCGGCCAGGAGGGGCTCGAGGTGGTGATGGGGGTCTATTCCTCCGCCCATGCCGTGCCGCTCTCCGGGCGGTTCGAGGCGCAGAAGAAGATCATGTGGATCACCTCGGCGATCGCCACCGCGGTGCTGAAGGACAAGCATTTCCGCTACGTCTTCCGCCCCACCGTGCATTCCGACCAGTATGCCGAGGGCACGGTCTCGGTGATCCACGAGCAGGCGCAGAAGAAGCTCGGCATGGCGCCGGAGAAGGTGAAGCTCGCCGTCATCTACGAGGACGGGCCCTACGGCACCGGCGTCTCCTCGGCCATCGAGGCGAATGCGAAGAAGTTCAACATGCCGGTGGTGCTGAAGGAGGCCTATTCGGCGACCACGCCCGACCTCTCGACCCTGGTGACCAAGCTGCGGCGGGAACGGCCGGACGTCGTCTACCAGGCCGGCTACAACCCCGACATCACGCTCTTCCTGCGCCAGGCGCGCTCCGGCGGGCTGCGCTTCCGCATGCTCTTCGGCCATGGCGCCGGCTGGTCGCAGATCGACCGGCTGTGGGAGACCTTCGGCAAGGACCTGCAGGGCATGGGCAACGCCGACCCGGCGGCGACGCAGATGCTGGACTGGGAGAGGCTGCAGCCCGGCGTCGGCGAGCTGGCGAAGACCTTCGTCGCCCGCTACCAGGCGAAGCACAAGATGAACGACCTGCCGACGCATGCCTCGATGGGGTTCAACAACACCTGGATCTTCCTCGAGCACGTGCTGAAGCCCGCGGTGCGCAAGACCGGCGGCATGACGGCCGAGGCGCTGCGCGAGGCGGCGCTGCAGGTGGACATCCCCGAGGGCGGCACCATCCAGGGCTACGGCGTGAAATTCGAGCCGCCGGAATCCAGCATGGCCGGGCAGAACAGCCGCAGCCTCTGCGTGGTGATGCAGTTCGACAACGCCAAGTCGCATGTCATCTGGCCGGCCTCGCTGGGCCGCGACCCGGTGCTGCCGCTGCCCCCCGAAAGCCCCTACGCGCTCCGGTCCTGAGCATGGACGCGGCCGGCGCGCCGCTGCTGCAGGTGGAGGGTCTGACCAAGCGCTTCGGCGGCTTCACCGCCGTCGACAAGGTCTCCTTCACCGTCGCGCAGGGCGAGATCCTCGGGCTGCTCGGGCCGAACGGCTCGGGCAAGTCCACCACCTTCAACTGCATCGCCGGCACGCTGCGGCCGAGCGCGGGCTCGGTGCGCCTCGCCGGCGCCGAGATCGGCGGCAGCACGGCGGACGAGACCTGCCGCCGCGGCATCGGCCGCACCTTCCAGATCCCGCGCCCCTTCCGCGGCCTCACCCTGCTCGAGAACGCGACGCTCGCCGCCTTCTACGGCGCGGGCGGGCATATCGACCGCGCCGAGGCGGAGCGGCGGGCGCGCGACGCGCTGCGCCTGGCGCAGCTGCCGGACGACGCGGCGGCGACGGCGCATGGCCTCGGCGCCGCCGGCCTCAAGAAGCTGGAACTGGCGCGGGCGCTGGCGACCCAGCCGAAGCTGCTGCTCGCCGATGAGAGCCTCGGCGGCCTCGATACCGGCGAGATGCGCCAGGCCGCCGACATGCTGAAGCGCATCCGCGACGAGCGCGGCATCACCATCGTCTGGGTGGAGCACATCATGGGCGTGCTTCTCTCCGTCGTCGATCGCGTCGTGGTCCTCGACCATGGCGCCGTCATCTTCCGCGGCACCCCGGCCGAGGCGCAGGAGGATGCACGGGTCGCCGAGGTCTATCTCGGCCCGCCGGAGACCCGCGCGGCATGAGCGCGGCGTTGCAGCCGCCGGGCGCGGCCGCCCGGGCCCCGGGCGAGGCGCTGGAGCTCGCCGGCATCCAGGCCGGCTATGGCGACTTCCAGGCGCTGTTCGGCGTCGGGCTGCGGGTGGAGCCGGGCGAGGCGGTGGGCGTGGTCGGCCCGAACGGCGCCGGCAAGACCACGCTGCTCCGCGTCATCTCCGGCCTGATCCGGCCGCGCGCCGGCACGCTGCGCTATGGCGGGCGCGACCTCACCGAGGTGCCGCCGCATGCGCTGCCCGGGCTCGGCATCGCGCATGTGCCGGAGAACCGCCGCCTCTTCCCGCACCTCACGGTGGAGGAGAATCTCCGCGTCGGCGCCTTCACCCGCGCGGCCCGGCCGCAATTCGAGGCGCGGCGCGAGCATGTCTTCGAGCTCTTCCCGCGCATGAAGCAGCGCCGGCACCAGCTCGCCGGCACCATGTCGGGCGGCGAGCAGCAGATGTGCGCCATCGGCCGGGCGCTGATGTCCGGCCCGAAGATCCTCCTCCTCGACGAGCCCTCGGCCGGCCTCGCGCCCATCGTGGTGCAGCAGGTCTTCGAGCTGGTGCGGCGCATCCGGCAGGAGGGGCTGACGGTGCTGATCGTCGAGCAGAACGTGGCGCAGGTGCTGCGGGTGGTGGACCGCGCCTATGTGCTGGAGACCGGGCGCGTCGCGGCCGAGGGGCGCTCGGCCGAGCTCGCCGCTGACCCGGCGATCCGGCGCAGCTATCTGGGCGGCCATTGATGCGGCCCGACGACGCCCCGGGGGTCGTGGGACAGGCCCTGGGACAGGCCGGGGGACAGGCCGTGGGACACCGAGACAGCGCCCGGCGGGCGCGCTGAGGCCGGCCCGGAAAGGGATCACGCATGAACCTTCTCGACCCCTTCTTCCTGGAGGCGCTGGTCAACGGCATCCTCCTCGGCGGCGTCTTCGCCCTGCCGGCGCTGGGGCTCAACCTCGTCTTCGGCGTCGTGGACGTGGTCTGGCTCTGCTATGCCGAGCTGGTCATGGTCGGCATGTATGCGGTGTGGTTCCTCCACACCCAGGCCGGCTGGCCGCTGCCGCTGGCCTTCGTCGCCTGCCTGCCCATCGTCGCGGCGCTTGGGATGCTGCTGCACCTGCTGGTGGTGCGGCCGCTGCTGACCTCGCCGCCGATCAACCAGGTGCTGGCGACCGGCGGCGTGCTCTTCGTGTTGCAGGGCGCGGCGACGCTGGTCTTCTCCACCGAGTTCCGCTCGCTCGGCGTCGACATGCCGCCGATGGAGGTGGGGGAGGTCTTCGTCAGCGGCACCAAGCTCGCCGCCTTCTGCGCCGCGCTGCTCGGCGCCGCGGTGCTCTGGGCCTTCCTGAAATTCACCTATGTCGGCACCGCCATCCGCGCCATCGCGCGGGACCGCGAGGTGATGCCGCTGATGGGCGTCGATCCCCGCCGCATCTACCTCATCGCCTCGGCGGTCGGCGGCGCGCTGGCCGGCCTCGCCGCCTGCCTGCTGGTGGTGCAGCTCGACGTGCACCCCTTCGTCGGCCTCTCCTTCGGGCCGATCACCTTCATGATCTGCGTCATGGGCGGGCTCGGCAACATGCTCGGCGGCTTCCTCGCCGCCTTCCTGATGGGGCTGATCATCTCGGTCGGCGGCTTCTGGGGCACCACCGAATTCTCCTACGTCGTCGCCTTCGCCTTCTTCATCCTCGTCATGTTCATCCGGCCGAAGGGGCTGTTCGCGCGATGAGCGGATTCGCAAGGGACGTCGCCCTGCTCGCCATCGGGGTGGTGGTGCTGGGGGCGGTGCCGCTGCTCTCGCCGCCGGACTACGCCATGCATGTCCTCATCACCATGGTGCTGACGGCGCTGGCCGGCACCGGCTGGGCGATGATGGGCCGCTTCGGCCTGGTCTCCTTCGGCCATGGCGCCTTCCTCGGCGCCGCGGCCTACACCATGGCGTTGCTCTGGAACGAGGCGGGGCTGACGCCCTGGCTCGGCATCCCGGCCGGCATCCTCGTCGCGGTGGCGATCGGCATGCTGCTGGCCTATCCGGCCTTCCGGCTGCGCGTGGTCGGGCATTACTTCGCGCTGGTCACGCTCGCCGCCGGCGAGATCGTGCGCATCCTGATCGTCGCCCTGCGCGACCATACCGGCGGCTCGCTCGGCATGACGCCGGTGCAGGCGCCGCCGGGGCAGCAATTCCTCGCCATGCAGTTCGACAAGACCGGCTTCTGGTGGGTCGCCCTCATCGCCTGGGCGATCGGGCTGCTCGCCTGGCGGCTGCTCGACCGTTCCATGTCCTCGAAGGCGCTGGCGGCGATCTCGGAGGACGAGGACGCCGCGGCCTCCATCGGCATCCGGGTGACGCGGGAGAAGATGAAGGTGACGGTGATCTCCGTCGCCCTCGCCGCGCTGGCCGGGGCGCTGACGGCGCAGTACCGGCAATACCTCAACCCGGAATCCCTCGCCGGCCTCGGCATCTCGCTGCAGATCGTCTTCGGGGCCATCGCCGGCGGCATGTATGCGGCCTTCGGCCCGACCATCGGGGCGATCATCACCATCGGCCTCGACGAGGCGCTGCGCATCGGCTTCGGCACCGACTTCACCGGCGGCGCGCCGCTGGTCTATGGGCTGCTGCTGGTGCTGTTCATGCTGTTCATGCCGCGCGGCATCGCTGGGCTGTTCGAGCGGCGGGCGCGGCCGGCCACGGCCAAGCCGGCGGCGGAGCGGGCGACGGCTTGATCCCCGCGACGTCGCTGCGCGCCGTCGCGGGGGCCCCGTGAGTCCCTCCTGCCCAGGGCGCGTCACAGCCTGCCGCGGCGAAGCCGCGGCAGGACAACGGGCGGCGACTGGGGTGGCGGGCGTCTCAGGCTGGGTTGGGGGTGGGACGGGGCCGGCGCGGCCAGGCGAGGAGGGCGGCAAGCGGCAGCAGCCAGGCGATGCGGGCCTGGTAGCGGTCATGCGGGCCGGAGAGGGCGCCGGTCGCCGCCGCATTCGCCGTGATCCCGACCAGCACGCAGAGCACCAGGCCGAGGCGCCGCCCATCGCCCGCCCGCGCCGCCCATCCCCAGGCCAGCAGCGCCCCCGCCGCGCCGAGCAGCAGCGCCGCCGGATGCAGCAGCAGGACGGGCGCCGATGCCTGCCGCAGCACCCCGCGCGCCTGCAAGGAGGCCGCGAAGCGCGCCGCCTCCGCCGGCGGGAAGCCGAGGGCCAGCTCCCGCCCCACCGTCCCGGCGAGGTTCTCCGGCCCGAGCGTGTCGCCGACCCGCGCCAGGCCGAGCTGGCGCAGCGTGTTCCGCGCCGCCGCGCGCAGCACGCCGAGCGGCTCGCGCCGCAGCGTCTCGCGCAGGATCACGCCCGCCTCGGGGGCGAGGGCGATCGGGCCGAAACGCTCCGGTCCATCGCTCCGCGGCGGCGAGACCGGCCCGTCCGGCGCCCAGAGGACGACATCGGCATCCCCCGGCAGCCGCCCGGCCCAGCGGCAGAGATGCCAGCCTGCCTCCGGGCAGCGCGCCGCGATCGTGCGTGCCGCCGGCCCGTCGGCGACCAGCCGGGCCAGGGCGAAGACGGCGCCGTAGGGGGAGATGCCGAAGCGGCCATGGACCGCGAGATTCGTCGCCAGCAGCAGGGCAAGCGCGGCAAGCAGGGGCAGGGCGCAGGCCAGCGCCGGGCGCCAGGCGCGCCGCACCGCCAGCATCAGCAGGATCAGCGCCGCGGCGAGGGGCAGGTGCGACAGATGCGCCGCGGCGGCCTGGGTGGCGAGCAGCCCGAGCGCGAGGCGCTCTCCCCGCCCCAGCCGGTCCGCTGCGAAGCCAAGCAGGAAGAGGGCGAGGACGAGGGCCGGCGCCAGCCAGTCCGGCATCAGGAAGGCGGCGAACCAGGGCGCCGCCGTCGCCGCCGCCAGCCCGGCGCAGAGCAGCAGATGCGACCCGGTGGTGACACGTCCTGGAGCGTGATCGCCTGAGGGGGACCCACCGGAAGCGTGACTCACGGGTCCGCGAACCGGCGTGAGCGGATCATGGTCCAGCACCCGCTGCACCAGCCAGAGCAGCCAGGACAGCGCCAGCCCTTGCGCCGCCATCGGCAGCCAGAGGCTCAGGCGGAGATGGAACAGGTGCAGCAGCGGCCCATAGACCATCGGCTTGTCCCAGATCGGGATGCGCTCGATGGTCTGCGCCAGGAAGGCGCCGGTATCGCTGAAGACCAGGGGGTAGCCGTTCAGCGCCGCCGGCCAGAGCAGCAGCGCGGCGCCGCCGAGGATGGTCGGCCAGGCCCTCACGCCCGGCGCGTCACGCGGGGGCGAAGAGCTCGATCACATTGCCCTCCGGATCGGCCACCCGCAGCAGCCGTGGCGGCGCCCCGGCCGGGCCGGGCGCGTCCAGCACCGCGACGCGGGCGGTCAGCATGCGCCGGTGCCAGCGGTCGAGCTCGGCATCGGAGACCGGGAAGGCGAGCAGCGCGCTGCCCTCGGCATGCCGCGCCGAGGCGAAGAGGGCATCGCCGCGCGGCCGCAGCACCAGCTCCACCTCGCCGATGGTGAAGCGCAGCGCATTGCCCGGCTCGGCCGGCGCCAGGCCGAGGATGCGGGCGAAGAACTCGCGCTGGCGATGCGGGTCCTGGCAGGCCAGCTCGACGCGGGCGAGGCGCTCCGGGCTCATGCGCGCCCCGGCTCCCAGCGGGCGGCGGCGGCATCGTCCTCGGCCTTCGCCTCGACCCAGCGCGCGTCGCCGCCGGCGAATTCTTCGCGCTTCCAGAAGGGCGCCCGGGTCTTCAGCCAGTCGATCAGGAAGGCGCAGCTCTCGAGCGCCGCGGCGCGGTGGGAGGAGGCGGTGAGCACCAGCACGATCGGCGCCCCCGGCTCCAGCCGGCCATGGCGGTGGATGACGGTGCAGCCGGTGAGCGGCCAGCGGGCGCAGGCCTGCTCGGCGATGCCCGTGATCGCCCGCTCGGTCATGCCGGGATAGTGCTCCAGCACCAGCGCGGCGAGGCCGTCATCGGCGCGGCAGAGGCCGACGAAGCTGGCCAGGGCGCCGATATCGACCCGGCCGGCGGCGAGCGCCGCGCTCTCGGCGGCGAGGTCGAACGCCGCCTCCTGCACCCGCACGGTCGGCACGACTCGGCCGCCGGGCGTGTCCCGGCGCCCCTGGTTCAGCTCTCCACGGCCGTCGCCGCTCCGGCCATCGGGCGTATCGCAACGCGCCCGATTCAGCTCTTCGCGGTCGTCGCCGCTCCGACCATCGGGCGCGGTCATCCGCCGGTCACCGGGGGGAAGAAGGCGATCTCGGTGGCGCCGGCGAGGGGGGCGTCAGGGGTGGCGAATTCCTGGTCGATGGCGGCGCGGACCTGCCGCGCCTGGGCGAAGGCCGCGGCATGGCCGGGGCTGCGCGCTGCCAGCCAGGCGATCAGCCCGGCCACGTCCCGCACCTCGGGCGGCGGGGAGACCTCCTCCTCCGCGACGCCGACCTTCTGCCGCACCCAGGCGAAATACAGCACCCGCATGCCGGGCCTCACCGCTGGTTCGGCACGACCTGCACCTGCCCGTTGGGGCCGACGAGCGTCGTCGTGGCGCCGTCGTTGATGGCGGTGCCGGAGGCGCCGCCGGGCAGCACATAGCCCTGGATGCGGTCGGTGCCGCCGGTCGTCACCGCGGCGCTGCCGTTCGGGGTCACGATCACCCGGCCATCGTTGCGGCGCGCCGGCGGCCGGGTGTCGCCGGCCGGCGGCACGAAGCTCTGCTGCTGCGGCTCGGTCCGCACCGGCGGCAGGGGCGGCGGCGAGGAGGCGCCGCTGCGCAGGTTGGGCGGCAGCGGCCGCGGCTCGCCGGAGATCGGCGGGCGGTCGTAGTCGCCGGGGCGGTAATTCGGGATGCCCCGCATCGCCGCATCCGGATTGGCCAGGGTCGAGCGCGGCGCCTCCGGCACCGGCCAGACATCGCCATCCTCAGTGCGGAGCGGCGTGACCTCCGTCGGCGCGCCGGTGAGCCGGGCGATGGTGGTGCTCTCCTCGGGCGGCTTCGGATGCGAGGAGCCCCAGGGCATGCCGATCCTGCCGCCGAAATCGCCGATCCCGTCGGCGACCCGGGCGGAGCCGTTGTCGAACCAGCTGCAGCCGCCCAACAGCACCCCGATGCCCAGCAGGGTCACCCTGGCCGCCGTTCCGCCCATCCCTCGCATGAACCCACTCCTGTCGCCCCGCAGTCCGGAGCCCTGCCGGAAGATGCGCCGCCCCTGGCCCCGTCTCAAGGCCGGACTGCCGGCTCCCGCCGCGGCCCGGCGGGGCGGCCGGCGGAGTCGGCCTCGGCATGGTGCAGCCCGGCGACCAGATAGGTGCGCCCGGTCATCAGCGTCAGCGCCGCCGCCACCCAGAGCATCGCCTCGCCGATCAGCGAGACCGGCAGGACGGAGAGATGCAGCACCGAGGCGGCGGAATCGCCCGCCAGCAGCGTGCCGAGCGCCCCCATCTGGAAGCCGGTCTTCCACTTCGCCAGCCGCGAGACGGGCAGGCCGATCTGCAGCCCGGCCAGGTATTCCCGCAGGCCGGAGACCAGGATCTCCCGCAGCAGGATGACGATGGCCGGGTAGAGGGTCCAGTCGGTCAGCCGGCCGTTGCCGGCCATCACCATCAGCGCGGCGCCGACCAGCAGCTTGTCGGCGATCGGGTCCAGCATGCGGCCGAAGCCGGAGACGATCTGCCGCTCCCGGGCGATCTTGCCGTCGTAATAATCGGTGATCGCGGCGGCGGAGAAGACGATGCAGGCCGCGACATCGCCCCAGGGCGTGCGCAGGGCCACCAGCGCCACCAGCAGGGGAACGGCGGCGATGCGCGAAAGGGTCAGCAGGTTGGGCAGATCGGTCGGCATGCCGGCCGCAGTCATGGCCGAGCGCCCGGCGCGGGGCAAGCCCAGGATGGCGCCAGGCCGGCGGAGCGGGGCCCTGTGCCTGGTTGCCGGACCGGCACGATACGACAGGTGGGGCCCCGGGATGGGACCGACGTGCCGGGATGCGGGATCGCGGCCCGCGGCTTGTGGCGGCCCCGGGCCGGCATCACGTCTGGCGCCCGGCCGCTTGCTGTGGCGCAAGGCCCGCTCGCCGGGCCGCCGGTATGGATGGAGGACCCGCGGGCCGGCAGGCGGCCCGCGACAAGACCGGGAGGATGCCGTGAAGGCACGCGATCTCATGACCACCAGCCTCGTCGTGGTGCCGCCGGAGACGCCGGTGGCGGGCGTGGTGGAGCTTCTGGCCGGCCGCGGCATCTCGGCCGTGCCGGTGACGGATGCCGAGGGCAGGCTGGTTGGGCTGGTGACGGAAGGCGACCTGATCCGCCGCCTGGCCGAGGAGACGCGCGGCCCGCTCGGCTGGTTCCTCGGCCTCTTCGCCGATTCCCGGCGGCTGGCGCAGCGCTTCGCCAAGGCGCATGGCGCGAAGGCCGCCGACGTGATGACCCGCGAGCTGGTCACCGTCGACGAGGAGGCCGAGGCGGAGGAGATCGCCCGGCTGATGGAGCGCCACCAGATCCGCCGCGTGCCGGTGCTGAAGGATGGGAAGCTCGCCGGCATCGTCAGCCGCGCCGACCTGCTGCGCGCCGTCCTCGTTCCGCCCGAGGCGGCGCCCGGCGAGCAGACCGACGCGGCCCTGCTGAAGGCGATGATCGCCGCCATGCGGGAGCAGCCCTGGGTCGACACCTTCTACGTCTTCCCGAGCGTGAAGGACGGCACCGTCAGCTTCTACGGTTTCCACCGCTCGGAGGAGGTGCGCCAGGGCCTCGCCGTTCTCGCCCGGGCGGTGCCCGGCGTGACGGCGGTGGAGGACCGGACCGAGCCGATGCCGCGGATCCTGCGCACCTCGCTCTGATACGAACGGCCGTTGATGGTGCCCCATCAACGGCCCCCACTGGCAGTCCCCTCGGCGCCGGGCGTCATCCCTCCGCCATGCCGGGATGGAAATGCCCGTAGATGCGGCGGGCCACGCTCGGACCGATGCCCGGCGCGTTCTCCAGATCGGCCAGCGCCGCGTTGCGCACGCCGCGGGCGCTGCCGAAATGGTTGAGCAGCTTCCGCTTCAGCGCCGTGCCGACGCCCGGGATCTCGTCCAGCTCGCTCCGCACCAGGGATTTCGAGCGGCCGGCGCGGTGGGTGGTGATGGCGAAGCGATGCGCCTCGTCGCGCAGCCGCTGCAGGTAGTAGAGCACCGGGTCGCGCGGCGGCAGCTGGAAGGGCGGATGGCCGGTGCGGTGGAACCACTCGCGCCCGGCATCGCGGTCCGGCCCCTTGGCGACGGCGACCAGGGGGAGGTCGTCCACCCCCATCTCGGCCAGGATCTCTCGCGCTGCGTTGAGCTGGCCGAGCCCGCCATCGATCAGCACCAGGTCGGGCCAGGTGCCGCTCTCGCGCCCCGGGTCCTCCTTCAGGGCGCGGCCGAAGCGGCGCTCGAAGACCTCGCGCATCATGCCGAAGTCGTCGCCTGGCGCGACGGGGCCGCGGATGGAGAATTTGCGGTAGGCCTGCTTCAGGAAGCCCGAGGGGCCGGCGGCGACCATGACGCCATAGGCGTTGCTGCCCTGGATATGGCTGTTGTCGTAGACCTCGATCCGCTCCGGCGTCGCCGGTAGGTCGAAGACCCGCGCCACGCCCTGCAGCAGCGCCTCCTGCGCCGTGCCCTCGGCCAGCTTGCGCTCCAGCGCCTCCCTGGCATTGGTCGCGGCATGCTCGACCGCGGCGCGCTTGTCGCCGCGCTGCGGCCGGTGCAGCTCCACCTTCCGGCCGGCCTTGATGGAGAGCGCCTCGGCGATCAGCGCCTGCTCGGCCGGCTCATGGCTCAGCAGGACCAGCGGCGGCGGCGGCAGGTCGTCGTAGAGCTGGGTGAGGAAGGCCTCCAGCACCTCCTCCGGCCCCTGCTCGCCCTTGCTGAGGAAATAGGGCCGGTTGCCGTTGTTGCGGCCGCCGCGGAAGAAGAAGACCTGCACGCAGGTCTGCCCCGCCATCTGGTGCAGCGCGACGACATCGGCATCGCCGATGCCTTCCATGTTGATCCGGTCGCGGCCCTGCACATGGGTCAGGCCGCGGATGCGGTCGCGGATCGCCGCGGCGCGCTCGAACTCCAGCGCCTCGGCCGCCGCCTCCATCTCCTTGGCCAGCTCCCGCTGGATGCTCGGCGTCTCGCCGGAGAGGAACTGCTTCGCCTGCTGGACGAGGCCGGCATAGTCCTCGCGCGAGATGCGATCGACGCAGGGCGCCGAGCAGCGGCGGATCTGGAACAGCAGGCAGGGCCGGCTGCGCGTGTCGAAAACGGTGTCGCGGCAGCTCCGCAGCAGGAAGACGCGCTGCAGGGCGGTCAGCGTCTGGTTCACCGCCCAGGCCGAGGCGAAGGGCCCCCAATAGCTGGCGCCCTTGCGCCGCCCGCCGCGGTGCTTGGTGATCTGCGGATAGGGGTGGTCCTCGGTCAGGACCAGCCAGGGATAGGATTTGTCGTCGCGGAGGACGATGTTGTAACGCGGTCGCAGCCGCTTGATCAGGTTGGCCTCGAGCAGCAGCGCCTCGGCCTCGGAGGCGGTGGTGATGACCTCGAGGCTGCGGGTCTCGTGCACCATGCGCCGCAGCCGCTCGGGCAGCCGGGCGATCTGGGTGTAGGCATGCACCCGGCGCCGCAGCGCCCGGGCCTTGCCGACATAGAGCGCATCGCCGCGGGCATCGAGCATGCGGTAGACGCCCGGCGCATGCGGCAGCGTGGCGAGGGCGGCCTCGATGACCCGGACTCCCTCCATCACTGGAGCGTCAGCCGCTGGAGCGGCTTGGTCAGATTCCGCTTGACTCATGCGTTCCGATTAGGTTCGGCGATGGCCGGGAACACGGTGAAGGCCCCGGCCACCCTGTGGATAAGCTTGTGGATGTGGAAGCCGGGAGGGGTGCAACCGGTTGCAACTCCCCGGAAAAGCTTGAATGCCAAAGTTTCGGGCGCTTGTCTAAAATGCTGATGTCCAACGATTTCCACGAACCGAACTGGTTCGAAACGGTCACTTTGTAACCATTCTGTTTCAGTTAGAAAGAACCTGACGCTTTCGCGAGGGCGGTGGATGAGTTGCACGCAAACCTGCGTGTCAAGCCCGCGTCCTTTCGATGACAACCCCCACGGATGCGGCATCCGGGAAGGCGTCGGGCTTTTCCACACGCACTCGTGCTCGTAACACCCGCGGGTCCGACAGCGCTGCCTGAGCGATCCGTTCCGCCAGGGTTTCTACCAGGAGCAGGTGGCCCGAGGCGGCCTCCGCCCGCGCCGCCTTCACCAGCCGCTCGTAGTCCACCACCCGGCGGAAGTCATCCGCGCCGACCGCGCTCGGCGCCGCATCGTCCTCCACCGCCAGCTCGATCCCGATCACCACCCGCTGCGGCGCCGCCTTCTCGTGCGGATACACGCCGAGCCGCGCCTGCAGGGTGAGGCCCTGCACGAAGACCAGCCGCAGCCTCTGCCCGGCATCCGGCGCGAAGCTCATTCCTCCGGCCCCCCTGCCACGACGCCGCGCGGCGACCATTGCAGATGCTGCCCGCCATCGAGGGCGAGCATCTGGCCGGTCATGGCCGGCAGGGCGAGGATGGTCATGGCGGCGAGGGCGATCTCCTCCGGGCTGGTGCCGTGGCGCAGCGGCACGCTGGCCGCCTGGCGGTCGAACTGCGCCTGGCTCTGCCGCGGGCTGGGCAGCGCCGGGCCGGGGCCGATGCCGTTCACCCGGATGCGCGGCGCCAGCGCCAGGGCGAGGGATTGGGTCAGCGCCCAGAGACCGGCCTTGGACAGGCTGTAGCTGATGAAATGCGGCGTCAGCGACCAGACGCGCTGGTCGAGCATGTTCAGCACCGCGCCCTCGGCGGCGGCCGGCAGGGCGCGGGCGAAGGCCTGGATGAGCACGAAGGGGGCACGGAGATTGGGCTCCATATGCGAGTCCCAGCTCGCCCGCGTCACGTCCTCCCACTCGTCGCGCTCGAAGGTGCTGGCATTGTTGACCAGCACGCCGAGCGGGCCGAGCGCCGCCATCGCCGCCGGGACCAGCCGCTCGACCTCCGCCTCGCGCGCCAGGTCGGCCTGCAGGGTGACGGCGCGGCGGCCGAGCGTGCGGATCTCGGCCGCCGTCGCCTCGGCCTCGGCGGCGCTGTCCCGGTAGTGCAGCGCGAGATCGAAGCCCTGCCCGGCGAGCGCCAGGGCCAGGGCGCGGCCGAGCCGCCTGGCGCCGCCGGTGACGAGCGCCGCGCGGGGAATGGTCGGGGGAATGGGAGGGGTGGGGCTCATGCCTCCACCCTCTGTAGCAGCCTGCGTCATGGTCTGGGAACGCGCCGGGGCCGCCGTGCGGCGCGAACCGGGCGGTCGAGCGGCCGCGCTGGTCAGCCGTGCAGGCCGCCCGCGAGGGTAACGCCCGCGAGGATGGCGGCGAGGGCAATGAGCGACATGGCACAAATCACGGCTGCGATCCGGCAGGTTGAAGGGGCGGCGCTATAATCCGGTTACAGCCTAAGCGCCAGCAGAAACCGCGGCCCGCCGCACCTCCTCCCGGATCTCGGCCATCAGCCTGGCCTTCAGCGCCCCGAACTCCGGCGTCGTCTTCACCGTCCACTCGCGGGGATAGGGCAGCGGCACCGGGACCTCCGCCTTGATGCGACCGGGGCGGGCGGACATCACCAGCACCCGGTTCGCCAGGAAGATCGCTTCGTCGATGTCATGGGTGACGAAGAGCACCGTCTTGCGGTCCCCCTCCCAGATCTCCAGCAGCAGCTCCTGCATCAGCTCGCGCGTCTGGTGGTCGAGCGCCCCGAAGGGCTCGTCGAGCAGCAGGATCTCCGGGTCGTTGGCCAGGGCCCGGGCGAGCGCGGTGCGCTGCTGCATGCCGCCCGAGAGCTGTCGCGGCCAGTGGTGCTCGAAGCCGGCGAGGCCGGTGCGGGCGATGAAGCGGGCGGCGATGGCGGCCTGCTCCGCCTCCGGCAGGCCGCGCTCGACCAGGCCGTAGCGGATGTTCCGCTCGACGGTCAGCCAGGGGAAGAGGGTGTAGGACTGGAAGACCATGCCGCGATCCGGGCCGGGGCCGGCGACCGGGCGGCCCTCCAGGCTGACGGTGCCGGCGGTCGGGCGGTCGAGCCCGGCGACGATCCTGAGCAGCGTCGACTTGCCGCAGCCCGAAGGGCCGAGGATGGCGACGAACTCGCCCGGCGCGACGGCGAGCGAGGTGGGTTGCAGGGCCAGCGTCGGCGGGGTGCGGCCGCGCGCCGGGAAGGTGCGGGTGACGCCGTCGATGCGGAGCGTCTTGCCGCTCACAGCGCCGCCCAGGGGAAGAGCCGCCGGTTCAGCAGCTTCACCGCGAAATCCGTCACCAGCCCGATCACCCCGATCACCACGATGCCGAAGATCATCTGCCCAGTGTCCAGCAGCCGCTGGCTGTCCATGATCATGTGGCCGATGCCACTGCTCGCCCCGATCAGCTCGGCGACGATGACGTAGGTCCAGGCCCAGCCGAGGACGAGGCGGAGTGTCTCCGCCACCTGCGGCGCCGCGGCCGGGATCACCACCCGCCGCAGGATGCCGAGCGGGCGCGAGCCGAGGGTGTAGGCCGCCTCCACCAGGTCCATGCGCGTGCCGCCGGCGATCACCGCCACCATGATGACGAGCTGGAAGACGCTGCCGATGACGATGACCGCGAGCTTCTGCGCCTCCCCCACCCCGGCCCAGAGGATCAGCAGCGGGATGAAGGCCGAGGCCGGCAGGTAGCGGGCGAAGGAGAAGAAGGGCTCGAAGAAGGCTTCCACGGGTTTGAAGGCGCCCATCAGCAGGCCGAGCGGCACGGCGAAGGCGGCGGCGATCAGGAAGCCGCCGACCACCCGGAAGACGGTGACGGCGATGTCGCCGAGGAAGCCATACTCGGTCAGCAGCGACCAGCCGGCCGCCAGCGTCCGCCCCGGCGAGGCGAGGAACAGCGCCGGCACATGGCCGCCCTCGGTCACCCAGAGCCAGAGGCCGAGGAAGACCGCGAAGAAGCCGGCGCCGAGCAGGAGGCGGGCGCCGGGCGAGACCGGCCGCAGCGGCTGCATGCGCATCCCTCCCCGTTCAGCCCGGTGCCGGCAGGGCGACGTAGATCGCGGCATCCTCGCGCAGCAGCCGCAGCGCGACGCCCTCGCTGCCCGCCGCCCGCAGTGCCGCCGCCGCCTCCTGCGGGCCGCGGATGGCGGCGGTGCCGATGCCGAGGATGATGTCCCCCGTGCGCAGCCCCGCCGCCTCGGCGGTGCCGCCCGGCGTCACCCGCGTCACCAACGCGCCCTGCAACTCCGGCGGCAGGTGCTGCGCCGCCCGGGCCCCGCGGTTGATGGGGCCGAAGGCGAGGCCGTAGCCGTGATGCTCCGGCACCGGCGGCGGGGCAGCGGCCGGGGGCGGTGGCGTCTCGGCGAGGCGCGCGGTCAGCACCCGCTCCTGCCCGGCGCGCCAGACCGAGAGCGCCGCCGCGCTGCCCGGCGCCCGCAGCGCGATGCCATGCGCGATGGCGAGCGGCCCCTCCGCCGGCAGCCCGTCGAGCGCGGTGATGACGTCGCCCGGCTGCAGCCCGGCACGCGCCGCCGGCCCGTCCGGCGCCACGGCATCGACCAGCGCGCCCTGCGGCGGCGCGCCGCCCATCGCCCGCGACAGCTCCCGCGTCATCGCCTGGGCCTGCAGGCCGAGCCAGCCGCGGCGCACCCGGCCCTCCGCCGCCAGCGCCGTGACCACCGGCGCGGCGACCTGCGCCGGCACCGCGAAGCCGATGCCGACCGAGCTGCCGGTCGGGGTGACGATCGCCGTCGTCACGCCGGCGACATGGCCGGTGGCATCGAAGAGCGGGCCGCCGGAATTGCCCGGGTTGATCGCCGCATCGGTCTGGATCAGCTCGCCCCAGGCGAGGCCGCCGAGATTGCGTCCCCGCGCCGAGACGATGCCGAGCGAGACCGAGGCGCCGAGGCCGAAGGGATTGCCGACGACGAGCGCCCAATCGCCCGGCCGCGGCGGCGCCCCCGCGGCGAAGCTGAGGAAGGGCAGCGGCGGCGCGCCGAGCGGCAGCGCGATCCGCAGCACGGCGATGTCGGTGGCGGGGTCGCTGCCGAGCAGCCGGGCGGGGAAGTCCCGGCCATCGGCGAGGGTGACGGTGATGCGCTGCGCCTCGCCGGCCACATGGTGGTTGGTGACGACGGTGCCCTCGGCATCGACGAGGAAGCCGGAGCCGGCGCCGAGCAGCTCGGGCGGGGCCTGGGCGGGGCGGGCGCCATGGCCGCGCGGCGCGGTGGCGGCGTGCTCGAGCGTCTCGATCCGCACCACCGCCGGCTGCACCGCGGCGACGAGATCGGCGAAGCCGGGCGGCGGCGGCACCTCGGCGCGCGCCGGCGCCGCGATCAGGACGGCGGCGAGGGCCAGCAGGGCGCGGGTCGGGCGCATCCGCGGCAGGTCAGGCGAGGAAGCGCGGATCGAGAAGCTTCGACAGGTCGACCTCCTGGCGCACCACGCCGGTCTCGCGCTGCACCGCATAGGCCTTCTGCTGGAACGCCGGCAGGCCGTTGGCGACGTAGTCCCGGTTCTTCGCCGCATCCAGCCATTCGATGAAGGCGGCGCTCGCCTTGAACTGCTCGGCGCTCTGGTTCACCCGCTTGCCCATGATGCCGAAGCTCTTCTCCGGCTCGGCCTTGATCATCTCGACCGCGTCGAACCAGGACTTCACCACCCGCTTCACCGCCTCGGGATTCGCGTTGATGAAGGCGGGCTGGAAGGCGAGGGTGTCGACGATGCAGGGATGGTCGAGCGTCGTCGCCAGGATGCGGCCCTTGTCCTCGCCCATGCCGCGGACCTGGGAGAGATAGGGCTCATAGGTGGCGCAGGCATCGAATTGCCCGGCGACGAAGGCCTGCGCCGCCGGCTGCGGCGCCAGGGTCGCGGTCTGCACATCCTTCACCGAGAGCCCGTTCTCGCGGAACATGTAGGCCATGAGGAAGTAGGGCGAGGTGCCCGGGCCATCCACCGCGATGGTCTTGCCCTTGAGGTCGGCGAAGCCCTTGATGCCGGGCCGGACGCCGATGCCGTCGCCGCCATGGCTGCGGTCCAGCACCAACACCTGCACCAGCGGGATGGTGCTGGCCCAGAGGATCATGGTGTCGACCGTCGTCACCACGCAGTTCAGCGCGCCCGAGGCGAGGGCCAGGTTGCGCTCGCGCTGCGGCACGAATTTGGTCTCGACCTCGATCCCGTTCGCCTTGAACAGCCCGGCCTGCTCGGCCAGCGTCAGCGGGGCGAAGCCGGTCCAGCCCGACATGCCGATGGTGATCTTCGGCAGCCCCTGGGCGCGGGCGAGCCGCGGCGCGGTCAGCGCCGGCAGGGCGAGGGCGCCGGTCGTGCCGGCGAGAAGGCTGCGTCGGAACATGGCGGCGGCGACTCCCACGGCGTCCGGCCGAGCCTATCGGAGAGGATCGGCCGCGCAAGGGCTTATTGCGCCGCAGCAAGCATGCGGGCGAGGTGGATCAGAGATCCGGGTTCATCGTCGCGCTGCTGCCGAAGGGCCGGCTGTCCGGCAGCTCGTCCGTGCCCTGGCCGGTCTCCTGCGCCGCCGCGCCGCCCGGCGCCTCGCAGCACGCCTTGATGCTGGCGAGGGTGCGCTGCAGGGCGGCCTGCATCTCCGCATCGCCAGGCCCATGCGCCGCGGCACCCGGCTTCGAGGCCAGGTGGAGCTGCAGGGCGACGACCGAGCCGCCTTCCGCCGCCGTCACCTCCAGGCTGCCGCCATAGCCGTGCTGGCCATGCGAGCCCCATTGCATCCGGCGCGCCTCGGGCTCGGCCTTCAGCCAGCCCTCGTCGTGGTAGCCATGATCCTCGGCCCGCCCTTCGACGGCGACGTCGTCATGGTCGCCATGCCGGCCCTGCGGATCGACCCGCGTCACCGTCGGCAGGTAGCGTGGCATGTTGCGGATATCGGCGAGGAAGGCGAAGACCTCCGCCGCCGGGCGGGCGATCTCGACGCGGCCGGCATAGTCGCCCATGGGACGTTTCCTCCTGCTGTGCGGCGCGAACGCCGCGGCGGCGGAGGGCGTTCCCGCCCGCCCCGCCGGGGGGGCGGCTACCGCGCCCGGCCGCCGGCGGCGCGCCGGCCGCCGCCACGGGCGCGCTTCTCCGGATCGTAGCCGCCGCCCCCGGGGCCGAGCGGCTTCGGCTTCCAGTCCTGCTTCGCCTTGGGCGCCCGTCGCGCGCCGCCCGCCGCGCCGCGCGGCGCCGCCTCCTGCAGGCTGCGGCCGGCCAGGTTCGGCTCCAGGCCGAGATCGAGCGCCTCCAGCCGCTTGATCTCGTCGCGCAGCCGCGCCGCCTCCTCGAATTCCAGGTCCGCCGCCGCGGCGCGCATGCGCTTCTCCAGCTCGGCGATGGAGGCCCGCAGGTCCTTGCCGACGAACTGCGCCGCGGCATCGCCCTCCACCGCCTCGACCGTCACGTAGTCCTGCTCGTAGACCGACTGCATGACATCGGCGATCTGCCGCTTGATGGTCTGCGGCGTGATGCCGTGCTCGGCATTCCAGGCCATCTGCTTGGTCCGCCGCCGCTCGGTCTCCTCCAGCGCCCGCCGCAGGCTGTCGGTCATCCGGTCGGCATAGAGCACGACGCGGCCCTCGGCGTTGCGGGCGGCGCGGCCGATGGTCTGGATGAGCGAGGTGGTGCTGCGCAGGAACCCCTCCTTGTCGGCATCGAGGATGGCGACCAGCACGCATTCCGGGATGTCGAGCCCCTCGCGCAGCAGGTTGATGCCGACCAGCACGTCGAAGCCGCCGCGCCGCAGGTCGCGGATGATCTCGATCCGCTCCAGCGTGTCCACGTCCGAGTGCAGGTAGCGCACCTTCAGCCCGGCCTCGGTCATGTACTCGGTCAGGTCCTCGGCCATGCGCTTGGTGAGCGTGGTGACGAGGACGCGGCCGCCCCGCTTCACCGCCTCGCGGCACTCGGCCAGCAGGTCGTCCACCTGGCCCTCGACGGGCCGGATATCGGTGACGGGATCGATGAGGCCGGTCGGGCGGATGACCTGCTCGGCGAAGACGCCGCCGGCCTTCTCCATCTCCCAGGGGCCGGGGGTGGCGCTGACGAAGACGGTGTTGGGCCGGTAGGCCTCCCACTCCTCGAATTTCAGCGGCCGGTTGTCCATGCAGGAGGGCAGGCGGAAGCCGAAATCGGCGAGCACGCTCTTCCGCGCGAAGTCGCCGCGATACATGCCGCCGAGCTGGCCGACGGTGACATGGCTCTCGTCGACGATCAGCAGCGCGTTCTCCGGCAGGTATTCGAAGAGGGTCGGCGGCGGCTCGCCCGGGCCGCGGCCGGAGAGGTAGCGGGAGTAGTTCTCGATCCCCTTGCAGGAGCCGGTGGTCTCCAGCATCTCGAGGTCGAATTGCGTGCGCTGGGCGAGGCGCTGCGCCTCCAGCAGCTTGCCCTCCGCCTCCAGCTTCGCCAGGGTCTCCTTCAACTCCTGCTTGATCTGGCCGATCGCCTGGTTGAGGGTCGGCCGCGGCGTCACGTAGTGGCTGTTGGCGTAGATCGCGACCCGCTCCATCTCCGCCGTCACCTCGCCGGTCAGCGGGTCGAATTCGCGGATGCCGTCCACCTCGTCGCCGAACAGGCTGATGCGCCAGGCGCGGTCCTCCAGGTGGGAGGGCCAGATATCCACCGTCTCGCCGCGGATGCGGAAGGTGCCGCGGGCGAAGAAGCTGTCGTTGCGGCGGTATTGCTGCTCGACCAGCCCCTTGACCAGCGTGTCGCGGTCGATCCGCCCGCCGAGCTCGAGCTTGACCACCATGCGGCTGTAGGTCTCGACCGAGCCGATGCCGTAGATGCAGGAGACCGAGGCGACGATGATCACGTCGTTGCGCTCGAGCAGCGCCTGCGTCGCCGAGTGGCGCATGCGGTCGATCTGCTCGTTGATCTGCGCATCCTTCTCGATATAGGTGTCGGTGCGCGGGACATAGGCTTCGGGCTGGTAGTAGTCGTAGTAGGAGACGAAATACTCGACCGCGTTCTCCGGGAAGAACGACTTCATCTCGCCATAGAGCTGCGCCGCCAGGGTCTTGTTCGGCGCCAGGATCAGGGTCGGGCGTTGCACCGCCTCGATCACCTTGGCCATGGTGAAGGTCTTGCCCGAGCCGGTGACGCCGAGCAGCACCTGGTCCCGCTCATCCGCCCGCAGCCCGGCGACGAGCTCGCGGATCGCCGTCGGCTGGTCGCCATTCGGCTCGAAGGGCGAGACGACCTTCAGCACCCGCTCGGGCGGCGGGGCGGGGCGCTTCGGAGGATGGAAGAGAACGGGGGGAAGGGGGCTCATCTTGCCCCTGAATTTGGTGCCGCGGCCCCCCAAAGTCGAGCGTCAAGGCGGCTCGATACGGCACGGGCACCGATGCATCCGTCGGCCGCCGCCGCAGGCTGCGACGCGCCTCCGCCGGAGGGAGGCGAGACCCCCTGGCGACGCATGGCGCCGCCAGGGGGGAACGCTCAGCGCCGGCTGCGCAGCATGCTGGAGATCAGCCAGGTCGCCGCCACCGCGACGCCGATCGCCACCAGCGGGCGCGAGCGCGTGGCATCCCGCAGGTGGTCCGCCACGTCATAGGCCACGTCCCGCCCCTGCCGGGCATAGCCGCGGGCCTGGCGCGCATAGTCCCCGGCATGGTCGATCGCATCGGAGGCCGCCGGGCGCACCCGCCGCTCCACCAGATCCTCGAGCTGATGCCAGAGCCGCGCCAGGTCGCCGCGGGCATCGTCGCCCCGGTCGCGCAGGCGCTCGCCGGTGTCGCGCAGCCGCCCGGCGGCGCGGCGGCCATAGGTCTCGGCGTCGTCGCGCAGATCCTCGCCACGGTCGCGCAGGCTGGAAAGGTACCCCATCACGTCGTCCTCCGTCCCGGAATCGGTTCGGCTCCCTGAACGAAGGTGAGGGCCTTGGGTTCATCCCCTCCGTTCACGGAGCGCGCCGGGCTGGCTACAAGCCGGCATGGACGAGAGCGGGGAGCGGCCAAGGGAGCAGGCCGGGGAGCAGCCGGAGGTCGTGGTGATCGGCGCCGGCCCGGCCGGGCTGATGGCGGCGGAGGCCGCGGCGACGGGCGGCGCCGCGGTGACGGTGCTCGACCACATGCCCTCCCCGGCGCGGAAGCTCCTCATCGCCGGGCGCGGCGGGCTGAACCTCACCCATGCCGAGCCCCTGCCGCGGTTCCTCGCCCGCTACGGCGCCGGCCAGGACTGGCTGGCGCCCTGGATCGAGGCCTTCCCGCCCGCCGCCCTCATCGCCTGGGCGGAGGGGCTGGGCCAGCCGGTCTTCACCGGCACCTCCGGCCGGGTCTTCCCCCGCGCCATGAAGGCCTCGCCGCTGCTGCGCGCTTGGCTGGCGCGGCTGGCCGGGCTCGGCGTGGCGCTGCGGCCGCGGCATCGCTGGCGCGGCTGGGAGGCGGGGGCGCTCGCCTTCGAGACGCTGGCCGGGACGCTGCGGCTGCGCCCGGCGGCAACCGTCCTGGCGCTCGGCGGCGCCTCCTGGCCGCGGCTCGGCGCCGATGGCGCCTGGGCGGCGCTGCTGGAGGGGGTGGCGCCGCTGCGCCCGGCCAATTGCGGCTTCCGCATCGCCTGGTCCGCGCCGCTCCGCCAGCGCTTCGCCGGGGCGCCGCTGAAGCGCATCGCCCTCGCCTTCCAGGGCGAGACGGTGCGCGGCGAGGCGGTGCTGACCGAGACCGGGATCGAGGGCGGCGCGGTCTATGCCCTCTCCGGCGCGCTGCGCGAGGCGATCGCGGCGTGGGGGCCGGTCGAGCTCGCCCTCGACCTGCGGCCCGACCTTCCGGCCGCGGCGCTGGCGGCGCGGCTGGACGGGCCGCGCGGCGGCGTCTCCCTGGCCAACCACCTGCGCCGCGCCGGCCTCGCCCCGGTTGGCATCGCCCTGGTGCAGGAGGCGCTCCGGGCCGGCGCCACGGCGCCGCTCTCGCGGCTGGTGAAGGCGCTGCCGCTGCGCCTCGAGGCGCCGATGGGGCTGGAGCGGGCGATCTCCTCGGCCGGCGGCCTGCGCCGGGCGATGCTCGATGAGCGGCTGATGCTGCGCGACCGGCCGGGGGTCTTCGCCTGCGGCGAGATGCTGGACTGGGAGGCGCCGACCGGCGGCTACCTGCTGCAGGCCTGCTTCGCCACCGGGCGCGGCGCCGGGCTGGCGGCGCTGGCCTGGGCGCGGCGGTAACGGGATTCCGTCGCCGGGCTTTGCCCTTCCGGGAGGCCCTCGCGGCGCCGCGGGAAAAATCAGCCCAGCAGCACGAGGTCGTCGCGGTGGACGATCTCGTCGCGGCCGCGCCAGCCGAGCAGCGCCTCCAGCGCCTCGCTGCGATGGCCGGCGATGCGGCGGGCATCCTCGGCGTCATAGGCGGCGAGGCCACGCGCCAGCTCGTGCCCGGCCTCGTCCTGCACCCGGACCGGGTCGCCGCGGCGGAAGCTTCCCTCCACCGCCCGCAGCCCGGCCGGCAGCAGGGAGGAGCCGCGCGCCAGCGCCCGCGCCGCCCCGGCATCCACGGTCAGCGTGCCGAGCGGGGCGAGCGAGCCGGCGATCCAGCGCTTGCGCGCCGTCCGCCCCTCCGGCGCCGGCAGGAACCAGGTGCAGCGCGCGCCGTCCGCGATCGCCCGCAGCGGATGGTCGCGCTGGCCGAGGGCGATCGCCATGGCGCAGCCCGCGCCGGTCGCGATCCGCGCCGCGATCAGCTTGGTGCGCATCCCGCCCGAGGAGTAGCCGGGCGGCGGCTCGCCCCCCATGGCCATGATCTCCTCGGTCAGGCGCGGCACCACCGGCAGATGCGCCGCCATCGGGTCGCGGCGCGGATCGGCGGTGTAGAGCCCGTCGATGTCGGAGAGCAGGATCAGCGCATCGGCGCCGGTCATCTCGGCGACCCGGGCGGCGAGGCGGTCATTGTCGCCGAAGCGGATCTCGGCCGTCGCCACCGTGTCGTTCTCGTTGATCACCGGCACGCAGCCGAGCTCGAGCAGCGTGCCGAGGGTGGCGCGGGCGTTCAGGTAGCGCCGCCGGTCCTCGCTGTCCTCCAGCGTCAGCAGCAATTGCGCCGCCGGCAGCCCGACCTGGTCGAGCGCCGCCGCCCAGGCGCCGGCGAGGCGGATCTGCCCGACCGCCGCCGCCGCCTGCTTCTCCTCGAGCCGCAGCTTGCGGCGGGTGAGGCCGAGGGCGTGGCGGGCGAGGGCGATGGCGCCGGAGGAGACGAGGATCACCTCCGTGCCCTGGGCGCGGAGGCTGGCGACATCGGCGGCGACGCTGGCCAGCCAGCCGGCGCGGGGCGCGGCGGTGCGCGCCTCCACCACCAGGGCGGAGCCGATCTTCACCACCACGCGCCGCGCCGCCGCGAGCGTCGGGAGGTCGTTCTGGGCCTGCATGGCCGGCGCATAGCATGGGCGCCGGGCGCTGGGAAAAGCGCCGGCCGCAGGGCTGACCAGCGGCCTCCGGCGCCGGCGGTCCCCCCTGCGCGCCCCCCTTGCGCGCGCCCCTGCGGCCGCCGTGGCACGGGTCGGCGGCGATTCGATTGGCGGGCGGACGGAATGCTTGAGCGGCGGGCAGGGGCCGGTTATCCACGCCACCAACCGACCCCCCGCAATCGTGAAGGCGGACCAGGGCCGGCCGGCCGGCCCGGGGCCATCCCGGGCCATGCCGCCGGCAGGGCGGCGTGCGCACCTCGCGTGGAAGGCTCCGCTGCATGTTCTCTCGCCTGTTCGGCTTCCTCTCCGCCGACATGGCCATCGACCTCGGGACCGCGAACACGCTGGTCTACGTGAAGGGTCGGGGCATCGTGCTGAACGAGCCCTCCGTGGTCGCCATCGCCGATCACCGCGGCCGCAAGCAGGTCCTCGCCGTGGGCGAGGAGGCGAAGATGATGCTGGGCCGCACGCCCGGGAACATCGCCGCCATCCGCCCCCTGCGGGACGGCGTCATCGCCGATTTCGAGGTGGCGGAGGAGATGATCAAGCACTTCATCCGCAAGGTGCACAACCGGCGCAGCTTCGCCTCGCCGATGATCATCGTCTGCGTCCCCTCCGGCTCCACCGCCGTCGAGCGCCGCGCCATCCAGGAGAGCGCCGAATCGGCCGGGGCGCGCAAGGTGCTGCTGATCGAGGAGCCGATGGCCGCCGCGATCGGCGCCGGCCTGCCGGTGACCGAGCCCTCGGGCTCGATGATCGTCGATATCGGCGGCGGCACGACGGAGGTGGCGGTGATCTCCCTCGGCGGCATCGTCTATGCCCGCAGCGTCCGCGTCGGCGGCGACAAGCTGGACGAGGCGGTGATCAGCTACATCCGGCGCCACTTCAACCTGCTGATCGGCGAGAGCACGGCCGAGCGCATCAAGATCGAGATCGGCGCGGCGCGGGCGCCGGAGACCGGGGAGGAGGGGCCGCTGGCCGAGGTGAAGGGCCGCGACCTGATGCATGGCGTGCCGCGCGAGGTGGTGGTCAGCCAGCGCCAGGTGGCCGAGGCGCTGGCCGAGCCGGTCGGGCAGATCGTCGAGGCGGTGAAGGTGGCGCTGGAGAACACCCCGCCCGAGCTCGCCGCCGACATCGTCGACAAGGGCATCGTGCTGACCGGCGGCGGCGCCCTGCTCACCCGGCTGGACGAGGTGCTGCGGGACGCGACCGGCCTGCCCGTCGCCGTCGCCGAGGACGCGCTCTCCTGCGTCGCCCTCGGCACCGGCCGCGCGCTCGAGGAGATCAAGCGGCTTCGCCAGGTGCTGAGTTCGATGTATTGAACGGGAACAGAGGCGAGGCAGGCTCCCCCCGTTGATCCGTCTCAGCGTCCCGCTCCACCAGGCGCTGGCGCGCCTGTCGCTTCCCGCGCTGATCGCCGCGGGCTTCGGCCTCATGCTGCTCGGCAAGGCGGATGCGCTGCTGGCGGAACGGGCGCGCATGGCGCTCGCCGATGCCCTCGCGCCGGCCTGGGGGGCGCTGCGCCAGCCGGTCCTGGCGCTGCAGGGGGCGCTCGGCGAGGCGGCGGGGCTGCTCTCGCTGCGCACGGAGAATGCCCGGCTGCGCGAGGAGAACGAGCGCCTGCGCCACTGGCAGGACGCCGCCGCCTCCCTCGCGGCGGAGAATGCGCTGCTGCGCCGCCAGCTCGGCGTCCTGCCCGAGGCGGCGCCCGGCTTCGTCACCGCCCGCGTCGTCGCCGATGGGGGCGGGGCCTATGCCCGGGCGGTGCTGCTCTCGACCGGGCCGGGCCAGCCGGTGCGGAAGGGCGCGGTGGCGATGGATGCGCGCGGCCTCGCCGGGCGGGTGACGGAGGTGGGCAGCCGCTCCGCCCGGGTGGTGCTGCTGACCGACCTGAACAGCCGCATCCCCGTGCTGCTGGAGGGCAGCCGGGCGCGGGCCATGCTGGTCGGCACCAACACCGCCCGGCCGCGGCTGCAATACTGGCCTTCCGGCAGCGAGCCGCAGGAGGGCGAGCGGGTGGTGACCAGCGCCGAGGCGAATGCCTTCCCGGCCGGGCTGCCGGTCGGCCTGGTGCGGCGCACCGCCTCGGGCGCCGCCGAGGTGGAGCTCTTCGCCCGGCTGGACCGGCTCGACCTGCTGCGGCTCTTCGACTACCGCCTGCCCGGGATCCTGCCATGACGCATCCCGCCGCGACGCCTGCGCCGGGGGCGGGCCGCGCGCCGGTCCCGAGGGGATGGCGGTGAGCGGCCGGGCGGCACCGCTCGCGGGGCTGCTGCGGCGGCTCGACGCGCTCGCGCGGGCGCTGCTGCCGGCCGGCCTGACCCTGCTGCTGATGCTGCTCGCCGCCCTGCCCTCCGGCCTGCCCGGCCTGCTGCCCGCGGTGGCGCTGCCCTGCCTGGTCTTCTGGTCGGTCTTCCGCCCCGCCGCGTTGCCGCCGCCCGTGGTCTTCGGCCTCGGCCTGGTGCAGGACCTGCTGACCGCGGCGCCGCCCGGCACCGGGGTGCTGGTGCTGCTGCTGGCGCATGGCGTCGCCGGGCGCTGGCGGCGCCTGCTGGCGCGGCAGCGCTTCCTGCTGGTCTGGCTCGCCTTCGCCGGCCTCGCGGCGGGGGCGGCGGCGCTCGGCCTCGGGCTGCAGGCGCTGCTCGGCTGGCGGCTGCTGCCGGTGGCCCCGGCCTTCTGGCAGGCGCTGCTCGCCATCGGCCTCTATCCGGGCCTCGCCTGGCTGCTCACCCGGCTGCACGAGGCGATGCGCCGGGCCGAGGCGATGGCGTGAGGCCAAGGGCATGAAGGCTTCGTTCCGGCCGAGCGCCCGACCGGGCGCCGCGGGCCGCGCCGTCCGGCGCGCCTCCGCCATGCCCGGCCCATCGGAGGAGCGCGCCCGGCGCCGAGGGGGGCGCCGCGGGGAGCCCGTGCCGGGTCGCCGGCAAGGGCCGCCGGCATGAGCCTCTTTCCCGGCGGCCGGCGCGAGGAGGCGGAGCGGCGGCGGCTCTTCACCCGCCGCGCCGCCGCGCTCGGCCTCGGCCAGCTCGCCCTGCTCGGCCTGCTCGGCATCCGGCTCTGGCGCCTGCAGGCCGAGGAGGGCGAGCGCTACCGCACCCTGGCCGAGGAGAACCGCGTCTCGGCGCGGCTGCTGCCGCCGCCGCGCGGCCGGGTGCTCGACCGCAACGGCCTCGTCATCGCCGGCAACCGGCTGAACTGGCGGGCGCTGCTGGTCGCCGAGCAGGCGCAGGATGTCGGCGCGACGCTCGACGCCTTCTCCCGCCTGCTGCCGCTGCAGGAGCATGAGCGGGCGCGGATCGAGCGCGAGCTCCGCCGGCACCGCCGCTTCGTGCCGGTGACGGTGCGGGAGTTCCTCTCCTGGGAGGAGATGGCGCGCATCGAGGTGAACGCGCCCGACCTGCCGGGCATCCTGGTCGATGTCGGCACCACGCGGCTCTATCCCGAGGGCGAGCATCTGGCGCATATCCTCGGCTATGTCGCCCCGCCGGCCGAGCGCGACATGGATGGCGACCCGCTGCTCGCCCTGCCCGGCATCCGCGTCGGCCGCGCCGGCATCGAACGCTTCCACGAGATCCCGCTGCGCGGCCGCGCCGGGGCGGTGCAGCTCGAGGTGAACGCGCTCGGCCGGGTGATCCGCGAGCTCGATCGGCAGGAGGGCATCCCCGGGCAGGAGGTGCGGCTGACCGTCGATGCCGGGCTGCAGCGCGCCGTGCGCGACCGCATCGAGGCAGGGACCAGCGTCGTCGTGCTCGATGCCCGCAACGGCGAGGTGCTGGCCATGGCCTCGCAGCCCTCCTTCGACCCCTCGCTCTTCGAGGCCGGCGTCTCCGCCCGGCAATGGCGGGACTGGACGCGCGACCGGGCGACGCCGCTGATCAACAAGACCACCAACGGGCTCTACGCCCCCGGCTCGACCTTCAAGATGGTGGTGGCACTGGCCGGGCTGGAGGCGAAGGCGGTGACGCCGACCGAGCGCATCCACTGCTCCGGCCATCTCGATCTCGGCGACACCCGCTTCCATTGCTGGCGCCGGCAGGGCCATGGCAGCCTCGACCTGCGCGGCGCGCTCAAGCAGTCCTGCGACGTCTATTTCTACGAGCTGGCCCGCCGCATCGGCATCGACCGCATCGCCGGCATGGCCAACCGCTTCGGCCTCGGCGTCGATCTCGGGATCGATCTGCCGGGGGCGAAGCGGGGCCTGGTGCCGACCCGCGCCTGGCGGCAGGCCCAGGGCAAGGCCTGGAACCCGGGCGACACCATCGTGCACGGCATCGGCCAGGGCTTCTACCAGATCACCCCGCTGCAGCTCGCCACCATGGCGGCGCGGCTGGCGACCGGGCGGGCGGTGCAGCCGCATCTGACGCGCAGCCTCGGCGGCCAGCCCGCCCCGGGCGGGCGGCCGGAGGCCTGGCCGCCGCTCGGCCTGCCCGAGCGCGACCTGAAGCTGGTGCGGGAGGGCATGTGGGCGGTGGTGAACGAGGCCGGCGGCACCGCGCCCGCCGCCCGGCTGCCCGGTCCGTTCGGCGTCCTGGCCGGCAAGACCGGCTCGGTGCAGGTGCGCCGGGTCTCGCGCGAGCAGCGCGAGCGCGGCTTCCGGGCCGAGCGGCAGCCGCGGGAATGGCGGCCGCACGCCCTCTTCGTCGCCTTCGCCCCCTATGAGGCGCCGGTCTATGCGGTGAGCGTCGTCGTCGAGCACGGCATGAGCGGCGCCGGCGCCGCGGCGCCGCTGGCGCGCGAGGTGATGGTCGAGGCCTTCACCCGGCTGCGCGACCTGCCGCTGCCGCCGGCCCCGCCCCCGGGGCCGCGGGTGGCCGAGGCCGGCGCCGGGACCGGCGCCGGGGACAGGCGATGAGCGGCGCCGCCCCCTATGAGCGCCGGTTGCTGCTGCGCGACCGCGGCGGCGGGGTGCTGCGCAAGCTTTGGCGCATCCCCTGGGCCTTCGTGCTGCTGCTCGGCGGCATCGCCGCCATCGGCTATGTCGCGCTCTACTCCGCCGGCGGCGGGCCGGAGCCCTATGCGACGAAGCATGCGCTGCGCTTCGGCTTCGGCCTGGTGCTGATGCTCTGCCTCGCCCTGGTCGACATCCGGGCGATCGCCCGCCTCGCCTGGGCCGGCTATGCGCTCGGCCTCGGCCTGCTGGTGCTGGTGCTGCTGCACGGCAATGTCGGCAAAGGGGCGCAGCGCTGGATCGATATCGGGCCGCTGCAACTCCAGCCCTCCGAGCTGATGAAGATCATGCTGGCCCTGGCGCTGGCCGCCTGGTTCCGCCGCGCCAGCCGCGAGCAGATGGGCAACCCGCTCTTCCTGCTGCCGCCGGCGCTGCTGGTGCTGGCGCCGGTCGGGCTGATCCTGAAGCAGCCCAATCTCGGTACCGGCCTCATCACCGCGATGATCGGCGGCGCGGTCTTCTTCGCCGCCGGGGCGCGGCTCTGGCAATTCGCCCTCGCCCTCGGCGCCGCCGGCATCGCCGCGCCGATCGCCTATGCGCATCTGCACGACTACCAGAAGGCGCGCATCACCACCTTCCTCGACCCGGAGAGCGACCCGCTCGGCGCCGGCTACAACATCATCCAGTCGAAGATCGCACTCGGCTCGGGCGGCATCTGGGGCCGGGGCTTCCTGCAGGGCACCCAGGGGCACCTGAATTTCCTGCCGGAGAAGCAGACCGACTTCATCTTCACCATGATCGCCGAGGAATTCGGCCTGGTCGGCGCGCTGGCGACGCTGGCGCTGCTCGGCCTGGCGATCGGCTTCTGCTTCCTCACCGCCTTCCGCTGCCGGCACGCCTTCGGCCGGCTGCTCGCGGTCGGCCTCGGCACCAACCTCTTCCTCTACGTCTTCGTTAACATCGCCATGGTGACGGGGGCCATCCCGGTCGGCGGCGTGCCGCTGCCGCTGATCTCGCATGGCGGCTCGGCCATGCTGACGACCATGCTCGGCTTCGGCCTGCTGCTCTCGGTGCATGTGCACCGGGAGGTGGAATTCGCCGAGGCCGGGGAGGGGTGACGGGCGGCGCGCGCCTTATGCGAATGGCCGTTGATGTTGACACATCAACGGCCCCCTCAAACGCCGGGCGCAAACCTCCGGTTTGCTTGGCTTCGCGCCACTAGGCGCGGCGCCCTTCGGGCGCTCGGCATGAATGAAGCATTCATGCCGTTCGTATTACAGATACCGCTGGATATCCAGCGTGCTCTCCCGCCCGAGCGTGTCGAAATGCAGCGCCAGGAAGCGGTCCGCCGCCTCCCAGCCGTAGCGGCGCAGGGTCTGCAGGAATTCCCAGTCGCCGTTCAGCTTGGTCGAGAGCTTGAACTGCCGCATCCGCGCCTCGTCCTCGACGCAGTGGAGGAAGATGCGGCGGTAGCGCGGCTGCTCCAGCCGGCCGGAATCGAGCAGCCGCTGCACGAAGTCGATCGCCCGCATCTCCGCCATCAGCGCGGCGTTGAAGCTGATCTCGTTCAGCCGGTTCATGATGTCCGACGGCGTGGTCGGAAGCTCCTGGCGGTTCAGCACGTTGATCTGCACCAGCAGGATGTCCGGCGCGCCGCGCTCGTAGTAGAGCGGCCAGATCGCCGGGTTGCCGAGATAGCCGCCATCCCAATAGGCCTCGCCCTCGATCTCCACCGCCTTGAAGACGTTCGGCAGGCAGGCCGAGGCCAGCACCACGTCCGGCGTCACCTCGGCGCGGGTGAAGATGCGCGGCTTGCCGGTGCGGACATTGGTCGCCGAGATGAAGAGGCGCAGCGCCTTCTGGTCCTGCCGCAGCCGCGCCATGTCGAGGTTGTCGGCGATCACCTGCCGCAGCGGGTTGAACTCCACCGGGAAGGGGTTGAGCTGGTAGGGCGAGAAGACGCGGCTCAGCGTGTCGAAGGTCTGGTAGGCGACGGAATAGGTGAGGTCGTAGCCCCAGAGCGCCTTCTCGAGCGGCGTGTTGCGCAGCGGGCTGATGGCGAGGCGGGCGGCGACGTCGCGCCACAGCCGGTCGAGGGCGCGGCGCGCCCCCTCCCGCCCGTCCTCGGCCAGGCCCTGGACGAAGATCGCCGCGTTCAGCGCCCCGGCCGAGGTGCCGGAGACGGCGTCGAAGACCAGCCGCTCATCCTCCAGCAGCCGGTCCAGCACGCCCCAGGTGAAGGCGCCATGCGTGCCGCCGCCCTGCAGCGCGAGGTTGAGCCGCTTGGTGGCGACGGGCTTCGCCACCGCCGGCTGCGGCAGGGGCGCGGGCGTGGCGGAGGGATCGGGCAGGAGCTCGGGCGGCAGGGGGCCTTCGCCCCGCAGGTCGCCCTGCGGCGCGGCCGGGCGGGAAGGCGCCGGGCCGTCGCCGGCCGGCGCTTCCCCGCCGCCCGCCTCCGCCCCGCCTGGCGCCAGGCCCGTCCCCGGCCCCGCCTCCGTCTCCCGCGTCATCCGCGCGTCAGCTCGCGTACCAGCCGCCGTCGATCGACAGCGCCGCGCCGGTGACGCCGCCGCTGTTCGGGCCGCAGAGATAGAGCGCCATCTGCGCCACCTCCTCGACCTCGATCCAGCGCTTGGAGGGCTGGTGCACCAGCAGCAGGTCCTTCAGCGCCGCCTCCTCGGAGACGTTGTGCTCCTTGGCCAGGGTCTTCACCTGCGCCTCGGCCAGCGGGGTGCGGACGAAGCCGGGGCAGATGGCGTTGCAGGTGATCGCGGTCTGCGCCGTCTCCACCGCCACCGTCTTGGTCATGCCGACCACCGCATGCTTGGCCGAGACATAGGCCACCTTGAAGGGCGAGGCGATGAGGCCGTGGGCGGAGGCGATGTTGATGATCCGCCCCCAGTTGCGCGCCTTCATCCCCGGCAGCGCCGCCTTGATGGCGTGGAAATTGGAGGCGAAGTTGATCGCCATGATGGCGTCGAACTTGTCGTCGGGGAATTCCTCGATCGGCGCCACGAATTGGATGCCGGCATTGTTCACCAGGATGTCGAGGCTGCCGAGCGCCGCCTGCGTCTCCTGGATCATCTGCCGCACCTGCTCGGGCTTCGAGAGGTCGGCGCCGGAATAGGGCGCCTCCGCCGCCCCCATGGCCGCGCCCACCTCCTGGCGCGCCCTGGCGATCTCCTCCGGCTTGCCGAAGCCGTTCAGCATCACCTTCGCGCCCGCCTCGGCGAGGAGCTTGGCGATGCCGAGGCCGATGCCGCTGGTGCTGCCGGTGACCAGGGCGGTCCGGCCGCTGAGGATTGTCTCCATGGGTGCTGGGCTCCTTCGCAGGTGCGGCATGAACGCTCAGGGCAGGTGTTTGAGCAAGGTGATTACGCGTTTCGTGAAGGGGGAGAGCAGCTTCGGCGCATAGAAGGCGCCGGCGGCGCGCTTCCCCGCCTCGGCCAGGGTCGGATAGGGCAGGGTGAGGGAGGCGAGGGCCGAGAGCGGCAGCCGCCGGCCGATCAGCAGCCCGTAGGGGCCGGCCATCTCCCCCGCCCCGGCGGCCAGCAGGCTAGCGCCGAGCAGCCGGCCGCGCGACGTCGCCACCAGCTTCACCATCCCCTCGGGCCGTCCCTCGGCGATGGCGCGGTCGTTCTCGGCCAGCGGCCAGCGCAGGATGCGCAGGTCGCGGTGCCCCGCCGCCCGCGCCTCGGCCTCGGTCAGGCCGATCTGCGCCAGCTCCGGATCGGTGTAGGTGACGCGCGGCAGCGCCGCGTAGTCGAGCCGCGTGCCGGGCAGGCGGAACAGCATGGAGCGCACCAGCACCGCGGCGTGCTGCGAGGCGGCATGGGTGAGGCGGCGCGGCCCCAGCCCCTCGGGATCGGCGATGTCGCCGACCGCCCAGACCCGGCGGTTGGAGACCGAGCGGAGGTCGCGCCGGGTGCGCACCCCCTGTGGCGTGGCGGCGACATGCGCCGCCGGCAGGTCGAGCCCGGCGAGGCGCGGCGCCCGCCCGGTCGCCAGCAGCAGATGCGTCCCGGCGATGCGGGTGCCGTCGGCGAGGTGCAGGACCACGCCGGCGCCCGCCTGCGGCCCCTCCGGCTCGAGCTGCTCGACCCGCGCCAGCCGCGCCCCCTCGTGCAGGGCGATGCCCTCGGCCAGCAGCGCGGCGCGGAGCGGGTGGACCAGCTCCTCCTCCTCGCCCGGGGCGATGCGCGGCGCCGCCTCGACCAGCGTCACCAGGCAGCCGAGCCGGGCATGCGCCTGCGCCATCTCGATCCCGACCGCGCCGCCGCCGAGGATGACGAGATGCCCCGGTGGCTCCTCGAGCTCGAAGAGCGTCTCGTTGGTCAGCCAGGGCACGCCGTCGAGGCCGGGGATGTCGGGGATCACCGGGCTGCTGCCGGCGGCGATGACGGCGCGGCGGAAGCTGAGGCGGCGGCCGGCCGCCTCGATCACGTCCGGCGCCGCGAAATGCCCGGCCGCCTCGATCACCTCGACGCCCATGCCGCGGTAGCGGGCGGCGCTGTCATTCGGGGCGATGCGGGCGATGGCGCCCTGCACATGCGCCCGCACCCCGGCCCAGTCGATCTCGGGCGGCGGCAGGCGCAGGCCGAAGCGCCCGGCCTGCCGCGCCTCGGCCGCGGCGCGGGCGGCGGCGAGCAGCGCCTTCGAGGGGACGCAGCCGGTGTTCAGGCACTCGCCGCCCATCCGGCCGCGCTCGATCAGCGCCACGCTGAGGCCGAGGCCGCTGCAGATGGCGGCGACCGAGAGCCCGGCGGCCCCGGCGCCGATCACCGCCACGTCGAAGTCAGGCATTCAGTCTCCCCTCTGTTGTCCGCCCGGCGCCGCGTCCCGGCCGCCCTGCCGCCGGCGCCGCCACCAGGCCCCGAGCAGGGACAGCGCGGCGAGGCCGAGCAGCGGCAGCAGGATCCCCGGCGAAAGGATCACCGACAGGTCTGGCCGCCCCCCGGCCTCCAGCACCTGGCCGAGCCCCGCCCCGATGCCGGCGAAGACCGCGGTCGCCGGGATGATCCCGAGGAAGGTCGCCGCGGCATAGGGCGCGAGCCGCATGCCGGCCAGGGCCGGGGCGAGGTTGACCAGCCAGAAGGGCAGCACCGGCAGGAAGCGGAGCGAGAGGAGGACCCAGAAGCCGTCGCGCCGCAACCCCTCCGCCACCCGCGCGAGGCGCGGCCCGGCGCGGCGCGCCAGCGCCCCGGCCAGGGCGTGCCGGGCGGCGAGGAAGAGCAGGCAGGCGCCGAGCGTCGCCCCGGCCACCGCCGCGGCGGCGCCGAGCCAGGGGCCGAAGAGCAGGCCGCCGGCCAGCGTCAGCACCGTCGCCCCCGGCAGGGAGGCGCCGACGACGAGGATGTAGAGGCCGAGATAGAGCAGCGGCGCCAGGACCGGCCGCGCCGCCACGAAGCCGGCCAGCGCGGCGCGGTGGGTGGCCAGCGCATCGAGGCTGAGGGCGCGGTGCAGGCCGAGGGCATAGGCGAGGCCGAGCCCGGCGAGCAGCAGGCCGAGCGGCCAGAGCCGGCGCCAGGCGGGGGGCGCGGCGGGCGGCGCGGCGGGCCGCGGCGGGGAGGCCGGTGGCGGGAGGTCGGGCATCGGCTCCTGGCTTCGTCCTGCGGCCGGGGAGCGTTACCCCGGCCGGCCCGCCGGGGCCAGACGCGGCCCTCGCCGCGATTGACGGCGGCCCCGCTGCTTCCCTATAGGTGCGCGCCTTCGCCGCGGCCCCCGGATGGGTCGCCGGCCGTCGCCGCCATGCGCCCGGACCGATCCCGGGCGCCGCGCCGACGCCCTTCCTGTCGGAGATCAGAGTCGTGAAGCGTACCTATCAGCCCTCCAAGCTCGTCCGGAAGCGCCGGCATGGCTTCCGTGCCCGCATGGCGACGGTGGGCGGCCGCAAGGTCCTGGCCAACCGCCGCTCCAAGGGCCGCGCCAAGCTCAGCGCCTGACCCGGGCGCGGGAGCGGGGGCAGCCATGCCGGGGCGCCTGCCACGGCTGACCCGGCGCGGCGAATTCCTCAAGGTCGCCGGCCGGGGCCGCAAGGCCGCGCGGCCGGGGCTGGTGCTGCAAGCCCTGCCGCAACCCGCGGGCGGGCTGCGGCTCGGCTTCACCGCCACCAAGAAGATCGGCAACGCCGTCATCCGCAACCGCGCCAAGCGCCGGCTGCGGGAGGCGGCGCGGCTGCTGCTGGGCGCGGCGCCGCCCGCTTCCTGGGAGGCCGGCGGCTGGGACCTGGTGCTGATCGCCCGCGACGGCACCGGCGGCCGCCCCTGGCCGGCGCTGCTTGGCGACCTGCGCGGCGCGCTGCGCCAGGCCGGGGTGCCGGATGCCGGCCTGCCGGCCGCGCCGGCGGCGCCTGCCCGGGAACCGCGGCCGTGACGCCCGCGGCGCAGGCGCTGCGCGGTGCCGTCATCGCCTATCAATGGACGCTCCGCCCGCTGATCGGGGCGCAGTGCCGCTTCCACCCCAGTTGCAGCCACTACGCGCTGGAGGCGCTGCAGCGCCACGGCGCGCTGCGCGGCGGCTGGCTCGCCACCCGCCGCATCCTCCGCTGCAACCCCTGGCATCCCGGCGGCGAGGACCCGGTCCCGCCGGCGGCCGCGCCACGCGCCGCCACGCCTCCTGCCTTCCAGCCCGTTCCGAAAGGCTGACCCCGTTCCATGGACCAGAAGCGCCTTCTCGCGGCGATCGCCCTCTCGATCGGCATCCTGCTGATCTTCGACTTCCTCGGCCGGCCGGCGCGCGAGGCGCAGCGCGCCCAGCAGGCGGCGCAGCAGCAGACGATGCAGCAGCAGGCGGCGCAGGGGCAGCAGGCCGTCCCGACGCCGGGCCCGACCGGCCCGCTCGGCGCGCCCTCGGATGCCGCGCCGGCCGCCGGCGCGCCGCGCAGCCCGGCCGCGCGCCTGCCCGTCGAGGGGCCGCGCGTGCAGGGCTCGCTGAACCTGCGCGGCGCCCGGCTCGATGACCTGGTGCTGAAGGACTACCGCGAGACCGTCGACCGCAACTCGCCGCTGGTCCGCCTCCTGGCGCCGCGCGAGGGCGCCGCGCCCTACTACAACCAGTGGGGCTGGACGGCGGCGGATGGCCGCACCCCGGTGCCGGGCAACGACACCGACTGGACCGCCGAGGGCAGCCGCCTCGCCCCCGGCGCCCCGGTGACGCTGCGCTGGGACAACGGCCAGGGCCAGGTCTTCGAGATCGCGCTCTCGCTCGACGAGAATTACATGGTCACCGCCGAGCAGCGGGTGCGGAACGCCGGCGCCGAGCCGGTGCAGCTTCTGCCCTGGGCGCGCATCCGCCGCGAATACACGCCGCCGACCCAGGGCTTCTACATCCTGCACGAGGGCTTCGTCGGCGTGCTCGACGGCCGCCTGCGGGAGGAGACCTACTCCAGCGCCAAGTCGGAGGCCGCCAAGCGCAACGGCGTCGCCTTCGAGCAGGAGGGCCCGGGCGGCTGGGCCGGCATCACCGACAAGTACTGGCTGACGGCGCTGGCGCCGGTCGACCAGTCGGCGCGCTTCCGCGCCACCTTCCGCGCCCTGCCCGAGGCTGGCCAGGACCGCTGGCAGGCGGATTTCGCCCCGCCCGCGGCGCTGACCGTGGCCCCCGGCGAGACCGGCGGCGGCCAGGCGGTGCGGCTCTTCGCCGGCGCCAAGGAGGTGAACCTGCTGGATGCCTATGCCACGCGGCTCGGCATCCCGGATTTCGACAAGGCGGTGGATTTCGGCTGGTTCTACTTCCTGACCAAGCCCTTCTTCCACGTGCTGCACTTCTTGGGCTCGATCCTCGGCAATTTCGGCGTCGCCATCCTGGTGTTCACGCTGATCCTGAAGGCGCTGTTCTTCCCGCTGGCCAACAAGTCCTACAAGTCGATGGCCAAGATGAAGGTTCTCGGTCCGAAGATGACCGAGATCCGCGAGCGCTATAAGGACGACCCGGCCAAGGCGCAGGCCGAGATGATGGCGCTGTACCGGACCGAGAAGGTGAACCCGGCCTCGGGCTGCCTGCCGATCCTGATCCAGATCCCGGTCTTCTTCGCCCTCTACAAGGTGCTCTTCGTCACCATCGAGATGCGGCACGCGCCCTTCTTCGGCTGGATCCACGACCTCTCGGCGCCCGACCCGACCAACCTGTTCAACCTGTTCGGGCTGATCCCCTACGACCCGGCGCAGCTCTCGCACTACCTGCACATGCCGGCCTGGGCGCTGATCATGGGCGCGACGATGTACCTGCAGCAGCGGCTGAACCCGCAGCCGCCGGACCCGATCCAGGCCAAGCTGTTCCAGTGGATGCCGCTGATCTTCACCTTCATGCTGGCCGGCATGCCGGCGGGCCTGGTGATCTACTGGTCCTGGAACAACCTGCTCTCCATCGCCCAGCAATGGACCATCCAGCGCAACACCACGGCGAGCCGCCCGGGGACGGCGGCGGTGCCCGCGGCGGCGGTGCCGGCGGGGGCGGCGAAGCCGAAGAAAGGGTGAGCGGCCCCAGCCATCCCTCCGGGGGGGAGCCGCTGCCGGCGGGCGGCCTGATCGAGGCCACCCGGCCGGAGCAGCGGGCGGCGCTGCTCGAGGCCGGGCGGCTGCTCTTCGCCCGGCCCTGCGCCTTCTTCTACGCGGCGCAGCGGCTCGACCAGCTGCCGCCCACGGGGCTGCCGGAGGTGGCCTTCTGCGGCCGCTCCAATGTCGGCAAGTCCTCGCTGGTCAATGCGCTGACCGGGCAGAAGGCGCTGGCCCGCGTCTCGCAAACGCCCGGCCGCACCCGCCAGCTCAACTTCTTCGACCTCGACGGCCGGCTGACCCTCGTCGACATGCCGGGCTATGGCTATGCCCGGGCCTCGAAGAGCGTGAAGGCGGACTGGCAGGGGTTGATGTTCGACTTCCTGCGCGGCCGGCCGACGCTGCGGCGCGTCTTCCTCCTCCTCGATGCCCGCATCGAGACCAAGGCCGGCGACCGGGCGGCGATGGAGCTGCTGAACGACGCCGCCGTCGCCTTCCAGATCGTGCTGACCAAGGCGGACGACGCCAAGCCCTACTGGCTGGAGAAGCGCCGGGCCGAGGCCGAGGCGCTGGCCCGCAGCCACACCGCGGGGCACCCGCTGGTGATCGTCACCAGCGCCGAGACCGGCCTCGGCATCCCCGAGCTGCGGGCGGAGATGGCGGCGCTGGCGGCGCTGCCGGGGTGATTGGCGCCGGCCCGGCGCCGGCGCGACCGCGATGAAGGATTGATGGCAGCGCTGGCCGCCCCGGCCTCGCCGCGGCCGGGGCGGTGTTCCCGGCCGGCAAACTGTTCTACAGGGCAGGGCGAGCAATCCGGAAGCCTGGCCGATGAGCGACGACACGCCCGACCCGATGACGATCATTGCCGGCGCGCTGCCCTTCCTGAAGCGCTACGACGACCAGATCGTGGTGGTGAAGTATGGCGGCCACGCCATGGGCGAGGAGGAGACGGCGCTGCGCTTCGGCCGCGACATCGCGCTGCTGGAGCAGGTGGGCGTGCAGCCGGTGGTGGTGCATGGCGGCGGCCCGCAGATCAACGCCATGCTGAAGCGCCTCAACGTGCAGTCCACCTTCGTCCAGGGCCTGCGCGTGACGGATGAGGGGATGCTCGACGTGGTCGAGATGGTCCTCGCCGGCCCGGTGAACAAGCAGGTGGCGGAGGCGATCACCCGCGCCGGCGCCATCGCCGTCGGCGTCTCCGGCAAGGATGGCGGGCTGATCCGCGCCCGCAAGCTGCTGCGCCGGGTGTTCGACCCCGATTCGAAGACCGAGCAGGTGCTCGACCTCGGCTTCGTCGGCGAGCCGGAGGCGATCGACACGCGGGTGCTGGAGCTGCTGATCGGCGCCGACATCGTCCCGGTGGTGGCGCCGGTCGGCGTCGGCGCGGATGGCCAGACCTACAACATCAACGCCGACACGGTGGCCGGCGCGGTCGCCGGCGCATTGCGGGCCGAGCGGCTGCTGCTGCTGACCGACGTGCGCGGCGTGCTCGGCCCCGACGGCGCGCTGATCCCGGAGATGACGGTGGCCGAGGTGCGGGCCGGCATCGCCGCCGGCTGGATCTCGGGCGGCATGATCCCGAAGGTCGAGACCTGCATCTACGCCATCGAGAAGGGGGTGAAGGGCGTCGTCATCCTCGATGGCCGGGTGCCGCATGCGGTGCTGCGCGAGCTGCTGACCGACCATGGGGCGGGCACGCTGATCAAGCCCTGAGGCCGGGGCGGCGCGGGGCCTGCCCGGCGCGCGCCGCTCTCCGATTGCGGGCGGCTCCGCCGGCCGCGCGTCGACGTCCATCCACGCCCGTATCAGGCGCCGACCCGCTCGCGCAGCGCGACGGGCCGCGGGGCCGGGGTGTCCGGCGTCGCCAGCACCTCGATCTGCCACTGCATCTCCGTCTCGGTCAGCGGCCAGCCGCCCGCCTCCGGGATCGGGATCGCGGCCTCGGGCGGCACATGCCCGAGCACGCCCTGCGCCGGGCCGGCGCAGCGCGGGCTGAAGCCCGCCTTCCAGCACAGGCTGACCAGCGCCTTGGCGCTGCGGAGCTGCGCCACATGCTCGATGGCGCGCACCGCCACGCCGCTCCGCTCGGCGAGCAGCCGCAGCATGCGGGTGCGGTCGCCGCGCAGCGCCGCCTCCTCGAAGGCGAGGTCGGGCGGCAGCGGCGCCGCGCCGCGCCGCTCGAGCCGCAGCGCGACGCGGGCGCGCAGCACGCGGGCGAGGGTCGGGTCGAGGTCGCTGCGGGTGAGCAGCGGCTCCAGCAGGTGGTCGGCCACCATGGTGGCGAGCGTCAGCACCGCGCCCGCCGGCAGCCCGCTGCGGCGGACCAGGCTCTCCTGCCAGGCGGCATGCGTCGCCGCCTCGGCGATCAGCCGGTCGAGCGTCCGCTCGCGGATCGCCGCCGACCCGTTCGCCAGCAGCGCGGCGGTCGCCGCCTCGTCGGCGCGGGCGACCACCGCCTCCGAGATGCGCTCGCTGAGCTGCGGCCGGCGGGCGATGGCGGTCACGGTCTCCGGCACCGGCGGCGCCGCGAGCAGGGCCAGCAGGTCCTCCTCGGTCAGCAGCGGCGAGAAGCGGATGACGGGCGCCGCGACCTCGATCGCCGCATCCTGGGCGAGGCGGAGGATCAGGTCGTGCGGCGCCTCCGGCATCGCCTGCAGCTCCTCGGCGATGACCTTGCGCACCAGCACCGCGGCATCCGCGGCGAGGGTGCAGAGCGTGCTCCAGGCGAGGCTGCGCAACCGGTCCGTCGCCGCCGCCAGCTCGGGGGCCCGCGGGGCGAGCTTGCGCCCGACCAGCGCGCGCACCTGCGGATCGTGGTCGCCGGCGAGCAGGCTGTCCGCCTGCACCGGCGTTGCAGCATTGGCGGCGACGGCCGCCCGCACCGTCGGGCGTCCGTCGCAAGCGAGGAAGTAGAGGATCTCGGGCGCCACCTCCGGATGGGAGGCCAGGGCGAGGCGTTCGGCCAGCGTGCCCTCGGCGGCGATGCGCCGCGCCGCCTCGTAGCTCGGGGCGAGTCTCACGAGGCCAGCCGCCGCGGCAGGGCGGGGATCTCCGGCTCGGTGGCCAGCGCCCAGCGGTTCCGGCCGCCCCGCTTGGCGTCGTACATCGCGGCATCGGCGCGGGCGATGAGGCTCTCCGGCGCCTCGACGGCGCCGGGGCGGCGGATGGCGCAGCCGATGCTGACGGTGAGCGGCGGCGCGCGGCGTCCCGGCCGGTTGGCGAGGCCGGCGGCGGCGGCGCAGAGCGCGGCGGCGCGGGCGGCGGCGCGCTCGGCATCCATGTCCTCGAGCCAGAGGGCGAATTCGTCGCCGCCGAGCCGCGCCGCGAGGTCGATCGGGCGTGTCATCTCGCGCAGCAGCCCGGCGATGGCGACGAGGGCCGCATCGCCCGCTTCATGTCCCATTCGGTCATTGATCGGCTTCAGGTTGTCCAGGTCGAGGAAGATCAGCGCCCCCAGCGCCTTCCCCGCCCGCGCCGGATCGAGGGCCTGGCGGCCGAGCCGGCGGGCGAGGTCGTCGAGGAAGGCGCCGCGGTTCAGCAGGCCGGTCAGCGCATCGGTGCGGGCCTGCTGCTCCAGCCGCTGCTGCAGCGCCTGGTTGCCGAGCACGACGAAGAGCATGTCGGCCATGGCGACGAGCAGGTGCCGGTCATCGGCGTCGAAGCCCGGCCGGCCGGCGCCGCGCCAGGCGAGCAGCGCCTGCGGCGGCTCGCCGCCCGGCGCCGGCGCGGCCTGGGCGCGCGGGATGAGGGCCAGGGCCTCGCCGCCCGGGCCGCTGCGGAACGCCGGCGCGCGCGGGCCGGGCCGCCCGCCGAGGGTGGCCAGGAAGGGCGACGGGTCGGCGCCCTCGCGATGCGGCGCCGTCAGCCCCGCCTCGCCCCAGGCCAGCACCGCCGCGCCGTCGCAGCCGAGCGCGGTCCGCAGCGAATCGAGCGTCGCGGTCAGCATGCGCGGCGCCAGCACCTCGCGCCGGACGCGGCTGACGAGATGCTGCAGCACCTCGGCCCGGCGAAGCGCGGCGGCCTGGGCGGCGCTCTCGGCCATCTCCTGCGTCACGTCGCGGCCGGCGCCGCGCAGCCCGGCGAAGCGGCCGGCGGCATCGGCGAGCGGGGCGAGGGCGAGATGCAGGCAGGCGCTGCCGCCATCGGGCCGGCGGAACCAGGCGCGCAGGGTCCCGGCGGCGGCGCGGCGGGCGAAGGGATCGGGCTCGGGCGCGGCGAGCAGGTCGCGGCCCGGCCGGCCGAGCAGCGCCGCGGCGAGCCAGCCGAGCGGCGCTTCCGGCGCCAGGAAGGTGAGGCGGCCCTCGGCATCCGTCTCGAACAGCAGGTCGGCGGCGAGGCTGGCGAAATCCCGCCAGCGCTGGCGGGATTCGAGCAGCGCGCGCTGCAGGTCGGGCCCTGCGGCCGGCAGGGACGCGCCATGGCCGCTGGACGGGCTGACCGGATCGTCGAGGGGGCTCATGGGGCGACTATCACCGCGTGAGATGAATGATGCCTTATCGACACGGTCCCGGCGGCCGCGGCGCGCGTTGACGCCCCGGCGGCGCCTCGGCATGGTCCGCGGCGTCCGGGCCGCCACCGCCCGGCCGGTCACGCCTTGGGGTCACGGAACCATGAACGCCAGCACGCTGCAGTCGCGCATCGAAGCCCTCTGGGAACGGCGGGACACGCTCTCCCCGGCGACCGGCGGCGAGGACCGGGGGGCGATCGAGGCGGCGCTCGAACTGCTCGATTCCGGCCAGGCGCGGGTGGCGGAGCCGGTGGGCGGCCCCGGCGAATGGCGGGTGAACCAGTGGCTGAAGCAGGCGGTGCTGCTCTCCTTTCGCCTGACCGATTCCGCGCCGATGGCGACCGCCTCCGGCGCCTACGACAAGGTGCCGCTGAAATTCGCCGACTGGGGCGAGAACCGCTTCCGCGAGGCCGGCTTCCGCGCCGTGCCCGGCGCCGTGGTGCGCCGCTCCGCCCATATCGCCCCGGGCGTCGTGCTGATGCCCTCCTTCGTCAATCTCGGCGCCTATGTCGACCGCAACACCATGGTCGATACCTGGGCGACCGTCGGGTCCTGCGCCCAGATCGGCAAGAACGTGCACATCTCCGGCGGGGTCGGCATCGGCGGGGTGCTGGAGCCGCTGCAGGCCAACCCGGTGGTGATCGAGGACGACTGCTTCATCGGCGCCCGCTCCGAGGTCGCCGAGGGCGTGATCGTCGAGCGCGGCGCGGTGCTCTCCATGGGCGTCTTCCTCGGCGCCTCGACCAAGATCATCGACCGCGCCACCGGCCAGGTGCATGTCGGCCGCGTGCCCTCCTACGCCGTGGTGGTCCCGGGCAGCCTGCCCGGGCGGCCGCTGCCGGATGGCTCGCCCGGCCCCTCGCTCTACTGCGCCGTCATCGTCAAGCGCGTCGATGCGCAGACCCGGGCGAAGACCAGCATCAACGAGCTGCTGCGGGATTGAGGCGGATGGGCGAGAGCAGCCTCCTCCCCGGCGGCGGGACGCCGACCGATCCCCTGCCGCTCGCCCAGGCGCTGATCCGCTGCCCGAGCGTGACGCCGGCCGATGCCGGGGCGCTCGGGGTGCTGGAGGCGGCGCTCGCCCCGCTCGGCTTCGCCTGCCACCGGCTGCGCTTCGGGGAGGTGGAGAACCTCTATGCCCGGCGCGGCACCGCCAGCCCGCATTTCTGCTTCGCCGGCCATACCGATGTGGTGCCGCCCGGCCCGGCCGAGGGCTGGGCGGATGATCCCTTCTCGGGCGCGGTGCGGGACGGGGTGCTCTATGGCCGCGGCGCCTGCGACATGAAGGGCGGCATCGCCGCCTTCGTCGCCGGGCTGACGGACTACCTCGCCGCGCATCCGGATGGCCCCGGCAGCATCAGCCTGCTGATCACCGGCGACGAGGAGGGGCCGGCCCGGGACGGCACCGTGAAGGTGCTGGACTGGATGGCGGCGCGCGGCGAGATCCCGGACATGGCGCTGGTCGGCGAGCCGACCTCGCGCGCCCGGCTCGGCGACATCGTCAAGGTCGGCCGCCGCGGCAGCATGACCGCCTGGATCACCCTCTTCGGCACCCAGGGGCACAGCGCCTATCCGCAGCGCGCCGACAACCCGATCCACCGGCTGGTGCGGGTGCTGCACCGGCTGACCGCGCAGCCGATCGACGGCGGATCGCAATTCTTCGAGGCGACGACCCTGCAGGTGACCGGCTTCGATGTCGGCAACGCGGCCAACAACGTCATCCCCGGCGAGGCGCGGGTGATGCTGAACATCCGCTTCAACGACCTCCATAGCAGCGCCTCGCTGACCGAGATGCTGCATGCGGCGCTGCGGGCCGAGGAGGCGCGCTACGAGATGCGCGTCGAATGCTCGGGCGAGAGCTTCCTGACCCGGCCCGGCCCCTTCGTCGAGGCGCTCACGCGCGCGGTGCGGCGGGCGACGGGGGAGGCGCCGGCGCTCGATACCGGCGGCGGCACCTCGGATGCGCGCTTCCTCGCCCGCCACTGCCCGGTCGCCGAGCTCGGCGCGGTCGGCAGCACCATGCACAAGCTCGATGAATGCGTGCCGGTCGCCGAGCTGCGCAGCCTCGCCGCGCTGTATCGCGACGTGCTCGCGGAGTGCCTGGGCTGAGCCCGGCGGCCCCGCTGCGGCAGACGATCGCGTCGGGGCTGCGCGGCGCCTTCCGGCTGGCCCGGGGCCGGGTGGAGGGGCTGCTGCTGATCGAGGCGACGCCCGAGGCGGTGCGCCGCAGCTTCGCGGCGGTGCTGCTCTGCCTGCCGGCCTTCGTCGCGCTCAAGCTGCTCTCCTGGGCGGGCAGCCCGCCGGCGGCCGGGCTGGCGCGCAGCGTCGCGGCCGAGCTCATCGGCTATGTCGTCGCCTGGGCGGGCTTCGCCCTCGCCTCCCTGCCGCTGGCCGAGGCGCAGGGGCGGCGGGCGGAATGGCTGCATTTCATCGCCGCCTGGAACTGGGCGAATGTCGTGCAGTACCTGGTGCTGCTCGTCCTCACCGTGCCGGCGGCCTTCGGCCTGCCGGAGGTGCTGGCGCGCGGGCTGGGGCTGGCGGCGCTGGGCTACGCGCTCTGGCTCGAATGGTTCGTCGCCAGGGTGGCGCTGCACATCCCGGGCGGCCGGGCCATCGGCTTCGTCCTGCTCGACCTGGCGATCGGCATCTTCGTCGGCGGCTTCGTGGCGCAGCTGGTGGGGGGGTAGGGCCGATCGCGTCCAGGTGGTCCCCTCGGAACGCGGCACGCTTCGGGGCGGCTCAGCGCCAGTCGAGCGGCTCGTCGTAGCGGACGCCGGTGAAGCAGAGGCCCGCCGCCGGCGCCGTCATGCCGGCCTGGGTGCGGTCGCGGCTCTCCAGCACCCGGCGCGGCCAGTCGATGCCGCGCCGGCCCTGGCCGACCTCGAGCAGCGTGCCGACCAGGTTGCGCACCTGGTGGTGCAGGAAGCTGCGGGCCTCGGCGGTGATCACCACCTCCTCGCTCTGCCGCGCCACCACCAGCCGGTCGAGCGTGCGCAGCGCCGAGGCGGCCTGGCAGGCGGCGGCGCGATAGGCGGAGAAATCATGCTTGCCGAGCAGCCCCTGGGCCGCCGCATGCATCGCCGCGGCATCGAGCGGCGCCTTCACATGCCAGACCAGCCCCTCCTCCAGCGCCGGCCGGGCGCGGCGGTTGAGGATGCGGTAGCGATAGGCGCGGTGGCGGGCCGAGAAGCGGGCATGCCAGCCCGGGGGTGCCAGCGCCGCCCGCCGCACCGCGACGGGATGCGGCCGGGTGTGGAAATCCAGCGCCTCGCGCAGCCGCGCCGGGTCGATCTCCCGCTCCAGGGCAAGCTGCACCACCTGCCCCTCGGCATGCACGCCGGCATCGGTGCGGCCGGCGGCGATGGCGGTGGGCGGGGTGCCGCCGTTCAGCCGTGCCGCCGCCGCCTCGATCACCTGCTGCACGGAGAGCCCGTTCTCCTGCCGCTGCCAGCCGACGAAGCCGCCGCCATGATATTCGAGGGTGAGGGCGTAGAGGGGCATCCGCCGCGCGTCAGCCGCCCTGCAGCACCGTGCCCGGCGGCAGCGGGAAGCCGCGCAGGAAGGCCTCGGCCGGCAGCGGCGCCCGGCCCGGACGCTGCAGCCGCAGCAGCCGCAGCGCGCCCTCGCCGCAGGCGATGCTGGGCGCCGCGTCCAGCACCGTGCCGGGGGCCGCCCCGGCGGGGCCGGGCAGGGCCTCGGCCTCCAGCACCCGGATCGCCTCGCCGGCATGGCGAAACACGGTGCCGGGCCAGGGGTTGAGGGCGCGCACGCGGCGGTCGAGCGCGGCGGCGGCGTGCCCCCAGTCCAGCGGCGCATCCGCCTTGCTGAGCTTCGGCGCATAGGTGACGCCCGCCTCCGGCTGCGGCACCGGCACCGGCGCCTCGGCCAGGGCGCGCAGGATCAGCGCCGCGCCGGCCTCGGCCAGGGCGTCGTGCAGCGCCGGCGTCGTCAGGCGCGGCCCGATCGGCACCGCCTCCCGCAGCAGCATCGGGCCGGTGTCCAGCCCCTCCTCCATCTGCATGATGGTCACGCCGCTCTCGGCATCGCCGGCGAGGATCGCCGCCTGGATCGGCGCCGCGCCGCGCCAGCGCGGCAGCAGCGAGGCATGGATGTTGAGGCAGCCGCGCCGCGGCGCCGCCAGCATGGCGGGCGGCAGGATCAGCCCATAGGCGGCGACCACGGCAGCATCGAGGTCGAGCGCGGCGAAGGCGGCCTGCGCCTCGGCGTCGCGGCGCAGCCGGGCCGGGATGCGCACCGGCAGGCCGAGTTCGAGGGCGGCGCGGTGCACCGGGCAGGGGGTGTCCTTCTGCCCCCGCCCGGCCGGCCGCGGCGGCTGGCAATAGACCGCGGCGATGGCGTGCCCGGCGCCATGCAGGGCGCGCAGCGCCGGCACGGCGAAATCCGGGCTGCCCATGAAGGCGAGGCGCAAGGGGGCGCTCACGCCCGGGTCTTCGCCTTCAGCTCCTTGGCCAGCTTGCGGAGGAGCATGTTGCGCTTGAGCGGGCTCAGATGGTCGACGAAGAGCACGCCGTCGAGATGGTCATATTCATGCTGCAGGCAGGTGGCGAGCAGGCCCTCGGCCTCGATCTCCCGCTTCGCGCCGGCGAGGTCGTGGTAGCGCATCTTCACCCGGGCCGGCCGCGTCACCTCGGCATACTGGCCGGGGAGGGAGAGGCAGCCCTCCTCCCGCACCGCCTGCTCCTCGGACAGGGCGACGATCTCGGGATTCACCAGCACCATCGGCGCCGGCGCGTCGTCCTTCTGCAGGTCGACCACGAACATCCGCAGCAGCTCCCCCACCTGCGGCGCGGCGAGACCGATGCCCGGGGCCTTGTACATGGCCTCCAGCATGCGCGGGGCGAGGGCGCGGACGGCATCGGCATCGCCGGGGCCGACCGGGCGGGCCTTGGTCCGCAGCCGCGGGTCGGGCACCAGGAGGATGGGCAGGAGGTCGGCGTCGGACATCGGCTGGAGCACCTGGGGCGCCGGGCAGGGAGCGGCGCCAGGGAAGAATGTCACCTCGGGCGGAGGAGGATTGCCCGGGAGGTAGCCCCTGCGTGACCCCCTTGCAACGGCCGGCCCGCCTGCCGACATTGCAGCCCTGGACGGGTGCTTCGGGCCCGCCCTGCCGCTTCGCTCCGCATGAGGAGGCCACCGTGTCGCGTCCCTCGGTCTTCGGATCGCCGCTGTTCCTCGGTTTCGATCATCTCGAGCAGATGCTCGACCGGGTCGCCAAGAGCGCCGATGGCTACCCCCCCTACAATATCGAGCAGACCGGCGACAGCCGGCTGCGCATCACCCTCGCCGTCGCCGGCTTCGCGATGGAGGACCTGCAGATCACGCAGGAGGACAACCAGCTCGTGATCCGCGGCCGTCAGAAGGACGACAGCGAGGGGCGCGTCTTCCTGCATCGCGGCATCGCCGCGCGGCAGTTCCAGCGCGCCTTCGTCCTCGCCGAGGGGATCGAGGTGGAGGGGGCCTGGCTCGACAACGGCCTGCTGCACGTGGATCTGCGCCGGCCGCAGCCGGAGGTGCGGGTGAAGACCATCCCGATCGGCGGCAGCGCCGGCGGTAGCTTCTCCGGAAGCGGCGCGGGAGGCGGCACGCCGGGCCTCGGCGCCAGCGGCGTCACCCGGGTCAACGGCGCCGGCGGCACCGCCAGGGCCGCTGTCGGCGGAGCCATCCTCGAAGGACGCGCCAGCCGCGGCTGATCGGCGGCGCATCGTCACATCATCCGGGACGACCCCGGCGAACCCGGCGTGCATCGCGGCGCTATGGGAGAGTCGGTCGCTCCGGGCCGCATGGGCTTCGGCCATGCCGGAAGGAGAATTCTCGCAATGAAGAGCAGCAACACCTCCCACGCCTCCGCCGAGCCCTCCGCGGCCGCCCTGTCCCTGCGGCAGCTCTCGGTCGCCGACTGGCAGCGCTTCGGCGCCGGCGAGATCGCCTATCTGCGCCCGGTGCTGGTGAACGGCGAGCGGGCCATCGCCATCCATGCCGCGGACGGCACCCCGATCGGCGCCGCGCCGAGCGAGGATCTGGCGATCGCCGCCATCCTGCAGCACGAGCTGGCGCCGGCGCTGGTGCACTAGGGGATTGCCCGCGAAGCCGTTGCGCGGCTTCGCGGGTCCCCCGGAGACTCCCTGCCTTCCCCGAGGGGCGCCACAGCCTGCCGTGGCAAGCCGCGGCAGGGCAACGAGGTAAGTCACCAAGGCTGGAGCGGATCCCGATCAGGTGGACTCACCTGATCGGGTGAAGATGCTCTGGAAACATTGACCTAGGGCACTTCCCGTGAACCGGTGTTCGCGGGAAGCGCCCTAGGTCGGCGCGTCGATCCAGCCGACGCAGCCATCCTGGCGGCGATAGACCACGTTCAGCGCGCCCGAGCGGGTGTTGCGGAACATCAGCACCGTCTGCTGGGTGAGGTCGAGCCGCATCACCGCCTCGCTCACCGAGAGGCGGGCGATCTCCGTCACCTGCTCGGCGACGATCACGCCGTGGTCGATGCCGTTGCCGTCCTGCGCCGCCTGCGGCGCGGCCTCCGCCGCACCCTCGGCCTCCTCCTCCGGCTGCAGCACGTATTGCGTCGCCGTCTCCGCCTCGCTCTGCCGCACCTCGGCCAGGCTGCGGGCATGCTCGTTCACCCGGCGGCGGTAGCGGCGCAGGCGCTTGGCGACATGGTCGGCCGCCACCTCGAAGGCCCGGTGCGCGTCGGGGCCCTCGCCCTCGCCGCGCATGAACAGGTTGCGCCCGGCCTTGAGGTTGATGTCGCAGGTGAAGAAGGCGCCCTGCTTGCCCTTGGTCGCATCCCGCCGGAAGGTCACGTTCGCCTCGAGCGCATGATCGAAATACTTGCGCGCGATGGCGGCCAGGCCCTCCCGGACATGCGTCTGCAACGCTTCCCCGGTTTCGACCTGCTTGCCGGCGACGGTGATATGCATGCGGGCAAACCCTCCTTTCCCGATCCCTCCTTTGCCCAGGAAGGAGGCCGCCCGGCGCGGCTTGCCGCGGCGCGGAGGCGCGCCGTGCTTGCGTGCCGCCCGGCTGCCATTGCCAGCCTGGCCGGGGGCTGGATCAGGCCGGGACGGCCTTCTCCCTCTTGCGCTGCACCGAGGAGGGAATGCGCAGCGCTTCCCGATATTTGGCCACGGTTCGGCGGGCGATGTCCACGCCTTCCTGGCGTAATTTCTCCACGATCGCATCATCCGAGAGTACTGCGTCCGGATCCTCCGCCGCGATCATGGCGCGGATCCGCCAGCGCACCGCCTCGGCGCTGTGCTGCTCGCCGCCCTGGGTGCCGGCGATGGCGGTGGTGAAGAAGTATTTCAGCTCGAAGGTGCCGCGCGGCGTGGCGATGTACTTGTTGGCGGTGACGCGGCTGACCGTACTCTCGTGCATCTGCACCTCCTCGGCGATGTCGCGGAGGATGAGCGGGCGGAGATGCTCGACGCCGTGGTGGAAGAAGGCGTCCTGCCGGCGGACGATCTCCTGCGCCACCTTGATGATGGTGTTGGCGCGCTGCTCCAGGCTCTTCAGCAGCCAATTGGCGCTCTGCAGCCGCTCGGCGAGGAAGACGCGGTCATCCTTGCTGCGGGCCGAGACCTGGCAGCGCGCGTAGAAGCCGCGGTTGACCAGCACGCGCGGCAGCGTCTCCGGGTTCAGCTCCAGGATCCAGCCGCCATCCTCGGCGCGGCGCATCAGCACGTCCGGCACCACGGCCGGCGCCGGCGACGCGTCGAAGCTCGCGCCCGGCTTGGGATCGAGCCGCCGGATCTCGGCGATCATCTCGGCGAGGTCCTCGGCATCGACGCCGCAGACCTGCATCAGCCCGGCCCGGTCGCGCCGCGCCAGCATCTCCAGGTGGTCGAGCAGCGCCTGCATCGCCGGGTCGAGCCGGTTCCGCTCGGCGAGCTGCGCCGCGAGGCACTCGCCGAGATGGCGCGCGAACATCCCGGTCGGCTCGAAGCGCAGCATCCGCGCCCGCACCGCGGCGACCCGCGCCACCTCGCAGCCGAGCGCCGCGGCGATCGCCGCGTCCTCGACCGGCAGCCGGCCGGCGGGATCGAGCAGCGCGATCATCTGCGCCGCGATCAGCCGGTCGGCGGGATCGGCGAAGGCGAGGCGCACCTGCTCGCCGAGATGCTCGCGCAGGGTGCGGCCGGCCGCGGCGATGTCCTCGATGCCCGAGAGGTCCTCGGCGAAATCGGCGCGGCCGCCGCGGCCATAGGGGGATTCGTAGCCGCCGCCGGCGTCGTAGACATTGTCCCACTCGGCATCGAGCGGGCCGGCCTGCTCCTGCGGCAGGACATCGGAAGTGGCGGCGGCATGCGAATCCGGCGCCGCGGGGGCGGGCGGCAGCGGATCGACGCGGTGGCCATCGTCCGGCCCGGGCAGCGGCCGCTCGTCGCGCTCGAGCAGCGGGTTGCGCTCCAGCTCCTCCTCGACGAAGGCGGTGACCTCCATGTTCGAGGATTGCAGCAGCTTGATCGCCTGCCGCAGCTGCGGCGTCATCACCAGCGACTGCGACTGCCGCAGGTCCAGCCGCGGCGCCAGGCTCACGCGGCGTCTCCGCGGCGCCTGGCGCCGCGCACGCGCCATGCACCTAGAGCGTGATCGCCTGAGGTGGCAACGCCGAAGGCGTGAATCACGCGACCAAACAACGCGCTAGACCATGGTCCGTGAACCCGGGTGAACGGATCATGGTCTAGGGTTGGTGTGGCGGCTAGGTGCATGGCGCGATCAAAGACTAAACCTCTCGCCGAGATAGACGCGGCGGACGCCCTCATGTGCCACGATGTCGCGCGGCGCGCCCTCCATCAGCACCTGGCCGTCGTGCAGGATATAGGCGCGGTCGATGATCTCGAGCGTCTCGCGCACGTTGTGGTCGGTGATCAGCACGCCGATCCCGCGGTCCTTCAGGTGTTTGACCAGGTCCCGGATCTCCCCGACGGCGATCGGGTCGATGCCGGCCAGAGGTTCGTCGAGAAGGATGTAGGAAGGGTGAGTGGCGAGCGCCCGGGCGATCTCGCAGCGCCGCCGCTCGCCGCCCGAGAGGGCCAGCGCCGGGGCGCGGCGGAGATGCGCGATGCCGAACTCGGCCAGCAGCGCGTCCAGCATCTGCTCCCGCCGGTCGCGCACCGGCTCCACCACCTCGAGCGCGGCGCGGATGTTGTCCTCGACCGAGAGCCCGCGGAAGATCGAGGCCTCCTGCGGCAGGTAGCCGAGGCCGAGCCGGGCGCGGCGGTACATCGGCAGGTGCGTCACGTCGTGCCCGTCCATCACCACCTGCCCCTCATCGGGCTGCACCAGGCCGGTGATCATGTAGAAGGTCGTGGTCTTGCCGGCGCCGTTGGGGCCGAGCAGCCCGACCACCTCGCCGCGGCGGAGATGGATGGAGGCGTTCCGCACCACCGGGCGCTTGCGGTAGCGCTTGCCGAGGCCATAGGCGGCGAGCCCGCCCTCGCCGGGGACGGATTTCAGCAGCGGCGCCGGGGAGGCCTCGTTCATCGACCGATCCTCATGCCCGGCTGGCTCCCCGGTTGGCCGCCCGGTTGGCCGCCCGGTTGGCTGCCCGCCTGGGGCGCCGGCTGGGCGCCCGGCTGCGGCTTCGGGCCGGCGCCCTCCTCCTTCTGGTTCGGCACGATCAGCCCCTGCACCCGGGCGCCGGGCGAGGAGACCAGCCGGGCGACGCCGGTGCGCATGTTCACGATCGCCTCCCGCCCATTCACCTGGTTGTCGCCGCGGGTGATGCGGACATCGCCGAGCAGCCGCGCCATGCCCGTCTGGGCGCTGTAGACGCCGCGGTCGCCGCGGACCACCTCGGTCGCGGTGCGGATCTCGACATTGCCATAGGCCTCGACCCGGTCCATGCGGCCGGCGCCGGGCGGCTCCTTCTCGCCGGGGGCGAGGGCCGGCTTCGGCGGCGGCGGCGCGGCGGTCTCGCCGGGCCCCTCGAGGAAATAGGCGACCAGGGTGTCGGCGGTGATGCGGCGGTTCTCCGCCGGCTCGACCACCACCGCGCCGCCGCGGGCCACGGCCATGCGCTTCTGCGACCAGTATTCCAGGCTGTCGCGGGCGGTGATCACCTGGGTCTGGGTGGTGAGCGAGAGGTCGCGGCCGGTCAGCACCAGCACCGCCTGGTCGATGTCGTAGACGGCGCGGTCGCCGCGGGCGGTGTCGGTGGCGGTGCGAATGACCACATGCCCCTCCGCCTCCAGCCGCCAGATCTCGTTGCTGCCGCCGGGCGCCATCGGGTCGGCGGTGCTGGTCGCCGTGGCCGGCGGCGCGCCCGCCCCGGCGCCGGCCTCGGCCGCCGCGCCGCCGCCGGCGGGGCGGTAGCGGGCGAGCAGCCGGTCGGCATCGACCGTGACGCCGCCGCGGATGGCGCGGGCATTGCCGCGGGCGATCACCACCTGGTCGGCCTGGCGCCACTCGATGCCGTCGCGGGCGGTGACATCGACCGGCCCGCCCTGGGAGAGGTCGATGCCCTGCGCCGCGGCGGGCCCGGCGAGGAGGGCGAGCAGCAGGGCGGCGGGCAGCCGGGAGGGCAGGGGGGCGCGGCGGCTCATCGGCCGCCCTCCAGCACCGCATGCGCCTGGCCGGTGAAGACCACCACCGCGCCGCGATCCGTCAGCTCGAAGCCCTCCGAGGTCAGGGTGCCGAAGCCGCCCTGCGCCGCCACCGGGGCGTCGCCGCTGGCGCTGCCCTGGTCCAGCATCACCGTGGCCCGCTCGGTCAGCAGCATCGTGCCGTTGTCGTGGTAGATCGTGACGTCGCCGGCGAGGTCGAGCCGCCCGGCCGGCTTGTCGTAGCGGCCGGTCCGGGCCTGGACATAGATCCAGGCGCCGTCGCCCATGACGATGTCGCCCTTCGGCGCGTCGAGGTTGAGGATCTCGTCCGCGCCTTCCTGTTGGCCGACGCGGGCGGTGAGGGTGAAGGGGCGGTTCAGCTCGTCGATTCCCTGGTAGCGCGGGTTGACCACGCGCAGCGCCTCGGCGCGCGGCTGCATGGTGCGGCGGAAGGCGACGCGGGCGCGCTCCTCGGTGCCCTCGATCTCCGGCCAGAAGGCGACGGCGCCGAGCAGGCCGAGGGCCAGCAGCGGCAGCAGGCGCTTGGTCCAGGCGACGAGGAAGCGCCGCCGCGCCATCTGGCCGACGGTCGGCGCCCGGCGCAGCCGCGTCGGCGGCGGGATGTGGCGCGGCGATGCGGGCGGCCGCGGGGCCGTGGCCGGCGGAGCGTGGTCCTGCATCACCGGCAGCCGGGCCTCCCCGGCCGGGGCGGGCCCCCGGCGCGATGGTCATGGATCGGCAGGGGGGCGCGAGGCATCGGGTCCACGTCGCGATGTATGGGGCGTGGCGCGGCAGGGGTCAATGAGCCGTCCCCGTATCGAACAAGAATCATGCCAAGGCCGGCCCGGGCCGGGTGGCCCGCCGGAAGGCCGGCGGGCGGCCTCAGTGGGCGAAGAGGTCGGGCTCGTCGTAGCCGAGGAGGTCGAGCGCGCCGCGCGTGGGCAGGAAGCGGAAGCAGGCCTCGGCCAGCGCCAGCCGCCCCTCGCGCCGCAGCAGCCCCTCGAGCCGCGCCCAGAGCGCATGCAGGTGCAGCACGTCCGAGGCGGCATAGGCGAGCTGCTCGGGGCTGAGCTCGGGCGCCCCCCAGTCCGAGCTCTGCTGCTGCTTGGAGATCTCGACCCCGAGCAGCTCCCGGCAGAGATCCTTCAGCCCGTGCCGGTCGGTGAAGGTGCGGACCAGCTTGGCGGCGACCTTGGTGCAGATCACCGGCGCCACGGTGACGCCGAGATGCAGCTGCAGCGCGGCGCAATCGAAGCGGGCGAAGTGGAACAGCTTGGTCACCGCCGGATCGGCGAGCAGCCGCTTCAGGTTGGGGCAGTCGGCGCCGTGGCCGCCCAGGGCGGGCGGGACGATCTGCACCAGATGCGCGTCGCCGTCGCCGGCCGAGAGCTGCACCAGGCAGAGCCGGTCGCGATGGGGGTTGAGGCCCATCGTCTCGGTGTCGATCGCCACCACCGGGCCGAGGGTCAGGCCATCGGGCAGGTCGTGCCGGTGCAGATGGATCACGGCGGGGCTCCCTGAAGGGGCGCCGCGCGAGAAGAGGATGGTTCGCACGGGGCCCCAGAGGTGGTCAGCGGGGCCGTCGCCGGCGGAGACTTCCGCGCCGCGGGAAGCGGCCCGCCGAGGGAAGTGGTGCCCAGGAAAGGACTCGAACCTTCACGACCTTGCGGTCACTGGCACCTGAAGCCAGCGCGTCTACCAATTCCACCACCTGGGCACAGGGTGCGGAGCCGACGGGGCGGTGCCCGCCGGGAGCGCGGACATAGAGCCGCGGCCGGGGGAGCGTCAAGCGGCCTCGGCGGCGAAACTGGCGGCGGGGGCGACGGCTTGGCGACAAGGGGGGGGCGGCCATATCGTCGGCCCGCAACGGTCGGGCGGCGGTCGCGGGGCGCGGCCGCGCCGGCCGGGGCGACGCGCGCGGGCCGGGGCGGCCCGGGGCGCGCCGCCCCGCAACCAACGGATGGCCGCGGCGCTGCGTTCACGGAGGGCGCATCGCCGCGGCCGGTGCGGATCTCTCGGGGAGCCCAGCCAGCATGCGCGCAAGCACGGTACGCAAGGTCGCCACGGTCTTCGGGGGCTCGGGCTTCCTCGGCCGCTACGTCGTGCGGCGGCTGGCGCAGGAGGATTACGTGGTGCGCATCGCGGTCACCGACCCGGCCGGCGCCCGCTTCCTGCAGACCCAGGGGCGCGTCGGGCAGATCGTCCCGCTCGCGGCGAGCGTCGCCGATGCCGGCGCCGTCGGCCGGGCGGTGGCCGGGGCGGATCTGGTGGTGAACCTGGTCGGCATCCTGCACGAGCGGCAGGCCGGGGATTTCCGCCGGCTGCAGGCCGAGGGCGCCGGCACCGTCGCGCGGCTCGCCGCCGAGGCGGGGGCGGAGCGGCTGGTGCATGTCTCGGCGATCGGCGCCGACCGGGCCAGCCCCTCGGCCTATGGGCGGAGCAAGGGCGAGGGCGAGGCGGCGGTGCGCGCCGCCTTCCCGAAGGCGGTGATCCTGCGGCCCTCGCTCGTCTTCGGGCCGGAGGACCAGCTCTTCAACCGCTTCGCCGGCCTGGCGCGGATGCTGCCGGTGATGCCGGTGATCGCCGGGGATACGCGCTTCCAGCCGGTCTATGTCGGGGACGTGGCGGAGGCGGTGCTGGCGGCGGCGCTGCGCGAGGACGCGCCCGGGCGCACCTACGAGCTGGGCGGGCCGCGGGTGATGCGCTTCCGCGACCTGCTGCGCCTGGTGCTGGACGTCACCGGCCATCGCCGGCGGCTGTGGGACATGCCGATGGGGCTGGCGCGGCTGCAGGCGCGGCTCGGCGAGCTGCTGCCCACCCCGCCGCTCACCCGCGACCAGCTGCTGATGCTGGGGCAGGACAATGTGGCCGCCGCCGGGGCGCCGGGGCTGGCGGACCTCGGCATCACGCCGAAATCGGTCGAGGCGGTGGTGCCGGCCTATCTCGCGCGGTTCCGGCCGGGCGGCGGGCGGCGGCCGGCGCTCGCCGGCTGAAAGGTCCGATTCGGACCAATAAAGCGCGGGCATGCGGCAGCATTCAGAGTCGGGTAAGGCGATTCCAAAAAAATAGGGCAGCTTTTCTGTCCTTACATCGAAAAAGGACTCGCCTCCCCCGTTCCATGGCCCTATTGCTGCGCACAACGCCGCAAAGGGCGGCGGGGTGCGCGTGTCCGGGGCAGGGTCCGGGGCGCCTATCCGCGTCTGCCCGTTTCATGTGCATGCAAGGACCGCGCCATGGCCGAACGGATGCTGCAATTCGTGCGACTCTCCCAGGCCCAGCCGGAGAAGCGCGACGTCGCGGCCCGCCGGTCGGATTTCGGCGAGATCTACCGCTACGAGCAGTTCGACACCGCCTCCGCGCCGCAGCAGGCCAGCCGCTGCAGCCAGTGCGGCGTGCCCTTCTGCTCGGTGCACTGCCCGCTGAACAACAACATCCCCGACTGGCTGAAGCTGACCGCCGAGGGCCGGCTCGAGGAGGCCTACGAGGTCTCCGCCGCGACCAACACCTTCCCCGAGATCTGCGGCCGCATCTGCCCGCAGGACCGGCTCTGCGAGGGCAACTGCGTCATCGAGAAGGGGTTCGAGAGCGTCACCATCGGCGCGGTCGAGCGCTTCATCACCGACACCGCCTGGGAGCGGGGCTGGGTGAAGCCGCCGCGGCCGCGCGCCGAGCTGGCGCAGAGCGTCGGCATCATCGGCGCCGGCCCGGCCGGCCTCGCCGCCGCCGAGCGGCTGCGCCTGCGCGGCTACCAGGTGCATGTCTACGACCGCTATGACCGCGTCGGCGGCCTGATGATCTACGGCATCCCGAACTTCAAGCTGGACAAGGCGGTGGTGCTGCGCCGCTGGCAGCAATTCGAGCAGGGCGGCATCCAGTTCCACCTGAACTGCGCCGTCGGCCAGGACATCTCCCTCGCCACGCTGCGCGAGCGGCATGACGCGGTCTTCATCGCCACCGGCGTCTACAAGGCGCGCGACATCGACTGCCCCGGCAGCGAGCTCTCCGGCATCGTCCCGGCGCTCGCCTATCTCACCGCCTCCAACCGGTCCAACCTCGACGACCCGGTGCCGGAATTCGCCTCCGGCGCGCTGGACGCCAAGGGCAAGCGCGTGGTCGTCGTTGGCGGCGGCGACACCGCCATGGATTGCGTGCGCACCGCCGTGCGCCAGGGCGCGACGGCCGTCACCTGCCTCTACCGGCGCGACAAGGCCAACATGCCGGGCTCCATGCGCGAGGTGAAGAATGCCGAGGAGGAGGGCGTGGACTTCGCCTGGCTGGCGGCGCCCGACGCCTTCCTCGGCGAGGGCGCGGTCACCGGCCTGCGCGCCACCCGCATGCATCTCGGCCTGCCGGACGCGACGGGCCGGCAGCAGGTGGCGCCGATCCCGGGCAGCGCCTTCACCATCCCCTGCGACCTCGCCATCAAGGCGCTCGGCTTCGACCCCGAGGACCTGCCGCGCGCCTTCGAGGAGCCGGGCCTGCCGGTGACGCGCTGGGGCACGCTGAAGGTGCATCACCGCACCATGATGACCGAACTGCCCGGCGTCTTCGCCGGCGGCGACATCGTGCGCGGCGCCTCGCTGGTGGTCTGGGCGATCCGCGACGGCCGCGACGCCGCCGACCAGATCGACGCCTATGTGCGGGCCAAGGCTGGCGGCAAGCTCGCCGTGGCGGCGGAATGAGGCCGCGGCGGCTCCTCCCCGCCCTCGCCTGCGCCGCGCTGCTGGCCACCATGCCCGCGCGCGCGGAGGAGGCCAGGACGGACGGGGCCGGCTCGGCGCAGGCCCTCGCCGCGGCGCGCGGCCTCGTCGCCTCGCTCGGCCTGCAGGGGCAGGTCGAGGACATGATCGGCCAGATGCGCGCGCCGATGATCGCGGCGCTGCGCCAGCAGGCGCCGCGGCTGCCCGAGGCGCAGGTGGCGTCGCTGGTCGACGAGTTCGTCATGCCCGAATTCCGCGCCCGGGCCGGCGAGGTGGTGGAGGCGACGGCGGCCATCTATGCCGGGCGGCTGACGCCCGCGGAGATGCGGCAGGTCGCCGAGTTCTACGCCACCCTGGTCGGGGCGAAGCTGCGCGGGCTGATGCCCGAGGTCTTCGCCGAATCGATGCGCTTCGGCCAGGCCTGGGGCGCGCGCGTCGCCGCCGCCGCCCTGGCCAAGCACCGCGAGGCGCTGCGCGCCCGCGGCCTCAATCTCTAGATCCGTGTAGGGAGCGTATCGTCATGAGCGCCACCGAATTCGCCGCCCGCTTCCCCGCCGAGGCCGCCCGACTGGCCGATGCGGCGCAGCTCGACCTGACCGAGCACGATGCCTGCGGCGTCGGCCTCGTCGCCGCGCTCGACGGCAAGCCGCGCCGCCAGGTAGTCAAGGCCGGCATCGACGCGCTGAAGGCGGTCTGGCACCGCGGCGCCGTCGATGCCGACGGCAAGACCGGCGACGGCGCCGGCATCCATATCGAGATCCCGCAGGACTTCTTCGCCGAGGTGGTGCAGCGCGGCGGCGACCGGCTGCGCCCGGGCCGCATCGCGGTCGGCATGGTCTTCCTGCCGAAGAGCGACCTCGGTGCGCAGGAGCGCTGCCGGCAGATCGTCGAGACCGAGATCCTCGCCGCCGGCTACGCCATCTATTCCTGGCGCCAGGTGCCGATCAACGTCGCCTGCATCGGCGAGAAGGCCAACGCCACCCGGCCGGAGATCGAGCAGATCCTGGTCTACGACCCGGAGCAGCGCGAGGCCGAGGTCTACGAGCGCGACCTCTACGTCATCCGCCGGCGGATCGAGAAGCAGACCATCGCCTCGCAGATCCCCGAGCTCTACCTCTGCTCGCTCTCCTCCCGCTCGCTCATCTACAAGGGGATGTTCCTCGCCGAGCACCTGACCGAGTTCTACCCGGACCTGCTCGACGAGCGCTTCGTCAGCCGCTTCGCCATCTACCACCAGCGCTACAGCACCAACACCTTCCCCACCTGGCGGCTGGCGCAGCCCTTCCGCACCATCGCCCATAACGGCGAGATCAACACCGTCCACGGCAACGCCAACTGGATGAAGAGCCACGAGACGCGGCTCTCCCACGCCCTCCTCGACCCCTATCTCGAGGACATCAAGCCGGTGGTGCAGGCCGGCGGCTCCGACACCGCGACGCTCGACAACGTCTTCGAGCTGCTGGTGCGCGGCGGCCGCGACGCGCCGATGGCCAAGGCCATGCTCATCCCCGAGAGCATCGGCAACAACGCCACCATGCCGGAATCGCACCGCGAGTTCTTCCTCTACTGCAACGCGGTGATGGAGCCCTGGGACGGCCCGGCCGCCATCTGCGGCACCGATGGCCGCTGGGTGGTCGCCGGGCTCGACCGCAACGGGCTGCGGCCGCTGCGCTACACCGAGACCGCGGACGGGCTGCTCATCGTCGGCTCGGAGACCGGCATGGTGAAGCTGCCGGAGGAGGCGATCGTCGCCAAGGGCCGCGTCGGCCCGGGCCAGTGCATCGGCGTCGACCTCAGCGACGGCCGCTTCTACACCGACGCGGCGCTGAAGGACATGCTGGCCGCCCGCCATCCCTTCGGCGACTGGACCAACCGCACGATCCGCATCGACGGCATCGTGCGCGCCGAGCAGGGCGAGCCGGTGCACATCCAGGGCGAGGAGCTGCGGCGGCGCCAGCTCGCCGTCGGCTACACGCTGGAGGAGCTGGAGACCATCCTGCACCCGATGGTGGAGGAGGCGGCCGAGGCCATCGGCTCCATGGGCGACGACACGCCGATCGCCGTGCTCTCCGGCCAGTATCGTGGGCTGCACCACTATTTCCGCCAGACCTTCAGCCAGGTCACCAACCCGCCGATCGACAGCCTGCGCGAGACGCGGGTGATGACGCTGAAGACCCGGCTCGGCAATCTCGGGAACATCCTCGACGAGGACCCGACCCAGTGCGACATGCTGATGCTGGACAGCCCGGTGCTCTCCAACGCCGAGTTCGCCGGCATGCGGCACTACATGGGCGCCACCGCGCATGAGGTGGACTGCACCTGGCCGGCCGCGGAGGGCGCGGCCGGGCTGCGCCGGGCGCTGGAGCGCATCCGCCACGAGGCGGAGGAGGGCGTGCGCAGCGGCTGCGCGCATGTGATCCTGACCGACGAGCACCAGGGGCCGGAGCGGGCGCCGATCCCGATGATCCTGGCCGTCGGCGGCGTCCACTCGCATCTGGTGAAGACCTCGCTGCGGACCTTCACCAGCCTCAATGTCCGCACCGCCGAATGCGTCGACGTGCACTATTTCGCGGTGCTGATCGGCGCCGGCGCCACCACGGTGAACGCCTATCTGGCGCAGGAGAGCATCGCCGACCGCCACCGGCGCGGGCTGTTCGGCGAGCTGAAGCTCGCCGACTGCGTCGCCCGCTACAAGAAGGCGGTGGACAAGGGGCTGCTGAAGGTGATGTCGAAGATCGGCATCTCCGTCCTCTCCAGCTACCGCGGCGGCATGAATTTCGAGACCATCGGCCTCTCCCGCGCCCTGGTCGCCGAGTTCTTCCCCGGCATCCCGTCGCGCATCTCCGGCATCGGCCTGCAGGGCATCGCGCGGCGCGTGCTGGCGCTGCACCGCACCGCCTGGGACGCCGATGCGGTGACGCTGCCGGTCGGCGGCCTCTACAAGCGGCGCCTCCGGGGCGAGAGCCACGCCTTCGACGGCGGCCTCATCCACACCCTGCAGAAGGCGGTGGAGACCGACAGCTACCAGACCTTCAAGCGCTACTCCGAGGCGGTGCGCAAGCTCCCGCCCGTGGCGCTGCGCGACCTGCTCGACTTCCGCACCGAGGCGGCGACGCCGATCCCGCTCGAGGAGGTGGAGAGCATCACCGAGATCCGCAAGCGCCTCGTCGCGCCCGGCATCTCCCTCGGGGCGCTGAGCCCGGAGGCGCATGAGACGCTCTCCATCGCCATGAACCGCATCGGCGCCCGCTCGGATTCCGGCGAGGGCGGCGAGGATCCGGCGCGGGCGAAGCCGCGCGGCAACGGCGACAACGCCAACAGCGCCATCAAGCAGATCGCCTCGGGCCGCTTCGGCGTCACCGCCGAGTACCTGAACAACTGCAAGGAGATCGAGATCAAGGTCGCGCAGGGCGCCAAGCCCGGCGAGGGCGGCCAGCTCCCGGGCTTCAAGGTCACCGGGCTGATCGCCCGGCTGCGGCACGCGACGCCGGGGGTGACGCTGATCTCGCCGCCGCCGCACCACGACATCTACTCGATCGAGGACCTGGCGCAGCTCATCTACGACCTGAAGCAGATCAACCCCGAGGCCTCGGTCTGCGTGAAGCTGGTGAGCCGCTCCGGCATCGGCACCATCGCCGCCGGCGTCGCCAAGGCGAAGGCGGATGCGATCCTGGTCTCCGGCCATTCCGGCGGCACCGGCGCCTCGCCCGTCTCCTCCATCAAGTATGCCGGCCTGCCCTGGGAGATGGGGCTGTCGGAGACGCATCAGGTGCTGCAGCTCAACCGGCTGCGCCACCGGGTGAAGCTGCGGACCGATGGCGGCATCAAGACCGGGCGCGACGTGGTCATCGCCGCCATGCTCGGCGCCGAGGAGTTCGGCATCGGCACCGCCTCCCTGGTCGCCATGGGCTGCATCATGGTCCGGCAGTGCCACAGCAACACCTGCCCGGTCGGCGTCTGCACCCAGGACGAGACGCTGCGGGAGAAATTCGCCGGCAGCCCGGAGAAGGTGATCAACCTCTTCTCATTCGTCGCCGAGGAGGTGCGGGAGATCCTCGCCCGGCTCGGCTACCGCAAGCTGACCGACGTGATCGGCCGCACCGACCTGCTGAAGCAGGTCAGCCGCGGCTCGGAGGATCTCGACGACCTCGACCTGAACCCCCTCCTGGTCCAGGCCGATGCCGGCCCGCATGCCGCCTATTGCACGCTGGAGGGCCGCAACGAGGTGCCGGAGACGCTAGACGCCGACATGATCCGCGACGCCGCGGCGCTGTTCGAGCGCGGCGAGAAGATGCAGCTCGCCTACAACATCCGGAACACCCACCGGGCGATCGGCACCAAGATCAGCAGCAAGATCACCCGGAAATTCGGCATGTCCGGGCTGCAGCCGGGCCATCTGGCGGTGCGGCTCCGCGGCACCGCCGGCCAGTCGCTCGGCGCCTTCGCCGTCCAGGGCCTCAAGCTCGAGGTCTTCGGCGACGCCAACGACTATGTCGGCAAGGGCCTCTCGGGGGCGAGCATCGTGGTCCGCCCGGCGCCCTCCTCCACCCTGGTCTGGAACGAGAACGCCATCATCGGCAACACCTGCCTCTATGGCGCGACGGCGGGCGAGCTCTTCGCCGGCGGCCAGGCCGGGGAGCGCTTCGCCGTCCGCAACTCGGGCGCGACGGCGGTGGTCGAGGGCTGCGGCGCCAATGGTTGCGAGTACATGACCGGCGGCACGGTGGTCATCCTCGGCCAGGTCGGCGACAATTTCGGCGCCGGCTTCACCGGCGGCATGGCCTTCCTCTACGACCCGGAGGAGGTCTTCGAGAAGCGGGTGAACCCGGACACCCTGCTCTGGTCCCGCCTCGCCTCGCCGCATTGGGAGGGGGTGCTGAAGCGGCTGGTGGAGCGGCACGCCCAGGAGACGGGCTCCCGCCTCGCCGCCCGCATCCTGAACAACTGGTCGCAGGAGCGCGGCGCCTTTTGGCACGTGGTGCCGAAGGAATATGCCAAATACCTGCCGGTGCCGATGCAGGAGGCGGCCGCGGTCGCCGCCGAGTAGCGATAATCGGGGAAAGCGCCGTCACGGCGCTTTCCCCACCGCCGCCCGGATGGCATAAGCCGATCCGTGCGTGTCCTATATCATCTCCCGCTTTCGCCCTTTGCGCGCAAAGTCCGCCTGGCCATGGCGGAGAAGCGCATCCCCTTCGAGCTCCGCGTCGAGCGGGTCTGGGAGAGGCGGCCCGAATTCCTGGAGATGAACCCGGCCTGCACCGTCCCGGTGCTGCAGGAGCCGACCGGCCTCGCCATCGCCGACAGCTACGCCATCTGCGAGTATCTGGACGAGGCCTATCCGGATACCGGCCTGCTCGGCCGCACCCTGGCCGAGCGGGCCGAGACCCGGCGGCTGGTCGCCTGGTTCGACGGCAAGTTCAACCTCGAGGTCACGCGCAACCTGCTCTTCGAGAAGCAGATGAAGCGCATGCTGGGCCGCGGCAACCCGGATGCCTCGGCGATCCGCGCCGGCTACCAGAACCTGCGGCCGCATCTCGACTATATCGGCTGGCTGGCGGAGACGCGGAGCTGGCTGGCCGGGGCGCAGCTCAGCCTGGCCGATTTCGCCGCCGCGGCGCATCTCTCGGCCCTGGACTATATCGGCGACATCGACTGGAGCCTGAACGACGCGGCGAAGGAGTGGTACGCCCGCTGCAAGTCGCGCCCCAGCTTCCGCGCCCTGCTGGCCGAGCGGGTCAGCGGCGTCACCCCGCCGGCGCATTACGACGACCTGGACTTCTAAGAACTCCCCACAAAACCGCTTCGCGGCTTTGCGGGGACCCCATGGTCCCCTCTTGTCCAAGGGGGCGTCGCTGCCCATGGCAAAGCCATGGCGGGACGACGGGCGGCGACCGGGCCGGCGGGCGTCCTGCGCCCCTGGCGCGCTGGCCCTCACCGCCGCTTCGGGCCGGCCTCGTTCAGCGCCAGGTTCTGCTGCGCCAGGTCGGCCGCGGCGCTGTCCGGCGCGACGGCGATCACCCGCTGCCAGTCAGCCCGCGCGCCCTTCGCATCGCCGCGGAGCTGGCGGAGGATGCCGCGCTCGAGCAGCGCCTCGGCATTGTCCGGCGCCAGCGCCAGCGCCCGGTCCACCGCGCCCACCGCCTCCGGCAGCCGGTCGAGGTGCCGCAGGGCCGCCGCCTGGAACACCCAGGCCTCGGCCCGATCCGGCTCCGCCTGGGTCACCCGCGCCAGGTCGTCGAGGGCGTCGCGGTAGCGGCCGAGCGTCCCGAGCGCCACCGCCCGGTCCAGCATCAGGCCGGTATCCTCCGGCGCGATGGTCAGGCCCATGGTCGCCGCGGCATAGGCGCGGCCGGCCTGGTCGGCCAGCATCCAGCCCTGCACCGCCTGGGCGAAGACCGCCGCCCGCGCCGCGGCGCTGCCCTGGCTGTTGCGGGCCAGCGCCTCCAGCCGCTCCGCCGCCCGGTCCGGCTCGCCCAGCGCCAGCAGGGCCAGCGCCGCGCAGTGCCGCGCCCCCTCGCCGCCGCCGGCGCCCTCCCAGCCCTCGGCGAAGCTCAGCGCGCCATCCGGGTCGCTGCGCAGCAGGCCGAGGCATTCCTCGTATTGCGGCCCCTCGGCCAGGCGCGGGATGTCGGGCGGCAGCGGCAGGCCCTCATCCGCCGCCTCGGCCCCGGGGCCGCCGGCCGGGATCAGGACCAAGCCGCCGCCGAAGGCGAGCAACAGGGCCAGGACGGCGCCGAGCAGGACGGGACGGGGGCGGACCACGCGGGGGAGTCTAGCGATGCGCCCCGATCCACGCCAGATCGGGGGGATGACGGAACACGATCCTGGAAGGCTGGTGGTCGCCGGCCTCGGCTACAGCGGCAGCGCCGTGGCGCGGGACGCCGCGGCGGCGGGCTGGCAGGTCACCGGCACGGCGCGGGACCCGGCGCGGGCCGCACCGCCCCCCGGCGTCGCCGTGCTGGGCTTCGACGCGGCCGGGGAGGCGATCGCGGCGGCGACGCATCTTCTCGTCACCGCCGCGCCGGGGGAGGCGGGCGATCCGGTGCTGGCGGCGCATGCGGCGGCGATCCGCGCCGCCCCGGCGCTCCGCTGGATCGGCTATGTCTCGACCACCGGCGTCTATGGCGACCGCGGCGGCGCCTGGGTGGACGAGGCGACGCCGCCCGCCCCGGGGCAGGCGCGCAGCCGGCGGCGGCTGGCGGCGGAGGAGGCCTGGCGGGCGGCGGCGGCCGGGCGGGCGCTCGACCTCTTCCGCGCCGCCGGCATCTACGGCCCCGGCCGCAGCGCCTTCGACGACCTCCGCGCCGGCCGGGCGCGGCGGATCGGCAAGCCCGGGCACCTCTTCGGCCGCATCCACCGCGACGACATCGCCCATGCCGTGCTCGCCGCCCTGCGCCAGGCGCCGGGGCCGGGCGTGCGGGTGCTGCATCTCGCCGATGACGAGCCGGCGGAGAATGCCCGGGTGGTGGAGGAGGCGGCGCGGCTGCTCGGCCTCGATCCGCCGCCGCTCGTCGATTTCGCCGCGGCGCTGCCGGCGATGTCGCCCATGGCGCGGAGCTTCTGGGCGGAGAACCGCCGCATCGGCAATGCCGCGACCAAGGCGGCGCTCGGCCTCGCCTGGCGCTATCCGAGCTACCGCGAGGGGCTGCGGGCGATCCTGGCGGAGGAGGGGGCTTGAACTTCCCACAAAACCGCTTCGCGGCTTTGCGGGGACCCCGGGGAGTCCCTTCGGCGTCTCGGAGACCGGTCGGGCGAGCGGTCCGTCGGGGGGAGGCGGGCTGAAGGCAGCCGCTACCCGCCCTCCAGCAGCGCCCGCAGCACCTGCCGCAGCAGCCGCAGGTCCTGCGGCCGGGAGAGGCGGTGGTCGCCATCCTTCACCAGCAGCACCTGCACATCCGGCCCCTCGATGGCCTCGGCGATGCGCAGCGCGTGCTCCCAGGGCACGTCCGGGTCCCGCTGGCCCTGCAGCAGCCGCACCGGGATGCCGAGCGGGACGCCGGCCTGCAACAGCAGGTGGTTGCGGCCCTCCTCGAGCAGCGCGCGGGTGATGGGGTAGGGGTCGCCATAGGCGCTCGGCCGGTGCCAGACGCCCTCCCGTGCCATCGCCACGCGCGCCTCGGGCGGCAGCGCCGCCTCGATCCGCGTGGTGAAGTCGGGCGCCGCGGCGATGCCGACCAGCCCGGCCACGCGCTGCGGCTGCCGCAGGGCCAGCAGCAGCGCGATCCAGCCGCCCATGGAGGAGCCGACGAGGATCTGCGGCCCCTCGGTCAGCGCCGCCAGCACCGCCGCCGCATCCGCGGCCCAGCGGCCGATGGTGCCGTCCACGAAGCGCCCGCCGCTCGTGCCATGGCCGCTGTAGTCGAAGCGCAGGAAGGCCTTGCCGCGCCCGGCGCAGAAGGCCGAGAGGTCCTCGGCCTTGCTGCCGGTCATGTCGCTGTTGAAGCCGCCGAGGAAGACCACGCCCGGCCCGGCGCCCCGCCGCCGCCGCCAGGCGAGGGCGGTGCCGTCGCCGCGGTCGAGCGTGCCCTGCTCCTCCGCCCCGCTCATCGCCGCGGCAGGCCGCGCTGGGCGAGGTTGGCGAGGAGGGCGCCGGTGCCGAAGCCCCAGGGCGGGCAGGCATCGGTGCGCGCCACCTCGTTGACCAGCGCGCCGAGCCGCGGCGTGGCGATGCGCACCAGGTCGCCCGGCTTGTGGGTGAAGCCCTGGCCCGGGGCGCCGCGGTCCTTGCCCGGCGAGAAGGGCGTGCCGAGGAACAGCACCGCCCCGTCCGGATACTGGTGGTGCGGCCCGATGAGCTGGCCGACGAGGTCGCGCAGCTCGCGGCTGATGGCGCCGACCGCGCCCTGCTCCTCCAGCCGGAAGCCGTCGGCGCCCTCGATCGTCAGCGTGACCTCGGCGGCGTGCACATCCTCGAGCGAGAAGCCGGCGTCGAAGAGCCGCAGCACCGGCCCGATGGCGCAGGAGGCATTGTTGTCCTTGGCGCGGCCGAGCAGCAGCGCCGAGCGGCCCTCGATGTCGCGGAGGTTGACATCGTTGCCGAGCGTGGCGCCGAGGATGGCGCCGCGGGCATTCACCGCCAGCACCGCCTCCGGCTCCGGGTTGCTCCAGTGGCTCACCGGATGCACGCCGACCAGCGCCCCGGGGCCGACCGCGGCCATCGGCTGGCATTTGGTGAAGATCTCGGCATCCGGGCCGATGCCGACCTCGAGATACTGGCTCCACCAGCCGCGCTCGACCAGCGCCGCCTTCAGCCGCATCGCCTCCGTGCTGCCCGGCTTCACCGCCGCGAGGTCGCGCGCCGATCCGGCGGTGCCATCGCCGGCCAGGACGCCGCGCAGCTCGGCGCGCACCGCCTCGGCCTGGCTGGCATCGCCATGGCAGCGCTCCTCGATCACCCGCTCCAGCATGGAGCGCACATAGGTCACGCCGCAGGCCTTCACCGCCTGCAGGTCGATCGGCGGCAGCAGCCAGGGACGGTGGGGATCGCGCCGGTCATGCGCGCTGTTGGCGAGCACCGCCGGCAGGTCGAGCGGCATGGGCACGCCGCGGGTGCGGATGGCGCCGATCGGGTCGGGCTCGTTCAGCCAGGCGCTCACCGTGCCGAAGCCGGGCGTCATGTCGAAGGCGGCGCCGCGCAGCACGGCGACCGCGCTCGGGCCTTCCGGCGTCATCACCCGCGCGGCGAGGCAGCCGTCCCGCCAATCCTCCGGCAATGCCATCCCCTCGATGCGCGGCATTCCAGCACTCCTCCCCCCCATCGGTCCGGCGCGGCAGCCTAGCCGAGTCCGCGCAGGCGGGAAGCCCCCACCCCGTGGCGCGGCGCAGCGGGACGGGCTTGCCGGCGGGCCGCGTTATGGCCGACCATCGCCGCCGCAAACACGGGCGGGCACGCATCCGCCCCGGAACGGGGAGAAGGTCCATGCAGGGCATCACGCGCCGCCAGGCGCTGCAGGCCGGCGCGGCGGCGATCGCCGCCCCGGCCCTGGTCGAGCGCGCCGGCGCGCAGGGCGGCTTCGACTGGCGCCGCTTCCGCGGCGAGCGGATCGAGGTCACCGTGCAGCTCTCGCCGCGCGGCCAGTTCCTGCAGCGCCACAACGCCGAATTCGAGGAGCTGACCGGCATCAAGGTCGGGCTGGAGGTGGTGCCGGAGCAGCAGCACCGGCAGAAGATCATCGTCGAATACGCCTCCGGCCGGCCGAGCTTCGACGTCACCGAGATCAGCCTGCACGTGAACAAGCGCCAGGTCGGCAAGGCGCGCTGGAACACCGACATCCGGGCGCTGCTCGCCGATCCCAGCCTCACCGCGCCGGATTTCGACTTCGACGACTACGGCAAGGGCATGGTGACCTACGCCACCCAGTCCGACGGCCGGCTCGACAGCTGCCCGGCCGGCGCCGACTACTTCATCCTCTACTACAACAAGGCGCTGTTCGAGGCGGCGAAGCTCGAGGTGCCGACCACCTGGGACGCGATGCAGGAGACGGCGAAGCGCCTCGCCGATCCCTCGAAGCAGGTCTACGGCCATGTCGGGCGCGGGCTGAAGAACGCCAATGTCGTGCTCTGGTCGAGCTACCTGCTCGGCACCGCGCAGCGCGACATGATCGACGCCAACCGCCAGCTCATCACCGACACGCCGGACGCGGTCTGGGCCGGGGAGACCTATCGCCGCTTCATCCGCGACCTCTCGCCGCCCGGCTCCATCGGCTTCAACTGGAACGAGTGCCAGACCACCTTCATGCAGGGCCGCGCCGCCATGTGGGTGGACGGCATCGGCTTCGCCGCGCCGCTCGAGGACAAGGCGCGCTCGCGCGTCGCCGGCCGCGTCGGCTATGCCGTGGTGCCGAAGGGGCCGGGGCCGCAGCACCATTGCGCGCTGTTCGGCGCCGGCTACGGCATCCCGGAGGCCTCGAAGAAGAAGGGGCCGGCCTGGTTCTACATCCAATGGGCGCTCGGCAAGCGCAACCAGCTCGAATGGCTGACCTCGGCCGCCGGCGTGCCGGCCCGCAGCAGCCCCTTCCGCAACGAGGAGGCGATCGGCAAGAGCCACTTCCCGCGCGAGTTCTTCCAGACCCTGGAGGCGAGCGCGAAGATCGCCCGCGCCGGCCTGCCGGAGATCGTCCCCGTCACCCAGTTCCGCGACGTGATCGGCACGGCGCTGACCAACACCCTCGGCGGCGCCGACGTGGCGGCGGAGCTGAAGCGGGCGACCGCCGAGTTCCGCCCCATCCTCGAGCAGAGCGAGCGGGAGAGCTGATGCCGCAGGACGCCGTCACCCTGGCCAGGCCGGCGGGGGCGGCGCAGGCCGCCCGGCGCCGCAACTACGCCCGGCGCTATGCCTGGTTCGTCGTGCCGGCGGCCTGCGTCGTCATCGCCGTCATCCTCTTCCCCTGGGCCTTCACCCTCTATGTCTCGGGCTTCGACTGGCATCTCGGCAGCGAGCGGCGCTGGGTGGGGCTCGACAACTACGTCCGGCTCTTCGCCGATGCCCGCTTCGGCTGGGCGATGCTGCGGACGCTGTTCTACACCGCCCTCGCGGTGGTGGCGCCGATGCTGCTCGGCCTCGCCGCCGCGCTCTGCTTCCACCGCCGCTTCCCGCTGCGCGGCCTGGCGCGCACCGTCTTCATCCTGCCGATGATGGCGACGCCGGTCGCCGTCGCCCTGGTCTGGACCATGATGTTCCACCCGCAGCTCGGCGTGCTGAACTGGCTGCTGACGCAGGTGGGGCTGCCGCCCTCCATGTGGGTCTACAGCGCCGACACCGTGATCCCGACGCTGGTCATCGTCGAGGTCTGGCACTGGACGCCACTGGTGATGCTGCTGATCCTGGGCGGCCTCGCCTCCCTGCCGCAGGACCCCTACGAGGCGGCGAAGATCGACGGCGCCAGCGCCTGGCAGGCCTTCCGCCACGTCACCCTGCCGCTGCTGGCGCCCTTCATCGTGGTCGCGCTCATCATCCGCAGCATCGATGCGCTGAAGGCCTTCGACACCATCTACGTCATCACCCAGGGCGGGCCGGGCCAGGCGAGCGAGACGATCAACATCTTCCTCTACCTGCAGGCCTTCGCCTTCTACAATGTCGGCTATGCCAGCGCGGTGGTGGTGGTGTTCTTCGCCATCATCATGGCGCTCGCCGCGCTGCTGCTCTGGACCCGGCAGCGGGTGCGCGTGACATGAGCGGCCGCGTGACCCACACCGCGCCGCGGCGCACGCCCCTCTGGTACCGCCTGCGCCGCTGGCTCGGGCGGCTCGGCTTCGGCCTTGCGGTGCTCGCCCTGATCTCGCCGGCGGTGCTGGTCTTCCTCTGGATGCTCTCGCTCTCGCTGAAGACCGAGCTCGACAACACCGCCTGGCCGCCGGTCTTCCTCCCCGACCCGCCGACGCTCGAGAATTACCGCGAGGTCTTCGCCCGCAACGACTTCCTGCTCTATGCCTGGAACAGCGTGGTGGTCTCCGTCACCGCGACCGGCCTCGCCCTGCTGGTCGGCGTGCCGGCCGGCTACGGCATCGCCAAGATGCGGGCGATGCGGGCGGCGGCGCTGATCCTGATCGCCCGCATCACCCCGGGCCTCTCCTACCTCATCCCGATGTTCCTGCTGTTCCAGTGGCTGGAGCTGACGGGCACGCTGCTGCCGATCATCGTCGCGCATCTCGTCATCACCGTGCCCATCGTGGTCTGGGTGATGATCTCCTTCTTCGAGGGGCTGCCGGGCGAGCTGGAGGAGGCGGCGCTGGTCGATGGCGCGACCCTCTGGCAGGCCTTCCGGCACGTGGCGATGCCGCTGGCGCGGCCGGGCATCACGGTCGCCACCATCCTCGCCTTCATCTTCTCCTGGAACAACTTCGTCTTCGCCATGGTGCTGGCGGGGCGGGAGACGCGGACCCTGCCCGTCGCGGTGAACAACATGCTGACCTTCGAGCAGATCGCCTGGGGCCCGCTCTCGGCCGCGGCGCTGCTCGTCACCCTGCCGGTGCTGCTGCTGACCCTGCTGGCGCAGCGGCAGATCGTCGCCGGGCTGACCGCGGGCGGGGTGAAGGGGGCCTGATCGCGCTGCACGGCGCTGCCGCGCGCCGTCGCGGAGGCCCCGGGGCGTGCTAGGCTCGTGCGGCGATGGCAGGGGAGAGGGAGCGATGCAGCGATTTGCCGTGCTCGGCGGGGCCGAGGGGCCGCGGCTCCAGGCGCTCCTCGCGGCCGCCGTCGCCGAGTGGCAGGCCGCCGGGCTGCGCGTCGCCGGCACCCTGGCCGAGGCGCATGGCCTGCCGGGTCGCGCCTGCGGCGCCGGCTTCCTGCGCGACATCGGCAGCGGCCGGGCCTTCCCGATGTTCTTCGAGACGCCGCCCGCCGGCACCGCCTGCCATCTCGACGCCACCGGGGTGGAGGCGGCCGCGGCCGCGGTGCTCGGGCAGATCGCCGGCTGCGACCTCGTGGTGCTGAGCAAGTTCGGCAAGCTGGAAGCGGCCGGCGGTGGCCTCGCCCCCGTCTTCGCCGCGGCGATCGCGGCCGGCAGGCCGGTGCTCACCAGCGTCTCCGACCTGCACCGGGAGGCCTGCTTCCGCTTCGCGCCCCAGGCCCGGCCCCTGCCGGCCGAGGCGGCGGCGATCCGCGGCTGGTGGGCCGGGATCGCCAGGCTCGCCGCCTAGGGCAGATCCCGTCCGGGTGTCTCCACCCGGACGGGCCAGGCGTCAGATCAGCGCCGCCTCGGCCGTGCGGCCCTCGAGGACGCCGTAGCTGAGGAAGTGCAGCAGCGGGTCCACCCCGGCGGCCGCGACATCGGCGTAGCGGTGCAGGTAGGAGTCGGTGTCGAAGGCCGCCGACGGGTCGCGCCCCTCCCGCCAGCCATAGATCTGGTAGTGCAGCAGCGGGTCGAGATGGGCGGCGGCGACGTCGGTATTGGCCGTCAGGTAGAAATCGGTGTCGAAATAGGCATTCGGGTCGCGCCCTTCCCGCCAGCCGTATTCCTGCCAGTGCAGCATCGGGTCGACGCCCGCCGCCGCCACGTCCGGGTTGGCCAGGCTGTAGAAGGTGGGGTCGAAGTCGCCCCGCAGCCTGGCGCCGTCGATCACCGGATAGATGTCGCGCCCCTCCGCCTGGCCGTATTGCAGCCAGTGCAGCAGCGGGTTCAGCCCCGCCGCCGCGACATCCGGGTTGAAGTGCAGGTAGAGCGAGCCGTCGAAGCCGGCCGAGGGGTCGTCGTCCCGCTGCCATCCCACCCAGGCATAGTAGTCGAGCGGGTTCACCCCCATCGCCTGCACGTCCTTGTGGTTCGCCAGGTAGCTGGTGGTGCTGAACCAGGGGTTGGGGTCGCGGCCCTGCTGCCAGCCTTCCGTGGCGTAGTGCAGGTCGGCGGCGATGCCGGAGGCGTACACATCCGCATTGTGCTGCGCGTAGTAGAGGCCGCGGACCATCGGGTTGCTGCCGAGGGCGATGCTGCCGTCGCTGAACTGCAGCGTCGCCACGCCCGAGATCGTGTCGAGGCTGTGCGGGCCCGCCACCATCACGCGCTCGCCGCTGGCGACGTCCGCATAGGCATCGAGCGGGCGCAGCAGCTTCACGATGTCATGGCCGCCGCCGCCCTCGGTGACGTTGGCCCCGCGGCCGGGCATGAAGACCGTGTCGCCGGCATCGCCGTACAACGCGTCATTCCCGTCGCCGCCATACACCTCGACGATATGGGCCGCGGGATTGATCACCGACAGCGTGCCGTCGACGGAGAGGGTATGCGCCGGCAGGTCGAGGATCACGTCGCCCGTCACCGCCGCGGCGTTGATCGCGATCTGGTTGGTCGGCGAGGTGACGATCAGCCGCGACGAATCCTCGGCCGCGAGGGAGGGGAAGTCGTCCGTGTAGACGAACTCCTTCACCGTGCTCGCCGCGGCGGCGGACACCTCGATCGTGGCATCGACGAGGTGCTCGACGACGGCCGGGTCCTCGTTCAGGCTGAGGACGGCAAGCCGCCAGGTGCCGTCGATCTTCTCGCCCCAGAAGCCCGGCGTGGTCAGCGTGAAGCCCCCTTCAGGCCAGGCCACCGTCTCCGTGCTCTTGGCGAATTGCAGCAGCGGGATCCGGGTGCCCGTGGGCGAGACCAGCTCGATGGCGAGGTTGGCGGCGTTGGGCGTGTCGAGATGCAGGGCCAGGCTGACATGCTCGACCGTGCCGCTGCCGGTGAGGTGCAGGGGGATCGAGGTCCAGCTCTCCGACAGCGTGACGGCGCTTGGGGGCGTGTAGGCCGTCTCGTAGGTCAGGGTGTTGGCGGCGGTCTTCGCCTCGCGCCCGATATAGCTCTCCGCCAGCCGCACCGCGGCATGCGCGTCCACCAGGCCGAACCCGTAGTCCCGGTTGAACAGGCGGCCGCCGCCATTCCAGGTGCCGGCGGTGTTGGTGATCCAGCCCGTCGCGGCCTCGTCGGTGAGGCGCGCCGAGGCCGACAGGATCTCCTGCACGTCGCGGTAGCCGAGGCCGGGATTGGCCTCCAGCATCAGCGCCACGACGCCGGAGACGAAGGGCGTCGCGGCGGAGGTGCCGTTGAAGTCGTAGGTGTAGTCGCCGGCGCTGCCCGCGGTGGTGTTGTAGCCATCCGTGCCGGTGCGGTCCGTGGTGGCGATGCCGTTGCCGGGCCGGGTCGCCGACTGGTCGGTCTGCGCGCCGCCCGGCGCCGAGATCAGCAGGTCGGCGCCCGGCGTGCTGTAGCCGGTGGCGACGCCGTTGTTCTGCACCGCGCCCACGCTGATGACATAGGGCAGGTCGAGCTGCAGCTCGAGCACCCCGTCATCGCCATCGGCGCGGCCGTTGCCGTTGGCGAAGACGATGATCGTGCCGAGGCCGTTGCGCCCCTGCTCGATCAGCGCCGCCGTGCCCTCCTCCGGCAGGGCGAAGGGCACGGTCGCGCCCCAGCTGTTGTTCACGATGTCCATGCCGTCGGCCAGGGCATGCTGGAAGGCGATGGTGAATTGGTCCGGCCGCACCGGGAAGGGCAGGTTCGCGCCGAAGCCGACATGGTAGACGCCGAGCGTCGCATCCGGGGCGACGCCGACGCCGCCGATGTCGTTGGACGCCGCGGCGATGATGCCGGCCACGGCCGTGCCGTGATTCTCGTCCCGGCCCAGGGGATCGCCGCCCGGCTGGTCCTGCGCGGCATCCCAGGTGGCGGAGGGGTCGATGTTCTGCCGGAGATCGGGATGGTCGAGCTGCACGCCGGAGTCGATCACCCCGACGCGGACCCCGCGCCCGGTGTAGTCGTCCCAGGCCAGCAGGACGTTGATGTCGATTCCGATCCCGCCATTCGCCTGCCCGGTGTTCTGCAGGCCCCACTGGTAGCGGAAGAGTGGGTCGGTCGGGGTGCTATCGGTCATCCTCGTTCCTCCTCGAGCAAACGCTCAGGGCTAGCAACATGAAAGGGAATGTTACCTATGGTTTATATGTTGTCCATATGAATCTTTACGTCAAGACATCATCCCGCGGTGAACGGGGGCGGCGCGGCCGGGCCGCGGCCAGGCCCCCGCGCGGTTGACGCCGCGGCGCCGGGCGCCGAGGAAGCGCAGCCCGCCATCGCCATCCCAGGACCCGCGCATGACCGAATTTCGGGACCCCGCCGGCCCGATCGCCCCTCCGATCGCCGCATCGAGCGCCCTCCCGGGCATCCCGGGGGATGGCGCGGGCCGCCGCCCTGCCGCGGCGCCGCCGCGGCGCGCCGGATGACGGCCGCCCCCACGGTGCTGCAGGTGCTGCCCGCCCTCGAATCCGGCGGGGTGGAGCGCGGCACGCTGGAGATCGCCGATGCGGTGATCCGCGCCGGCGGCCGGGCCCTCGTCGCCTCGGCCGGGGGCCGGCTGGTGGCGCCGCTGGAGCGGCTCGGCGCCCGCCACGTCACCCTGCCGCTGCGGACCAAGAACCCCGTCGGCATCCTGCGCAATGCCGGGCATCTGGCGGCGCTGGCCCGCGCCGAGGGGGTGGCGATCATCCATGCCCGCTCCCGCGCCCCGGCCTGGTCGGCGCTGCTCGCGGCGCGGCGGAGCGGCGCGCATTTCGTCACCACCTATCACGGCACCTACAACGAGGGCGTCCCGGGCAAGCGGCTCTACAACTCGGTCATGGCGCGGGGCGAGCGGGTGATCGCCATCAGCCGCTTCATCGCCGAGCACATCCGGCGGGTGCACGGCACCGACCCGGCGCGCATCCGCATCATCCCGCGCGGCGTCGACCCGGCGCTGTTCGATCCCGACGGGGTGGCGCCGGCGCGGATCGCGGCCTTGCGCGGCGCCTGGGGCGTGCCGCCGGACCGGCCGGTGATCCTGCTGCCCGGCCGCCTCGCCCGCTGGAAGGGCCAGGCGGTGCTGGTCGAGGCCATGGCGGCGGTGCCGGCGGCGGTCGCCCTGCTGGTCGGCGGCGGCGGCCCGTCGCTGCGGGCCGAGCTGGCGGCGCGGATCGCGGCGCTCGGGCTGCAGGGGCGGGTGATCCTCGCCGGCCATGCCGACGACATGCCGGCGGCGCTGCTGCTCGGCGACATCGTCCTGCATGCCTCGACCGACCCGGAGGCCTTCGGGCGCACGGTGATCGAGGCGCAGGCCATGGCGCGGCCGGTGATCGCCGCCGATCTCGGCGGCCCGCGCGAGACGGTGGAGGAGGGCGTGACCGGCTGGCGGGTGCCGCCCGGCGACCCGGCGGCGCTGGCCGCGGCGATCCGGCGGGTGCTGGCCCTGCCGCCGGCCGAGCGGGCGGCGATCGGGGCGCGGGCGCGGGCGCGGGTGCTCGCCGGCAACACCACCGCGGCGATGCAGGCGGCGACGCTCGCGGTCTACCGGGAGCTGACCCAGGGAACCGGCCAGGGGACCGACCAGGGGGAGCCGGCCCAGGGGCGCGCGGCATGAGGCCGCGCATCCTGGTCATCAAGCTCGCCGCCCTCGGCGATGTCGTGCAGGCCTTCGGCCCCTTCGCCGCCATCCGGGCGCATCACCCGGGGGCGCACATCACCCTGCTGACCACGCCGCCCTATGCCGAGCTGGCGCGGCTCAGCCCCTGGTTCGACGCGGTCTGGAGCGATGGCCGCCCCGCCTGGACGGATCCGCGCGGCCTCTGGCGCCTCGCCCGCCGGCTGCGCGCCGCGCGGTTCACCCGGGTCTACGACCTGCAGACCTCCTCGCGCTCCTCGCGCTATCGCTGGCTGGTCGGGCGCGGCGCCGAATGGTCCGGCATCGCCCGCGGCGCCAGCCATCCGCATGCCAATCCGCAACGCGACCTGATGCACACCATCGAGCGGCAGCGCGAGCAGCTCGAGATGGCGGGTATCCGGGACTTCCCGCCCCCCGACCTCGCCTGGCTGGAGGGCGACATCGCCGATCTCGGCCTGCCGCCGCGTTTCGCCCTGCTGGTGCCCGGCGCCTCGCCGTTGCGGCCGGGCAAGCGCTGGCCGGTGGCGCGTTACGCGGCGCTGGCGGCGGGGCTCGACTGTCCGGCCGCGGTCATCGGCGGGCCGGCCGAGCGCGGGCTGGCGGCGGCGATCCTGGCCGCGGCGCCGGGGGCCATCGACCTGACGGGCCGCACCGGCTTCGCCCGGCTCGGGGCGGTGGCGCGGCGGGCCGCCTTCGCCGTGGGCAACGACACCGGCCCGACGCATCTCATCGCCGCCGCCGGCTGCCCGACGCTGGCGCTGTTCGGGCCGGAGAGCGACCCGGCCCTCTGCGCCCCGCGTGGCCCGGCCGTGGCGGTGCTGCGGCACGAGGCGCTGGCACGGCTGCCGGTCGAGGCGGTGCAGGCGGCGCTGCAGCGGCTCCGCGCTGGGGGGGAACGGCCGGGCGGGTGACGCCGGCCCGCCGCCGCGCGCCGGCCTCGGCCCGTCCGGACGTTTCCGGCCGGACGGGCTCCGGCCGGGGTCAGACCAGGGCGTAGTAGCTGAGCGTGACGGCGACGCCGTCGCGGCTGTCGATGGCGGCGTTCACCAGGGCGCTCAGATCCGCCGTGACGGTGAGCTGGCCGTCGGCCAGCTCCGTCTGGAGCGCCTGGCCGGCGATGGCATAGGCCTTGGTGAGCGTGACCTGCTCGCTGCCGACCCCGAGCAGGAGGTCGGTGAGGGAGAGCAGCACCCCGTTCGCGCTCTTCACCGAGTCGGCCTGCTGGATGTCGAGGCGCTGCGACTGGCCGGCGAAGCCGAGGGTGACGTATTCGGGGTTCGTCGGGATCAGGTTGACCAGGAGGCCGTTCGAGTCGAGGTCGCCCGTGGCGATGACGGTCAGCGTGCCGGCCTGCCCGTCCGAAGGCGCCAGGCCGGCGAAGGTGAGGGCGAAATCCTGCCCGGCCGTGGTCTGGGTCGCCGACTGGGTGTAGCTCACCAGCCGCGAGACCTCGTCGGTGACCTGCACGGTGACGGCGGTGTCGAGCGTCGCGCCGTGGCTGTCCGTCGCCCGCAGCCCGACCAGGTGCTGGGTGGCCGCCTCGTAGTCCAGCGCCACCCTGGTCCGCAGCTCGTTGCCGACCACCTCGAACAGGCTGGCCTTGTCGCCCGTCACCGCGAAGCTCACCGCATCGCCGTCGGGATCGACCGCCGCGAGGGTGCCGACGACCGTGCCCGCCGCCAGGTTCTCCCGCACGCTGCCGCCGGCGAGGGAGACCGCGACCGGCGCGTCGTTGACGCCCCCGGTGACGGTGATCCGCGCCGTCGCCTCGCCGACATCGCCATCGGCATCGGTGACGCGGTAGGCGAAGCTCACCGTGTCGGAGCCGCCCTGCGGCAGGTAGGCGAAGTCGGCGGCGCCGTAGGTGAAGGTCACGCTGTTGTCGGCGTTCAGCACCAGGCTGCCATGCGCCGGGCCGCTCAGCAGCGCGAGTGAGCGCACCAGGTCGGGCGCGCTGTCATTGGCGAGGAGGTCCAGCGTCACCGAGCCGGCCTGCAGGCTGGCCGTGGCGCTGTCATCGGCCGCCGCGACCGCATCGTCCTGGGCCGTGAGGGTGACGCCATCCACCGTGATGTCGAAGGCCTCGACCCGGGTGACGGCGGTGTGCAGGGCATCGGCGGCATAGGGGGCGGTCTGCCCCTCCGGGCCGGCGATATGCGCCCGGAGGCCGGCGATGTCGGCCTGGATGGCGGTGTCGAACCACTGCGCCCGGGTGAGGGCGAGGTGCAGCGTGTCCCAGCCCGCGCCGCCATCGATCAGCTCGAGGCCGGTGGCCGGCGCCGCCGTCAGGGTCTGCTTGATGCGGTCGTCGCCCTCGCCGGCGAGCACCGTGTCGCGGCCGAGGCTGGAATCGATGGTGTCGTCGCCCTCGCCGCCCATGATCAGGTCGTCGCCCGCGCCGGCCATGAGGACATCGTCGCCGTCGCCGCCATCGAGCGTATCGGCGCCGTCGCCGCCGAGGAGGGTGTCGGCGCCGGCATCGCCGGAGAGCGCATCGGCATCGGCGCCGCCGGTCAGCGAATCATCGCCCTCGCCGCCCTGCAACGTGTTCTGCCCGGCGCCGCCGTTCAGCCGGTCGTCGCCCTCGCCGCCCTGGAGCAGGTCGTTGCCGTTGCCGCCGGTGAGCGCGTCGTCCCCGGCGCCGCCATCGATGGTGTCGTGGCCGTCGTCGCCGTTCAGCATGTCGGCGCCGGCGCCGCCCGCGATGCTGTCGTCATCGGCGCCGCCACTGGCGGTGTCGTTGCCCTCGCCGCCCTCGATGGTGTCGTTGCCGGCGCCGCCGGAAAGCGCGTCGTGGTCGGCGCCGCCATCGAGGCTGTCGGCTCCGGCATCGCCGACCAGCTGGTCGTTGCCGTCCTCGCCATGGAGCGTGTCCTGGCCGGTGCTGCCGATCACGCGGTCGGCGCCGCCGCCGGCCCAGACGCGGTTGGCGCCGCCGCCGCCGCGGGCCGCCAGATCGATGTAATCAGTATTGTTCGTGCTGCCGGAGCCAGGTACGATGAAGAGATTCGACATGCCAATCCCTTTTGCTCGGTTTTTGCGGGAATATTTCCCAACTGTCATAATCTATATTGGCGAAGATGCCGGCAGGTAGCTTTCGTTTCGGATAGTTCCTAAAATTCTCGCGACAGTTGAACCGGCACGCTTCGCTGCGCGAACGGCGCAGGGCTGGCTTTCCCCGGCGATGCTTGACGGGGAGGGGGGCGCCTGCCCATGGTCCGCGCCCTTCCAGATCCCCATGGAGACACCCCGGCCGATGCCTGCGATCACCCTGCCCGATGGGTCCGTGCGCCGCTTCGATGCGCCGGTGACGGGCACCGAGATCGCGCAGGCGATCGGCCCGGGCCTCGCCAAGGCGGCGCTTGCCATGCAGGTGGACGGCGTGACGCGCGACCTCGCCCGGACGGTCGAGCGGGATGCCGCGGTGCGCTTCATCACGCGCAAGGATCCCGAGGCGCTGGAGATGATCCGCCACGACGCCGCGCATGTGCTGGCCGAGGCGGTGCAGGCGCTCTACCCGGGCACGCAGGTGACGATCGGCCCGGCGATCGAGAACGGCTTCTATTACGACTTCGCCCGCAACGAGCCCTTCACGCCCGAGGATTTCGCGGCGATCGAGGCGAAGATGCGCGAGATCGTGGCGCGCAACGCGCCGTTCGTGCGCAGCGTCATGCCGCGCGAGGAGGCGATCGCCTTCTTCGAGGCGAAGGGCGAGAAGTACAAGGCGCAGCTCATCCAGGACCTGCCGCAGGGCGAGGAGATCAGCCTCTATTCGCAGGGCGACTGGATCGATCTCTGCCGCGGCCCGCATATGCGCGGCACCGGCGATGTCGGCACCGCCTTCAAGCTGACGAAGGTGGCCGGCGCCTATTGGCGGGGCGACCACCGCAACGCCATGCTGAGCCGCATCTACGGCACCGCCTGGCGCGACCAGAAGGAGCTGGACGCCCATCTCCACCAGATCGAGGAGGCGGAGAAGCGCGACCACCGCCGGATCGGCAAGGAGATGGACCTGTTCCATCTCCAGGAGGAGGCGGTCGGCTCCGTCTTCTGGCACCCCAAGGGCTGGACGCTCTACCGGGTGCTGGAGGACTACATGCGCCGCCGGCTGGACGCGGCCGAGTACCGCGAGGTGCGGACGCCGCAGCTCGTCGACCGCAAGCTCTGGGTGGCCTCGGGCCACTGGGAGAAGTTCCGCGAGAACATGTTCATCGCGACGGTCGAGGACGAGTCCGAGAAGGACCGCGTGCTGGCGCTGAAGCCGATGAACTGCCCCTGCCATGTGCAGATCTTCAACCAGGGCCTGCGCAGCTACCGCGAGCTGCCGCTGCGCATGGCGGAGTTCGGCGCCTGCCACCGCTACGAGCCCTCGGGCGCGCTGCACGGCATCATGCGGGTGCGCGCCTTCACCCAGGACGACGCCCACATCTTCTGCACCGAGGAGCAGATCCCGGCCGAGACGGTCCGCTTCGTCGAGCTGCTCTCCGGCATCTACCGCGACCTCGGCTTCGAGGATTTCCGGGTGAAATTCTCCGACCGGCCGGCGAACCGCGCCGGGACGGACGCGCAATGGGAGCGGGCCGAGACCGGGCTGCGCGAGGCCTGCCGGCAGGCCGGCATCGCCTTCGACCTCAACCCCGGGGAGGGGGCCTTCTACGGGCCGAAGCTGGAATTCGTCCTGCGCGACGCCATCGGCCGCGACTGGCAGTGCGGCACGCTGCAGGTGGACTACATCCTGCCCGAGCGCCTCGGCGCCGAATACGTGGCCGAGGACGGGACGCGCCGGCGCCCGGTCATGCTGCACCGCGCCATCCTCGGCAGCTTCGAGCGCTTCATCGGCATCCTGATCGAGCAGCATGCCGGCCGCTTCCCGCTCTGGCTGGCGCCGGTGCAGGTGGTGGTGGCCTCCATCGTGGACGAGGCGGCGCCCTTCGCGCGCGAGGCGGCGGCGGCGCTCAAGGCGGCGGGGCTGCGGGTCGACCTGGATCTGCGCAACGAGAAGATCAACCGCAAGGTGGTGGACCATATCGAGCAGCGCGTGCCGGTGCTCGCCGTGGTCGGACGGCGGGAGGCGGAGGAGCGCGCCCTGGTGCTGCGCCGCTTGCCGGGCCGCGAGCAGGCCAGCCTGCCGCTGGCCGAGGCGGTGGCCAGCCTGGCGCGCGAGGCGACTCCGCCCGACCGGGTGCCCGAGGGGGTGGTTGCAGCGGGCTAAGTCAAGCCCCATAACAGGCGGCTGAGCCGTTTCCACAGCGACAGGAGAGGACCATAGCAAGAGGACCCATTTCGAATCAGCCGCCGACCCGTGACGGCCCGCGGGTGAACGAGGACATCCGCGTCCCGCAGGTGCGGCTGATCGACCAGGAAGGCGAGATGATCGGCGTGATGTCGGCGCGCGACGCGCTGATGCGGGCCTATGATGCGGGGCTCGACCTGCTCGAGATCAGCCCGAACGCCGTGCCGCCCGTCTGCAAGATCACCGACTACGGCAAGTTCAAGTACGAGCAGCAGAAGAAGGCCAACGAGGCCCGCAAGAAGCAGAAGGTCGTCGAGATCAAGGAAGTCAAGGTCCGTCCGAACATCGACGACCACGACTACGACGTGAAGATGCGCCAGATGAAGAGCTTCATCGGCGAGGGCGACAAGGTGAAGGTCACGCTCCGCTTCCGCGGCCGCGAGATGGCACACCAGGATCTCGGCATCAAGGTGCTCGAGCGCATCCGGGTGGACCTCGGCGAGACCATCAAGGTCGAGCAGATGCCGCGGCTCGAGAACCGGCAGATGATCATGGTGCTGGCACCCAAGTAAGGGTGACGCCGCCGGTGCGGGACCGCATCGGCCTCCATGGATGCCGGCGCGGGCCGTGGGCCCCTTGCGGGGCCCTTGGCGCCTTCGCCCCACCCGCCGGCCCGGTTTCCCTTGACGCCGGGCCCACCGGGGCGTAGCAGCCCCGCTCCCGGGATCTTCCCGATCGAGGTCCCCTGCCCGGCAGGGGGCTCCGCCGCTCCGCGAAGGCTCGCGCAGCGGCGCATTTCCATTTGGGGCCCTCCCGGCCCCGCAGGCGAGGGGCATAGGCAGGCGGCATGTTCGAGGCCCTGTCCGGCAGGCTGAACGGCGTCTTCGACCGGCTGCGCCGCCGTGGCGCGCTCTCGGAGGCCGATGTGCAGGAGGCGCTGCGCGAGGTCCGCGTGGCGCTGCTGGAGGCCGATGTCGCCCTGCCGGTGGTCAAGGACCTGACCACGAAGGTGCGCGAGCGCGCCGTCGGCCAGGAGGTGCTGAAGAGCGTCTCCCCGGCGCAGCAGGTGATCAAGATCGTCCACGACGCCCTGGTGGAGGCCCTGGGCGGCGGCGAGGCGGATACCGGCGCCCGCGGCCTCGACCTCAACGCCCCGGCCCCGGTGCCGCTGCTGATGGTCGGCCTGCAGGGCTCGGGCAAGACCACCACCTCGGGCAAGATCGCGCTGCGGCTGAAGAACCGCGACAAGAAGAAGGTGCTGCTCGCCTCGCTCGACGTGCACCGCCCGGCGGCGCAGCTCCAGCTCGAGACGCTGGCGAAGCAGGTGGGCGTCGCCTCCCTGCCGATCGTCGCCGGCCAGACGCCGCTCGAGATCGCGGCGCGGGCGATGGATCTCGGCCGGCGCGAGCTGTTCGACGTGGTGGTGCTCGACACCGCCGGGCGGCTCGCCATCGACGAGGCGCTGATGGCCGAGGTCGCCGAGGTGAAGGCCTTCGCCCGGCCGCACGAGACGCTGCTCGTCGTCGATGCCATGACCGGCCAGGACGCGGTGAACACCGCCCGCGCCTTCCAGGACAAGGTCGGCGTCACCGGCATCGTCATGACCCGGATCGACGGCGATGCCCGCGGCGGCGCCGCGCTCTCCATGCGCGCCGTCACCGGCGCCCCGATCAAGCTGCTCGGCGCCGGCGAGAAGCTCGACGCGCTCGAGGATTTCCACCCCGACCGCATCGCCGGCCGCATCCTCGGCATGGGCGACATCGTCTCCCTCGTCGAGCGCGCCGCCGAGACCATCGACCGCGACGAGGCCGAGAAGCTGGCGGCGCGGATGCAGAAGGGGCAGTTCAGCCTCGAGGACTATGCCAGCCAGCTGAAGCAGATCGGCAAGATGGGCTCGCTCTCGGGCATCCTCGGCATGCTGCCCGGCATCGGCAAGATGAAGCAGCAGATCGAGGGCGCCAACCTCGACAACACCATGCTGAAGCGGCAGGCGGCGATCATCGGCTCGATGACCCCGCAGGAGCGGCGCAAGCCCGACCTCATCAAGGCCAGCCGCAAGAAGCGCATCGCCGCCGGCAGCGGCACCTCCGTGCAGGAGGTGAACAAGCTGCTGAAGAATTTCGACGACATGTCCGCGATGATGAAGCGGATGAACAAGCTCGGCCAGAAAGGGCTGATGCGCGGCGGCCTCGGCGCGCTCATGCCCAAGGGGATGCAGCTCCCCGGCGGCCGGAAGCCTTTCTAGATCAAGACCAGGAGCAAGCTGAGACCATGGGCCTGAAGATCCGCCTCGCGCGCGCCGGCGCCAAGAAGCGCCCCTACTACCACATCGTGGTGGCCGACAGCCGCAGCCCGCGCGACGGCCGCTTCATCGAGAAGATCGGCAGCTACAACCCGATGCTCCCCTCCGACCATGCCGAGCGCGTGCGCCTGCAGGACGAGCGGGTGAGCCACTGGATCGGCCAGGGCGCCATCGCCACCGACCGCGTGGCGAAGTTCCTCGGCAAGGCCGGGCTGGCGCCGATGCCGGAATTCCCGGAGCAGCCGAAGAAGTCGGCGCCGAAGAAGAAGGCGCAGGAGCGCGCCGCGGCCGCCGCCGCGGCGGGCTGACCCTGGCGTCCCGCCGCGGGGCGGGACGGCATCGAGGAACGGAGCGGTGAATCCGGTGGGCCAAGAGGCGCGCATCCTGGTCGGGGAGATCGGCAGGCCGCATGGCGTGCGCGGCCTGGTGAAGCTGCGCAGCTTCACCGCCGATCCCGCCGCCATCGCCGCCTATGGCCCGCTCACCGACGAGACGGGCGGGCGCCGCTTCGCGCTCACCCTGCTCGCCGAGGGCCTCGCCCGCATCGAGGGCGTCGCCGACCGCGACGCCGCGGCGCGGCTGACCGGCACCCGCCTCTATGTCGCGCGCGAGGCCCTGCCGGCGCCGGCGGCGGAGGAATACTACCTCGTCGACCTGATCGGGCTGCGGGCCGAGACGGCGGCGGGCCTGGGGCTCGGCCGCGTCCGCGCGGTCGAGGAGCATGGCGCCGGCGCCTTCCTGGTGCTGGAGGGGGAGGCGGGGGACGAGCGCCTGGTCCCCTTCACCCGCGCCGCGGTGCCGGTGGTCGACATCGCCGGCGGCCGGCTGGTCGTCGCGCCGCCCGAGGAGGTGACCGTGCCGCCCGGCGGCAGCGATGACGACGGCGGCGATGGGGAGGCGGCGGCATGAGCTGGCGCGCCACCATCCTCACCCTCTTCCCGGAGATGTTCCCCGGCCCGCTCGGCCAGTCGCTCGCCGGGCGGGCGCTGCGCGAGGGGCGCTGGGCGCTCGACAGCCTCGACATCCGCGGCTTCGCCACCGACCGCCACCGCAGCGTGGACGACACGCCCTTCGGCGGCGGCGCCGGCATGGTGCTGCGCCCCGATGTGGTGGACGCCGCCCTCGCCGCCGCGCTGGCGCCAGGGGAGGCTGCGCCGGAGGGCGCGCCGGAGGCCGCCGCCATCCCGCGGCCCGCCCTCTACCTCACGCCGCGCGGCCGGCTGCTCGACCAGGCGCTGGTGCGCGAGCTGGCCGCCGGGCCGGGGGTGATCCTGCTCTGCGGCCGCTTCGAGGGCGTCGATCAGCGCGTCATCGAGGCGCGCGGCCTGCGCGAGGTCTCGATCGGCGACTACGTGCTCTCGGGCGGCGAGCCGGCGGCGATGGTGCTGCTCGATGCCTGCGTCCGGCTGCTGCCCGGGGTGATGGGCGGCGCCGGCAGCGCCGAGGAGGAGAGCTTCTCCGGCGGCGGGCGCGAGGCGCTGCTGGAATACCCGCACTACACCCGCCCGGCCGAGTGGCAGGGCCGGCCGGTGCCGCCCGTCCTGCTCTCCGGCCACCATGCCGAGGTGGCGCGCTGGCGCCAGGCGGCGGCGGAGCGGATCACCGCCGAGCGGCGGCCCGATCTCTGGGCGCGCCACCTGCGGGCCGCCGGCCGGGCCGCGCCTCCGCCCAGGGCTGAGGCAGAGGTGACGGAAGCCGAGGATGCCGCGGCGGCGGCGGCCATGGACGGCCGACCTGCCGCCGCCTAAAGATCAAGGAAAGGACCAGACCATGAACCTGCTGCAGCAATTCGAGGCGGAGCAGACGTCCCGCCTCCTCGCCGCCCGCGCGGTGCCGGAATTCGGCCCGGGCGACACCGTCCGCGTGATGGTGAAGGTGGTCGAGGGCGAGCGCACCCGCACCCAGGCCTATGAGGGCGTGGTGATCGCCCGCAGCAACAAGGGCGTGAACAGCAACTTCACCGTCCGCAAGCTCTCCTACGGCGAGGGCGTGGAGCGCGTCTTCCCGCTCTACTCCCCCTCCATCGCGGAGATCGCCGTGGTCCGCCGCGGCAAGGTCCGGCGCGCGAAGCTCTATTACCTGCGCGGCCGCACCGGCAAGTCCGCCCGCATCCAGGAGCGGGCGGCCACCACCACCCAGGCCGCGAAGGCCGGGGCCGCCGCCCCGGCCGGGTCGCAGGCCTAAGGGCAGGGCGCCTCGCGCGGCACGGCGCGGGGCGCAGGAACGCAGACAGGAACACGTCATGTCAGGGCAGAAGCCGCGCACTCTCTTCGACAAGATCTGGGACGCCCATGTGGTGGAGACCCTCCCGGACGGCACGGCGCTTCTCTACATCGACCTTCACCTGACGCATGAGGTGACGACGCCGCAGGCCTTCGACGGCCTGCGCCAGGCCGGCCGCCGCCTGCGCCGGCCGGAGGCGACGCTCGGCGTCATCGACCACAACATCGCCACCGATGCCAGCCGCTACACCGGCATCGTCGATCCCGAGAGCCGGGTGCAGGTGGAGACGCTGGAGCGCAACGCCGCCGAGTTCGGCATGCCGCTGATCCCGCTGCTCGACCAGCGCCAGGGCATCGTGCATGTCATCGGGCCCGAGCTCGGCCGCTCGCTGCCCGGCATGACCATCGTCTGCGGCGACAGCCACACCAGCACGCATGGCGCCATGGGCGCGCTCGCCTTCGGCATCGGCACCTCGGAGGTCGAGCACGTGCTCGCCACCCAGACGCTGCTGCAGAAGCCGGCGAAGAACATGAAGGTGGAGGTGAACGGCACCCTGCCGCTCGGCTGCACCGCCAAGGACATCGTGCTGGCGATCATCGGCCGCATCGGCACGGCGGGCGGCACCGGCCATGTCATCGAGTTCGCCGGCGACGCCATCCGCGCCCTCGACATGGCGGGGCGGATGACGGTCTGCAACATGTCGATCGAGGGCGGCGCCCGCGCCGGCATGGTGGCGCCGGACGAGACCACCTTCGACTATGTCCGCAGCCGCCCCATGGCGCCGAAGGGCGAGGCGCTGGAGCGCGCGATCGCCTATTGGCGGACCCTGCCGAGCGACCCCGGCGCGCAGTTCGACACGGTGGTGCGCCTCGAGGCCGGCGACATCGCGCCGCAGGTCACCTGGGGCACCAGCCCGGAGGACGTGCTGCCGATCACCGGCCTGGTGCCCGACCCGGAAGCGGCCGAGGACGAGGCGCGGCGCGAGCAGATGCGGCGCAAGATGCAGTATATGGGCATCACCCCCGGCCAGCGGCTGCAGGACCTGAAGGTGGACGTCGTCTTCGTCGGCTCCTGCACCAACAGCCGCATCGAGGACATCCGCGCCGCCGCCGCCATCGCCCGCGGCCGCCGGGTGGCGGACGGGGTGCGGGCCATGGTCGTCCCCGGCTCCGGCCTGGTGAAGGCGCAGGCGGAGGAGGAGGGTCTCGACCGCATCCTGCGCGAGGCGGGCTTCGAGTGGCGCGAGGCCGGCTGCTCCATGTGCCTCGGCATGAACCCGGACAAGCTGACGCCCGGCCAGCGCTGCGCCAGCACCTCCAACCGCAATTTCGAGGGCCGCCAGGGCCCGGGCGGCCGCACCCACCTGCTCTCGCCCGCCATGGCGGCGGCGGCGGCGATCGCCGGGCATCTCGCCGATGTGCGGGACTTCCAGCCGAAGGGGACCGTCTGATGCAGGCCTTCACCACCCTGACCGGCATCGCCGCGCCGCTGCCCAAGGCGAATGTCGACACCGACCAGATCATCCCGGCGCGCTTCCTGAAATCCATCAGCCGCACCGGCTTCGGCAAGAACCTCTTCGCCAATTTCCGCTATAAGGAGGACGGGTCGGAGAACCCGGATTTCGTCCTCAACCAGGAACCCTACCGTAAGGCCGAGATCCTCATCGCCTTCGAGAATTTCGGCTGCGGCTCCTCGCGCGAGCATGCGCCCTGGGCGCTGCTGGATTTCGGCATCCGCTGCGTCATCGCGCCGGACTTCGCCGACATCTTCCACAACAACAGCTTCAAGAACGGCGTGCTGCCGGTGAAGCTGCCGCGCGCGGTCTGCGAGCAGCTCATGGAGGATGCGCGGATGGGCGGCAATGCCCGCATCACCGTGGACCTCGAGCGCGAGGTGGTGGTGCGGCCGAGCGGCGAGGAGATCCCCTTCAAGATCGACCCGCTGCGCCGCCACCTGCTGCTGAACGGCCTCGACGACATCGGCCAGACCATGCAGCGGGCGGGCGCCATCGACGCCTTCGAGGCGAAGCGCGCCGCGGCGCAGCCCTGGCTCGCCGCCCCGGCCGAGGCGCCGGCGACGCCCCCCGGCGCCTGACGCAAGCCCGGCCGCGGCGGCGTCGCGGCCTGGCCCGGGCGGATGAAGCATGCGCCGCCCGCCGGGCGGCGAGGACGGAGACGACCATGGCTGCGAACAAGAAGCTCCTGGTGCTGCCGGGCGACGGCATCGGGCCCGAGGTGATGCACGAGGTGCGCCGCGTCATCGACTGGATGGACCGCCGCCGCGCCCTCTCCTTCGAGATCGAGGAAGGCCTGGTCGGCGGCGGCGCCATCGATGCCGTCGGCTCCCCCTGCCCGGACGAGACGGTGGAGAAGGCGAAGGCGGCGGACGCCGTGCTCTTCGGCAGCGTCGGCGGCCCGAAATGGGACAGCCTGCCCTTCGAGCAGCGGCCCGAGCTCGGCATCCTGCGGCTGCGCAAGGATCTCGGCCTCTTCGCCAACCTCCGCCCGGCGCTGGTGATGGACCCGCTGGTCGAGGCCTCCTCGCTGAAGCCCGACATCGTCCGCGGCGTCGACATCATGGTGGTGCGCGAGACGGTGGGCGGCATCTATTTCGGCGAGCCGCGCGGCGTCGAGACGCTGCCCGACGGCAAGCGCCGCGGCTTCGACACCGACGTGTACCATGAGGACGAGATCGCCCGCGTCGCCCGCGTCGCCTTCGACCTGGCGCGCAAGCGGCGCGGCAAGGTGACGAGCGTCGAGAAGGCCAATGTCATGCAGTCCGGCCGGCTCTGGCGCGCCGTGGTCGGCGAGGTGCAGAAGGCCGAGTACCCGGATGTCGCGCTCGAGAACATGTATGCCGACAACTGCGCCATGCAGCTCTGCAGCCGGCCGAAGCAGTTCGACGTCATCCTCGGCAACAACCTGTTCGGCGACGTGCTCTCCGACCTCGCCGCGGCGCTGACCGGCTCGCTCGGCATGCTGCCCTCGGCGACCCTCGGCGCGGTCGATCCCGCCACGGGCAAGCGGCACGCGCTCTACGAGCCGATCCACGGCTCGGCGCCCGACATCGCCGGCAAGGGCATCGCCAATCCCTGCGCCCAGATGCTCTCCTTCGCCATGCTGCTGCGCTGGAGCTTCGGGCTCGAGGAGGATGCGGCGCTGCTCGAGACGGCGATCGAGAAGGTCCTCGCCGGCGGCCTCCGCACCGCCGACATCATGCAGCCCGGCATGGCCCGGGTCGGCACCTCGGTGATGGGCGAGGCCGTGCTGCGCGAGCTCGACAAGCTCGCCGCCTGATGCATTTCGGGCGAGGGAGGGGGTTGCGCCGCCGCGCTGCCTCCGCTATCTCGCCCGCCTCGCCGCAAGGCGGGATGCGCGCCCGTAGCTCAGCTGGATAGAGCACCAGACTACGAATCTGGGGGTCAGGAGTTCGAATCTCTTCGGGCGCGCCATTTTCTCCCCAAATCACTGACTGCGTTGAGCCCCCTGGTTTGGCGGGCTTCCCCGGCCCGTGGCGCCGCGCGCGAACCGATCGCGCCCCCGCGACCGGGCGGTGGCCCCAGGGGGCACTGCCGGCCCCGCCTGCGGCCGGAGGCGCTGCCCGCCGGATCCGGTATACTGGCCGCCGGGGGGAACTAAGCCGATGCAACTCACTCGTCGTGCCTGCGGGGGCATCGCCGCCGCCAGCCTGCTGGGCCGCCAGGCCGAGGCCCAGGAGCAGGCCTTCCCGCGCGAGCAGGTGCGCATCGTCGCCCCCTTCGCCGCCGGGGGCTCCTCCGATTTCATCGCCCGCCTGATGGCGCGGCAGATGCAGGCCATGACGGGCAAGCCCTTCCTGGTGGAGAACCTGGCCGGCGGCAACGGCGTGGTCGGCACGCTCGCGGTGCTCAACGCGCCCGCCGATGGCCACACGGTCCTCCTCGGGACGACCACCACGCTCTCGGCCAATCCGCACCTGCTGAAGCAGCCGCCCTATGACGCCGCGCGCGACTTCATGCTGGCCTGTCCTATCGGCCTCTCGGCCGGCTGCCTCATGGTCTCGGCCACCAGCCCTTATGGCAGCTACCAGGACCTGGTCGCGGATCTCCGCCGGCATCCGGGCCAGCGCAACTCCGGCTGGTTCAACGCCTCCTCGCGCATTCCCGCCGCCTTGTTCAAGCGCCTGGGGCAGCTCGATTTCGAGGAGGTCTCCTACAAGGTCTTCGGCAACGCCATCAGCGACCTGCGCACCGGCCTGATCCACTTCGTCTTCCTGGACATGGTCGCCGCCGACCAGTACCTGGCCTCCGGCGAGTTCCGCGTCCTCGCGGTGAGCATGCCGCGACGGGTCGCGCGCTGGCCCGACATCCCGGCGATGAACGAGACGATGCCCGGCTTCGAGATGGGCGGGTATTGGGGCATCGCCCTGCGCAGCACGACGCCCCGGCCGCTGCTGCACCAGATCAACCGCCTCGTGGCCGCCGCCGTCCAGTCGGAGGCGGTGGCGCCCCGGTTGCGGGACATGCTGGTGGAACCGACGGCCATGGATCTCGAGGCGGCGGCCACCTATGCCGCGGTTGAGCGGGAGAAATGGGGCCGCCTCATCCGGCTGGCCGGGATCGAGCCGGAATAGCCGCCCCGCAAGGCCGGTCGCCGATGAAGATGCTCTGAAAACGAAAGCCTGGGGCGCTTCTCCTGAACCGGTGTTCAGGGGAAGCGCCCTAGCGACCCTTCCGGAGCGCGCGGCGGAACCGGGGGCCGGTCGGCAGGAAGCCGAGGGCGTGGCAGAAGGCCCGCATCGATGCTTGGTCGTCCGCGGCGACGATGTCCATGGCCCCGCAGCCGGCATTCCGGGCCAGCTGGGCCGCGGCCTCCACCAGCAGCCGCCCGATGCCCCGGCGCTGGTCCTCGGCGCCGACCAGCAGCAGATCGATCTGCGCCACCGGCCGGTCCGACAGCAGCGTCCGGTACCAGTGCAGCGCCAAGACGCCGCTCGGCGGCCCCCATTCCAGCGCGACCAGGGCCGCGCCGGCGCCCTGGCGCAGGGCATCGAGCCGCGCGGCCAGGGCAGGCGCCGCCATGGCGTGCCCGCCGGCGGACAGCAGCAGATGCAGCCCGGCCATGTCGGCGGCGGTCGCGGCGCGGAGTTCCAGCCCGTGCCGCGACGTCATGCCGCGGCCCGCCCGGCGCAACGGCCGCCCCCGGCCGGCTGGCCGGCGGAACCGCCCGGCCGGCCGCAGCTTATACTCCGCCATCCGGAGGCGGCAGTATGCCCGATGCAGGCCGCAGGGACCTGACTGCGAAGGAGCAGGAAGACGTCACGGAGCGCGCCGCGCCTCGTTCGCCGGTCATCTACCACGTCGTGCGCCGCCAGGGGGAGGAGGAGCTGGCGCGGCCGGTCCGCTCCCTGGCCTGGTCGGGCCTGGCCGGCGGCGTGACCATCATGGCGTCCGTCATCGCGGAGGGCGCCCTGCACCACAAGCTGCCCGCCGGGGCGGCCTGGCGGGAGCCGGTGGCGGATCTCGGCTACACCCTCGGCTTCCTGATGGTCATCCTCGGCCGCATGCAGCTCTTCACCGAGCAGACCATCGTCTCGGTGCTGCCGGTCATGGCGGCGCCGGACTGGCGCAAGCTGGGGGCCACGGCACGGCTCTGGGCGGTGGTCTTCGCGGCGAACATGGTGGGCGCCGCCGCGGCGGCCGCGATCAACCTGCACCTCCACCTCGTGAGCGCGCCCCTGCGCGGCGCGATGCTCGAGGTGTCGGGCCAGCTTCTCCTGAAGACGCCGCTCGAGCTGCTGCTGCAGGGCGTGCCGGCCGGCTTCCTGATCGCCTCGGTCGCCTGGCTCCGCGCCGGCTCGCCCGGCAGCGAGTTCCTGATCGTGCTGGCGCTGACCTATGCCATCGCCCTCGGCGACTTCACCCATGTGGTGGCCGGCGCCGCCGAGGCGTTCCTCCTGGTCTTCGACGGGCAGCTCACCGCGACGCATGCGGTCGTCTTCGTCATCATCCCCGCCCTCATCGGGAACCTCGTGGGCGGCACGGGCCTCTTCGCGCTCCTGGCGCATGCGCAGGTGCGCGACGAGATCTGATACGCACGGCCGGTGCTGGCGGCCCGTCAACGGCCCCTCAAACGCCGGGCGCCCGGGCGCTACGCGTCCTCGAGCAGCCGCTGGCGGCGGGCGGGCAGGGCCCGCCTCTCGGGGATCAGGCAGTCCGGCAGGGGCCCCGTCCAGGCCGGCGGCGGCGGGTCGGCCGGCGCGGCGGGCGCGCCCGGGCCGGCGCCGCCGCCCCGCGCCCGGCGCAGCAGCAGCAGCTCCCGCACCGCCAGCCCCAGGGGAACGCCATAGGTCAGGACGCCGCTGAGCAGGACGAACGTGCTGGGTTCCATGGGCGCCTCCTCCGGGATCTGCTCCAGGCCCCCAGCATCGGAGAGGCCGGCGGCGGCCGCAAGCCCGATGCGCCGGCCCGTCGCGCCCGGCGCCGTCACCCGGCGAGGCCCTCCCGGCGCAGGATCAGCGCCCCGGTCGCGGCCATCTCGCCGGCCCATCCGGGCGGGACGAGGGTGGTGGCGTCGAGCTGGGTGACGATGGCCGGGCCGGCGAAGCGGTCCCCGGCGCCGAGCGCCTCCCGCGCGTAGAGCGCCGCATCGCGCGTGCCGCCGGGGAAGTGGACGGGATGGCGACCGGAGGGCGCCGCGCCGGTGCCGGGCGGGCGGCGGGTGGCGATGTCGCCGGCGAGCCGCCCGGTGGCCTCCACGCGGAGCGTGACCAGCTCCACGGCGGCATCGGGCAGGTCGAAGCCGTAGAGGGCGCGGTGGGTGGCGGCGAACTCGGCCGCCGCCGCCGCCGACCAGGGGATGGCCAGCTCCCCGCCCTGCCCGGCATAGCGCATCAGGGCGACGCGCCGGAGGGCGCGGGCCGGGGGCGGCACCGCCTCCTCCTCGAACCAGGCCGCGGCCTCGGCCTCGAGCGCCGCGAAGACGCCCGCCACCGCGGCCGCCTCCTCGCTGTGGACGCTGCGGCTGAACTCGGCCTTCAGGTCGGCGGCCAGCAGCCCCTGGGCGCAGAGGACGCCGGGGGAGGGCGGCACCAGCACGGTGCGGATGCCCAGCAGCTCGGCCAGGGCGCAGCCATGCAGCGGGCCGGCGCCGCCGAAGGGGACGAGGGCGAAGTCGCGGGGATCGTGGCCCCGCTCGACCGAGACGAGGCGGACGGCGCCGACCATGGTGCTGTCGGCGATGGCGAGGATGCCGCGCGCGGCCTCGTGCAGCCCCATCCCCAGCGGGCCGGCCACCGAATCCCGCACCGCCGCCGCCGCCGCAGCCACGTCCAGCGCCATGCGGCCGCCGAGCAGGCGCGGCGGCAGGTGGCCGAGGGTGACATGCGCATCGGTGACGGTGGCGCGGGCGCCGCCGCGGCCGTAGCAGGCGGGGCCGGGCACCGCGCCGGCGCTCTCCGGCCCCACCGCCAGGGCGCCGGCCGCCGTGACGCGGGCGAGCGAGCCGCCGCCGGCGCCGATCGTCACCATGTCCACCATCGGCAGGGGAAGCGGCCAGTCGCCGACGCGGCCGCGGCTGGTGAGGCCGATCGCGCCGCCCTTCATGAGGCAGATATCGGCGCTGGTGCCGCCGATATCGACGGTGATGATGTCGGGGAAGCCCGCGGCCGCCGCCACCGCCTGGGCGCCGACCACGCCGGCCGCCGGCCCGGACAGCGCCGTGACGGCGGGGGCGCGGCGGATGGCGGCGGCCCCGGCGACGCCGCCGTTGGACTTCATCAGCAGCAGCGGCGCGGCGATGCCGGCGGCGCGCAGCCGCTCCTCCAGCCGGCCGACATAGGTGGAGACGGCCGGCATGACCTGGGCGTTGAGGATGGTCGCCAGGCTGCGCTCATACTCGCGGACCACCGGCAGCACCTCGGTCGAGGCGGTGACGGCGATGCCGGGCAGGGCGTCGCGCAGGGCCTCGGCCACCCGGCGCTCATGCGCCGGCGCGGCGAAGGCGTGCAGCAGGCAGATGGCGACGGCCTGCACCCCCAGGGCCCGGCAGGCCGCCACCGCCGCCGCCAGGCTCGCCTCGTCGAGCGGCGTCAGCACGCGGCCATCGGCCGCCACGCGCTCCACCACCTCCAGCACCCGGGCCGGCGGCACGGGGCGGGCGGGCTTGACCCAGCCATAGAGGTTGGCGGCGCGGGGGATGTCCTGGCGGCCGATCTCCAGCACGTGGCGGAAGCCGGCGGTGGTGATCAGCGCCGTGCGCGCGCCCTTGCCCTCCAGGATGAGGTTGGTGGCGACCGTGGTGCCGTGCAGGACGCGGCCGATCCGCCCGGCGCTCTCGCCCGCCGCCTCCAGCACCAGGGAGACGCCGGTCAGGAAGGCCTCGGAGGGGTCGGCGGGGGTGCTCGGCGTCTTGGCGGTCCAGGCGCGGCCGGTGGCGCCGTCGCGCAGGGTGATGTCGGTGAAGGTGCCGCCGATATCGACGGCCACCAGCAGCGGGGCGTCAGTCGAGGGCATGCGCATAGCCTCCGCGGTGGAAGGCCAGCGCCGCGGGCCGCGCGGCGCGGAGGGCGGCGGTGGCGGGCCCGTCCACCGTGCCGTCGCGGATCGCGACGCCGTAGTCGCGCCGGGCCGCCGCCAGGCTCACCATGCCGCCGAGCACATCGGCCAGCACCGCCGCCGCCGCCCGGTCGAAGGGATGGCCGCGGCCGCCGCCGCCGCCGGTCTCGATCCGCAGCACGTCGCCGCGGCGCAGGCGGTTGCCGTCGGAGAGCGGGCGCAGCAGGCGTTCCCCCGCGGTGCCCGGGTTCACCACCACGCGGCCGGGCCCGCCGGACCGGCCGCCATCGGCCCCCCAGGGCGGGTTCTCCACCCCGTCGATGCGGACGGAGAGCACCGCCTCCTCGGCCAGCACCTCGTACTCCCGCACCACGCCGCAGCCGCCGCGGCAGCGGCCGGGGCCGCCGCTGTCGCAGTGCAGCCCGTAATGGCGGAGCCGCACCGGGTACTCCAATTCGAGGAACTCGGCCGGGTAGTTCTCCTGCGCGACGAAGTAGACGGCGTCGATCCCGTCCGCCGTGTCGCGCGCGCCGTAGCCGACGCCGATGCCGTCGCTCATCAGGAAGGGCCGCCCCCCCGCGCTGCCGCGCAGGAGGATAATGACATAGGCCGCATGCGCCGCCGGGGCCTTGCCGCCGGCCACGGCGACGAGGCCGTTCAGCGCCGCCAGCATCCGCATCATGGTCAGCCCGCGCAGGCCCAGCGGCGCGGGGAAGCGCGGCTGCAGCAGGGAGCCCTCGCGCAGGCGCACCGCGTCGATGGCGCGCGGGCAGCCGGCATTGACCACCTGGGTCGGGTCGCCGCCGAGGAAGAAGAGGCCGAGCGCCATGCCCGGCACGTCGGGGTGCATCAGGAAATTCACCGGGCCGGGCGACTGGTCGTCCGTCTCCGTGGCATCGAGGATGAAGCGGTCCTCGGGCGTGCGCGTCAGGCTCAGGCGGATGCGGAAGGGGCCGTTGCCATGGCCGTCGCCGTCGATGCGGTCGGTGAAGCGGTGGGTGCCGACCGCGAAGGTCTCCCGCAGGCGGGCGCGCACCGTGGCCTCGGTGCGCGCCAGGAGCTGCGCCAGCGCATCCGCCAGGATGTCGGCGCCGAAGCGGGCGGCGACCTCGCGCATCCGCGTCACGCCGAGCGCCACGCTCGCCATCAGGGCGCGGGCATCGCCCTGGGCGATGCGGGGATAGCGGCCGTTGCGGTAGAAGATGCGGAGCGCGGCCTCGTTCACCTCGCCGTCCCGCACCAGCCGGACCGGCGGGATGATCACGCCTTCCTGGAAGATGTCGGTGGCGTCGGGGGAGATGGAGCCGGGCCGCAGCCCGCCGATATCCGCGAAATGCGCCCAGCCCATGACGAAGGCGACGCGGCGGCCCTCGAGGAAGACCGGGGCGAGGAAGACCTGGTCGTTGGAATGGCTGACGGCGCCGCCGCTCTCGTAGCAGTCGTTGTACCAGTAGAGGTCGCCGTCGCGCATCCCCGCCTTCGGGAAGTGGCGGAAGACGGGGGCGGCGATGTCGCCGAAGACGGGGACGTTGGAGCCGACGGCCATCACCCCCTCGGCATCGAACAGGGCGGTGTAGAAATCCTTCTTCTCCCGGATGAAGGCGGACATGGCGGTGCGCTCCACCAGCGCCTCCATCTCCGCCTGGGCGGCGCGGAGGGCGCCGCGCACGATCTCCAGGGTCACGGCGTCGCAGCGCGCGGTCGTGGCGTCCATGCTCGTCCTCGGCTTCATGGCAACGGCCCCCTCAATCGCCGGGCGGGTTGCTCCGCAACCCTCGGCGGCGCGACCCGCGGCGCCCGTTCGGGCGCTCGGCCCTGCGGGCCGCGGGTCGGTCCTTCGCGCACCAGGGCTCAGGCCGGCAGCATCGTGTCGGCGGCGATCTCGCGCCAGCGCAGGCAGGCCGTCTCGCCGCGCCCGTCCGGCGCCAGGGCGGGGTCCGTCCGGCGGCACGGGGCCTGGGCATGCGGGCAGCGCGGGGAGAAGGCGCAGCCGGGGGGCAGGCGCGCGGCGCTCGGCGGCTCCCCCGCCGGGATCGGCGCCGGCGGCCGCGCCTCCGGCGAGAGGCTGGGCGAGGCGGCGAGGAGCGCGCGCGTATAGGGGTGGCGCGGCCGGGCGAAGACCTCCGCCGCCGTGGCCAGCTCCACCACGCGGCCGAGATACATGATGGCCACGCGGTCGCAGAAGCGGCGGACGACGGAGAGGTCGTGCGAGATGAAGAGGTAGGTCAGGCCGTAGCGGCGCCGCAGCGTGCCCAGCAGGTTCAGCACCATCGCCTGCACCGACATGTCGAGGCCCGAGGTCGGCTCGTCCAGGATCACGACGCGCGGGCGCAGCGCCAGGATGCGCGCCAGCGCCACGCGGCGGAGCTGGCCGCCGGAGAACTCGTGCGGGTAGCGCGGCCGGGCGGTGGCGTCGAGGCCGACGGCGGCCAGCACCTCGTCGATGCGGGCGCGGCGCTCGGCCGGGTCGCGCACCCCCTGGACGAGCAGCGCCTCCTCCAGGGTCCGGCCGATGCTCCACCAGGGATCGAGCGCGGCGCCGGCATCCTGGTGGACGTAGTGGATGGCGTTGCGCGCGCGCCGGGCCTCGCGCGGGGCGAGGCCGCTGACCACGGCGCCGTCGAGGCGGATCTCGCCGCCGCTCTCGCGCTGCAGGCCGAGGATGGTGCGGCCGAGGGTGGTCTTGCCGCAGCCGGATTCGCCGACCAGGCCGAGCACCTCGCCGGGGCGGAGGGAGAGGCTGACGCCGCGCACGGCGCGCACCGGCGGCAGGTCCGGCCGCAGCCAGCGGCGGCGCCCGCCGAGATCCACCGCCAGCTCCCGCACCTCGAGGATCGGGGTCACGCCGGCACCGCCGCGGGGTCGTGGAGGATGCAGTCCACCATCCGCCCCGGCGCCGCCCGGCGCGGATGCGGCGCGCGGCTGGCGCAGGCCTCCCGCGCCTGGGCGCAGCGCGGGGCGAAGCGGCAGCCCGGCGGGGCGCGCAGCGGCGAGGGCACCGCGCCGGGGATGCCGAGGAAGCCCTCGGCGCGGTCGGGGTGGCAGGCCAGCAGGGCGCGGGCATAGGGGTGCAGCGGCGCGTCCAGCAGGGCCCGCGCCGGCCCCGTCTCCACGGACTGGCCGGCATAGATGACGCAGACCTCGTCGCAGAGCTCCGCCACCACGCCGAGGTCGTGGGTGACGAAGAGCATGGCGAGGCCCATCTCCTCCACCAGCTCGCGCAGCAGCAGCAGGATCTGCTGCTGCGTCGTGACGTCGAGGGCGGTGGTCGGCTCGTCCGCCACGATCAGGCGCGGCGCGCAGGCCAGGGCGGCGGCGATCAGCAGGCGCTGGCGCTGGCCGCCGGAGAACTGGTGCGGGTAGCGGTCCAGCGCCGCCTCGGCGTCCGGGAGCTGCACGCGGCGGAGCAGGCGGACGAGGTGGGCGCGGTGCTCGCGCGGCGCGCCCGGGCGGTGGCGCCGCATCACCTCCAGCATCTGCGCGCCGACGGTGAAGACGGGGTTGAGGGCGAGATAGGGGTCCTGCGGGATGAAGCTGATCCGGCTGCCGCGCACGCTGCGGTTCAGCTCCGCCTGCGAGAAGGCGAGGAGGTCCTCGCCCTCGAACAGGATGCGGCCCGAGCCGATCGCCGCCCCCTGCGGCAGGATGCCGAGGATGGCGCGGATGAGGGTGGACTTGCCGCAGCCGGATTCCCCGACGACGCCGAGGATGCGCCCCGGCTCCAGCCGGAAGGCGATGTGGTCGAGGATGCGGGCCACCCCCTCGTCGCCGCGGATGGCGACGCGGAGATCCTCGACGGCGAGGGTCGGCACCGGCATCAGCGGGACCGCCGCAGCCGGGGATCGACCAGGTCCCGCAGCCCGTCGCCGAGCAGGTTGAAGCCGAGGACCGCGACCAGGATGGCCAGCCCCGGGAAGGTGGCGAACCACCAGGCATTGGGCAGGTAGCCCCGGCTCTGCGCCACCGCCAGGCCCCAGTCCGGATCGGGCGGCGTGGCGCCCATGCCGAGGAAGCCGAGCACCGCGGCGACCAGGATGGTGAAGCCGAGCCCGATGGTGGCGCGCACGATGATCGGCGAGAGCGCGTTGGGCAGGATGTGCAGGAACAGGATCCGCGGCGTGGAGGCGCCGATGCCCTGGAGCGCGTCCACGAAGAGGGCGCCGCGCAGGCGCTGGGTCTCGGCATGGACGATGCGGGTGAAGAAGGGCCAGTAGGTGAGGGTGAGGGCCAGCATGGCGCTCTCGACCGAGGGGCCGAGGAGCTGCGCCAGGGCGAGGGCGAGGATGAGCTGCGGCAGGGCGAGGAAGACATCCGTCACCCGCATGATGAGCTCCGGCACCACGCCGCGCGCATAGCCGGCGACGAGGCCGAGCGGGACGCCGATCGCCATGGCGGCGGCGACCACGGTCAGCGAGACGGTCAGCGCCCCCCGCGCGCCGAGGATGACGCGCGAGAGGATGTCGCGCCCGAGATTGTCCGTGCCGAAGGGGAAGGCGGCGCTGGGCGGGCGCAGGCGGCGCAGCAGGTGGGAGGCGGCGGCATCCTCCGGATAGGGCGCGATCCAGGGGCCGAGGATCGCCAGCAGCAGCACCAGCAGCACGATCAGCGCGCCCGCCACCGCGGGGATGTCCCGCAGGAATTTGCGGAGGACGAGCATCAGCGCGTCTCCCGCAGCCGCGGGTCGATCAGGGCGTGGACGAGGTCGGTCAGGATGTTCACCACGGCGTAGATCAGGCCGATCAGCAGGGTGACGGCCAGCATCACCTTGGAATCGGCGGTGAGGATGGCCTGCACGGTGTAGCTGCCGATGCCCGGCCAGTCGTAGATGGACTCCACCACCACCGCCCCCGCCATCAGCCCGCCGAAGAGCAGGCCGATCTGGGTGACGGTGGCGACCACGGAGTTGCGGAGGACGTAGAGCCAGATCAGCCGCCCGCGCGGATAGCCGACGGCCCGCTCATAGGTGACGAAATCCTTCTGCAGCGTGTCCAGCACCCCGGCGCGGGTGAAGCGGGTGATCGTCGCCAGGCCGCCGAGGGAGAGGGTGACGGCGGGCAGGACGAGGTGCCGCAGCGCATCCGCCAGCAGGTCGAGGCGCCCGGCGAGGAGGCAATCGAGGGTCAGGAAGCCCGTCGGCCCCGCCGGCGGCGTCACGCCGGCGCTGATCTGCCCGCGCAGGGGCAGCCAGCCGAGCCGCATGGCGAAGAGCATCTGCAGCATGATCGCCAGCCAGAAGGCCGCCACCGCGATCCCGGCCACGGAGACCACCCGCAGCAGGAAGTCCGGCCAGCGGTTATGGTGCACCGCCGCCAGCACGCCGAGCGGGATGCCGAGCCCGACGCCGAGCAGCAGCGCGGCGACGGTCAGCTCCAGGGTCGCCGGCAGCCGCTGCGCCAGGTCCTCCGCCACGGCCCGGCCGGAGAACTGGCTGGTGCCGAAATCGAGCCGCGCCACGTCCATCAGGTAGCGGCCGAACTGCACCGGCAGGGGCTGGTCCAGCCCGTAGCTGCGGCGGATCGCCTCGATCTGCGCCGGCGTCGCGTTGTCGCCGGCCAGCGCCACGGCCGGGTCCGCCGGGATGAGGCGGATCAGCAGGAAGCACACCACCAGCAGCCCGAAGAGCGAGGGCAGGACCAGCAGCGCCCGCCGCAGGATGAAGCCGGGCATCCTCGCCGCCTCAGCCCTTCAGTCGCAGCCAGCGCATCTCGGCCCCGCTGCCCACCGGGCAGAAGCGGTAATTGGCCAGGCGGTTGGAGACGCCGCGCAGCTCCACGGTGTTGTAGACCCAGATATCCGCGCAATCCGCCATCACCCGGCGCGTCGCCTCCTCGTAGAGCGGCGCCCGGTCCTCCTGCCGCACCAGCCCGCGGGCGCGGGCCAGCAGGGCGTCCACCTCCGCGTTCCTGTAGTAGGAGGACGCCTTCCAGGTGCCGTGGAAGCGGCTGTCGTACATCTGCCCGACCCAGTTCTCGGGATCGACGAAATAGGTGCTGACCCAGTGGATCCACATGTCCGGCGCGGTCTCGGCCGAGCCCGTGGCGGTGACGATGTTGGCCCAGGTGTCGCTGACGATCCGCAGGTTGACGCCGAGGGATTGCAGGTCGCTCTGGAAGAGCTGCGCGGCCTGGTTGGTCTGCTCGAGCTGCGACTGGATGTGGATGCGGATGGGCTGGCGGAGGTTCACCCCCTCCGCCTGCGCGGCGCGCAGGAAGTCGCGCGCCTTGCCCAGGTCGTATGCGTAGCCGGCCGCGTCCTTCGGCGCGCCCCAGAGCGGGTTGGGCATGGGGCCGGGATTGCGGTCGGCATAGCCCTTCAGGATCTCGCGGATGAAGCCGTCGTAGTTGAAGGCATGCGCCATCGCCTTGCGGAAATTGACGTTGTCGAAGGGCGCCCGCGCATTGTTCATGCGGATCACGAAGGTCCGCAGGGAGGAGTGGCGCTCCACCCGCGCGATGCGGCTGGACTGGATCTGCTCCACCTGGTCCGTGGGCAGGTAGCTGTCGGTGAAGTCGATCGAGCCGTTCATCAGGCCGAGCACCCCGGTCGAGGTCTCGCGCGCCGTCCGCATGGCGATGCGCGCGACCGGCGAGGGGTTGTCGGCCCAGCCGAGGAAATGCCCCTCGTGGCGCTGCAGGTCGAGGCGCTCGTTCGGCGTCAGGCTGCCCGGAACGAACGCATAGGCGCCCGACCCTGCTTCGTTTGCGGCCAGCCAGGCGGCGCCCCAGTCGTTGCCGCGCTCGTTCGCGCGCACCATCCGCTCGTTGACGATGGCCACGATGGGGATGGCGGCGCGGAAGGGGCCGTAGGGACGGTCCAGCCGGAAGCGCACCGTCAGCGGGTCCGGGGCGGTGACGTTCTCGGGCTTCAGGATGGGCAGGAAGGCGCTGGCCGGCGCCTTGCCGAGGGCCAGCACGCGCCGGAAGCTGTAGACCACGTCGGAGGCCGTCAGCGGGCTGCCGTCATGGAAGGCGACGCCCGGCCGCAGCCTGAACGCCCAGTCCAGCCCGTCCTCCGAGGCGGTGTGGTCGACGGCGAGCCAGGGCTCGAGCGTCGGCGGGCTGCCCTGGTAGCGCAGCAGCCCGTCATAGGTGTTGAGGGCGTAGCCCATCATCGGCACGTCGAAGACCTGGTGCGGGTCCAGGTTCTGCGGCTGCCCGTCGGAGCGGACCATCAGGCCGGGCGTCGCGGCCCGGGCGCGCGGGGCCGCGGCCATCAGGGTGGCGAGGGCCATCGCCGCGCCGCCCCGTCGCGTGATCTCCATCGATGTCATCCCCTTCATGCCCGGCCCCTCGTGTCCGGTCCGGTCCCGGCGCGGGGGCAGCAAGACTCGGGCCAGCCGCGCCGCGGCCGAGTCCGGCATGGTCGTCGCGGGGCCTGGCATGGCCTTCGCAAGACCACCGGCAGCCGTCACCGGGGACGGGCAGGATGAGGGACCATGTCCGATCGGCAGATGCATCTCGGCGTCTTCGTCCTGGGGACCGGGAATCACGTCGCGGGCTGGCGCTATCCCGGCGCCGCGGACAGCTTCCAGAGCCTGCCCGTGATCCAGGCGATCGCCCGCACCGCCGAGCGCGGCCTCTTCGACCTCCTGTTCCTCGGCGACGGGCTGAGCGCCGACCCGAATGCCCACCCCTCCTTCACGGTGCGGTTCGAGCCGGTGACGATGCTCGCGGCGCTGGCGGCCACCACCACCCATCTCGGCCTCGGCGCCACCTCCTCGACCACCTATGGCGAGCCTTACACCGTCGCCCGCGCCTTCGCCTCGCTCGACCATCTCAGCGGCGGGCGGGCGGCCTGGAACGCGGTCACCACCTCGGGCGCCGGCGCCGCCGCCAATTTCGGCCGCCGCCACCCGCCGCATGCCGAGCGCTACAAGGTGGCCGAGGAGTTCATCGACGTGGTCCGCGGCCTGTGGGACTGCTGGGAGGACGACGCCATCCTCGCGGACAGGGAGACCGGGCGCTACATCGACGCCGCCAAGGTCCACCGCCTGGACCACAAGGGCCCCTATTTCGAGGTGGCGGGGCCGCTGAACATCGGCCGCGCGCCGCAGGGGCAGCCGGTGATCATCCAGGCCGGCGCCTCGGAGCCGGGGCAGGAGATGGCGGCCCGCAGCGCCGACCTCGTCTTCTCCGTGGTGCAGGACCTCGACGAGGCGCGCGCCGCCTATGCCGCGCTGAAGGCCCGCCTGCCCCGGTATGGCCGCCGGCCGGAGGCGCTCTCGGTCCTGCCCGGCGTCATGCCCGTCCTCGGCGCCACGCGGGCGGAGGCGCGGGCGAAGCTCGATGTCTTGCAGGGCTTCGTCACGGACAGCAACAGCCTGTCGATGCTGTCGAACCGCCTGGGGACGGACATGTCGGCCTACCCGCTCGACGGCCCGGTGCCGGACCTGCCGCTGCCCGACACCTCGCACGGCTTCGCGCGCACCATGCTGGCCAAGGCGCGGCGGGAGAGCATGACGCTGCGCGACCTCTACAACCTGACGGCCGCGGCGCGCGGCCACTGGGTCCTCTGCGGAACGCCGGCCGACGTGGCGGACACGCTGGAGGAGTGGTTCACCACGGGGGCCGCGGATGGGTTCAACATCCTGCCGCCCTACTTCCCCGGCGCCTTCGACGACTTCGTGGACGCGGTGGTGCCGGAGCTGCAGCGCCGCGGGCTGTTCCGCCGCCGGTACCAGGGCAGGATGCTGCGGGATCATCTCGGCCTGCTCCGCCCGGAGCGCCGCTTCTGCCGCGGCCAAGCGGCCGGGAGCCCAGCCTGAGGAACGCCCCCGATCCACGGCATGGCCGCCGTCACGGGCCGGCATGGGGCGTCGGTCGGAGAGGCGGGACCGTGATGCCCGGGCCCTTTTCGGGCGCGCCCTGGTCGTCGTCATCGCCTCGACCATCCGTGGCGCGCGCCTTGCCCGGATGAGGCGGCGTTGCCCCGGGCTTTTGTGCCCGGCCCATCTCTGCCAGACTTGGCAATGCTCTGGCCTCGTGCCCAGGCGCCCGTAGCTCAACTGGACAGAGCACCAGACTTCGGATCTGGGGGTTAGGGGTTCAAATCCTCTCGGGCGCGCCACGCGCGACGGGATCAATGCCGCGACGATGTCGCGGAGATGGACGCCAGGCGGGCCTTCCGCATCCATCCTGCCATCTGGTTCGCCAGCCGCCTCGGCGTGATCCGTCTGCGCGGCGCCGGTCACCCGCGCCGCGCCGCCTCCAGCACCCCGTCCAGCGTCGCCGCCCGGCCATCCGCCAGCGGCACCGCCCGCACCCCGCGCGCCAGCATGGCGGCCAGCGCGTCGCGCAGCGAGGCGCCCGCCGGCAGGCTTTCCCCCATCGGGCTTTCCTCCAGCAGGCGCTCCCCCGGCAGGCTTTCCCCCAGCATGGCCTGCGCCGTCGCCGCCCCCTCGGCCGGCAGCAGCGCCAGGCGCTGCAGGGCGCGGTCGCTGCCGAGGAAGCCGGCGACGAACGCATCCGCCGGCCGCGCCAGCAGCTCCGCCGCCGGCGCGTGCTGCGCCAGCCGCCCGTCGCGCATCACCGCCACGGCGTCGCCGAGCCGCACCGCCTCGGCGAGGTCGTGGGTGACGATCAGCACCGTCTTGCGGAGCTGCTTCAGCAGCCGCAGCACCTCCTCCTGCAGATGCGCCCGCACCACCGGATCGACCGCGCCGAAGGGCTCGTCCATCAGCAGCACCGGCGGGTCGCCGGCCAGCGCCCGGGCGACGCCGACCCGCTGCCGCTCGCCGCCCGAGAGCTGGTGCGGCCGCCGCGCCGCGAAGCGGGCGGGGTCGAGCCCGGCCATGGCCAGCACCTCCTCCACCCGCGCCGCGATGCGCGCCGGCGCCCAGCCGAGGAGGCGCGGCACCGTCGCCACGTTCTCCGCGACGCTCCGGTGCGGGAACAGCCCGACCTCCTGGATGACGTAGCCGATGCCCCGCCGCAGCCGCACCGGGTCCAGGCGCAGCGCATCCTCGCCGCCGATGCGCAGCCGCCCGCCGCTCGGCTCGATGAGGCGGTTGACCATGCGGAGCGTCGTCGTCTTGCCCGAGCCCGAGGGGCCGATCAGGGCGCAGCTCGTCCCCTCCGGCACCGAGAGCGTCAGCTCCTCGACCGCGGCGGCGGCGGCGCCGGGCCAGCGCTTGGTCAGCCCCTCGAGCTCGATCATGCGCCCTCGATCCGGCGGTGGAGGCGGCGTTCCAGCAGGCCGAGGCCCGCCTCGGTGGCGAGCGCCAGCAGGGCGATAGCGAGCGCGCCGACCAGCATCCGCCCGGTGTCCAGCAGCGCCAGCCCCTGCGTCACCAGGTCGCCGAGGCCGCCGCCGCCGATGAAGGTGGCGAGCGCCGCGGCCGAGACCACCTGCACCGCGGCGATGCGCAGGCCGGCGAAGACCAGCGGCGCGGCCAGCGGCAGCTCCACCTGCCAGGCGCGCTGCCAGCGCCCCAGGCCGAGGCCGCGCGCCGCCTCCAGCGCCGCCGCATCGGCGCTGTTCAGCCCGATCACCGTGTTCACCAGCACCGGTGGCAGGGCGAGCAGGGCGAGGGCGACGACCGAGGGGGTGAAGCCGACGCCGAGCAGCGGCAGCAGCGCCGCCAGCACGGCGAGGCTCGGGATGGTGCGCAGGCCCCCGGCGAGGGCGATCGCCGCCTCGGCCAGCCGCGCCCGGCGCGCCACCAGCAGCCCGGCCGGCAGGGCGATGGCGATGCCGATGCCGAGCCCGGTGAGGGAGAGCAGCAGGTGCTCCCACACCGCGCCAAGGAAGGCGCCGGGATGGCTGCCGAGCCAGGCGGCGCCGCCGGCGATCGCCTCCATCATGCGAGCGCCGGCAGCCGCCGCTGCACCGCGCCGAGCCCGGCATCGAGCAGCAGCGCGATCAGCGTGACGAGGCCGGCGCCGACCAGGATCTTCTCGGTATGCCCCTGGTCGAGCCCGGTCAGGATCAGCGTGCCGAGCCCACCGGCGCTGATATAGGCGGCGACCGTCGCCGCCGAGACCAGCGTCACCGTGGCGACGCGCAGGCCGCCGAGCAGCGCCGGCAGGGCGAGCGGCAGCGCCACCCGCCAGAGCCGCTGCGCCGGCGTCAGCCCCATCCCCGTCGCCGCCTCCAGCACCGCGGGCGGCGCCGCGGCGAGGCCGGCGACCAGCGACCGCAGCAGCACCGGCACGGCATAGGTGACGAGGGCGAGCAGCGCCGGCGGGACGCCGAGGCCGAGCACCGGCACCAGCAGGGCGAAGAGCGCGAGCGTCGGCAGGCTGTAGAGCAGCGAGGCGGCGCCCAGCACCAGCGCCCGCAGCCGCCGGTGCCGCGCCACCAGCAGCCCGGCCGGCAGCGCCACCAGCAGGGCGAGGCCGAGCGCCGCCAGCACCAGGCCGAGATGCGTCAGCACCGCCCAGCCGATGAGATCGAGGTTGCGGACCGTCCAACGCATCAGCCGAGGCCCTGCGCCGCCAGGAAGCGCGCCGCCACCTCGCGCGGCTCGTCGCCATCCTGGTCCACCTGCCGGTTCAGCTCCTGCGCCACCCGGTTGTCGAGCCGGGCGCCGATGCGCTCGAGCGGCGCGGCGAGGCCGGGCCATTCCGCCAACGCCGCCTGCCGCACCACGGCGGCGAGCTGGTAGGGCGGCCAGAGATGCCGGTCGTCCCGCAGCACCGTGTAGCCGCCGACGGCGATCTGCCAGTCGGTCGCATAGGCGTTCACCACATCCGCCTGGCCGTGCTGCAGCGCGGCGTAGCGCAGGCCGAGGGCGGCGAATTGCCGGAAGCGGCCGAAGCGCATGCCATAGACCCGTTGCAGCCCCGGCAGCCCGTCCGAGCGGTCGGCGAACTCGTTGCCGGCGGCGAGCGTCAGCCCGGGCGCGGCGCGGGCGAGGTCGGAGAGGGTGACGAGGCCGAGCCGCGCCGCCGTCGCCGGCAGCACCAGCAGCGCATTGCCGTTGTCGATGCCCGAGGGGGCGAGCCAGGTGCAGTGGAACGCCCGCTCGTAGCCGGCGCGGACCTTGGCCAGCACCGCCTCGGCCGTGCCCTCCGGCGGCTGCTTCAGCACCACGCCCAACCCGGTCCCGGTATATTCCGGGTAGAGGTCGATCTCGCCCGCGACCAGCGCCTGCTGCGCGATGGCGGTGCCGCCGAGGTTCAGCCGCCGCTCCACCCGCGCCCCCGCCCGCTCCAGCCCCTGGGCGAAGAGCTCGCCGACCACGAGCTGCTCGGTGAAGTTCTTCGACCCGACGCGCAGCAGCGGCGCCGCCCGGGCGGGCCGCGCCGGCAGGCCAGGGGCAAGGAGGGCGGGCAGGGCGAGCAGCCCGCGCCGCGCCGGGGCAGGGCCGCGCGGGGTGCCGCGAGGGGCACCGATGGAGGCGCCGGGGGGCGGCGGGCGGTTCATTGCGCGAGACTAGAGCGTGATCGCTCGAGGTGGAATCACCGAAAGGCGTGGATCACGCGACCAAGCAACGGCCTGGAGCATGGTCCAGGCTGGTTCGGCGCGGCGGGGAATGGCGCCGGCCTCTCACCCCGGGCCGAGCGCCTCCAGGATCCGGCACTCCGAGACGGTGCCGTGCCCGCAATGCTCGATCAGCCCCGCCAGCTCCCGCCGCAGCGCGGCGAGGTCGGCGAGCTTGCGCTCCACCGCCGCCAGGTGCTCGCGGGCGATGGCATCCACCGCCGCGCAGGGCCGCTCGCGCTGGTCGGCGAGGTCGAGCAGGGCGCGGATCCGGCCGAGCGGGAAGCCGAGCTCGCGGGCCCGCCGCACGAAGCCGAGCCGCGCCCGCGCCGCCGCGCCATAGCGCCGGTAGCCCGCGCCGGTCCGGGGCGGGGGCGGCAGCAGCCCGGTCCGCTCGTAGTAGCGGATCGTCTCCACCGTGGTGCCCGTCGCCCGGGCGAGCGCGCCGATGCCGAGGCCGCCGTCTTCCATCGCCTTGACCCTGTAGTCGCTACAGGCCGCATATGGGGGGCCATGCCCCTGCCTGGGAGGTGATGCATGGCCTGCTGCCACCACGACCATTGCGCCGGCGAGACGCCGGGCGGCGCGCCGAACAGCCCTGCCTGGCGCCGCGCGCTCTGGATCGCGCTCGCGGTCAATGCCGGCTTCTTCCTCGCCGAGGTCGCGGCCGGCGCCGCCGCGGGCTCCGCCGCGCTGCTGGCCGATGCGCTGGATTTCTTCGGCGATTCGGCGAATTACGCCATCAGCCTCGGCGTCGCCGGCATGGCGCTCGCCTGGCGCGCCCGGGCAGCGCTGCTGAAGGGCTGGACCCTCATCCTCTTCGCCCTCTGGGTGCTCGGCAGCACCGCCTGGCACGCCCTGGCCGGCAGCCTGCCGGAGGCGGGGATCATGGGCGCGGTCGGCCTCGCCGCCCTGCTGGCCAATGCCGGCGTCGCGCTGCTGCTGTTCCGCTTCCGGCAGGGCGACGCCAACATGCGCTCGGTCTGGATCTGCTCGCGCAACGACGCCATCGGCAACCTCGCCGTGATGCTCGCCGCCGCCGGGGTCTTCGGCACCGGGACCGGCTGGCCGGACCTGGCCGTCGCGGCCATCATGGGCGGGCTCGGGCTGCAGGGCGGCTGGCAGATCCTCCGCCAGGCCCGGGGCGAGCTGCGGCAGGCCGCGATGCCGGGGCTGGCCGCGGCGGAATAGCGGGACAGGGAGGGGGCATGCGCTTCACCACCGGCGATGCGCGGCGGCTCGGCGCCATCCTGGCCGAGGCGGCGCGGGCCGAGATCATGCCGCGCTTCACCCGCCTCGCCGCCGGGGAGGTGCTGCGAGAAGACCTCCGCCTTCGACGTGGTGACCGAGGCCGACGAGGCGGCGGAGCGCCGGGCGAGCGCGGCCATCCGCCGCGCCTGGCCCGGCGCCACCGTCATCGGCGAGGAGGCGAGCGAGCGCGATCCCGGCCTGCCGGAGGCGCTCGGCACCGCCGAGCTGGCCTTCCTGCTGGACCCGCTGGACGGCACCAGGAACTTCACCGCCGGCCTGCCGCTCTTCGGCATCATGGCGGCGGCAGTGGTGCGGGGCGAGGTGGCGATGGCCGCCCTCCACGACCCGGTCTGCCGCGACACCGCGCTGGCCTTGCGCGGCGAGGGCGCCTGGCGCGAGGCGGAGGACGGGCGGCAGGCGGTGCTGCGGGTCGCCGCGCCGGTGCCGGTCGGGCGGATGGAGGCGATCATCGGCACCAATTTCCTGCCCGAGCCGCTGCGCGGCACCGTCAACGGCAATCTCGCGCGGCTGGGCATGAGCGCCTGGCTGCGCTGCGCGGCGCAGGAATACCGCATGGCGGCGGCGGGGCATTGCCACCTGCTCTTCTACAACCGGCTGATGCCCTGGGACCATGCGCCGGGCTGGCTGCTGCACCGCGAGGCGGGTGGCCACAGCGCGCAGTTCGACGGCACGCCCTATCGGCCCACGGCGCGGAGCGGCGGCCTGATCTGCGCCCCCGATGCGGCGAGCTGGGCGGCGGCGCGCGAGGCGCTGTTTTATTCCCCACGAAGTCGCTGACGCGCCTTCGCGGGGGCCCCATTCTTCCCCATGACGTCGCTGCGCGCCGTCACGGGGGCCCCGGGATTCGCAAGGGGCCCAAGGGGCGTCAGAGCCTGCCGAGGCGAAGCCTCGGAAGGGCAACGGGAGGCGTCTTCAAACCGCGCGGGCGATGATCTCGGTGGGGGCGATCAGGCCGGCTTCGAGGTTGCCGAGCATGTTGCGTGCCTTCAGCGGCGCCGTCTCGCCCATCAGGATGTGCAGGCCGAGCGGCGGCGGGCCGCCCGCGGCCGCGGCCGCCACGCGCATGCGCCGGAAGAATTCGATGGCGAAGGCGCGGCGGCTGCGCACCGCCTCCACCGCGAAGCCCGCCGCCGCCAGCAGGCGGCGATAGGTGTCGGCGTCCTCGACGAAGCTGGTCGCCGCGCCCGCCGCCCAGGGCAGGGGAAAGGCGAGGTCGCCCTCGCCCTCGCGCATCACGTCGTAGATCCCGAAGACGCCGCCCGGGCGCAGCACGCGCCGCGCCTCGGCGAAAAGCCGCGCCTTGTCGGCGATGTTCATGCCGACATGCAGCAGCGTCGCCGCATCGAAGCCCGCCTCGGCGAAGGGCAGGGCGAGGGCGCTGCCCTGGCGGAATTCGGCCTGCCCGCCGAGGCCGACGCGCCGGGCCAGCGCCGCGGCGCAGCGCACGTAATCCGCCGTCAGGTCGAGGCCGGTGACGCGGCAGCCGAACTCGCCGGCGAAGAGCCGCGCGGCGCCGCCGAGGCCGCAGCCGATATCGAGCAGCGCCAGGCCGGGCGCGAGGCGCATGGCATCGGCCAGGTCGCGCGTTGCCGCCCGGCCGCCGATATGGAACTCATCGACCGGCGCCAGGTCCTCGGGCGTGAGGTGGTCCGGGTCCTTCCCCATGGCGGCGAGGGCGGCGAGGATGGCGTGCTCCAGCGCGGCGTGGCCGTAGTGCCGGGCGACGGTGGATTCGAGGTCCATGACGGGCGTCTCCTGCGGCGTCGCAACCTGGCCTCCCTGGCCTGGGCCTGGCCGGCGGGCCTGTGGCAAAATGCACGGCGCCACGGGATGCGCGCTACCCCAGCAGCACCACCCCCGCCGCCACGGCCGCCTGCCGCAACTTCCGGTCCAGTGAGGCCAGCGGCAGGGCCAGGCGCAGCGCCAGTTCCAGGTAGCAGGCATCGTAGAGGGTGAGGCCCTGCGCCTCGGCGAGGCCGAGGCTGCGGCCCCAGGCCTCGGCGGCGGTGTCCGGGTCGATCCGGACCGGCAGCGCCGCCAGCGTGGCGAGCGCGCGCCGCCGCTCCTCCGGCGTGATCCGCCGCGCCTTCTCCACCTGCAGCAGCACGTTGGCGACCTCGAGCGGCCAGAGCCCCGGCGCCGCCGCGCCCTCGGCGGCCACCGCGTCGAGCAGGGCGTCGGCCGCCTCGCTTCCCTCGCCCGGCAGCACCCAGGCGAGCGCGGCCGAGCTGTCGAGGACGCAATGGGTCATCGGCGGCCGATATCGCGGAAGGCCTTCAGCTCCTCCCAGGAGAGCGACTCGCCGCGCCGGGCGATGGCGCGGCGTAGCGCCCGCAGGCCCTCGACCGCCCGGGCGACCTCCGCCGCGCGGCCGCCGGTCTCGGGCACAAGGCGGGCGATGGGGCGGCCATGGCGGGTGATGACGATGGTCTCGCCGCGCTCGACCTCGTCGAGCAGGCGGGGCAGGTGGGTCTTGGCCTCGGAGGCCTGGATCTCGCGGGTAGGCATGGGGTTTCGACTAGTTGATTCGACCAGTCTAAGAGGCGTGAAAGCGATAAGCAATTCCTGCTGTCGCCTAAGCCTGTCTTCCTAGTATTGTGCTTGCCATACTGATTGGCTGGGAGGGTTTGCTAAGACTCCCATCGTGGATGTTTGCCCGGCGCGGACGACGGGCGCGGAGCATTTTGAACATGCTGAAGCTGAATGCAGGTACTTTCTACAACGTCACTCAGTTAATGAATAGTGTTATAAACCTGGCTGAATTTGAGCGGCGTTGCCATTGTTCGAATGCGAAAGAATACAAAAACGACGTGCCCGCTGACCTGCGTGCGAGCATGTGTGACCGAATCAAGGAATTACAGGATTGCTTGCGTGCTTTGGACGCTAACATCACCAATGCCGAGGTGCAAAGGCTCTTAACCAAACTTTCCAGATCTAGCACAATAACCTTTGAAGACGTTGCAAGAAGTTTCGAGCAGATCAGCTCTCGGCTCCACGATGAACTCTCCGGTAAGAAGTTATTCGCGCTGCCGACTAGCAAAGCTAGGTATTATGAATATGCAGTTTTACTATTTGGTGAAGAAGTGGAGATAAAATTTTTGGATGCTATTGAGGAGATTAGTGAAGCCGGGAAATGCTTGGCCTTTGGGCGTTATACTGCTTCGGTATTTCATTTGATGAGAGCGATGGAGATTGCTGTCGTTGAAGCAGGGCGAAAAATTTCCGCTACGGTTCAAGATAAAAACGGCGAAACGCTTGCATGGGGTCTTATAGTTGCGAACATCAAGCCCAAGATAGACGCTCTGCCTAAGGGGCAAGTTCAAGATGAGTGGTACAAATTGCATGCGCTGCTTCATAGCGTGAATCGTGCCTATCGTACAAAGACCGCACACCCAAAGAAATCCTACAATCAGGAAGAAGCTGAGGATGCATTTAATGCGACCAAGGTATTCATGCAGCATCTGGCATCTGTATTGTAACATCTGATGTTTGTATCTCAATCATATTTGATTCTAGGGGAGGCAAACTGGCTCAATCGTGCCTCCAGGAGCAGGGATATTTGAGGGCTTGCATCAGACTCGCATCAGAGTAGGGCCCTTCTGACCGTCACTGCGTCTGAAAGCGGTTGTGTGAGCAATCACAGCATCGAGTCCATTTTCCTTGCATCTAAGAAAAAATTCCTCCATCCTCCCCGGCCCCGCCCCCCGCCGGAGGCCCTCGGATGCCCCTCCCGCCCCCCTCCCACCGCCACTACACCCCCCGCCGCCCCTGGGCCCCGCTCACCGATGCCGCCTGGGCCGCCATCGCCCCGCATCTCCGCGCCGTCACCCCGCATCAGGGCCGCCCGCTCGCCGATGCCCGCGGCCGGATCGATGCCATGTTCCTCGTCGCCGCCTCCGGCCAGCCCTGGCGCAGCCTGCCCGAGGCCTATGGCCGGCCGGATACCGTCAGCCGGCATTTCCGCCGCCTCGCCCAGGCCGGGCTCTGGATGCGCCTGCTCGCCGCCTGCGCCGCGCCGGATGCGCCGCCCGCGCTGCGGCGGATCGAGTTCTTCCTGGTCCGCGCCGCCCGCCGCGCCATGCGGGTGCTCGGCCTGCCGGCGGCCGAGGCGGCGGAACGGCTCGGCCTGCTCAGCGCCCTGCCGGTGCTGCCGATGTATCTCTGCCGCCCCGCCTGGTTCCGCTGGGCGGAGGCGGGGCTGGCCGCCCTGCTCGCCCGCCACCGCGCCGCCCCCTTGGCCCTGCCGCGCCGGCGCGCCCGGCTCTGGCTCAAGGTGATGCGCTTCTATGCCGGCAAGCCCTGGCACCGCCGCTGGGCCGAGCCGTGAGCCGCGGGCCGTGCGGGGGCTTTGTCCGAATCCGGCGGCGCCGCGCCGCCCCGCGGCCGCTGCGCGACGCCGAATTCGCCCCGGGGGGCGTTCACGCCCGGCCCTCATCTGCTCTAGCGTCCCCGGCATGTGCGAACTCCTCGGCATGAGCGCCAATGTCCCGACCGATATCTGCTTCAGCTTCGCCGGGCTGATGCGCCGCGGCGGCCAGACCGGGCCGCATGCCGATGGCTGGGGCATCGCCTTCTACGAGGACAAGGGCTGCCGCAGCTTCCATGACCCGCACCCCTCGGCGCGGTCCGAGGTGGCGCAATTCGTCCGCCGCCACCCGATCAAGAGCCGCATCGTCATCAGTCATATCCGCCGCGCCAATCGCGGCCGCATGGCGCTCGAGAACACCCATCCCTTCCAGCGCGAACTCTGGGGCCGGCCCTGGAGCTTCGCGCATAACGGCCAGCTCAAGGGGGTGAAGCGCTGGCGCCTCGGCGCCTTCGCGCCGATCGGCACGACCGACAGCGAGCACGCCTTCTGCTGGCTGCTGGAGCAGCTCCGCCAGCGCTTCCCGGCGCCGCCGAAGGCGCGCGCCCTGGCCGCGGCGGTGGAGGCGCTGGCGCGGCGGCTGGCCACGCTCGGCGTCTTCAACATGCTGCTCTCGGACGGGCGCAGCCTCTATTGCCATTGCAGCACGAAGCTCGCCTGGCTGACGCGGCGCGCCCCCTTCGGCCCGGCCACGCTGGTGGACGAGGACCTGACGGTGAATTTCGAGCAGGAGACCACGCCGGAGGATGTCGTCACCGTGGTCGCCACCCGGCCGCTCACCCGCGACGAGGCCTGGACGGTGATGGAACCCGGCCGCACCGTGGTGTTTCGCGATGGGGAGCCCGTGCCGCTGCCGCGGCGGCGCGCCTCCCCGCCGGTGAGGGACATGGCGGCATGAGCGAGGCGCGCAGCGCGGGGGCCGGCGAGGGGCCCCTGGCCGGCAAGCGGGTGATGGTGCCGGAGACGCGGGAGCTGGAGGTGCTGGCGCGGATGCTGGAGCGGCACGGCGCCGAGGCGCTGCGCTGCCCGCTGGTCGCCATCGTCGATGCGCCCGATCCGGCGCCGGTCGAAGCCTGGCTGCGCCGCTTCGTCGCAACGCCGCCCGACGACCTCATCCTGCTGACCGGGGAGGGGCTGTCGCGCCTGCTCGGCCTGGCGCAGCGGGCGGGGATCGAGGCCGAGTTCCGCGCCGCGCTGGCGGGCGTGCGGCGCATCACCCGCGGGCCGAAGCCGCAGGCGCGGCTGCGCAGCATCGGCCTCGGCTCCGACCTCGCCGCCGCCGAGCCGACCACGGCCGGCGTCATCGCCAGCCTCGCGGCCGAGGACCTGCGCGGCCGGCGGGTCGGCGTGCAGCTCTACCCGGACAACCCGAACCACGCGCTGCTGGATTTCCTGCGCGGCGCCGGGGCCGAGCCGGATCCGGTGCTGCCCTATGCCTATGCGACCCGGGAGGACGACGCCCGGGTGCTGGCGATGCTGGAGGAGATGGCGGCGGGGCGGATCGACCTCGCGGTCTTCACCTCCACCCCGCAGGTGCGGCGGCTGAGCGGCCTCGCCACGCCGGAGCGGCTGCGCGAGGCCTTCGCCCAGACCCGCCTCGCCGCGGTCGGGCCGCTGGTGGGGGAGGCGCTGGAGGCGGCCGGCGGCCGGGTGGCGGTGATGCCGGCGGAGAGTTTCCACATGAAACCGATGGTGAATGCCATCCTATCCGCGATGGGCGCGCCGCCCGATGTGCGGGCTTAATGCGATGGGTGTGCGTTCAATATATTGACGCACGCGCCGATGGCGTGAATCATGGCGCCATGCCGGCTCAGCGCCGGCGGAGACGCCGATGCCTGCCAGCCTATCCCTGCTTGTTGCCTGGAGCGCCGCCTGCCGCCGGGGCCGCCGGCGATGAGCCCGGCCCTGCTGCTCGCCCTGCCGCTGCCGCCGGTCGAGGCGGCGCTGCTGCTGACCTTCGCGGCCGCCCTCGCCCTCGCCGCCGCGGCGCCGGCCGAGCCGCCGCCCGACGAGGCGGTGACCACGGCCGCGATCTTCGCCCTGCACGGCTGCGTCTGAGCCAGCGGGGCCGCTCGCGCCGCCCCGCCGGCCTGTCATCCGGTCCGGCGATGCCGCCGGACGCGCATCGGCGTCAGACGCCGCCGGTCTTGTGGATCGGGTCGATCCAGAGCACCTGCTCCGGCTTCTCCACCGGCTCGATGTCGAGGTTCACCACCACCGCCTCGTTGTCGGAGCGGACGAGGACGCAGCGCAGCGTCTCGTCGGTGGAGGCGTTGATCTCCTGGTGCGGCACGAAGGGCGGGACGAAGATGAAGTCGCCCGGCCCGGCCTCGGCGACGAATTCCAGCTTCTCCCCCCAGCGCATGCGGGCGCGGCCGGAGACGATGTAGATCACGCTCTCCAGCTCGCCGTGGTGATGTGCCCCGGTCTTGGCGTTGGGGTGGATGTGCACCGTGCCGGCCCAGATCTTCTGCGCGCCCACGCGGGCGGCGTTGATCGCGGCGGCGCGGTTCATGCCCGGGGTCTGCGCGGTGTTGGTGTCGAGCTGGTCGCCCGGGATCACCCGCACGCCCGTGTGCTTCCAGCCATCGGGCGGGGCGTCGTGGCTGTGGTGGCCGTCATGCGGCATGGGCTGTCCTCCGGGATGCGGCCTCGCGGCCGGGATGCGGGCGGCCCCCCGCCAGCTCAGAGGCCGGCGAAGAGCTCGGTGGAGAGATAGCGCTCGGCGAAGGAGGGCGCGATCCCGACGACCAGGCCGCCGGGCATCTCGCGCGCCACCTGCAGCGCGGCGTGCAGCATGGCGCCGGAGGAGATGCCGACCGGCAGCCCCTCGAGCTGGGCGCAGCGCCGCGCCGCGGCGATGGCGTCCCGCTCGCCGACGCGGAGCACGGCATCGAGCCGCTCGAGGTCGAGCACCGTCGGCTTGAAGCCGGCGCCGATGCCCTGGATGCCGTGCGGCCCGGGTTCGTCGCCCGAGAGCACGGCGCTCTCGGCCGGCTCCACGCCGATCACCCGCAGCCCGGGCCGGCGCGGCTTCAGGGCGCGGGCGATGCCGGTGAGGGTGCCGCCGGTGCCGATGCCGCCGACGATGGCGTCGACCTGACCGGCGCTGTCTGCCCAGATCTCCTCGGCCGTGGTGCCGGCATGGATGTCGGGATTGGCGGGGTTGTCGAATTGCCGCGGCATCCAGGCGCCCGGCGTCGCCGCGACGATCGCCTCGGCCCGGGCGATGGCGCCCGCCATGCCGCGCCGCGCCGGCGTCAGCTCCACCTCGCCGCCCATCAGCCGGATCATCTTGCGCCGCTCGATGCTCGCGCCATCGGGCATGACGACGATCAGCCGGTAGCCCTTGGCGGCGGCGACGAAGGCCAGCGCGATGCCGGTATTGCCCGAGGTCGGCTCGACCAGGGTGGAGCGGCCGGGGGCGATCAGCCCCTCGCGCTCCGCCGCCTCGACCATGGCGAGACCGATGCGGTCCTTCACCGAGCCGAGCGGGTTGAAGAATTCCAGCTTGATCGCGAGGTCGGCCGCCAGCCCCTCCGCCGCCTTCAGCCGGCCGAGCCGCACCAGCGGCGTCGAGCCGACGATGTCGAGCACGCTGTCGTAGATCCGCCCATGCGCCGGCAGCGGCTCGGCCCCATGCGGGTCGGGGTCCGGGCGGGGGGCGCGTCGGGGCAGGGCGGGCGTGTCCGGCATGCGATTCCGCATATCACCCTTCGGGGCGGTGGATCAGAGGCCTCGAGCGGGAAAGTGAAGCCCCGCCGGGAAAAAACCCGCCCGGCGCTCGGGCGATGGCGCCGCCGCCCCCTGGTCCAAGGGCCCCGGTCTGGCCGGTCACCGCCGGCGCGTGCCAAGCTCCAGCGGCGCGCATCGCCGGCATCGAGCCGGCCGGTGCGCGCCGCACCGCGCAGGCGCCCGACGAAGGCAGCCCGCCATGGGGAAACAGCCGAGGCCATCGCCATGCCGCCCGCCCGCCTGCCGATCGCGCATATCGTCAACCCGCGCTCCGTCGCGGTCATCGGCGCCTCCGAGGATGTCGGGAAATTCGGCGGAAGGGTGATCCACTACCTGATCCGCCACGGCTATGCCGGCCGCCTGCTGCCGATCAACCCGAACCGCCCGGCGATCCGCGGCCTGACGGCCTGGCCCGGCATCGGCGCCGCGCCCGGGCCGGTGGATGTCGCGGTCCTCGCCGTCCCCGCCGCGCATCTGCTGCGCGAGATCGAGGCCTGCGCCGCGGCCGGGGTCGGCGCCTGCATCGTCATCACCGGCAAGCTCGCCGATGCCGGGCCCGAGGGGGCGGCGCTGGAGGCCCGGCTGCGGGCGGTCGCGGCCGCCGCCGGCATGCGCCTGGTCGGGCCGAACTGCCTCGGCCTGTTCAACGTCACCGACCGGGCCATGCTCTCCTCCTCCCTCGCCCTGGAGGTGGAGCGGCTGAAGCCCGGCGGCATCGGCATGGTCAGCCAGTCGGGCGCGCTGACGGGGGCGCTGGTCTCGCTCGGCCATCGGCACGGCGCCGGCTTCAGCCGCTGCATCTCGGTCGGCAACCAGGCCGATCTCGAGCTCTGCGACTTCCTCGACTACCTCGTCGAGGATCCGGCGACGCGCGTCATCACCCTCTACGTCGAGGGGCTGAAGGACCCGGCGCGCCTGGCGCCGCTGCTGCGCCGGGCGCGGGCCGCCGGCAAGCCGGTGCTCTGCGTCAAGGCCGGGCGCAGCGAGGCCGGGGCGCAGGCGGCGCGCAGCCACACGGCGAGCCTCGCCGGCAGCCATGCCGCCTTCGCTGCGGTCTGCCGTGCGGCGGGGGCGGTGCTGCTCGACGATCCCGCCATCATGGTGCTCGCCGCCGACATGCTGGACCGCCAGCCGCCGCTGCCGCGCCCGGGGATGGGCGTCGCCGTGGTCGCCTCCTCCGGCGGCAGCACGGTGACGACCACCGACATGCTGGCCGGCTTCGGCCTGCGCACGGCGCGGATGGGGCCGGCGACGCGGGCCGAGATGGCGCGCTGGATGCCGGAGAGCCATGTCCACCTGCCGCTCGACACCGGCAGCTTCCACGACAACACCAGCGAGGCGGCGCTGGCCGGGTGCCTGCGCGCCTTCATGGCCGATCCCGATATCGGCGCCGTGCTGGTGCCGATGACGACGCAGCCGGCCATGGCGCGGCGCGCCGCGCTGCTGCCGCCGCTGGCGCGCGAGGGCGGCCGGCCGCTGCTCTACGTGATGATGGCCGGCGAGGTGGGCGATGCCGCGCGGGCGGCGATGCAGGCGGCCGACTTCCCCTATTGCGACCATGTGGCGCAGGCGCTGGCGGTGCTGCGGGCGCTGGAGGCGGAGGCCGAGGGGCGTGACCGCCACGCCCTGCCGCCGCCGCAGCGCCCGCCCGGCGCCGGGCCGCTGGCAGGGCCGTTGCCAGAGGGAAGCGGCGCGGGGGCGCTGACCGAGGCGGAGACCAAGCGCCTCGTCGCCGCCTACGGCCTGCCGGTGACGCGCGAGGTCCTGGTCGCCACCGAGGCCGAGGCGGTGGCGGCGGCCGAGGCGATCGGCTTCCCGGTGGTGCTGAAGGGCGTCAGCCGGGCCGTGGTGCACAAGAGCGATCTCGGCCTGGTGCGGCTCGGCCTCGGCGATGCGGCTTCGGTGCGGGAGGCCTTCGCCGCGCTGCAGGCGGCGCCGGTGACGCTCGAAGGCGTGCTGGTGCAGGAGATGGCGCGCGGCGCGGCGGAGCTGATCCTCGGCGCCCGGCACGAGCCCGGGCTCGGCCCGCTGGTGCTGGTCGGCACCGGCGGCGTGCTGGTCGAGGTGCTGCGCGACGTGCAGCTCGCCCCGGCGCCGCTGCGGCCGGAGGATGCGATGGCGATGCTGCGCCGCCTCGGCCTCTGGCCGGTGCTCGAGGGCGTGCGCGGCCGGCCGCCGCTCGATGCCGCGGCGGCGGCCGAGGCGCTGGTGCGGCTCTCCTGGCTCGCCGCCGATCTCGGGCCGCGGCTGGTGGAGCTGGACCTCAACCCGCTGCTGCTGCGCGCCGATGGGCAGGGCTGCATCGCCGTCGATGCCCGGGCCACCTTGCAACCGGCGGATGCGGGAGGCGCGGCATGATCCGCCGCCGCCGGCTGCCGGCGCTGCTCGCCGCGCCCGGCCTGCTGCCGCGCCGCGCCGGCGCCCAAGGGGCCGCGGCCTGGCCGGAGCGGCCGATCACCCTCATCGTCCCCTATCCGCCGGGCGGCAGCACGGACAACGTGGCGCGGCCGATCCAGCAGCCGCTCTCGGCGGCGCTCGGCCAGAGCCTCGTCATCGAGAACCGCGGCGGCGCCGGAGGCTCCATCGGCGCCGCCGCGGTCGCCCAGGCCAGGCCCGATGGCCACACCCTGCTGGTCTGGCCGACGGCGGTGCTGACCATCAGCCCGCACATGCTGACGCTGCCCTACGACGCGGCGCGCGACTTCACGCCCATCGCCATGCTCGCCGTCTCCGACGGGGTGGTGGCGATGCATCCCTCGGTGCCGGTGCGGAGCATCCAGGCGCTCGTCGCCTATGCGAAGGCGCATCCCGGCCGGCTCCGCTTCAGCAGCGCCGGCAACGGCACCATCACCCAGATGACCGGCGAGATCTTCGCCCATGCCGCCGGGATCCGGCTGGAGCACATCCCCTATCGCGGCTCGGCGCCGGCGCTGACGGCGGTGCTGGCGGGCGATGTGGAGCTGCAATTCGACCCCACGGCCATCCCGGCGGTGAAGGATGGGCGGCTCATCGGCCTCGCCGCCACCGGCGAGACGCGCAGCCCGCAGCTACCCGACCTGCCGACGCTCCGCGAGCTCGGCTTCTATGGCGAGGGCGGGCTCTCCTTCTTCGGCCTCGCCGGCCCGGCCGGGCTGCCGCCGGCGATCGTCGCGCGGCTGGTCGCGGCGCTCGGGCCGGTGCTGGCCCTGCCGGAGGTGGCGCGCGCCATGGCGCCGGTCGGGCTGCGGCCGCATCTCGAGGCGGGCGAGGATTTCGCCCGGCGGATCACGCAGGACCGCGCCCTGTTCGGCGCGGCGGTGCAACGGACGGGAGCGAGCGTGCAATGAGCTACGAGCACATCAAGGTCTGGGAGGAGGGCCCGGTCACGGTCGTGGCGCTGAACCGGCCGGAGAAGGGGAACGCCATCTCGAAGCGGATGGCCGAGGAGGTGCAGGCGGCGATGACGGATTTCGCCGCCTCCGACCAGCGGGTGGCGGTGCTGACGGCGATGGGCAACAAGGCCTTCTCCTTCGGCGCCGACGTGACCGAGCCGCCGGAACTCTGGCGGGCGGTGCCGAATTCCGGCTGGCAGACCGACAAGCCGCTGATCGCGGCGGTGGAGGGCTGGTGCATCGGCGGCGCGCTGGTGCTGGCGATGATGGCCGATCTCGCGGTCTGCGGCAGCACCGCGCGCTTCTACTACCCGGAGGCGAAGATCGGCCTGACGGGTGGCATGATCGCGGCGCTGCCCTCGCGCATCCCGCACAAGATCGCCATGGAGATGATGCTGCTCTGCCGCGTCTTCGAGGCGGAGCGGGCCGAGCGGGTCGGGCTGGTGAACGAGGTGGTGCCCGAGGGCGGGGCGCTGGCCCGGGCGATCGAATGGGGCAAGGAGATGGCCGGCTTCGCGCCGCTCGTCACCGGCACGCTGAAGCGCATGGTGCTGGACGACATCCTGCCGGCCGGCCCCTCCGAGAAATGGGCGCGGCACGGGGCGCGGCTGGCGGGCATCCGGGAGTCGGAGGATTTCCGCGAGGGCGCGGCGGCCTTCCGCGAGAAGCGGGCGCCGCAATTCCGCGGACGATAGGTATTCCCCACGGCGTCGCTGCGCGCCGCCGCGGGGGACCCGTGTTTGCCCCGGGCCCCGGGAGCCGTCACGGCCTGCCGAGGCGAAGCCTCGGCAGGGCAACGGGTGGTGGCGGACGTTCCCGCAACCCGGCGCCGGGGTGGCCGCCCGCGCATTGCGCCTCGTCCCGCCCGGCGCCACAAGGGCGGGATCGGAAGCGGCGGGGCGCCGAGGGGGAGTCATGGCGGCGGATGCGGCGGTGCGGCTGGCGGAACTGGTCTTCGCGGCCCTGCGCGAGGCCTCGGAGGATCCGCCCGGCGTCAGCCGCGCCAGCTATGGCGAGGGCGAGCGGGCGGCGCATGCCATCTGCCGCGCCGCCGCCGAGGCCATCGGGCTGGAGGTGGAGGCCGACCCGGTCGGCACCCTGTCGATGACCCTGCCGGGGATGAACCGCGACCTGCCGCCGGTCGTCATCGGCTCGCATCTCGATGCCGTGCCGCATGGCGGCAATTTCGACGGCGCCGCCGGCGTGGTGATGGGCCTGGCCCTGGCCGCGCGGCTGCGCCGGGAGGGCCGCCTGCTGCCGCGCGACCTGGTGGTGCTCGGCATCCGCGCCGAGGAGATGTGCTGGTTCCCCATGCTCTATCTCGGCAGCCGCGCCGCCTTCGGCCTGCTGCCGCCGGAGGCGCCCGACACGCTGCGGCGGACCGACAGCGGCCGGACGCTGGCCGAGCACATGGCGGAGGAGGGGTTCGACCCGGACTTCATCCGCCAGTCCCGCGCCTCGCTCGACCCCGCCTTCATCCATGCCTTCCTCGAGCCGCATATCGAGCAGGGGCCGGTGCTGGTGGAGGCCGGATTGCCGGCGGCGATCGTCACCGGCATCCGCGGCAGCGTGCGCTTCCGGCACGGCCGGGCACGCGGCGCCTGGGCGCATGCCGGGGCGGTGCCGCGGCAGGGGCGGCGCGACGCGGTGCTGGCGGTCGCGCATCTGGCCGGGGCGCTGGAGCGCTTCTGGACCGAGGCCGAGGCCGAGGGGCGCGACCTGGTGCTGACCATGGGCGAGGTCTCGACCGACCCGGCGATGCACGGGCCGACCAAGGTGCCGGGCGAGGTCGCCTTCACCCTCGACATCCGCAGCGAGGATGCCGCGGTGCTGCAGGATGTCGAGGCGCTGCTGCAGGAGGAGGCGGCCGAGGCCGCCGCCGGGCGCGGCGTGGCGCTCGAGACCGGGCCGCGGCTCTACGTGCCGCCGGCGATCATGGATGCGCGGCTGCGCGCGGCGCTGGCCGAGGGCGCGGCGGCGGCCGGCGTGCCGGTGATGAGCATGGCCTCCGGCGCCGGGCATGACGCGCTGACCTTCGCCGGGCTCGGCGTGCCGACGGCGATGCTGTTCATCCGCAACGAGAATGGCAGCCACAACCCGGCCGAGGCGATGGCGATGGCGGATTTCGCCGCCGCGCTGGACGTGCTGGCGGCCGCGATCGGGCCCATCGCGGCCTGATCCTTGCAGGCCAGGGCGCGAAGCAGGCCGCGGCAGCGAACAGGCCTGCCGCGATCGAGAGGGAATGCCCGCATGCGCCGTGACCTGACCGGCTATGGCCTCGCCCCGCCGCGCCTCGCCTGGCCGGGGGGCGCGAAGCTCGCCGTCTCCCTGGTGGTGAATTACGAGGAGGGGGCGGAGATGGCCGTGGAGGCCGGCGACCCGGAGAACGAGCGCATCGGCGAGGTGGTCAGCGTGGTGCCGCCGGGCCGCCGCGATCTCGGGCAGGAGGGGATCTTCGCCTATGGCACCCGCGCCGGCCTCGGCCGCTTCCTCGACGCCTTCGACCGGCATGGGGTGAAGGCCACCTGGTTCATGTGCGGCCGGGCGGTGGAGCGCACGCCCGAGCTCGCGCGGGCCTGCGTCGCGCGCGGGCACGAGGCGGCGAACCATGGCTGGGTCTGGCGGCCGCATGCCGACTATCCGAGCCGCGAGGCGGAGGAGGCGGGGCTGCTGCGCGCGACCGAGGCGATCGCCGCGGCGACCGGGGAGCGGCCGGTCGGCTTCTTCTGCCGCGGCAGCGCCAGCCCCTGGACCCGCGAATTGCTGGCGCGGCACGCCTATCTCTACGACAGCAACGCCTTCGACGACGACCTGCCCTATTGGGACCGGGCGGTGCCGGGCGGGCCGATGCTGGTGCTGCCCTACGCGCTCGACTGCAACGACATGAAATTCTTCCACCCCAACGGCTTCGTCCTGCCGCAGCATTTCGTCGACTATGCCGAGGCGGCGATCGACCAGCTGATCGAGGAGGGCGAGCGGGGGGTGCCGAAGCTGCTCAATATCGGCCTGCACCTGCGCATCTGCGGCCGGCCGGCGCGCTTCCGGGCGGTCGAGGGCATCCTGCGGCTGCTCGCGGCACGGCGCGACGCGGTCTGGGTGGCGCGGCGGCGCGACATCGCGGCGGCGGCGCGGGCGCAACTGCCGGCCTGACGCCGGCGCGCGCGCAACGGCCGGCGTGACGCCGGCGCGGGCGCGACGGCCGGCGTGACGCCGGCAGGGGCGGGGGCGGGGGCGCGGCCGCGGGGCGGGGCGCCTCAGCCCGGCAGGCCGGAGAGCGCCCGCCAGTGCCGCGCGATGTCCATCCGCCGGGCGATCCAGACGCCCGGCGCCTGGGTGACGTGTTCGAGCAGCCGCTCCAGGCCGCGGATGCGCCCGGGCCGGCCGATGGTGCGTAGATGCAGCCCGACCGACATCATCCGCGGCGTCGCCTGCCCCTCGCGCAGCAGCCAGTCGAAGGCGCCGATGCAGTAGTCGGAGAAGTCCTCGGCCTGCACGAAGCCCTGGCCGGGGGCGAAGCGCATGTCGTTGGTGTCGAAGGCATAGGGCAGGATGACATGCGGCCGGCCCGCCACCTGCACCAGCCGCGGCAGGTCGTCGTCATAGGCATCCGAATCGTAGAGGAAGCCGCCCTCCTCGGCGAGCAGCCGGCGGGTGTTGACCGAGGCGGCCGATTTGGTGTGCCAGCCGACCGGCCGCGTGCCCGCCGCCGCGGCGAGCGCCGCGACGGTGCGGGCGATCACCGCCCGCTCGGTCGCCTCCGGCATGCCGGCATGCATCTCCCAGCGCCAGCCATGCGCGCTCACCTCGTGCCCCGCCGCGGCCGGGGCGGCGGCGAGGGTCGGCGTCGCGGCGACGGCGCGGCCGCAGCAGGAGAAGGTGGCGCGCACCCCGAAGCGCTGCAGCAGGTCGAGGACCCGCCACAGCCCGACCCGGGCGCCATAGGCGAATTGCGTCTCCATGCAGGGATCGGGCGCGCCCTCGATGAGCTGGCGGGTCTCCGGGATGGCCTCGTTGCGCTCGTCGCCGCTGGCGATCGACAGCTCGGCCCCCTCCTCGACATTGACGACGAAGGAGAGGGCGAGCCGCGCCCCCTCGGGCCAGCGCGGGTCGGGCGGCGTGCGGCCATAGCCGGCGAGGTCGCGGTCGGGCGGCGGCATGCCGCCGGGCAGTTCGGTCATGCGGGCCTCCGCCGGTGCTGGCGCCGGGGCTCGCAAGCGGCGTGCCAGCCCGGGCGGCGCCGACAATGCTTTAATGCGCGGCGGCGACCGGCGCCGCGCCGTCATCCGCCGCGGCGGTCTCGAGCGCGGCGATCGTCTCCACCGCCACCGCGAGCACGGCCTCGCGCTGCCGGTGCGCCTCCTCGGTCGAGATCCGCGTGGCCTCGCTCTGCAGATGGCGCGCCGCCAGGGCCAGGCGGGCCGCGCCGAGCGTCGCCGCGGCCCCGGCCAGGCGGTGCACCGCCGGCACCAGGCGCTCGGGCATCACCAGCTCGGCCTGCCGCAGCGCCTCGGTGGCGGCGCGCAGCTCGCGCAGGAACTCGACGAAGAGGCCGCGCTCCGCCTCGGGGTCGAGGCCGGGCACCGCCAGCGAGGTCGCGCCGCGGCGCTGCAGCAGCGGCGTCTCCCCGAGGCGCGGGGCCGGGGCGGCGTCGGCCGGGGGCGGCGGCGCCTCGCCGGTCAGCCGCGCCAGCATGGCGACCAGCGCCTCGCGCTCGATCGGCTTGGCGAGATGCGCATCCATCCCGGCCTCGCGGCAGGCCGCGATGTCCTCGCTGAAGGCGCTCGCGGTCACTGCCAGGATCGGCACCCGGCTGGCCGGCCCGGGCAGGGCGCGGATGCGGCGCGTCGCCTCGAGCCCGTCCATGCCGGGCATCATCACGTCCATCAGCACCAGGTCGATCGGCGGCCCGGCCGGCGGGGCGCGCAGCGTCTCGACCGCCATCGCCCCGTCGCTGACGCATTGCGTGGTGTGGCCGGCGGATTCCAGCAGGGCGCGGGCGACCGCGAGGTTCGCCGGCACGTCGTCGGCGACCAGCACGTGCAGCCGGCGGCGCGGCAGCCCCGCCGGCGCCTCCCGCGCCACCGCCCGGGCCCGCAGCGGGCGCAGCCGCAGCTCGACCCAGAAGACCGCGCCGGTGCCGGTGGGCGAGGCGGCATGCGCCTCGCAGCCGATGCTGCCGCCCATCTGGCCGGCGATGCCCGCGGCGATGGCGAGGCCGAGGCCGGTGCCGCCGGCGCGGCCATGGTCGAGCTGCACGAAGTCGCCGAAGATGGCGCGGCGCTCGGCCTCCGGCACGCCCGGGCCGGTGTCGCGCACCTCGATCCGCAGCGGCACCAGGCCATCCTCGCCGGCCACGCCGAGCGGCCAGGCGGCGAGCTCGACCCGGCCGCCGGGTGGGGTGAATTTCACCGCGTTGGAGAGCAGGTTCAGCACCAGCTGCCGCAGCCGCGTCTGGTCGGTCTCGACCAGCGGCGGCAGCGAGGGCGCCAGGTCGAGGGCGATCGTCACCTGCTTCTCCACCGCCGCCTGGCGCACCAGCGTGGCGCAGTCGCCGAGCAGGTCGGGCAGCTCGGCGGCGGTGAGGCGCAGTTCCAGCCGGCCGGCCTCGACCTTGGCGAGGTCGAGGACGTCGTTCGCCACCGAGACCAGGTGCCGCCCGGCCGATTCCAGGGTCTCCGCCCGGGCGCGCTGCTCGCCCGAGAGCGCCGGGTCGCGCGCCAGCACCTGGGCGAGGCCGAGCACGCCGTTCAGCGGGGTGCGCAGCTCGTGGCTCATCCGGGCGAGGAAGCGGGACTTCGCCTCGGTCGCCGCCGCGGCGGTGTCCCGCGCCAGGGCGAGGTCGGCCATGGCGTGCTTGAGCGCGGTGATGTCGGTGCGGATGCCGACCGTGCCGCCGCCCGGCGTGCTGCGCTCGGTCACCAGCACCCAGCGGCCATCCGGCAGCAGCCGCTCCATGCTCGGGTGGTTGCCGCGGTGCCAGGCCTTGGTGTCGGCGACGAAGGCCTCGATGTCGTCGCCCGCCTGCGGGTACTGGCCGCGCCGCGCCCCCTCGCGGATGATGTCCTCGAAGCGCGCATTGGGCACGATGAAGGGGGCGCTGACGGCGTAGAGGTCGCGGTAGCGCTGGTTGCAGATGACCAGGCGGTCATCGGCGTCGAACATGACGAAGCCGTCCGGCAGGCTCTCGATCGCGCTCTCGAGCAGGCCGCGGGCGGCGGCGCGCTCCGCCTCGATCCGCTCGCGCTGCCGCAGGGCGAGATGCAGGGCGAGGCCGAGGGCGCCGATCAGCAGGATGGAGCCGAAGGCGATGAGGTGCAGGCGCTGGCGGTCCTGCTCGTAGCCGGCATAGGCCGCCGTCGCCTCGAGGCTGGCGACCACCTGGATGTCGCGGTAGAGGGTCGGCCGCACGGCGGCCAGCACCCGCTCGTCGGTGAAGCGGCCGCCGATCTCGGTGGCGCTGCCATCCTGCGGCAGGCTGGCGTCGAGTGGCCGGAGGGTGCGGCCGATGCGCGTCTCGTCATGCGGCAGGCTGGCGAGGAGCTGGGCGTTGACCCGCTCGACCGCGATGCGCAGGCCCGGCAGCTCGCCGACCGGGGAGAGCATGGTGGTGACGAGGGAGGTCGGCACCTCCGCCGCCGCGACCAGCGTCGGCCCGCCCGGCAGCTCGAGCGCGCGCAGGAAGAACAGCGTCCATTCGCCCGTGTTCGTGCTGCGGATCGGGCCGCTGATCACCGCCGCGCCGCTGCCGCGCGCCTCGGCCAGCCGCTCGGGATCGATCGGCGGCGGGCGGTTGCGCGAGCCGGCCAGCGCCGTGGCCCAGGGGCGGCCATCCGGCTGCAGCAGCATCAGGTCGCGGAAATTGAGGTTCTGGAAGTTCAGCTCCCGCAGCATCCGGTTGGCGGCGCCGGGCTCGACCTTGCCGTCCCGGCCGAGCTGGCCGATGAGCGGCGTGAGGCCGGCCAGCATCCCGTCCACGGCGAGGAAGTGCCGGTTCACCGTGCTCTCGGCCACCCGCGCGACGCGCTCGACCGTCTGCATGCCGGTCCGCCGGGCGCTGTCCTCCAGCCGGTTCAGCAGCAGGCTGGTGCCCACGAAGATCGTGAGCAGCAGCAGGCCGCAGGACAGGGTGACCGCGAGGCGGAGGCGGTGGACCAGCATGCGGGATCAGTCCACTCTCGCATAGACGCCGCGGGCCTTGCCCATGATGCTGTTCCAGGTCTCGGCGCAGTCGGCGCCGCAGCGCTGCACCCAGGCGGGCAGCACGGTGTCGGTGATCCATTGCAGGCGGCGCCGCTGCTCGTCGGGACGGTCCTCGACCACCGTCATCTGGCCGCGGGTGCCGGCGATGCAGCCCGGCCGGCCGGCATTGCAGAGCAGCCCCTCCTCGGTCTCCTGCGCCGCGCCCTCCCAGATCTCCTGCTGCAAGCCGGCGAGCCCCTGCTGGATGGCCTCGCGCGCCGCCTCGGGCAGGGCCATCCAGGCGCGCTCGTTGGCGGCGAAGATCGAGGTGCCCCAGCTGATGGCCGTGCGCGAGACATGCGTCGTCACCTCCTGCAGGCCGATGGCGTTGCCCGAGAGGGTGCCGGTGATGGCGCAGTGCACGATGCCGGTGCGGATCGAGGGGACGATCGAGGCGAAGGGGGTGACGACCGGCGTGGCGCCGAGCGCCTCCATCAGCTCCGACTGGCCGACCGAGGAGACGCGCACGCGCCGCCCGGCCAGGTCGCTGAGGCCGCCGAAGGGCTTCTGGCAGAACATCACCTGCGCCGGGTAGGTGTAGATGGCGAGCAGCCGGACCCCGTAGCGCTCGCGCAGCAGCTGCTCCAGCCGCGGCCGCCAGAGCCGCTCGGTCTGCCGCAGCGTGGCGATGTCCGGGTTGAGCATCGGCAGGTCGAGGGCGTTCAGCTCCGGCTCGTCCGCCGCGGCGAGGGCGAGCAGCACGGTGCCGAAGGGCACCACGCCGAGCCGGATGAGCTGCAGCATCTCCTGGCCGCGGATGCCGCTGCGGTCGAAGGGCGCGATCTCCGCCTGCACGCGGCCATTGGTGAGACCGGGCAGGCGCTCGGTCCAGAAGGGCTCCTCGTAGCGGACATACTGGCTGACCGAGGCGAGGCCGCCCACCACCTTGATGCGGATCGGCGGGTCCTCCGCCGCCGCCGGCAGGCCGCCGAGCAGGCCGAGGCCGAGCAGCAGGGCGGCCGCCCGTCGCAGGCGACGGGCAGGGGCCAGGCGCCGCGCGCGGCGGCGCGGCGATGGCGGGCAATCGGCAGGCAGCTCCGTCATCCGTTCGCGTCCCCGTGCCGGAAGGCATAACGCCATGACGCGATGGAGTATCACGCTTGCCCCACATAAACCAGAAGGTTGTGACAGGGCCCCAACCTGGCCCGGTTGGGGCCCTGCCAGCGGCCGCCCTGCGCCGAGGCCCGGGGACCGCGTCATGGGGGCCATCCAAGCAGGATGGCCCGCCCCAGGCTTCTGGTTTCTTGATGCCGGCGGCGTGAGGCGCGCCGCCCGCCGCCGGCATCAGGCGCCCTGCAGCGCCACCCCGGCGGCGGCGCCGCCGCGCTGGTCGTAATTCGCCCCCGAATACTCGGTCATGAACTGCCCATAGGTGAAGGGCGGGTAGCGCGGCGGGTTGTCCGGCGTCACACAGGTGGGGATGGGGGCCATCTCCGCGTCGTAGTCGCAATCCATGAAGAAGGGGATGGCGTAGCGCTCCTGCCCGGAGCGGTTGGTGACGCGGTGCGGCGTGGCGAGGAAGACGTGGTTGGTCCAGCGCCGCAGCATCATGCCGCCATTGACGAGGAAGGCGCCCGCCGGCGCCGGCGCGTCGATCCAGCGGCCGTCCGGCAGGCGGAGCGACAGGCCCGGCACCCGGTTCTGCGCCAGGATGGTCATGAAGGAGGTGTCGGCATGCGGCGCGAGGCCCCATTCGTCCGCCGCCGCGGTCGGCGCCTGCTGCGGGTAGTGGGTCATGCGCAGGGTGAACATCGGCTCGCGGAACTTGTCGTCGAACCAGTCATGCGGCAGGCCGAGCGCGGCGGCGTAGATCGGCACCAGCCGCCGGCCCAGCCCCTCCATCGCCGCGGCGTAGTCGAGCGCCACCTCGCGGAAGCCGGGCAGCGCCGCCGGCCAGCGGTTCACCCCGCGGAAGCGCCGGCCGGCCAGCACGTCCGGATGGTCCGGCGGCAGCTCGCGCTTGAAGAAGACCGCCTCGTTGGCGTTCGGCTTCTTGACGCCCTCGACCGCGTTCATCCGCGTGGTGTTGCCGCGGAAGGGCAGGTAGCCCTGGTTGTGCTCGTTGAAGGGGAGGGCGAGCTTCGCCTCCAGCGGCTGGGCGTGGAAGCGGGCCGCGGCGGCGAAGGCGGCCTCGACCAGCGCCTCCGGCACGCCGGTGTTGCGCACGAAGTAGAAGCCCACCTCGGTGAAGGCGCGGCGAAGCTGGGCGCCGAGCGCCTCGAGGGCGCCCGGCCTGCCCTCCCGCAGCGGGGCGAGGTCGAGGATCGGGATTTCGTCGGCCATGATCGGGCTCCGTGACAGCACGGACGGGAAGCCTAGGCAGGGTTGCGCCGGGCGCCAACCGGGCTCTTGCGCCGCAGCATGGCCGGGTCGATGCCGAGGCGATGCCGGGGCCGGGCCTGGACCGGCGCCGCGCCGCGCCGGCATGATCGCCGCCGGCAGGCGGGGGGATGGCGTGGCGGAGGCAAGCGGAGGGCGCGGCAGGCCCGCGCGACTGGCCACGCTGCGCCGGCTGCTGCCCTATCTCCGGCCCTATCGCGGGCGGGTGGCGCTGGCCGGCCTCTTCCTGGTGCTGGCCTCCGCCCTGGTGCTCGGCATCGGCCAGGGCGTGCGCCAGCTCGTCGATCGCGGCTTCGCCGCCGGCGACGCCGCGGCGCTCGACCGCACGACGCTGCTCCTGCTCGGCGTCGTCACCGGCTTCGCGCTGACCAGCGCCACCCGCTACTGGCTGGTCTCCTGGCTCGGCGAGCGGGTGGCGGGCGACCTCCGGCGCGAGGTCTTCGACCATGTGCTCGGCCTCTCGCCCGCCTGGTTCGAGACGGCGCGCACCGGCGACATCCTCTCGCGCCTCGTCGCCGACGTGACGCTGCTGCAATCGCTCATCGGCTCGGCCGTCTCGCTCGGGCTGCGCAACCTGATGACCGGGTTCGGCGCCTTCGGCATGCTGCTGGTGATCAGCCCGAAGCTCGCCGGCGTGGTGGCGCTGGTGCTGCCGCTGGTGCTGGGGCCGATGGTGCTGTTCGGCCGGCGCGAGAAGCGCCTATCCCGTGCCGCGCAGGACCGCATCGCCGATCTCGGCGACCAGGCGGAGGAGGTGCTGGCGGGGCTGCGCACCGTGCAGGCCTTCACCTTCGAGCCGGAGGCGCGCGCTCGCTTCGCCGGGCGGGTGGAGCGCTCGGTCGCCGCCGCCATGCGGCGGATCGGCAGCCGCTCGCTGTTCAACCTGGTCGTCATCCTGCTCGGCTTCGGCGCCGTGGTCTTCGGCCTGTGGATCGGCGGGCGGGACGTGATCGCCGGGCGGATGACGCCGGGCGAGCTCTCGGCCTTCGTGCTCTACGCCGTGCTGCTGGCCAGCGCCGGCGCCTCGCTCAGCGAGGTCTGGGGCGAGGTGCAGCGCGCCGCCGGCGCCGCCGGGCGGGTGCTCGACCTGCTGGCGGTGCGGCCCACCATCGCCGCGCCGCCGGCGCCGCTCCTGCTGCCGGGCCCGCCGCGCGGGCGCATCGCCTTCGAGGGCGTGACCTTCGCCTATCCGGCGCGGCCCGATCTGCCCTCGCTGCACGACATCTCCTTCGCCGTCGCGCCGGGCGAGACGGTGGCGCTGGTCGGCCCCTCCGGCGCCGGCAAGACGACGGTGCTGGAATTGCTGCTGCGCTTCTACGACCCGCAGCAGGGGCGCATCACCTTCGATGGCGTCGACATCGCCCGGGTCGATCCGGCGGCGCTGCGGGCGCGGCTCGGGCTGGTGCCGCAGGACCCCGTCATCTTCTCCGCCGATGCATGGGAGAACATCCGCATCGGCCGCCCGGGCGCGAGCGAGGCGGCGGTGCGGGCGGCGGCGCGGGCCGCCGCGGCCGAGGGCTTCCTCGACGCGCTGCCGCAGGGCTTCGCCAGCTTCCTCGGCGCCAAGGGGGTGATGCTCTCGGGCGGGCAGCGGCAACGCCTGGCCATCGCCCGCGCCATCCTGCGCGACCCGGCGGCGCTGCTGCTCGACGAGGCGACGAGCGCGCTGGATGCGGAATCCGAGCAGCTCGTGCAGCAGGCGCTGGCGGTGGCCGCCCGCGGCCGCACGGTGCTGGTGGTGGCGCACCGGCTGGCGACGGTGCGCCGCGCCGACCGCATCCTGGTGCTCGACCGGGGGCGGATCGTCGCCAGCGGCACGCATGCGGCGCTGGTGCGCGAGGGCGGCCTCTATGCCCGCCTCGCCGCGCTGCAATTCGGCACCGGGACGGGCTGATACGAACGGCATGAATGGACCATTCATGCCGAGCGCCCGAACGGGCGCCGCGGCTTATGCCGCGAAGCCAAGGTTTGCGGAGCAAACCGCCCGGCGACTGAGGGGCCGGTGATGGATCACCAGCAACGGCCGTTCGTATGAGGGCGCCCCGCGAAACCGCGTCGCGGCGATAGCGGCGCCCCGAACGCCGTCGCCCGCGCAAGCCTTGCCGCCGCCGGCAGCGGCGCGCGCCGGCCGATCGGCGGGGGCGCGGAACCGCGCCCTGCCTCGGCTGTTGCCATCCACGCCTACCGACATCGCCGGAGCATCGCATGACACCGCCGAACCGCGACCTCGGCCGTCGCGGCCTGCTCGGCGCGGGCGCCGCCACGGCCGCGCTCCCGCTTCCCTCCGGCCCGACCCAGGCGGCCGTGCCGCCGCAGCAGAGGCCCGACATGACGCTCACTCTCCGCATCAACGGCAAGGCGCATCCGCTGACGCTCGCCCCCCGCGTCACGCTGCTGGATGCGCTGCGCGAGCATCTCGCCCTCATCGGCGCCAAGAAGGGCTGCGACCAGGGGCAGTGCGGCGCCTGCACCGTGCTGATCGACGGCCATCGCGTGCTCTCCTGCCTCACCCTGGCGGCCACGGCCGAGGGGCGCGAGATCACCACCATCGAGGGCTTGGCCGGACCGGACGGCGCGTTGCACCCGATGCAGCAGGCCTTCCTCGAGCAGGACGCCTTCCAGTGCGGCTACTGCACGCCGGGGCAGATCCTCTCGGCCATCGGCTGCGTGCGCGAGGGCCATGCCGAGCGACCCGAGGACATCCGCGAATACATGAGCGGCAATCTCTGCCGCTGCGCCGCCTATCCGAACATCGTCGCCGCCATCGAGCAGGCGAAGCCGCGGATGGAGCGCGCCTGATGCGGCCCTTCGCCTTCGAGCGGGCGCCCGACCTGGCGGCGGCGCAGCGCGTGGTGGCCCTCTCCGCCAGCAGCCGGGCCGAGACGGTGCCGGCGATGCTGCTCGCCGGCGGCACCACCCTGCTCGACCTGATGAAGCTCGACGTGCTGCGGCCCGAGCGCGTGGTCGACATCAACGCCCTTGCCGGGCGCTTCGGCGGCGTCGCGGCCGAGCCGGCGGGGCTCCGCCTCGGCGCGCTGGCCCGCATGGCGCAGGTGGCCGACGATGCCGGGGTGCGGCGCGACTATCCGGTGATCGCCGAGAGCCTGGCGCTCGCCGCCAGCGCCCAGCTCCGCAACATGGCGAGCCTCGGCGGCAACGTGCTGCAGCGCACCCGCTGCAGCTATTTCCGCGATGTCAGCCACGCCGCCTGCAACAAGCGCAACCCGGGCTCCGGCTGCGCCGCGCTCGGCGGCTGCAACCGGCAGCACGCCGTGCTCGGCACCAGCGACCACTGCATCGCCACCTATCCCGGCGACTTCGCCCAGGCGCTCGTCGCGCTCGATGCCGTGGTGGAGATCGAGGGGCCGCAGGGCGCCCGCCGCCTGCCCTTCGCCGGGCTGCACCGCCTGCCGGGCGACCGGCCGGACGAGGAGACGGTGCTGCGGCCGGGCGAGATCATCGCCGGCTTCCTGGTGCCGGCCGGGCCCTGGGCGCGGCGCTCGCGCTACGTGAAGGTGCGCGACCGCGAGAGCTACGCCTTCGCCGCCGCCTCCGCCGCCGTCGCGCTCGACCTCGATGGCGACCGGGTGCGGGAGGCGCGGATCGCCCTCGGCGGCGTCGCCACCATCCCCTGGCGGGCGCGGGAGGCCGAGGCGGCGCTGGCTGGCCAGGTGCTGGACGAGGCGGGCGCCGAGCGCGCCGCCGCGGCCGCCTTCCGCGAGGCCAGGACGCATGGCGACAACGACCACAAGCCCGAGCTCGGCCGCCGCACCCTGGTGCGGGCGCTGCTCGAGGCGGCGCGGATGGAGATCTGAGCGATGCCCGATGGAAGCATGAGCGGCCGCATCGGCCAGTCCCCGGTGCGCGTCGACGGCCGCGCCAAGGTCACCGGCGCGGCGCATTACGCCTCCGACATGGCGGTGCCGAACCCGGCCTGGGCCTGGCTCGTCACCAGCGCCATCGCCCGCGGCCGCATCGCCGCGATCGACGAGGCGGCGGCGCGCGCCGTGCCCGGGGTGCTCGACATCCTCACCCATCGCAGCATGCGCGGCGAGGTCGGCGATGCCGGCTTCTTCGCCGGCGGCGGCTATGCCGGCTCGACCATCCGGCCGCTGCAGGACGACCGCGTGCGGCATGACGGCGAGATCGTCGCCATCGTGCTGGCCGAGGGGCTGGAGCAGGCGCGCGAGGCCGCCTACCGGCTGCGCATCGACTATGCGGAGGAGACGCCCGCCGCCGGCTTCGGCAGCGAGGGGGCGGAGCTGGTCTCGGCGCGGGAGGCCTCGGGCGGCAGCTTCGAGGATCCGGGAGTCGGCGATGCCGATGCCGCCTTCGCCGGCGCCGCGATCCGCGTCGCCGCCGACTACGCCACGCCGACGCAGCACCACAACCCGATCGAGCTCTTCACCACCACCGCGCAATGGGAGGACGGGCGCCTCACCGTCTTCGAGGGCAGCCAGTATGTCCATGGGCTGAAGAACGGCCTGGCGGCGCAGCTCGGCCTCGACCCGGCGATGGTGCGGGTGGAGAGCCCCTATATCGGCGGCGCCTTCGGCTCCCGCGGCTCGCTCACCCAGCGCACCGCCCTCATCGCCGTCGCGGCGCGGCGGCTGAACCGGCCGGTGAAGCTGGTCGCCACCCGCGACCAGGGCTTCACCATCGCCAGCTACCGCGCCGAGACGCGCCAGCACGTCAAGCTCGGCGCCGACACGGACGGGCGGCTGGTGGCGCTGGTGCATGAGGGCACCGAGGTCACCTCGCGCCCCGACCCCTACAAGGTGGCGGGCACGCAGACGACGAGCCGGATCTATGCCTGCCCGAACATCCGCACCCGGGTCAGCCTGCTGCATGCCGACCGCAACACGCCGGGCTTCATGCGCTCGCCGCCCGAGCTGCCCTACATGTTCGCCCTCGAGAGCGCGATGGACGAGCTGGCGCATGCCGCCGGCCTCGACCCGATCGAGCTGCGCCGGCGCAACGACACCATGCGGGAGCCGATCAAGGGCCTGCCCTGGACCAGCCGCAGCCTGATGCCCTGCTTCGACAGGGGAGCGGCCGCCTTCGGCTGGGCGGAGCGCAACCCGGCGCCGCGCAGCATGCGCGAGGGCGACTGGCTGGTCGGCTGGGGCTGCGCCACGACCATCTACCCGACCCATCTCGGCGCCGCGACGGCGCGGGTGACGCTGACGCCGGACGGCCGGGCGCGGGTGCAGACGGCGGCGCACGAGATCGGCACCGGCACCTACACCGTGGTCGCCCAGGCGGCCGCCGAGGGGCTCGGCCTGCCGCTCGGCAAGGTGCTGGTGGAGATGGGCGACAGCGACCTGCCGCCGGCGCCGGTCTCGGGCGGCTCCAACGTCACGGCGAGCGTTTGCACCGTGGTGATGCAGGCCTGCGAGCAGATCCGCGCGCGCCTGGCCGCGGCGGCGACGGAGGGGCCGCTGCAGGGCCGCGACCCGGCGACGCTGCGCCTCCTGGACGGCGCGCTGCGCGCCCCGGACGGCGCCGCCGAGCCGCTCGCCGCGGCGATGGCCCGGGCCGCCAACGGCGCCATCGAGGTCTATGCCGAGAACATCCCGGAGGGGCTGCCGCCGGACTCGCTGAAGAAGCTCTACCAGGGCAAGCAGGCGCTCGGCGGCGGGCTCGAGGGCAAGCAGCATGTCATGGCCGCCTTCGGCGCCGAGTTCGTCGAGGTGCGGGTGCACAGCCGCACCGCCGAGCTCCGGGTGCCGCGCATCCTCGGCGCCTTCGCCGCCGGGCGCATCGTCAATCCGCGGACGGCGCGCAGCCAGCTCATGGGCGGGCTGATCTGGGGCATCGGCAGCGCGCTGCACGAGGCGACCGAGATCGACCGCCGCACCGCGCGCTACGTCAACGACAACATCGCTGAATACCTGATCCCGGTGAATGCCGACGTGCCGCAGGTGGAGGTGCTCTTCGTCGAGGAGGAGGAGCGCACCGCCAACCCGCTCGGCATCAAGGGGCTCGGCGAGCTGGGCAATGTCGGCACCAACGCCGCCATCGCCAATGCGGTGTTCCATGCCACCGGCAAGCGGGTGCGGGAGCTGCCGATCCGCATCGAGAGCGTACTCTAGGGTGGTCCCCGCGACGTCGCCGCGCGCCGTCGCGGGGGCCCCGGTGGCGCCACGGGACCAGGGGGCGTCGCAGCCCTCCGGGGCGAGGCCTCGGAGGGGCAACGGGAAGCGAGCTGGGGTGGCGGCGTGGCCGGTTGCCGCCTGGACGCCATGGCGCCGCCGGGGCAGACTCCGCCGCCGGCCGGGACGGAGGAAGCACCATGGCGAAGGTCATCATCAGCTGCGCGGTGACGGGGGCGATCCACACGCCGTCCATGTCCGATCACCTGCCGATCACGCCGCAGGAGATCGCCGAGCAGTCCATCGCCGCGGCCGAGGCCGGAGCCGCCATCCTCCACCTGCATGCCCGCGACCCGAAGGATGGCCGGCCGACGCCGGACCCGGCGGTGTTCATGCAATTCCTGCCGGTGATCAAGCAGTCCACCGACGCGGTGATCAACATCACCACCGGCGGCGGGCTCGGCATGACGGTGGATGAGCGCCTGGCGGCGCCGCTGCAGGCGAGCCCGGAGATGTGCTCGCTCAACATGGGCAGCATGAACTTCAACATCGCGGGCAGCGCGGCGCGGATCAAGCAGTTCAAGCATGAGTGGGAGCGCCCCTATCTGGAGGGCACCACCGACTTCATCTTCCGCAACACCTTCAAGGACATCGAGCAGATCGTCGAGCGGCTCGGCAAGGGGCACGGCACCAAGTTCGAGTTCGAGTGCTACGATGTCGGCCATCTCTACAACCTCGCGCACATGCTGGACCGCAAGGTGGTGGAGCCGCCGCTCTTCACCCAGACCATCTTCGGCATCCTGGGCGGCGTCGGCGCCGAGCCGCGCAACCTGATGTTCATGAAGGAGACGGCGGACCGGCTCTTCGGCAAGGACTATGTCTGGTCGGTGCTGGCGGCCGGGCGCAACCAGATGCCCTTCACCACCATGGCCGGCATCCTCGGCGGCAATGTCCGCGTCGGGCTGGAGGACAGCCTCTGGATCGGCAAGGGCAAGCAGGCGGTGAGCAATGCCGAGCAGGTGGCGAAGATCCGCCGCATCCTGGAGGAGCTGAGCCTCGAGATCGCGACGCCGGACGAGGCGCGGCAGATGCTCGGCCTGAAGGGCGGCGACCGGGTAAAATTCTGATCCCCACGAAACCGCTGCGCGGTTCCGTGGGGGCCCCGGGATTCGCTCCTGAGTCCAGGTCGCGTCACAGCCTGCCGTGGCAAAGCCACGGCAGGACAACGGAAGGCGGCAGGTTGCGGCGGGCGTCCCAGGGGGCGGCCGGGGCGTCTCAGTTCGTGCCGAGGAAGCGCAGCAGGCGTTGCAGCAGGCCGCGGGCGTCGAGCGGCTCCGGTCCCGCCGAGGGGTTGGGCGGCGCCTCCTTCGCGAAGCGGGCCAGCGCATCCTTGGTGCCGGCGAGGCGCAGCTCGGTCGGGTCGGCGGTGCTGCTCTCGCCGCCGCCGCCGACCACCCGCACCAGGGCGCGGTCGGCCGCCAGCAGCTCCTGCTCCGCCCGCGCCGCATCCTCCGGGGCGGGCGCGCAGACCACCGAGCGGCCATCCAGGCCGCAGGGCATCTCGAACATCCGGTTCGGCGGGAAGCGGAGCTGCGCCGTGCCGGTCAGGGCCAGCATCCCGCGCGAGGCGCCTTCCAGCGTCAGGTCGCGGGCGGTGACGGCGGGAACCAGCCGGCCCCGCCGATCGATGACCTCGAGCGCGAGGCCGGGCACCGCCCCGCTCGGCCGCTCCACCCAGTCCTTGTGGCGCAGCACGCAGGCGGCCTGGTCGGTCATCTTGTCCTGCACGCAGGCGAGGCGCCAGGCGCCGATCTCCTGATCCGGCGCGGCGCGCCCCGACAGGGGCAGGGCGAGGGCGAGCGGGACAAGGGCGAGGATGGGGCGGAGCATGGCCCCGATGATACCGCAGGAAGGAGAGGCGCCGAATGACGAAGGTGCGGTTGCCGGACGGCACGGAGGTCCCGGCGCTCGGCCAGGGCACCTGGCACATGGGCGAGCGGGGCAGCGACCGGGCGCGGGAGGCGGCGGCGCTGCGCCTCGGCCTCGATCTCGGCCTGACCCTGATCGACACGGCGGAGATGTATGCCGAGGGCGGCGCCGAGGAGGTGGTGGCCGAGGCCATTGCCGGCCGGCGGGAGGAGGTCTTCCTCGTCTCCAAGGTCTATCCGCACAATGCCGGCGGCAAGCGGCTGGAGCAGGCGCTGGACCGCAGCCTGGCGCGGCTGAAGGTCGAGCGGCTCGACCTCTACCTGCTGCACTGGCGCGGCTCCGTCCCGCTTGCCGAGACGGTGGCGGGCATGGAGCGGGCGATCCAGGCCGGGAAGATCGCCCGCTGGGGCGTCTCCAACCTCGATGTGGACGACCTGGAGGAGCTTGGCCCGGCGCTCGCCGACTGCGCGGCCGACCAGGTGCTCTACAACCTGGAGGCGCGCGGGGTCGAGTTCGACCTGCTGCCCTTCTGCCGCAGCCGCGGCCTGCCGGTGATGGCCTATTCGCCGGTCGGCCAGGGCGGCCGCCTGCTGCGGCATGCCGCGCTGCGCGAGGTCGCGGCCCGGCACGGGGCGAGCCCGGCGCAGGTCGCCCTCGCCTGGACCCTGCGCGCGCCCGGGGTGATCAGCATCCCGAAGGCGGCGGATGCGGCGCATCTGCGGGAGAACGCCGCGGCGCGCGAGCTGCGCCTCTCGGCGGAGGACGAGGCGACGCTGGATGCCGCCTTCCCGCCGCCGAAGCGCAAGCGCGCCCTGGCGATGCTCTAGCCGGCCGGCGCCCCGATGCTGACGCGGCTCCTCGTCATCGCCCTGCCCATCGCCCTGCTCGGCCTCGCCGGCTATGCCGCCTGGACGGCCTGGAGCGCCGCCGGCGAGACGGAGATCGGCACGCATGGGATCATCGCGCTCATCCTCGGCAGCCTCTTCACCCTCGGCATCACCGTGCTGCTGATCTGGCTGATGCGGCTCAGCCACCGCCGCGGCTACGATCAGTAGGCAGGCGGCGACGCGGTGGGGGAGGGGCGATGAGCGGGACGGTTCCGGGGCCGGATGGGCGGCCGCGCTGCCGCTGGTGCGTGGCGACGCCCGATTACCTGGCCTATCACGACACGGAATGGGGCTTCCCCGTCGCCGATGACCGCCGGCTGTTCGAGAAGCTCTGCCTGGAAGGCTTCCAGTCGGGGCTGAGCTGGCGGACCATCCTCGCCAAGCGCGAGAATTTCCGTGCCGCCTTCCAGGGCTTCGCCATCGAGCGCGTCGCCGCCTTCACCGAGGCCGATGTCGCGCGCCTGCTGCAGGATGCCGGCATCGTGCGGCATCGCGGCAAGATCGAGGCCGTCGTCAACAATGCCAGGCGGGCGCAGGAGTTGGTGGCGCAGGAAGGCTCGCTCGCCGCCCATGTCTGGCGCTTCGCGCCGAAGCCCGGCGATGCGCCGATCCCGCACGGCGCCCCGACCTCGGCGCCTTCCATCGCCCTGTCGAAGGACCTGAAGCGGCGCGGCTGGGCCTTCGTCGGCCCGACCACGGTGCATGCCTTCCTGCAGGCCATGGGCCTGATCAACGACCATGCCGAGGGCTGCGCCATCCGCGACGCCGCCGCCCGCGCCAGGGCCGCCTTCTCGCCGCCCCGATAAGGAATGCCGGCCGGGCGCGGTCCCCGGCGCGCGCCCGGACCACTCGGCGGAGCGCGTCCAGCCCCGCGCGCCGCCCGATCCCGGCGCCGACCGCGGCAAGCCCGGCGAGCGCCGGCCGGCCAGGCGTCAGTCGGCCGCGACCTCGGCCAGCAGCGTCCTGGCGGCGAGCTGGCCGAGGGCGTTGGCGGCGAACGGGCTGGCGCCGGTCAGCAGCTTGCGGTCCTTGTGCGTCGCATCGTCCGGCTCGGTGTTGAGGATCGTGACGCCGAGCGCCTTCAGCTTCTCGCCGAAATGCCAGGTGAGCTGTCCCGGCATGTAGCCGATCTCCGGGGTCATGCGATCGGCCGCGTCGGGGAAGGCCGTGATCGCATAGCCCGCGAAGGGGAAGCTGCCGGTATCGCCCGCCGCCGCGCAGGCCAGGAAGGCCGCCGGGCCATGGCAGATCGAGAGGATGTGCCGGTCGGTGGCGAAGGCCCAGTGGATCGCCGCCGCGACATCCTTGCTGAACGGCAGGCCGACCAGGGGCCCGTGCCCGCCGGGGATGAACACGGCCACGTAGTCGCTGTCCGGACCCAGCCGCGCCACGACGTCGGAAAGCCTCAGCGGCGCCTGGAACTGTTCGAGATAGGCGCGGTGCAGGCCGGTGATCGCCTCGTCCTCCTTCGGCATCGCCCAGAATTCGAATTTCATCGGGTTGCCGGAGACGGTGGCGATATCGAACTCGAAGCCGGCCTTGTGCAGGTGGTACATCGGCACGAGCGTTTCGACCGGGTGGTTGCCGGTCGAGAACAGCGTGCCGTTCGCGGTCTTCAGGTAGCGCTCGTCGGTGCCGATCACCAGGATGCGGCGCGTGCCGCGATAGGGCTGCGGATAGTCGGCGCCCGCCAGGTCGCTCTTCGGGCTGGTGAACTGCTTCAGCGAGAAGGGCGAGGGGAAGAAGGCGTTGAACTCGGCCTCGTCGGGCTGCGGTTCCTTGCTGAGAGGCAGGATGTTCATGGTGCGTCTCCTTGGGGTGCGCAAAGGCCTGGGGGCTGCGCAGGGAACGGGGCCTTCCACAACGCGGCGGCATGCGGAATTGCCCTCGGCCCTGGGGGCCGGTCCCCGCGGACATCCTTCGCTTTTCCGTGATTGCGGCGCGCCTGATGCGGCCGGCGGCCTGCGTGCCGGCCGGGGCGCGGCCTTCTGCCGCATCCGCACCGCATGCCCCTGGCAGCGCGTTGGCGGGTGGTGGCGCGATGCGTGGGCTCGCCCGGGGCGCTCACGGGAAGCGCCCTGGGCCACGATCCGCTCACCCCGGTCTGCGGAGCATGCCTCGTCCGTGCGGGCGGAGCCGGATCAGTGCATCACCTCCGGCAGCGGCTGGTTCACCAGGTCGAGGTGCAGCCGCCGCACCGCCCCCGCCACCGCCACATCCAGCCCCGGCCGGCCATAGAAGCGGCCGCGGATGTGCAGGCAGGCGGCGATGGCGCGCAGGAAGGCATCCGCCAGATCCGGCTCGGGCGGCCTCGCCTGGGTCCAGAACGCGTCCGGCGCCCCCTGCCAGGCGAGGCCGGGGATCTGGTAGATCGCCCGCCCCAGCGCCAGCACCGGCCGCCCGAGCGCGATCGCCTGCACCGCCAGGGTGCTGTTGATGGTGACGACGCCGCAACTGGCGAGGATCGCCGGATCCGCCGGCAGCGCCCCGTCCAGCAGATGCACCCGGCCCTCGATGCCGGCCTCGGCGGCGATCTGCCGCAGCCGCGTGCCCCAGCGCTTCAGCCCGGGATCGAGCGGATGCACCTTCACCAGCAGCCGACCCTCGGGCGGCGCGCCGCGGGCGAAGCTGCCGATCACCCGGCGCAGCGCCGCATCGTTGTTCGGGAAGTCGGAATAGGCGCGGATGGAGTAGTCGTTCTCCATCTGCATGGCGAAGAGCCAGAGCGGCCCGCGCGGCGCCAGCTCGGCCAGCGCCTGCGCCGCCCGCGCCGTCTGCCGCGGCCGCCGCAGCAGCCGCAGCCCGGTGCCGAGATAGGCCGGCACCGGCGCGTGCAGCAGGTAGCTTTCGTAATGCGGGAAGGGCAGGGGCAGCAGCGAGGCGAGGTGGTGCAGCATGTCCCAGCGCGCCTGCAGGGCGAAGTCGTCGCCGTAGCGATGCGCGAGGTCCGGCGCCGGGCAGCGCGCGGCGATGGCGCGGATCGCCGCCGGGTCGCGCGGGAAGCGGCTCTCGGCGCCCATGCCGTCGCGCTCGAAGACGATCCAGTCGGGGCGGATATAGCCGTAATCGGTCACCGTGACGGCGACGCCGCGCGCCCGCGCCGCGGCGATGGCCGCCTTGTGGTAGGGCCGCTGCTCGCCGAGCAGGACGAGGTCGGTGATCCGCTCGCGCTCGAGCACGCCGGCGACGAAGCCCGGCCAGTCGCGCGACCGGCCGCGATAGTCATGCGCCGCGCTGCCGTCCCAGAACAGGCGGTCGCCGAGGCAGAGATTGATCCGCCGCGTCGCATGGCCGAGCTGGCGCAGCCCCGCGGCGAGCTCGGCGAAGAAGGGGCTGATCGGGCCCTGCAGGAAAAGGAACCGGCGCGACGGCGCGGGCGGAAGGGGCGGCATGGCCGCATCTGGGCGGCAGTCCCTTACGTACAGATTGATTTACGAACACAAATATCAACCTGAAGCGGTGGCGCCGCGCTGCCAGGCCGCGGCGAGGTCGGCCAGGCCGACCAGCCGCCTGCCGCGCGCGGCGAGGCCGCGCAGCAGCGCCGGCGGCGGGAAGGGGCAATAGGGCAGCAGCGGCGCCGGCTGCTCCTCCGCCGTGCCGGCGGCGAGCGCGGCCAGCGCCTCGTCCAGCAGCGGCAGGCCGGCGAGGTGCAGCGCCCGCGCCGCGGCGCTCGCCGTCAGGCCGGGCGGCAGCGTCACCGCGCGCTGGCCGAGGATGCCGCCGGCATCGATGCGCGGCGCCAGCCGGTGCACCGTGACGCCGAAGCGCGGCTCCGGCTCGGCCATGGCCCAGAGCACCGGCACCGGCCCGCGGTGCCGCGGCAGCAGCGAGGGATGCAGGTTGATGCCGCCGAGCGGCGCCAGGGCCAGCGTCCCGGGCGCGAAGATCTGGTCGAAATGCAGGGAGAGGATGAGGTCCGGCCGCGCCGCCCGCAGCGCCGCCGCGGTCTCCGGCCCGTTCACGTCGCGCACGGCGTGCAGCGGGATGCCCTGCGCCGCGGCGATCCGGGCGAGCGGGGTCGGGCCGGGCCGCAGCCCGGGCAGGGCGTAGTTCGCCCAGAGGAAGGGCAGCAGCCGCGGCCCGGAGCGGCGCAGGTGCCGCCAGCCCTGGCGCAGCGGCCCGCCGGCGCCGGGGCGGAAGGCGGCGGAGCGGCCGATCAGCACCACCTCGTCGGCATGGCGCCGCAGGAAGCGCGCCACCGCCTCGGCGCTCGGCGCCGCCTCCAGCGTGAAGAGGGCAATGCGCATCATATCCCCACGACGTCGCTGCGCGCCGCCGCGGGGGCCCCGAGATTTATCCCCATGACGTCGCTTCGCGCCGTCATGGGGGCCCCGTGAGTCGCCTCGGGCCCGAAATCCGTCACAGCCTGCCGCGGCGAAGCCGCGGCAGGGCAACGGGAGGGGGCAGGCTGGGATGGGCGTTGCAAGGCGCGCTCACACCGCGCGGGCCAGCGGCGTGCCGTCGCGGGCGGCGGCCATGGCGGCGACGGTGCGCAGGATCTCCTCCTCGGTATGCTCGGCCGAGAGGAAGAAGCGCAGCCGCGCGGCGCGTTCCGGCACCACGGGGAAGAGGATCGGCTGCACGTTCACCCCCGCCTCGAACAACGCTGCCGCCATGCGCGCCGCCGCGACGGAGCTGCCGAGGATCACCGGCACGATGCCGAGCCCGGCCGAGGGGCCGGTGTCGAAGCCGGCCTCGCGCGCCACCGCCAGGAACAGCGCCGCATTCGCCTGCAGCCGCTGCACCCGCCAGGGCTCCGCCTGCATCACCCGCAGCGATTCGAGCGAGGCGGCGGCCAGCGCCGGCGCCATGCCGACGGAATAGACGAAGCCCGGTGCCGCATGCCGCAGCAGGTCGATCAGCACCTGCCGGCCGGCGATGTAGCCGCCGCAGCCGGACAGCGTCTTGGACAGCGTGCCCATCCAGATATCCACCGCATCCGGCGGCACGCCGCAATGCTCGAAGCTGCCGCGCCCGGTCTCGCCGAGCACGCCGAGCGCATGCGCCTCGTCCACCATCAGCAGCGCGTCGTGCTGCCGCGCCATCTCGGCGAAGCGCGCCAGGTCGGGCGCGTCGCCATCCATGCTGTAATGCCCCTCGATGACGATCAGCGCCCGCCCGTGCCGGCGCCGGTTCGCCGCCAGCTCGCGCTCGGCGGCGCGCCAGTCGTTGTGCGGGAAGGCGATGCGCCGCGCGCCGGAGAGCCGCGCCCCCTCGGCGGCGCTGTTGTGGATGAGCTGGTCGTGCAGGATCAGGTCCCGCGCGCCCATGATCTGGCCGATCACCGTCACATTCGTCGCATGGCCGCTGACGAAGGCGAGGCAGGCCTCGGCCGCGTAATTGGCGGCGAGCGCCGCCTCCAGCTCCGCATGCACCGGCCGCTCGCCGGAGGCGAGGCGGGAGGCGGAGGCGGAGACGCCGTGCCGGTCGATTGCCGCCTTGGCCGCGCCGGTGATGCGCGGATCGCCATTGAGGCCGAGATAGTTGTAGGAGGCGAAGTTCAGGTAGGGCGCGCCGCCGATCGCCGTGCGGGCGCCGGCGACGCCCTCATGCGGCCGGAAATACGGGCTCTCCAGCCCGAGCGCGGCGCCGGCCTGGCGCACCATCTCGAGGTCGCGCAGCCCCGGCAGGGTGGCGAGGTCGCGGCCCGGGCTTTCCGCCGGCGCCGCCTCCGCCGCCTCGCCGCTGCGCCGCGACAGGCGCTGCAGCAGCGCCGCCCGGGCATTGGCCGAGAGGCCGAAGCCCGGCTTCGACCCGCCGCTCATGCCGCCCTCACGGCGGGTTCCGCCGGGGCGGGCGGCTCATGCGCCGCGAGCATCGCCTCCACCGCCGCCGCCTCCGAGGCCTGGCTGTTGCGCAGCGCGCCGGCGAGCCGGCGGGCCAGGCTGTCCACCGTCAGCGTGTCGGTCACCGCCGAGAGCGGCACCGGCATGCCGAGCCGCTGCTCCAGCCCCAGACGCAGCTCCATGCCGCCGAGGCTGTCGAGGCCGAGGCCGCCGAGCGGCGCCTCGGCCGGCACCGCGCCGGGCGGCAGCCGCAGGATGCGGCCGAGCTCGGCGCTCAGCGCCTCGCGCAGCAGGCCGAGCGCCTCCGTCTCCGGCGCCTCGCGCAGCCGCGCCTTCAGGTCGGCGGCATCGCCCGGCGGCGCGGCGCCGCCGCGCACCGCGGCGAAGCAGGGCTCGTCGAGGATGGCGAGCGCGGCGCGCGCCTCGTCCCAGGCGAGCCGGGCCTGGCCGAGCACCGCTGGCCCCTGGGCGGCCCCCGCCTCGAGCAGCGCCGGCAAGGTCGCCAGCGCCTCGGCGGCCGGCAGCGGCGTGGCGCCGAGGCGGCGGGCGAGGATGGCGGCGGTCGCCGCATCCCCGGCCAGCATCCCGGCATCGGCGATCGGCCCCCAGGCGACGACCTGCGCCGGCCGGCCGGCGGCGCGGCGGCGGCGGGCGATCGCCTCCAGCCCGGCATTGGCCGCGACATAGGCGCCCTGGCCGGGATTGCCGACCGCGACCACCGCCGAGCCGAACAGCAGGAACAGCGCCAGCGGGTCCTCGGCGGTCAGCGCATCGAGGGATTCGGCGACCGCCAGCTTGGCCGCCAGCACCGCCGCCACCCGCGCCGGCTCCATCGCCGCCGCCGCGCCATCGGCCATATGGGCCGCGGCATGCACCACGCCGCGGATCGGCGGCAGGCCGGCGCGGATGCCGCGCAGCGCGGCGGCGAGCGCGGCCGGGTCGGTGGCGTCGCAGGCGACGGGCGTCACCGCCGCCCCCTGCGCCGCCATCTCGCGCATCGCCGCCTCGAGGCCGGGCGTCGCGGCGCCGCGGCGCGAGACCAGCGCCAGGTGCCGCACGCCCTCGGCCGCCAGCCAGCGCGCCGTGGCGAGGCCGAAGCCCGCGGTGCCGCCGACCACCACCACCGTGCCGCGGGCGGCGTCGCGCAGCGGATGCGCCCGCCGCGCCGCCGCGGCCGGCGCCGGCGGCCGCACCACCAGCTTGCCGATATGCCCGCTCGCCTGCAGCGTGCGGAAGGCGGTCTCGACCTCGGCGGCGGCGTGCTCGGTCGCCGGCAGCGGGCGGAAGCGGCCCTGCTCCAGCCGGTCGGCGATGGAGCGCAGCAGCCGCGCGGCCAGCGCCGGCCGGGCCCGCGGCAGCTCGTCCACATCCACCGCGAACCAGGTGACGTTGCGCCGCATCGGCCTGAGCGCGACCCGGCGGTTCTCGGCGAAGTCGCGCTTGCCGAGCTCGAGGAAGCGGCCGAAGGGGCGGAGCAGCGCCATGGAGCGCTCCATCGCCTCGCCGGCCAGCGAGTTCAGCACCACGTCCACGCCCTCCGGCCACTGCGCGCGCAGCGCATCGGCGAAGCCGGGGTCGCGGCTGTCGAGCACCAGCTCGGCGCCAGCGGCGCGCAGGAAGGCGCGCCGGGCGGGGCTGCCGGCCGTGGCCGCCACCCGCGCCCCGGCACCCAGCGCCACCTGCAGCGCGGCGAGGCCGACCGCGCCGGCGCCGCCATGCACCAGCAGCCGCTCGCCCGGCTCGATCCGCGCCAGCTCCTCCAGCGCATGCACCGCGGTCATGAAGGCGACCGGCACCGTCGCCGCGGCCGCCGGGTCGATGCCGGCGGGCAGCGGCGCCAGCGCCTCGGCGCGGGTCACGGCATGCGTCGCCAGGGCGCGCGGCGCGACGCCGAAGACGCGCTCGCCGGGGCGGAAGGGCACGCCCTCGCCCACCGCCTCGACGAGGCCGGCGCATTCCATGCCGAGGCCGGGGCCGGCGAAGCCGGGCAGCAGCGCCTCCTCCGGCAGCAACCCCTGCGCCCACATCAGGTCGCGGAAATTGAGCCCCGCCGCCTCGATGCGCAGCGCCACCTCGCCCGGCCCGGGGGCCGGCAGGTCGAGCGGCGCCCAGTGCAGCGTGCCGAGCTGGCCGGGCTGGCGGATGCGCAGCAGGGCCGGGCCGCGCGGCGGCGGGGCCGGTGGCAGGCCGGGCCGCAGCCGCGGCACCAGCCGGGCGGCGCGGGTGAGCGTGACCTCGGCCTCGCCATCCCCCTCGGCCAGCAGCTCGCCGGCGAGGCGGCGCGCCGCGGCCTCGGGCGGCAGCGCCGGGTCGAGGTCGATCCGGCGGGGCTTCAGCGCGGGATGCTCGTTGCCGAGCACCCGGCCGAAGGCGAAGAGGGCGGCGGCCGCGGGGTCGTGGCGCCCGGCCTCGGGCTGCTGTCCGCCGCGGGTGACCAGGCGGAAGCCGCCCGCCGCCCCCTCCGCCGCGGCGGCGAGGCGGCCGAGCGCGGCGAGGCTGGCGGCGAGCGCCTCCCCGCCGCCGGCCAGCGCCACTACCAGGCTGCCTTGCAGCGCCGCCGGCGGGATGCGCGCGGCCTCGGCCAGGTCGTGCTGGGCGACGGTCGCGCCGCGCCCCTGCAGCACGGCGGCGAGCGCCGGACGCAGGCCGGCCATCGCCGCATCGGCGAAGAGGGCGATGCGGCGCAGCGTCGGCGCCGCCAGCACCGCGGCGCCGGCCGGCGCGCGGGCGGCGAGCAGCACCGCCGGCCAGGGCGCGGCGGCCAGCGTCAGCGCGCTGCCCTCCTCCCAGCCGGCGGCGGCGAGCCCGGCCTGCCAGGCTTCCAGCCCCGGCAGCGGCGAGGCGCCGCCCGGCGCCGACCACCAGGCCGGGTCCTGGCCGCAGCAGAGATCGAGCAGCGGCCCGGGCAGCGGCTCGACCAGCAGCAGCGCGGCGCCCGGCGCCGCGGCCTGGCGCAGCGCCTCGGGCAGCAGCGGCCCGGCGCGCAGCCGGGCGCCGAGGCCGAGGCCGAGGACGAGATCGGCGGCGACCGGCGGCGGCTCGCCGCCGAGCGGGTCCCAGCTCGCCGCGGCATGGTCGAGATTGGCGGCCGGCGCCGGCAGGCCGGGCGCCGGCCGGCCGGGCAGGCTGGCGGCGGTGAACTGCACCTGCCGCCCCGAGGCGGCCAGCGTCGCGGCCAGGCGCGTGGTCAGCGGGCCGGGGCCGGCGCCGACCTCGAGCACGCGCAGCGGCAGCTCCGCCGGCCAGGCGGCGGCGAAGGCGGCGAGGGCCTCGGCCAGCACCGCGCCGAGGCGGATCTGGCCGGCGGCGTTCGGCGGCGGATCGGCGGCGAGCGCGGCATCGGCCGGCGCCTGCCAGTCGGTGAGCGTCTGCGGCAGGCGCTCGGCGGCGAGCGCCATCCAGGCGAGGTCGGGGGCGAGGCCCGGCTGCTCCAGCAGCACCTGGCGCCAGATCTCGACCGCCGGCGGCAGGTCGGCATCGGGCACCGGCCGCAGCCCGGCCGGGCCGGGGGCGGCGAGGCCGCCTTTGGCCAGCTCCTCGAGCAGCGCCCGCGCCTGCGGCCCGCCATGGGGAGTGCCGGAGGGGCTGGCCAGGAGCGCGGCATGCGCGGCGGCGGCGCTGAAGCCCTCCAGCAGGATCGCGGTCTCGCCGAGGTCGAGCGCCGCATCCTGGCGCCGCGCCGCCTCGAGGCAGGGGGCGAGGCCGGGGCGCCGCGCGCCATCCTGGCCCGGCAGCGGCAGGCTCGGCCGCAGGGCGAGGTCGAAGGCGCCCTCGGCCGGATCGGCGCGGCCGGGCAGGCGGATGCGCTGCAGGGTGCAGCCCTCCAGCACCGCGACCGGGGCGCCGAGCGCGTCGCGCAGCAGCAGGTCGGCCGCGGCGCTGCGCTCGCCGCGATGGGTCAGGCGGATCTCGGCGGATTCGATCGGGCCGGCGCCGCGGCGGCAGACCAGCCGGGCGAGCCGCACCGGCACCAGGCCGCTGCCGGCCTCGGCCGGCTGCCCGGCGAGCAGCCCGACCAGCCCCTGCAGGGCGCCGTCGAGCCGCGCCGGGTGCAGCAGCCAGGGCGCGTCGGGCGGCGCCGCCTCGGGCCCGCGCAGCCGCACCGCGGCGCGGCCGGCGCCGGCATCGATCACCGCATGGTCGAGGGATTCGAAGGCCGGGCCGTAATGCAGCCCGGCGGCGAGGGCGAGGGCGCGCACCGCCTCGCCCTCCAGCGGCAGGCCGTGCACCGGCGCCGGCGGGCCGGACGGGGGCAGGTCCGGCAGCACCGCCAGCTCGGCCTCCAGATGCAGCGTCCAGGGCTCGGGCGCGAGGCGGCGGCGGGAGTCCAGGGTGAAGCGGCCGGCGGGGTCGAGCCGGGCGCGCAGCTCGCGCGCCTGCTCCGCCTCCAGCGGCAGGGGGGCATGGATCGCCGCCTCGCGCAGCTCGAAGGCCGGCGCCTCGGGGTGCCGGGCGCGGAGGGCGGCGAGCGCCATCTCCCACATCGCCGCCGCCGGCAGCACCGCCTGGCCGGCGAGGCGGTGATCCGCCAGCCAGGGATCGAGCGTGGTGTCGACATGGCGCGTCCACTCGCCGGGCTCGGCGCCGCGCCGGAAGCCGAGCAGCGGATGCTCCTCGACCGGGCCGATGGCATTCGCCGCCTCGGTGGTCGGGGCGTACCAGCTGGGCTGCTGGTCGAAGGGCGTGTGCGGCAGGCCGCGCCGCGCCGCCGGGCCGGCGAAGGCCGGGCCGGAGCGCGGATCGGCGCCGCGGGTCCAGGCGCGGTCGGCGATGCCGGGGAAGGGATCGGGCGCCGGGTCGCGGCGCGACAGGCTCGGCAGGATCGCCGCCTCGGCCCCGGCGGCGCGCAGCGTGTCCCGCAGATAGCCCTGCAGCACCGGGTTGGGGCCGATCTCGAGGAACAGGCAGGGGCCCTCGGCCAGCGCGCGCTCGACCCCGGCGCGGAATTGCACCGGCTCGCGCAGGTTCCGCCACCAGTAGTCGGCGGTGCAGTCCCCGGGCGCCAGCGGCGCGCCGGTGACGGTCGAGAGCATCGGCAGCGGCGCCGCCACGCCGGCGAGGCCGGCGAGGTCGTCCAGCAGCCCCTCGCGCAGCCGGTCCATGGCGGCGCTGTGGAAGGCGTAGTCGAGATCGAGGCCGACGAAGCTCCAGTGCCGCTCCGCCGCCGCCTCGGCGAGGCGGGCGAGCAGCGGCGCCGGGCCGGCGACGGTCAGGCTCTCCGGCGCGTTGACGGCGGCGATCTCGACGCCGCGGCCCGCGAGGGTGCCGAGCCCGGCGAGGACCGGCCGCGCCGCCTCCACCGAGGCGCCGAGCGCGGCCATGCGCCCCTCGCCGCGGGTGGCGGCCTGGTGCCGGCTGCGGGCGGTGACGAGGCGGGCGGCGGCGGCGAGGGGCAGCAGCCCGGCGACGGTCGCCGCCGCCACCTCGCCGACCGAATGGCCGAGGCAGAGGGCGGGGCGGATGCCCTCGGCGGCGAGGGCGGCCACGATGCCGAGCTGCATGGCGAAGAGCAGCGGCTGGGCGACGTCGCTGCTGGCCAGCGCCTCGGCGGTGACGCCGGCGGCGAGGCGCGCCGCGACCGACCAGCCGAGCAGCGGGGCGAGGGCGGCATCCGCCTCGGCGATGGCGGCGGCGAAGGCGGCGTTGCCGGCGAGCGGCGCCTGGCCCATGCCGGGGAAGGGCGCGCCGTTGCCGCTGAAGACGAAGGCGATGCCGCGGCCGGGCGCGGCCTGGCCTTGCGCCGCGGCGGCGGCCTCGCCAGCCTGCCAGGCGGCGAGGCCCTCGGCGAGGGCGGCGGGCGTCTCGCCGCGCAGGGCGAGCCGCTGCGGCCAGGGGCCGCGATGCCGCGCCGCGCCGCGCAGCAGCGCCGGCAGGGCGGCGGGCGGCGTCGCGGCGAGCCGCGCCTGCCAGGTGCGCGCCAGCGCCCCCAGCGCGCCGGCGCTGCGGGCCGAGAGCAGCAGCGGCGGCAGCCGCGCCGGCGTCTCCGCCGCCGGCCTCGGCGCCGGCGCGGCGCCGAGCAGCACGCAGGCATTGGTGCCGCCGAAGCCGAAGCTGTTCACCCCGGCGACGGCGCGCTGGCGGTGCGGCAGCGGCTCCAGGCTGGTGGCGACGCGCAGGCCGAGGCCGGCGAAGTCGATGGCCGGGTTCGGCCTCTCGTGGTGCAGCGAGGGCGGGATGCGGCCCTCCTGCAGCACCAGCATGGCCTTCAGCAGGCCGGCGATGCCCGAGGCCGGCTCGGTATGGCCGATATTGGTCTTCACCGAGCCGATCGGCAGCGCCGGGCCGCCGCGGCGGCGGCCGATGGCGTTGCCGATCGCCGTCGCCTCGATCGGGTCGCCGGCGGCGGTGCCGGTGCCATGCGCCTCGAAATAGCCGATGCGCGCGGGATCGATGCCGGCCTCGGCCAGCACCTGCTCGAGCAGCGCCTGCTGCGCCGGCTGGCTCGGCAGCGAGATGCCCATGGTGCGGCCGGCGGCGTTGACGCCGCTGGCCAGGATGACGCCGCGGATCGCATCGCCATCCGCCAGCGCGGCGGCGAGCGGCTTCAGCAGGACGAGGCCCGCGCCCTCCGCCCGCACATAGCCGTCGGCGCGGGCATCGAAGGCGTGGCAGCGCCCCTGCGGCGAGAGCATGCCGGCGCGGGCGAAGCCGATGAAGGGATAGGGCGAGAGCAGCAGGTTCACGCCGCCGGCCAGCGCCAGCGGGATGCGGCCGGCGCGCAGCGCCTCGCAGGCCAGGTGCAGGGCGACGAGGGAGGAGGAGCAGGCGGTGTCGATGGTCTGCGCCGGGCCGCGCAGGTCGAAGACGTTGCCGATGCGGTTGGCGAGGATCGACAGCGCGCCGCCGGTCATGAAGTAGCGGTCGGCGGCGGCGGCATCGGCCTGGCGCAGGTCGCCGAAATCGGTCAGCGAGCCGCCGACGAAGACGCCGGCCTGGCTGCCGGCGAGCGCCCCGGGGGCGAGGCCGGCATCCTCCATCGCCTCGGCCGCGACTTCCAGCAGCAGGCGCTGCTGCGGGTCCATCTCGGCGGCCTCGCGCGGCGAGATGCCGAAGGCGCCGGGATCGAAGCCGGCGACGTCGCCGAGCGTGCCGGCGGCGAAGGTGTAGGACTTGCCCGGCTCGCCGCGCCGCGGATGCAGGAAGGCGGCCTGGGCGAAGCGGTCCGCCGGCACGCTGGTGACGGCGTCCCGGCCCTCGGCGAGCAGGCGCCAATAGGCGTCGAGGTCCGGCGCGCCCGGCAGCCGGCAGGCGGCGCCGAGGATGGCGATGGGCTGCGCGCCGCGCCGCGGGGCGCGGTGCCCCCCGCCATTCTTCATGCCCGCCCTCATGCCGGCGTGGCGCCGGCGAGGGAGGGCTCGCCGCGACGGCGCCGCGGGGTCTCGGCGAGCATCGGCTCGGCCTCAGCGGTCACATGCGCGAGCAAGGCATCCACCTCATCGAAATGCGCGTCCCAGCTCGGCATGGTCCAGCCCGGCAGGCGGGCGAGCTGGGCGGCGCGGGCGGGGCTGTCGGGCGCGGCGTAGTCGAGGATGGCGCGGCGCCAGCCGGGGCCATCGAGCGGGTCGAGATAGTCGGGGACGGCGCCGCCCACCTCGCGCAGCGCCGGCAGGTCGCTGCAGAGCACGGGGGTGCCGAGCGCCAGCGCCTCGGCGACCGGCAGGCCGTAGCCCTCGGCGAAGCTCGGGAAGAGCAGGGCGCGGGCGCCGGCGAGCAGCGCGGTCACCTCGGCATCCGGCACCGCGCCGAGCTCCCGCACCAGGCCGCGCAGCCCGGTGCAGCGTTCGAGCAGGTCCAGCACGTTCTCGTTCTCCCAGCCGCGGCGGCCGCAGAGCAGCAGGCGCGGGCCCTGGCGCCCCTCGGCGGCGAGCTCGCGCCAGAGATGCAGCAGCAGGTGGTGGTTCTTGCGCGGCTCGACGGTGCCGATGCAGACGAAATAGGGCTCGGTCGGCAGGGCGGCGGCGGGGGCGCGCATCGGCCGCGTGCCGAGCGGCGCGATGGCGATGGGCGGCACCCGGCCATGCCGGGCGAGATGGTCGAGCAGCACGGATTCGGTTGCCGCCGAGTTCACGATGATGCCGTCCGCGAGCGCCGCGACATTGGCGATGCGCGCGGCGTGCCGGGCGATCTGCGGCACGCGCGTGTATTCCGGATGGGTGAGCGGGATCAGGTCGTGGATCAGCGGCACGAAGCGGGCGCCGGCGCGGCGCAGCGCCGCGATCGGGGCGCGCTGGTCGAGGGCGTGGTGGGAGACGAGGAGGAAGACGGCGCCCGGATGCCGGCGCAACTGGGCGCGGAGCGCGAGGCGGCCGCCGCCGCGGGCGAGTCGGCCCTGCAGGGCGAGGGCGATGCGCTGCGCCCGGCGCAGGCCGCGGCGCTGCGGCGTGCCGCGGTCCCAGACCTCGTCGAGGGCGTCGAGCAGGGCGGCCACGCCCTCCCGCGGCAGGGCGGCGAAATGCCCCCAGAGGCTCTGGGCGGTGAAGGTGCAGGCCGTCGCCGGCTGCGCCAGCCAGCGGCGGGCATAGGCGTATTCGACCCGCTCGATGCCGGAGGGGGAGGTGCGGTGGACGCAGAGCAGGAGGCGCGAGACGTCGAGGAGAATATGCACGGGGGCCCCGTTCGATAGGCCGTATGGCGCGGTGCGGGCGAGGCGCCCCGGCGGTCCGGACGGCTGGGCTGGCGGGTCCGGCAGGGCCGATCGATCGGGGTGTCTCATCGGGTTTCTTGCTTAACTGTAACGGAAATGTCAACTACAGGTAGGCATGTCCCCTTTTGATTGATGGTCCTTTGACACCGGCCCGCCACAGGCCATCCTGCCCGGCAGGCAAGCGGGAGAGAGGGCGCATGGGAGTGTGGAAGCGGGCGATGCCGCCCGAGGCCTATGCGGCGCGGCATGCGGGGACGATGCCGAGCCTGCTCGGCATCGAGTTCGTCGAATGGGGGGAGGATTTCGCCCGCGCGACGATGCCGGTGGACGAGCGCCACATCCAGCCGGCCGGCATCCTGCATGGCGGCGCGAGCGTGGTGCTGGCGGAGACCATCGGCTCGACCTGCGGCGTGATGGCGCTGGAGGAGGGCTGGACGGTGGTGGGGCTGGAGGTGAACGCCAACCACCTGGCGCCGGTGCACAAGGGCGACGTGGTGGAGGCGCTGTGCCGGCCGCTGCAGCTCGGCAGCAGCGTGCAGGTCTGGCATATCGAGATCCGCCGCGGCGACGGCAGGCTGAGCTGCGTCTCGCGCCTCACCACGGTGGTGCGGAAGCTGCGGGCGCCGTGACGGCGGTCCTGGCGGGCGGGCAGGCGGGTCGTGCCGCGGCGGGCGGGGGCAAGCCATGCCGGCTCCTCATCCGCGGGCGGCGTCCTGCCCCGCGTCTCGGCCGGGAGGTTGCGTTAGAATTGCTTACTGGCAGGTTGCCCCTGCGCCGGCGGATGCCCAGCGCGAAGGGGTTGCATGGCCGGGGGCGAGCCGTTAGAGAGCGCGGGCTTCCGGGCGGGTCCGCCGCCATGCCTCTGCGGTGGAGCGGGTCCTTGGCGACAAGGCGCTCCACGGTTGAGCGTGCGGCACCAGGTTAGGTGGACCAGGCCAGGAGGTTCGAGGAGGTCGGTACGCTGCACTAGCTCAGTGGTAGAGCACTCCCTTGGTAGATTTGCCACGCCTCTGGGAAACCAGGGGATGATAACCGCCCAAAGTCGGGGAACCCTTCCGGCACCAGCCGATGGCGATCCCGAGCCAAGCCCCGCAAGGGGAAGGTGTAGAGACTGGATGGGTGGCACCTAACGGCTTCGGCCCAGGGTGAAGGGACAGTCCGGGCCACGAACGCCGGAAGGCGGCGGCGAAAGCCGAAGTGGTGGAGAAGGGAGAGGTCGACAGTTCAATCCTGTCGTGCAGCACCACCGGCCCCTGCCGGCGCCGGGCATCCGGGCCGGCGCCGCTCCAGCCGAGACATCCCCCGATCAGATGTTCGCCTGTTCCTCCAGCGGGACGTCCTCGCCCGGCTGGTGGTAGAGGCCGGCGCATTCGCGCCGCAGCACGCCGCCCTTGACCGAGAGATCGTCGCGGAAGGCGTCGGTGATGAAATCCATCGTGTCGAGGTGGCGTCCCTCGAAATACATCTGGTGCACGTCGTCGCGTTCCGCGCCGTAGACGATGCGGCCGATCTTCGCCCAGATCGATGCCATCGAGCACATGCCGCAGGGCTGCAGCGTGGAATACAGCACCGCGTCGGGAAACTGCGAGACGCCGAGCGCCTCGCCGGCGCGCCGCATGGCCATGACCTCGGCATGCGCCGTGGGATCGTGGCGGATATCGACCTCGTTATGCGCCTCGGCGACGATCCGTCCGTCCATCACGATCACGCAGCCGATCGGCGAGGCGCCGCGCGCCCTCTCGCCCTGCTTCGCCAGCTCGATCGCCCGCCGCATGAAGGCGATGTCCTGCTCCGAGGCCGGCGGGGTCGGATCGGAGGGCATCAGTAGCTCGGCCACAGGCCGGGCGTGGCGACCTCGAGGGAATGCTCGTCCGGATCGCGGAAATAGAGGCTGACGCCGCCGCGAGGCCAGGTGACCCGGGATTCGAGCGGCACCGCCAGGGATCGCAGATGCTCCTCCCAGGCCTCGAGCTCGCCCCGCGGGATCGCAAAGGCGAGATGCTGCTGGCCGCGCGCGTCATGCGGCGGGATGTCCCCGGCCGGCGTCGGCGAGGCGGTGACCGAGCCGCCATGCCGGAAGAGGAGCAACACGCTGCCGCCGGGCACGCCCATTCCGATCATCCTGTCGTCGCGGAGGAAGGTCTCGAAGCCGAAGACGGTCCGATAGAAGTCCTCGGACCGTGCGAGATCGGCGACGTAGAGGGAGGTTTCGAGCTGATGGCTGAGGCGCGGCATGATGCGAGGCCAACGCCCTCCCGGCGCGAATGTTTCCCGGTGACTGGGGGGCTGTCTCGCCGATCAGCCGGCCGCGTGGGGCGGTGGAGGCCGGAGCGGCGCGCCCCGGCGCCAGGCTTGCGGCAAAGGCTCGCGGCCCGTGGGGCGCTAGGAGGCGGGGAAGCTGCAGCATGCGGAGCCCTGCCCCGTCACGCCCGATCCGCGTCCGCTCCATCCGACCGCGCGCTGCCGGCCTCGCGGGTCCGACAGGCGCGTCGCCCAGCTTACTCCACCGCGCTCTCGGGCGTTTGCTCGGCGGGCTTCTCCTCGATCTCGGCGAGCATCATCGTCAGCGCCTGTTCCCTTTCCTCCTCGGTCCAGATGCCCTTCTGCAGGGCATCCATAACGCTCTGGTCGATCGGCTCCGCCATTGGGTGATGCTCCGGTCCTTGCCCGCCATCGAGCGGTACCATCACGCCCGTTGCGTCGCGGAGTTTCGCCGGCCTTGCGTCCCCAAGGGAATTTTTGGCGCCGCGCCAGGGCGGGGAGGGCGGCCAGGGCGGCCGGCCGCGCCGGCCTCGCCCCGCGCCAGACCATGATCCGCTCACACAGGGTCGCGGGCCATGGCCTGGCTTGGTGTTGGGGCGCGTGAGTCACGCCTCTCGGAGAGGCCACCTCAGGCGATCACGCCCTGGCCCGCCGGCCGGGGCAGCATCAGCCGAAATGGGCCGTCAGTTCGTTGTCGGGCAGGTTCACGTAGTCCTTGCTCATGGTCTTGCTGACCAGGCCGGCCGCTTCCTTGCTCAGCTCCTCCCGGATGCCGTGCAGCACCTGGGCGGAGGCGGCGATGACCAGCGACTCCGCCTGGCCACGGCGCACCGCCTCGTTCAGGTAATCCGCCACGGCCTTGGCGAAATGCGCCTCCGACTGGTCCTTCGGGTCGGATTTCGGCGCCTTCAGCTGGCTGACGCCGGAATCCGCATTCTCCACCGCATTGGCCTTGCCGGACGCATCGAAGCTGTGCCGCGTGCGAAGGCCATCCTCGGTGCGGACCAGGATGCGGGCCTTGCCGCCATCCGCCACGACGTACCAGGTATGGTCGGGCTTGCTCATGTCCATTCTCCGTTCCTGCCGACCCCAGGGGGTCACCGAGGCAGTTGAACGTGCCGCGCCGGCCTTCGGTGGCATGGATGGGGCCGGGGCGGATGAGGGCGTGAGGCCGCGGCCCGCTATCCCAACATCAGGGCGAGCGCGGCCACCGCGAGATAGAGCAGGGTGAAGAGGCGCATGAGCACGTGCTGGCCTTCCCCACCCACGGCCAGCCGGAATGGCACCAAGGCATAATATTACGATAACGGTACATAACGGGTCAAGCTGCAAATGATGTTGCGGCAAGCCGGCCGTCAGGGTGGCCGGGTCCGCCGGGCGCCGGCCTCGCTCCTTGCCCCGGCCCCCGTGACCGGCCGGGCCCCAGGGCCGGATCAGTCGTCCGGCGCGCCGCGCGTCCGGTCCGTCACGCCCGGCGGGTCCGGATAGAGGTCGGAGGGGACCTTCGCCTTCGGATTCCGCGTCGTGCTGCCCTCCTGCACCTTCTCCGCGGTGGTCTTGGAGGCCGGGTCGGCGGTGTTCATCCGCTCCTTCGCCCCCTGCGGCGGTTCGGCCATGCCTGGCGCCCTTCCTTCCGTTGCCGCCGGCCCAACGCGCCAGGACGGGCAAGGCTGCGGCCCGGCGCCGGCGCCGTGGCGCCAAAGCCACATGGATCCGCCATGGCAATGTCGCGCGGCCAGAATGCCCTTCACACTGCGACTGCGTCGCATTAGCAGACCGTCACGCTTCGGCATGGTGAGGAGGATCGGGTGCGTCGAGTTCCAGGTCAGCGCGGCAAGCGGCGGGGGTTCCGCCCGCTCGGCGCCGCGGTCCTTTCAACCCTCGCCATGGGCCCGGCCTGGGCGCAGGCGCCGGGCGAGGCGGCCGCCGACCCGACCGCCGCGGCCATCGAGCTGCCGCAGCTCGACGTGCAGGCGACGGCCTGGCGCTCCTGGCAGCCGGTCTCGGGCTATGTCGCGCCCGTCACCACCACCGGCGCCAAGACGGATACGCCGCTGATCGAGGCGCCGCAATCGGTCGGCGTCGTCACCCGCGACCAGATCGACGACCAGGGGGCGCTCAGCGTCTCGCAGGCGCTGCGCTACACCGCGGGCGTGCTGCCGGAGGTGCGGCCGAGCGCGCGCTACGACAGCGTCTTCGTGCGCGGCTTCGGCGGCCAGGGCACCGGCGCCGCCTATGTCAATTTCCTCGACGGGTTGCGCCAGGGCCGCGGCCTCTATTACGGCGTGCCGAACACCGATCCCTGGCTGCTGGAGCGCATCGAGGTGCTGCGCGGCCCGGCCTCGGTGCTCTATGGCCAGACCGGCGCCGGCGGCATCGTGAACCTCGTCAGCCGCCGCCCGACCCCGACGCCGGTGAACGAGGTGCGGCTCGAGGCCGGGTCTTACGGCCTCGCCCAGGCGGCCTTCGATTTCGGCTGGCCGCTCACCGAGGACGGCAAGTTCCTCTACCGGCTGACCGGCATCGGCCGCACCGCCAACACGCAATTCGACTTCAGCGACGAGAAGCGCATCGCCATCGCGCCCGCCCTGACCTGGCGGCCGACGGACAACACCTCCATCACCTTCCTCTCCTCCTACCAGTACGATCCCTACGGCGGCTTCTACAATTTCGTCCCGGCGCTCGGCACGGTGCTGCCCAGCCCCTATGGGCGGCTGCGGTCCAACTTCTTCGGCGGCGATCCCAACTACAACAAGTACGAGCGCACCCAGGCGGCGGTCGGCTACCAGCTCGAGCACCGGGTCGACAACGTCTGGACCGTGCGGCAGAATTTCCGCTACTCCTACGTCGATTCCGAGTTCAACGTCCTCTCGATCGCCGGCATCGGGGCGGATGGCCGCACCGCCACGCGCCGCGCCACCTTCGCCAAGGACCACGCCAACTCCTTCGCGCTGGACAACCAGGCGCAGGCCACCTTCACCACCGGGCCGCTGCAGCACACGGCGCTGTTCGGCCTCGACTGGCAGCGCACCTCCACGCGCGGGCGCATCACCACCGTCGCGGCCGGCATCCCGACCCTCAACATCTTCGCGCCGGTCTACTACCGCACCATCCCGGCCATCTACAGCGGGCTCGGCGACAAGACGAACCAGGAGACCGACCAGCTCGGCCTCTACGCCCAGGACCAGGTCTCCTACGGCCGCTGGCGGTTCAACATCGGCCTGCGCTACGACCATGCGACGCAGAACACCACCACCCACCTGGCGAGCGGCGCCAATGCGGGCCAGCAGTCGCAGGTGGATGACGAGGTGACCTGGCGCACCGGGCTGCTCTACCTGTTCGACAACGGCATCGCGCCCTATGCTAGCTACTCCACCTCCTTCCTGCCGAACGCCGGCACCTCCGCGCCGCAGCGCGGGGCCACGCCCTTCGCGCCGACGACCGGCGAGCAGTTCGAGGTCGGCGTGAAGTACCAGCCGCCTGGGATCGACAGCTTCATCCAGCTCGCGGGCTACCAGATCCGCCAGCAGAACGTGCTGACGCCCGACCCGGTCTACACCACCTTCAGCCAGCCGACCGGCGAGATCCGCTCGCGCGGCATCGAGCTCGAGGGGCGCGCCAGCCTCAACGACCACCTCGACCTCATCGGCACCTACACCTACATCGATGCCGAGATCACCAAGTCGAACACCGCGGGCGTCTCGGGCAACCGGGTGCCGCAGGTGCCGAACCACGTCGCCAGCGGCTGGGCCAATTACAGCTTCACCGATGGGGCCTTGCGCGGCCTCTCGCTCGGCGGCGGCGTCCGCTATGTCGGCTCGAGCTACGGCAACGACGCCAACGCCTTCAAGGTGAACGACGTCACCCTGTTCGACGCCGCGATCCGCTACGACATCGGCGCTCGCTTCGACCTGCCCACCAGGCTGGAGCTGACGGTGAACATGCAGAACCTGGGCGACCGCGAATACATCGCCAGCTGCTCCGCCGCCACCGCCTGCTATTTCGGCCTGCGCCGGCTGATCATCGGCGGGCTGCGGGTGCGGTGGTGAGCCGGGCCCGGGCGGCGCGCCGCTGGAGGGGGACCCACCGAAAGGCGTGACTCACGCGACCCAACACCGCGCCAGACCAGGGTCCGCGACCTTGCGGGAGCGGATCATGGTCCAGCCGGTCAATCCCGGTTCACCCCGGACTGGCGGATGATCGCCGTCCATTTCGTCACCTCGGCCGCGATGCGGGCCTGCATCGCGGCCGGGCCGCGTTCGGCCGGCGGCGACGGGCTGCTCGCCAGCTCCTGCAGCCGGGCCTGCAGGCCAGCATCCCCCTGCGCCGCCTCCAGCGCCTCCGCCAGCCGGGCGGTGACGGGGGCCGGCAGGCCGGGCGGGCCGGCGAAGCCGTTCCAGATCACCAGGTCGAAGCCCGGCAGCCCCGCCTCGGCGAAGGTCGGCACCTCGGGGAGCTGCGGGATCCGGTGCGGCGCGCTCACGGCCAGCGCAACCGCCGTGCCGCCGCGATGCGCCGGGATCATGGTCACGGTCTGATCGATGACGGCATCGACCACGCCGGCGGCGAGATCGTTCATGGCCGGGCCGGACCCGCGGTAGGATACCAGCGTGGCCTTCAGCCCAACGAGATGCAGGAGATAGCCTGGCGCCAGGTGGCTGGTCGTGCCGAGCCCGGCGGTGCCGAAGCTGACCCGCCCCTCGCTCCGGCGGATGTGGTCCAGCAGCCCGGCCAGGGTGCGTATGCCGCCGCGCGGGCTGGCCGCCAGCACCATCGGCACGTCGACGACGAGGGAGAGGGGCGTCATGTCGCGCCGCGGATCGAAGCCGCCGCCCGGGTTGAGCACGTAGCCGACCGCCATCACGCCCATGTTGCCGAAGGCCAGGGTATGGCCATCCGGCTCCGCCCGCGCCAGGCGCTGCATGCCGACCAGGCCACCGGCGCCGCTGACATTCTCGACGACCACGCTGCGGCCGAGGCCGGGGGCCATGGCCTGGGCGAAGAAGCGCGCGACCGCATCGAGCGTGCCGCCGGGGGCGGAGGGCACGATGATCGTCACGGTGCGCTGCGGAAAGGCTTCGGCACGGGCCCCCGCGGCGGGGGCCGCGAGCAACGGCGTGGCCAGCGCCAGGCGCCGGCTGACGGATCGTGGCATGGCGACCTCCCCTGACCGCACGGGACCGAGGCGCCGACTCTGCCGCCTGCGGCGCCGGGCGCCTAGGGCACTTCCCCTGAACACCGGTTCACGGGAAGCGCCCTAGCCCAGCCGCAGCCGCGCCTCGGTCGCCAGCCGGTCCGCCCGCTCGTTCATCGGGTCGCCGGCATGGCCGCGCACCCAGCGCCACTCCACCTCATGCGGCTTCGCCGCGGCCAGCAGGCGCTGCCACAGCGCCATGTTCGCCACCGGCTCCTTCGCCGCGTTGCGCCAGTTGTTGCGCACCCAGCCGTTGATCCAGCGGCTGATGCCGTTGCGCACGTATTCGCTGTCGGTGTGCAGCACAACCTTGCGCGGCCGCTTCAGCGCCTCGAGCGCGCTGATCGCCGCCATCAGCTCCATGCGGTTGTTGGTGGTCGCCGGGTCGCCGCCGGAGAGCTCCCGCTCCACCGCGCCGTAGCGCAGGATCGCCGCCCAGCCGCCGGGGCCGGGATTGGGCTTGCAGCCGCCATCGGTCCAGATCTCGACCGGCGCCGCCTCGTCAGGGGCCAAGGCGTCAGAGGCCAAGGGAGGCGGGCCCCTCGGCGCGGGCGAAGAAGCGCAGCTTGCGCAGGTATTCCAGCGGGTCCTTGCGGGTGACCAGCGCCCCGGCCGGCGTCGCCGTCCAGTCATAGAGCCGCGTCAGCAGGAAGCGCATCGCCGCGCCGCGGCAGAGCACCGGCAGCGCCGCCCGCTCCGCCGCCGAGAGCGGCCGCAGCCGCTGATAGGCGGCGAGCAGCGCATGCGCCCGGGTCACGTTGTAGGAGCCGTCCGCCTCGAAGCACCAGGCGTTCAGGCAGACCGCGATGTCATAGGCCAGCAGGTCGGTGCAGGCGAAGTAGAAGTCGATCAGGCCGGAGACGCAGGGGCGGCCATCCGCGCCGTCGAGGAAGAAGACGTTGTCGGGAAAGAGGTCGGCATGGATCTGCCCGAGCGGCAGCGTATCCGTCGCCGGCCAGGCGGCCAGGATGCCGGCGAGCGCCGCGTCCAGCTCGGCGACCAGGCCCGGCTGCACCGCATCGCCCCCCGGCCGGCAGCGCTCCAGCAGCGGCCCCCAGGCCTCGGGGCCGAGGCCGTTCGGCCGCATCTCGGCGAAATCCGCCCCCGCCAGGTGCAGCCGCGCCAGCGCCCCGCCGAGCGGCGCGCAATGCTCCGGCCGCACGCGGCGCGGCCAGAGGCCGGGGAGGAAGGTGCAGATCGCCGCCGGCCGGCCCGCCAGGCTGCGGAGCGCCAGCCCGTCCGTCGCCTTCACCGGCAGCGGGCAGCCGATGCCGCGCGCCGCCAGATGCTCCATCAGGGCGAGGAACCAGGGCAGCTCGCGCGGATCGACCCGCTTCTCGTAGAGGGTCAGGATGAAGTCGCCCGCCGCGGTCTTCAGCGCGTAATTCGAGTTCTCCACGCCCTCGGCGATGCCGCGGAAGGCGAGCAGCTCGCCGAGGGCATAATCGGCGAGGAAGGCGCGCAGCGCCTCGTCGGTGACTTCGGTGTAGACGGCCATGCGGGGCTTCTACAGCGGATCGCCCCGCGGGCGGAATGCCCCCGCCCCGCTCCTCCGCGCCGGCGCGGCGCCGGCCGTCAGGCGTGCTGCAGGCCGGAGGGCAGCTTGAAGGTGATGCGCTCCTCGGCCACCACCACCTCCTCGATGACGATCTCGAAATGCTCGGAGAGCCGGGTCAGCACCTCCTCGACCAGCACCTCCGGCGCGCTGGCCCCGGCGGTGATGCCGACGGTGCCGAGCCCGGCGGCGAGCGTGGGGTCGAGGTCGCGGCCGCGCTGGACCATGAGGGCGCGCGGGCAGCCGGCCCGCTTCGCCACCTCGACCAGCCGCAGCGAGTTCGAGGAATTGGGCGCGCCGACCACCACCATCAGCTCCGCCCGTGGGGCGATCGCCTTCACCGCCGCCTGGCGGTTGGTGGTGGCGTAGCAGATATCCTCCTTGGCCGGGGCGTGGATCGCCGGGAAGCGCTGGCGCAGCGCCGCGACGATGCCGGCGGTGTCGTCGACCGAGAGGGTGGTCTGGGTGATGAAGGCGAGCGGGCGCTCCGTCGGCACCGCGACGCTGCGCGCCTGCTCCTCGTCCTCGACCAGCGTCACCGTGCCCTGGGGGAGCTGCCCCATGGTGCCCACCACCTCCGGATGGCCGGCATGGCCGATCAGCAGGATGTGGCGGCCGCGGGAGAAATGCTGCTCCGCCTCCCGGTGCACCTTGCTGACCAGCGGGCAGGTGGCGTCGAGATAGAAGAGGTTGCGCCGGCTCGCCTCGGCGGGGACCGATTTCGGCACGCCATGGGCGCTGAAGACCACCGGCGCGTCGTCCGGCACCTCGTCCAGCTCCTCGACGAAGATCGCCCCCTGGCGCTCCAGGCTCTCGACGACGTAGCGGTTGTGTACGATCTCGTGCCGGACGTAGACAGGCGCGCCGTAGCGGCGGATCGCCTCCTCGACGATCTTGATGGCGCGATCCACGCCGGCGCAGAAGCCGCGCGGGCCAGCCAGCAGGACGTTGAGGCGGGGCTTGCCGCCGGCGTCGCTGGGGCGTGCGGTGGTGGTCTGGTGCATGGGCTGGGTTCGCTCGCGGGCCACGGGTTGCCGTGCCGGCCGGCCGGCGGGCAGGGTGCGTCTGGTATTGTCCAGTGGCGCACACTAGCCAGCGCGGCTTTGGGCTCAAGGGGGAAGATGGGGATGCGGGTGCGGTTTGTCCTGGGGGCCATGGGCGCCATGGCGGCCCTGGCGCTTTCGGGGTGCGGGGATACGAGCAATCAGCGGCTGCCGGTGGCCTGTCCGCGGCCGGGCATCCTGGGGGAGGGCGCCGACCTCACCCGCTACCGCCCCGGCGCGGTGCGCGACCTGACGACCCTGGAATGGGATGCGCGGCTGGCCGGGATCAGCGGCGGCTGCAACCCGGGCAACAAGAATCGCAGCATCGATGTCACGTTGAGCGCCAATTTCACCGTCGAGCGCGGCGCCGGCACCGAGGGGCGGGTGGTCGACCTGCCCTGGTTCGTCGCCGTGGTCGATGCCCGGGACGAGCGGATCCTGGCCCGGCACAGCTTCGTCGACCGCATCCTCTTCGCCCGCAACGAGACGCGGACCAACGCCGAGAGCGCGCCGGTCAGCCTCACCCTGCCGGTGGGGGAGGGGCGCCGCGGCACGGATTACCGCGTCTACGTCTCCTTCGACCTGACGCCGGAGGATCTCGCCCTCAACCGCCGGCGCGGGCCGCGCTGATTCATGTCCCCGCGACGCCGCCGCGCGTCTTCGCGGGGGGGGCCGGGATGTCCCTCCTGGCCGAGGGGGCGTCACAGCCTGCCGCGGCGAGGCCGCGGCAGGGCAACGGGGGGGCGAGGGCTTCGATGGGTGGGCCTGAACCTCAGGCGCCGCCGTGCGGCGCGGTTGCGCCGGGGGGGGCGCCGGGTTAGACCGGACGCTCCCGCTGATCCCGCGCGGGAGAGAGGGTGGCATCCGGCCGTGACGGCCGGGCGGCCGCCCCGCCGAAGGCGCAACCGGCCCCCGGAAACGCTCAGGCAGAAGGGCCGCGCGGGGAAGGGGCCTCTGGAAAGCCTGGCTGCCGCAGGGCGGCCGGCACCGACGGAGTAAGGCCGCAAGCCAGCCGGCCGAATCTCTCAGGTCACCGGACAGAGGGGGGCCACGGAGCAGCAACTCGCGCCACGCAGCCGTGGCAGGGGGAACCGTGGCGGAATCGGAGACATTGTTGGAAACGCCGCTCGGCGGCCTGCATCGCGCGCTCGGCGGGCGCATGGTGGGCTTCGCCGGCTATGCCATGCCGGTGCAGTACCCGGCCGGCATCATGGCCGAGCACCTGCACTGCCGCAGCGCCGCCTCGCTCTTCGACGTCTCGCATATGGGCCAGGCGGAGCTGCGGGGCGAGGGCGCCGCGGCGGCGCTGGAGCGGGTGACGCCGGCCGACATCCAGGGGCTGAAGCCCGGCCGCCAGCGCTACGGCCTGCTGACCACCGAGGCGGGCGGCATCTTCGATGACTTCATGGTGGCCAATCTCGGCGACCGGCTGTTCCTCGTCGTCAATGCCAGCCGCAAGGCGGTGGATTTCCCGCTGATCGAGGCCGCCCTGCCGGCCGGCGTCACCCTGCGCCCGCTGCCCGAGCGCGCCCTGCTCGCCCTGCAGGGCCCGGCCGTCGCCGGGCTGCTGGACCGCCTCGCCCCGGCCCTCGCCGCCCTCTCCTTCATGGGGGTGGCCGAGGCCGAGATCGGCGGCATCCCGGTGCTCGCCTCGCGCTCCGGCTATACCGGCGAGGACGGGGTCGAGATCAGCGTCGCCGCCGACCGGGCCGAGGCGCTGGCGCGGCGGCTGCTGGAGCAGCCGGGGGTGCAGCCGGCCGGGCTCGGCGCCCGCGATTCGCTGCGGCTGGAGGCCGGGCTTTGCCTCTACGGCAACGATATCGACGAGACGACCAGCCCGGTGGAGGCGGCCCTCACCTGGTCGATCGGCAAGCGCCGGCGCATGGCCTGGGATTTTCCCGGCGCCGCGCGGGTGCGGCAGGAGCTGGCCGATGGCCCGGCCCGGCTGCGCGTCGGCCTGCGGCCGGAGGGGCGGCAGCCGGCCCGCGCCCATACCCCGATCCAGGCCGCCGATGGCAGCCCGGTGGGCGAGGTGACCTCCGGCGGCTTCGGCCCCTCGCTGAATGCCCCGATCGCCATGGGCTATGTCGCCCGCGCCCAGGCCGAGGACGGCACGGCGCTCGATCTGATGGTGCGCGGCAAGGCCCTGCCGGCCCGCATCGCCCCCACCCCCTTCTGTCCCCATCGCTACAAGCGCTGATCCGGAGAGCCGCTCCATGTCCGAGCTGAAATTCACCAAGGACCATGAATGGGTGCGCCAGGACGGCGACGCCGCGGTGATCGGCATCACCGACCATGCGCAGAACGCGCTCGGCGACGTCGTCTTCGTCGAGCTGCCGGAGGTGGGCCGCGAGGTCGCGGCGGGCGAGGCCTGCGCGGTGGTGGAGAGCGTGAAGGCCGCCTCCGACGTCTATGCCCCGATCGCCGGCCGGGTGGTGGAGGTGAACGCCGCCCTCGCCGAGGATCCGGCGCTGATCAACCAGGACCCCGTCGGCCAGGGCTGGTTCTTCAAGCTCGAGCCGAAGGACCCGGCCGAGATCGCGGCGCTGCTGGACGAGGCGGCCTATGCCCGCTTCGTGGAGAGCGAGGCATGAGCCTCGGCACCCCGGACGGGAGGACGGCGGAGAGGGCGCCGCTCGACGCCCTCGCGGCGCTCGAGGATGGGGGCGAGTTCGCCCGCCGCCATATCGGGCCCGGCCCCGAGGACATCGCCGCCATGCTGCAGGTGGTCGGGGTGCCGAGCCTGGAGGCGCTGGCCGCGCGCACCGTGCCGGCGGCGATCGCCGGCGCCGATCTCTCGGCCCTGCCGCCGCCGGCGACCGAGGCCGAGGCGATCGCCGAGTTGCGGGCGCTGTCGGAGCGGAACCGCCGCGTGAAGTCGCTCATCGGCCTCGGCTACCACAACACCCATGTGCCGCCGGTGATCCTGCGCAACGTGCTGGAGAATCCCGGCTGGTACACCGCCTACACGCCCTACCAGGCGGAGATCGCCCAGGGGCGGCTCGAGGCGCTGGTGAATTTCCAGACCCTGGTGGCCGACCTCACCGGCCTGCCGGTCGCCAATGCCTCGCTGCTCGACGAGGCGACGGCGGCGGCCGAGGCGGTGGCGCTGGCGCATGCCGCGCACAAGGCCAAGGGCCGCATCCTGCTCGCCGCCGCCGACCTGCATCCGCAGACCCTGGCCGTGGTGCGGACGCGCGCGGAGCCGGTCGGCATCGAGGTGGTGGTCGCCCCGCCGGCCGAGATCGCAGCGCGTGCGAAGGCGGACAAGCCCTTCGCCGTGCTGCTGCAATATCCCGGCACCACCGGCGAGGTGCGGGACCTGGCGCCCGAGATCGCCGCGGCGCATGACGCCGGCGGCCTCGCCATCGTCGCCGCCGACCCGCTCGCCCTCTGCCTGCTGACGCCGCCCGGCGAGATGGGCGCCGATGTGGTGGTGGGCAGCACCCAGCGCTTCGGCGTGCCGCTCGGCTATGGCGGGCCGCATGCCGCCTATATGGCGGTGAAGGACGGGCTGAAGCGGCTGCTGCCGGGCCGCCTCGTCGGCGTCTCGGTCGATGCCGCCGGCAGCCCGGCCATGCGCCTCGCCCTGCAGACGCGCGAGCAGCATATCCGGCGCGAGAAGGCGACCTCGAACATCTGCACCGCGCAGGTGCTGCTGGCGGTGATGGCCAGCATGTACGCCGTCTGGCACGGGCCGGACGGGTTGAGGCGCATCGCCGGGCGGGTCGCGTTGCAGGCGCGGCTGCTCGCCGGCGCAGCGCGGCGGGGCGGCTTCGCGCTGCGCCACGACGCCGTCTTCGACACCATCGCCATCGAGGCGGGGGAGCGCGCCGGGTCGCTGGTGGAGGCGGCGCTGGCGCAGGGCTTCAACCTGCGCCGGGAGGGCGGGCTGGTCTGCCTCGCCCTCGACGAGACCGTCACCCGCGCCGAGCTGGCGACGCTCGCGGCGCTGCTCGGCGGCGGCGCGCTGGACGGCATCGCGCCCGAGGGCGGCATCCCGGCCTCGCTCCTCCGCCAGAGCGGCTTCTGCGCGGCCGAGGTGTTCAACAGCCACCATAGCGAGCATGCGATGCTCCGCTACCTGAAGCGGCTGGAGGACAAGGACGTCGCGCTGAACCGCAGCATGATCCCGCTCGGCTCCTGCACGATGAAGCTGAACGCGACCGCGGAGATGATCCCGATCACCTTCCCGGGCTTCGCCGAGATCCATCCCTTCGCCCCGGCGGACCAGGCCGAGGGGTATCTCGAGATGATCCGCCGGCTGCAATCCTGGCTCTGCGCCGTCACCGGCTTCGCCGCCGTCTCCGTGCAGCCGAATGCCGGCAGCCAGGGCGAATATGCCGGGCTGCTGGCGATCCGCGCCTGGCACCGGGCGCGGGGCGAGACGGAGCGGGATGTCTGCCTCATCCCCGCCTCGGCGCATGGCACCAACCCGGCGAGCGCGGTGATGGCCGGGATGAAGGTGGTCGTCGTCGGCTGCGACCGGGAGGGCAATGTCGACCTCGCCGATCTGCGGGCGAAGGCCGAGCAGCATTCGGCGCGGCTGGCGGCGCTGATGATCACCTATCCGAGCACGCATGGCGTGTTCGAGGAGGAGATCCGCGGCATCTGCGAGCTGGTCCATGCCCATGGCGGCCAAGTCTACATGGACGGCGCCAACATGAATGCGCAGGTCGGGCTGACCAGCCCGGCGGCGATCGGCGCCGATGTCTGCCACCTGAACCTGCACAAGACCTTCTGCATCCCGCATGGCGGCGGCGGCCCGGGCATCGGGCCGATCGGCGTCGCGGCGCATCTGGCGCCGCACCTGCCCAACCACCCGCTGCTGGCCGAGGCGGGGCCGGCGACGGGCTATGGCCCGGTCGCGGCCGCGCCCTTCGGCTCGGCCTCCATCCTGCCCATCTCCTACGCCTATATCCGCATGATGGGCGCCGAGGGGCTGCGGCGGGCGACCGCGGTCGCCATCCTCAGCGCCAATTACGTGGCGCGGCGGCTGGAGGGGCATTTCCCGGTGCTCTATCGCGGCCAGCGGGGGATGGTGGCGCATGAATGCATCCTCGACTGCCGCGGCTTCCAGCAGGGGGGCGGCGTGCTGGTCGAGGACATCGCCAAGCGGCTGCAGGATTACGGCTACCACGCGCCCACCATGTCCTGGCCGGTGCCCGGCACGCTGATGGTCGAGCCGACCGAGAGCGAGCCGAAGGAGGAGCTGGACCGCTTCTGCGACGCCATGATCGCCATCCGCGCCGAGATCCGGGCGGTGGAGCAGGGCCGCGCCGACAGGGCGGACAACCCGCTGAAGAACGCGCCGCACACCGCGGCCGAGGTCATGGCGGCGGACTGGTCGCATCCCTACAGCCGCGAGCAGGCGGCCTTCCCGCTGCCCTTCGTGCGGGGGCACAAATTCTGGCCGCCGGTGAAGCGCGTGGACAATGTCCATGGCGACCGCAACCTGGTCTGCACCTGCGCCCCGCTCGAGGACTATGCGCAGCAGATGCAGCTCCAGGCGGCGGAGTGACGGAGGAGACCCCGCCGGCCGGCTGGCCGGTGGGACCGCTGCCGGAGGCGGAGCGGCCCTGGCGGCTGCTCTCCCGCCGCGCGGTGGTGCGCGACCGGCATCTCGACCTCGATGCCGAGGCGGTGGAGACGGGCGCGGGCGCGGTGCTCGACCCCTATTGGGTGATGACCTACCCGGACTGGGTGCTGGTGGTGGCGCTGACGCCGGAGGACCGCCTGGTGCTGGTGCGGCAATGGCGCCAGGGGGCCAAGGCCTGGGTGCTGGAGCCGCCGGGCGGCGTGATGGATGTCGGCGACGCCGATCCTTGCGCGACGGCGGCGCGCGAGCTGCGGGAGGAGACCGGCTATGCCGCGGCGCGGCTGCGCCTGGTGGCCTCGCTCTGGTCGGACCCGGCGCATAACAGCAACCGCCTGCATGTGGTGCTGGCCGAGGAGGCGGTCGATACCGGGCGGCTGGCGCGCGAGGCCGGCGAGGAGCTGGAGACGGTGCTGCTGCCCGCCTCCGAGGCGCTGGCCGGCGCCGCGGCCGGCCGCTTCGCCCATGCCATGCATCTCGGCGGCCTGCTGCTGGCGCTGCGGGCCGCCGGGCGGCTGTCCTTCTGATATCGGGCGCCCGAATGGGCGCCACCGGCTTATGCCGCGAAGCCAAGCGAACCGGAGGTTCGCGCCCGGCTATTCCGCCGCGGCGGCGGGCGTCGTCTCCCCGGCCAGCGCGAAGCCGCGATAGCCCTCGGCGGCGATCGTGTCGCAGGTCTCGCGATAGGCGCCGACGCCGCCGATATAGGGCATGAAGACCCGCGGCTTGCCCGGGATGTTCGCGCCCATGTACCAGGAGGCGGCCGAGGGGTAGAGCGTCTTCTCCGCCACCTCCATGCCATGCCGCACCCACGCCTCCTGCGCCTGCTCGGTCGCCTCGACGCGGGCGAGGCCGCGATCCTGCATGTGGCCGAGCAGCCCGGTGATCCAGTCCACATGCTGCTCGACCGAGACGATCATGTTGCTGAGCACCGAGGGGCTGCCCGGCCCGGTGATCATGAACATGTTGGGGAAGCCCGCGACCATCAGGCCGAGATAGCTGCGCGGCCCGTGCTCCCACTCCGCCGAGAGGCGGCGGCCGCCGCGGCCCGCGAAATCGACCTTCAGCAGCGCCCCCGTCATGGCGTCGAAGCCGGTGGCGAAGACGATGACGTCGAATTCGCGGGTGCCGTCGCTGGTGCGGATGCCGGTCTCGGTGATGGTCTCGATCGGCGTCTTGCGCAGGTTGACCAGGGCGACGTTCGGCCGGTTGTAGGTCTCGTAGTAGTCGGTGTCGACGCAGATGCGCTTGGTGCCGATCGGGTGGTCCTTCGGTGCCAGCGCCTCGGCGGTCTCCGGGTCCTTGACGATCGACCGGATCTTGTTGCGCACGAACTCCGCCGCGGTGTCGTTGGACGCCTTGTTGAGGATCAGGTCGTGATAGGCGCCCATGAAGGCGGTGCCGCCATTGGCCCAGCGCCGCTCGTATTCCGCGCTGCGCGTCGCCTCATCGACCTCGATCGCCGATTGCGGGTTGATGTCGTAGAGGATGCCGGTGCGCATCAGGCGCGCCTGCCGCCGCTTCGCCGGGTAGTCGGATTTCCACCAGGCCTCGTATTCCGCATCCATCGGCGCGTTGCGCGAGGGGATGGAGAAGTTCGGCGTGCGCTGGAAGACCGTGACCTGCGCCGCCTCGGCGGCGATCACCGGGATCGCCTGGATGGCCGAGGAGCCGGTGCCGATCACCGCCACCCGCTTGCCGCTGAAATCCACCTTGCGATGCGGCCAGTAGCCGGTGTGGTAGGTCTCGCCGCCGAAGCTGGCGATGCCGGGGATGTCCGGCAGCCGCGCCGCCGAGAGGCAGCCCGTCGCCATGATGCAGAAGCGCGCCGAGACCACCTCGCCGGCCTCGGTGGCGACGGTCCAGCGATCCGCCGCCTCGTCGTAGCGGGCGCTGGCCACGCGGGTCTCGAAATGGATGTCGCGGCGCAGGTCGTAGCGGTCGGCGACGTGGTTGGCGTAGCGCAGGATCTCCGGCTGGGCGGCGAAGCGCTCGCTCCAGTGCCAGTCCTGCTGCAGCGCCTCGTCGAAGGAGAAGGAGTACTGCATGCTCTCGACGTCGCAGCGGGCGCCGGGGTAGCGGTTCCAGTACCAGGTGCCGCCGACCCCGTCCGCGGCCTCGAGGATGCGGGCCGAGAGGCCGAGGCCGCGCAACCGGTGCAGCATGTACAGGCCGCCGAAGCCGGCGCCGACGATGACGGCATCCAGGCGGGCGGGCAGGGGCTTCCTGGCGGGGCTGGTCTCGGCCATTCCTCTCTCCGGACTGCGATCTCTGGCGGATCATAGATTGCAAGCTAACTATATCGGCGCATGAAGCGGCGGCGCCTGTCAACTCATCTTGCGGCCGGCGCTCGCCGGCCGGCCGCACGATGTGGGCCTTCTCAAGGGGTTGGCGGCCGCTTCACCGCTTCACCAGCGGGCATTCGCTCTGCGCCAGGGAGCGGAAGGCCTCCTCGCCGGGGATGCGGGTGAGGATGCGGTAATAGTCCCAGGGGCCCTTGCTCTCCTCCGGCGCCTTGGCCTGGACCAGCAGCATGTCGTGCAGCACCCGGCCATCCTCGCGGATGCGGACGTTGTCGTTGTTCATGTCCTGCACCGGCATCCGCCGCATCATGGCGGCGACGGCCTCGCCGTCATCCGTGCCGGCCGCCTCCACCGCCCGCAGGTAGTGGCGCACCGCCGAATAGGTGCCGGCCTGCACCATGGTGGCGGCGCGGCCGCCATGCGCGGCGGCGAAGCGCCTGTGCCAGTCCCGCGTCCGCTCGTCGCGGTCCCAGTAATAGCTGGTCGTCGCCACCAGCCCCTGGGTCACCGGCAGGCCGAGGGCATGGATGTTGCTGATGAAGACCAGCATCCCGGCCATGCGCTGGCCGCCCTTCACCAGGCCGAATTCGGCTGCCTGCTTCAGCGCGTTGTCGAAATCCGTCCCGGCATTGGCGAAGCCGACCACCTTGGCGCGCGAGCCCTGGGCCTGCAGCAGGAAGGAGGAGAAGTCGGCGGTGTTCAGCGGGTGCCGCACCGAGCCGAGCACCCGGCCGCCGGCATCGCGCACGAAGGCGCTGGTGTCGCGCTCCAGCGCATGGCCGAAGGTGTAGTCGGCGGTGATGAAGAACCAGGAATTGCCGCCCTGCTGGGTCAGCGCCCGGCCGGTGCCGTAGGCGAGGGCGTAGGTGTCGTAGGTGAAGTGGAAGCCGGTCGGGCTGCAGAACTTGCCCGTCAGGTCGGAGGTCGCCGGGCCGCTCGCCAGGAAGACCTTCTTCTTCTCCTTCGTCACCTCCTGGATGGCCAGGGAGGAGGAGCTGGCCGAGCCGTCGGCGATGGCGTCCACCCGGTCGCTGTCGATCCAGCGCCGGGCGGTGGCGGAGGCGATGTCGGCGCGGTTCTGGCTGTCGGCGAAGACGATCTCGATCGGCCGGCCGAGCAGCGTGTTGCCGAACTCCGCCGCCGCCAGCCGCGCCGCGACGACCGAGCCCTGGCCGCCGATATCGGCATAGACGCTGCTCTGGTCGTTCAGCACGCCGATGCGGATGGCCTCGTCCGAGACCTGGGCATGAGCGGGGCGCGGCGCGGCGCAGGGCGCGGCGATGAGGCTGGCGCAGAGCAGCGCCGTCCAGCGAGGCAGCATGGGGTCCCGGTTCTCCTTGGGCGTGATGGGGTGTTGGGCCGGCCCGGATGCGCCGCATCCGGGAGCCGCAGCCGTTGCGGCGGCGAGAGTGGCGGATTCCCGCGGCCGCGAACATGCCGCGGCGCATCACCCTCCAGCTAGCGGCTTGACCACCGGCACGCCCTGTCTAGGCTGCCGCATGGGCAAGAACGCCGCGTCGCAGCGCGGGAGACGGGAGGGGCGATTGCAGCAGCAAGGCATGGCCGGCGAGACGTCAGGCGGTTCGGCGCCCGCGCCGCTGCGCGATCCGGCGGCATTGCGGCGGGTGCTCTCGCCGCGCAGCGTCGCGGTGATCGGCGTCTCGGCCGAGCCGACGCGCTTCGGCGGCCGCACCGTCACCAACCTCGCCAATTTCGCCGGGCCGGTCTGGGGCGTGAATCCCAAATATGCCGGCCGCGACCTGCATGGCCGCCCCTGCCTCGCCAGCCTCGACGACATCCCCGAGGTGCCGGACTGCGTGCTGATCGCCCTGCCGCGCGAGCAGATCATGGGGGCCGTCGAGGCCTGCATCCGCAAGGGGGCGGGCGGCGTCATCGCCTATGCCTCGGGCTATGGCGAGACCGGGCTGGCGGAGCGCGTCGCCGAGGAGGCGGCGCTGCGGGCGCGCTGCCGCGAGGCCGGCCTGCCGCTCGTCGGCGTCAACTGCCTCGGCATCGTCGACCATGTGCTGAAGGCCGGCGTCACCTTCATGCCGGAATATGCCCGCCTCGTCGCGCCGGCGGGCGGCGTCGCCATCACCAGCCAGTCCGGCGCGCTCGGCTATGCGCTGATGCAGGCGGCCGAGCGCGGCTTCTCCGTCTGCCACATGACGACGGCGGGCAACGCCACCGATCTCGATGTCTGCGACCTCGCCGCCTACCAGCTCTCCATGCCGGAATGCCGCGCCGTGGCGCTGGCGGTGGAGGGCCTGCGCGACGGAAGGCGGCTGCAATTGCTCGGCGAGGCGGCGCGCCGCGCGGGCAAGCCGATCGTCGCGCTGAAGCTCGGCCGCGGCGAGGCGGGCGCGGCGGCCGCCGTCTCGCATACCGGCTCGCTCGCCGGCAGCGCCGCCGCCTGGTCGGCCGCCTTCCGCCGCGCCGGCATGGCGGAGGTGGAGGATTTCGACGCGCTGCTCGAGACCGCCGGCCTCTTCGCCAAGGCCGGCCGGCCGAAGGCGAGGGGCGTCGCCATCGTCACCGCCTCGGGCGGCGCCGGCATCATGGCCGCCGACCATGCCGAGGCGCTGGGCCTCGACATGCCGCAGCCCGGCGCCGCCGCCAAGGCGGTGCTGGAGGCGGCGATCCCGGATTTCGGCGCGGCGCGCAACCCCTGCGACCTGACGGCGCAGGCGGCGGGCGACCCGACCAGTTTCGGCAAATGCGTGCTGGCGATGGCCGCCGACCCGCAATACGGCGTCATCGTCTATCCGCAGGTCTATTCCCACCACCAGACCACGCCGGGCCGCATCGCCGAGATCGCCAGCCTGACCGAGCAGTGCGGCAAGCCGATCATCGTCGCCTGGATCCCGGAGCAGCTCGAGGGCCCGGGCGCGGTGGCGGCGGATGCCTCGCCGGTGGTGCCGCTGTTCCGCTCCATGCGCCGGCTGATGAACGCGGTGCGGCTGTGGCAGGAGCATTACGCGACGCCGCCCGCGGGCGAGCCCGAGGCGCCCGCCGGCCTGGCCGGGGCGCTGGCGGCGCTGCCGGCCAGGGGCGCGGTGCTGACCGAGGCCGAGGCCAAGACGCTCTTCGCCCGCGTCGGCGTGCCGGTGGTCGAGGAGCGTCGCGCGGCGACGGCCGAGGCGGCGGCGGAGGCGGCGGCCGCGCTCGGCTTCCCGGTGGTGCTGAAGCTCGACAGCCCGGACATCGCGCACAAGACCGAGGTCGGCGGCGTGCGGCTGCGCCTCGGCGATGCCGCGGCGGTGCGCGCCGCCTTCGCCGAGATCATGGGCTCCGCCCGGCGGCACGCGCCCGCGGCGCGGCTGGACGGGGTGCTGGTGCAGCGCATGTCGCGCGGCGGCGTCGAGCTGATCCTCGGCGGGCGGCGCGACGGGCAGTTCGGCCCGATGGTGCTGGTCGGCACCGGCGGCGTGCAGGCCGAGCTGTGGAAGGACGTGGCGCTCGACATCGCGCCGGTCAGCCCGGCCCGGGCCGAGGCGATGCTGCGCAGCCTGCGGGGCTTCCCGCTGCTGGATGGCTTCCGCGGCGCGCCGAAGGCCGATCTCGCGGCGGTGGCGCGGGCGGTCTCCGCCTTCTCGGTGCTGCTCGCCGCGGCCGGGGAGCGGATCGCCGAGGCGGAGGTGAACCCGCTGATCGCCGGCGACTGGGGCTGCCTCGCCGTGGACGGGCTGGTCCGCGCCGGGGAATGAGGCTGGATCGGGAGGGGGCGCCATGAAGATCTACGAGGGCGGCCGCGGCCTGGGCGGGGCGCAGGTGACGGTGGATGGCGCCCCGCTCGATCCGCGCTTCGAGGTGAAGACCTTCTCGCCGATGGGCTTCGAATGGACCTATGAGGGCGATGGGCCGCGGCAGCTCGCCCTCGCCCTGCTCTGCGACCATCTCGGTGATCCGGCGCGCGCCCTGGCCCTGACCGAGGATTTCATGCGCCGCGTGGTGGCCGAGCTGGACAATGCCTGGCTGCTGACGAGCGAGGAGATCGCGGCGGCGCTGCCGGCTGGGGCCGGCTGACCGCGCGGCCCGCCCCACCCGCCAAGCCCGCGCCCCCGTCGCCGGCGATGGCGATGGCGATGGCGAGGCGGAACGGCGCTACCCGGATCCACCGGCCCGGGCCATCCTCCCCCGCGAGGCCGCCACGGCGGCGCAGCAGGAGCAGGGACCATTGAGCTTTTCGTCGGCATTCGCCCGCGTCGTCGCGGTGGTCGGGGGCGCGGCCCGGATGTCCCGGCGGCTCACCCAGGGCGCGCACGAGCCCGCCTGGGGCAACGGACCGCGGATCCCCGAGGCGCGGCCGCAGGGCAGCCTGCCGACCCTGAAGATGCCGACGGCCCGGGGCTGGCCGGACGGGATGCTGCCGGCGGCGGCGCCCGGGCTGCGGGTCAATGCCTTCGCCGCCGGCCTCGACCATCCGCGCTGGCTGCAGGTCCTGCCCAATGGCGACGTGCTGGTGGCCGAGGCGACCAGCGTCCTGCGCTCGCCGCGGTCGCTCTTCGACTACGCCATGGTGAGCACGATGCGCCGCGCCGGCGCGATGGGCGTGAGCGCCAACCGCATCATCCTGCTGCGCGACGCGGATGGCGACGGCGTCGCCGAGACCCGGCACGTCTTCCTCGAGGGCCTGAACCAGCCCTTCGGCATGGCGCTGGTCGGCGACACCTTCTATGTCGGCAACACCGATGGCCTGGTGGCATTCCCCTACGTCCCGGGCGCGACGCGTCTCACCGGCCCGGGCCGGGTGCTGGCCCGCTTCAAGCCCGGCGGCCACTGGACGCGCAGCCTGCTGCCCAGCCCGGATGGCCGCACGCTCTACATCGCCGTCGGCTCGCTCACCAACATCGCCGACGAGGGCATGGCGGTGGAGGAGGGCCGCGCCGCCATCCATGCCTACGACCTGGCGAGCGGCACGCTGCGCCCCTTCGCCACCGGCCTGCGCAACCCCGTCGGCATGGCCTGGGAGCCGCGGACCGGCGCGCTCTGGACCGTGGTCAACGAGCGCGACGGGCTGGGCGACGAGACGCCGCCCGACTACCTGACCTCGGTCCGCGACGGCGGCTTCTATGGCTGGCCTTATTGCTATTGGGGGCGGACGGTCGATGACCGGGTGCCGCAGGACCCGGCGCTGGTGGCGCAGGCCCTCACGCCGGATTACGCGCTGGGTGGCCACACCGCCTCCCTCGGCCTCTGCTGGCTGCCCGCCGGGACGCTGCCGGGTTTCCCCGAGGGCATGGCGATCGGCCAGCACGGCTCCTGGAACCGCAGCACGCTGAGCGGCTACAAGCTGGTCTTCGTGCCCTTCGCCGAGGGCCGCCCGGCGGGCCCCGCCCGGGATATCCTCTCGGGCTTCCTGGCGCCCGACGAGCGCGAATCCTATGGCCGCCCGGTGGGCGTGACGATCGGCCCGGATGGCAGCGTGCTGATGGCCGACGACGTGGGCAATGTCGTGTGGCGCGTGACCGCCGCCGGCAGCGGCGCGTGAGCGGGCGAGCCGGCCTCGCCGCTGGCGGGCCGCGCCGCGACGCCATAGGCTGCGGCCTCCACCCCCGGTCCGGAGTGCGCATGCGACGCAGACGCCTGATGAGCCTCGGCGGCGCCCTGGCGCTGCCGGCCTGGACTGCCCGGGCCCAGGCGCAGCCGTTGCGCTGCGCCGTCGGCCCCTTCCAGCCGACCGCCGGCGACACCCGCCGCGCCTACGAGCCCTTCTTCGCCCATCTGGCCGCGGCGGTCGGCCGGCCGCTCGCGCTGACGGTCACCACCGACTGGGCGGGCATCGCGGTCGCGCTCTCGACCGCGCAGGTGGACCTCGCCTGGATGGGCCCCTGGGGCTACGTGCTCGCCAAGGACCGCGCCGGGGCCGAGGCGCTGGCGGTGGTGAAGTACCAGGGCAAGCCGACCTACCACGCCATCATCCTGGCCCGTCCCGAGCTGCGGATCGCGCGCTTCCCGGAGGATGCGAAGGGCCTGTCCATCTCCTTCGCCGATGCCGGCTCGACCAGCGGCTGGCTGATCCCGCATTACTGGTTCAAGACCCAGGGCATCGATCCGCGCACCTATTTCCGCTACCGCGACGGGGCGTCGCACCCGGCCAACGACATGGCGGTGGCGAGCGGCCAGGTGGACCTCGCCACCGACTACGACCGCAACTTCGCCGCCATGGTCGCGGCGGGGCGGCTGCGGGAGGACCAGGCGCGCATCGTCTGGCGTTCCGAGCCGCTGCCGAACGACGCGCTGGCGGTGCGGGCGGGGCTGGAGCCCGCCCTGGCGGCGCGGCTGCGCGAGGCCGCGCTCGCCATCGACGAGGCCACCGCCGCCCGAGTGATGCCGGCCAATTACACCGGCTGGGTGGCCGCCGCGCCGGACAGCTACGCCCTGATCGAGGCGGCCGGCCGGGCGCTCGGGCGCATCGGCGCGGGCTGATGCGCCGCCTCGCCGGGCTGCTCGCGCTCGGCCTTCTCTATGGCGGCAGCCTGCTCGTCGTGCAGCCCGACCTGCCGCGGCTCTGGACCGGGCTGCCGCGCCTGGCCCATTGGCTCGGCGGCGCGGTCCCGCCCGATTTCTCCGGCCTGCCCGACCTGCTGCGCCGGGCCGCCGAGACGGTGGGCATCGCCACGCTCGGCACCACCCTGGCGGCGGCGATGGCGCTGCCCCTGGCGCTGCTGGCGGCCCGGCCGGTCGTCCCCCTGCCGGCGCTCTACCATCCGGCGCGCGCCCTGCTGGATGCGCTGCGCGGCGTCGACGGCTTCGTCTTCGCCCTGATCTTCGTCGCCGCGGTCGGGCTCGGCCCCTTCGCCGGCATGCTCGGCGTGGCGCTGCACTCCGCCGGCAGCATCGGCAAGCTGTGGTCGGAGGCGCTGGAGACCGCCGACCCGGCGCCGCTCGAGGCGGCGCTCAGCGCCGGCGCCAGCCGGGCGCAGGCCGCGGCCGTCGTGCTGCTGCCGGAGAGCCTGCCGCAGCTCGCCTCCGTCCTGCTCTATGTCTGGGAGTTCAACATCCGCGCTTCCACGGTGCTCGGCCTCGTCGGCGCCGGCGGCCTCGGGCAGGAGCTGAAGAACGCCGTCGACCTGCTCGACTTCGCCCGCGTCCTGGCGATCCTGATCCTCGTCGTCGCCCTGGTGCTCACGGCCGACCGGCTCTCCGCCCTGCTGCGGCGCCGCCTCGGCTGATGCTGCGGGTCGAGGGGCTGGTCGTCGCCCTGCAGGGACGGCGGGTGCTGCACGGCATCAGCCTCGCCGTCGCGCCGGGCGAGGTGGTGGCGATCGAAGGCCCCTCGGGCGCCGGCAAGACCACCTTGCTGCGGGCGATCGCGGGGCTGGTGCCGGCCGAGGCGGGGCGGATCGTGGCGCCGGAGACGGCCCTCGTCTTCCAGCAGCACGCCCTCGCCCGCCGCCTCTCGGCGCGGGACAACGTGCTGGTGGGCGCGCTCGGGCGCATCGGCTTCTGGCGCCCGGCGCTGCGGCTCTGGCCGGTGGCGGAGCGGGCCGAGGCGATGGCCTGCCTGGCGCGGGTCGGGCTGGGCGCGCTGGCGGGGCAGCGGGCCGACCGGCTCTCCGGCGGCCAGCGCCAGCGCGCGGCGGTGGCCCGCGCCCTGATGCAGCGCGCGCCCCTGCTGCTGGCGGACGAGCCGGTGGCGAGCCTCGACCCGGAGAATGCCGCCGCGGTGCTTGCGCTGCTGCGGGATCTGGCCTCGCATGGCGGCCGCTCCGTGCTGGTCGCCCTGCACCAGCCGGAGCTGGCCCGCCGCTACGCCGATCGCCGGCTGCGCCTGGAGGAGGGACGCCTGTGCCGCCGGTGACCGCGATGCGCTGCGACGGGCCGCTGCTCTGCTTCGGCGGGCCCTATTCCAACCTGCAGGCGTTGCAGGCCCTGCTGGCCGAGGCGGCGCGGCGCGGCATCCCGCCCGGGCGCATGCTCTGCACCGGCGATGTGGTGGCCTATTGCGCCGATGCCGTCGCGACGCTCGACCTGATGATGGCGAGCGGCATCGCCACGGTGATGGGGAATTGCGAGGAGAGCCTGGCCGCCGGCGGCGCGGATTGCGGCTGCGGCTTCGCCGCCGGCACGGCCTGCGACCGTCTCTCGCGCGACTGGTTCGCGCATGCCAGCCGCCAGGTGACGCCGCGGCACCGCGCCTGGATGGCGGCGCTGCCGCGGCGGATCCCGGTCGAGATCGGCGGCCGGCGGCTGGTCGCGCTGCATGGCGGCGCGACGGCGATCAACCGCTTCCTCTTCGCCTCCGCGCCCGAGGCGGCGCTCGCCGCCGAGATCGCCGCGGGCGGGGCGGAAGGCGTGATCGCCGGCCATTGCGGCCTGCCCTTCAGCCGCCTCCTCGGCCGCCGGCTCTGGCACAATGCCGGGGCGATCGGCATGCCGGCGAATGACGGCACGCCGCGCGGCTGGTTCTCGGTGCTGACGCCGCAGGGGGCGGGCCTGCGGATCGAGCATCTCGCCCTGGCCTATGATCACCGGTCGGCGGCGCGGGCGATGCGGCAGGCCGGGCTGGCGGCCTATGAGGCGGCGCTGGCGAGCGGCCTCTGGCCCTCCTGCGACGTGCTGCCGCCGGAGGAGCGGGCGCGCCGCGGCCAGCCGATCGAGGCCTGCGACCTGCGCTGGGCGGCCTGATGCGAGGCTGCCCGCCAGGGCAGGATCAGGCCAGGGAAGGGCCAGGAGGGGAGGGGGAGACGGTGCAGGAATTCCGGTTCGACGACCGCCATGTCACCTGGCAGCGGGTGCAGCCGATCGACGCGCAGGTCTATGTCCTGGCGATGGACGCGGCCCTCGGCATCGCCGATGTGCTCATCAGGTTCGAGCCCGACAGGCCGGGCAGGCTGCATCGGCATGTCTGCGACTTCAGCACCTTCGTCGTGCAGGGCGAGCTGCGCTTCTGGCGGCCCGACGGGTCGCTCCGGGAGATCCGCCCGACCGGCAGCCATGTGCGGGTTGCCGCGCATGGCGAGCCGCATGCGGAGGGGGCCGGCAGCCAGGCGGCGATCGTGCTGTTCAGCTTTCGCGGCAGCACCGGCGACATGATCCTGTATCTGGGCGAGGGATCGGAGGTGGTGTTCCGGCTCGGCTTCCCGGAATTCGAGGCCGTCCTGGCGCAGCAGGTGGCCACCGGCGCCACCGCGAAGCTCGCGCCGCGGCTGGTTCCCGCCGGCTGAGACCGAGCGCAGGCCGGCCTCACCCTCCTGCGCCTCGAACGCCGGGCGCAACCCTCCGGTTGGCCTGGGCCTTCGCCGCACGCAAGCGAACGGGCCACGCAGGGCGTTTCGCCAGGAGCAGATGCCCCTGGTCGGAAACCGCCCGCGCGGCCCGCACCCAACCTCCCCAAACTCGGCTTTTTCTGGTGCGGTGATATATCTCCCGCAGGACACAGGGTGTCCCAGGACCGATGGCCTGTCAATGGATGGAGGGCGCGTGACATCAGTTTTCCCGCATAGGCTGCACCATGCCTGACACCACACCCATGCCGCGCCACAACCGCCCAGCGGAGGCCGATGGCACGCTCACCGAGCAGGCCTACCGCGCCATCGAGGAGGCGATCGTCACCCTGCAGGTCCCGCCCGGGGAGGAGGTGAGCGAGGCCCAGCTCGCCGCGCGGGTCGGCTTCGGCCGCACCCCGGTGCGCGAGGCGCTGCAGCGCCTGGCGCGGGAACGGCTGGTCCGCATCCTGCCGCGCCGCGGGATCATCGTCGCGGCGGTGGATGTCGAGGAGCAGCTCCGCCTGCTGGAGGTGCGCCGGGAGATCGAGCGGCTGAGCGCCCGCGCGGCGGCGCGGCAGGCGGATGCGGCGCAGCGGGCGGCATTCCGGGCGATCGCCGGGGCGATGGAGCAGGCCGCGGCGGCGGAGGACGAGACCGGCTTCCTGCGGCTCGACCGGCAGCTCAACCTGCTGGTCCTGGCGGCGGCGCGCAACGAGTTCGCCACCGCGGCCATGGCCCTGCTGCACGGGCTGTCGCGCCGCTTCTGGTTCCTGCACTGGCGGCGCTCGGCCGGGCTGGAGGGCTCGGCGCGGGTGCATGCCGCCCTGGCGCGCGCCATCGCCGAGGGCGATGCCGATGCCGCCGGAGCCGCTTCCGATGCCCTGATCGACTTCATCGAGGCCTTCACCCGCCGCGTCCGGGCGTGCGGGGCCTGATGTCGGCGGGCCGGGGGCGGGTTTGGGGCGGGCTTGGGGGCGGCCATCTGCTGGATGGCCGCCTTGACCCCCGGCGCGGCGCACTGATATATCAGACGCACACCCTGCCCTGGGGAGGAATGCGATGGATGGCACCACGGCGCCGGCAACCGCCGCCCTGAAGCGGGAGCGCCTCTCCCGGCGGCAGCAGGCCTTCCGGGCCGATTTCCGCGAGCGGATCGGCCGGCTCTATCACGGCTGGGCGCATGTCGCGCTGATCTACGCCATCGGCGGCGCCGCCATCTGGTACTGCGCGCGGCAGATCGTGGCGCCGGCCTGGTACGAATGGCTGATCGTGCCGGCCGCCTTCGTCACCGCCAATGTCTTCGAGTGGTGGATCCACAAATACGTCATGCACCGCCCCCTCAAGGGCTTCATGGGGATCTACAAGCGCCATACCCTGGCGCACCACCAGTTCTTCACCGAGCACGAATACACCATCGACGATGCGCGGGATTTCCGCATCGTCTTCTTCCCGCCCTATGCGCTCATCACCTTCCTGGCGATGTCGCTGCTGCCGGCCCTGCTGCTGAAGGCGCTGGGCTTCCCCGATGCCGGCTGGCTGCTGCTGATCACCAACACCGCGCTCTACCTGAACTACGAGTTCTTCCACTTCTGCTGCCATGTGAAGGATGACCGGATCGTCCGGCACATCCCCTTCATCAACACCATCCGCCGCCACCATGCCGCGCACCACAACACGGCCATCATGATGGAGCGGAATTTCAACCTCACCTACCCGATCGCCGATTGGTTCTTCGGCACCAGCGATCTCCGGCGCGGGCTGCTCGGGCATCTGCTGAACGGCTACGACGCGCGCTTCGTGCGCGGCGACCTCAAGCGGGTGCGGAACAGCCTCGACGATCCGCGGGCGGGCATGCCGCGCGCGGGCGCCATGCCGGCGGAGTGACGGCGATGGCCGCGAAGCTCGCGCCGCTCGACGGCGGCGCCATCAAGACCTCCCGCGCCTCGCTGATCGGCGGCATCGCGGTGGCGATCGGCGTCTTCGTCCTCTGGCTCGCCCTCGCGGCCGATCTCGGCCTGCGCGGGGTGGGCAGCGCCATCCTGGGCGGGGCGGTGAGCCTCCTCATCGGCCTCTGGATCTGGCGCGCCGACCTGTAAGGACCGGGCGAGCCCCGCAGCGTCGGGAACTCCCAGCGGGGGAGCCGACGGCACGCGCATGGGGGATTTGCCGTCGGCCCAGGTGACGGTTAATGCTTCTGCATGCGATGCCGAGAGTCGCAAAAAGCATTTTGCTGCACTGCAAATCACCGCAGGCCGCCGGGCAGGATCATCGCGGCGCAGCATTTACCGGGCCGGCAGTTCCGCCGCCGCCCTGCCATTTCCACGCATGGCCGGCGCGGCACGGGCGGCGAGATCACAGCTGCAATCCTTCTTGGTGGTATCACGTCATTTCAATCCCATCTGCCGGTTCCGGCGCTTAAAGCAGGCTGGTGGGAATCGGGGAGCCCAGAGTGAACAAGGAGACGGAGCTGCACCCCACCGGGGCCATGCCGCAGCCGCCAACGGACGATGCCGCCCTGCTGGGCGCCTTGCCGAAGGGCTGGGTCATGCTCGGGCGCTGTCGTGCCGGCCTGGCCAAATCCGCCTATCCCACCGGCTGCTGGGCCCTGGCGCATCCCACCTCAGGGATCGCGCTGCTGGACATCGCGCCGAACGTGACGCCGAGCGCCGAGGCGCGGCTGCGCCAGGCCCTCGGCGCCGCCTATTTCTGGCCCGCCTTTCCCGGCTACCTGCCGGTCTGGCATGGGCGGATCGAGTCCGCCGCCTCGCGCAGCCTGCCGGGCCGCATGGCGCAGGGCTTCGCCGAGCTGCCGCCGCTGACGGTGCCGGGCAAGGGCGCCTGGATCGCCGCCGCGCGGGCGGCGCTGGCCGATGACCCGGCCTGGATGGTGCCGGGCGCCGCGCCCTGCGGCCGCCGGCCAAAGGCCATGATCGAGCCGCCCTTCGACCTGGACGACCCGCCGCCCGAACGGCCGCCGCTGTGGCGCGGCCGGTTCGGCATGGGCCTGGCGCTGCTCGGCACCTTCACCATCGGCGTGGTGAGCGGCGTCATCCTGCTCTCCGGCGCCACCTCCGACCCGGCGCCGCAGCCGGTGGCCTCGGTGGCCCAGCCGCCGCAGGCAGCGCCGACCAGCCTGGCGGCGGCCAGCCTGTCCAGCGACCCGGCGCCTGGTCCGGCCGAGCGGGGGCCGGTCCCCCCGCCGCAACGCCCGACCCAGACCTCCGCCGCGGCGGCGGTGGCTGCCCTGGCGGCCGAGCTGGAGGCGACGCTGGCCGCGGCGCGCGCCTCGGCGGCCTCGCCGCTCGTCTCCGAGACGCCGCCGCCTGCCGATGCGCCGGCGGAGCGGCCTGCCATGGCGGAGAAGCCCGCCGCGCCGGTCGAGGACGGGGCCAGCGCCGCCCCGCTGGCCATCGTCCCGGCATCGCTGCCGATCCCGCCGCCGGTCCCGGGCGCGCCGCCGGCGGCGCGCCAACGGCCGCAGCCACAGCCCCAGAAGGTGAGCAACCGGCCGCCGCCCGAGCGCATCGACCGGACCTGCGCCGCGGCCGTGTTCCGCTTCCAGCAGGGCCTGCCGCTGACCCAGGCCGAGTCCGGCTATCTGCGCAACGGCTGCGCCACCCGGCGATAGGGGCGCGCCGCCGCCGCCTCAGCGCAGGGCGGCGTTGATCCGCTCGAGCGCCGCGGCGCCCGGCACCAGCGCGGCATCCTCGAGCGCATTCAGCGGCCGCTCGACCGTGCCGAGATGCGCATGCATGTCCTGCGGCTCGGGATCGACATAGAGCAGGCCGGTGACGATCTCGCCCGCCGCCTTGCGCTCGTGCAGGTGGTGCAGGGCGGCGACGCGGTCGGTCGGGTCGTAGCCCTCGTGCAGCTTGCGCAGGCGCAGGACCGAGCCGTCATGCTGCGTCACCTCCCGCACCTCGCCCGGCGCGTATTCGGTGGTGATCGGCATGCGGCCGAGGATGACGTCGAGCTGGTTCATCGCCTCGTTGTGCTCGCGCACGAAGTCGTAGCTCTTGGTCGAGCCCTCATGGTTGTTGAAGGCGACGCAGGGGCTGATGCAGTCGATGAAGGCGGGGCCGGGATGCCGCAGCGCGCCCTTGATGAGGGGCACGAGCTGCGCCTTGTCGCCGGAGAAGCTGCGGGCGACATAGGTGGCGCCGAGCTGCAGCGCGATGCCGACCAGGTCGATCGCCTCGTCGGTGTTGACCGCGCCCTTCTTGGCCTTCGAGCCCTTGTCGGAGGTCGCCGAGAACTGCCCCTTGGTGAGGCCGTAGACGCCGTTGTTCTCGACGATATAGGTCATGTTCACGGCGCGGCGGATGCTGTGCGCGAACTGGCCGAAGCCGATGGAGGCGCTGTCGCCGTCGCCCGAGACGCCGAGATAGAGCAGGTCGCGGTTGGCCATGTTGGCGCCGGTCAGCACGCTCGGCATGCGGCCATGCACCGAGTTGAAGCCGTGGCTGGCGCCGAGGAAGTAGTCCGGCGTCTTCGAGGAGCAGCCGATGCCGGACATCTTCGCCACCCGGTGCGGCGCGATGGAGAGCTCCCAGCAGGCCTGGATGATGGCGGCACTGATCGAATCATGGCCGCAGCCGGCGCAAAGGGTGCTGATCGCCCCCTCGTAGTCGCGCCGGGTGAAGCCGAGCTCGTTCAGCGGCAGCTTCGGGTGATGCAGCTTGGGCTTGGGGAGGAAGCTCATTCCGCGGCGGCTCCGGCAAAGGGCACGACCTTCAGCGTCGAGGCGCGATCGGCGATGGCGGCGCGGATGAAGCGCGCGGTGATCGGCGTGCCGTCGTAGTGGAGGATGGGGATCAGGCGGGCGGGGTCGATGTTCCCCTCCGTCATCAGAAGGGTGCGGAGCTGCGCGTCGCGGTTCTGCTCGACGACGAAGACCCGCTCGTGGCGGGCGACGAAGTCCAGCACGTCGTCATGGAAGGGGAAGGCGCGGATACGCATGGCGTCGAGATGCACGCCATCCGCCTCCAGCGCCGCGAGCGCCTCCTTCATCGCCGCCGAGGAGCTGCCGAAATAGAGCACGCCGAGGCTGGCCGGCTCGGCCGCCTTACGCTCCACCGGGCGCGGCACCAGGGATTTCGCCGTCTCGAATTTCCGCAGCAGTCGCTGCATGTTGTCGACATAGGCGCTGCCGACCTCGGTGTACTTGGCGAAGCGGTCGCGCGAGGTGCCGCGGGTGAAGAAGGCGCCCTTCTCCGCATGCGTGCCGGGATAGGTGCGGTAGGGGATGCCGTCGCCATCGACGTCGAGGTAGCGTCCGAAGGTGCGGCCGGCCTCGAGCTCCTCGGCCGTCATCACCTTGCCGCGGTCGAGCCGCCGGCTGTCGTCCCAGGCGAAGGGCTCGCAGAGCCAGTCGTTCATCCCGATGTCGAGATCGAGCAGCACGAAGACCGGCGTCTGCAGCCGGTCCGCCAAGTCGAAGGCCGCGGCGCCGAAATCGAAGCACTCCCGCGGGTCCTCGGGCAGCAGCACGACATGCTTGGTGTCGCCATGGCTGGCATAGGCGGCGGCCAGCAGGTCGGATTGCTGGGTGCGGGTCGGCATGCCGGTGCTCGGCCCGGCGCGCTGGACGTCGAAGATGACGGCCGGGATCTCGGCGAAATAGGCGAGGCCGACGAATTCCTGCATCAGCGAGATGCCGGGGCCGGAGGTGGCGGTGAAGGCGCGCGCGCCGTTCCAGGCGGCGCCGATGACCATGCCGATCGAGGCCAGCTCGTCCTCCGCCTGCATGATGGCGTAGCGCTTGCGGCCGGTTTCGGGCTCGGTGCGCAGGCGCTTGCAGTGGCGCTCGAAGGCCTCGGCGAGGGAGGTGGAGGGGGTGATCGGGTACCAGGCGCAGACCGTCGCGCCGCCATAGACGGCGCCGAGCGCCGCCGCGGCATTGCCCTCGACATAGATGCGGTTGCCGACCGCGTCGGCGCGCGCGAGCTGCAGCCCGATCGGGCAGGAGAGATGGGCCAGCGCCCAGTCGCGGCCCATGTGGAAGGCGTCGCGGTTCGGCTTGGCGAGCTTCTCCTTGCCCTTGTACTGCTCGGCGAGGAGCTGCTCGATCACCGCCGGCTCGATGCCGAGCAGGGCGGAGAGGGCGCCGACATACATGATGTTCTTCAGCAGCTGGCGCTGCCGGGCATCGGTGTAGTTGGCGTTGCAGATCTGCGTCAGCGGCACGCCGATGACCTGGATGTCGTCGCGGAAGCGCGAGGCGGGCATCGGCCGCGTGCTGTCGTAGAGGAGGTAGCCGCCGGCATCGATCTCGGCGATGTCGCGCTCCCAGGTCTGCGGGTTCATCGCCACCATGAGGTCGACGCCGCCGCGCCGGCCGAGATGCCCCTCGCCGCTGACCCTCACCTCGAACCAGGTGGGCAGGCCCTGGATGTTGCTCGGGAAGATGTTGCGCGAGGCGATGGGGATGCCCATGCGCAGGATCGACTTGGCGAAGAGCTGGTTGGCGCTGGCCGAGCCGGAGCCGTTAACATTGGCGAATTTGACGACGAAGTCGTTGACCGCTTGACGGGGCATCTCGGCTTCACTCCGCCGCCATGGGCTGCGCGCAGGGGGCGGCCTGGGCGGATTGCAGCAGGAATTTCTGCATGTCCCAGGCGCCGGTCGGGCAGCGCTCGGCGCACATGCCGCAATGCAGGCAGACATCCTCGTCCTTGACCATGACGCGGCCGGTCTTCAGCCCGTCCGCGACATAGAGCGGCTGGTCCATGTTCAGCGCGGGCGCCTTCAGCCGCTGCCGCAGCTCCGCCTCCTCGCCATCGGCGGTGAAGGTGATGCAGTCGGTCGGGCAGACATCGACGCAAGCATCGCATTCGATGCAGAGCTTGGCGGAGAAGACGGTCTCGACATCGCAATTCAGGCAGCGCTGGGCTTCCTTGAAGGCGAGCGCCCGGTCGTAGCCGAGCTCCACCTCCAGCGCGATGTCGCGCAGCGCCACCTCCTCGGCCGCATGCGGCACCTTGAAGCGGAGGTCGAGCGAGACGTCGTTGTCATAGCTCCATTCGTGGATGCCCATCTTCTGGCTGATCAGCCGGGCATCGGGCGGCGGCCGGTTGCGCACATCCTCGCCGCGGCAGAAGAGGTCGATGGAGATCGCCGCGGCATGGCCATGCGCCACCGCCCAGATGATGTTCTTCGGACCGAAGGCGGCATCGCCGCCGAAGAAGACCTGCGGCACCGTCGACTGATGCGTCGCCGCATCCAGCACCGGCAACCCCCACTGGTCGAATTCCAGGCCGATGTCGCGCTCGATCCAGGGGAAGGCGTTCTCCTGGCCGATCGCCACCAGCACGTCGTCGGCCTCGATGGTGACGTCCGGCTCGCCGCTCGGCACCAGGCGGCGGCGGCCCCTGGCGTCGTACTCCGCCTTGACCGTCTCGAAGACCATGCCGGTGAGGCGGCCGGCCTCGTGCAGCACCTGCTTCGGCACCAGGTAGTTGAGGATCGGGATGCCTTCGCGCATCGCATCCTCCTTCTCCCAGGGGCTCGCCTTCATCTCCTCGAAGCCGGAGCGGACGACGACCGAAACCTGCTCGCCGCCGAGACGGCGCGCCGAGCGGCAGCAATCCATCGCCGTGTTGCCGCCGCCGAGCACGATGACCCGCCGGCCGATCTCCTTGACATGGCCGAAGGAGACGGAGGAGAGCCAGTCGATGCCGATATGGATGTTGGCCGCCGCCTCGGCGCGGCCGGGCACGTCGAGGTCGCGGCCGCGCGGCGCGCCGGAGCCGACGAAGACCGCGTCATAGCCTTCGGCCAGCAGCGCCTTCAGGCTCTCCACCCGCTGGCCGTAATGCGTCACCACGCCGCCGCGGTCGGTGACGTAGCCCACCTCCTCGTCGATCACCTCGGCGGGCAGGCGGAAGCGCGGGATCTGGCTGCGGATGAAGCCGCCGCCCTGCGCCGCGCCGTCATAGACATGCACCTCGTAGCCGAGCGGCGCGAGGTCGCGGGCGACGGTGAGGCCGGCCGGGCCGGCGCCGATGCAGGCGACGCGCTTGCCGTTCCGCGCCGCCGGGATCGGCGTCAGCCGGCCGCGGATGTCGGATTTGTTGTCGGCGGCGACGCGCTTGAGCCGGCAGATCGCCACCGGCTCCTCCTCCACCCGGCCGCGGCGGCAGGCCGGCTCGCAGGGCCGGTCGCAGGTGCGGCCGAGGATGCCGGGGAAGACGTTGGAGTGCCAGTTGACCAGATAGGCGTCGCTGTACCGGCCTGCGGCGATGAGGCGGATATATTCCGGGACCGGGGTATGGGCGGGACAGGCCCATTGGCAGTCGACGACCTTGTGGAAGGTGTCCGGGTTACGAATATCGGTCGGCTTCAAAGCGGACGTTTCCCTCAGCACGAGGATGCTCGGGCTGCTCCGCGGTCACGGCATCGAGTCGAACCCTCGGCGCCTGGCACCGGCCGGGCGCCGTGGCCGCGAGACCCATTGATTCCTCCCTCGCCCTTCCGGGCATCCCGCAGCTTGCCCCACAACCGCAAGTCCCGCAACGACCGCGCGGGCGATCAGGTATGGGCCATGCCGCCGGACGGCCCGGGGAGCAGGTCGCCTGATCATGGGCCTCGGCAGGGGGCGCTGCGAGGCGTGCGGCAGACACGTCAGCGTGCGAGCGCCCGCCCTCAGCCGCGGCCCGCCTCGGCGAGCGCATGCAGGCGGAGCGCGCTCGCCAGCGGATGCGACGCATCCGCGCGCGCGGTGTCGATCTCGGTCACCAGCGCCGCCAGGCTGAGGCCGCGGCGCCGCGCCGCGGCCTCCAGCGCCGCCCAGAATTCCGGCTCGAGCGCGACCGAGGTGCGATGGCCCGCCAGCTGGAAGCTGCGCTTGCGCAGGTGGCGGGCGGGCCGCATCAGTCGCCGAGCGAGGCGCCGGGGGCGATCATCGTCTCCGGCCGCACCCAGCGGTCGAAATCCTCGAGCGTGACATAGCCGAGCTGCGCCGCCGCGTCGCGCAGGGTCAGGTTCTCCGCCAGCGCCTTCTTGCCGATCCGCACCGCCTTGTCGTAGCCGATATGCGGGTTCAGCGCCGTCACCAGCATCAGCGACCGGGCGAGGTTGTCGGCGAGCCGCTCGCGGTTCGGCTCGAGCTTCAGGACCATGTGCTCGGCGAAGCTCTCGGCCGCATCGGCGAGCAGGGTCGCCGATTGCAGCACCGCCTGGATGATCACCGGCTTGAAGACGTTGAGCTCGAGGAAGCTCTGGGCGCCGGCGAAGGTGACGGTGGTGGTGTTGCCCATCACCTGGGCGCAGACCATGGTCAGCGCCTCCGCCTGGGTCGGGTTGGTCTTGCCCGGCATGATGGAGGAGGAGAGGCCGTCCGCCGGCACGATCAGCTCGGCGAGGCCCGAGCGCGGGCCGCTGCCGAGCAGGCGGATGTCGTTGCCAAGCTTGTTGAGCGAGACGGCGATGACGTTCATCACCCCCTGCAGCTCCACCATCGCGTCATGCGCGCCCATGCCCTCGAACTTGTTCGGGTTGGGGCGGAAGGCGAGGCCGGTGCGCTCGGCCAGGATCTCGCAGAAGACCTGGTCGAATTCCGGCCGCCGGTTCAGCCCGGTGCCGACGGCGGTGCCGCCCTGCGCCAGGGCCAGCAGCCGCGGCAGCACGCCGCGCAGCCGCTCCTGCCCCAGCTCCACCTGCCGCGCCCAGGCGCCGAATTCCTGGCCGAGCGTGACCGGCACCGCATCCATCATATGGGTGCGGCCGATCTTGATGATGGCATCCCATTCCTGCGCCCGCTGCCAGAGCGCCGCGTGCAGCCGCCCGAGCGCCGGCAGCAGCCGCCCCTCCACCACCTCGGTGGCGGCGATGTGCATCATGGTCGGGAAATTGTCGTTCGAGGACTGGCCGCGATTGACGTGGTCGTTCGGGTGCACCGGCTTGCGGCTGCCGAGCGGCTGGCCGAGCAGCTCGTTGGCGCGGTTCGAGATCACCTCGTTGGCGTTCATGTTGGTCTGGGTGCCGCTGCCGGTCTGCCAGACGGGGAGGGGGAACTCGGCGTCGCGCCGCCCCTCGGCGATCTCCTCCGCCGCCTGCTTGATCGGCCCGGCCAGCTCGGCCGGCAGCTCGCCGAGGCGGGCATTGGCCTCGGCGCAGGCCCATTTGTGCAGGCCGACGGCGCGGATCAGCCCGGGCGGGAAGCGCTCGCCGCCGATCCGGAACAGGCGCCGCGCCCGCTCGGTCTGCGGCCCCCAGTAGCGCTCGGCGGGGATGTCGATGGTGCCGAGGCTGTCGGTTTCGGTGCGGGTCTCGTCGGCCATGGCCAATACTCCCTTGCGGCGCCGGGCCCCGGCGTGGATGGGGCCGGGCGGTGCCTCCCGAACGCGAGCCGCCGCCGGCGGTGCCCGCCAGGGCCGGCCCGCCTCAGGACGAGTAGCCTCGGGGCAAGTAGCCTCGGGGCAAGTAGCCTCAGGGCGAGTAGGAGGAGACCTCGATCAGGTTGCCCTCCGGGTCCCGGCAATAGACCGAGCCCATGGGGCCGAGGGCGCCCTGGCGCGTCACCGGGCCGAGCTCGATGCGCACGCCGCAGCTATGGAACTGGCCGACGATGTCGGGGACCGCCACCGCCACGATGAAGCAGAGGTCCTGGGTGCCGGGCAGGCAGGTCTCGGCGGCGATCCAATCCTCGGCGCTGGCGTCATGCGGCCGCAGGTTGATCTTCTGGCCGCCGAATTTCAGGGCGACCCGCGGCGGGCTGCCGAAATCCTCGCGCTCCATGCCGAGGACGCGCTGATACCAGCTCGCCATCTTGTCGATGTCGCGGCAGTTGATGACGCAGTGGTCGAGGCGGTCGACGGCGAAGCGCATGGAATGGTGCTCCTGAGGGCTGCAATCGGCCGCCTGATATCATCCTTCGTGCCGCTCCGCGCCCGGCCCTGGGCGGGATGGCTGCGGCAGGCGGGCCGTGACCTCGATCTCGATGCGCATGGCCTCGGTCTGCAGCCCGGCATGGATCAGGGTGGAGGCGGGGCGGGCGCGGCCGAGCCAGCGCTTCACCACCGGCCAGCAGGGCTCCCAATCCTCCCGCCGCGGCACGATGAAGAGCACCCGCACCACCTCGTCGAGGCTGGTGCCGGCCTCGGCCAGCGCCAGGGCGATGTTGCGGAAGGCCTGGTCGGCCTGCGCCACCACGTCCTCCGCGATGGTCATGCGGGCATAGTCGTAGCCGGTGGTGCCGGAGACCCAGACATGCTCGCCATCGACGACGGCGCGGCTGTAGCCGATCTCCGCCTCGAAGCGGGAGCCGGAGGAGATGTGGCGGCGCTCGGTCATGCTGGCTCGGCTTCCTCTCCGGCTCTCCCGGGGCGCCGGGCGGCCGCCCGGGAGAGCGTCAGGGTAGGGAGATGCCCCGGCAGGGTCCAGCGCGGCGGCCGGCGGGGGGCTGTGGCGGATCGCGGTCGGGGGCGCTGCACGCGCCCAGCCGGTCACGCCCCTCCGCGATCGGCGCCTATTCCAGCCCCTCGTAGAAATCGTTCCCCTTGTCGTCCATGACGATGAAGGCGGGGAAGTCGACCACCTCGATGCGCCAGACCGCCTCCATGCCGAGCTCCGGATATTCCAGCACCTCGACCTTCTTGATGCAGTCCTGCGCCAGCCGCGCCGCCGGGCCGCCGATGGAGCCGAGATAGAAGCCGCCATAGGCCTTGCAGGCGTTCAGCACCGCCTTGCTGCGGTTGCCCTTGGCCAGCATCACCAGGCTGCCGCCGGCCTTCTGGAAGGCCTCGACATAGCTGTCCATGCGGCCCGCGGTGGTCGGGCCGAAGCTGCCGGTCGGCAGGCCCGCCGGCGTCTTGGCCGGGCCGGCATAGTAGACCGGGTGGTCCTTGATGTAGTCGGGCAGGCCCTGGCCGGCATCCAGCCGCTCTTGCAGCTTGGCATGCGCGATGTCGCGCGCCACCACCATGGTGCCGGTGAGGGAGATGCGGGTCTTCACCGGGTGCTTCGAGAGCTCGGCGCGGATCTCCGCCATCGGCCGGTTGAGGTCGATCTTCACCACCTCGCCGCCCAGGATCTCATCCGTCTGCTCGGGCAGGTAATGCGCCGGGTCGTGCTCGAGCTGCTCGAGAAAGACGCCCTCGGGCGTGATCTTCGCCTTGATCTGCCGGTCGGCCGAGCAGGAGACGCCGATGCCGATCGGCAGGCTGGCGCCGTGCCGCGGCAGGCGGATGACGCGGACGTCGTGGCAGAAATACTTGCCGCCGAACTGCGCGCCGATGCCGAGCTTCTGCGTCAGCTTGTGCACCTCCGCCTCCAGCTCGGGGTCGCGGAAGGCGTGGCCGGAGGCGTCGCCCGTGGTCGGCAAGCCGTCGAGATAGCGAGTGGAGGCGAGCTTCACCGCCTTCAGGTTGGTCTCCGCCGTGGTGCCGCCGATGACGATCGCCAGGTGGTAGGGCGGGCAGGCGCTGGTGCCGAGGGTCTTGATCTTCTCCTCGATGAAGCCGAGCAGCTTCGGCTTGTTCAGCACCGCGCGGGTCTGCTGGTAGAGGAAGGTCTTGTTGGCCGAGCCGCCACCCTTCAGCACGAACATCAGGTGGAACTCGTCGGCATGGTGCTCGCCGGGCGCGGCGAGGATGGTGAAGTCGACCGGCAGGTTGTTGCCGGTGTTCACCTCCTCGAACATCGAGAGCGGCGCCATCTGCGAGTAGCGCAGGTTGGTCTCGGTATAGGTGCGGGCCACGCCGAAGGAGAGGGCCTCCTCCTCGTCGCCCTCGACCCAGACGCGCTGGCCCTTCTTGCCGAAGACGATGGCGGTGCCGGTGTCCTGGCACATCGGCAGGGTGCCGCCGGCGGCGATGGCGGCGTTCTTCAGCAGGTCGAGCGCGACGAAGCGGTCGTTCGCGCTGGCCTCGGGGTCCTTCAGGATGTTCGCCAGGCTCTGCAGATGGCCGGGCCGCAGCAGGTGGGAGACGTCGTGGCAGGCGGCGAAGGCGAGCTGCTCCAGCGCCTCGGGCCGGATCCGCAGCACCCGCCTGCCCTCGACCTCAATGGTCGAGACGCCCTCGATCGGCAGCTTGCGATAGGGGGTCTGGTCGGCGGCCAGCGGGAACATCGGGCTATACTGGAAGCCGGAGGGCCGCGTCGGCTGGGTCACCGGGCCGGCATCGACATCCTGTGCCGGGCCGCGCAGATCGTCCTTCGTGGGCGTTTCCACGGCGGCATCCTGGGGAGGGGTCACGGGCAGTCTCCGCGCGATCGGCGCCGCGCGGCCCATGCCGGGTGCAGGGGCGGGGAGCAGCGCCGTCAGATGCCAGCGGCTTACTCCAGCGGGGACCCCAAGCCAACCGGTATGCCGGGGCGGGGAAGCTGGAGCGTGATCGCCTGAGGTGGACTCACCGAAGGCGTGAATCACGCGACCAGACAACGGGCCAGACCAGGGTCCGCGAACCGGCGTGAGCGGATCGTGGTCTAGTCGCGCTTGCGGCGGAAGGCGTCGAGGCTGACCACCTGCGGCTGCGGCGCCTCCTCCGATGCCGCCTCGGTCGGGGCGGAGACGGGGGCGGCCGCCGCCGCCAGGGGCTCGGCCACCGAGAAGCGCAGGCCGAAGCGCACATGCGGGTCGGCGAAGGCGGTCATCGCCTTGAAGGGCACGACGAGGGTGGCCGGCACGCCGCCGAAGGACAGGCCGACCGAGAAGCTGCCGGCGCCGCGATCCACGGCGAGGTCCCAGAATTTGTGCTGCAGGACGATGGTCATCTCCTGCGGGTAGCGCGCCTTCAGATGCCCCGGGATGGCGACGCCGGGATGATCGGTGCGGAAGGTCACGTAGAAATGGTGCTCGCCAGGCAGGCCCTTGCGGCTGGCATGGTCCAGCGCCTCGACGGCAACGGCGCGCAGCGCTTCCTCCGCCCAGTCGGAATAGGGCAGCAGGCTGTCACTCGGGGTAATCGTCTCGTTCATGATTCAACCCTTCCCCTCTTACCCAAGGGGAGATCAACTCACGGAAGCGGGAGGGTTTGTTAACGTGACCGCGGCGGTGGCGGAAGTGGGGGGCTTCTGTTGCCCGGTGCCCCCCGAACCGCGCTTGTTTACTGCTTACGCAGCAACAGCGAGTGCGTCGTTGTCGTTCGCACTTAGATTTGGCCCGATGACGGCGGAACCATGCCGGGCAAAAGCGACCCCATTACCACGCGCGTCGAGCCTGTTTCGCCCCCTTGCCGCCGCCCCGACACGGGCGGCTGAGGTGGTGGAGGCGCCGGGCACTGCCCCCGGGTCCGCAACGCTTATCCCGAGCCACGTTTATCACCATAGCCGCCGGGATCGCTCCCGGCCGGCAGTGCCGATATAGGGCAGGCGGCGCCGGGGTTCCAGGGCCTCGATGCCGTCGCGTGGCCCGGCCGCGGGCCGCCGGCATCAGGCGGACGGGCCGGCACCGGCGCGCGTCGCCAGCCAGGCCGCCAGCGCCCCCGTCGCGGCCATCAGGTCGGCGGTCTCCATCGCCTCGGCCGGGTTGTGGCTGCCGTTGCGGTTCCTGACCAGCAGCATGCCGGTCGGCACGCCGGCGGCGGCGAAATTGTTGGCGTCGTGGCTGCCCGGGCTGTTGAGCCGTGGCGCCGGACCCCCGGCCGCCGCCGCGGCGTCGGCCAGCGCCTCGAGGATCGCCGGGTCCATCGCGCCCGGCGCGGCGGCGCTGCGCGGGCCGGGGTCGATCTGGACGCCGCGCCGCGCCGCGACCCCGGCGAGGATCTCGGCCAGCCGGCCCTCCAGCGCCGCCAGATGCGCCGGGTCATAGGCGCGGAGGTCGAGGCTGAGCTCGAACCGGCCGGAGACCATGGTCAGGCTGTGCCGCTCGGCCGGGGTGTGGAAGCGGCCGATGGTGACCGCCATCGGCCGGCCCGCCGCCTCCTCCTGCAGCCAGAGCCCCTCCAGCGCCAGGGCCAGCTCGGCGCCGGCGAGCGCCGCGTCGCGGCGGAAGCGGTGCGGCAGGCCGGTATGGGCGTCCTCGCCGGTGATGCGGATCTGCGGGTGGCGGAGGTTGCCGGGATTGGCCAGGCAGAGGCCGAAGGGCGCCCCGGCCTCGACGAGCTGCGGCGCCTGCTCGATATGCAGCTCGAGATAGGAATCGAGCCGCGCCGGGTCGCGCAGCGGCGCCCCCTCCCGCAGCCGCGCCGGGTCGCCGCCGCAGGCGGCGATGCTCTCGGCCAGCGTCGCGCCGCTGCGGGCATGGCGGAGATCGAGCGCCCCGGGGGGCAGCCGGGCCAGCAGGCAGCGGCTGCCGATCAGGCCGAGGCCGAACCACACCGCCTCCTCGCAGCGCAGCGCCAGCAGCTCGATGCTGCGGCGGGGCCGGACCCCGGCCGCCCGCAGCCCGGCGATGGCGGCGAGGCCGGCGACGACCCCCGCCGCGCCGTCGAAATTGCCGCCCTGCACCACGCTGTCGAGATGCGAGCCGATGAGGATGGGCGGCGCCTCCGGGTCGCGGCCCGGCCAGCGCAGGGCGAGGTTGGCGCCGGCATCCACCGCGCGCTCCAGCCCGAGCGCCTCGCCGGCCTCAGCGATCAGCGCATGCGCCGCGTTCTCGCCGGGGCCGAAGGCCTCGCGGGTGATGCCCGGCGGATCGGCGCCGATCGCGGCCAGCCGGTCGAGCAGGCGCTGCGCCAGCGGCGCCGCCGCCGCGACGGCCGCCGCGATCTCCGTCACAGGCCGAGTTCGGCCAGCACCGCCTCGGTGTGCTCGCCGAGGGCCGGCGCCGGCACGCTCCAGGGGCCGAGGCCCGGCAGGCGCGGGAAGGGCAGGGTGCCGAGCCCGGGCTGGGGCAGCGGCACCGCCGCCCCGACCGCCTCGGCATGCGGGTCGGCCAGCCAGTCGAGCGGCGTGTTGACCAGGTCGCAGAGCATCCGCGCCGCCTGGAAGCGTTGCACCCATTCCGCCGCCGGGCGGGCGGCGATGGCGGCGCGGATCTCCGGCAGCAGCGCCTCGCGGTGCTCGGCCCGGGCGGCGAAGCTGGCGAAGCGCGGGTCCTCGGCCAGATCCGGCCGGCCGATGATGGCGCAGAGCTGGTGGTATTCGGGCTCCCGCAGCAGCGCCACCATGAACCAGCGGCCGTCGCTGCCCTGGTAGGTGCCGGCCGGCAGGTTGGCCACCGGCGGCACCCGGCCGAGCAGCCCCTGCTCGGCGATGTTGAAGGCCATCAGCGCCGCCGCGCTCTGCATCAGCGAGACGTCGAGCACCCGGCGCTGCGGCGCCGCGCCCGCCGCCCGGTCCCGCGCCTGCTCGGCGAGCGCCGCCTGCACGGCGATGCAGGCGGAGAGGCCGGTGACCATGTCCACCGTCATGATCTGGCCGGTGCGGTGCGGCACGCCGTCCATGCCGATGTTGAGTGAGACCATGCCGCTATAGGCCTGGGCCACGCTGTCGGTGCAGGGCCGCTCGGCATGCGGCCCCTGCTGGCCGAAGCCGGAGATGGAGAGGAAGACCACATCCGGCTTCCCCGCCTCCGGCACCAGGCCGAGGCGCCGGGCGACGCCGGGGCGGAAGGCCTCGATCATCACATCGGCGCGGGCGGCGAGGCGGCGCATCGCCGCCTGGCCCGCCTCGGTCTGCAGGTCGAGCACGACGCTGCGCTTGCCGCGGTTGAAGGCGACATGCATGACGCTCTGCGTGCCCTCCCGCGTCGAGAGGCCGCGCGACCAGTCGCCGGCCGGCGGCTCGATCTTCACCACCGTCGCGCCGCAGGCGGCGAGCTGGGTTGCGCAATAGGGCCCGGCGATGCCCTGGCTGGCATCGAGCACGAAGAGGTTCCGATAGGGCTGCGGCCGGTCGGCCATGGCGTTTCCCCTGTCCTGGTTCCTGCCTATCCTGCCCGGAACGGCGGGGAGGGGAAGGGATGACCGGCAGGGGAATGGCGCGGCGGCTCGTGCTGGGGGGCCTGCTGGCGGCGCCCGCGCTGCGCGGCCGGGCGGCGGGCGAGGCCGAGGGCTGGCCGGCCCGCCCGGTGCGCTTCGTCGTCCCCTATCCGCCGGGCGGCCCGACCGACATCCTCGGCCGCGTCGTCGCCGGCGCGCTGGCGCCCGCGCTCGGCCAGCCCATGGTGGTGGAGAACCGCCCCGGCGCCTCCGGCACCATCGGCGCCGAGGCGATCGCCCGGGCGGCGCCGGATGGCCAGAGCGTCCTGATGAACGCCTCCATCCATGTCATCATCCCGCACCTGAACCGCAGCCTGCCCTTCGACGCGCTGGCCGATTTCACGCCGGTGACGAACATGGCCTCGGTGCCGCTGGTCGCGGTGGTGAACCCGCAGCTGCCGGTGCGCAGCATCCCCGAGCTCATCGCCTATCTGCGGGCCAATCCCGGTCGCGTCTCCTAACGCCTCCTCCGGCAATGCCTCGGCGCTGCATCTGGCGGGCGAGATGTTCAAGCTGATGACCGGGACCGAGATGGTGCACGTGCCCTATCGCGGCGCCGGCCCGGCGGTGCAGGACCTGATCGCCGGCCAGGTGCAGCTCATCTTCGATAGCGTGCCGAGCAGCGCCGCGGCCGTCCGCGCCGGGCTGCTGCGGCCGCTGGCCGTCACCACGGCGCATCGCGTCGCCGCCTATCCCGAGCTGCCGACCATCGCCGAATCCGGCTTGCCGGGCTTCGACATCGCCACCTGGTACGCGATCTGGGGGCCGCCGCGCCTGCCGGCCCCGATCGCCCGGCGGCTGCAGGGCGCGGTCGCCGAGGCGGTCGCCCGGCCGGAGGTGCGGGAGCGGCTGGCGACGCTCGGCGCCGAGCCGGTGGCCGACACGCCGGAGGCGTTTGCCGCCTTCTGCGCCCGCGAATACGAACGCTGGGGCCGGCTGGTGCGCGAGGCGCGGGTGACGCTCGACTGAGCGCGCCACGCCGCCGCGGCCGGCCGTGCCGCGGGACGCGATGGCCATCATGGGCGGGAGACACAGGCATGCGCGCATTGGTCTGCGAGAGCTGGCGCGAATTCGACGCGCTCGAGCTGAAGGAGGTGCCGCCGCCGGCGCTGCGGCCGGGCGGGGTGCGCATCCGGGTGGAGGCGGCCGGCGTCTCCTTCGCCACCCAGCTCGTCGTCGCCGGCAAGTACCAGCGCAAGCCGCCGCTGCCCTTCACCCCGGGCACCGAGATCGCCGGCACGGTGATCGAGAGCGCGCCGGACGTGCCGGACCCGCTGCCGCCCGGCACCCGCGTCTTCGCCGTGCTCGACTGGGGCGGGCTGGCGGAGGAGGCGGTCGCCGACGCCATCCATGTCATGCCGATCCCCGACGGGCTGCCGCTGGCGCCGGCCGTCGCCATGCCGATCAGCTACCCGACCGCCGCCTCGGCCCTGCTGTGGCGGGCGCGGCTGGCGCCCGACCAGGGCGGACCCTGGGTGCTGGTGCATGGCGCGGCGGCCGGCGTCGGCCTCGCCGGGGTCGAGATCGCCAAGGCGCTCGGCGCCCGGGTGATCGCCCGCTGCGGCGCGGCGAAGCGGGCGGTGCCTGAGGCCCGCGGCGCCGATCTCGTCCTCGACAGCGCCGCGCCCTTCCGCGAGGCGGTGCGCGAGGCGACCGGCGGCGCCGGTGTCGCGGCGCTGCTCGACACCCTCGGCGCCCCGGTCTTCGAGGACAACCTCCGCTGCCTCGGCGATGGCGGCATGATGGTGACCATCGGCTTCGCCGCCGGCGGCATCCCGAGCCTGCCGCTCAACCTGCTGCTGCTGAAGAACATCGCCGTCGCCGGGGTGAATTGGGGCACCTATGTCGGCTGGTCGCCGGGCGACAACCGGCAGGCGCATGCGCCGCGGGTGCGGGCGCTCTGGCAGCGGCTCATCGACTGGTGGGCCGCCGGCGCCCTGACGCCGGAGGTGCATGCGAGCTTCCCGCTGCCGGAATTCCGCGCCGCCATGGCCGAGGTGCGCGGCCGCAACGCCGTCGGCCGGGTGGTGCTGCGGCCGGGCGAGAGGTAGCGCCCCCGGGATGCGCCACGGCGGGCGGGCTGTTTCCCTGGGTGGCACGGAAGGCTAGCTTGGTCGGATGACCGATACCGGCGGGGCGGACCCCGCCTCCCCCAGCCCGCGGCCCCCGCCCGAGACGCCCGTGCCCGAGACGCCCGCGCCTGGGGCGAAGGCCGATCCGCGGCTGATCGCCGCCATCGTCGCCAGCGCCCTCTTCATGCAGAATCTCGACAGCAGCGCGGTGACGACGGCGCTGCCGGCCATGGCGCGGGACCTGAACGTCGAGCCGGCGCGGCTCGGCGCCGCCATCACCTCCTATCTCGTCGCGCTCACCGTCTTCATCCCGGTCTCCGGCTGGGTGGCCGACCGCTTCGGCGCCAAGCGCGTCTTCATGGTGGCGATCGTCGTCTTCACCCTCGCCTCCGTCCTCTGCGGCCGGGCGAGCGGCGTCGTGGAGCTCATCGGCGCGCGCGTCCTGCAAGGCGTCGGCGGCGCCATGATGGTGCCGGTCGCGCGGCTGCTGCTGCTGCGGCAGATCCGCAAGGACGAGATGCTGAGCGCCATGGCCTGGCTCACCATGCCGGCGATGATCGGGCCGATCAGCGGCCCGCCGCTCGGCGGCTTCCTGACGGATGCCTTCGGCTGGCAATCGGTCTTCCTCATCAACGTCCCGATCGGCCTGCTCGGCCTGGTCATGGTGGCCTGGAAGATCCCGCCCGTCGCGCCCAGCAACCCCGGGCCGCCCGATCATCTCGGGCTGGTGCTGATCGGCCTGGCGCTGGCCCTCTTCATGTTCGGGCTGGAGACGGTCGGCCGCGGCGTGGTGCCGCCCGGCCTGCCGCAGGCCGGGCTGGTGCTCGGGGCGGTGTTCGGCTGGGCGGCGATCCGGCATTGCCGGCGGGCGAAGCGGCCGGCGCTCGACCTCTCGCTGCTGCGCATCCCGACCTTCAACACCTCGACCCTGGCCGGCAGCCTGTTCCGCATCGGCGCCGGCACCTCGCCCTTCCTGGTGCCGATGCTGCTGCAGGTGGGCTTCGGCCGCAGCGCCTCGGAGGCTGGGCTCGTCTCCTTCGCCACCGCCCTCGGCGCGCTGGCGATGAAGCCGCTGGCCCGGCCGGTGCTGAAGCGCTTCGGCTTCCGCCAGGCGCTGATCGGCGCCTCGCTGCTGGCGGCGGTGGGCGTGGCGCTGCCGGCGGCCTTCACCCCGGCCTGGCCGGCGCCGCTGCTCTTCGCCGTGCTGGCGCTGGGCGGGCTGTTCCGCAGCCTGCAATTCACCGCCCTCAACACGCTGGCCTTCGCCGATGTGCCGCCGGCGCGGCTCTCGGCGGCGACCAGCTTCGCCGGCACGGCGCAGCAGCTCGCCCCGGCGCTCGGCGTGGTGCTGGCGACGACGACGCTCGAGGTGAGCGCCCGGCTGGGGGGGCGGCACATCCCGGCGGAGCCCGATTTCACCACCGGCTTCCTGGTGGCCGGGCTGGTCATCGCCGCCTCGGCGCCCTTCTTCGCCCGGCTGGCGCCGGATGCGGGCGAGGCGGTGAGCGGCCATGGCGCCGGCCCGGCCAAGCGCCTGCCGGCGGAATGACGCGCCCCACGACGCCGCTGCGCGGCGTCGTGGGCCCCCCGGGATTCGCCTCTGTCCCGAGGCGCGTCACGGCCTGCCGTGGCAACGCCACGCCAGGGCAACGGATGGCGACACGGAGAGGCGCGCGCTCTGGGCGGCTCGTATGGTCGGCGCTCAGTCGACGATGAACAGCTTCGCGCCGGTGCGGGTGGAGGAGCGGTGGGCGGCGTCGCCGAAATCGGAGACCTGGTAGCTCATCCCCGGCCGCAGCACGAAGCGCCGCCCGTCGCGCAGCTCGGTCTCCAGCTCGCCCTCCAGCACCAGCAGCACATGGCCGCGGTCGCACCAGTGGTCCGCCAGGTAGCCCGGCGTGTACTCCACCATGCGCACGCGCAGGTCGCCGATGTCGAGGGTGCGCCAGATCGCCTCGCCGCTCTCGCCGGGGTGCCGGGTTTCCGGCACCGCCGACCAGTCGGTGACGGTGAAGGCGAGGGTCGGGATCTTCATTCGGCCGGCGCCGCCGCCGGCACCGCGCCGCGGCCGAAGCTCAGCTTCCGCGCCAGGCTGTCGAAGCCGAGATAGAGCACCGGAGTGACGAAGAGGGTGAGCACCTGGCTGACGGCCAGGCCGCCCACCACGGCGAGGCCGAGCGGCTGCCGCAGCTCCGCCGCCGCGCCCCAGCCGGCGGCGATCGGGATGGCGTCGGCGCCGGCGGCGAGCGTCGTCATCAGGATCGGCCGGAAGCGCAGCAGGCAGGCCTCGCGCACCGCCGTCAGCGCCGGCGAGCCGGCCCGCTGCCGTTGCAGCGCCACGTCGACGATCATGATGGCGTTCTTCTTCACCAGCCCGATCAGCAGCAGCACGCCGATGACCGCGATCACCGAAAGGTCGAGGCCGAAGAGGTAGAGCGTGGCGAAGGCGCCGAGCGCGGCCGCCGGCAGGCCCGAGAGGATGGTCAGCGGGTGGATCAGGCTCTCATACAGCACGCCGAGCACGACATACATGATGAGGACGGCGGTCAGCACCAGCATGCCCTGGCCGGCCAGCGCCTCCTGGAAGACCTGGGCCGCGCCGGAGAAGCCGGTGACGATGGTGGGCGGCAGGCCCATCTCCCGCTCCACCGTGCGGATGGCGTTCACCGCGTCGCCGAGCGCCACCCCGGGCGGCGTGTTGAAGCCGATGATGACGGCCGGCAGCTGGCCCTGATGCGAGACGTTCAGCGGGCCGGAGCGCCGCTCGATGGTGGCGACGGCCGAGAGCGGCACCAGCCGGCCGGAGGTGGAGCGGAGATAGAGCTTGGCGAGGCCGGTCTCGTCCCGCTGATCCTCCGGCAGGGCCTCTAGGATCACCGGATAGGCATTGGCCTGGCCGTAGATGGTGGAGATCTGCCGGGCGCCGAAGGCGGAGAAGAGGGCCTGCCGCACCTGGTCCACCGTGACGCCGAGGCTCGAGGCGCGGTCGCGGTCGATGTTGACCAGCACCACCGGGCTGTCGAGCTGCAGGTCGGTGTTCACGTCCTGCAATTGCGGCAGGGTCTGCAGCCGCTCCTCCAGCCGCGGCGCCCAGCCATAGAGCTCGTCCAGCTTCAGCCCCTGCAGGGTGTAGAGATACTGCGTGCGGGTCGGGCGGGCGCCGAAATTGATGTTCTGGATCGGCTGCATGAAGACGCGCAGGCCCGGGAAGCTGGTAGCGGTGCGCCGCAGCGACTGGATGACATGCTCGATCTGCGGCCGCTCGGCACGCGGCTTCAGCTCGACGAAGAGGCGGCCCTGGTTGATGGAGATGCTGCCGCCGACGGTGCCGAGGTTGGAAACGACGTTGGTGACATAGGGCGTCTGCAGCAGCGCCTCGCTCAGCTCGCCCTGCATGGTCGCCATCGCCGCCATGGAGGCGCCGCGCGGCCCCTCGGTGTTGATGAGCAGGAAGCCGGTGTCCTCGACCGGGAAGAAGCCCTTCGGGATCACCACCGCCACATAGGCCGCGGTGCCGAGCGAGGCGAGGAAGAGCAGCCAGACCACCAGGCGGAAGCGCAGCGCCTTGTCCAGCAGCCAGGCATAGGCGCGCTCGATCGCCTGGAAGCCGCCCTCCAGCACCCGGTCGAGCAGCGGCGGGCGCTTGCCCGGGACGTGGTGGCCGCGCAGCCGGCTCGCCATCAGCGGCGTCAGGGTGAGGGAGACGATGCAGGAGGCGATGACCGAGAGCGAGACCGTCGCCGCGAAGGCGTTGAACACCCGCCCGACCACGCCGCCCATCAGCAGGATCGGCAGGAAGACGGCGATGAGCGAGAGGGTGATGGACAGGACGGTGAAGCCGATCTCGCGGGAGCCGCGGATCGCCGCCTGCATCGGCGCCATCCCCGCCTCGATGTGCCGGACGATCGCCTCCAGCACCACGATCGCGTCGTCCACCACGAGGCCGACGGCGATGGTCAGCCCGAGCAGCGTCACGTTGTCGATGCCGTAGCCGAGCGCATACATCAACCCGAAGGCGACGCAGAGGCTGATCGGCACGGCGACGGTCGGGATCAGCGTCGCCGTCACCCGCCGCAGGAAGAGGAAGCAGACCAGCACCACCAGCCCGATGGCGATCAGCAGGCTCTCCTGCACGTCGTGCACCGCGTCGCGGATCGAGCGCGAGCGGTCGAGCATGACGTTGAGCTCGGCCCCCGGGGGCAGGGAGGATTGCAGCGCCGGCAGGCTCGCCTTGACCCCGTCCACCACCTCCACCGTGTTGGCGTCCGGCTGGCGCAGCACGGCCAGCACCAGGGCGCGGGTGTCGTTCCGCCAGGCGGCGACGCGCTCGTTCTGCACGCCATCGACCACCTGGGCGATCTCGGAGAGCCGCACCGGCGCCTGCGCCCGGCCGGCGACGACGAGCCGGCCGAACTCGGCCGCGCTCTGCGGCTGGTCGTTGGCGCGCAGGGTGAGCTGCTGGCGGGTGCCGTTCAGCAGCCCGACCGGGGTGCTGGAATTCGCCGCCGCGACGCTGCCCAGCAGCGTGTCGAAGGGCAGGCCCATGGCGGCGGTGCGGTCGGGGTCGAGCCGCACGCGCACGGAATAGAGCTGCTCGCCATAGGTCTGCACCTGGGCGACGCCCGGCACGCGCGACAGGGCCGGGGCGATGATGGTGCTGGCGATGTCGTTCAGCCGATAGAGCGGCGCGTCGCCGCCCGAGAGGGTCAGCAGCACCACCGGGGCATCCGCCGGGTTCACCTTGCGGTAGTTCGGCGGGATGGTCATGTCGATCGGCAGCCGGCGCTGGGCGCGCGTCATCGCCGCCTGCACGTCCTGCGCCGCGGCGTCGATGTTGCGGCCGAGCACGAATTGCACGGTGATCTGGGTCGTGTCCTGGCCGTTGATCGAGGTCATGCTGTCGACGCCGGCGATGGTCGACAGCTCGCGCTCGAGCGGCAGGGCAACGCTGGTCGCCATGGTCTCCGGGCTGGCGCCGGGGAAATTCGCGTAGATGGTGATGACCGGGAAATCCACCCGCGGCACCGCCGCGACCGGCAGCTTCGTGTAGGCGAAGGCGCCGGCGACGATGGCGGCGAGCGACAGCAGCACCGTCATCACCGGACGGCGGATGCAGAGTTCGGAGATGTTCATCCTGTCCCGCCCCGCCCGGCGCTATTGCAGACTGGAGACGCGCGACGCCGGATCGCGCTCCGTCGCCCGCGTGCCCTCGGTCACCCGTTGCGCGCCGTCGACGATCACCCGCTCGCCGGCCGCGAGCTCGCCCTTCACCACCGCCCGGTCGCCGGCGGTGCGGACATACTCCACCGCCCGTCGCCGCGCCGTCCCGTCGGGGGCGAGGACGAAGACGTAGCGGCCATGCTGGCCGGTCTGCACCGCCGGGGCGGCGACGGTGATCGCCGCCGGATCGACCCGCGGCGCCAGGCTCACCTGCACGTACTGGCCCGGCCAGAGCTTGCGGGCGGTGTTCTCGAAGCGGCCCTTCAGCAGGATGGTGCCGGTGGTGGTATCGACCGCGCTGTCGACGAAGACGAGGCGCCCTTCGGCCGCCGGCGCCTCGTCCGCCTCGGGCTTGGCCCGCACCACCGGCGGCTCGCCGCGCATGGCGGCCTGGATGGTCGGCAGCCAGCGCTCCGGCACCGCGAAGCTGACCAGGATCGGGTCGATCTGGGTGAGGGTGGTGATGGCGGTGTTCTCCGCCTGGCGGACGAAATTGCCGGCCCGCAGCGGGATGGCGCCGAGCACCCCGTCCATCTCGGCGGTGATGGTGGCGTAGTCGATGTTCAGCCGGGTCTGGGCGATCAGCGCCTCGGTGGCGCGGACCGTGGCGATGCCGGCGAGCGCATCCGCCTGCGCCTGCTCGAAGCGCTGCTGCGAGGCGAAGCTCTCGCCGCGCAGCGACTGGTAGCGCCGCTGGTCGGCCGCGGCCCGCGCCGCCTGCGCCTTGTCCCGGGCGAGCTGCGCCTCCTGCTGCGCCAGCAGCGCCTGGTTCATCCGGCTGTCGAGGACGAAGAGCGGCTGGCCGCGGCGCACCATCTGCCCCTCGGCCGCCAGCACCTGCTCGATCTGCCCATCGACCCGGGCGCGGATGGTGACGACCGATTCCGCGGCGACGATGCCGTTGGCGAGGATCTCGACCGGCACCGGGCCGATCCGCACCGGGTCGGTGGTGACCGGCACCGCGCCGCCGGCCTGCTGCCCGGCCGCCCCCACCGCCGGGCCGACGCCCAGGAGGACGGCCAGGAGCGCGCGCCGCAGCCGCGATGGCAGGTTTGACGTCATGATGCTCCCCGCCTGGGCCCGGCGCCGCGGAGGCATCCCCCCGGCCGAGCGACCCGATCCTATACGGATGCCGGCCTGCCGTCCCACGCGGTCGACCGATTTCTGCGACGATCGGGCCCTCTGGATGAAAAATTGAGCGGCGGCCCGGGGCCGGAATGACGAAAAAGCGTGCAGCCGCCCGCGACCGGCCGGCCGGCGCGGCGGCCGGCCGCCGCCTGTGGCATGCTGCGGCACGCCCGTCACAGGTCCCGCCCCGCCATGCGCCTGCCCCCGCTGCTCCTCGCCCTGTTGCTCGCTCCCCTCCTCGCCATGGCGGCGGCGCGGGCCGAGGAGCTCGACCTGCCCGGCCTCGCCGGCGACACCGCGGCCTATCAGCGCGACCTCGCCCGCCGCTTCCCCGCCGGCGCCACGCCGCAGCAGCGCGCCGCCGCCGAGGCGCGCGCCGCCGGGGCCGAGCGGCAACAGAATTGGGCGGCGGCGGCGCAGGCCTGGGAGGAGCGCGCCGGCAGCGGCGAGGCGCGGCCCGAGCACTGGCTCGCCCTGGCCCGGGCGCAGCTGCAACGCACCCCGCCCGAGCCGGCGCGGGCCTTGCAGGCCGCCTGGCAGGCCTTCCAGATGCTGCCGACCGGGGCCGCCGAGATCCCGGCGCTGCTCGTCATGGCCGATGCGCTGCAGCGGCTCGACCGGCCGGCGCAGCAGATCCGGGCGCTGCAGGCGGCGGTGGAGCGGGCGCCGGACACGCCCCGCCTGCGCCAGGCCCTGGCCGAGGCCCGCCGCGCCGCCGGACTGCTGGTCGCCGGCATCGCCACCGAGCCGGAGGCCGAGCCGGCCCGCGCCTGCCTCCGCTTCACCACCCCGCCCGCCCGGCGCACCGACTGGCAGCCGGCGGACTGGGTCCGCACCGAGCCGCCCATCCCCGGCCTCGCCGTGCTGCGCGAGGGCGAGCAGCTCTGCCTCGCCGGCCTGCCGCATGGCCAGGCCACCCGCGTCATCCTCCGCCCCGGCCTGCCCGGCGAGGACGGGCTGCGGCTGAACCGGGAGACCACGCTGCGCATCGCCATGCCCGACCGGGCGGCGCGCATCGCCTTCGATGCCAGCCGCTTCATCCTGCCGCGCGGCCAGGCGCAGCGGGTCGGCCTCGCCACGGTGAACCTCTCCGCCCTCGCCCTGAAGGTGGTGCGGGTGAGTGAGCGCAACCTGCTGCCCTTCGCCCGCAACGGCTGGACGCCGGGCGAGGCGATCGCCGGCTGGAACGCCGAGGACATCCCGGAGAGCTGGGGCGCCACGGTCTGGGAGGGCCGGGTCGAGCTGCCCGCCCGCGCGCCCAACCGCACCGAGCGCCTGGCCCTGCCGCTGCCCGAGGCGCTGCGGCGCGCCGGCCCCGGCCTCTATGCGCTGGTGGTGCGCCCGGCCGATGGGGCGAAGGCCGCCGCGGCGGCGCTGCCGGTCATCGTCACCGATCTCGGCCTGACCGCCTGGCGCGGGCCGCAGGGGCTCGCGGTGCAGGCGCGCGGCCTGGCGGGGGGCCGGCCGCTCGCCGGGGCGCGCATCCGCCTGCTCTCCCTCGGCAACGACATCCTGGCCGAGGCCGAGGCCGGCGCGGACGGCACGGTGCGCTTCGCCGGGCCGCTGCTGCGCGGCCAGGGGCCGATGGCGCCGCGCGCCCTGCATGCCAGCCTCGGCGAGGATTTCGTCGCCCTCGATCTCGACGCCGCCGCCTTCGACCTCTCTGACCGCGGCGCCGGTGGGGCGCCGCAGCCGGGGCCGCTGGAGGCCTGGTTCTGGCTCGACCGCGGCATCTACCGCCCCGGCGAGACGGTGCAGGCCATGGCGCTGCTGCGCGACGCCGCCGGGGCGCCGCGCGACCTGCCGGCGCGGCTCAGGGTGCGGCGGCCGAATGGCAGCGTCTTCGCCGAGAGCGTGCCGGCGCGCGGGCCCGGCGCCTCGCTCGCCTGGCCCGTCGCCCTGCCGGCCGGCGCCCCGGCCGGGCTGTGGAGCATCGAGGCCTTCGGCGACCCGGCGGCGCCGCCGATCGGCCGCGCCGAATTCCGCGTCGAGGCCTTCGTGCCGGAGCGGCTGGCGGTGACGGCCGGTCCCGCGCCCGGCCCGCTCGTCCCCGGCCAGGCCCTGAAGGTGCCGGTCGCCGCCCGCTTCCTCTACGGCGCCCCCGCCGCCGGCCTCGCCGGCGATGCCGAACTGCGGCTGCTCGCCGAGCGCTCGCCCTTCCCGGCCTACAAGGACTACGTCTTCGGCCTGCAGGACGAGGAATTCGCCCCCGAGCTGCTGCCCTTCGAGATCGAGCCGCTCGATGCCGCCGGCGAGGGCGTGCTCAGCCTCGCCCTGCCGCGCACCCCCGACACGACGCGGCCGCTGCGCGCCGAGGTGGCGATCGCCATCGATGAGCCGGGCGGCCGCGCCTCCCGCACCAGCCTCTCCCTGCCGGTGCGCGGCCCCGCCCGGCTGATCGGGGTGCGGCCGCTCTTCGCCGATCTCGCCGTGGATGCCGGGGCCGAGGCGGGCTTCGAGATCGTCGTCCTCGATGCCGAGGCCAGGCCGGTGGCGGCGCGGCTGCGGGCGCGGCTGCTCCGCGAGCGGCCGGACTGGCGCATCGTCGCCCGCGACGGCCAGGCGCGCTACGAGACGGTCTGGCGCGACGAGCCGGTGGACAGCGCCGCGCTCGACATCGCCGCCGGCCAGCCCGCCCGCTTCGCCCGCAGCCTGCCCTTCGGCCGCTACCGGCTGGAGGTGAGCGAGGCAGGCGGCGGGCTCGCCGTCACCTCGCTGCGCTTCCGCGCCGGCTGGGCCGGCGGCGAGACGGCGGAGGTGCCGGACAAGGTGGATGTCGCCGCCGACCGGCGCGCCTATGCGCCCGGCGAGACGGCGCGGCTGCGCATCACCCCGCCCTTCGCCGGCCCGGCCAGCCTCGCCGTGCTGACCGACCATCTGGTGGCGATCCGCGAGATCGAGGTCGCGGAGGGCGGCACCGAGGTGGAGTTGCCGGTCGATCCCGGCTGGGGCGCCGGCGCCTATGTCGCCGTCACCGCCTTCCACCCCGGCGAGACGCGCGAGGGGCAGCCGGGACGGGCGCTTGGCCTCGCCTGGCTGCAGCTCGACCCTGCCGCCCGCCGCCTCGACGTCGCGCTCGCCGCCCCGGCCGGGGCCCGGCCCGGCCGGCGGCTCGAGGTGCCGTTGCGCCTGAGCCCCGCCACCGAGGGGGCGATGGTCACCCTCACCGCCGTCGACGAGGGGATCCTGCGGCTGACCCGCTTCGCCGCCCCCGACCCGCTCGGGCATTTCCTCGGCCAGCGGCGCCTCGGGGTCGATATCCGCGACGATTACGGCCGGCTGATCCCGCCGCCCGAGGGCGAGCCGGCCGTGCTGCGCCAGGGCGGCGACGAGGTCGCGCTGCCCGATCTGGCGGTGCCGCAGCGGAGCCTCGCGCTCTTCTCCGGCCCGGTGGCGGTGGCCCCGGACGGCACCGCGACCATCGCGCTCGACATCCCGGATTTCGCCGGCGAGCTGCGGCTGATGGCCGTCGCCTGGGCCGGCGAGCGGCTCGGCGCCGCGAGCCAGCCCGTCACCATCCGCGACCCGGTGGTGGCCGAGCCGGCCCTGCCGCGCTTCCTCGCCCCGGGCGACGAGGCGCGGCTGCCGGTGCTGCTGCACAACCTGGAATTGCCGGCGGGCGAGGTGGCGGTCGATCTCACGGCCGAGGGGGCGATCGGGCTCGCCGGCCCGGCCCGCCTCGCCGCCAGCCTGGCGCCCGGGGCGCGGGCCCTGCCGGCGAGCGCGCTGCGCGCGACCGCCAGCGGGGAGGGGGTGCTGCGCCTCGCCGTCAGCGGGCCGGACGGGTTCCGGGCGCTGCGCGAGGCGCGGATCACGGTGCGGTCCTCCCGGCCCCTGGCCACCGACGTGGCGGCGCAGGAGATCCCGCCCGGGGCGGAGCGGGCGCTGCCGCTCGATCCCGGGCGCTGGGTGGCGGGAAGCTGGGTCGCCACCGCCCGCTTCGGCGGCCCGGTGCGCTACGACGCGACCGGGATGCTGCAGCAGCTCGAGCGCTACCCCTTCGGCTGCCTGGAGCAATCCGCCTCCCGCCTGCTCGCCTTCGCCCTGGCGCCCGGCTGGGGCGAGGCGGCGGAGGCGGGGGCGGCCCGGATGCAGCGGGCGGCGCAGCAGGTGCTCGACAAGCAGCGCTTCGACGGCGGCTTCGGCCTGTGGTCGGCGCAGGGCGAGGCGGAGGAATGGACCGGCGCCTATGCCGTGGAGGCGCTGCTGCGGGCGCAGGCCGCCGGCGCCGCCCTGCCGGAGGCGGCGCTGGCCGCGGCGCTCCAGGCCATCGCCGAGCAGGCCGAGGACGTGGCGCCCGACACGCCGGAGGCCATGGCCGCCCAGGCCTATCGGCTGCACGTGCTGGCCCTGGCCGGCCAGCCGCGGCCCGGCGCGGCGCGGCGGCTGCTGGAGCAGCTCGAGGCGTTGCCGACGCCGCTCGCCCGGGCGCAGCTCGGCGCCGCCTTCGCCCACGCCGGCGACCGGGCGCGGGCGGAGCAGGCCTTCGCGGCGGCGCTGCAGGCGCCGGCGCGGGAGGGCTGGATCTACGACTATGGCAGCGCCGCGCGCGACGCCCTGGCGGTGGCGCTGCTGCTGCGCGAGAGCGGCGTGCTGGCCGGGCGCCTGCCGGAGGCGATCGCCCGCCTGCCGGGGCCGGATTTCGCCCCGGCGCGCATCAGCACCCAGGAGCAGGCCTGGGGGGTGGCCGCCGCCGCCGTGCTGGGGCGGGACGGGCGGCCGGTGCGGCTGGCGCTGGATGGGCGGGAGCAGCCGCCGGCGCCGCTCCTCGCCCTCGCCCTGACGGCCCCCGGCCGGGCCCGCAACCTCGGCGAGGCGCCGTTCTGGGCCAGCCTCTCGGTCACCGGCATCCCCGTCCAGCCCGCCCCGGCCGGGCGCAGCGGGCTGCGCATCAGCCGCCGCTTCCTCGATGCCGCCGGGCAGCCGGTCGATCTCGACCAGCTGCGCCAGAACCAGGTCTTCGTGCTGCTGCTGGAAGGCCGCAACGAGAGCGGCCAGCCGGTGCGGGCGCTGGTGCAGCAGGGGCTGCCGGCGGGCTGGGAGATCCTCGGCCGGCTGGCCGGGGAGGAGGTGCCGGGCATGCCCTGGCTCGGCCCGCTGAGCGAGACGGAGGCGATGCCGGCGCTCGACGACCGCTTCGCCGCGGCGCTCGAGCTGACGCCGCAGGAGCCGGAGTTCCGCCTGGCGGTGCGGCTGCGGGCGGTGACCGCCGGGCGCTTCGAGCTGCCGGGGGCGCAGGTGGAGGACATGGTGCGGCCCGCCTTCTTCGCGCGGCAGAACACCGGCCGCGTCGCGGTGCTGGGGCCGGACGACCCGGCGCCGGCCCCGCCGCAGACCCAGCCGCAGGCTCCATCGCAGGCCCAGCCGCCGCTGCGCCCGGCGCCGCCGCGGTGACGGCGCCGGCCGGCGGCGGGCGGTGGGGCGGGCGGCTGGCCGGCGCGGCGGCGCTCTCCCTGGGGGTGGTCCTGGCGCTGGTCCTGGCGCTGGTCCTGGCGCTGGCCTTGGCCCTCGATCGGGCGCTGCCGCCGGATCTCTCGCGCTTCCGGGCAGTGGGGACGGAGGTGCTGGACCGCGAGGGGCGGCTGCTCTCCGTGCTGCCGGCGCCGGGCGGCGTCTGGCGGCTGCGGACGGATGTGCGCGACGTGCCGCCCGAGCTGCTGGCGCTGCTGCTGGCGGCCGAGGACCGGCGCTTCCGCCAGCATCCCGGCGTCGATCCGCTGGCGCTCGGCCGCGCCGCGCTGCAATGGCTGCGCGCCGGCCGCGTCGTCTCCGGCGGCTCGACCCTGACGATGCAGGCGGCGCGGCTGCTGGAGCCGCGGCCACGCACGCTCCGCAGCAAGGCGATCGAGATCCTCCGCGCCCTGCAGCTCGAGGCGCGCTTCTCCAAGGACGAGATCCTCGGCCTCTGGCTGACCCTGGCGCCGATGGGCGGCAACCTCGAAGGGGTGCGGGCCGGGGCGCTGGCCTGGTTCGGCCGCCCGGCCGCGGGGCTCGGCCCGGCCGAGGCGGCGCTGCTGGTCGCCATCCCGCGCCGGCCCGAGGCGCTGCGGCCGGACCGCCACCCCGAGGCCGCCGCGGCGGCGCGCGCCACGCTGCTCCGCCGCCACGCGCCCGCCCTGGCCGGCCCCGGTCCGGACGAGGCCGGCCCGGTGCCGCGCGCCCGGCTGGCCATGCCGCGCCTGGCGCCGCATCTGGCGCGGGAGCTGGCCCAGGATCCGGTCACCCGGGTTCAGGGACCGGGGTCAGGCGATCACGCGCCAGCGGCGGACGCGGCGGCGGCCCGGATCGTCACCACCCTCGACCTGCCCCTGCAGCGCGCCGCCGAGGCGATCGCCGCCGAGGCGCTGCGCGGCCTGCCGGAGCGCGCCACGGTGGCGCTGCTGGTCGCCGACCTGCGCGCGCATGCGGTGCGCGCCCTGGTCGGCGGCGAATTCGGCTCGGCGAGGCGGGCCGGTTCGCTCGACCTGACACGGGCGGTGCGCTCGCCCGGCTCGGCGTTGAAGCCGGCGCTCTATGCCCTCGGCTTCGAGGCCGGGCTGGCCGGACCGGAGACGCTGCTGGCCGACCTGCCGCGCCGCTTCGGCGGCTATGCGCCGGAGAATTTCGACCGCGGCTTCGCCGGGCGGGTCACGGTGGCCGATGCCCTGCGGCAATCGCTGAACCTGCCGGCCGTCGCGCTGCTCGATGCGCTCGGCCCGATCCGCTTCGCCGCGGCGCTGAAGGCGGCCGGGGCGCCGCCGCGCCTGCCGCCCGGCGCCGACCCCGCCCTGCCGCTGGCGCTCGGCGGCCTCGGCACGACGCTGCGGGAGATGACCGCGCTCTATGCCGCGCTCGGCGACCATGGCCGGGCGGCGCCGCTGCGGCTGCTGCCCGGGCCGGAGGCGGCGGCGCGGCCGGTCTTCGCGCCCTCCGCCGCCGATCTCGCCGCCGCCATCCTGGTGCAGCCCTTTCCCGGTGGCGGGCCGGCGGGCATCGCCTGGAAGACCGGGACGAGCTGGGGCGGGCGGGATGCCTGGGCGATGGGGATGGATGCCGGGCATGTCGCCGGCGTCTGGGTCGGTCGGCCGGATGGCACGCCGATCCCCGGGGCGACCGGCGCCCGGCTGGCGCTGCCGCTGCTCGCCCGGCTCTTCGAGCGCCTGCCGCCGGCGCCGCGCGCCGGGTTGCCGGCGCGGCCCGCCCAGGCGGCGGCGGGGGCGGCGCTCGATCGCCTGCGCCTCGCCTTCCCGCCACCCGGGGCGGTGCTCGCGGCGGCGGGCGAGCCGGTGACGCTGCGCGCCGCGGGCGGGCGGCGGCCGCTCACCTTCCTCGTCGACGGCAGCCCCCTGCCGGCCGAGCCGGCGCGGCGCGAGGCGGCCTGGACGCCGCCCGGCCCCGGCTTCTACCGGGTGACGGTGCTGGACGCGGCCGGGGAGGCGGCCAGGGCGGAGTTGCGCGTGCGCTGAGGGCGCCGCCCGGGACGCCGCTGCGCCGCGTCGGCCTGCTTGCAGGCCGCCGGGCGCCGGGGGATAGGGAGGCCCCGCCCGCTCGGCGTCCCGCCCGGCCGTGCGCCTGCATCGGGAACCGCCTCGGCCCCATGATCCTCTCGCCGCTTCTCGTCCTCGGGCTGCTGGGCCTGGCGCTCGCCGCCGCAGGGCTGGTGCTGCGGCTCTCGCCGGCGGCGCGCGGGCTGCTCGCGGCCGAGGCGGGCCGCACCCCGGCGCTGGACGGGCTGCGCGGGCTCCTCGCCCTCAGCGTCTTCGTCCACCACGCGGTCATCACCTGGTTCTTCCTGCTCGGCCGCGGCTGGGCGCTGCCGCCCTCGCGGCTGCATGGCCAGCTCGGGCAGGTGGGGGTCGCCCTGTTCTTCATGGTGACGGCCTTCCTCTTCTGGGGCCGGGTGCTGGCGCGGCGGGGTCGTCTCGACTGGGGCGGCTTCCTGATCGGTCGGCTCTGGCGGCTCTACCCGGCCTGGCTGCTGGCGCTCGCCGGGGTGTTGCTGGCAGTGCTGCAAGCAGGGGGCTGGCGCTGGCGGCAGCCGGCCGGCGAGACGCTGCGGGGGCTCGGCGCCTGGCTGCTCTTCGCCTATCCGGCGCCGGCCGATCTCAACGGCTTCGCCGGCACCGGGCGGTTGCTCGCCTATGCCGCCTGGTCGCTGCCTTATGAGGTGCTGTTCTACGCCCTGCTCCCGCTGGCCGCGATGCTGGTCTTCCGGGCGCCGCGGCCGGGGGCGATCCTGGCCTGCCTGGGGATGATGGCCGGCATGCTGGCGCTGGCCGGCGGGCATTGGATCTTCCAGGGGCCGGTGCTGGCCTCCTTCGCCGGCGGCATCGCCGCGGCGCATGTGGCGCGCCGGCCGGCCTTGCGGGCGGGATGCGCCAGCCCCTGGGCGGTGCCGCCGGCCCTGCTGGCGCTCGGCCTCGTGCTGTTCGGCCTCGACACCGCCTATGCCATGCCGGCGACGCTGCTGCTGACGCTGGTCTTCGTCCCGGTCGCCTGCGGCAACGGCTTCGGCGGCGCGCTCACCCGGCCGGCCCTGGTCTGGCTGGGGCAGGCCAGCTACAGCCTCTACCTGCTGCACGGGCTGGTGCTCTGGCTGGTCGCCGACCGGCTGGGCGGCTGGCTGGACCCGGGGCGGGGCAGCGAGGCGCTGTATGCGGGACTGCTCCTCCTCGCCTGCCCGCTGCTGGTGCTGCTGGCGAGCCTCGCCGCCCTGGGCGTCGAGCAGCCGGGCATCGCCGCGGGGCGTCGGCAGGCGGCGCGCCGGGCCGCGGCGGGCTTGCGGCCGGCGGCCCCGGCCCGCATAGCGGGGCATGATCCTTTACGTGGATGGGGATGCCTGCCCGGTGCGGGAGGAGGTGTTCCGGGTGGCGACGCGGCTCGGCCTGCCGGTGCGCGTCGTCAGCAATGGCAGCCGCCCCGTCCGGCCGCCCGGCCTGCCGAATGTCGAGATGGTGGTGGTCGCCGCGGGACCGGATGCGGCGGATTGGCTGTGTCCATGAATGTTGGCCCACCAGTGCTGACGAATTCTGGCCCACCTGCCGCTTCTGACCGCCCTGGCCGGGCCGCGGCCCGGCCAGGGCGGTCA
>NZ_QLIX01000029.1 GCF_003258945.1 Roseicella frigidaeris | reverse complement strand
TCCTCAACTACGGCCCCGACGCCCATCTCGAGTTCATCGGCGCCTCCGCCAAGGTCGCAGGCCTCCAGTACTACGCCGTCTACGCCACCCCAGGCACCGAGGATGTCAACCGCGTCGACGTCATCGCCCTCAAGCTCGACCCCGTCTCCGCCGCCACAGGCCACACCCTCGTCGCAGGCGACTACGTCTTCCATTCCTGACGGCAGGCAGGGTCACGGCGCGGCGCAGCAGGCGCCGCGCCTGGCCTCCGGGCGCCGCGGCGGTGGAGGGGCCATGCATCCCGTCCCGCCTCCGCGATCCCGGCCCGGAGGACGACCGGCGGCGGACCGGCCCCAGGATGGCGGCCGCTCCGCCGCTCCAGCGAAGGACCGAGGCCCGCGCGCGCGTCGCGGCCGGCCTCAGGCCCGCCGCCTGGCCAGGACCATGGGCCGCTCGCACGGGTGCGCGGATCATGTCCAGGGCAGTATCGTCAGGGCATCTCCACCCGATCAGGGGGTCCGCCCGATCGGCTCCGCCCTAGATCGGCGGGCCGCCCGCCTGCACCCCGTCCACCCGCAGGATTTCCACCTGCGGCGGCGCGGTCAGGATCTCGCTGAAGGCATGCATCCAGTCCTGCGGCGCCGCGCTGCCGCCGCGATGCCGCAGCCCCTCGAGCTGGTCGAGGCTGGTCAGCGCCACCTCGAATTGCAGCGCCGCGCCGCCCTGGCCGCGGGTGAGCGGCACCAGCAGCCGGGCCCGCAGCCCGGCCTTGCCGGCGGCCGCCACCTCGCGCCGGATGAAATCCATGGCCCGCTGCCGATGCACCGGCAGCACGTCATAGGAGAAGCGGGCGAGGTACATGCGCGCTAGTCCCCTTCGAGGGTGAAGCCGGCCTTCAGCGACACCTGCGTGTAGTCGATCGCGCCACCCTTGCCGACCACGCCGCGGATCTGCGTCACCTCGAACCAGCGCAGGTGGCGCACCGTCTCGCCGGCGCGGGTGATGGCGGTGCGGATGGCGTCGTCCACCCCGTCCTTCGAGGAGCCGACCAGCTCCACCACCTTGTAGACATGTTCCGTCATGGGCGGTGTCCTCCGCTGCGGCAGCCGTTGCCGCAGTGCCGATGAAGCGCCGCGCCGGCGGATCGGTTTCCCGCCGCGGCGCTGCTGCACCGCGGAAACGAACGGGGCCGAGCGTTGTTGTGACCCACCGGAGTTAGCGAGGGGGCCTGGGCCATGGCGAAGATACAGGATGGCGGCGCGCCGCGGGTGGGACGCCGCACGCGGGTCAGGGAGGGCCAGCCCTTTCCGCTCGGCGCGACCTGGGACGGGCTCGGCGTCAACTTCGCCCTTTTCTCGGCGCATGCCACCAAGGTGGAGCTCTGCCTCTTCGACGAGGCCGGCGAGACCGAGCTGGAGCGGTTGGAGCTGCCCGAGTACACGGACGAGGTCTGGCACGGCTACCTGCCGGAGGCGCGGCCCGGCACCATCTACGCCTACCGCGTGCACGGCCCCTACGAGCCGGAGGCCGGCCACCGCTTTAACCCGAACAAGCTGCTGCTCGACCCCTATGCCCGCGCCATCGTCGGCGAGCTGAAATGGGGCCCCGAGATCTTCGGCTACACGCTGGAAAGCGAGGACGACACCACCTTCGACGAGCGCGACAGCGCCCCGATGATGCCGAAATGCCGGGTCATCGACCCCGCCTTCACCTGGGGGCGGGAGCGCCGGCCGGCCGTCGCCTGGGACCGCACCATCTTCTACGAGACCCATGTGAAGGGCTTCACCAAGCTCCGCGCCGACCTGCCGGAGGAGATCCGCGGCACCTATGCCGGCCTCGCCTCGCCGGAGGTGGTGGACTACCTGCGCGGCCTCGGCGTCACCTCGGTCGAGCTGCTGCCGATCCACAGCTTCGTCAATGACGGGCCGCTGCTCGACAAGGGGCTGACCAATTACTGGGGCTACAACTCCCTCAGCTTCTTCGCCCCGGCCCGCCGCTACGCCCGCAACCCGCCCTTCGCCTTCGCCGAGTTCAAGGAGATGGTGGCCCGGCTGCACGATGCCGGGCTCGAGGTCATCCTCGACGTGGTCTACAACCACACCGCCGAGGGCAACGAGCGCGGGCCGACCCTCTCCTTCAAGGGCATCGACAACGCCAGCTACTACCGGCTGCTGCCCGACCAGAAGCGCTACTACATCAACGACACCGGCACCGGGAACACGGTGAACCTGTCGCATCCGCGGGTGCTGCAGATGGTCACCGACAGCCTGCGCTTCTGGGCCACCGAGATGCGGGTGGACGGCTTCCGCTTCGACCTCGCCACCATCCTCGGCCGCGAGCCCTATGGCTTCGACGAGGGCGGCGGCTTCCTCGATTCCTGCCGGCAGGACCCGGTGCTCTCGGGCGTCAAGCTGATCGCCGAGCCCTGGGATTGCGGCCCGGGCGGCTACCAGGTGGGCGGCTTCCCGCCGGGCTGGGCGGAGTGGAACGACCGCTTCCGCGACACCGTGCGCGCCTTCTGGAAGGGCGACGAGGGCCAGGCGGCCGAGCTGGCGGCGCGGCTCACCGCCTCGGGCGACAAGTTCGACCGCCGCGGCCGCAAGCCCTGGGCGAGCGTGAACTTCATCGCCGCGCATGACGGCTTCACCCTCAACGACCTCGTCTCCTACGACGAGAAGCACAACGAGGCGAATGGCGAGGACAACCGCGACGGCCACTCGCACAACCTCTCCTGGAACCACGGCGTCGAGGGGCCGACCGACGACCCGGAGATCCGGGCGCTGCGCGAGCGGCAGAAGCGCAACATGCTGGCGACGCTGCTGCTCTCCCAGGGCACGCCGATGATCCTGGCGGGCGACGAGTTCGGCCGCACCCAGAAGGGCAACAACAACACCTATTGCCAGGACAACGCGCTGAACTGGGTGGACTGGCAGGGGATCGACGCCGACGGGCGGGCGCTCGCCGCCTTCGCCCGCAAGCTGATCGCGCTGCGCCAGAGCTTCCCCGTGCTCCGCCGCGGCCGCTTCCTGACCGGGACGCTGAACGAGGCGGCCGGCGTCAAGGACGCCACCTGGCTGACCCCCGCCGGCACCGAGATGGAGGCCGAGCACTGGGACGATGCCAACACCCGCTGCTTCGGCCTGCTGCTGGACGGCCGCGCCCAGGCCACCGGCATCCGCCGCCCGGCCGGCGACGCCACCCTGCTGCTGGTGCTGAACGCGCATCACGACGTGGTGGAGTTCTCCCTGCCGGAGCCGCCGCAGGGCCAGCGCTGGCAGTTGCTGATCGACACCAACCGCCCCGACCTCGAGGAGCCGGAGCCCTTCGAGTTCGGCCATCCCTACATGGTCACCGGCCGCTCCTTCCTGCTCTTCCTGCTGCGGCCGGAGCGGGGCGGCGGCGGCATCCTCGCCACGGCGCGCCTCGCGCTGCTCGCCGGCGCCGCGCCGCCGCCGCTGCCTGAGGGGGAGGGCTGAGGCGGGCCGGCGCCGGGGCGTGACCCAGGCGGCCCGACGGCGCGCCGTCGGGCCGCGCACCCGGGCGAGCGGCGCGTGGTCGAGCGCAGATCCCGTTCGAGCGGAGGCGCTCGGACGGGTGCCGATGCCCCGACTATGACATGCCCTACCGCGCGAGCAGCGGCCGCAGCACCTCGGTGACGCCGCCGAGGACGATCTGCACGCCGATGCAGAGCATGAGGAAGGCTGCGAGCCGGGTGAGGATGCGGACCCGCGACTGGCCGAGCAGCCCGACCACCGCATCCGCCGAGCGATAGGCCAGCCAGACCAGCCCGGCGACGGCGAGCGCCGCGAGGGAGAGGCCGGCGGCGAAGGGCGCCACCTCGGCCCAGCCGCCGCCCCCGGGGCCCGTCACCGGGCGGTTGGCGCCGAGCGCGACCGCGACCGAGATGGAGCCCGGCCCGGTGGTGAAGGGCATGGTGAGCGGGAAGAAGGCGATGTCGCCGGCCGGCTCGCCCTCCGCCTCGCTGGCCTGGTCCTGCTTGCGCTCCTCCGTCCGCTCCGGCGCCGCCAGCAGGTCCCAGGCGCGGACCGCGACGACCAGCCCGCCGCCGATCCGCAGCGCCGCGAGGCTGATGCCGAAGAAGCCGAGCACATAGGCCCCCGTCCAGAGCGCGCCGAGCAGGATGGCGGCCGAATAGGCGGCGATCCGCCCGGCCAGCAGCACCCGGTCGGCATGCCGCAGCCGGGCGGTGACCTGGGCGAAGATGAGCGCGGCGGCGATCGGGTTGACGATGGAGAAGAGGGCGGGGAAGGCGAGCAGGAAGCTCTCGGCCGCCGCGCGCAGCTCCGGCATGGCCGCTGCTCCCGGTCCAGGCATTGCGATCCGCGGGCCCCGCGGCGGGGGCCGCCCGGGCGTGCCTGGAGGGGCGGGAGCGGCGGCGCAGCGATGCCAGCCCGGCGCGGCGGAGGCAAGCCGGCCCGCCGCCCGCCTGGCCGCCCCGCCTGGCCGCCCCGCCGGCGCGCGCTCTCCCGGGCGCGCTTTCCCGGGCGCGCTTTCCCGGCCGCGGCCCCGATCGGGCCGGCCCCGCTCGACCATCCGGCCGCGCCGTGGCACTCCGGCGGCCATGCGCGCCACCCTGCATCCCTGCCTGCTGAATGGGCGGACCGGCGATCCCGGCCTCTGGCTGGAGGCGCTGCACCAGAGCGAGGCGGTGCTGCTCGATTGCGGCGACCTCTCCGGCCTGGCGCCGCGGCAGCTGCTGCGCACCGGGCTGCTCGGCGTCTCGCACGCGCATATGGACCACTGGGCCGGCTTCGACCGGCTGCTGCGGCTGCTGATCGGGCGGGAGCGGGTGGTGCAGGTGGTCGGGCCGGCGGGCTTCGCGGCGCGGCTCTGGCACCGGCTGCAGGCCTATACCTGGAACCTCGTCGACCGCATCGCGCCGGTCCTCGCCTTCGAGGTGACGGAGGTGACGGAGGGCCCCCTCTGGCCGCGCCGCCGCTTCCGTCTGCAGACCGGCTTCCGGCCGGAGGCGCTGCCGCCGCAGCCCGCCGCGGCGGACGGCACGGTGCTGACGCTCGGCGCGCTGCGGCTGCAGGCGGCGGTGCTCGACCACGGCACGCCCTGCCTCGGCTTCGCGGTGTCGGAGGCGATGCGCATCAATGTCTGGCGCACCCGGCTCGAGGCGCGCGGTCTGCCGGTCGGGCCCTGGCTGACGCGGTTGAAGCAGGCGGTGCGGGAGGGGGCGCCGGATGCGACTCCGATCGCCGTCGCGGCGCCCCGGGGAGGGCCAGGGGAGGGGCGAGGGGAGGGGCCCGGGGAGGAGCCGGCGGCCACCACCCTGCCGCTCGGCGCGCTGCGCGACCTGGTCGAGGTCACGCCCGGCCAGCGCCTCGCCTACCTCACCGATTTCGCCGACACCCCGGCCAACCGCGCGGCGGCCATCGCGCTGGCGCAGGGCGCCGACATCCTCTTCATCGAGGCGCCCTTCGCCGCCGCGGATGCCGCGCATGCCCGCGACCGCCGCCACCTGACGACCCAGGCCGCCGGCGAGATCGCGCGCGCCGCCGGGGCGGGGCGGATCGAGCCGTTCCATCTCTCCCCGCGCTACGAGGAGGGCGAGGCCCGGCTGCTGGCCGAGGTGGCGGCGGCGGCGGGGCGGCCCCTGGCGTGAAACCCGTGGGCCGGTCTCAAGACCGGTCCGCGGCCCCGGACGGGGCTCGCACCCTGTGTCGCGCCGCCAGGCGACGCGGAGGCTCGCGCCCGGCGCGCGAGGGCCGGTGGCAGGCAGCGCCGCGTTGACAGCGCGGGGCCGCGCGCCGCAGCCTTCCCGGGTCCAGGATGCGCCGGCGCAGAACCGGCGCGAGCGAGCGATCGGGAGGAATCCATGTCCCTGCCAAGGCGGAGCCTGCTGCGCGCGGGCGGTGCAGTGCTGGCCGCGCCCGCCATCGCCCGGGCGGCCCTGCCGCAGGGCGTGGTCCGCGTGCTGGTCGGCTTCCCGCCGGGCGGCGGCACCGATGTGATGGGCCGCGTCATCGCCGAGGCGCTGCGGCGGCGCGGCGCGCTGCGCAACGTCGTCATCGAGAACCGCGCCGGGGCGAGCGGCACCGTCGCCTGCGAGGCGCTGAAATACGCGCCGCCCGACGGCACGACGCTGCTCTTCGCGCCGAGCGCCTCGACGGTGCAGCCGGTGCTCACCTTCCGCCGGCTGCCCTTCGACCCGCGCACCGATTTCGCGCCCGTCACCCTGACCGGCACGGTGCAGACCTGCTGGGTGCTCTCGCCGAACCTGCCCTTCGGCCGCTTCGAGGAGTATGTCGCCTGGGTGAAGGCGGATGCGCGGCGCGGCAGCTTCGGCAGCACGGCGCTCGGCTCCTCGACGCATTTCTTCGGCCTGCAGCTCGGCGGCGCCTTCGGCCTGGCGCTGGAGCCGGTCGGCTATCGCGGCGCGGCGCCGGTGATCGCCGATCTCAGCGCCGGGCATATCGCGGCCGGCTGCGGCGGCGTCTCGGATTTCCTCACCTTCCACCGCGACGGCAAGCTGCGGATCGTCCTCACCTCCGGCCCCCGGCGCGGCGCGACGACGCCCGATATCCCGACCATCGCCGAGCTCGGCCATCCCGACCAGGCGAGCTTCGGCTTCTACGCCTTCTACGCCCCGGCCGGCACGCCGGCGCCGATGGTCGCGGCGCTGCGCGACGAGCTCGCCGCGGCGACGATGGAGGCGGAGGCGAAGGCGCAGCTGCTGGCCATCGGGCTGGAGCCGGAGGTCTCGACGCCGGCCGAGCTGGGGCGGATCCTCGCCGAGGACATCGAGCGCTGGCGGCCGGTGGTGGAGAAGAGCGGCTTCAGGGTGGACTGACGGCGGCCTGCCCGGCGCCCCCGATGGACTGTCGCTTCGACAGGGCGGGCTTCGCCCAGACCGGCTTCGCCGTGGTTCGCGGGACGGTCCCGGCGCCGCTCCTGGCCGCGCTGCGGGCGGCGGTGCAGCGCGTGCAGGATGCCGTCCATGACCTCCCGCCGCATCTGCGCGAGCGCCTCACCCTGGAGCGGGACCTGCCGGCCGCGCAGCGTGGCGGCGTCGCGGCGTCCGAGGTCGGCGACGCGATCTTCATCCTCGGCGATCCCGTCGCCTTCGATCCGGTGTTCTGGATGCTTCTCGACCAGCCGCCGCTGATCGCCGCTGCGCGCGCGGCGGTCGGCGTGCGGGATGTCGCCGCCCATTTCATGAACGTGACCATCAAGCATCCGCGCTTCGGCCGGGCCATCGGCTGGCACCGCGATTATCCGAATGGCTATGCCTGTCCCGCAACCTTGTGCTTCGTCCGTGCGATGGTCTGCCTCGACGGCATGTCCGGCGTCGGAGGCGCAACGACCTTCGTTCCGGGCTCCCACCGCCTGCGGGACGACGAAGCGCATGGGAGGTCTCCACCGGGGGACTGGCGGCCGGCGGAGGCTGTCACGGTCGGCTGCGACCCCGGCGACCTGGTGCTCGTCCATCCGAAGGTGCTGCATGGCGGCGGCATGAACGCCTCGGCCTCGCCGCGCCGGAACATCGTCATCCAGATCGGGGACGCGGCGGTGCCCCTGCGGCATGTCCCGGAGCAGGAGGCCGTCGCCGGTCATCGATTGGCCGCGGAATAGGGGCGGCGGTCTTGCCGCGTCCCTGGGCCGGACCCGCCGCGCCCGCTACCGCCAGGGCTCCACCAGCACCTTGCAATGCCGCTCCGGGCTGGCGAGGTCGCGGAAGGCCTGGCGCACGCCGTCGAGCCCGACGCGGCCGGTGATGAGCGGCGCCACATCGATGCGGCCGGCCGCCATATGGCCGAGCGTCGCGGCGAATTCCGCCGGCGTGTAGCCGAGGACGAACTGCATCCCGAGCTGCTTGACGATGCCGAAGAAGGGCTCGAAGCGGTCGGGCTCCATGCAGACGCCGACGACGATGATGCGCGCCCCGGCCGGCGCCAGCTCGAGGAGCTGCTGCAGGATGCCGGGGATGCCGACGCATTCGAAGATCGCCACCGGCTGCCGCGGCGGCGAGAGGCCGAGCAACTGGGCATAGCGGCTGCCGTCGAAGCCCGCCGGCGTGATCGCCTGCTCCAGCCGCGCCGCGACCGGCTCCGCGGCGGGGTCGAGGACGAGGTCGGCGCCCATGCGCGCGGCCAGCGCCCGCCGCGCCGGCGAGAAGTCGCTGGCGATCACCGGCGCCACGCCCTTCAGCTTCAGCGCGGCGATGACCGCGAGGCCGATCGGGCCGCAGCCGACGACCAGCGCCGCCTCGCCGGCGGCGACGCGGCCATGCTCAACGGCGTGCAGCCCGACCGCCATCGGCTCGACCAGCGCGGCGTGGTCGGGGTCCAGGCCCGCCGGCACCGGCAGCAGCATGCGCTCGGCGAGCGGCAGGTATTCGGCGAAGGCGCCGGGCACCTCCGGGTTGTAGCCGATGCCCTCCACCCGCTGCGCGACGATGGTCAGCGGCACCGAGGTGACGAGGCTGCCCGGGGCGAAGCGGCCCTCGGTGCCGGGGCCGTTGGCCACCACCTCGCCGACGAATTCATGGCCGAAGACGATGTCGCGGTCCTGCACCATGGCGAAGCGGCCGCCGGAGCGGCGCGCGACGTCGACGAAGGCCTCGGTCTGGGTCGCCGCATGCAGGTCGGAGCCGCAGATGCCGCAGGCGCGGGTGCGGACCAGCACCTGGCCCTCGGCCAGCACCGGGTCGGGGATGGAGCCGACGGTGAAGTCGCCCTGGCGGAAGATGGCGGCGCGCATGCGGGGGGTCCTCCGGTTTTCGGCCAGCCTATGGTCGGGCGGCGGGATGCGGAAGCGCCCGGCTTGCGCCGCCGGCCCGCGGGGTCCACCTCCTGCCCCTGGCCGGAGAGGAACGGGGCGATGGCATCGAAGGAGGCGGAGACGCTGCGCGGCGAGATCATCGCGCTCGAGACCGCGCTCGCCGCGGCCTTCGGCGAGATCGCCGTGCTGCGCGCCGCGGTGGAGGGCGGCGGCGCGGCGACGGCGCTGCGCTCGATGGAGGAGATGGCGGCGCAGCTCGAGGCCTCGGTGCTGCGCGGCGTGGTCGGCGCCGAGCAGGCCGGGCGCGACGCCGCGGCGGCGGGGTTCGAGCAGCGCATGGAGCTCATCGTCCATGCGCTGCGCAACGCCATCGCCTTCCGCAGCAGCGAGGGCGGCGCCTGAGGGCCCAGGACATGCCAACGGACCGGCCGCATGACCGGTCCGAGGCCCCGAACGGGGCCCGCGCCTCATGGCGCGCAGCCAGGCAAGCCGGAGGCTTGCGCCCGGCGCCTGAGGGCCACTGACTTACCAACGGACCGGTCGCATGACCGGTCCGCGGCCCCGAACGGGGCCCGCGCCTCATGGCGCGCAGCCAAGCAAGCTGGAGGCTTGCGCCCGGCGCCTGAGGGCCAGCGACCTATCAACGGACCGGTCGCATGACCGGTCCGAGGCCTATGCCGCGCAGCCAGGCAAGCCGGAGGCGTGCGCCCGGCGCCCGAGGGCCGGACCCATCACGCCTTCACGAAGGGGCAGCCGCCCTCCTGCAGCGGCCGGAAGGCCTCCTCGGGCGAGACCGTCTCGAGCAGCTTCAGCACGTCGTGCTTCTCGCGGCTCTCGGCCGGGGTCTTCACCTGCATCAGGTAGCCCGGATGCAGCTTGCGGCCATCCTCGCGGATGCGGCCGGGGCCGAAGCAGTCGTCGTCGGTCGGCATGGCCTTCATGCGGGCGATCACCGCGGCGCCATCCGCCTTCGCCGCCGGGATGCCCATATCGGCCACCGCCTTCAGGTAGTGCAGCGTCTGGGCGTAGATCCCGGCATTCGCCATGTTCGGCCAGAGCTCGGGCGTCTTCGGCTTCACCCGGGCATTGAAGGCGCGGGTGCGGTCGTTGAGGTCCCAGTAATAGGCCTGGGTGGTCATCAGGTTCTGCGCCACCTCCAGGCCGAGCACGCGCACATCCGTGTCGTAGGTCAGCAGGCTGACGATGGTCATGGAGCGGTTGAGGCCGAATTCATGCGCCTGCTTGATGCAGTTCTGCATGTCGGCCCCGGCATTGCCGAGGGCCAGCACCTTGGCGCCGGAGGATTTCGCCCGCACCAGCAGGGAGGAGAAGTCGGTGGTGGTGGGGAAGGGGTAGAAGCTGCTGCCGAGCACCTTGCCGCCCCGCGCCTCCACCACCGCCGAGGCGTCCCGCACCAGCTGCTGGCCGAAGGAGTAGTCGGCGGCGACGAAGAACCAGCTCGTCCCGCCGCGCCGCACCACCGCGGTGCCGCTGGAGCGGGCGAGCATGTAGGTGTCCCAGGTCCAGTGCACGGTGTTCGGCGAGCATTGCTTGCCGGTCAGCTCGGTGGTGCCGGGGCCGGAGAGCAGCAGCGGCTTGTTCTTCTCCCGCGCGACGGCCGAGACGGCGAGCGAGGTGGCCGAGGTGTTGACGTCGAGCAGCGCGTCGACGCCCTCGCGGTCGAACCATTGCCGGGCGATGGTGACGGCGTTGTCCGCCTTGTCGAAATGCTGGCCGAGCAGGATCTCGACATCCCAGCCGCGGCCGGCGGTGTCGAAATCCTCGAGCGCCTGCTGCGCGCAGGCCATGGAGGGGCGGTTGAGGTCGGCATAGGGGCCGGCGAGGTCGGTGATGATGCCGAGCTTCAGCTTCGGCCGGGCGCTGCCGCCGCCGGTCTGCGCCTGGGCGCGGAGGATGCTGCCGCCGGCGGCCGCGCCGAGGGTCGTGGCGAGCGCCTGGCGCCGGGTGAGGGCCATGGGTCTTCTCCGTCTTGTCTTGGACGGAGGCAGCCTAGAGGAGATGCGCGGCGCTGCCGATGGCGCTTCTGCGCGGCCTGGCGCTGGCCGGCCTGCCGGAGCGATCCGACGCGCCCGCGGGGATCGCCAGCGTGAGCTGCGGCGAGGCGGTCGCGGCCCCCCGGCAGCCGGCGCCGGGGCGCTGACGGGAGCGCGGCCGATCTCGCCTTCGCGATGCGCAGAGGAGGCCGGTACGGGCTGGCGGAAAGATTGGCTGGGGGACCTGGATTCGAACCAAGACTGCCCGAGTCAGAGTCGGGAGTTCTACCGTTAAACTATCCCCCAGCGGGACCCGCGCGCCGCTTGGCGGCAGGGCGGCTCTGCTAACACTTCACCCCGGGCTCCGCAACACCCCCAGCCGTCGAAACCGCTTGCCCGGCTCCCCACATTCCGGGACGATGACCGGCGAAGCGACGCCGGAGCGACGCAAACGAGGAGGATGGGCCAGCAAGGCCCGGGGCCATGCCAGACGATACCGCCACATTCGGCACCTTGGGCCTGCCCCTGCCGACGGATGCCGCGCCCGAGCGGCAGGCCGTGGCCGCGGCCCGGTGCGGCGGCTTCGCCGGCCCGACCTTCGCCGCGCTCGATCTCGGCACCAACAATTGCCGCCTGCTGGTCGGCGCCCCGGTCGGCCTCGGCTTCCGCGTGGTGGACAGCTTCAGCCGCATCGTCCGCCTCGGCGAGGGGCTGGCGGCGACCGGCCGGCTCTCCGAGGCCGCCATGGACCGCGCCATCGCCGCGCTCGCCGCCTGCGCCGAGAAGCTGGCGCGCCGGCCGGTGCGGCATTTCCAGGCCGTCGCCACCGAGGCCTGCCGCCGCGCCGGCAACGGCCCCGCCTTCCTCGCCCGCGTCGAGGCCGAGACCGGGCTGCGCCCGCGCATCATCTCGGCCCGCGAGGAGGCCGAGCTGGCGATGGAGAGCTGCTCGCCGCTGCTCGAGCAGCAGGACCGGCGGGCGCTGCTCTTCGATATCGGCGGCGGCAGCACCGAGATCGCCTGGATCCGCGTGCCCCCGGCCGGGCCGCAGGGCGGCCAGGCCCCGGCCGAGCTGATCGGCTATGTCTCCATGCCGCTCGGCGTCGTCACCCTGGCCGAGCGCGCCGGCGCCTCCTGCTTCACCGAGGAGGGCTTCGCCGCGGTGGTGGAGGAGGTGGCCGAGCATCTCCGCCGCTTCGACCGCGTGCATTGCATCGGCCAGGAGATCCGCGCCGGCGGCGTGCGGCTGATCGGCACCAGCGGCACGGTGACGACGCTGGCCGGCGTGGCGCTGGCCCTGCCGCGCTACCGCCGGCCGCTGGTCGATGGCCGGGTGCTCGACATCGAGGTGGCGGACCAGGCGCTCGGCGACCTCTTCGCCCTCGGCCGCGCCGGGCTCGCCGCGCATCCCTGCGTCGGGCCGGACCGGGTGGATTTCGTGCTGCCCGGCTGCGCCGTCTATGCCGCCATCCGCCGGGTCTGGCCGGTGCCGACGCTCACCGTCGCCGATCGCGGGTTGCGCGAGGGCATGCTGCTGCGGATGATGCGGGCCTGTCGCCAGCCCTGGCGCGAGCAGCGCCCCGCCCTGGCGCGTCGCCACGGGCCCTGATCTCACGGATATGCGATGAAGGGACCGCCCACCGCCGGCCGCGGCGTCGCCACGCGCCTGCGCACCGCCAAGGGCCGCAGCACCGCCAGCCAGAAATGGCTGGAGCGGCAATTGAACGACCCCTATGTCCGCGCCGCCCAGGCCGCCGGCTACCGCTCCCGCGCCGCCTTCAAGCTGGTCGAGATCGACGACCGCGTCCGGCTTCTCCGCCCCGGGGCGCGGGTGGTCGATCTCGGCGCCGCGCCGGGCGGCTGGACGCAGGTGGCGCTGCAGCGGATCGGCCCCGCCGGCCGCGTCGTCGCGCTCGACCTGCTGGCCATGGACCCGCTGCCGGGCGCCATCCTGCTGCAGGGCGATTTCCAGGAGGCGGCGGCCGAGCAGGCGGTGCGCGCGGCGCTGGCCGGCCAGGCCGACCTCGTCCTCTCCGACATGGCGCCGAACACCACCGGCCACAACGCGACCGACCATCTGCGCATCATGGCGCTGGCCGAGCTGGCGCTCGACTTCGCGCTCAAGGTGCTGGCGCCCGGTGGCGGCTTCGTCGCCAAGGTCTTCCAGGGCGGCAGCGAGAAGGGGCTGCTCGACCTGCTAAAGCGGCATTTCGCCGCGGTGCGGCACGTCAAGCCGCCGGCCAGCCGCAAGGGCAGCAGCGAGCTCTACGTCGTCGCCACCGGCTTCCGCCCGGCGGGCTGACCGGGGGGGGAGGGCCGACCCGCGTCCGGCGCACGGCGCCAATGCGCGCCGCCCCGGGCCTCACGGCTTGCCGCGGCGCGGCCGATGGGTCTATGGGGAGCCGCCAAGGCCGCGGTTCGTGCCGCTTCGCCGTTGGCGCGATCCTCGCCCCGATGGCGGGCGCTGTTGCGAAGACCGCGCCCGCGCGCGAAAGGTCTGCCATGGCACCCGACTCCGTCCCGGACGCCCCCTCGGGCGCCATCGGCCCCGAAGGCCGCCGCCGCAGCCTCGTCATCGAGGAGGCCTATGCCTTCGACGACGTGCTGCTCGTCCCCGCCTATTCCGCCGTGCTGCCGAACCAGACCGACACGCGGACGCGGATGACGCGCGAGATCGCGCTGAACATCCCCCTCGTCGCCGCCGCCATGGACACGGTGACCGAGGCGCCGATGGCCATCGCCATGGCCCAGGCCGGCGGCATCGGCGTCATCCACAAGAACATGACGCCGGAGGAGCAGGCGGCGCAGGTCCGGCGGGTGAAGAAGTTCGAGAGCGGCATGGTGGTGAACCCGGTCACCATCCATCCCGACCAGACCCTGGCCGATGTCCGCGCCCTGCAGGAGCAGCACCGGATCAGCGGCATCCCGGTGGTCGAGCGCAGCAAGAACGGCGAGGCCGGCCGTCTGGTCGGCATCATCACCAACCGCGACGTCCGCTTCGCCAACGACCCGGCGACGCGGGTCTACGAGCTGATGACGCGCGACAACCTGGTGACCACCTCGGCCGAGGTGACGCCGGACGAGGCGCGCGCCCTGCTGCACCGCCACCGCATCGAGAAGCTGCTGGTCACCGACGAGGCGGGGCGCTGCATCGGCCTCGTCACCGTCAAGGACATGGACAAGGCGCAGGCCAACCCGAATGCGGTGAAGGACGCGCTCGGCCGGCTGCGCGTCGCCGCCGCGACCGGCGTCGGCGAGGACGGCATCCGCCGGGTGGAGGCGCTGATCGCCGCCGAGGTGGATGTCGTCGTGGTCGATACCGCGCATGGCCATTCCGGCGGCGTGCTGGCGGCGATCGAGCGCATCAAGCGCATGTCGAACGCGGTGCAGGTGGTGGCCGGCAACGTGGCGACGCCGGAGGGGGTGGAGGCGCTGATCGCCGCCGGGGCGGATGCGGTGAAGATCGGCATCGGCCCGGGCTCGATCTGCACCACCCGCATCGTCGCCGGCGTCGGCGTGCCGCAGCTCACGGCGGTGCTGGAGAGCGCGGCGGCGGCGCGGGCGCATGGGGTGCCGGCCATCGCCGATGGCGGCATCCGCACCTCGGGCGACATCGCCAAGGCGGTGGCCGCCGGGGCGGATTGCGTGATGATGGGCAGCCTCTTCGCCGGCACCGACGAGGCGCCGGGCGAGGTCTTCCTCTACCAGGGGCGGAGCTACAAATCCTATCGCGGCATGGGCTCGCTCGGCGCCATGGCGCGCGGCTCGGCCGACCGCTACTTCCAGCAGGAGGTGCAGGATTCCCTCAAGCTGGTGCCGGAGGGGATCGAGGGCCGGGTCGGCTACAAGGGCCCGGTCGGCGCGGTGGTGCACCAGCTCGTCGGCGGGCTGCGGGCGGCCATGGGCTATACCGGCAACGCCACCATCGCCGAGATGCAGACCAATGCCCGCTTCCGCCGCATCACCGGCGCCGGCTTGCGGGAGAGCCATGTGCATGACGTGGCGATCACCCGCGAGGCGCCGAACTACCGGCTGGAGGGGTAATACGATCCCCACGACGTCGCTGCGCGACGCCGCGGGGGCCCCGGGAGTCCCTTAGGGTCGCAGATGCGTCACAGCCTGCCGCGGCCAAGCCGCGGCAGGGCAACGGCGGGGGCGTCAGGCGGGCGGCGCGCTGTGCGCCAAAGCGCTGTCGCTGCCCTTGCCGGATCGTATACTTTCCACCCTCGGGTGGAGGCGCCGTGGCATGGACAGGCAGGAATACCGCTTCGTCGTTGCGTCCTCGGACCAGGCCGGCGCGGGCCAGGCGGCCGAGGCGCTCGCCGACCGGCTGCGGGAGGCCGACGGCGTCCTCGAGGCCGAGCGCAGCAAGGCCGCTGCGGACAGCATGGATCTCGGATCGGTGGTGACGGTGCTCGCCAGCTCCGGCGCGGCCGTCGCCATCGCCCAGGGCATCGCCGCCTGGCTGCGGAGCCGAAAGCAGGCCTCCATCACCATCGAGCGCGACGGCCGGACGGGCAGCCTCAAGGCCAAGGTCGAGGGCATCGACGCCGCCGCGGCCCTCCGGATCACCGAGCTCATCCGCGGCTGAGCGCCCGGCATGCGCGCCGCGGCGCCCCGGCCCGGCCCGCGGCTGCTCGACCGCGAGGCGACGGCGGCCATCGTCTTCGGGGCGCATGACTGGACCGAGGCCGGGCTCGGCCGGGCGCCCTCCTTCCTGCGCTCGGCCAAGGGCGTGCTCGGCTACCTGATCGACAGCGCCGGCCTCGGCCTCGACCCGACGCTGGTGATCGACCTGTTCGACGACACCGGCTCGGCCAACGACCAGTTGGCGCGCATCCGCGACAGCCTCGACATCCTGTTGCGGGACCGCCGCGAGGAGGGCCGGCCGGTCGCCGACCTGCTGGTCTATTATGTCGGGCACGGCCATACCGACGAGCAGAACCACCTGGCGCTGCTGGTCCGCCGCAGCCGCCGCGGGATGGAGGCGGAGACCGGCATCAAGGCGCCCGACCTGGCGCGGGTGCTGCGGGTCGCGGCGCCGCAGCAGCGCCGGCTGGTGGTGCTCGATTGCTGCTTCTCGGAGGCGGCGGCGCGGGACTTCATGGGCCAGTCCGGCGCGCTGGACCAGGCGGTGGCGGCGACGGCGGCGAAGGATCTCGGCGAGGTGCAGCCGCGCCGGGGCTCGCTGCTGCTCTGCTCCAGCCCGCTGGGGGAGGTCTCGATCGGCCCGCCCGCGGCGGCGCGCACGCTCTTCAGCGGCGCCGTGCTCGACGTGCTGCGGCTGGGATCGGCGGGGCATCCGCCGGTGCTCTCCTTCGCCGAACTGCGCGATGCCGCCTACCAGCGCATGCTGGAGGGGTTCGGGGCGAATGCGCCGCGGCCGGTGCTGCACCAGGTGAATGCGACGCAGGGCGACCTGACCCGGCTGCCGGCCTTTCCGAACCGGGCGCCGCGCCGGTCGGGTGCGGCTGCGCCGCCCGCCGCGCCCCGGAGCCCGGGCCAGAGCCCGGCCCAGAGCCCGGACCAGATCTTCGCCCTCGCCCGGCAGCGCGAGGTTGCCGGCGATGACCGGGAGGCGGCCCGGCTCTACAGGCTGGCGGCCGACCAGGGCCATGCCCCGGCGCAGGTCAATCTCGGCATCTTCTACGAGGCCGGACGGGGCGGCCTGCCGCGGGACGAGCAGCGGGCGGTGGACCTCTACAAGGCGGCAGCCGACCAGGGCCATGCCCGGGCGCAGGTCAATCTCGGCATCGCCTATCAGGAGGGCCAGGGCGGCCTGCCGCAGGACGACCAGGAGGCGGCCCGCCTCTACACACTGTCCGCCGACCAGGGGGACGCCTATGGGCAGTTCAATCTCGGCGTCTTCCACGAGGAAGGCTGGGGTGGCCTGCCACGGGACGAGCGGCGGGCGGTGCAACTCTACAAGCTGGCGGCCGAGCAGGGTGACGCCGATGCACAGGTCAATCTCGGCGTCTTCCACGAGACCGGCCGGGGCGGCCTGCCGAAGGACGACCGGAAGGCGGCGGCGCTCTACAAAGCGGCGGCCGACCAGGGCAACGCGTTTGGGCAGGGCAACCTCGGCATCTGCTACGCGAGGGGGCTGGGCGGCCTGGCGAAGGACGACCGGAAGGCGGCGGTGCTCTACAAAGCGGCGGCCGACCAGGGCTACGCCCCGGCCCAGGTCAATCTCGGCGTCCTCTACGAGACCGGTCGGGGCGGCCTGCCGCAGGACGAGCAGCGGGCGGCGGCGCTCTACAGGCTGGCGGCCGACCAGGGCAACGCCACTGCGCAGGCCAATCTCGGCTTCTTCCATGAGAAGGGGCTGGGCGGCCTGCCGCAGGACGACCGGCGGGCGGTGGAGCTCTATGGGCTAGCAGCCGACCAGGGCAACGCCATCGGGCAAGCCTATCTCGGCAGCGCCTATCGCGATGGCCAGGGCGGCCTGCCGAAGGACGACCGGAAGGCGGCGGCGCTCTACAGGCTGGCCGCCGACCAGGGCAACGCCCATGCGCAGGCCAATCTTGGCTTCTTCTACGAGAAGGGGCGGGGCGGCCTGTCGAAGGACGAGCAGCAGGCGGTGCAGCTCTACCAGTCGGCAGCGAGGGGTGGGAACGAGTATGCCCGGGACCGCCTGCGGCAACTCGGCAAGGATTGGTGAGGCCGGGCGGACGCCACTTGCCTTTTCGTATCGATGTTGTTAGGAATATTGTCCCTGGCTCTTTGACATCCGCATCCGTCCCCCTCCCGCCGCCCCCGTCATGCGGCGCAAGTCCCCCGACAGGCGCCCGGCAGCCCCGGTCTGAAAGCCCCCCAGCGCCCCCGGAGGGGTATTTGTCCGAAACCGGCAGCCCCGGCCTCCACCCGCCAAACTCTCTTCAATTCCAAGGAGTTCCCGGGCCCCGAACCACCAACCCCGTCCGGCCCCGGCCCGCCCCCTTGCACCCCGCGCCACCCGTTGCCCTGCCGCGGCTTCGCCGCGGCAGGCTGTGACGCATCCCGGTCCAGGGGCGAATCCCGGGGCCCCCGCGAAGACGCGAAGCGGCTTCGTGGGGATATCCCCGGGGCCCCCGCGGCGTCGCGCAGCGACGTCGTGGGGAGATGATTACGGCTGCATATGGCTGCCGCCGGAGACCGTCATGTTCTCGCCGGTGATGTAGACGGCGCCGTTCGAGAGCAGGAAGCAGATCAGCGGCGCCACCTCCTGCGGCTCGGCGTAGCGGGCCATCGGGATGCGGGCCATGGTCTGCTCGGCGAATTTGTCGCTGCGGATCACCTCCGTCATCGGCGTCACCACCGTGCCGAAGCCCACCGAGTTGCAGCGGATGCCGTAGCGCGCCCATTCCCGCGCCCCGGTCATCGTCATGCCGAACAGCCCGGCCTTGGCCGCCGAGTAGTTCACCTGCCCGATCGAGCCGCGCTTGCCGGCCGTCGAGCTGATGTTGACGATGGCGCCGGTGGTGCCGGTCGGCTGCGGCAGGCTCTGCTTGGCGCGGTCGATCATGTGCCGCCCGACCGCCTGCATCATCAGGTAGCAGCCGGTCAGGTTCACATCGATCACCGCCTGCCACTGCTGCATCGTCATCTTGGCGAACATGGCCGGGCGGGTGATGCCGGCGTTGTTCACCAGCCCGTGCACCGCGCCGAAGCGCTCCACCGCCTGGGCGACGCAGCTCTCGGAAAAACCCTCCTCGGCGACGTTGCCGAGCACCGGCAGGGTGCGGTCGCGGTCCAGCTCGCCGGCGGTCTTCTCCAGCGTCTCCCGGTTCCGCTCCACCAGCACGGCATTGCCGCCGAGGCCGAGCACCAGCTCGCTGATCGCCCGGCCGATGCCCTGGCCGGCGCCGGTGACGATGATGGTGCGCCCGGTCAGCGCCATCGGGTTCTTCAGGTCTTGCATGCGATCTCCTCCCGCGCCGTCCCGGCCCGGGGCGCGGCCTGCCGGCCGCCGCCTGGCGCCGACCCGCGCCCAGGGCATGGGACCACAGCGGCGGCCGGGCTGTACCGGGCCGCGATCCGCTGTAGGGGAGCAGTCTGCGCCGGCTCCGCCGGAAGGACCAGCCACGCCCCGCCGCCACCCCGGAGAGCCCGATGCCGCCGAACGCCGCGATCTTCGATGCCTATGGCACGCTGCTCGACGTGCATGCCGCGGTCGCCCGCCATGCCGCAGGCCTGGGGGAGCGGGCGGCCGCCGTCTCCGCCCTCTGGCGCGCCCGGCAGCTCGAATACAGCTGGATCCTCTCGGCGAGCGGCGCCTACGAGCCCTTCTGGGCGCTGACCGAGTGGGCGCTCGACCACGCGCTCGCGGTGCACGGCCTCGCCGGCCCCGACGCCTCGGCGGGCGGGCTGCGCGAGGCGCTGCTCGCCGCCTATCGCCGCCTCGACCCCTATCCCGAGGTCGTGCCGATGCTCGGCGCGCTGCGGGCGCGCGGCATCCCGGCGGCCATCCTCTCCAACGGCTCGCCGGAGATGCTGGCCAGCTCGGTCGAGGCCGGCGGGCTCGGGCCGTGGCTCGCGGACGTGCTCTCGGTGCATCCGCTGCGCTGCTTCAAGCCCGATCCGCGGGTCTATGCGCTCGCCACCGCCCGCTTCGGCTGCGCGCCGCAGCAGATCGCCTTCGTCTCCTCCAATGCCTGGGACGCCTATGGCGCCGGGCGCTTCGGCTTCCGGGTCGTCTGGGTCAACCGCACCGGCGCCCCGGTCGAGTACCGGCTCGACGAGACCGCCGAGATCCTGCCCGACCTCGCCGCCCTGCCGGAGCGCCTGGCGTGACGCCGGCCGCCCGCCTCGCCGCCGCCATCGACCTGCTGGCGGCGCTCGAGGCGCAATGCTTCGCCGCCTCTGCCGCCCCCCGCCGCCGCCCGGCCGATGCGGTGGCCACCGAGTTCTTCCGCGCCCGCCGCTATATCGGCGGCGGCGACCGGCGGGAGATCGGCGAGCGCGTCTGGGGCGTGGTGCGGCAGCGGCTGCGGCTCGACTGGTGGCTGGCCCGGGTCGGCGCCCGGCCGAGCCCGCGCCTGCTGGCGGCGGCCGGGCTGCTGCTGCTGGAGGGGCTGGCGCTGCCGGAGGTGCTGCGCGCCTTCCCGGGCGGGCAATATGCCGCCGAGCCGCTGAACCCGCCGGAGGAGCGGCTGCTGCGGGCGCTGGCCGCCGCCCATGCGGAGGCGGGCGGGAGCGGCTTGCTGCACCCGGCGATGCCGGAGACGGTGCGGCTGAACCTGCCCGATTGGGTGCTGCCCGGCCTGCGGGCCCGCTTCGGCGACCGGCTGGAGGAGGAGGCGGCGGCGATGGAGCAGCCGGCGCCGCTCGACCTGCGCGCCAACCTGCTGAAGACGACGCGCGAGGCGGCGGCGGCGGCGCTGGCGGCCGAGGGCTTCGAGACCCTGCCGACGCGCTGGTCGCCCTGGGGGCTGCGGCTGCCGGCGCGGCGGCCGGTCACCGCCACCACCGCCTTCACCGAGGGGCTGATCGAGGTGCAGGACGAGGGCAGCCAGCTCATCGCCCTGCTGGCGGATGCCCGGCCCGGGCTGCGGGTCGCCGATCTCTGCGCCGGCGCCGGCGGCAAGACGCTGGCGCTCGCGGCGTCCATGCGGAACAAGGGGCGGATCACGGCCTGCGACGTCTCGGCGGTGCGGCTGGAGGGGGCGGTGCGGCGGCTGCGCCGCGCCGGCGTCGACAATGCCGAGCGGCATCTCTTCGCCGCCGGCGACCGCTGGGCGAAGCGGCGGGCGGGGCAGTTCGACCGCGTGCTGGTGGATGCGCCCTGCACGGGGACGGGCACCTGGCGGCGCAACCCGGACGCGCGGCTGCGGACCGGTTCGGCCGATCTGCGCGAACTCGTCGCCAAGCAGCATGAAATTCTGGATAGCGCGGGGGAGTTGGTGCGCCCCGGCGGCAAGCTGGTCTACGCTACCTGCTCGCTGCTGCCCGAGGAGGATGAGGAGCAGGTCAACGCCTTCCTCGGCCGCCGCCCGGATTTCGCCCTGCTGCCCCTGGCCGAGGCCTGGCGCGCCGCGGGCGGGGAGGGGGCGCCGCCGGCCGAGGGCGATCACCTGCTCACCAGCCCCGCGCGGCACGGCACGGATGGCTTCTTCGCCGCCGTGCTGCAACGAAAGGCCTAGTGTCCTGCCGGCGCGCTCCATGGGATCCTCCCCGGGCGGAGCGGGCCGGCAGGCCAGGAAAACGACACGCCTCCCGATCCGCCTCCGAACCCCGCTGGGCTCGCAAGGCCGGAAGGCGAGGCCAAGGCTGGGAAGGGAAGCGCGCCGCATGATCTGCATCCGCCGTGCCCGCCCGAGTGATGCCGCGGCGATCGGCGCCGTGCATGTCGCCACCTGGCGCACGACCTATGCGGGCGTGTTGCCGGACGACTACCTCGCCCGGCTCTCGCCGGTGCGCCACGCGCTCGGCTACGAGCAGGCGATCGCCAGCCGGCAGCACGGCCACGCGATCTTCGTCGCCGTGGCCTCCGGGCCGGATGCCCCCCTGGGCGGCGGCACGGGCGGGCGCCCGGGCGGGGCGGAGCGCGAGGGCGGGGCGGTGGTCGGCTTCGTCTCCGGCGGCCGGGCGCGGCGGGCCTGGCTGGCCCAGGGCGAGGTGGAGACGCTCTACCTGCTCGACGATTTCCGCGAGCGCGGCATCGGGCGGCGGCTGATGCGGGCCATGGCGGCGCATCTGGCCGCCATCGGCTGCCGCTCGGCCATGCTTTGGGTGCTGAGCGACAACCCGACCCGCTGGTTCTACCGGCATCTCGGCGGCCGGCCGGCGGCCGAGGAGCGGTTCCGCTTCGCCGGCCAGGCGATGGACCAGACCGCCTTCCTCTGGGACCCGATCGACATCCTGCTGGCCGCGACCGCCCCGGCGCCCGAGGGCTGAGACCAAGGGCATGAATGCTTCCTTCATGCCGGGGCCCGGATGGGCGCCGCGCCGCGTGGCGCGACGGTGAACCCTGCGCACCCCCGGTATGGCCCCCGGCGGCCGAAGGCCGCGCGCCCGCTTGCGATCGGCGATCGGCTATGCTGCAAGGCGCCATGAACGCGCCCGCTTCCGATGCTGCCGCTTCCGCCCCGCCCGCCGGCGGCCATGACCGCATCCTGATCCTCGACTTCGGCAGCCAGGTGACGCAGCTCATCGCGCGCCGGCTGCGCGAGACCGGGGTCTATTGCGAGATCTGGCCCTTCACCGCCAGCGGCGAGCGGATCCGGGCCTTCGCGCCGAAGGGCATCATCCTCTCGGGCGGCCCGGCCAGCGTGACCGAGGGCGCCTCGCCCCGCGCCCCGGCCGCGGTCTTCGAGAGCGGGCTGCCGGTGCTCGGCATCTGCTACGGCCAACAGACCATGGCGGCGCAGCTCGGCGGCACGGTGGAGAGCGGGCATCCGGCCGAGTTCGGCCGCGCCCATGTCGATGTCACCGCTGAATGCGCCATCACCCAGGGCATCTGGGCCAAGGGGGCGCGCGAGCAGGTCTGGATGAGCCATGGCGACCGGATCACCCGGCTGCCCGCCGGCTTCCGGGTGGTGGCGAGCAGCGAGGGCGCGCCCTTCGCCCTCATCGCCGACGATGCCCGGCACTACTACGGCACCATGTTCCACCCGGAGGTGGTGCACACGCCGCATGGCGGGGCGCTGCTCAGGAACTTCACGCATCTGGTCTGCGGCTGCCGCGGCGACTGGACCATGGGCGCCTTCCGCGCCGAGATGATCGGCAAGATCCGCGCGCAGGTCGGCAAGGGGCGGGTGATCTGCGGCCTCTCGGGCGGCGTCGATTCCTCGGTGGCCGCGGTGCTGATCCATGAGGCGATCGGCGACCAGCTCACCTGCATCTATGTCGATCACGGGCTGATGCGGGCGGGCGAGAGCGAGCAGGTGGTGGCGACCTTCCGCGACCGCTTCAACATCCGCCTGGTCCATCGCGACGCCTCGGAGCTCTTCCTCGGCCAGCTCTCCGGCGTCACCGACCCGGAGGTGAAGCGCAAGACCATCGGCCGCCTCTTCATCGAGGTGTTCGAGGAGGAGCAGGCGAAGCTCGGCGGCGCCGATTTCCTCGCCCAGGGCACGCTCTACCCCGATGTGATCGAGAGCGTCTCGGCCACCGGCGGGCCGAGCGTGACCATTAAGAGCCACCACAATGTCGGCGGCCTGCCGGCGCATATGCGCATGCAGCTCGTCGAGCCGCTGCGCGAGCTGTTCAAGGACGAGGTGCGGGCGCTCGGCCGCGAGCTCGGCATGCCGGAGGCGATCGTCGGGCGGCATCCCTTCCCGGGGCCGGGCCTCGCCATCCGCATCCCCGGCGAGGTGACGCGGGAGAAGGCGGACCTGCTGCGCAAGGTGGATACCGTCTATCTCGAGGAGATCCGCGCCGCCGGCCTCTACGATGCGATCTGGCAGGCCTTCGCGGTGCTGCTGCCGGTGCGCACCGTGGGCGTGATGGGCGACGGCCGCACCTACGACCAGGCCTGCGCGCTGCGCGCCGTGACCTCGACCGACGGCATGACGGCGGATGTCTACCCCTTCTCGATGGACTTCCTCACCCGCGTGGCGAACCGCATCGTCAACGAGGTGCGCGGCATCAACCGCGTCACCTACGACATCACGAGCAAGCCGCCCGGGACGATCGAGTGGGAGTGATTGCGGGGCCGAAGCCGGACCGGGCAAGGCTGCCGGGGCGCGCCTTCGACGCCGATCGTCAAGGGGCCGGAAGCGGATCGGTGCCTTCGCTGAGGATGGCGAGGTAGCGGCGATATCCGAAGACGCGGCCGCGGCGCCGGCCTGTCACTTCCTCGACGATGCCGAGGCGCTGCAGGTCAAGGAGCGCGGCGTTCACGGTGGGCGGTGACAGCCCCGTCCGCTCGACGAGCTGGTTGCTGGTGACATAGGGATGCTGCTGCATCAGGTCGTGGATGCGAAGCGCCGAGCCGGCGCGTTCGCTCTCCACGGTGATGCGCTCGCGATCCTGCCGGAACAGGTCGACGATGCGGGTTGCCGCGTCGAAGGCTTGGTTGGCGATCTCGGCGACGCCGTCGAGGAAGAACTCCAGCCAGGCCTCCCAGGCGCCGCGCTCGCGGACTTCCTGCAGAAGGCGGTAATAGTCCGCCCGCCGTGTCTTCAGGTAAAGGCTCAGGTAAAGCAACGGCTTGCGGAGCACGTCCTGGACGCAGAGATACAGCGTGACGAGCAAGCGGCCGATCCGCCCGTTGCCGTCCAGGAACGGGTGGATCGTCTCGAACTGCACGTGCAGGAGCCCGGCCTTGATGAGCGCGGGCAGCTTCGATTGCTCCTCGTGCATGAAGGCTTCCAGCGCAGCGAGGGCGGCGTCGAGCTCCGTGATGGGCGGCGGGACGAAGATGGCGTTTCCCGGCCGGCTGCCGCCGATCCAGTTCTGTGTGCGCCGGAACTCGCCGGGGCTCTTGCTGCCGCCGCGCCCGCCCCGAAGGAGACGGGCGTGCATCTCGCGGATGAGGCGGAGCGAGAGCGGAAGCTCCGCGAGGCGTTCGAGCCCGAACATCATCGCGTCGACATAGTTCGAGACCTCGCGAATGTCGTCGATCGGCGCGCCGGCCTGGGCCTCGGTCTCGAAGCGGAGGAGGTCGGAGAGGGTCGATTGCGTGCCCTCGATCTGCGACGAGAGGACTGCCTCCTTGCGGATATACATGTAGAGGAACAGCTCCTGGCGGGGCAGGAGCATGATGATGCCATCGAGGCGCCCCAAGGCGCGCTCGGCGACGCTCAGGCGGTTGAGCAGCGAGAGCACGTCGATCGGCGGAACGGGCGGAAGCGGGGGCGGCACAAAGGCGCGCACGAACTCGCCTGCGACAGGCGTCTCGACGAAGCGGCCGAGTCGGCTACCATGGGTTGAACTGTCAGCCATGGCCTCATCATGGCTGCGGCAGGTTATTTAAGCAAACGACCAATAGGTTAAATAGTGGGATTGCTAAGACAGGCAGTCTTAAACAAGGCGGCTGCCGGAGCATGCGGCCGCCTGCAAAAGGTTCTGGCCGACACCTTGCGGCGCTCCTGGGCATGATCGCCCGAGTGGCCTCACCGGAGGCGTGCCGCGCGCGACCAAACACCGCGCCGGACCATGGCCCGCGAACCCGGGTGAGCGGATCGTGGTCCAGAGCATCTTCACCCGATCAGGTGAGGCCACCTGATCGGGATCTGCCCTAGCCGCCGCCCGGGAACATCCTGATCTTCGCCGGATCGACGCCGCGGCCGCCGGGTGGCGGGAAGGGCGGGGGACCACCCGGGCGGAAGCCCGGCGGCGGGCCGGGCGGGCGCCCGCCCATCCCCGGCCCGCCGCCGAAGGGGCCGCGCTCCCGCCACTCCGCGCGCGGATCGATGCCGACGACCAGCGCCGCGACATAGCGATCCTTCTGCTCGCGGATGGCGCAATGGGCGCCCTCGCCGGCCTCGGCGGCGATGCCGTCCGCGGCATTGGCGGTGTCGCGCGCCTCGGCCCGGCGATAGGCCGGGGCATGCTCGTAGAGATACTGGTTCAGCGCATCGGGGAAGAAGACCTGGCCCGTCAGCACGGTCCGCTCGTCGAGGAAGATCTTGTAGTGCAGATGGGTCGTGCGGCCGCGGTACCAGCCGGGATAGAGCGTGTCGAAGCTGGCGACCCCCTGCGCATCCGTCGGCTGCGTGCCGCGCAGGAAGTGCTGCCCCTCGGTGCTGCGCGCCGCGTCGGAGCCCTGGCGGGCGAAGCCAGAGTAGTTGCCCTGGGCGTCGCAATGCCAGAGATCGACCCGGGCGCCGGCGACCGGGCGGCAGTCTGCCGTCACCACCTGCATCCCGAGGCGGAGCGGCACGCCGGGCAGGCCCTCGGTGATGTCGCGGCGGACGAGCTTCGGGTCGAGATAGAAGGGGCCCTGCGTCACCGCCGGCATGACCGCGCAGACCCGGTCCGAGAGCAGCCCCATCGTCGCCGCGGCGAGGCCGGCCTCGGGGGCCGCCTCGGCCCGCGCGATGAGCGGCGCGGCAAGGCCAGGGGCGGCGAGCGCGGGCGCTGCGGCCAGGGACCGCAGGAGATGGCGGCGGTCGGGATCCTGTTGCGTCATGCCCGCATCCTGCCATCCCCAGGCCGGCGTGGGAACATGTCCCTCGGGCTGGGCTGGCCGGGCGGGCGCCGCCGGGGCGGCCCGGCCGCCTCGCCGCGCTTGACCGCTCGGCCCGGCATCCGAGTCTCGGCGCATCGGGCCGGCGCGAGACCGGCCAACCGGGAGGTTTGCATGCATCCAGGAGTCCGGGGGCTGGTCTGCGCCGCCCTGCTCGCCCTGCCGATCGCCGCCGCGCCGGCCTGGGCGCAGCGCGCATTGACCATCGGGGCGCAGACACCGCCGAGCGCGCTCGACCCGCACTACCACAACACGCAGAACAACAACCAGGTCGCGCGCATGGTCTTCGAGCCGCTCTTCGAGCTGGACACGAAGGCGCAGTTCCAGCCGCGCCTCGCCCGCAGCATGCGGCCGGTGGACGACCTGACCTGGGAGGTGAAGCTCAACACCGCGGCGCGCTTCCATGACGGCACGCCCTTCGAGGCGGAGGACGTCGCCTTCACCTTCGCCCGGGTGCCGACCGTGCCGAACAGCCCGGCGCTCTTCACCCCGCAGGTGCGCAGCATCGCCAGCATCGAGGTGGTGGACCCGGAGACGATCCTGCTCCGCACCCGCGAGCCGAACCCGCTGATGCGCTACGACATGAGCGGGCCGGTCATCCTCTCGCGCACAATCCATGGGCCGAATCCGCAAACCGCCGATTTCAACAGCGGCAGGCTGATGCTCGGCACCGGACCCTACCGCTTCGTCTCCTGGCAGCAGGGGGAGCGGCTGGAGCTCGCCAGCAACGCGGCGTGGCATGGCGGGCCGGTCGAGCCCTGGGACCGCGTGCTCTACCGCTTCATCCCGCAGCCCGGCGCCCGCACCGCGGCGCTGCTCGCCGGCGAGGTGGACCTGATCGACTACGTGCCGGTGCAGGACGTGCCGCGGCTGGAGAAGGACCGCCGCTTCGCCCTGTTCCAGATCGACAGCATCACCTTCGTCTATCTCGCCCCGGATGCGATGCGCGAGACCTCGCCCTTCGTCACCGACCGGCAGGGCAAGCCGCTGCCGGCCAACCCGCTGGCCGACCGGCGGGTGCGGCAGGCGCTATCGCTGGCCATCCCGCGGCAGCAGATCGCCGAGCGGCTCTACAGCGGCCTGGCCTCGCCGGCCGACCAATTCGCCGCGCCGGTGGCCGAGCACCGGCTCGAAGGGCTGGGCCCCTTGCCCCACGACCCGGCCCGCGCCCGGGCGCTGCTCGCCGAGGCCGGGTTCGGCCAGGGCTTCCGCCTCACCCTGCATGGGCCGAACGGCTTCTTCCCCTCGGACGACAACCTGCTGCAGGCGATCGCCCAGGGCTTCAGCCGCATCGGCATCGAGGCCCAGGTGCAGACCCTGCCGCCGGCCAACCTCTTCACCCGCGCCACCAACCGCGACTTCTCGCTCTTCATGACCTATTTCAGCAGCTACCTCTCGCTGAACCCGCTGCGCCAGGTGGTGATGACGCGGGATGCCGAGCGCGGCCACGGCCCCTTCAACCGCCAGCGCTATTCCAACCCGGAGGTGGACCACCCGCTCGCCGCCGCGCTCACCACCATGGACGAGGCGAAGCGGAAGGCGCTGACGCAGCAGGCCTCGCGGGCGCTGCTCGAGGATATGGGCGTGATCCCGGTGATCAACCTGCGCAATGTCTGGGCCGGGCGGCGCGACCGCGTGGTCTACGAGCCGAGCCCGCCGAACCACACCGAGCCGCGGCTGGCGCGGCCGCCGGGGTGACCGCCGGCCTGGCATCCGGATTGCAAGCCCCCGATTGCAGACCCTGGCTTGACCCTGGCCGGTGCCGGGCCGACGCTCGGGGCCTTCGCACGGACCATGGACCGGTCGCGGCCACGGCGCCGCCGGCATCCGGTCTGCAAGGCCCTGGTCTGCAAAGGCAAGGAAGGATCCCGCATGCCCGACGCCGCCCTGCTCGCCCGCCTCGCCGAGGCGGTGGAGGCGAATTTCGACAAGGAGGTCGCCTTCCTCGCCGATCTCGTCCGCTTCCCGAGCACCCGCGGCAACGAGGCGCCGCTGCAGGACTGGATGGCGCGCCAGATGGCGGCGCGCGGCTATGGCGTCGATCGCTACACCCTGGCCGAGGTGCCGCTGCCGGCCCACCCCAAGGCGAGCCCGATGGTCGATGTCGGGCCGCAGAATTCGGTGCAGGTGGTGGCGACGCACCGCGCCGCGAACCCGACCGGCCGCAGCCTGATCCTGCAGGGGCATATCGACGTGGTGCCGGAAGGCCCGGCCGAGATGTGGACCTACCCGCCCTATGGCGCGACGATCCGCGACGGCTGGATGTATGGCCGCGGCGCGCATGACATGAAGTCGGGCGTCGCCGCCATGGTCTTCGCCATGGACGCGCTGAAGGCGGCCGGCCTCGCCCCCGCCGCCGACGTGCATGTGCAGACGGTGACGGAGGAGGAGAGCACCGGCAACGGCGCCCTCTCCACCCTGGTGCGCGGCTACCGGGCCGAGGCGGCGCTGATCACCGAGCCGACCGGCGGCACCATCACCCGCGCCCATACCGGCACGCTCTGGTTCCGCATCAAGGTGCGCGGGGTGCCGGTGCATGTGATGGAGGCGCAGGTCGGCACCAACGCCATCCTCTCCGCCTACCACCTGATCCAGGCACTGCAGGCGCATACCGCCGCGCAGAACGAGGCGGCGAAGGCCGACCCCTGGTACGCCGCCATCGAGTCGCCGCTGAAATTCAACCCGGGCATCATCCGCGGCGGCGACTGGGCGAGCTCGACGCCAGCCTGGTGCGAGGTGGATTGCCGCATCGGCCTGCTGCCGGGCACCGAGGTGGCGGAGGCCCAGGCCGGGGTGGAGCGTTGCATCGCCGCCGCGGCCAAGGGCGACAATTTCCTCGCCAACAACCCGCCTGTCGTCGAATGGCATGGCTTCCTCGCCGATGGCTACGTGCTGGAGCCGGGCAGCGAGGCGGAGGCGGTGCTGGCGGCGGCGCATGAGCAGGTCTTCGGCCGGGCCATGGAGGCGCGGGTCAGCACGGCGGTGAACGACACCCGCTTCTACGGCCGGTATTTCGGCATCCCCGGCCTCTGCTACGGGCCGAAGGGGGAGGGGGCGCATGCCTTCGACGAGCGCACCAACCTCGAGCAGCTCAAGAAGACGACGCTTTCCATCGCCGCCTTCATCGCCGATTGGTGCGGCACCCGACCGCTCGCCGCTTCCGGGGGATGACGCCTTGCCAGGGGCCGGGCATTCCTGACAAAGAGCGCCCGCCGACCTCGAGGAGAGAGCTCATGCGCGCATCCCGCCCGCCTGCGGCCCGGCCCGGATGCGGCCGGGTGGCGGCCCTTGCCCTGCTGCTGCTGCTGCCGGGCCTGGCCGGGGCCCAGGACGCGCCGCGTGCCGGCGCCGCCGCCCGGCCGAATGCCGGGCCGGTGGGGCCTGGCATGGGACCGTTGCAGACCGAGCCGGGCGATATCTGGGCCGAGGTGCGGGGCTGGACCCGTCAGATGGACAAGACCGAGGCGCCGGCGAAGCCGCGCTGCGTCGCCGGCACGGCCGGCTGCGGCCGCAAGCCGACCAAGGCGCGCAACAATCCCGGCTAGAGCGTGATCGCTTGGGGTGAACTCACCGAAAAGCGTGAATCACGCGATCAAACAACAAGCCAGACCATGGTCCGCGAACCGGCGTGAGTGGATCGTGGTCTGGAGCGTGATCGCTTGAGGTGGACTCACCGAAAAGCGTGACTCACGCGATCAAACAACGGTTTGTCAGGCGCCGCGCCGCCGGCCTGGCGGGCGCGGCGAAGCCCCGCCGCCTCATTGGCAGGCCAGGCATTCCTCGTAATTCGCGCTCGCCGTCGCGGTCGTCGTATCCGTGCCCACCTGCACCGCCGCCACGTCGTTCAGCAGGGCGACGCTCAGCAGGTTCGGCACCACCTTCTCGCTGATCGTGTCGGCGCGCTGGATGGAGAGGCTGCGGCAGTAGTAGAGCGACTTCACGCCACGCTTCCAGGCCATCCAGTGGATCTGGTGCAGGTCCTTCTTGTGCACGCTGGCCGGGAGGAAGAGGTTCACCGACTGACTCTGGCAGACGAAGGGCGTGCGGTCGGCGGCATGCTCGACCACCCAGCGCTGGTCGAGCTCGAAGGCGGTCTTGAAGGTCGCCTTCTCCTGCTCGCTCAGGAAATCGAGGTGCTGCACGCTGCCCTTGTTGACGGTGACGCTGGTCCAGGTCTCCTCGTCGTCGCGGCCATGCTTCGCCAGCACCTTCCGCAGATAGGGGTTGCGGACGATGTAGCTGCCCGAGAGCGTCTTGTGGTTGTAGACATTGGCCGCGATCGGCTCGATGCCCGGCGAGGCGCCGCCGCAGATGATGGAGATGCTGGCGGTCGGCGCGATCGCCATCTTGTTCGAGAAGCGCTCCATGAAGCCGTATTCGGCGGCATCCGGGCAGGGCCCGCGCTCCTCGGCGAGCTGCCGGCTGGCGAGGTCGGCCTGCTCGCGGATGTGCTTGAACATCCGCTTGTTCCAGACCTTCGCCACCACGCTCTCGAAGGGCACGTTCAGCGCCTGCAGGAAGCTGTGGAAGCCCATGACGCCGAGGCCGACGCTGCGCTCGCGCATCGCCGAGTACTTCGCCTTGGCCATGGAATCCGGCGCGGTGTCGATGAACTCCTGCAGCACGTTGTCGAGGAAGCGCATCACGTCCGGGATGAAGCGCGGGTTGTCCTTCCACTCGAACCAGGTCTCGAGGTTGAGCGAGGAGAGGCAGCAGACCGCGGTGCGGTCCCGGCCATGCTGGTCGATGCCGGTCGGCAGGGTGATCTCGGAGCAGAGGTTGGAGGTCTTCACCTCCAGCCCGGCCAGCTTGTGGTGCTCCGGCCGTGCCCGGTTCACCTGGTCGGCGAAGACCAGATAGGGCTCGCCGGTCTCGATCCGCGCCGTCAGGATGCGGATCCAGAGGGCGCGGGCCGAGACCTTGCGCACGATGGCGCCATCCTTCGGGCTGGCCAGCGGCCATTCCTCATCCGCCTCGACCGCGCGCATGAAGGCATCCGGCACCAGGATGCCGTGATGCAGGTTCAGCGCCTTGCGGTTCGGGTCGCCGCCGGTCGGCCGGCGGATCTCGATGAACTCCTCGATCTCCGGGTGGTTCACCGGCAGGTAGCAGGCGGCCGAACCGCGCCGCAGCGAGCCCTGGGAGATGGCGAGGGTCAGGCTGTCCATCACCCGGATGAAGGGGACGACGCCCGAGGTCTTGCCGTTGCGCCCGACCTTCTCGCCGATGCCGCGCAGGTTGCCCCAGTAGCTGCCGATGCCGCCGCCCTTGGCGGCGAGCCAGACATTCTCGTTCCACAGGCCGACGATGCCGTCGAGGCTGTCGGAGGCCTCGTTCAGGAAGCAGGAGATCGGCAGGCCGCGCGTGGTGCCGCCGTTGGAGAGCACCGGCGTCGCCGGCATGAACCAGAGCCGCGAGATGTAGTCGTAGATCCGCTGCGCATGCGCCGCGTCGTCGCCGAAGGCGCTGGCGACGCGCGCGAACAGGTCCTGATAGCTCTCGCCCGGCAGCAGGTAGCGGTCGTCGAGGGTCGCCTTGCCGAAATCCGTCAGCAGCGCGTCGCGCGAACGCTCGACCTGGACCTGGTGGTGACCCGCCAACTGCACCGCATCGAACACGGTCACGTCTCCTTCGGCCTTGCGGACGGGAGCATGCATGTCGGGGGATCCTCACACAAGATATTGGAGCCGGTGATGCATCCTAACACCATATCGAGTGGCAGGTTGCAAGCAGATCGATGCCGCGAAAATCCAGGCCCCAGGCCGATGTTCGCTGTTCGTTCGCGCATGAGGCCGCGACTTCCAGGCCGCAGTCAAGGCTTTCCACGGCGGGCGAGGGCAGGGTCGTGCGGCGGGACGCGCCGTGCGGATCGGGCCGCGCGGCCGGCGGCATGGCGAGTCGTCGGCGGCGCGGCGGCGCGGCCCGCCGGCTCCGGCGCGCGCCGCCCTCCCGTCACGGCGCGTCGGCGTCGCCGGTCCCGGGGACATCGATCACAACATGGCGCCATGCCGATATTAGGCCGGACTCCGGTCGGGCCCGCGGCATCTCCCGCACCGTCGCCGGCGGGGCCGATGCAGGCGGCGAGGCGATTCCGCCTGCCCGCGATCCGCCGTGCCGCGGCCGTCCGGAACGGCGCCGCGCGCCTGCCCGAGGCGGCCCGACTCGCGCCGGACAACGAGCCCCGGACAACAAGCCTCGGACAACAAGCTGTGGTGTGACGAACCGGACACAGACCCTAGATGTTGTGGGGCAGGGCAGGCCTCGCCGGCAGAGCGTCCTTGTCCCGCCGGCGGGCGGATCGCATAGTGACGCCAGCCGCCGGTGAGTCGCATCGATGAGTCGCATCCGGCCACCGGCCCGGGCGATCCCGCGCCCGGCCTCCCCGTGGCGGGACGATCCCCGGATCGCCCCGTCCTCCACCCGACAGCACGAGACGAGCGGAAACCCCCATGCCCGACGGCCTTCCCACCGGCCCCCAGCCCCGCTTCGACCTGCTCACCGCCAATCCCGTCTACAAGCCCTTCCGCTACCCCTGGGCCTATGACGCCTGGCTGACGCAGCAGCGCGTGCACTGGCTGCCCGAGGAGGTGCCGCTCGCCGACGACGTGAAGGACTGGCAGAGGAACCTCAGCGCCGCCGAGCGGAACCTGCTGACGCAGATCTTCCGCTTCTTCACCCAGGCGGATGTCGAGGTGAACAACTGCTACATGAAGCACTACTCGCAGGTGTTCAAGCCGACGGAAGTGCTCATGATGCTGTCGGCCTTCAGCAACATCGAGACCATCCACATCGCCGCCTATTCCCACCTGCTCGACACGGTGGGCATGCCGGAGGTGGAGTACACCGCCTTCCTCAAATACAAGGAGATGAAGGACAAGTTCGACTACATGCAGAACTTCTCGGTCGCCAACAAGACCGAGATCGCCAAGACGCTGGCCGCCTTCGGCGCCTTCACCGAGGGGCTGCAGCTCTTCGCCTCCTTCGCCATCCTGATGAACTTCCCCCGCTTCAACAAGATGAAGGGGATGGGCCAGATCGTCTCCTGGTCGGTGCGGGACGAGACGCTGCACTGCCTTTCCATCATCCGCCTCTTCCGCACCTTCGTGCAGGAGAATCCGGAGATCTGGACCGAGCAGCTCAAGCGCGAGGTCGTCGAGATCTGCACCACTATCGTCGAGCACGAGGACGCCTTCATCGACCTCGCCTTCGAGCTCGGCGGCGTCGAGGGGCTCGATGCGGAGCAGACCAAGCGCTACATCCGCTTCATCGCCGACCGCCGCCTGCAGCAACTCGGCCTCGACCCGCACTACGCCATCGAGAAGAACCCGCTGCCCTGGCTCGACGAGATGCTGAACGCGATCGAGCACACCAATTTCTTCGAGAACCGCGCGACCGAATACTCGCGGGCCAGCACCGCGGGCTCCTGGGAGGAGGTCTGGGCGCCGAGCATCGGCGAGCACTGGGCGGCGGAGGATGCGTCGGCGCGCTGAGGCGCGCCCGCCGCGACGGGGCCACCCGTCCGGGTGGTTCCGCCGGATTCAAGGAGGTCCTAGCCTTTTGTTTTCAGAGCATCTTCACCCGATCAGGTGATTCCACCTGATCGGGATCTGCTCTAGAGAGGCCGGCATGCTGAGGATCATCCGCCTCTCCGCCCTCGTCCTCGTCCTGCTGCTGGGCGGCGTCTGGGCCATCGCCTGGGTGCTGCGCGCGCCGGGGCAGAGCATGGCGGAGGCCCTGCCGGCCGCCTTCACCACGCTCTTCGGCGGGCAGACCGGCCTGCCCTCGGCGGGCGGCGTGCAGCTCGCGCAGGGGCTCTCGCTCGGCGGTCCCTTCAGCCTCACCGACCAGGCCGGCCGCGCGGTGACGGAACGCGACTATGCCGGCGGCTGGATGCTGGTCTATTTCGGCTATACCTACTGTCCCGATGTCTGCCCGACCGAGCTCGGCACCATGGCCACCGTCATCGACGCGCTGGGCCCGGCGGCGGCGAAGGTGACGCCGGTCTTCATCTCGGTCGATCCGCAGCGTGACACGCCCGCCGCGCTCGCCGATTATGTCGCCCGCTTCCACCCGCGGCTGCAGGGGCTGACGGGCACGCCCGAGCAGGTCGCCGAGGTCGCGCGGCGCTATCGCGTGTACTATGCCAAGGTCCAGCGGCCCGACATGACCGACTACCTGATGGACCATTCGAGCTTCCTCTACCTCGTCGGGCCGGACGCCAAGGTGCGCGCCCTGTATCGGCCGGAGACGCGCCCGGAGGACATCGCGGCCGGCATCGCCGCCCAGATCGGCGCCGGTCGTCCAGCCCAGGGTTGAAGGCCCCTGGCTTGATGGGTTTATTGGCGGCCTGTGGCACCAACCGGACACCCTGGCCCTGCGATGCCAGGCTTGGAGATGAGGGATTATGGCGGACGAGGCTTCGGACCAGGACGGCGCACGCGATGGCGGGCGCGGCGCGGCGCCGCGGCACAGCCGCCGCCTGTCCGACAAGATCCTGATCGCCTTCCATCACGCCTGCGACCAGTCGGACTACGAGGTGGCGGAACAGCTGCTGCGCATCCTCGAGATGATGCTGACCCGGCGCCCCGCCTCGCCGGACACCAACCGCCGCCGCAACATGGAGAGCCTGGTCGCGGCGCATGAGCGGCTCTGGTACCTGCGCCATCCGGAAACCCAGGAGAGCTGAGACCGGGCGCAACCCTCCGGTTTGCCTGGGCCTGCGCGGCGTCGCGCCGACAGGCGCGCCAGAAGGGACGCGGCGCCCGTTCGGGCGCTCGGCCTTGCGGGCCGCGGGTCGGATCGCCATGCGCCGGGCATGAGGCCCGGCGCCGCGGCGGCCCGCTCACCCCGCGCCCTGCCCGGGCAGCGCCTCGCCCGCGCGCAGGATCGACTCCGCCGCGGCGGTGAAGCCGCCGGCCGTGTGCAGCACCACCCCCGGTTCGAGTCGTGCCGGGCCGCGGCTGCCGCGCCGCGCCTGCAGCAGCACCCGCTTCGCCGGCATCCCGGCGCGCGGCCAGAAGGGCAGCAGCCGCGCCCCGCCGCAGCCGGCCGTCGCCAGGGCCGCCATGCCGGCCTCGAGCCGCGCCGCGGGCAGGATCAGGCTCAGGCTGCCGCGCCGGGCCAGCGGCGCGGCGAGGAAGCGCGCCCAATCGGCCAGCGCCGCCTCCTCATGTGTCGCGGCGCGGCGCAGCGCCGTGGGCGGGGCGGTGCCGCCGGGCCAGTAGGGCGGGTTGGCGAAGGCATGGGCGCAGCCCGGCAGCCGGGCCGCCAGGGCGAGGTCGCGCACATCGCCCTCGATCACCTCCACCTGCGCCGCCAGCCCGTTGGCGGCGGCGTTCTCCCGGGCGAGGGCGGCGAGCGCCGGGTCCCGCTCCAGGGCGAGGATGCGGAGGCCGGGCACCCGCGCGGCGAGGCAAAGGAAGCCGGCGCCGCTGCCGCAGCCCGCCTCCAGCACCCGCTCCCCCGGCCGGGCCGGCACCCCGGCGGCCAGCAGCACCGCATCCAGCCCGGCCCGCAGCCCGTCGCGGGGCTGGCGCAGCCGCACCCGGCCGCCGAGCAGCCTGTCCTCGGTGAAGCCCGCCGCGCCCGCCGCCCCGCTCACGCGGGGGCCTCGCCGGCCTCGCGCAGCACCCGCCGGGCCCGCTCCAGATCCTCGGCCGCCACCGCCACCCGGCGCGGAAAGGCGCCGATCCCGCCCTCGATGGCGCTGATATGCGCATCCAGCAGGACGCAGGCGATGCCGGCATCCCGCAGCAGCGCCATCAGGAAACTCACGCGCACGGGGTCCGTGCTCTCCGCGACGACACGCATTTCCGTGCGAAACCCTTGTTTTCCCTGCGCTTGCCGCCACCTGGGAGCGTCGTTATGGTGCCGCCCCCGAGAGACAGGTCAAGTGAAGTGGACGCGGAAGCGGGCGCGATGGCGGATATGTCGCCGATGATGACGACCGCGTCCGGCGGCGAGGATGCGCTGACGGCGCTGACCGCGCTCGTCGGCGCCGAACTCGAAGCCTGCAACCGGCTCATCGTCGCGCGCATGCACAGCCCGGTGNGCGGCGAGCGGCAGGTGGCGCTCGCCGCCTGCGTCGAGTTCATCCACACCGCGACGCTGCTGCATGACGACGTGGTGGACGAGAGCGCGCTGCGCCGCGGCCAGGCCAGCGCCAATGCGCTCTTCGGCAACAAGCCCTCCGTGCTGGTCGGCGACTTCCTCTTCGCCCGCGCCTTCGAGCTGATGGTGCAGGACGGCTCGCTGCGGGTGCTGGCGATCCTCTCCGCCGCCTCGGCCACCATCGCCGAGGGCGAGGTGTTGCAGCTCGTCACCCAGAACGACACCACCACCACGGAAGCGCAGTACCTGCAGGTGATCGAGGGCAAGACCGCCGCCCTCTTCGCCGCCGCCACCCGCATCGGCGCCGTGGTGGCCGACCGCCCGGCGGCCGAGGAGGCGGCGCTCGAGACCTATGGCCGCGCCCTCGGCACCGCCTTCCAGCTCGTCGACGACGCGCTCGACTACGCGGCCGAGCAGGCGCGCCTCGGCAAGACGGTCGGCGATGATTTCCGCGAGGGCAAGATCACCCTGCCGGTGCTGCTGGCCTTCCAGCGCGGCACGGCCGCGGAGCGGGAATTCTGGCGCCGCACCCTCGAGGAGCGCGAGCAGGGGCCGGACGACCTGGCCGAGGCGCAGCGGCTGATCGAGCACCACCAGGCGCTGCGCGACACCGTCGAGCGGGCGCGCCGCTATGGCGAGGCGGCGCTGGCGGCGCTGGCCATCTTCCCCGACGGGCCGGAGCGCCGCGCGCTCGCCGGCATCGTCGATTTCTGCATCGCCCGGGCCCGCTGATCCCGCCGCGCTGAACGGGCTGCGCGCGGGCGGCTCAGCCCTGCCGCGGCAGCCCCGCCGCCGCGGCGAGCGCCATCAGCTCCGCCCCCACCCACCATTCCTGCCAGGCGCCGAAGCTCAGCATCGCGGTGACGCTCGCCGCCGCCAGCACCGCCGTCGCCAGGGCGGGGCGCGCCGAGCGGGCGGCGGCGCGGCCGAGCAGCAGCGCCAGCGCCGCGCCGAGCAGCGCCCCGGGCAGGCCGAGCTCCAGCCAGAGTTGCAGCGCGCCGTTGTGCGGATGCAGCGGCAGCAGCTCGGCGGTCGGCAGCCAGAGCGCGGCGCCGGGCCCGGTCAGGCGAAAGCGCTCCAGCACCGCCGGGCTGGCATGGTCGCGGTGGCCGGGGATGGCCCGGCTCGCCTCCATGCCCCAGCCGAGGAGGGGCCGCTCGGCGATGCGGGCGGTGACGAAATCCCAGATCAGCAGCCGGTGCGCCGCCGAGGGCGGGATGCCGTCCGCCGGCACGCCGCGCGCCAGCACCGGCCCGAGCAGCGCCGGCATGGCGAGGATGGCGAGCGCCAGGACGGCGCCGGTCAGCCGCGGCGCCAGACGGGGCGCCAGCCAGGCGGCGCCGCCGGCGAGGCCGCCCGCCAGCACCGCGAGCTTGGCCGCCTCGCCCGGCAGCAGCACCAGCACCACGGCGCCCGCCAGCAGGAGCAGCGCCCGCCAGGCCCGGGGCCAGGCGGTGGCGGCGACCAGCGGCAGCCAGAGCCCCATGGCCGAGGCGGCGGGCTTGAGGCCGAAGCCGAGCGTCACCGGCGCCTCCCGCAGCCCGCGCACCGCCGCCCGCACCGCATGGCCGGTGGCGGCGTCGAGCGCGGCGAGGGCGATGCCGGCGACGAGGCCGAGGGCGGCGAGGCGCATCAGCCGGCGCTTCGCCGGCTCCGTCTCCGCCGCCACGGCCTGCGCGGCGGCGATGCCGAGCGCGGCGAAGCCGCCGATCTGCAGGGCGGTGCCGAGCGCCCGCCAGGGCTCGGGCGCCCAGAGCGCCGTCACCGCCGCCCAGGCGAAGAGGCCGAGGGCGACGCCGCTCGCCGGGCCCCATGTCCAGCGCAGGGCGCCATGCCGCCGCCGATCGGCGAGCACGGTCAGCAGCAGGCCGATGACGGCGATCGGCGCCAGGGCCTTCGATTGCAGCACGCCCGCGGCCGGGGCGATGGCCAGCGCGAGGGCGAGCGGCAGGCTGGGATCGGCGCGGCGCGGCGCCGCGGCAGGGGAGGGTGGCATGGGGGAATCCCAGGGCCGCGGCGCGCCTTGGCGAGGATCCCGGCGAATCCCCCCCGGGCCCGCCGCCCCGGGGCGGGACGGCGGCCAGCGGCAGGTCAGAAGGAGCGCCGGTCGCGGCGGGGCGGCGCGCGGCCGCCCCCGCCCGGACTCAGACGACGGCGATGCTCTCGCGGCGCAGCTCGACCATCAGCTCGTCGAGCGCCGTGCCGAGGCGGTCGAGCATCTCGTCCACCTCGGCCTCGGTGATGATCAGCGGCGGCGAGAAGCCGAGGCTGTCATTGACCATCGCCCGCATGATCAGGCCGTGCTTCTCGCCGAGCTTGCTCAGCCGGCCGCCGACCTTCTTCGCCGGGTCGAAATTGACCTTCTTCGCCTTGTCGGCCACCAGCTCCATGCCGGCGATCAGCCCGGTGCCGCGCAGCTCGCCGACCAGCGGATGGTCGCCGAAGCGCTCGCGCAGCGCCGCCTGCATATGCGCGCCGACGCGCTTCACATGGCCGCCGATATCCGTCTCGTCGTAGATCTTCAGCGTCTCGATGGCGACCGCGGCCGGCACCGGATGGCCGGAATAGGTGAAGCCATGGCCCCAGGTGCCGATGGAGGAGGAGCCCTCGGCGATGCCCTGGAAGACCTTCTCGCTCACGATCACCGCCGAGATCGGCAGGTAGGAGGCGGAGAGCGCCTTGGCGCAGACCAGGATGTCCGGCTGGATGCCGAGGGTCTGGCAGCCCCAGTAATTGCCGGTGCGCCAGAAGCCGCAGATCACCTCGTCGGCCACGAAGAGCACGTCGTGCTTCTTCAGCACCGCCTGGATCTTCGGGAAGTAGGTGGCCGGCGGCACGACCACGCCGCCCGCGCCCATGATCGGCTCGGCCCAGAAGGCGGCGACGGTCTCGGGCCCCTCGGCGAGGATCTTCTGCTCCAGCTCCTCGGCGAGGCGGGTGGCGAACGCCTCCTCGGACTCGCCCGGCTGGGCGTTGTGGTAGTGGTGCGGCGTCGAGACGTGGTGGAAGCCCGGCAGCGGCAGGTCGAACAGCTTGTGGTTCGCCGGCAGGCCGGTGAGCGAGGCGGCGGCGAGGGTGATGCCATGATAGCCGCGCAGCCGGGCGATGATCTTCTTCTTCTCCGGCCGGCCGAGCGCGTTGTTCATGTACCAGATCATCTTGATGGCGCTGTCGTTCGCCTCGGATCCGGAATTGGCGAAGAACACCTTGCTCATCGGCGCCCCGTCGGCGGAGGGGGGCGCGCGCTCGATCAGCATCTCCGACAGGTCGACCAGCGGCTCGTGCGATTTCGAGGTGAAGGCGTGGTAGAAGGGCAGCTTGCGCATCTGCGCCGCCGCCGCCTCGACCAGCCGCTCGTTGTCGAAGCCGAGGCTGGCGCACCAGAGGCCGGCGACGGTCTCGATGTACTCCTTGCCCTGCTCGTCATAGACGCGCACGCCCTTGCCGCGGCTGATCACCAGCGGCCCGTCCTTCAGATGCGCCTTGTGGTCCGTGTAGGGATGCAGCGCATAGGCGATGTCGCGGGCGGCGGTCGAATTGCGGGGCGGGGTCATGGCTGCGCCTTCTCTCCGGGATGGGGCAGTCTAGAACCGATCGCCGCAGGGCGGAAACGCCCGGAGGCGTGAATCGGCTCTGATGGCATGGCTGCCGATCGCCGCAGGGCGGAAACGCCCGGAGGCGTGAATCGGCGCCGATCGCCTGGCTGCCGATCGCCCGGCTGCCGGTCGCCTTGGCGCTGCCCCCGCACGCGCATGTGCCGCCCCGGCGGATGGACGCCGGCCGGCAGCGGGTGCCAAGGTCCGCCCCACCGCGACGGGAGACGGGATCCAGCCATGGCAGCGCCGAGGCCGCAGGCCGCCTTGCATCCGGAGCGCCGGGCATGATCGCCCGCCGCAGCGCGCTGGCGGCGCTGCTCGCGGCGCCGTCCCTGGCCCGGGGGCAGCCGGCCCGGGCGCCCGGCCGCGGCAGCGACCTCGCGCCGATGCCGCTGCCGGTGAAGCAGGATGACAGCATCGCCCGCGGCTATCGCCGCGACGCGCTGGTCCGCTGGGGCGACCGCGTGACCTTCGACGCGCCGCCCTGGGCCCCGCTGCGCCCCGATCCGGAGGGCGCGGCGGCGCAATTCGGCTGGGATGCGCGGCTGGCCGGCGTCGCGGCGCCGACGCAGCAGGCGGCCGACGGCATCCCGCGCGCCGTGCTCGCCGTGGTGCACCCGACCGTGCAGCCCGGCTTCGCCTTCCCCGGCGGCCGCGACCAGCCGGCCGCGGCGGCGATGATGCAGGGCGCCTCGCTGCTCAACCTGGAGCGGCGCGGCCGCTGGGTGGTGGTGGATGGCGGCTTCCAGAGCCGGCGCCTCACCGCCGCGACGCTCTGCCGCCTCTCCGGCCCCTTCGGGCAGGGGCCGGGGGGCCAGGGCAGCGTGCGCGGCGTGCTCGGCCTCCAGGGCGGCTGCGTCACCCCCTGGGGCACGCTGCTGCTGGCCGAGGGCGATCCGGCGCCCTGGCTGGCGCGGCTCGGCGCCGACCCCGCCCAGATGCCGCCCGCCGGCTATGGCTGGGTGGTGGAGCTGAACCCCTTCGACCCGCAATCCCTGCCGGTGAAGCGCACCGCGCTCGGCCGCTTCGCGCATGGCGACGTGGCGGCGACGCTCTCGCGCGACGGGCATGCGGTGGTCTACCTGACCGATCGCCGGGCCGGCGGCTTCCTCTTCCGCTTCGTCTCGGCCGGGACGGCGACCGCCGAGGACGCGCTCGATGCCGGCCGCCTCTCGGTGGCGCGCATGGAGGGGGAGCGGGTCACCTGGATGCCGCTGCCGGCCGGGTCCGACCCCGTCGCCGCCGCCGGGCCGGCGGGCGGCAGCCCGCTCGACATGCCGGCCGGCCTCGGCCTCGATCCGTCCGGGCCACGGCTGCTGCTCGCCTGCCACGGCGGCCCGTCGCGGCCGGCGGGCCATGTGATCGAGCTCACCGCGAGCGGCGGCGACGATGGCGCCGAGGGCGCCCGGGCGGCGCTGCTCTTCGCCGCCGGCGACCCGCGCGGGCCGGAGACGCGCTACGGCCAGGCCGGGCTGCCGCCGGGCAGCGCCTGGCTGGAGAATCCGGCGACGGTGACGGTGGATGGCCGCGGCCGCGCCTGGATCGGCACGGATCGCGGCGGCCGGGTCGGCGCGCAGGCGGATGGGCTGTTCGGCTGCGACCTCGATGGGCCGCGCCGCGGCGTGCCCCTGCCGCTCTACGGGGCGCCGCGGGCCGGGGCGATCGGCGGCGCGGCGCTGACGCCGGATGGCGAGGTGCTGTTCAGCGCGGTGCGGCATCCCGGGGCGGAGCCGGGCACCAGCTTCGAGCGCCCGGCGACGCGCTGGCCGGAATTCCAGGCCGGGCTGCCGCCGCGCAGCACGCTGATCGGGCTGGTCCGCAACGGCGGCGGGCCGGTCGGGGGGTAGGGAGTCCCCCCGCAAGCGCGTCGCGGGAGCCGCATCGGCTCCCGCCCGCCCGGAGGCGGGGGGCCTTAGCCCTTCGCCGTCACCGCGCGGATGGCGTCCGCGAGCGCGGCGCAGGCGCGGCGGGTGTCGTGCCGCGCCAGCTCCTGCCGCGCCAGGGCGATGCGCTCGAGCGCGGTGGCCAGCGCCGGCGCGGCGTCGCCATGGCTGGCGGCGAGGCGGATCTTGGTCTCGGCGAGGGAGAGGTTGATGCCCGCGGCGCTGTCATGGTCGTCGCGGATGTCGTGATCGGCGCCGAGCAGCAGCTCGAGCACCTGCCGCGCCTCCGGCGAGGCCTTGTCCAGCGGCAGCAGGTGCGGCTCCGGCGGGTCCTTCGAATGATCGGGGCCGAGCTTCATCTTCGGCACCAGCGCGAAGGCGAACAGGTCGAGATAGGGATGCTTCGACTCGGCCGTGGGCATGTCTCACTCCATGGGCCGGGCGCGGAACGCCCGGAATCGGGGCCACCCTACAGCGGATTGCGGCCGGGAGGGAACGCCGCCCGGTCCGCGTCGCGATCACGGGCCCGGGTCTGGGGAGGGGTGGGGCCTCGGGGGCCGGGCCTTGGAGGCTCGGGCCGGCACCGTCAGCGCAGCCGCCACTGCTCCACCCAGAGCGAGCTGGGATTGAGGTGCCCGGTCGGCTGCAGGTTGTCGAGCCAGGGCGGCAGCACATGCGCGTCCGAGCGGAACCAGAGCGGCAGCGCCGGCAGGTCCTCGGCATAGATCGCCTGCAGCCGGGCCCAGAGGGCGCGGCGCCGCTCCCGGTCCAGCTCCTGCGGGATCGCCTCCAGCAGCGCGTCCATCTCCGGGTTGCGGTAGCCGGGGTAGTTCTGGCCCGACCAGTTCCGCGCCTCGGTCGGGATCTCCTCGGAATGCAGGTTGCTGCGCGGCACGCTCTCCGGCGCGCTGATCCAGGCATAGAGCGCCGCGCCCTGGAAGCGGCGCTTGGACAGGGTCTCGCCGAACAGCACCCGCGGCGGCTCGTTCCGGATGCGCGTCTCGATCCCGGCCTGGCGCCACATGCCCTGCAGCACCTGCTCCACCGCCTCGCGGGCGCGGTTGCCGGCGGTGGTCATCAGCTCGATCGAGAGCTTCTCGCCGGCGGCGTTGCGGCGGAGGCCGTCGCCGCCGCGCATCCAGCCCGCCGCCTCCAGCAGGGCGGCGGCGCGGGCCGGGTCGAAGGGCCAGTCCGGCCCGTCCGGGCTGTGCATCGGGTCGAGCGGGTTGACGCTGCCCTGCGCCACGGTCTGCCGCCCCTCGAAGAGGCGGGCCACGATCTGCACCCGGTCGATCGCCAGCAGCAGCGCCTGGCGCACCCGGCGGTCGGCGAGGATCGGGTTGTCGAGCCGGAGATCGACATGCTCGTAGATGAGGCCGGGCTTGTAGAGGAACCGGAAGCGCTGGCCGGTGCGCCGCTCCAGCGCCGCCGCCTGCTCGACCGGCAGGCCGAGCTCGCCCGCGATCATGTCGACCTGCCCGGCGAGGAGCTGCGCCTCCAGCGCCGCGGTGTTCTCGACGGTGCGGATCTGGATGCGGCGGAAGGCCGGCGCCGGGCCCTGCCAGGCGGGGTTGCGCTCGAGCGTGACGCCGGCCCCGGGCTGCACGCCCACGATCCGGTAGGGACCGGACCAGAGGCCCGGATTGGTCGGCTCGGTGTCGTAGGCGGTGCGGCTGCGATAGCCCTTCGGGTCCTGCGCCCAGCGTTCGCGCTCGATATGGCTCGGCAGCGGCTGGAAGTCGCCGAGCGAGGCGAAGTCGAAGGTCACCCGATCGAAATGCAGCGTGACGCTGCGCGCATCCTCGACATCGAGCGCATAGGCCGAGCGGTAGAACTCGGCCGGGCCGAAGCCGGTCTCGGGATTGCGCCCGGCCTCCCAGGCGAAGCGGAGATCCTCGGCCGAGACCGGCCGGCCGTCGCCCCAGCGCGCATCCTCGCGCAGGCGGAGGGTGAGGCGGAGGCCGGGCTTGCCCTCCGGCGTCACCTCGCGCGCGGCGAGGCCGTTCTCGAGCGTCGGCAGCGTCTCGCAGAGCATGCAGGCGAGCTGCCAGTCGGCGCCGTAGACGGTGACGGGGCGGCGGACGAAGCCGAGCACATAGGCCTTGGCGGCCATGTTCTCGATATTCGGGTGGAAGGTGCTCGGATACTGGGTGATGCCGATGGTGAGCGTGTCGCGCGCGCCCTGGCTCTGGCCCTGGCCCTGACTTTGGCCCTGGGCGAGGGCGGGCGCGCCGCCGGCGAGGAGGGCGAGGGTGGCCGCGGCGGCGGCGCGGCGGCGCAGCCCGGCCGGGGCCGCCCCAGGAAGCGCCTTGGGGGGCGCCATGCGGGCCGCGCGCCTAGTCCGCCGCCTTCCCCGCGCCGTCGCGCATCGCCCGCGCCTCCTCGACCGAGCCGATGCCGCCATGCGCCTTCGACCAGGCGACCGGGTCCTCGAGGAATTTCCGCACCTGCTTCAGCGCGCTCTCGGCGAAATAGGGGCGCTCGCGGCAGACCTCGAGCACGTCCCACCAGGTGCAGAGATGGTGCAGGTTCAGCCCCATGCCCTTCATCGTCTCGAAGCTGCCGGGGAAGACGCCGTAATAGAAGACGACGAAGGTGTGGTCGCAGATCGCGCCGGCGTCGCGCAGCGCCTGGGCGAAGCGGATCTTCGAGCCGCCATCCGTGGTGAGGTCCTCGACCAGGAGGGTGTTCTTGCCCTCCGGCACGTCGCCCTCGATCTGCGCGCCGCGGCCGAAGCCCTTCGGCTTCTTGCGCACATAGGCCATGGGCGTCGCCATGCGCTCGGCGATCCAGGCGGCGAAGGGGATGCCGGCGGTCTCGCCGCCCGCCACCACCTCGATGGTCTCGTAGCCGACATGCCGGCCGATCTTCTCGACGCCGAGGTCGCAGATGCGGGTGCGGGCGCGCGGGAAGTAGATGATCTTGCGGCAGTCGATATAGACGGGGCTCTTCCAGCCGCTCGTGAAGGTGTAGGGCTCTTCCGGGCGGAAATTCACCGCCTTGATCTCGAGCAGGAGCCGCGCCGTCGTCAGCGCGGCGTCCCTGTCCCAGTCGGAAGCGTGTTGCATGGCCATGGCGCCCATCCCGAACCGCGTCGTGCCCCCTCGTAACCTCCGGCCGCTGCGGCGTCCATGACCGAGGGCGCCGCGGCGGGGGAGGCGATCTGGGTGCTGGCCGATCCGCGCGCCGGGACGGCGGCGCAGCCGCTCGGCATCGCGGAGCGGCTGGGCGTGCCGTTCCGCGCCGTCCCGCTCGCCTGGGGGCCGCTCGCCCGGCTGCCCTGGCCCTGGCCGAGCCTGGCCGGCCTCGCCGCCGGGGCGGGCGGCGCCATCCATCCCCCTTGGCCGCGGCTGGTTCTCTCGGCCGGGCGGCGTTCGGCGCCGGTGGCACGCTGGCTCGGCCGGCGCGGGGCGCGGCTGGTGCACTGCATGCGGCCGGGCTTCGGCGCGGCGGAGTTCGACCTGCTGGTGCTCGGCCGGCACGACGCGCCGCCCGATCGCCCGACCATCCTGCCCATCCTCGGCGCCTGCCACCGGATGAGCCCGGACCGGCTGGCGGCGGCGCGGGAGGAATGGCGGGCGCTGGCGGCGCTGCCCTCGCCGCGCGTCGCGCTGCTGCTCGGCGGGCCGGTGCGCGGCGAGGGCATGGCGCCCGATGTCGCGGCCGCGCTCGGGGCGCGGGTCGCGGGCTTCGCCGGCAGCGTGCTCGCCACCGCCAGCCGCCGCACCGGGGCGCCGGCGACCGAGGCGCTGGCGGCCGCCCTCGCCCCGGTGCCGCACCGCCTGCATCGCTGGGGCGCGGCGGGCGCCAACCCCTATGCCGGCTTCCTCGCCTGGGCCGATTCCATCGTCGTCACCGGCGACAGCGTCTCCATGCTGTCGGAGGCGATGGCGACGGCGGCGCCGCTCTTCATCGCCGATCCCGGCGGGCTCGGGCCGCGGCACGAGCGGCTGGCGGCGAGCCTGGTCGCGGCCGGCCAGGCGCGGATGCTGGCGGCGGCGCCGGCGCCCTTCGCGCGCGCGCCGCTCGACGAGCCGGGGCGCGTCGCGGCGGCGATCCGGGCGCGCGGCTGGGCGTGACGGGGGAGGGGGGTTACCGGCCGCGCGGCCGGGGCGAAATCCAGCCCATGCTGCAGGCCATCCTCCGCACCGCCTTTCCCCTGCCGGCGGGCCGCCCCCGGCCCTTCACCTGGCCCTGGCAGGACCGGGCGGGGCGGTTCTCCGCTCTCCGCGCCCTGGTCTTCGCCCTGCTGCTGGCGCCGGCCGCCTGGGTGGCGGGGGAGGCGCTGCTCGGCCAGCTCGGGCCGGAGCCCTGGAAGGCGGCGCTGAAGGAGATCGGCCTCTGGACCATCCGGCTGCTGCTGCTGACGCTCGCGGTGACGCCGCTCGGCCGCATCCTGGCCGAGCCGCGGCTGCTGGCGCTGCGCCGGCTCTGCGGCCTGACGGTGCTGGCCTATGCCGGGCTGCATCTCCTCCTCTATGTCGGGCAGGAGAATTTCGACCTCGGGAAGGTGGTCTCCGAGATCGCGCTGCGCATCTACCTGACCATCGGCTTCGTGGCGCTGCTCGGCCTCGCGGCGCTCGGCTGGACCTCGACCGATGGCTGGATCCGCGCCCTCGGGCCGCGCTGGAAGCGGCTGCACGCGCTGATCTTCCCGATCGCCGGGCTCGGCGTGCTGCATTTCTACATGCAGTCGAAATCCGTGGTCTGGGAGGCGGTGCTGGCCGGCGGGCTGCTCGCCTGGCTGCTGCTCTGGCGGGTGCTGCCACGGCCCTGGCAGAGCCGCGTCCCGGCGCTGCTGGCGCTGGCGCCGCTCACCGCCCTCGCCGCGGCGGCGCTGGAATATGCCTGGTACGCGCTGGCGACCAAGCTGCCGGCGCAGCGGATCCTGCTGGCCAATCTCGATGTGGCCTTCGGGCTGCGGCCGGCGGTCTGGGCCGGGGTGGCGGCGCTGGCGGTGCCGGCCGTGGCGCTGCTCTGGCGGTGGCGGCCGCGGCGGCGGGTGCCGGCGCGAGCCTGAGAGCACCCCGCAAAACCGCTTCGCGGCGTTGCGGGGGCCCCGTGAGTCCCCCACCGGCCCAGGGGGCGTCACAGCCTGCCGCGGCGAAGCCGCGGCAGGGCAACGGGCAGCGACGGTTTCGATCGGCGCTCTAGAAATACGCCGCGAGATTGGCTCGGATGCGCTCCAGCACCGGCTGGCCGGGATCGGGCAGCGGGAAGGGTTCGCCGGTCACCGTCTCGAAGGCCTCGATATAGAGCCGCGCCGCCTCGAGATTGACCTCGGCCGGAATGGCCGGGACCGCGTCCTTGTAGGGGTCGCAGCGCGCCACCACCCAGCTGCGGACGAAATCCTTGTCGAAGCTCTGCGGCGCCTCGCCGGCGGCGAAGCGCGCCGGGTAGCTGCCGGCGAACCAGTAGCGGCTGGAATCCGGCGTGTGGATCTCGTCGGCGAGCAGGATGCGGCCCTCGGCGTCGAAGCCGAACTCGTATTTGGTGTCGGCCAGGATCAGCCCGCGCTGCGCCGCCAGCTCCCGCCCGCGGGCGAAGAGGGCGAGGGCCAGCGCCGAGACCTCCTCCCACTGCGCCCTGGTCAGCAGCCCCTGGTCCAGGATCTGCGCCGGGCTCAGCTCCTCGTCATGCCCGGCATCGAAGGCCTTGCTGGTCGGCGTCAGGATGGTCTGCGGCAGCTTCTGGTTTGGCCGCAGCCCGTCCGGGAAGCGGTGGCCGTACATCTCCCGCCGTCCCGCCTTGTACATCGACAGGATGGAGGTGGAGGTGGTGCCGGCCAGGTAGTCCCGCACCACCACCTCGACCGGCATGATGCTCAGGCGCTGCCCGACCAGCACGTTGGGATCGGGGTACTCGATCACGTGGTTGGGGCAGAGATCGGCCGTGCGCTCGAACCAGAAGCGGGCGAACTGGGTCAGCACCTGCCCCTTCAGCGGCACGGCGGTGAGGATGCGGTCGAAGGCGGAGAGCCGGTCGGTGGCGATGATGATGCGCCGCCCGTCCGGCAGGTCGTAATTCTCCCGCACCTTGCCGCGGTAGTGGTTCGGCAGCTCGGGGATCGCCGCGTCGCGCAGGACGAAACCGGCATAGGGGGCAAGGTCGGCGGCGGTGACGGTCATGCGGGAGGCTCCCCTGCGGCGCGGCGCGAGGCCCGGTCGAGGCCCTGGCCGTCCGCGGGCTTTAGCAGATCGCCGCGGGGCGGCCAGGGGGACGGCGAGGGGGGGCGGCCAGGGGGATGGGAAAGGGGGCGGGCAAGGGGGCGGAGCCCCGGCTCCGCCCTCGGGCCCGGCGCGCGCGGGGCTTGCCGCGGCGTCCTGCCCTCGTCAGGGTGCGGCCGCTGATCGGAGGACCCGCCCATGGCGCGCAAATACCGCATCGCCGTTATCCCCGGCGACGGCATCGGCAAGGAGACGACGCCCGAGGGGCTGCGCGTGCTGGACGCCGCGGCCCGGCGCTTCGGCTTCGAGCTGGCGCTGACGGATTACGACTGGTCCTGCGACATCTATGCGAAGACCGGCCGGATGATGCCGGAGGACGGGCTCGACCGGCTGCGGGAGAGCGACTCGATCTTCCTCGGCGCGGTCGGCTGGCCGGGGGTGCCGGACCATGTCTCGCTCTGGGGCCTGCTGATCCCGATCCGCCGCGGCTTCGACCAGTATGTGAACCTCCGCCCCTGCAAGCTGATGCCGGGCGCCCGGACGCCGCTCGCCAACCGCGGGCCCGAGGACATCGACTTCTACGTGGTGCGCGAGAACACCGAGGGCGAGTACAGCTCGGTCGGCGGCCGCATGTTCGAGGGGACGGAGCGGGAATTCGTCTCGCAGCAGAGCGTGCTCACCCGCACCGGCACCGACCGGGTGCTGCGCTACGCCTTCGAGCTGGCGATGACCCGGCCGCGCAAGAAAGTGACCAGCGCCACCAAGTCGAACGGCATCACCTTCACCATGCCCTATTGGGACGAGCGCTTCGCGGCGATGGCGAAGAACTACCCGGATGTCACCACCGACCAGTTCCATATCGACATCCTCTGCGCGCATTTCGTGCAGCACCCCGATTGGTTCGACGTGGTCGTCGGCTCCAACCTGTTCGGCGACATCCTCTCCGATCTCGGCCCCGCGGTGGCCGGCTCCATCGGCATCGCGCCGAGCGCGAACATCAATCCGGAGAAGGCCTTCCCCTCGATGTTCGAGCCGGTGCACGGCTCGGCCCCGGACATCGCGGGCAAGTGGATCTGCAACCCGATCGGCCAGATCTGGTCCGGCGCCATGATGCTGGAGCATCTCGGCGAGAAGGCCGCGGCGGACGCGATCGTGAAGGCGATCGAGCGGCATCTCGCCGAGGGTGGGCCGCGCACCCGCGACATGGGCGGGAATGCCGGCACCGTCGATGTCGGCAAGGCGCTGGCGGAGGCGGTCAGCCGCGCCTGACGGCGGCGCTGGAGCAAATCTGAGCGGGAGGGAAACTTGAACCCCTGTTCAAGTGTCGTTAGGATTGGGTGTGGTTGCGAATGATTCTCAACTAGCTCGCAGCCGGAGGGTCTGGGGAATGGGTCAGGTCGTGTTGCCCGTCGGAGCCATCCTTCGCCGCTGCGAGCGCGCGGTGGTGACGGCTTACCGCGAGCTGCGGGAAACGGGAGCCGATGATCTCTCGGCCTTCCGCACCTGCACCATGCTCTATCGCGTGCACCATCCCGAAGCCTCGATGCAGGAGGCGCGGCGGCTGGTGGCCGAATGGATCGACCATCACATCGTCCGCGGCGATGCCGGGCCGACGCCGGGCTGCGACTGCGACTGACCCTTCCCTGACCCCCGCTCCGGCCTGACGCCGGAGCCCGCCGGCCCCGGCCCGTCCCCTGTCGCCGAGAGGGGGGAGCGTCGCCTCGGGGCAGGCCCTGCCCACCCACCCCCGCCTACCCCTGGCCTGTCATCCCCGCGCCCAGCCGATTGCTGCCCGCGCCAGGGCGTCGATCGTGTCGACGACCGGAAAGGGCAGCGCCGGCCCTGCGGCGATGCCGAGCGGGATCTCCGTGCAGCCCAGCACCACCGCCCGCGCCCCTTGCCGGGCGAGGTCGCGCGCCGCCTCGGCCAGCGGCGCATGCGCCTCGGCGACGCGGTTCGCCTTCACCAGCGCGATGCCGGGCGTGACCAGGCGCTGCATCGCCTCGGCCGAGGGGGTGAGGCAGTCCCAGCCGCCCGCGCCCAGGCGATCCTGGTAGAGCCGCATCGCCAGGGTGGCGGCGGTGCCCATGAGGCCGATCCGCCCCGGCGCCACGCCGAGCCGGCGCAGCTCCGCCGCCGCCGCCTCGACGATGTGCAGGATCGGCAGCCGGGTCGCCGCCTGCATCGGCCCGAACCAGCCATGCGCGGTGTTGCAGGGGATGGCGATGGCGCCGCAGCCGGCCGCCTCCAGGCCGCGGATGCCGCGCAGCAGGGCCGGCAGTGGATCCTCCCCGCTGCCGAGCCGGGCCGCGGTGCGGTCCGGCACCCGCGGATCGGACCAGAGGATGGCGGGCAGATGGTCCTGGTCCCGCCCGGCCGGGGTGAGCAGCGTCAGCCGGACCATGAATTGCGCGCTCGCCAGCGGCCCCATGCCGCCCAGCACGCCGAGCACCCTCTCCACCACGCCTGCATCCCCTCGCCGGACCGGGGGCAAATTAGAGCAGATCCCGATCAGGTGGACTCCCCTGGCTTTGCTACTGAATGTTGGCCCAGGCGTGCTGGCGAATTTTGGCCCACCTGCCGTCCCTCAACCTACGGTCTCCCGGGTGACCCGGGGGACCTGGAGT
>NZ_QLIX01000028.1 GCF_003258945.1 Roseicella frigidaeris | reverse complement strand
GCTCTCCGTCCGATCGTCCGTGCCGCGCATCGCCCGCCTCCCGCCTGACCAGAAGGAATCACGCCAGAGCCGCCAACGCGACAGTTTTTCAGCAGCCTGCTAGAGCATTTCCTGCGAACTTCCGTTCGCCTGCAATGCTCTAGGTATTTATTTTTAGGAGCATCTTCACCTGTCCGGATGAGTTCATCCGGACAGGATCTGCTCCAGGCCGTTGTCTGATCGCGTGAGTCACGCTTTTCGATGAGCCCACCTCGAGCGATCAGGCTCTAATCCGCCGGCGCCGGCGGATCCTGGGACGGGACGCCGCGCGGCACCGGCGGCGGCGGCACCCAGGGCCGGTCGCCCCGGGCGGCCCGGTCGCTCACCACCCTCACCCCGTCCAGGCCCAGCCAGATCGCATGGGCGCCGTTCCGCCACACCGCGAAGCGATCGATCCGCTGCGCCGCGCAGCGGCCGCGCACCGGCTCGGCCGAGACCACCAGCGCGGCGCCGGCGCAGGCCTCCGCTGCGGCACCGCCGCGCAGCAGGATGGCGGCCGGCGCGGGGCCGGCCCCCCGGTAGAGGCCCCGGTAGCGACAATGCTCCGGCTGGCATTCCAGCATCCCCTCGCCCAGCGCGCCCTGCTTCGGCAGCGGCAGCGCGGCCGCCAAGCCGAACAGCCGGAGCCAGCTCTCGCGCGTCAGCGCCGAGGCGCCGGAGAGGCGCTGCAGGGCCAGCCCCTCCGGCATGCGGAAGGCGATCAGCCGGGCATCGGCCGAGACCAGGATATCCGGCGGCCGCTGCCAGGCCGCGCTGGCCAAGCCGAGGATCAGCAGCGGCAGGCCGAGCAGCCGCCAGGAGGCCTGCCAGAGGCAGAGCCAGAGCAGGCCGAAGGCGCAGGCGCCGAGCCCCCAGGCCGGGATCGGCACCGCCGGCAGGGCGGCCCCCGGCCAGGCGGCGACGGCATGGGCGACGGCGAGGATCGCCTCCACCCCCCAGCCCATCACCCGCAGCGCCGGGCCATCGAGGCCGAAGGGCATGAGCGCCGCGGCCACCATGCCGGCCGGCATCACCAGAACCGAGGTCAGGGGCACCGCGACCGCATTGGCGACGACGCCATAGAGCTGCAGCCGCCCGAAATGGTGCAGGCCGAAGGGCGTGGTCGCCGCCCCGGCCAGCAGCGAGGTGGCGACGACCCCGAAGCCAGCCAGGGCCAGCCGCCGCCCCCAGGCGGCGCGGCCGGCGCCCGGCTTCGGCAGCCGGGGCCGCAGCCATTCCCAGCCGGCGATCAGGGCCAGCACCGCGGCGAAGCTCATCTGGAAGCTCGCCCCGAGCAGCGCCGCCGGCTGCGCCAGCAGCACCGCGGCGGCGGCCAGGGCCCAGGCGCGCAGGCTAAGGGCCCGGCGGCCGGTGAGGATCGCCAGCGTCGCCAGCGCCGCCATGGCGAAGCTGCGCTGCATCGGCACCGCCGCTCCGGTCAGCAGCAGGTAGAGGCCACCCACCGCCAGCGCGCCGACCGCCGCCATCGCCTTGCCCGGCAGACGCAGCGCCAGGGCGGGGATGAGGGCGAGGAGGAACCGCAGCACGCCGAAGGCAAGCCCCATCACGATCGCGATGTGCAGGCCCGAGACGCTCAGCAGATGCGCCAGCCCGCTGTCGCGCATCGCCGCCAGGTCCGCGGCTGGGATGGCGCTCTGCCCCCCCGTCAGCAGCGCGGCGGCGACCGCGCCGGCGGCGCCCGGCAAGGCCGCGGTGACGCGGGCCTCCATCCCGGACCGCAGCCCGGCGAGCCCCGGCGTGCCGCTCGCAGCCGGCTCGATCTCGGCCGGGCCGATGGCGAAGCCGCTGCCGGCGAGGCCGGAGAACCAGGCGGCGCGCTGGAAATCCCAGGCGCCGGGATAGGCGGGCGGCGCTGGCGGCCGCAACAGGGCGCGCACCCGGATGCCGTCGCCCGGGACCGGGCGTGCCGGGTCCTCGGCCCGCAGACGGAGACGGAGCTGGCGGTGCAGCGGCGCCTCGCCGCCGAGGCGCGCCGCCTCCAGCGTCAGCCGCCGTCCCTCCGGCAGCAGTTCCACGGCGGCGATGCGCCCCACGACCTCGACCGCCCCGTGCGGCAGGTCGGGCATCGGCGGCTGCCCGGCGGCGCTCCAGGCGGCGGCGGCGAAGCCGAGCGCCGCCGCCGCCGGCAGGCCGAGCAGCCAGCCGAGCACCGGCCCGCGCGCCGCGGTCCAGACGGCGAGGGCGAGCAACGGCGGGGCGAGACCGGCGAGGGCCAGCGGCGGCTCCGCCGGCAGGCTGAAATAGAGCAGCACCCCGCCACCCATCGCCACGGCGAGCCAGGGCGGCAGCCGTCCCCGTTCGGCGGCGAGGAGCCGCCCGAGCAAGGCCACGACCATGGCCGGGGGGCCACCGGGCGCGGCACCGGATCGGGTCAGGGACAGGGACACCCCGGTCGCTTAGCGCCGGCGACTCGGGAATTTCAACTTAAAAGGGATTTCCGAAAATCAAGTCCATCCTTCCATTGACGAAGCGTGGCAGCTCCGCCCGACTCGCCGGGCGCCGCGCAGCCAAGACCCGCGCCGGGTCGCGGGCGGCATCGCGGCCTTCGGCCTTGAACCGGAGGCCGGGCCGTGATCCACCCCCCAACCTGGCACGCCGACGCCAGGCAGCCTGGGAATCACGCCATGTCCGTCCGCACTCGCTTCGCCCCCTCGCCCACCGGCTTTCTGCATATCGGCGGGGCGCGCACCGCGCTCTTCAACTATCTCTTCGCGCGCCACCATGGCGGCACCTACCTGCTGCGCATCGAGGACACCGACCGGCAGCGCAGCACGCCCGAGGCGGTGCAGCAGATCCTCGACAGCCTCGCCTGGCTCGGCCTCTCGCCCGACGAGCCGCCGGTCTTCCAGGCCTCGCGCGAGACGCGGCATGCCGAGGTGGCCCGCGCGCTGCTCGCGCGCGGCAGCGCCTATCTCGCCTACGACACGCCGGAAGAGCTGGCGGCGCAGCGGGAGGCGGCCGAGGCGGCGAAGCGCCCCTTCAAATACGACGGCAGCCGCTGGCAGGGGCTCGATCCGAAGGACGCCCCCTCGGTCGCGCCCGCCATCCGCATCAAGGCGCCGCGCGAGGGCGAGACCGTGGTCGAGGACCTGGTGCAGGGCACGGTCCGCGTCGCCAATGGCGAGCTGGACGACATGATCATCCTGCGTTCGGACGGCACGCCGACCTACCTGCACGCGGTGGTGGTCGACGACCACGACATGGCGATCACCCATGTCATCCGCGGCGACGACCACCTGACCAACACCTTCCGGCAATGCATGGTCTACGACGCCATGGGCTGGAGCCGCCCGCGCTTCGCCCATATTCCGCTGATCCATGGCGCGGACGGGGCGAAGCTGTCGAAGCGGCACGGCGCGGTCGGGGCGCTCGAGTTCCGCGAGCAGGGCTTCCTGCCCGAGGCGGTCTGCAATTACCTGATGCGGCTCGGCTGGGGGCATGGCGACGAGGAGGTGATCCCGCGCGAGCGCGCCATCGCCCTGTTCGACCTCGATGGCGTCGGCCGGGCCGCCTCGCGCATGGATTACGCCAAGCTGCTGCACCTGAACGGCGTCTATCTCCGGGGCAGCGACGACGACCGCCTGACCCGCGACGTCCTGGAGCGGCTGGGCCGGCACGTGGTCTCCTTCGGGACCCTGGGCGCCGACCGGGTGCGGGCGCTGATGCCGGTGTTGAAGGAGCGGGCGAAGACGCTGGAGGAGCTGGCCGCCTCGGCCGCCTTCGCGGTGATCGAGGGCCCGCCGCCGCTGGAGGCGAAGGCGGCGGCGCTGCTGACGCCGGAGGCCAAGGCCCGCCTCGCCGATCTCGCGCAGTTCCTGACCGATGCCCCGTGGGAGCGGGCCGATCTCGAGAGCTGGCTGCGCGACTATGCCGAGGTGAAGGGGCTGAAGCTCGGCCAGGTGGCGCAGCCGCTGCGGGTGGCGCTCACCGGCAGCACGCAGAGCCCGCCGATCGACGCCGTGCTCTGGGCGCTCGGCCGCACCGAGGCGATGGACCGCATCCTGGCCGCGGCCGAGGGCTGAGCGGCGCGCGCCCTCCCCGGCCGGGGAGGGCGGGCTCAGGTCCAGAGGCGTTCCTTCTGCAACCCGGCATAGAGGCCAGCGACGAACTCGCCATAGCCGTTGAAGAGCTGGGTCGGGATCCGCTCGCCGGTGCCGAGCACCCGCTCGCTCGCCTGGCTCCAGCGCGGATGCGGCACCTCGGGGTTCACATTGGCCCAGAAGCCGTATTCGGAGGGCTGGATCGCCTCCCAGAAGGATGTCGGCCGCTCGGCGACCAGGCTGATCCGCACCAGCGACTTGCCGCCCTTGAAGCCGTATTTCCAGGGCTGGTGGATGCGGAGCGGGCCGCCATTCTGCGGCGGCAGCGGCTTGCCATAGGCACCGACGACGAGGAAGGAGAGGTCGTTCGCCGCCTCCTCCAGGGTGCAGCCCTCGACATAGGGCCAGGGATACCAGGACTGGCGCAGCCCGGGCATGACGGCCGGCAGCGCCGCGCTCTCGAAGCGGACATAGCGCGCCTCAGGCTTCGGTCCCGCCGCCTTGAGCAGCGCCGCCAGCGGGAAGCCGGTCCAGGGCACCACCATCGACCAGGCCTCGACGCAGCGGAGTCGGTAGACTCGCTCCTCGATCGGCATGGCGCGCAGCAGGTCGTCGAGGCCGTAGTCGCGCGGCTGGCTGACGAGGCCGTCGATCTTCACCACCCAGGGGCGCAGCGGCAGCTTCTGGGCCGAGCGGTAGACGCCCTTGTCGGTGCCGAACTCGTAGTAGTTGTTGTAGGTCGTCGCGTCCTTCTCGGCCGTGATGTCACGTCCCGGAAGATAGCGGGGATTGCGCGCGGCGCCGCCGATCTCCTGCGCCGCCGCCGGCCCGGCCAGGCCGGCAACGGCGAGGCCTGCCGCGGCCTGCAGCGCCGCCCGACGGCCGAACACGAGCGGTTCGGGCGTGGCGGCGCGCTCGGGCAGCTCCCAGCCGCGCGGGATTCGAATCAGCATCGCAGGCCTCCGTGGCGCCCGACCGGGGCCGGATCGGGGCGGGTCCGGCATGGGGGCGGGCGTCCAGGCTGCTTCGCCGAGAGGGGCCGGCGGGTTACCTGTGGCAATCATCCCCGGCTTCTGTGCACTTTATGATTGTATCCTAAACGCGGCGCACTATCATGTGATCTAACACACCTGCTTGTGACAATTGGAGATCGCATGCGCATTGCAGTCGCTTCCGACGCTGCTCCCACCGCCGAGCTCGAAGCCGCCCTCGCTGCGCTCGGCGTGCTCTGCGATCCGGCGGAGAGCATGGCCGAGCTGCCCTCCATCGTCGCCCTGAGCGGTCCCTACGACCTCGTCCTGCTGCGGGTCGGGCAGGCGCTGCGCAACGCCCTGCCGGTGATCCGCGATCTGCGCCGCCGCGGCATGACCCTGCCGATCATGGTCTACAGCGCCACCTCCGCCGACGCCGAGGAAGAGGAAGCGGTGCTGCATGCCGGCGCCGACGACGTGATCTTCCACCCCTTCCGCCTCTCCGTCCTGCATGCGCGGATGCAAGCGCTGGCCCGCCGCGCCCGCGGCTATACCTGCGCCGAGCTGGTCTGCGGCAATGTCACGCTGGACCAGGAGCAGCATGCGGTCATGGTGGACGGCATCCGGGTGAACCTGACGGCCCGCGAGTTCGACTTCCTCGAGACGCTGATGCTGCACAAGGGCGTGCTGCTGACGAAGGAGCGCTTCATGACGCGCCTCTACGCCGACAGCGAGGCACCGGATTCGAAGATCGTCGACGTCTTCGTCTGCAAGCTGCGGCGCAAGCTCACCGCCGCCGGCGCCGCCGAGATCATCCGCACCGTCTGGGGCCGCGGCTACGTGGTGTTCGAGCCGACCCCGGCGGCGATCGAAGCGGCGCGGAAGACCCGGCAGACCGAGGCGGAACCCGCGCCGCGCGGCTGGGTCCGCCGTGCGCCTCGATTTCTCGCCGCCACGGCCTGATCTTCACTGATACGAACGGCGGTTGCCGGCGACCCATCGACGGCCGTGCGTAGGAGACCGGCGGCGTGGCCGCCTGGAGCAGATCCCGATCAGGTGGCCTCACCTGATCGGGCGAAGATGTTCTGAAAACAGGAGCCTGGGGCGCTTCCCGTGAACCGGCGTTCACGGGAAGCGCCCTGGCCGCCCATCCTGGCACGCCGGTTGCGCTGCACCGCGCCAGGCCCGCATCCCGCGGGCGGCGGGAGCCGGTCCGGATGCGCACCTTCCTTCTCTGCCTGTCTCTCCTGCTACCGGTCGCCGCCGCGTGGGCCCAGGCGCCGGATCCCGGCCAGCTCTGCCGCGCCGCCATCGCCCGGGCGGAGCAGGAGCGGAGCCTGCCGCCGCGGCTGCTGGCTGCCATCGGCCGGGTCGAGAGCGGGCGCCGCGATCCGCAGACCGGCGCCTTCTCCCCCTGGCCCTGGGCGATCAATGCCGAGGGGCGCGGCAGCTTCTTCCCCGACAAGGCGGCAGCAATTGCCGCCGTGCGGGCGCTGCAGGCCCAGGGCGTGCGCTCCATCGATGTCGGCTGCATGCAGATCAACCTGCGCCACCATCCGGAGGCCTTCGCCAGCCTCGAGGAGGCCTTCGACCCCCTGGCCAACGCCCGCTACGCCGCCCGATTCCTGGCCGAGATGCAGGCCACCCGCAACGACTGGATGCTGACCGCCTCGCATTACCATTCGCAGACGCCGGCCCATGCCGAGCCCTACCGCGCCCGGGTCGCGGCCGCCATGCTGGCGGAGCAGCAGCCGGGGGCGCCGCCATCGCCCGCCGCCTTCGCCGCGCTTGCCGCCCCGCCCGCCATGCCGGGCGCGATGCCGGGCCTGCCGCGACCGCCCCTGCCCGCCGGCGGCGCCATGCTGGGCAACGGCCCGGCACGGATCGTGCCGCTACCCGTCACCGCCGGCGCCGGGCGTGGCCTCGACGCCTATCGCGCCATGCCGATCCCGCTGGCCGGGCGGCTCATGCTGCCGCCGCGCCAGGGCTCCTGACGCGGCCTCAGGCGGCAAATGCTTGCGGCAGCGAGGTCGGCACCCCATCATTCCCGGTCACGGCAGGGGCGTCTGGCGCCATGGCCGGGCCGGAGACGCGCTACGCACGCAGCGGGACGGTGCATGTGGCCTATCAGGTCCACGGCGCCGGCAGGCGCGACCTGGTCCTGGTGCACGGCTTCATCTCTAACCTCGAACTCCACTGGGAGGAGCCCGGCCTGGCGCATCTGCTGACGCGCCTCGGCGGCTTCGCCCGCGTGGTCCAGTTCGACAAGCGGGGCACCGGCCTCTCGGATCCCGTGGAAGCCCTTCCGATCCTCGAGACGCGCATGGACGACGTGCGCGCGGTGATGGACGCGGCCGGCGTCGCACGCGCGGTGCTGCTCGGCGCGTCCGAGGGCGTGCCGCTGGCCATGCTCTTCGCCGCCGCCCATCCCGAGCGGGTGAGCGCCCTGATCCTCTATGGCGGCTATGCGCATTTCCATTCGGCCGTCCTGCCGCCTGAGCAGTTCGAGGGCTTCGTCGCCGGCATCGAGGCGCGCTGGGGCACCGGCGCGAGCCTCGGGGCCTTCGCGCCGGGGCGCCTCGGCGATCCCGCCTTCAGCGCTTGGTGGGGACGGTTCGAGCGGCTCGGGGCGAGCCCGCGCGCCGCGATCGCCCTCGCCCGCATGAATGCGCTGATCGATGTCCGCGACATTCTTCCGGCGATCCGGATACCGGTGCTCGTCCTGCATCGCCGCGACGATCCGCGGGTCAAGGTGGAGGCCGGCCGCGCGCTTGCCGCCGCGATCCGCGGCGCCCGCTATGTCGAGCTGCCGGGCGGTGACCACGTCCTCTGGTCGGGCGATGTCGATGCCGTCCTCGACGAGATCGAGTCCTTCCTCACCGGCGCGCGGGCGAAGGCGCCGGCCTGGCCGGATCGCGTCCTGGCGACGCTGCTCGCCGCCAGCCTCGATGGCGCGGACCGCGCCGCCGGGGCCATGGGCGACGCCGCCTGGCGGGACCGGCTCGCAACCTGGCGCGGCACCGTCACGACGGTGCTGGCGCGCTTCCGGGGCCAGGCGATCGGCGGTCCCCCGCCCGATGGCAGCCTCCTCGCCGCCTTCGATGGGCCCGCCCGCGCCCTCCGCTGCGCCGCCGCGCTGCGCGAGGCAGCGCCCGGCCTGCTCGGCGGCGCGACGCTCCGCTGCGGCCTGCATGCCGGCGAGGTGCCCGCTGATCCGGCGGCGGACCCGGCCTGCCTGGCCCTGCATCTGGCGCAGCGGATCGCCGGCCTGGCGCGGCCCGGCGAAATCCTGGCGAGCACGACGCTGCGCGATCTCGTCGTCGGCGCCGGCCTGCGCTTCCGCGAGCGCGATCCGAGGCTTGCCCTGCCTGCCGAGGCGGATCGGGGACGGCTCGGCCTCCTCACGCTGGCCGGCGACGATCGGCCACCGGCGCCCATGGCAGGGACCGGCGCGGCCTGCCTGCCGCGGAGCCTCTCGGCGCGGGAGCGGCAGGTCCTGCAACTCGTGGCGCGCGGCCTGTCCAACCCCGCCATCGCCGCGGCGCTCACCCTTTCGGAGCACACGGTGAAGCGCCACATGGCCAACATCCTGGTGAAGCTGAACCTGCCGAGCCGGGCCGCCGCGGCGGCCCTGGCGGCCCGCGCCGGCCTCCCTTGAGAGCGGCCATGGCCCGATCGGGCCAGCCCCGAGGGGGCCCGGCCGGGCGATGCGGCGGGATCGGCCACCACGTCAGCCTCCGCTCCCCTTCCGCCAGGAGCGCCGTCGATGGCCAGCCCGCAGGTCGCCCCCAGCCTCGATCAGGAGAAGCTCGATCTCTTCCTCGGTCGCTTCCTCGGTGATCTCGGCGCCATGATGAACGGTCCGGCGGTCCTGCTCGGCGACCGCCTCGGCTACTGGCGCTGCCTCGCCGAAAGCGGGCCGATCGACTCCGCCGGCCTCGCCCGCCGCACCGGCACCGCCGAGCGGGCGGCGCGGGAATGGCTCGCCGCCCAGGCCGCCGCCGGCTATCTCGACTACGACCCCCGCGACGGCCGCTACAGCCTGCCGCCCGAGCAGGCCGCGGTGCTCGCCGACGATGCCAGCCCGGTCTATCTCGGCGGCTTCTTCGAGATCGCGGCCAGCGCCTGGCGCGACGAGCCGCGCATCACCGAGAGCTACCGGCATGGCCGCGGCCTCGGCTGGCACGAGCGCGATGGCTGCCTGTTCTGCGGCACCGAGCGCTTCTTCGCCACCAGCTACCGCCATCTGCTGGCGCAACAATGGCTGCCCGCGCTCGATGGCATCCTCCCCAGGCTGGAGCGCGGGGCGCGGATCGCCGATATCGGCTGCGGCCATGGCGCCTCGACGCTGATCATGGCGCGGGCCTTCCCGCAATCCCGCTTCGAGGGGTTCGACTACCACGCGGCCTCGGTCGCGGCGGCCACCGAGGCTGCGGCGCGCGCAGGGCTCGCGGATCGGGCCCATTTCACGGTGGCCAGGGCGAAGGAGGTGCCGGGCCAGGGCCTCTACGACCTGGTCTGCCTGTTCGACTGCCTGCACGACATGGGCGACCCGGTCGGCGCGGCGGCCCATCTCCGCGGCCTGCTGCGGCCGGATGGCATGCTGATGGTGGTGGAACCGAGGGCGGGCGACCGGGTGGAGGACAACCTCAACCCGGTCGGGCGCGTCTACTATGCCGCCTCGGCGCTGATCTGCACCCCGGCCTCCATGGCGCAGGAGGTGGGCGCCGCGCTCGGCGCCCAGGCCGGCCCGGCCCGGCTGCGGGCGGTGCTCGGCGAGGCGGGGTTCGGCCATGTGCGGCTCGCCGCCGAGACGCCCTTCAACATGGTGATCGAGGCGCGCCCCTGACCAGGGCGCCACCCAACGCACGAGGCTGCTGCGCGAGGCACGGCGCCGGTACCGCTTCCCGGCGCCCGCCTGCCGCTCATCGCATCGGCCAGGAATACATCAGCCCGCCATCGGTCCAGAGCCGGTTCAGCCCCCGATCCAGCCCGATCGGCGTCTTCGGCCCGAGGGTCCGCTCGAACAGCTCGCCGTAATTGCCGATCGCCCGGATGGCGTTGTAGGCCCAGGCCGGGTCGAGCTTCAGCGTGTTGCCGAGCACCGGGTCGGCCCCCAGCAGGCGGCGGATCTCGGGGTTGGCGCTGCTGCGGCGCATCTCCTCGGCATTCTGGCTGGTCACGCCGAGCTCCTCGGCATTGATCAGCGCGGAGACCGTCCAGCGCACCACGTCGAACCATTCCTGGTCGTCGCGCCGCACCACCGGCCCATAGGGCTCCTTCGAGAAGCGCTGCGGCAGGATCACGTAGTCGTTCGGGGTGGTGAACTGGCTGCGCAGCGCGGCGAGCTGCGTCGCATCGGTGCCGATCGCGTCGCAGCGCCCGGCCTGCAGCGCCTGGGCGTTGTCCTGCATCCGCTCCTGCAGCACCGGGGTGAAGCGGAGCTTGTTGCTGCGGAACCAGTCGGTCGTCACCAGCTCGTTGGTGGTGCCGGGGGAGAGACAGATGGTCATGCCATCCATCTCCTTCGGCTCCCGGATATTGGCGTCGCGCCGCATCATGAAGCCGTGGCCATCATAGAGGTTGGCGATGACGAGCCGCAGGCCGATCGAGGTGTCGCGCGTCATGGACAGGGTGGTCTGGCGGATCAGCACGTCGATCTCGCCGGATTGCAGCGCGGTGAAGCGCTGCACCGCGGTCAGCGGCACGAAGCGCACCTTGGCCGGGTCGCCCAGCATCGCCGCCGCCAGCCCACGGCAGAGATCGGCATCCATGCCGCGCCAGACGCCCTGGCTGTCCGGCAGCGAGAAGCCGGCGACGCCGACATTCACGCCGCAGTTCAGCGTGCCGCGGGACCGGATGGTGTCGAAGGTCTGGCCGGCGAGGGCCGGCCCGGCAGCGAGGCCGAGTCCGAGGAGGCCGGCGGCGAGCCAGCGGAGGGGACGCATGCAAATCTCCTTCGAGCCGTTTCTGATCAGGTGCACAGACCTGGCCGGGGAGGATAGCCTGAAAATGCCATGCCGGAACGACCGCGCGGCCCGGCCCTCCGGCGGCCGGCGCGTCATAGGGCGGGCGCCGCCACTGGGCGGCGCCCCGGCAGGTGTCAGCGTATGGGCGACCAGGGGACCGGCTTCAGGATCATCGTCGTCTGCGCCTTCAGCGCGCCGAGCCCGCCCGTCGCCTTCTGGAACTCCGCCCAGCCCGGATCTGCCGCCATCGCCGTGCGGCGGCGGTCGCGGTCCGCCATCGAGGAATAGGCCCAGGCGAAGACCGCCTGGTTGATCGGCCCGCATTCGGTGACGGCGAAGAAGAGCAGCTGCCCGAGCAACCGGTCCTGCACCGGCTTGCCGATGTCGCGATAGGCCTCGATCCAGGCATTGATGCGGCCCGGCTCGAAATCATAGGTGCGGTGGTCGACGAACATCTGCTCGCCCTCGATTGTCCGCTTGAAGGGCTGGCCCACCGTCTGGATCGGCGAGAAGGGCACCGTCTTCAGCAGCTTCGCCTCCTGCGCCACGAGCGCGCCGATGCCGCGGCTCTCCTCGAGGAAGCGCTTCCACTCCGGATCGGCGTCGCGCGCCGCGAGGCCGCGCTCGCGCTGGTCGATGTCGTCGAAGCCGCGCAGGAAGAGCACGCGGTTGATCTGGCCGAACTCGACGGTGAACATGCCCATCAGCGGCGTGAGGGTGCGGGAGGAGGCCGGGCCGCCGATCTCCCCGTAGCATTTCAGCCAGGCCGGCAGCTTGCCGGGATGCGCGGTGTAGATGCGCTGCTCGATGAACATGGGTTCCTCCTCCCGCCTCGTATCGCCCGACCGGGCCGCGGGGCGGCAGTGGCGCATGCCAGGCGCGGCCGGTCAATCCGGCGCCACCGTGCGGCGGAACGATCGGCGCCGTCCGCGGTGGGCGTCGCGCCGCCCCGAATCGCCCGGCCTGGAGGACCGGCGCGGTCATGGCTCAAGCCGCGTTAACCCAATCGCAAATTTCATGACACGGAATGAGCGGTATCATGCTGGCGGGAGCCGAAAGGGGCCTCCCCTCCGCATGCCTCTGAGGGCGTTGGGGAAGCCGGGGCTCGAAGCGCGCCTCCGGGACCGATGCTCGCCCCCTCCCCCCGTTCCCGCGCCTGCCGAGGCCGGCCGTCCTGGAGCGCGTCAGCGCTTTGGCGTGGCGGCCTTCGGATCGAAGGGACGATAGCCCAGGGGCACCTGGAACTGCGCCGGGTCCTGGCGGGCATAATCGACCTTGAGCGCCACCGCGTCGCTCGCCTGATCGGAGCCCTCGGCCTGGCGGATGCGCAGCGGCACCCCATCCGCGGTGATGCAGGCCTGGGTGACGGACGGCTCCTCCTCGGCATCCTCCCTGGGCGGCTCGATCCGCCAGAGCGTGCAGTCGAGGCCGGCGATCCGGTCCGCCCCGAGGCGCGCGACGCGGCTGCCGGGCGGCACCAGGCCGATGCCGGGCGCCCGGTCGTCCTCCACATCCTCCACGAACATCCGCCGCTCGGTCATCAGGAGGGTGGTGCGCTTGCTGCGGGTGTCGTGCAGCAGGGCGCCGCCCGGCGTCTCCATGCGCAGCTTCCCCTCGGCCGCGAGCCAGGCCATGCGGAATTCCTGGATCGTCCCGCCACTCGCGCGATAGAGCACCGCGACATCGCGCATCGGCACGGGCGGTGGGCCGGCCGGCTGCGCCAGGGCGGGAGCGGCGACGAGCAGCAGGGCGCAGAGAAGGCGGGGACGCATGGGGGCGCTCCTTGCGGGATCGGTGCGCCATGTCATCGGAAGGGCCGCACGGGTCAAGCCCGGCTCTCTCGGCTGTGGTGAGCCGGGTGGGGCTCGAACCCACGGCCACGAGATTAAAAGTCCCGTGCTCTACCAGCTGAGCTACCGGCTCACAGCCTCCGCCGCGCGCGGGAAAAGCGCGCGGCGGCCGGAATGTCAACCGCGGCCGGCGCGGATCAGGCGGCCGCCGGCGCGTCGGCGGCGACGCGGGCCTTCACCAGCCGGTCCGGCCCCTGGACGATGCCGTTGTTGCCGGTGCCGCGCTTGATCTTGTCGACGATCTCCATGCCGGCGACCACACGGCCCCAGATGGTGTACTGCCCGTCGAGGCTCGGCGCCGAGGCGAACATGATGAAGAACTGGCTGTTCGCGCTGTGCGGGTTCATGGTCCGCGCCATGCCGCAGGTGCCGCGCACGAAGCGCGCCCGGTTCGGCGGCGAGAACTCGGCCGGCAGGTCGGCATAGCCCTGCTCGCGGGCGCCGCCGGTGCCGGTGCCCGTCGGGTCGCCGCCCTGGGCCATGAAGCCCTCGATCACCCGGTGGAAGGGCGTGTTGTCGTAGAAGCCGGCGCGCGCCAGGGTCTTGATGCGCTCGACATGCTGCGGCGCCAGCTCGGGCAGCAGCTCGATCGTCACCGCGCCGTCCTTCAGCTCAAGGATCAGCGTGTTCTCGAGCTTCGGATCGGGCTCGGCGGCTGCAGCCGCCGGCGCCTCCTCGCTCACCGCAGCCTCGCTCGCTGGCGTCTCGCTTGCCGATGTCTCGCTGGCTGGCGTCTCGCTGGCTGGCGTCTCGCCGATTGGGGGCTCGCCGGGGATCTTCTCGGGGCTGCCGGTTTCATCGCTCATGAGGAAGTCCTTGATTCTGGGGCGGATCAGGCGGCGGCGACGCGGGCCCGGAGCAGCTTGTCGGGGTTCTGCACCACCCCGCCGGCCCCGGTGCCGCGCTTGATCTTGTCGACCGCCTCCATGCCGGAGACCACGCGGCCCCAAACGGTGTATTGCCGGTCGAGGTTCGGCGCCGGGCCGAACATGATGAAGAACTGGCTGTTGGCGCTGTTCGGATCCGAGGTGCGGGCCATGCCGCAGACGCCGCGGAGGAAGCGATACTTGTCGGTGAACTCCGCCGGCAGGTTGGGCAGGTCGCTGCCGCCCGTGCCAGTGCCGGTGGGATCGCCGCCCTGGGCCATGAAGCCCTCGATCACCCGGTGGAAGGGCGTGCCGTCGTAGAAGCCGCGGCCCGCCAGGGTCTTGATGCGCTCCACATGCCGCGGCGCCACATCGGGCAGGAGCTGGATGATGACCGGGCCGTCCTTCAGATCGAGGACCAGGCGCTCCTCCGCGGCACGCGCGGGGCGGATGAGGGCCGGCGCGCCGAGCAGCGCGAAGCCGGCGAGATGTCGTCGCAGCATGGGATTTCCTTTCTCTCGGCCTCGGCCCGCCGGCCTCCGGCCGCGACGTCAGCCCTTGGCCGGGGCGCGGACCCGGGCCAGCGTCCGCTCCAGCGTCAGCTTGGGGACGAAGGTGGAGATGTCGCCGCCGAGCCGCGCGATCTCCTTGACGAAACGCGAGGAGATGAACTGGTTCGTCTCGCTGGCCATCAGGAAGACGGTCTCGATGGCGCTGTCCAACCGCCGGTTCATGCCGGCCATCTGGAACTCGTAGTCGAAATCCGTCACCGCCCGCAAGCCGCGGACGATCATGCTGGCGCCGACCTCCTGCGCGAAGCTGACCAGCAGCCCCTCGAAGGGCCGCACCTCGATCACCGTGCCGGTGCGGGCGGCGATGATGTCGGTCTCGGCCCGCACCAGCTCGGCCCGCTCCTCGAGCGGGAAGAGCGGCCCCTTGCCGATATTGATCGCAACGCCCACCACCAGCCTGTCGAGCAGCCGGGCCGCCCGGCCGATCACGTCGAGATGGCCGTTGGTGACGGGGTCGAAGGTGCCCGGATAGAGGCCGATCCGCTCACGCATCGGAGTCGGGCTCCATCTCCTCCGTCGTGGCCGCGAGGCCCCCGGCCTGGACATCGGTCTGGTCGCCGGCCTGGGCCAGGCCGGCATCCACCCCGGCCTCGCCCTGGTCATCCACGACCGGGAAGCAGCTGATCACGGTTTCCCCCTCGTTCAATCGGAGGAGCATCACGCCCAGGCTGCGGCGGCGCGTCAAGCGCACCTGGTCGGCCGGCAGGCGGATCAGCCGGCCGGTATCCGTCACCAGCATCACGTCGTCGCCCGGGCGGACCGGGAAGGTCGCGACCACCGCCTGGCCGGTGCGGCGGCTGAACAGCATGTTCTCGAAGCCCTGCCCGCCCCGCCCGGTGGTGCGGTAGTCATAGGCGAGGCTGCGCTTGCCGAAGCCGCCATCGGTGATGACGAGGATGATCTCCTCGGCCTCCTCGAGCTCCCGGGCGCGCTCCTCGGCCAGGGTGATCTCCTCGGCCGGCGCCTCCTCGCCCTCCTCGGCGCCGATGGCGGCCACCTCGGCCTCGTCATGGCCGTTGCCGTTGGCGCGGCGGCGCTGCGCGGCGTTGCGGATCGCGGCCTCGCGCTCGGCCGGCGTCGCCTCGACATGGCGAAGCACGGACAGGGCGATCACCTCGTCGCCCTTGCCGAGGCGGATGCCGCGCACGCCGCTGCTGTCGCGCCCGGCGAAGACGCGCAGGACATCCTCGCTCGCCTGGAAGCGGATGGCGCGGCCGCGGCGGGTGGCGAGCAGCACGTCGTCGCCCTCCCGGCAGGTCTGCACGCCGATCAGGCTGTCGCCCTCCTCCAGCTTCATCGCGATCAGCCCGACGGCGCGGACGTTGCGGAAATCGGAGAGGCGGTTGCGGCGGACATTGCCCGAGGCGGTGGCGAAGACGAGGTGCAGCCCCTCCCACAGGCTCTCGTCCTGCGGCAGCGGCAGCACGGCGGTGACCTGCTCGTTCTCCTGCAGCTGCAGCACCTGGCGCAGGCTGCGGCCCTTGCCCTGGGCGCCGCCCTCGGGGAGCTGCCAGACCTTCTCGCGGAAGGCGATGCCGCGGCTGGTGAAGAACAGGACCCATTGATGGGTGTGCGCGATGAAGCTGCGCACCACCACGTCGTCCTGCCGCGTCGACGCCGCCGAGCGGCCGCGGCCGCCGCGGTTCTGGGCACGGAAGGTGTCGAGCGGGGTGCGCTTCACATAGCCGTCGCGCGTCAGGGTCACCACCATGGTGCCCGGCTCGATCAGGCTCTCGTCATCGACCTCGGCGATGCCGTCGACGATCTGGGTGAGGCGTGGCGTGGCGACCTGGGCGCGGATGGCGCGCAGCTCCTCGGCCATCACCTCGAGGCGGCGCGGATGGCTGCCGAGGATCTCCAGCAGCTCGCGGATGCGGCCGCCGATCTCCTCCAGCTCGGCGGCGATCTTCTCGCGCTCGAGGCCGGTGAGGCGGTTCAGCGTGAGGGCCAGGATGCCGCGCGCCTGCGCCTCGGTCAGCCGCACCGTGCCCTCGGGCGTCACGACATTGCCGGCATCCTCGATCAGCGCCAGCAGCGCGCCGACATCGCCGGCCGGCCAGTCGCGCGCCATCAGCGCGGCGCGCGCCTCGGTGCCGTCGCGGCTGGCGCGGATCAGGCGGATGACCTCGTCGATATTGGCGACCGCGATGGCGAGGCCGATCAGCAGGTGGCCGCGTTCCCGCGCCTTGGCGAGGCGGAAACGCGAGCGCCGCAGGATCACCTCCTCGCGGAAGGCGATGAAGGCGCGCAGCGCGTCGATCAGGCCCATCTGCCGCGGCCGACCGTTGTCGAGGGCGAGGAAATTGACCGGGAAGGAGGTCTGCAGCTGCGTCATGCGGTAGAGCTGGTTCAGCACCACCTCCGCCGTCGCGTCGCGCTTCAGCTCGATGACGATCCGCATGCCCTCGCGGTCGCTCTCGTCGCGCAGGTCCGAGATGCCCTCGATCGCCTTGGCGCGGACCAGCTCGGCGATCTTCTCGATCAGGTTGGCCTTGTTGACCTGGTAGGGAATCTCGGTGGCGACGATCGCCTGACGGCCGCCGCGCATCTCCTCGATCTCGCAGCGGGCGCGCAACGGGATGGAGCCGCGGCCGGTCTCGAAGGCGGCGCGGATGCCGGCGCGGCCGAGGATCAGCGCGCCGGTCGGGAAATCCGGCCCGGGGATGATCTTCATCAGCTCGGCGAGCGGCGTCTCCGGCTCGGCGATCAGGGCGAGGGTGGCGTCGATCACCTCGGCCGGGTTGTGGGTCGGGATGTTCGTCGCCATGCCGACGGCGATGCCCTGCGCGCCATTGACCAGCAGGTTCGGGAAGGCCGCCGGCAGGACGCGCGGCTCGCTCTCCGACTCATCGTAATTCGGCTGGAAATCGACCGTGTCCTCCTCGATCCCCTCGAGCAGGCCGGCCGCAGCGCGCGCCAGGCGCACCTCGGTGTAGCGCATCTGGGCCGGCGGATCGCCGTCCATGCTGCCGAAATTGCCCTGGCCGTCGATGAGCGGCACGCGCATCGAGAAGGACTGCGCCATGCGCACCATGGCGTCGTAGATCGCCGCGTCGCCATGCGGGTGGTACTTGCCCATGACGTCGCCGACGACGCGGGCCGATTTCCGGTGCGGCTTGTCGGCCGAGTAGCCGCTCTCCTGCATGGCGAAGAGGATGCGGCGATGCACCGGCTTCAGCCCGTCGCGCGCGTCCGGCAGGGCACGGGCGACGATGACGCTCATCGCATAGTCGAGGTAGGAGCGGCGCATCTCCTCCTCGAGGGTGACGGGCACGGCGTCCTCCGGCCGGATGCCGCCGCTGCCGTTCTCGGTCTCGCTCACGCTGGTGCTGCTGCCTTCCATGGTCCGGCGACAGGGCCGGACGACCGCGCGCCGGACGGCGGCGGATGGTCATTCCAAGAGGCACAATATACGTGATTCCGGCCCGAAATCCAAACCGGCGGGCCGGCCGGCCCGGGCCGGGGAGCCCCCGCGCCCGATGCCCGCCGGGGCCCGCTTCCAGCCCCCGCGCCGGCCATGGCCCGGCCACCCGTCACCGGCGCCCGCAATGGCCCTGCGCCGGGCGTCGGTCAGGTGGGCGTCGTTGCGGGGACGGCGTTAGAACGGGATGTCGTCGTCGAGATCGGCGCCGCCCTTCGGCTTGCTGTCCCAACCGCCCCCACCGCCACCACCGCCGCCGCGTCCACCGCGTTCGCCGCCCGAGGACCGGCCGCCGCCATAGCCGCCGCCCTCGCCCGCCTCGCCACCGCCGCCGCGGCTGTCGAGCAGGGTCAGCTCGCCCTTGAAGCGGCTGATCACCACCTCGGTGATCTCGCGCTCCTGGCCGTCCTTGTCGGTGTACTTACGGCTCTCGAGCGCGCCTTCGAGATAGACCTTGCTGCCCTTGCGCAGGTACTTCTCGGCGATCTCACCGAGGCGCTCGTTGAAGATGGCGACGCGGTGCCACTGCGTCTTCTCCTTCCGCTCCCCGGAGGCGCGGTCGTTCCAGGTCTCGGAGGTGGCGACGGAGAAGGAGACCACCTTGCCGCCCGACTGCATGTTGCGGGCCTCGGGGTCGCGCCCCAGATTACCCACCAGGATCACCTTGTTCACGCTGCCGGCCATGCCGTCAAAACCCCTGGAATCGAGCGCCTAGCATATCGGCCACCCGCCGTCCGGGCCAGTGTCGGACCGGGGGCCGGGCGCGGCGCGTCACCCTGCGGAAAACCCTTCCCGCCACCTCAATATGGTGGCATTCCATCCAGAACACAATGAGAACCCCGGGCCCGTCCCGGCTTCCGGAGCGACCGAATGGCCAGCCCGCCCCTCCCCGTGGCCGCCCCCCCTTCCGCCGGCCAGATCCGCATCCGGGGGGCCCGCACCCACAACCTGAAGGATCTCGACCTCGACCTCCCGCGCGCCACGCTGACGGTCATCACCGGCCTCTCGGGCTCGGGCAAATCCTCGCTCGCCTTCGACACGATCTATGCCGAGGGCCAGCGCCGCTATGTCGAGAGCCTCTCGGCCTATGCGCGGCAATTCCTGCAGCTCATGCAGAAGCCGGATGTCGATTCCATCGAGGGGCTGAGCCCGGCGATCTCGATCGAGCAGAAGACCACCAGCCACAACCCGCGCTCGACCGTCGGCACCGTCACCGAGATCCACGACTACATGCGCCTGCTCTGGGCGCGGGTCGGCGTGCCCTATTCGCCCGCCACCGGCCTGCCGATCGAGGCGCAGACGGTCAGCCAGATGGTCGACCGGGTGCTCGCCATGCCGGAGGGCACCCGGCTGCTGCTGCTCGCCCCCGTGGTGCGCGGCAAGAAGGGCGAGTACCGCAAGGAGCTCGCCGAATGGCAGCGCCGCGGCTTCGAGCGGGTGAAGATCGACGGCACGCTGGTGCCGATCGGCGAGGCGCCGAAGCTCGACAAGAAATTCAAGCATGACATCGAGATCGTCGTCGACCGCATCGTGGTGCGCGACGGCATCGCGCCGCGCCTCGCCGACAGCTTCGAGACCGCGCTCGCCCTCGCCGACGGCATCGCCTATGCCGAGGATGCCGAGAGCGGCGAACGCACCGTCTTCAGCGCCAAATTCGCCTGCCCCGAGAGCGGCTTCACCATCGAGGAGATCGAGCCGCGGCTCTTCTCCTTCAACAGCCCGCAGGGCGCCTGCCCGACCTGCGACGGGCTCGGGACGCAGAGCTTCTTCGATCCCGACCTGGTGGTGCCGGACGAGCTGCGCAGCCTGGCCGAGGGCGCCGTGGCCCCCTGGGCCGGCTCGCAATCGCCCTATTACGACCAGACGATCGAGAGCCTGGCGCGGCACTACAAGGTGCAGACCAGCATCCCCTGGGCCGACCTCCCGGTCCGGGTGCGCAAGGCCATCCTGCACGGCAGCGGCGAGGAGGTCGTCACCCTCCGCTACAAAGACGGGCTGCGCGCCTATGACGTGAAAAAGCCCTTCGAGGGCGTGCTGCCGAATCTCGAGCGGCGCTTCCGCGAGACCGACAATCCCTGGGTGCGCGAGGACCTGGCGCGCTACCAGGCGGAGAAGCCCTGCGAAGCCTGCCGCGGCTACCGGCTGAAGCCGGAGGCGCTCGCCGTGAAGGTGGCGGGCAGCCATATCGGCGAGGCCTCGGAGCTCTCCATCCGCCGCTCCCGCGAATGGTTCGCCGGGGTGATGGCGACGCTGACGCCGCAGCGCCAGGAGATCGCCCGGCGGATCCTGCGCGAGATCGAGGAGAGGTTGCAATTCCTCGTCGATGTCGGGCTCGACTACCTCTCGCTCGGCCGCTCCTCCGCCACCCTCTCGGGCGGCGAGAGCCAGCGCATCCGCCTCGCCTCGCAGATCGGCAGCGGGCTGACCGGCGTGCTCTACGTGCTGGACGAGCCCTCGATCGGCCTGCACCAGCGCGACAACGAGCGGCTGCTGGCGACGCTGCGGCGGCTGCGCGACATCGGCAACACGGTGCTCGTCGTCGAGCATGACGAGGACGCCATCCGCGCCGCCGACCATCTGGTGGATATCGGCCCCGCGGCCGGCGCCGGCGGCGGCAGGGTGGTGGCGCAGGGCACGCCGGCCGAGGTCGCGGCCAACCCCGCCAGCCTGACCGGCGACTACCTTTCCGGGCGGCGGCGGATCGAGGTGCCGGCGACCCGGCGGAAGATCGATCGCAAGCGCCTGCTGACGGTGGTCGGCGCCCGCGGCAACAACCTGAAGGAGGTCTCGGCGGAATTCCCCCTCGGCACCTTCACCTGCGTCACCGGCGTCTCCGGCGGCGGCAAATCGACCCTGGTGATCGAGACGCTGTACAAGGCCGCGGCGCGGCGTCTGATGGGCGCCGGCACCGTCCCCGCGCCGCATGAGCGGATCGAGGGGCTGGACCAGCTCGACAAGATCATCGACATCGACCAGTCGCCGATCGGCCGCACGCCGCGCTCCAACCCCGCCACCTATACCGGCCTCTTCGCGCCGATCCGCGACTGGTTCTCCGAGCTGCCGGAGAGCCGGGCGCGCGGCTACAAGCCCGGCCGCTTCAGCTTCAACGTCAAGGGCGGGCGCTGCGAGGCCTGCCAGGGCGACGGCGTCATCAAGATCGAGATGCACTTCCTGCCCGATGTCTACGTCACCTGCGACGCCTGCAAGGGCAAGCGCTACAACCGCGAGACGCTGGAGGTGCGCTTCCGCGGCAAGTCGATCGCCGACGTGCTGGAGATGACGGTGGAGGAGGGCGTCGAGTTCTTCTCCGCCGTGCCGGCGATCCACGACAAGCTGCGGGTGCTGAAGGAGGTGGGGCTCGGCTACATCCATCTCGGGCAGCAGGCGACGACGCTCTCGGGCGGGGAGGCGCAGCGGATCAAGCTCTCGAAGGAGCTCTCCCGCCGCGCCACGGGGCGGACGCTCTACATCCTGGACGAGCCCACCACCGGGCTGCATTTCGAGGATGTCCGCAAGCTGCTCGAGCTGCTGCACGCCCTGGTCGAGGCCGGCAACACGGTGGTGGTGATCGAGCACAACCTCGAGGTCATCAAGACCGCGGACTGGATCCTCGATCTCGGCCCCGAGGGCGGCGAGGGCGGCGGCCGCATCGTCGCCGCCGGCACGCCCGAGACGGTGGCGGCGACCGAGGGCAGCCATACCGGGCATTTCCTCGCGCCGCTGCTGGCGGCGCAGGCCCCGCCGGCCCGCAAGCGCCGGCGGGCCTGAACGCGCCCCTCAGGACCGCCGCCGCCCCTTTCCTGTTGCGGCTTCGCCGCGGCAGGAGGGGATTCATGGGCCCCACGAGGCTGCGAAGCGGCTTCGTGGAGTTAAACCCGCCCGGCGAGGCCGGCCAGCACCACGGCGAGGCGATCCCCCAGGCCGCGCGGCGCGGCGCCAGCCCCCCCGCCGCGCGCCAGGCGGCGCAGGTCGCGCGCCGCCAGCACCGCCGGGAGCGCCGCGGCGATCGCGCCCCGGCCAAGGCCGCGCAGCCCGGCCCGCGCCTGCGCCAGGCCCGCCCTGCCCTCGTCTGCCAGCGCGGCGATGACGGGCCGGGCGGCGGCCGGGTCGCGGATCACCGCCTCCGCCCCCAGCCCCGCCGCCGCCAGTGCATCGAGCGGCAGGAGGCAGCGCCCCTGCGCCGCCAGCGCCGGCACGCTCCGCAGCAGGCCCGCCAGCCCATAGACATGGCCCGCCGCCTGCAACGCCGGCAGCCGCGCGGCGGGCGCGCCGAGCAGCCGGCCAGCGGCCAGGGCGAAGCCGCCGGCGCTGCCGCGCAGATAGGCGGCGAAGGCCTCGCGCGTCGGGAGCCCCTCCTCCTCCGCCTCGCTCTCGCGCGCATCCGCCATGGCCAGCAGTGTCTCGGGATCGAGTCGGCCGCCGCGGATGGCGGCATGCAAGGGTTCCGCCACCTCGTGCCGCCGGGGCGGCTGGCCCGCCACGGCCTGTTCCACCACCTCGCGCCACCATTGCAGGCGCATCAGGGCGATCAGCGGCGTCCGCGCCGCCTCGCGCGCGCGGGCAAGCTCGTGGTTGAAGGCGATCAGCGCGTACAACGCCTCGCGCTCCGCGGCCGGCGCGAAGAGGGCGCAGAGGAATCGGTCGGGATCGTGCTGGCGCGCGAATTCGGCGACGGGCGACAACGCGGGCGGGCTCGGCATCGGCGCCTTATGCCCGGCCCTTGCTTGACGCGCCACGGCACGCCCCCTAGCTGTTTCGCCGGCACCCGGTCCTGAGGCGCCGCCGCCGCGCCGGGCGCGCTCCAGCCAAGAAACAGGAGAGACAGCCCATGGCCTTCACCCTGCCGCCGCTGCCCTATTCCCACAACGCGCTCGCCGGTCAGGGCATGTGCCAGGAGACGCTCGAGCTGCACCACGACAAGCACCACAATGCCTATGTCGTGGCGCTGAACGGCCTGATCGAGAGCAAGGGGCTGGCCGGCAAGTCGCTGGAGCAGATCGTTGCCGAGGCCGGCAAGCAGGGCGCCGATGGCCTGCCGGTGCTCAACCAGGCCGGCCAGCACTGGAACCACATCCTGTTCTGGCAGGTGATGTCGCCCAAGGGCGGCGGCGACAAGCTGCCCGGCACGCTGGCCGCGAAGATCGACCAGGATCTCGGCGGCCTCGCGCAGTTTAAGGAAGCCTTTAAGCAGGCCGGCGTGACGCAGTTCGGCTCCGGCTGGGCCTGGCTGATCATCGCCCCGGATGGCAAGCTGAAGGTCACCAAGACCCCGAACGGCGCCAACCCGCTCTCGACCGGCGAGGGCACGCCGATCTTCGGCGTCGATGTCTGGGAGCACGCCTACTACCTGGACTTCCGCAACGTCCGCCCGGGCTATCTCGACAATTTCCTGAACAAGCTGGTGGACTGGGAGGTGGTGAACACCCTGCTGCAGCAGGGCGGCCTGAAGTCCGGCCAGAGCGCCTGAGCCGCCAGGGCTTCGCCCTGCCCGTGGGGCGCCGGTTCGCCGGCGCCCCTTCTTGCATGCCACTCCCGGGCGCCCCGACCTGAACCTGGATCAGGGCTGATCGAAGACCGGGGGATGCGCCAAGTCGGCGGCGAATTCGGCGAAGGGCGCCGCCAGGGCGGCCGGCCAGCGCCCGGTTCGCGCCGGTGCCAGGAAATCCGGCACGCCGTCCACCAGCAGCATGAGAAAGAGCCGCTCGGTCTCGGCATCGATGGCGAGGAAGAGGCCGCGCTCCCGGCAGCCGCCCCCCGGCGCCGGATCGGCACAGCTCCAGCCGACCAGCCAGCGCCCCTCCCAGAGCGCGACCGGCGGCCCGGGCGCGTGCAGCCCGTCATAGACCTTCTGCTGCCGGCCCCGGGCGGCGCCACGCAGCGGCGCCGCCACGGCCGGCTGGGCCGCGAGCTGCGCCAGGGTGCCGCCCGCCGCCTGCCGCAGGCGCGCCGCCTCGGGCGAGGCGGCCCGGGCCTGGCCAGCCGGCAGCACGGCAAGGGCAAGCAGGGCGCGACGGCGCGGGAAGGCCGCGGGCGCGCCGGCGAAGGCGCGCGGCGGCAACCCGTCCGCCGGCCCCGGACGGGGCCTCAGCTCTTGGCGCCGGTATCGTTGGCGCTGATCGGCTTCAGCACGTCGCCGATGGTCTGGCGCAGGACGCTCACCCGGACATTGGGGGCGATCTCCACCTCGACCTCGTCGGCGCCGTCCTTCACCTGGGTCACGCGGCCGAGGATGCCGCCCGCGGTCAGCACGCGGTCGCCGCGCTTCAGCGCCGAGAGCAGCACCTTGTGCTCCTTCTGGCGCTTCTGCTGCGGCCGGATCAGCAGGAAGTAGAAGACCGCGAAGATGAGGATGAGGGGCGCGAATTGGGTGATCAGCGCCAACCCGCCACCGGCGGCATCCTGTGCAAAGGCGGGGGAGATGAGCATCCCGGGCGTCGTCCTCTTGGTTCGGGCTCTTGCCGTATGAGGCGGGCGCAAACTAGCTTCCGCCCCCTTCCCGTCAAGTGCGGCCAGAATTCCGGAACACGCCATGGACCAAGCCCTGATCATCCGCCTCGTCGAGGCGCTGGAGCGGCTGGCGCCGCCACCGCCGGCGCTGCCCCGCCTGGAGGGCGCGGACGCCTTCGTCTGGCACCCGGGCCCGGCACCGCGCCTTGCGCCCGTGCCGCGCGTCTCGCGGGTCGAGATCGCCCTGCTGCAGGGGATCGACCGGCAGAAGGACCTGCTGCTGGCCAACACGCTGCGCTTCGCCCGCGGCTTCCCGGCCAACAACGTCATGCTCTGGGGCGCCCGCGGCATGGGCAAGTCGAGCCTCGTGAAGGCGGCGCATGCGGCGGCGAATGCCGAGGCGCCCGGCAGCCTGGCGCTGATCGAGATCCACCGCGAGGATATCCGCACCCTGCCGGAGCTGCTGAACATCCTCCGCGCCCAGGACCGTCGCGCCCTGGTCTTCTGCGACGACCTCTCCTTCGAGAAGGAGGATGCCGACTACAAGGCGCTGAAGAGCGTGCTCGACGGCGGCATCGAGGGACGGCCGCCCAACGTGCTGTTCTACGCCACCAGCAACCGCCGCCACCTGATGCCGCGCGACATGATCGAGAATGAGCGCAGCACGGCGATCAACCCCTCGGAGGCGACGGAGGAGAAGGTCTCGCTCAGCGACCGCTTCGGCCTCTGGATCGGCTTCCACAATTGCGACCAGCCGACCTATTTCGCGATGGTCGAGGGCTATGCCCGGGCGCTCGGCATCGAGATGCCGGAGGAGGCGCTGCGGCGCGAGGCGAATGAGTGGTCGGTGACGCGCGGCGGCCGCTCCGGGCGCGTCGCCTGGCAATTCATCCAGGACCTCGCCGGCCGGCAGGGCGTGGCGATGTGAAGACCCCACAAAGCCGCTGCGCGGCTTTGCGGGGGCCCCATGGAGCCCCCTCCTGACCAAGGGGACGTCACAGCCTGCCGTGGCAAAGCCACGGCAGGGCAACGGACAGCGACGGTTTTGATGGGCGCTCTTAGGGCAGGTGGGCGCGCCGGTGGCGCCCGGGCCCCGGGCCCCGGGCCGTCAGGCGGGGCCGATCCGCTCCAGGCCGCCCATCCAGGGCACCAGCACCTCGGGGATGAGCAGGCTGCCATCCGCCTGCTGATGCGTCTCCAGCACCGCGATCAGGGCCCGCCCGACCGCGACGCCGCTGCCATTCAGCGTGTGCAGGAAGGCATTCGGCTTCTTCCCCTCCGGCCCCTCCGCCGGCTTCATGCGGGCATTCATCCGCCGCGCCTGGAAGTCGCGGCAATTGGAGCAGGAGGAGATCTCCCGCCACGCCCCCTGCCCCGGCAGCCAGACCTCGAGGTCATAGGTCTTGGCGGCGCTGAAGCCGGTATCACCGGCACAAAGCACCACGCGCCGCCAGACCAGGCCGAGCTCGGTCAGCACCCGCTCGGCGCAACGGGTCATGCGCTCATGCTCGGCGGCGCTGTCCTCGGGGCGGGTGATGGAAACCATCTCCACCTTCTGGAACTGGTGCTGCCGCAGCATGCCGCGGGTATCGCGCCCGGCGCTGCCGGCCTCGGAGCGGAAGCAGGGCGAGAGGGCGGCGAAGCGCAGGGGCAGCGCCGCCTCGGGCAGAAGCTCCTCGCGCACCAGGTTGGTGAGCGGCACCTCGGCGGTCGGGATCAGGTAGCGGCCGTCCGTGGTCTTGAAGAGGTCTTCCTCGAATTTCGGCAGCTGCCCCGTGCCGTACATGGTCGCGGCATTGACGAGGTAGGGCACCACCGTCTCGGCATAGCCGTGCTGCTCGGTGTGCAGGGTCAGCATCCACTGGCCGAGCGCCCGCTCGAGCCGCGCCAGCGCGCCGCGCAGCACGGTGAAGCGCGCGCCAGCCAGCTTGGCGGCGGCGGCGAAATCCATCAGGCCGAGCGCCTCGCCGAGCTCGAAATGCTGGCGCGGCGCGAAATTCGGCCGCGGCGGCTCGCCATGCTGATGCAGCACGACATTGTCCGCCTCGTCGCGCCCCTCCGGGACATCGGCATCGAGGATGTTGGGCAGCGCCTCGAGGATCGCGGTCTGCGCCCGCTCCGCCTCGGCCGCCGCCGCCTCCAGCGCCGCCATCTCGTCGCGCAGCGCGCCCCCCTCGGCCTCCAGCGCGGCGCTGTCGGCCCCGGTGCGGCGGGCTTGGCCGATCGCCTTGGCGAGGGCGTTGCGGCGCGCCTGCTTCTCCTGCAACGCCTGCTGCGCCGCACGGCGCGCGGCATCCTGCGCCAGCACCGCCTCGGCCACGGGCGGCAGGCCGCGCCTGGCCATGGCGGCATCGAAGCCGGCCGGATCGGTGCGTACTGTTCGGATATCGTGCATGGCAAACGGGTCCGGGAGAGGCGGAGCGGAAGCCAGGACCTCGGCGCGGCCCTGGAACGGCGGGCGCGGGGGCGATGCCCCGGCCTAGAGCATGTCCTGCGAACTTCCGTTCACCTGCAATGCTCTAGGTAGTTGTTTTTACGAGCATCCTCACCCGGTCAGGTGCGTCCACCCCAACGGGATCTGCTCTAGCTGCTACTGCTGCCGCCGTCCGGCGTCTTCTTCGGCTGCGCCATCCAGGTCGCCGCCAGGATCGAGATCTCGTACAGGCCGAGCAGCGGCACGGCGAGGCCGATCTGGCTGATCACGTCGGGCGGCGTCAGCACCGCCGCCACGACGAACATGCCGACGATGGCATAGCGCCGCCCCTTCTTCAGCGTCGCCACGTCCAGGATGCCGACGCGGCAGAGCAGCGTCAGCAGCACCGGCAACTGGAAGGCGACGCCGAAGGCGAGGATCATCTGCATGACCAGCGAGAGGTATTCGCTGACCTTGGCCTCGAGCTGGATCGGCAGCGTGCCCTCGCCCGGCGGCGTCTCGAAGGTGATGAAGAAGCGCCAGGCGAGCGGGAAGATGAAGTAGTAGGCGAGCGCCGCGCCGAGCACGAAGAGGAAGGGCGAGGCGATCAGGAAGGGATAGATCGCACGCTTCTCGGACCGGTAGAGACCGGGCGCGACGAAGAGCCAGAGCTGCGTCGCCCAGACCGGGAAGCTGAAGAAGACGGCGCCGAAGAAGGCCACCTTCAGATAGGTGAAGAAGGCCTCGTAGAGGGCGGTGAAGATCATCCGCCGGTCGCCGCCGCCCTGGTGCTGCAGGATATCGGCGAGCGGCTTGGCGAGGAAGCCGTAGATCTGCGCCGAGAAGTAGTAGCAGACGGCGAAGGCGATGGCGAAGGCGCCGACCGACCAGAGGAGCCGCGTGCGCAGCTCCATCAGGTGGTCGAGCAGCGGCATCGGCTTGTCGTCGATGGTATCGTCCGGGTCGCGCGGCACGGATCAGCTCAGGCTTTGTGGGTCGGTGCCGGCGTCTCGCCGGGCGGGACGAAGGCGGGCGGCGCCGGCGGCCCGGCGGCGGCAGGCGTCTCGGCCGGCGGCGCATAGGCGGGCGGGATGAAGGCCGGGACGGCGGGCGGCGGCGGCTCGGCGCTGACGGGGGAGGCCGTTGTCCCCTCCATGGCCGGCGGCGCGGCGTCAGGCGCGGCCGGTGTTGCAGCGGTGGCGGATGGGGGCGCCGCGTAATCGGTCTTCAACGGATCCTCGGTGAAGCTCCGCCGGATCGTGCCGTCGCTGTCGACATGCCGCTCGACCGTGTCGCGGAAATTGAAGTTGCGGATCTCGTTGATCGAGCTGCGGACCTCCTCGAGATTGGCCTCGCGCACCAGCTCGTCCGCCTGGCTCTGGAACTCCCCGGCCATGCGCCGCAGCTTCTGCACCCCGCGCGCGAGGCCGCGGATGGCCTCCGGCAGGTCCTTCGGGCCGATGACGACGAGCGCCACCACGCCGATCAACGCAATCTCGGACCAGGCAAGGTCGAACATGACGTCTCCGACCGCGGTGCGGGTGGCCAGCCCCCCGCCGCCGCAAGGTCGCCTCCGTTAGCAGGAACCCCGGGTTCCAACAATCAGCGCCCGCCCGCCGCGAGGACCCCGGCCGCCCGACCGACGCGGCCCGGACCGCGCCGCAGGCCTTATCTAGGCAGTGGCGGGCAGGAATGCGAAGCCAGCCCCGCCATCCGACCGAAGCGTCACCCGGCGTCCAGCTTTGCGGCCCTCGGCACCCGTCTCACGCCGCCGGCGGGTCGGCCCCGGCCGGCGCCAGCAGCGGCGCGCCCGGCTCGTTCACCAGCTCCTCCCGGCGCGGCAGGTCGGTGAGCGCCCGCAGGCCGAATTGCTCGAGGAAGCGCGGCGTGGTGCCCCAGAGGCTGGGCCGGCCCGGCACCTCCTTGCGGCCACGCGGCGCGATCAGCCCCATCTCCAGCAGCGCCTCCAGGGTCGATTGCGAGAGGCTGGCGCCGCGGATCTCCTCCACCTCGGCCCGCGTCACGGGCTGGTGATAGGCGATGATGGCCAGCGTCTCCATCGCCGCCCGCGGCAGGCGGCGCGGCACCTCGACCACGCGGGTGAGCGCCGGCGCCAGCTCCGGCGCCGTGCGGAAGGCGAAGCCGCCGGCGACCTCGACGAGCTGCACCGGCCGGTCGGCGCAGTGCGCGGCGAGGGCGGTCAGCACGGCGCGGGCATCGAGGCCGGGCGGCAGCGCCTGCTGCAGCCGCTGCGGGGTGACGGGCCGGTCGCTGGCGAAGACCAGCGCCTCGGCGAGCCGCAGCGCATGCGCGAAGAGCGCCGGATCGGGCGGCGGCTGCTCGGGCTCCGCCGGCGCGGGGCCATCGGCCGCGGCCGCCTCGCCGCCGGCCACCGCCGGGCCGGTCGCGGCGGCATCGACATCGGCATCGGCGGGCGGCGGCGCCCCGTCCGCCGCCTCAGGCGGCACGGGCATCGGGCAACTCCTCGCCCAGGCTGCGGCGGCGGATCAGGATGGGGCCGAAGCTCTGCTCCTGCCGCAGCTCGATGGCACCGCCGCGGGCGGTCTCCAGCGCCGCCACCAGGGTGCTCGCCATGGCGGCGCGGCGCTCCACCGGATCGGTCAGGCCATCGGGCAGGAAGCGTTGCAGCACCGACCAGTCCGGCAGCGCCCCGACCAGCCGGCCGAGCTGCGCCAGCGCCTCCTGCACCGTCCAGAGCTTGCGCGGCTTCGGGGTGTAGGGCCGGCGCGCCAGCGCCCGCCGGCGCGCCGCGGCATAGGCCTGCAGCAGGGCCGGCAGGTCGGCGGCGAGGCCGCTGCGATCCTCGACCCGCAGCGATTCCGGCGCGCCGCGGGGGAAGACGTCGCGGCCGAGCTGCAGCCGCTCTCCGAGCCAAGCCGCGGCGGCGCGCATCCGGGCCAGCTCCGCCAGCCGGTCAGTGAGCGCCTGCGCCAGCGCCTCGGCATCCTCCTCGCCCTCCGGGTCATCGGGCACCAGCAGGCGCGATTTCAGCCAGGCGAGCCAGGCGGCCATCACCAGCCAGTCCGCCGCCAGCTCCAGCCGCACCCGCCGCGCCTGTTCCAGCACGGCGAGGAACTGGTCCACCAGATCGATGATGGAGATGCGGTGCAGATCCACCTTCTGCGCCCGCGCCAGGTCGAGCAGCAGGTCGAGCGGCCCCTCGAAGCCCTCCAGCCGCAGATGCAAGGTCGGCGCCGCGGGCCCGCTCATCCGCCGCTCCCGTTGCCCGAGAGCAGCAGCACCAGGTTGAAGGCGAAGGCGACGACGTTGCGCAGCGCCCAGCCGACGGGATCGAAGCCATCGACCAGCCGCGGCAGCAGGAAGACGCCGAACAGCACGATCAGGATGCCCCAGCGCTCCAGCCGCATATAGGGCAGCGCCAGGGAGCGCGGCAGCAGACCGGCCAGGATGCGTCCGCCGTCGAGCGGCGGGATGGGAAGCAGGTTGAACAACCCCAGGACCAGATTCGCCAGGATGCAAAGTCCGAGGAAGCGATAGAGGATGCCGAGCGAGTCCGGCGAGAGGAAAGCGCCCCCGCTCTCCACCGGATGCACCAGCAGCCCGGCCAGCCAGGCAAGGAAGAAATTCATCGCCGGCCCGGCGGCGGCGACCAGCATCATGCCCTGCAGCGGCCGGCGCATATGCGTGACATCCACCGGCACCGGCTTCGCCCAGCCGAACATGAACTCCACCCGCCCGATGGTCAGGAGCTGGACGAGCAGCAGGAAGCCCGGCAGCAGGATGGTCCCGACCTGATCAACATGCCGCAGCGGGTTGAGGCTGAGCCGCCCCATCCGCTTGGCCGTGTCGTCGCCGAGGCCGAGCGCCGCATAGCCATGCGCCGCCTCGTGCAGCGTGATGGCGAGGACCGAGGCGATGATCGCGGTGAGCAGCTCCGGCAGCCAGCCGGCGCCCCCGGTCACGCGACCGGCACCAGCCAGGCGTCCCGCGCCGCAGCGAGTCGGCCCGGATCGAGCGGCCGGCGGCGCGCCCGGGTCGCGGCCCGCGCATCGGCGAGGCGCGACTCCGCCTCCTCCGACAGCGCCGGGCAGCCGGCCAGGGCGGCGGCGGTCTCGGCGAGGACGCCGTTGCAGTGCAGCACGAGGTCGCAGCCGGCGGCGATCGAGGCCGCCGCCAGCGCCCCCGCCTCGCCGCGGAGCGCCTTCATGCAGAGATCGTCGCTGACGAGCACGCCGTCGAAGCCAATGGCCCGGCGGATCACCTCCGCGATGACCCGCGGCGAGAGCGTCGCCGGCCGTTCGGCATCCAGCGCCTCGTAGAGGATGTGCGCGGTCATCGCCCAGGCGCCGGCATCCGCCAGCGCGGCGAAGGGAGCGCAGTCGAGCGCCAGCGCCTCGGTGCCGGCGGTGACGCGCGGCAGCTCCAGATGGCTGTCCGCCAGGGCGCGGCCATGGCCGGGGATGTGCTTGATCACCGGGATGCAGCCAGCCTGCTGCAGCCCTTCGACCGTGGCGAGGCCGAGCCGGGCCACCTCCGCCGGATCCTCGCCGAAGGAGCGGTCGCCGATGATGTCATGCGCCCCCGGCAGGCGCAGGTCGAGCACCGGCGCGCAGACCACGTCGAAGCCGACGCCGGCGCAGGCAAGGCCGAGCAGGGCGGCATTGGCCTGCGCCGCCTCGGCCGGGCCGCCGGTGAAGGCGGCGGCGGGGGCGAATTCCGGCCAGTGCGGCGGCCGCAGCCGGGCGACCCTGCCGCCCTCCTGGTCGACCAGGATCGGCGCCCCGGCGCCGAGCAGGTCGCGCAGATCGGCGGTCAGGCCGCGGAGCTGCTCCGGGTCGCGGATGTTGCGGGCGAAGAGGATGGCGCCGAGCGGCGGCGCGGCGCGGAAGAGGGCGATCTCCTCCGCCGCGAGCCGCGGCCCGGCGATGCCGACGATGGCGGCGCGTGGGCGCTGCGGCACCTGGCTAGCCTCCGATGGCAAGGCAGGCGCCGCCGCCGGCCTTCACCGCCTCGCAGAGCGCCTTGGCGGCGCCGGCATCGGCGAGGCCGCCGACGCGCAGGCGGAAGAGCGGCGACTGGCCGTCGCGCTCGACACGGCTGATGCGCGGTTGGAAGCCAGCGAGCTCCGGCACCCGCTTCGCCAGCCGCTCCCATTCGCCACGGGCGGCCTCCTCGCTGGGCAGGGCGCCGAGCTGGATCAGCGCCTTGCCGCCGGCGACGGGCGCGAGGCGCGGGGCGGCCACCGGCGGGGCGGGCATCGGCACCGGCACGGCCGGCGCCGGGGCCGCGACGACAGGCGGCGCGGGCATGGCGGGGGCGGCGGCCGGCGGCGCGACCTGTGGCGCAACCAGCGGCATCTCGGCGGCCGGGGCGGGGCTCTCCGACGCCAGGGCGGGCGGCGGCGCCGGTGGCGCGGCCTGGCGCCGCAGCAGGTCGAGCTGCGGCATTTCCGGCCCGGCATCGAGCCGCGCCTGCCCGCTGCGGCGCTCCGCCTCGCGGCGCACCGCCGCCGGCTCGAGCACCAGCTGGTCCTGGTTCGGTACGACCAACCCGCCCGGATTCTCCGGCCGCACCTTGAGCGGCCGCAGATCGGGCTCGATCACCGGCACCTGGCGCGGCCCCATGCGCGAGAGGCCCCAGGCGACGGCGCCCGCCAGCGCCGCCGCGCCGAGCATGCCGCCGGCGACGGCCAGCATGCGCCAGGACGGCCCTTGTCGCTCCTGGCGCGGGCGCCAGGAGGGTACAGTCAGATCGCTCACCGCATCTCCTCGACGGGCGTGACCCCCATCACCGCGAGGCCCGAACGGATGACCGTCCCCGTGGCGGCGACCAGGGCCAGCCTGGCCCGTGTCGCCTCCGGCTCATCCGGGCGGATGAATCGCAGGGTCGCGTCCTCGCGACCCTTGTTCCACAGTACATGAAAGTCGCTGGCCAAGTCATGGAGAAAAAACGCGATTCGGTGCGGCTCGCGGGCCAGGGCGGCGGCTTCCACGATGCGCGGCCAGGTGGTCAGGCGGCGCAGCAGCGCGAGTTCCGCCGGCTCGCTCAGGCTGTCGAGCGTCGCCAGGGCCAGATCGCCTGCCGGTGGATCGCCGGCCTGGCGCAGCACGCTGCGGATGCGGGCATGCGCATACTGCACGTAGAAGACGGGATTGTCGCGCGACTGCTCCACCACCTTGTCGAGGTCGAATTCCATCTGCGCGTCGGCCTTGCGCGCGAGCATGGTGAAGCGCACCGCGTCGCGCCCCACCTCGTCGATCAGGTCGCGCAGCGTCACATAGGTGCCGGCCCGCTTGCTCATGCGCACCGGCTGGCCGTCCTTCACCACATGCACGATCTGCGTCAGCACGACATCGAGCGGCACGGTGCCGCCGGAGAGCGCCGCGACGGCGGCCTGCATGCGCTTGACGTAGCCGCCATGGTCGGCGCCCCAGACATGCACCAGCTCGGCGAAGCCGCGCTCGATCTTGTGCAGGTGGTTGGCGATGTCGTTGGCGAAATAGGTGCCGCTGCCGTCGGACTTGCGCAGCGGCCGGTCCACCTCGTCGCCGAATTGCGTGGCGCGGAACAGCGTCTGCTCGCGCGGCTCCCAATCCTCCGGCGTCTTGCCCTTCGGCGGCTCCAGCACGCCGCGATAGATCAGCCCCTTCCCCGCCAACAGCGCCTCGGCCTGCTCCAGCTTGCCGGCGCGCACCAGCGCGGCCTCGCTGACGAAGACATCCTGGTGGACACCGAGCGCGGCGAGATCCTCGCGGATCATCTCCATCATCCGGCCGACCGCGAATTCCCGCACCGTGTCGAGCCATTCGCCGGGGTCGCGCATGCCGAAGCCATGGGCGTCGTCGCGCCGCGCCAGGCTGTCGCCGAAGCGCACCCGCAGCGCCTCGCCGACCAGGATCAGGTATTCGCCGCGATACTGCAGCCCGCCGGGGACGAGGGCGGCGTACTCGGCCTCGCCCATGGTCGTGCCGAGCGCCTGCAGGTAGCGCCAATAGGCGGCGTAGCCGAGCGCCTGCACCTGCGCCCCGGCATCGTTGACGTAATATTCCTTCGTCACCGCCCAGCCGGCCTTGGCCAGCAGGTTGGCCAGCGCGTCGCCGACCACCGCGCCGCGGCAATGGCCGACATGCATCGGCCCGGTCGGGTTGGCCGAGACGTACTCCACATCGACCCGCCGCGCCGCGCCGGCCTGGCCGTCGCCATAGCGCTCGCCCTCGGCCAGGATCACCGGAACCTGGGCGAGCAGGAAGGCGTCGCGCAGCCGCAGGTTGACGAAGCCGGGGCCGGCCGGCGTGGCGCTCTCCACCTCGGGCAGCGCCGCCAGCCGCTCGGCCAGCGCCGCCGCCAGCCGCGGCGGCGCCTGCCGCGCCTGCTTGGCCACGACGAGGGCCGCATTCGTCGCCATGTCGCCATGGCTCGGGTCGCGCGGCGGCTCCATCTGCACGCGGGCGAAGGCCTCGCCGGGCAGGTCGGGCAGCAGCTCGGCGAGGAGGGCGACGGTCCGGGCGCGGAGGGCGGCGAAGATGTCGTGGTCGGTCATGGTCGCGCGGGTGTAGCAGGGCGGCCGCCCCCGCGACAGGATGGCGGCCCGGGCGGCCGCTCAGGCCGCCAGCAGGGCGTCGGCCGGGCCGAAGACCTCATGGTGCAGCCGCTCGGCCGGCAGGCCGGCCGCGAGCAAGCCGCCGACCAGGTCCCGCAGGAAGGGCCTCGGGCCGCAGAGATAGAGGTCGGCCTCGGCGACCGGCGTGTTGCGGCGCAGCCAGTCGAGGGTGATCAGGCCGGGCTCGGCCAACCCCCGATCCTCCGGGCGCGGCGCCGCGTGGAAGGTGGTGGCGCGCAGCCGGCCATGCCGCGCGGCGAGGGCCTGCACCCGCGGGCCGAAGGCCTGGACGGCGCCGTCGAGCGCGCCATGCACCCAATGCGTCTCGAGCGCCGGGTGCCGCTCCGCGATGGTCTCCAGCATGGAGAGCAGCGGCGTCAGCCCGACCCCGCCCGAGACCAGCACCACCGGCCGCTGCGGCGCCTCCGCCAGGACGAAATCCCCGGCCGGGGCGGCGACCTCGAGCACCGTCCCGGGGCTCGCCGCGTCATGCAGCCAGTTCGAGACGATGCCCTGCCCTTCCCGCTTCACGCTGATCCGGTAGCCGCGATCGCTCGGGGCGGAGGAGATGCTGTAATTGCGCTTGAGCGGTCCGTGCCCGGGGATGTGCAGGCGGAAGGTGAGATACTGGCCCGGCCGGTGCGACAGGACCGGTCCGCCATCCTCCGGCACCAGGTAGAAGGAGGCGATCACCTCGCTCTCCCGCTGCCGCCCGGCGATGCGGAAGCGCCGCCAGCCGGTCCAGCCGCCCCGGGTCTCGGCGAGGCCGCGATAGATCTGCGCCTCGCGGCTGATGAGGATGTCGGCGAGCGCCCAATAGGCCTCGCCCCAGGCGGCCAGGAGCTCCGGGGTCGCCGCCGCGCCCAGCACGTCGCCGATCGCCCCGAGCAGAGCCTCGGCCACGAAGGGGTAGTGCTCCGGCAGGATCACCAGCCCGGCATGCTTCTGCGCGATCCGCTCCACCAGCCCGCCGAGCGCGCCGAGGTTGTCGATGTTCCGGGCATAGGCGAGCACCGCGGCGGCCAGCGCCTTCGGCTGCGACCCGGCCTCGCCGTGATGCGACTGGTTGAAGAGGTCGCGGATCGCCGGGTTGCGAAACATGCGCTCGTACATGCGTCGGGTGATGTCGAGGCCGCGCTGCTCGAGGGCCGGGATGCTGGCCTTGACCAGGGCGATGGTGGCGGGTGCGAGGGGCATGGGTCGCTCCTAATATGGTATATTTTATACTCCTTATACCTTGCGGTCCGGCCCCGGCATGCGATCTATTGCGGCGAGCCATGCGCCTGACGCTGCATTCCGACCTCGCCTTCCGCACCCTGATCCACCTCGCTCTGCACCCGGGCCAGCGCGTGCAGACCGAGGCGATCGCCAGCGCCTGGCGGATCTCCGGCAACCATCTGGACAAGGTGGTGCAGCGCCTCGCCGGCGCCGGCTTCATCGAGACGCGGCGCGGGCGCGGCGGCGGGTTGGTGCTGGCGCGGCCGCCCGAGGCCATCCGGCTGGGCGCGGTGCTGCGGGCGACCGAGGAGGACCTGGCCCTCGTCGCCTGCTTCTCCCCCGAAGGCGATCCCTGCGGCGACCAGACCGGGCAGCGCTGCGTCCTCGCCGGCGCCTGCCGCCTGCAATCGGCGCTCGGCCGGGCGATGGCCGCCTTCCTGGCGGTGCTGGACGGGCTGAGCCTCGCCGATCTACTGGACCCGGCGGCCCGCGCCGCCGCCGGGGCGCGGCTCGGGCTCGGCGGCGTCGCCGACCTGCCGGGCTGAGGCAGCAGGCCGTCAGCGGCGCGGTTGCCGCTCCAGACCACGATCCGCTCACGCCGGTTCGCGGACCATGGTCCAGCGCGGCGTTCGGTCGCGTGATTCGCGCCTTCGGTAATTCTACCTCAGGCGATTACGCTCCAGGAACGGCCGGCCGGGATCGCCGAAGCGCATCGAAGGATGGCTGCGGGCGTATTGCGGCGGGAAGGGCGCGGCGGCGCCGAGCGCATCGGCCGCGTGCCAGGCCCAGCGCGGCTCCCACAGCATGCCGCGGCCGAGGGCGATGAGGTCGGCATCGCCCGCCTGCAACGCCCGTTCGGCCAGCTGCGGATCGTGCAGCAGCCCGACCGCCATGGTCGGGATGCCGGTCGCCTCCCGGATGCGCCGCGCCAGGGGGAGCTGGTAGCCAGGCCCGAGGGCGATGCGCTGCTCCGGGCTGACGCCGCCCGAGGAGGCGGTGACGTAGTCGCAGCCCTGCGCCCGCGCCTCCGCCGCGAAGACGGCGCTGTCCTCCGGCGTCCAGCCGCCCTCGACCCAATCCGTCGCCGAGATTCGCACCCCGAGCGGCCGCTCGGCCGGCCAGGCCTGCCGCATCGCCGCCAGGATCTCGAGCGGCCAGCGCATCCGCCCGGCGCGGTCGCCGCCATAGGCATCGGTCCGGCGATTGGCGAGCGGCGAGAGGAAGCTGTTCAGCAGGTAGCCATGCGCCGCATGCAGCTCGACGAGATCGAAGCCGAGCTCGGCCGCGCGTCGCGTCGCCGCGACGAAATCCGCCTTGATCGCCGCCATCTCCTCGATGGTCAGCGCATGCGGCACCGGCCGTCCGGGATAGGCGAGGTCGCAGGAGGAGACGGGCTGCCAGCCCCCTGCCCCCTCCGGCACGGTCTCGTTGCCCTCCCAGGGCCGCCCGACCGAGCCCTTGCGCCCGGCATGGGCGAGCTGGATGCCGAGCGCCGCGTCGCCATGCTCGCGGCAGAAGGCGAGCACCGGCCGCAGGGCTTCGGCCTGGGCCTCGGTCCAGAGGCCGAGGCAGCGCGGCGAGACGCGCCCGCGCGGCTCGACCGCCGTCGCCTCCATGATGACGAGCCCGGCGCCGGAGACGGCGAGGGTGCCGAGATGCATCAGGTGCCACGGCGTCGCCCGCCCCTCGGCATCGGCGGAATACTGCGCCATGGGCGAGACCACGATGCGGTTGGCGAGGGTCAGGTCGCGCAGCCGCGTGGGCGTGAAGAGCAGAGCCGTCATGGCCGATATCCTCCCCGGGGCCGGGGCGCGGCCGCCCGGCCGGTCCCGTTTCCCCCGCGCCGGCAGAGTGCGGCGATCCCGGCCGCGGCGGCAAGCCGCGGCCCGTCAGCCGAAGGCGCCCACCTCATGGGTGATGGCGGCGCCGCAGCCGCGGACCAGGGCGAAGAGCCGCGCCATGGGGCGGAAGATCTCGGCATGCTCGCGGGCATAGCTCAGCCCCTCGCGCGGCGGCGCCGGTTCGTGGAAATCGAGGCCGACCACGGCCCCGGGCGCGGCGGGGAAGATCTCCTCCAGCAGCTTCAGCACCGGCTCGATGTCGAGTTGCAGGATGCGCAGCACGAGGGCGTCCCGGGTCGCGCCATGCCGCGGGCTGAACTCGGGCAGCTCGACGGCGAGCAGCCAGATGCGGTGCAGCAGGGCGAGGCGGAGCGCGTGCAGCAGCACCAGCCGGTCCGGCATGACCGGCAGGTCGGGCCAGGCGGCGCGCAGCGAGAGGTGATCCGCCTGCAGCCGGCGGAAGAGGCGCCGCGTCGGCGCGTCGAGGTCCAGCCGGTCCACCGCCTCGGCGATGCCGAGCAGCGCCGCCCGCCGCCCCTCCCGCCGGGTGAAGCCGGCGCGGTCGAGCCAGGGGCCGGGATCGAGCGTATCGACCACCGCCCGCAGCACGCCGATATCCGAGCAGGCGGCGGCCCGCGCCGCGAGCGCCAGCGCCCGCTTGAAGCGCGGCGAGCGCGCCCGGAGATCGGCGAAGGCATCGGGGTTGGCGGCGGCGGCGATGCCGAGGCCGTGGATGGAGTTCGCCATCCAGCCGAGCTGCTGCAGGATGGCGTTGTTCGGGATGGCGCGGAGCTGCGAGGGGTGGCTGATGCGCATCGGCCCCCCCAGCCCGTCGCTCTGCCGCACCGCCGGGCGTGAGCCGGTGCGGTCGAGCAGCCCGGGGCCGAAGGCGCCGAGCAGCGCCGCATAGCCGGGATCGGCGACGAGGGCCTGCATCTCCCGCCGCACGGTGGCGAAGAAATCCGCCACGTAATCCGCTTCGGCATAGACCGGGTCGTCCACCGGGCCGATCGGGGTGAAGGCATGCGCGGCGATGCCGGCGATGGTGGCGGCGGCGAGCTGCGGCGTGCCGAAGAGCAGGTAGCCGTCGCCGCCCTGGAAGGCGGTCTCCTCGCGCAGCTTCAGCCCGGCGCGGTCGAGCGCGGCGCGGGCCTGCGGCGGCGAGAGATAGGCCAGCCGGTCGGCCAGGCTGTCCGGATGCCCGCCGCGGCCGACGCTCTCGCCATGCGTGTCGAACAGCACTACCTCGATGCCGTCCAGCTTGTGCCGGCGCAGCAGCTCGACCAGCCGCAGCTTCAGCCGCTCGGCGAGGTAGCTGCCGGCGAGCTGGCCAACGTAGCGGCCGGAATCGGAATAGCCGAATTGCAGGCAGAGCCGGCCATGATGGCGGATGTAGTCGCGGAAATGCGGGCTGCGCAGCGCCTCCTCCAGCACCCGCTCGCCGCGGTCGAGCGCCTCCGCCGTCTCGAAGAGCGGCGAGAGCTCCACCGCCCGGTCGACGCCGAAGCGCCGCGCCAGCCAGAGCGCGGCGAGCAGCGTGTAGCCGGTCTCGGTCTCGGCGATGAGGAAGCGGATCGGCGCCGAGCCGTCGACATGCTTGGCGATCTGGGCGCAGATCAGCATCAGCCGCGCCGCCGAGGCCTGCTCGGCCAGCAGCGCGCCGAAATCCACCGGCTGCGCCGCCACCTCGGCGAGGGCGGTGTTGATGGCGGCGAGCAGCCCGCGGCGCTGCGCCATGTCATCCGGCGCCGCGGCGAAGCCGAGGCGCTGGCGGACGGCGTTGTGCACCTGCGCCGCGTTCAGCCGCATATGGGTGTGCGCCAGCGCCAGGCCATGCGCGGCAAGGCCGCCGCGGGCGACGGCGAGGGCGAGCCGCGTCGCGTCGTCCGGCGCGGCGGCGATCGCCTCGGGGAAGAGGTCGAGCAGCGGCGCGGTGCCGGTCAGCGCCGCCTCCCGCAACCCGACCATCGCCGCCGCGAGGCGCTCCACCGCCTCCGGCTCCGGCCGCTCCGGCACCGCGGCAATCTGCGTCGCGACCGCGTCCAGCGCGCCGCCGAGCCGGGCCCGGAGCGGCGCCGCGCAATCGCCGAGCCCGGCGAGCTGGCCCTGCAGCCGCTCGAGCTGCAGCCGCTTCATGGTCAGCCGCAGCCGCAGCGTGTCCCACCAGCCGATATCGGTGCGGCCATCGGTGTCGTAGCCCACCCAGGAGGCGAGCAGCACGGGGCGTGGCACCAGGGTCGTCCAGCGATCGCCCCAGACGCCCTTGGCCGCGGTCAGCAGCGCCGCGGCGAGGCCGTCCAGCGCATCCCGCCCCCGCGCGATGGCCGCTGCCGCCTGGCGGAATTCCTCGCCGAGCGTCGGCGGCGAGGGCCGGTGCACCAGCCCCTCGGGCAGGGTCGCGCCGCTCGCCGCCTGGGCGAGCGCGGTGTTGGTCTCGGGCGGCAGGGAGAAGGTCGGGTGCGCGGTGAAGACGGCGGCGAAGCGCGGGGTCTCCAGCAGGGCCCGGTAGCGCGCGAAGGGGATCGGGCTGTCCTCGGGGTCCGGCCGGACCAGGCGCTCGGCCAGGGCGGGCATGGAGGGCGGGCCGCCCGACAGCCCGACATAGGCGGCGAGGCGCCGGGCCCGGTCGGCCGCGGCGAGGTCGGAGAGCCGCTGCACCAGGGCCGCCAGGCCATCGAGATCGAGCAGCCCGTCATCCACCCGCCGGCTGATCGCCAGGGCGATCAGCAGCACCGGATCGCCGAAGGGATCCTGGGCCGCGGCATCGCGCGCCTCCCGCAGGCGGGCGAGGAGTTCCTGGAGGGGGTCGGGCGTGATGTCCGGCATGGGGCCATGGTGCATCTGCGAAGCAGGGGCGCGCCAGGGGCAAGAACGCCCCGGCGGCCGGAATCTGGGCAGACGGGCGGATCGCCCCGCTCACCCGCCGCTGAGTACAGCAGCATTCAGCCTACTTTTTCGGCATAGACCAGCATTGCACCGGCAGGATGCACGATTTTGGGATCAGCCATGCGGCAACCGGCAGCGCCGATCGCAGTTAGCGGCGCCATCGCGAAACGACGAGCACCGCCCCCGGGCGGCGGTCCGGAGGAGAAAGTGATGCGCTACAAGCTTGGGTGCAAACTCGACTACGAGGTGCAGGCGGAGAACACGCCCTTCATCTTCAACATCGAGGCGCAGCGTCGCCCCGGCCAGGTGGTGGAGGAGGAAACCCTCAGCCTCGCCCCGAACCTGCCGCTCGAGCGCTTCGACATGCCGGAGAGCGGCAACCGGTATTTCCGCCTCTGCGCCGGGCGCGGGACGCTCACCCTGCGCTACGACGCCACCGTCACGCTGCATCCGGCCGCCATCGATCCGGCCAGCCTGCGGGAGGCGCCGGCCGGCCGCCTGCCGCTCGAGGCGCTGACGCATCTCTATCCCAGCCGCTACGTCGAGGCCGACCTGCTGCGCCCCTATGCGGAGAAGGAGTTCGGCGGCCTGCCGCAGGACCATGAGCGGGTCACCGCCATCTGCAACTGGATGCATGACAACATCGACTATGTGGCAGGCAGCAGCGACGAGCAGACCTCGGCCCGCGACACCCTGCTGCAGCGCCAGGGCGTCTGCCGCGACTTCGCGCATCTCGGCATCGCCTTCTGCCGCGCCCTCGGCATCCCGGCCCGCTTCGTCAGCGCCTATGCCTGGCGGCTCTCGCCGCCTGACTTCCACGCCGTGCTCGAGGCCTGGCTGGAGGGGCCGGAGGGCGGCGCCTGGTTCCTCTTCGACCCCACCCGGAAATCGGCGCCGGATGGGCTGGTCCGCATCGGCGTCGGGCGCGATGCCGCCGAGGTGGCCTTCTGCTCGCCCTTCGGTCCGGTCGGCTACGGCAAGCCGGAGGTGCGGATCGAGGCGCTGGACCGCACCGCCGAGGGTCCCCTGACCACCCGCGCGATCTCCCTCACCTCCGCCTGAGAGCCGCCCTCCCGTCGCCGGTAGCGATATCGAAAGGAACCGGGGCGTAAGCCGGCCCGGTTCAGCGACGGGAGGGGCGGATGCGGGAGGCGAAGGCGAGCGTCGTGGTGGCCACCCCCTGCTTCGGGGCGCTGGTGCACCAGGACTACATGCTCTCGGTGATCCGGCTGATGCGCTACGCGGCCGAGCGGGAGATCGGCCTCAGCCTCGAGATGCTCGGCCATGATTCCCTGATCACCCGCAGCCGCAACACGCTGCTCGGCCGCTTTCTCGACACGCGGGAGGCGACGCATCTGCTCTTCGTCGATGCCGACATCGCCTTCGAGCCGGAGCAGCTCGGCCGCATGCTGGCCGCGGAGAAGGACGTCGTCGCCGGCCTCTACCCCATCAAGGCGATCCGCTGGGACGGGGCCGCCTGCGCCCGCGTCGCGGCCGGCGAGGCGCTGGACACGGCGCCGCTGCTCTATGTCGGGACGCCGGCGGCCGGCGCGGCGGCGGAGCGCGACGGCGATTTCGTCACGGCCGAGTATGCCGGCACCGGCTTCATGCTGATCCGCCGCGCCGCGATCGAGCGCATGATCGCCGCCTATCCCGAGACGCGGTACCGCGCCATCCACGCCTTCGCCCCCGGCGCCGCCTCCCGGCCGGAGCTGCATGCGCTGTTCGACTGCGTCATCGACCGCGAGACGGGCGTCTATCTCAGCGAGGATTTCACCTTCTGCCGTCGCTGGCGGGCGATCGGCGGCAAGATCTGGCTCGATACCGCGGGACGCCTCACGCATGTCGGGGCGCATGACTATGCCGGCCAACCGGCGGCGCGCTACGGCGGGTAGGCGGCTGGAGCATGATCCGCTCACTCCGGTTCGCGGATCATGCTCCAGCGCATTGTCTGGTCGCGTGATTCACGCCTTCGGTGAGGCCACCTCCGGCGATCGCGCGCCAGGCCTCCGCCCCCTGCCCCGCCGCGCGGCCGGCTCAGCGCCCCAGGTCGCGCAGGGCCGCGCCGATGCGCTCCACCTCGGCATCCGTCAGCTCGGGATAGATGGGCAGGCTGAACACCTCGCCGGCGGCGCTCGCCGTCTCGGTGCAGCCGGCCGGCCCGAGCGCCACCCGGTGCCGGTAGGCCGGCTGCAGATGCACCGGCATCGGATAATGGATGCCGGTGCCGATCCCGGCGGCGCGCAGCCGCGCCATGAGATCGGCGCGATGCGGGCTGCGCAGCACGTATTGGTGGAAGACATGCTCGGCATCCGCCCGGCGCTGCGGCGGCGCCAGCGGTCCGCCGGCGAGCGCCGCGTCATAGGCATCGGCGATGGCGCGGCGGCGCGCATTGCCGGCATCGAGCACCGGCAGCTTGACGCGGAGGATGGCGGCCTGGATCTCGTCGAGGCGGCTGTTCACCCCGGCCATGGTGGAGATGTAGCGCTCCTCCCAGCCATATTGCCGGATGGCGGCGATGCGGTCGGCCAGCGCCCCATCATCGGTCGCCAGCACGCCGGCATCGCCGAGGGCGCCGAGATTCTTGGTCGGATAGAGCGAGAAGGCGGCAGCGGCGCCGAAGGTGCCGAGCTTGCGGCCGTGCAGCGTCGCGCCATGGCTCTGCGCGCAATCCTCGATCAGCGCCACCCCCGCCTCGCCGCAGGCCTCGAGCATCGGGTCGAGGTCGCAGGCCTGGCCGTAGAGATGCACCGCGATGGCGGCGCGGAGAGGCGGCAGTCCGGGCGGCGGATCCTCGATCACCGCAGCGAGCTCCTCCGGATCCATGGTGTAGGTGTCCGGGTCGATATCGAGCAGCAGGGGCGTGGCGCCCGCCATCTCGATGGCGGCGACGGTTGCGACCGCGGTGTGGGAGACGGTGGCGACGGTGCACCCCGCGCCGATGCCGAGGCCGCGCAGGATCAGGGCCAGGGCGTCGGTGCCGTTGGCGCAGCCGACCGCCCGCGTCACCCCCAGCCAGGCGGCGAATTCGCGCTCGAAGGCCTCGCCCTCGCGGCCGAGGATGTACCAGCCCGAGGCCAGGGCGCGCTGCACGGCGGCGTCGATCGCCGGCTGCTGCGCGAGGTAGCCGGCGCCAGGCGCGGCCTGCGGAATCATCATGGCGGATGCGTCGGTCATCGAAAGTCCCGGATGCCGTCAGGTGTAATCGGCCAGCCGCGCGCGGTACCATTCCAGCGACCGCGCCAGGCCCTCGTCGAGGCCCACCCTCGGCGTCCAGCCCGTGGCGGCGCGAAAGGCCCGGTCATCGGCATGGTAGCTGCCGATGTCGATGGGTGCACGATCGGCCGGGAAGCTCTTCACCACATACTGCCCCTCGCCGCCATTCGCCGCAATGAGTCGCTCGGCGAGTTCGATGAGGGAGGCGGGGGCGGAGCCGCCGAGGTTGAAGACCCGGCCGGCCGCCTCCGGCCGGGGCGCCACCTCGGCGGCCAGCAGGAAGGCCTGGACCACGTCGTCGACATAGGTCAGGTCGCGCAGCTGCTCGCCGCCCCAAACCTCGAAGGTCTCGCCCTCCAGCACCCGGCGCAGCCAGATGCCGAGGAAGGTCTGCTTGGCGTCGCGGATCCGCAGCCGCGGGCCGTAACAATTGGTCAGCCGCAAGGCGACCACCGGCCGGCCGTGCACGCGCTGCTCCAGCAGCCAATACTGCTCGCCGGCGAATTTCGAGACGCCGTTGGCATCCGGCGGCTGCACCGGATGCAGCTCGTCCACCGGCAGGCGGAGCGGCCGGCCGTAGAACTGCCGGGTCGAGGCATGCACCACCGTCGCGCGCGGCGCCGCCTCGCGCAGCACCTGGATGAGGCGGACCTGTGCCACCGCGTTGATCGCGATATCCGCGACCGGATCGCGCTGGCCGCCCATATGGCTGGTCTGCGCCGCCATGTTGAACAGGACGTCGACATCCTGGCAGAGCGAGTGCAGCTCGACGTCGCGGATGTCGCCGCGCACCAGGAGAACCGAGGCGCCCTCGAGATTGGCGATGTTGGCGCCGCCCTCCTCCATCATCGCATCGATGGCGGTGACCCGGGCCCCGAGCCTCGCCAGGCCGTGGCAAAGGGCGCTGCCGAGGAAGCCGGCCCCGCCCGTCACCAGGACGCGCTTGCCGCGCCAGAAGGCGGCCCGTTCCGCGTCGGTCATCGATCCTGCATCCTCCTGCGGGCCGGGGCGCAGCCATTGCCCAGTCCTGCATCAGTGATCGCCGCGAATTGCGGCGGAAGCTAGCCCGCGCGCCGGCGATGGCGGGGCGGCGCGATCATCCCGGGGCTGGTGCGGGCCGGCCCCGCAGGCAGCAGGGCTCCTGCCTGCCTCGCAGGCCGGCCAAATGACCAGGTCGTCGCCGAGACACGCGGGCTGCCGCTGTAGCCCTTCGGGGCAGGGCTGGCGAGCCCGCGGCCGCGCCGCGGCGAGCGGGCGGCCTCTCGGCCCCCCTCCCCGCCCCCGGCGGCATTGTCAGGCCACGGCCGCCCCGGCGCCGAGGGCGGCGACGCCGGTGATCTCGACCTTCCAGCGGGGATCGACCAGCGCCGCCTCGATGGTCATGCGGGCGGGCTTGGCGGCCGGGTCCAGCCAGCGATCCCAGGCACGGTTCATGGCCGCAGCATCGGCGATATCGGCCAGCACGATGGTGACGCTGAGAAGGTTCCGCTTCGAGCTCCCCGCCGCGGCGAGCAGCGCATCGATCTGGGCCAGGATGTCGGCGGTCTGGCCTTCCGCGTCGAGGCTGGGATCCTCGGCCACCTGGCCGGCCAGCCAGACAAGGCCGCCCTGCACCACCGCCCCGGAGAGCCGCTCCTCCTCGGCCAGCCGCCGGATCGCCATCATCCCTCTCCTCACGCCATGGAGAGGCCCTGATAGCGCGGCGGCCTGGCCGGGCACAGCCGGGTCGGGACCGGCCGGGCGCCCTATCGCCCAAGGGATGGTCGCCCCCGGCCCGCCGGGGATCAGGCCGCGGGCGCGACCTCGGCGACCGGATCGGGCAGGAGGATCTGGATGCGCACCCGCGGCCGCTGGAAGGCGGGAACGATGGCGGCCACCCGGACCGTTGCCGTGTCGGGGTCGATCCCCAGCGCTTCGAGCGCCGCCTCATCCTCCCGGGGCAGCCATCCCAGCGGGCTGCCGGCCGGAGACCGGATCTCGACCGCGCAGCCGCGGATCGGCTTCGACGCCCGGCGGAGGCGCAGGGCCGTGCCGATGCGCAACCGTGCCAGCTCATCGAGGCTGGCGCGCTCACCGATGCCGGTGATGAAGCTGTGCAAGGCCGGCTCCCGCGAGAGGTCCAGCGCGTTCTGAAGGGGCATGCCGGCCATCCGGTCAGGCGGGAGCGGCGTCATGCCTGGGCCTGGCGCTGCGCGCCGGCCGGGCCCACCTCGAGGCCGTCCTTTCCCCCCATCGCACCCTGCTTTCCCCCTGCCTGGGCTGCCGCCACCCATTCGGCGAGATACCCATAATTGCGCGCTGCCACCACAGCACGGCCGGCCTGGCGGCCTCTGGCCATGCCAGGAATACCAAACGCGAATTACAGGAATTCTGCACTTCAAAGAGTGGCCATTTGATTAATGGCCCTCGATGGGCGGGGAAGTCCCCCGCTGCCAAGCAGGGCCCCGCCGTCATGGGCAGGCGATAAAGCCCCTATCCCCGGCTCGACGCCCTAGGCTCCTGCTTTCAGAGCATCTTCAGCCGATCAGGTGCGTCCACCCGATCGGGATCTGCTCCAGCCGGAAGGCATACCGCCCCATCCGGGCCCGACAGTCATCGCCCCGACTGGTTGCCCGACCGGACAGGGTGCCGCTACGGCGCCTCTGCCACCTCGACGGGCAGCACCTCGACCGGCACCACCCCCACCCGCAGCATCCCGAGGCGTTCCGCGAGCCGCGGGCTGACATCGATGATCCGCCCCTGGATGAAGGGGCCGCGATCCTCGACCGTCGCCGTCGTCACCCGGCCATTGTCCAGGTTCCTGACAAGCACCTTCGTGCCGAGGGGCAATGTGCGATGCGCAACACTGGTGGAGCCTGGATCGAAGCGCCTGCCATTGGCCATGGTGCGGCCCGTGAATTCCGGGCCGTAATAGGACGCCTTACCGAGTTGCGGCCTGCCGACGGGACGCATGGCCGGCGACCGTGCGACGACCGGTTGCGGCTCAACCTCGCGCTGCATCTCCGCCACGGGCTGCGAGGTGGCGATGTTCGACACGATGAGGGCGGCATCCGGCATCGGAGCCTGCTGCGCACAGGCCGCTGCCAGCGAGGTCAGGCCAAGCATGATCCCGCGCGTCACGACTCGGCCGTGCCACGACTTTGCCGCATTGCTCGCCATGAAGCGTGCAGAACGACGCAGTGCAGCGCCCGAATTGAGACCGTTCAACGCGAGACACCTCCCCAGCACGCATGAATCACGATGATCGGCCGCGCGAACGAGGCCGCAATCCTAGTCGAAAAGCGCAACCGGACACGCACGCCCAGATCGACGAGATGTCCGTCAGAACATCCTGCGACCCCATAAAGCATCATTGCCCCGATCGTGCAAGCCGAAGCCTGTGCAGGCAAACGCCACGCTGCATCTCCGCTGTCATGGCTGCAATACTGCATTAGGACATTCTGCACACTTCGCTGCCGATCCCAGCACGGCATTGCCATCGACGATGCCCTGCACTCCGTCCGATGTCGCGGCGTGCCGTGTCGCGATCGTTCCTGGCGCCACGCGGCATCCGCAAAGCTGGTGGCCAGCACAGCGACGACGCGTCTTGTCTGCGTGCCACTCCACTGCTGCCTTTCGCCGTGCTCGCTGCCTGTGATTGACTCCGTGATATGGTCTGGCATCTCTTGCGCATTCAAACCGCGCTGATCGAGCGTGTCGTTCGCTCACATCGCGCGGTCGCTGCACTGCTGCATCGAAAGAGCCCGCATCAGAGCATCACTCGTTCCCTGTGATCACTGCATCGTCCCGGAGTTGACTGAATGGCAGAGTCCGAGAGCGCCACCCTTCGCAGCTCACGTGCCGCACCGAACACCGCTGACCCGGCCTGGTCGGGCGAACGGACGGGCTCGCGCCACAGGGCATCAGCGGAGCGGATCGCTTGGCTCGACAATGCGCGGGGCATGGGCATCGTCCTCGTGGTGCTGGGACATGCGCTCTCTCCCGGCTATGCACGTGACGTCCTCTACGCTTTCCACATGCCGCTCTTCTTCTTCCTGGCCGGGGTGACCGCCCTCGCCGCCTCGGGCGAACCCTGGCCGCGACAGCTGCATCGCTTCGCCCACAGCCTGCTGATCCCCTTCGCCTTCTTCGGCTTGTTGACGCTCGCCTATGTGCAGGCGGCGGCGTTGCTGCATCATGGCGGACTGCCGCAGTGGCGGAGCCTGCTGCACATGGCGGGCGGCATCGCCTATGGCGTTGCCGACTGGATTCCCGCCAACAGCGTGCTCTGGTTCTTCCCGGCGCTCTTCCTCACCGCCTGCAGCTCGCTGCTCCTGATGCGATTGGTGGGCCGCGTCTGGGCCCTGGCGCTGGCGACGCTCCTGGCCTGTGCCATGATCGTCATGGGGCCCCTGCCCGTCCGGCTGCCCTGGAGCGCCGACAGCGCCGCGGTCGCCTCGATGTTCTTCCTCGCCGGCCTCCTGTTCGGCCCGCGCCGCACGCTGCTGTCCGCCCAACGGACGCCCGTTGGCCGCTTGGTCCTGGCATTCCTGTCGCTGTCCGGGTTGCTGCTCACCGCCGCCATCGCCGGGGTGAACGGCTTCGTCAACATCAACGCGATGCGCTTCGGCGACCCGCTGCTCTACCTGCTCGGCGCCGCGCTCGGCACGGCCGGCCTCATCGGGGTGTCGGTTCTCCTGCCGGCGAGCCGCTCGCTGCGCGCGCTGTCGCTCGAAAGCCGTGTCATCTTCCCGCTGCATGTGCTGGTCTTCGGCGGCATCACCACCCTCGTCGCCGCGGCGACGCATCGCCCCGAGGCGGTCTTGCGGGCCAGCATCTGGATGGTGCCGCTGAATCTCGTCTTCGGCCTCACCCTGCCGATCATCTTCGCCTGGATCATGCGCCGTCGTGCCGCCTGGGTGCTGGGCGAAGGCGGGCCAGGCCGGCACCGGCGCGAGACGCAACTCGCCTGGCAGCAATAGTCCCGGCTGGGCATGACCCGCACCGGCCACCCGACCGCGGCCCTTCGGCCGGCTGCATAGGTCCGGTATCACTGAGCGGCGGTCCTGCCCCCTACGCCCGCCCGGGGGCGACGCAACTCGTCGAACGTGTTGGGCCTGTTCGGCGGACGCCCGCGGGGTCAGGGTCCGCGTGGTAGCCGTGGCACCGCCCTCGCGTCGGCGGGCAAGGCGGCCAGGCGCAGCCCCACGTCTCGCATTGCACGGCGAGGTCGACGTCGTCGCCGGGATGCCGTTCTGGTGGACTCATCCGATCGGGATCTGCTCCAGGACCGGTCGGCCGCGCCTCAGCCCGCGCGGCCTGCCGGAAGAAGCCTCGCCGCCTCGATGGTGAAGACGCGATCGGCCATCCGCTGGGCCAGCATCGCGTCATGCGTGACGAGGAGCAGGCCCAGATTGCGTTCGGAGACCAGCCCGCGCAACAGCAGCGCAACCTCCTGCTGGGTGATGGGATCGAGGCGCGATGTCGGCTCGTCCGCGAAAAGGAAAACCGGATCGAGCGCCAGGGCGCGCAGCAGGGCGAAGCGCTGCAGCTCGCCGCCGGACAGCTCCGCCGGGCGCCGGTCGAGCAGCGCCGGCGGCAGGCGCAGGCGGTCGCGCAACCCTTCGAAGAGGGTGGGCGCCAGGCCATGCCGCCGCCCGAGATGGCGCAGGGCATCGCGCATGCTCTGATGCGGGGCGAAGGCGCTCGGCGGGTCCTGGTACAGCTTCTGGAAGCGCCAGGGGGCGAGGCCGGCGGCGCGCCGCACCTCGCCCTGGCTCGGGGGGAGCAAGCCGAGCAGCAGGTCGCCAAGCGTCGTCTTGCCGCAGCCGCTCGGGCCGAGGACGGCCACCACCTCGCCGCGCCCGACCGCGATATCCACCTCCCGCAGCACGGCGCGGTCCTGGAAGCGCTTGCCGAGGCGGCGCCCTTCGACGACGGCCTCGCCCGCCGGGCGGGGCGGGGCGATGGAGGGCGCCCGCCACTGGGTCGGCCATTGGGACGGCTCCGCCGCGATCAGCCGGCGCGTGTAATCCTGCGCGGGGTCGCGCAGCAGCCTCTCCGACGGCCCCTGCTCGAGGATGCGGCCCTCCAGCATGACGGCGAGATGGCCGCCCAGGATGCGGGCGACGCCGATGTCATGCGTCACGGCGATGACGGTCCGCCCCCGCCCGGCCTCGTCGCGCAGGCGCAGCGCCGCCTCGTCCCGCCGCGCCGCATCGAGCCCCTTGGTCGGCTCGTCCGCCAGCAGCAGCGGCGCGTCCGTGGCCCGCAGCACGGCCAGGGCAAGGCGCTGGGCCATGCCGCCGGAGAGCTGGAAGGGATAGAGGCGGGCGGCCTCCTCGATCCCGAGATCCCGCAGGCGCTGCTCCGCCTCGGCGCGGGAGCGCGGCGCCGGCATCCCCCGCACCAGGCGGTAGACCTCGGCGACCTGCGCCAACGCCCGCATGGTCGGGTCGAGCGCCAGCCAGGGCTCCTGCGGCAGCAGCGCGATCCGGCGGCCCCAGAGCCCGCGCCGCGCCCGCCCCTCCGGCAGCGGCTGCCCATCCAGCACCACCTCGCCCGTGCGCCGCAGATGCGGCGGCAGGGCGCCCATGATGGCCTGCAGCACCAGCGACTTGCCCGACCCGGTCTCGCCGAGCAGCACCAGGGGCGTACCAGGGCCCGCCGCAAGCGACAGCCCCGCGACGAGCGGCGTACCGTCGGCGGCCTGCACCGTCAGGTCGCGGAGCCGGACATGGCCGCTCATCGCGGGCGGCCCCCGGCGAGCAGATGGCAGGCCAGGACGGCCAGGGCGACGAAGAGGCTGGGCAGCAGGGCCTGGAACGGCGCCTCGGCGAGATAGGGCAGCATCTCGCTGGTCATGCCGCCGAGCTCGGCCGTCGGCGGCTTCAGGCCGATGCTGATGAAGCTGAGCGTGGCGACGGTGAGGATCACCCCGCCGATCCCGAACCCCGCGAGGGTGAACAGGATGGGCGCCAGCTCCGGCAGGATGAGGTGCCCCAGGATATAGGCCCGGCCGAAGCCGAGCAGCCGGGCCGCCTCCACATGCGGCCGCGCCAGCAGGCTGCGCGCCTGGGCGCGCGTCACCCGGAAGAACTCCACCCACAGGGCGAGGGCAATGCCACCGGCGAGCGGCAGGATCTGTCCCGGCGCGAAGGCGATCACCAGCAGCACGAGCAGCAGCCCGGGCAGGGCCAGCACGGTATCCGAGAGCAGGCTCAGCCCGCGGTCCAGCCAGCCGCCCTCCCAGGCGGCGAGAAGCCCCAGCGCGGTGCCGAGCAGGCCGGCAGCGGCGACGGTCAGCCCGCTCAGCAGGAAGGACAGCCGCACCGCATGGGCAAGGCGCGCCAGCATGCTGCGGCCGAGATGGTCGGCGCCGAGCAGGAAGCGCGCCCCCGGCGGGGCGAGCGACGCCATGAGGTCCTGCCGCGCGGGATCGGCCTCGATCAGCCACGGCCCGACCAGGCCGAAACCCAGCAGGAGCAGCAGGAGACCGGCGCCGGCCAGGCGGGCGCAGGGAAGCGCCGCGACGCGTCGGCCAAAGGCAAGGCCGCTCACGCTGCCTGCCTGCCGCGCCGCGGGTCGATCAGCAGGCAGGCGAGATCGACCGCCGCGTTGAGCAGCACGACGCCGAGCCCCATGATCAGGGCGGTGCCCTGCACGAGGGGGACGTCGCGCGCGAAGATGGCATGCACCAGGGCGTGGCCGATGCCGGGCCAGCCGAACAGGGTCTCGACGATGAGGATGCCCTCGACGAGCCCGATCAGCTGCAGGCCGAGCACGGCGAGGACGGGAATGGCGGCGTTGCGCAGGCCGTGCCGCCGCACCGCATCCCGCTCCGACAGGCCCTTCCATCGGGCGAAGGCCAGGACGGGCGAGGCGGCGACGGCCGCGACCGACTCCCGCGCGACGCGGCTCGACACCGCCGCGAGGCCGAGGGCGAGGGTGAGCGAGGGCAGCACGAGCTCGGCCCAGCCCTCGAAGCCGCCGGGCGGCAGCCAGCGCAGCCGGACCGACAGCAGGACCATCAGCGCCAGGCCCAGCGCATAGGCCGGCACCGCGCGCAGCAGCACCGCCAGGCTGAGCACGGCATGGTCCGGCCAGCGGCCCCGCCACAGCCCGGCGGCGATGCCGAGCGGCAGGCCGATCAGGGCCGAGAGCGGCAGGGCCATGCCGGCGAGCAGCGCCGTATAGCCAAGTTGGACGCGCAACTCCTGGATCACCGGCTCGCCGGTCACCAGGGAGCGGCCCAGGTCCAGCCGGACGACACGGCCGAGCCATTCGAGCAGTTGCAGGGCCAGGGGCCGGTCCAGCCCGAGTTCCGCCCGCATCGCGGCTGCGGCGCGGGCATCCACTATGTCGGGGCCATAGCGCTCGGCGGCGAGGCGGAAGGCCTGGTCCCCCGGCAGGGCGTGCATCAGCGCGAAGCCGATGCAACCGACCAGCAGCGCCACGAGACCCGCCTGACCGAGGCGCGACAGCAGCGGCCGCAGGACGCGCCATGCGTTCCCGCCCACGCTACGGCTCCCTCCAGCGCATGTCCTGTAGGCGGTAGCTGGTCTCGAACGGGTCGATGGCGACATGCCCGACGCGGCGGCCGATGGCGACGGCGAGCTCGGACCAGGCGATGGGGATCACCGGCCGCTGCTCGTGCAGGATGGCGCTCGCGCGTTGCGTCAGCGCCCGGCGCTCCTCCGGCGCCGTGGCGCCCTCCAGCCGCGCGAGCGCCGCAGCCAATTGCGGGTCCGTCCAGTGCATCGCCCCCCAATCGCTGCCCTGCGGCGCGAAATCGGTGAGGATGGTCCCCAGAGGATCCGGCACCAGGGCGTAGTTCCGCGACATCAGGCCGAGCTCGAGCGTCACGTCGCGATGCAGGCGCGGGATGTCGGAGGTGTTGCCGATCGAGACATCGACATCCACGCCGATCTCGCGGAACTGCGCCTGCAGGGCGGTGGCGATGGCCGGCAGCTCGGGCCAGGTCGAATAGGTGGTGAGCACCACCCGGAAACGACGGCCCTGCCGGTCTCGCAGGATGCCGTCCGGCCCCGGGGTCCAGCCCGCCGAGGCCAGCAGCGCCCGGGCGCGCGGCAGGTCGCGCTCCGCTGGCGGCAGGTCGGCCAGGTGCCAGTCGCCCGTCATCGGCGGCAGGAGCTGCGTCGCGGCCAGGGAGGGATTGCGCAGCAGCGCCGTGGCGATGCCCTGGCGGTCGATGGCGAGGTCGAGGGCCTGGCGCTCCGCCAGGCTGTCGAAGAAGGGCGAGGCCAGGTTCAGCTTCAGGATCCGGCTGCGCGGGATGGCGACGGCCCGCACCTCCAGCGCCGGGTTTCGCCGCAACCGCGCCATGGTCGCCGGATGCAGGCCGAAGACCAGGTCGGCCTGGCCGCTCTCCGCCATGGCGGCGCGCGCCTCGCCCTGTCCCGCGACCAGATAGATGGCGCGGCTGATCTCCGGGCGCGGCCCCCACCAGAGATCGAAGCGCTCGACCTCGAGCCGCATCGGCGCCGTGATGGAGAGGACACGGTAAGGGCCGGTGCCGATCACCGCCTGGACATGGCCGGCGGCGTCATAGGAGGCGGGCGCCAGGATCCCGCTGCCGTAATTCGCCAGGACGGCCGGAAGGATCGAGAAGGGTCGGGCGAGCCGGATCACCACATCGCGGCCGGCGACGTCCAGCGTCGCGACGGGCGCGCGCGCCAGGGCCGTCGCATCGGCGAGGGCGCGCCGCAGGCTGGCCACGGCCGCCCCCGGCGTCACGGCGGACCCGTCGTGGAACCGCAGGCCGGGGCGCAGCGTGAAGCGCCATTCGAGGCCGGCGGCATCGACCGACCAGCGCTCCGCCAGGGCAGGCACCGGCCGGCCCTCGGCATCCGCCGCCAGCAAGGTCTCGACCACGCCCATGCGGGTGAAGATGAAGCCGGACCGCGCCGGATCGAGGCCGCCGATCTCGATGGGCGCGACGATCCGCAGCACGCGCTCGTCCACCGCCCCTGCCCCCGTCCCTGTCGCCGCCTGGGCCGCGACGGGCCGCAGGGCGGGCGCGAGGCAGGCGGCGGCGAGGGCGGGAAGGCGGCGACGGCGCATGGGCGGCCTAGACGGTGTTACGGACCAAGTCGAAGGCGGCTGTGGCTTTGGCGAGCATGAGGCTGACGAAGGCGATGACGTGCAGGCCTGCGAGGG
>NZ_QLIX01000027.1 GCF_003258945.1 Roseicella frigidaeris | reverse complement strand
GCCGCCTCCGCCCAGAAAGCCGAGGCTAGCGTCCGAACATGGGTCAACTCTCAGTGGCAACTTCACCCCAAACCAGGTCAGATCTCAGTGGCAATCAACAGCCGCTGAACAACGTCCTGCCGCTCTGGGCCGTGGCGCCTGGGCGGACGACGCTGCAGGTCGTCACCGCCCGGCACGGCGCGCCGGACCGCGTCTACCAGTTCGCCGCCGAAGTCCGGCCGCTGCCGCGCACCTGCGGCCCCGACGGCCGGGCCGAGTGCCCCGACGACCCGGCGGCCACCTACGGCCTCGCCTTCACCTACCCCGCGGACGAGCGGGCGCGGCGCGAGGCGGAGGCGGCCGAGGCCCGCCGCCAGGCGGCGGAGCGGGCGACCGCCTCCCGCGCCCGTCGGGAGGCGGAGGTCGCGCGCGACCGCCTGGCCGTGGACTTCGCCTGCCGCAACTGGACCTTCGAGGGCCGCGGCTCGGCCGACCTGGTGCCGGACGAGACCTGCGACGACGGGCAGCGCACCGCCTTCCGCTACCTCGGCAACCGCCAGGTGCCGAGCGTCTTCGCGGTGGACGCCTCCGGTGCCGAGCAATCCGTCCAGGCGTTCGCCCGCCCCGCCAACGAGCCGGGACTGCGGGGGATCTGGTGGATCGTCCCGGGCGTCCACCGCGAGCTCCGCTTGCGGCTGCCCGGCGGCGCGGTGCTGGCGGTCTACAACCGCGCCTACGACCCGGTCGGCCGCAACCCGGGGACCGGCACGATGCACCCCGACGTGGTGCGCGAGCTGGCGGGGCAGGCGCGCCGATGACCGAGGACCGCGGCGCCCCCGACACCACCGGCCGGCGGCTGCTCACCCAGAAGCAGACCTACGCGGTGTCGATCCTCGGGGCCGGCGCGCTCATCGCCTTCGTCTTCTGGCGCCACCCGGGGAACGAGCCGCCGGAGCCGCCCCAGCCGGCGGGCGGGATCGGCCGGCGCGTCACCTTCGACGCCCCCCAGCCGCCACCGGCGACGCCGCCGGCCGAGCCGGTCGCCTTTGCGCTCCCTCCCCCGCCCCCGCCGCCCCAGTTGGCGGCGGCGCCGGCGCAGGCGCAGGCGGCGACCGGGCCCCGGGCGCCGCGCATGATGTCCTACGCCGTCACGCCCCCTCCCCGGTCCGACGACCGATCCGGCGCCGAGGGCGGCGGCCCCCGGCCGGCGGCGGGCGGCACGGATGCGGATCCGGCACGGCGCGGGACGTCCGTGGCCTTCCGCGGCACGGCGATCGCGGGCGCCCGTGCGGGTGCGCCGCTCGACACCACGCTCGTGCTCATGCCCGGCGTCTACCGCTGCACGCTGGACACCGCGGTCAGCAGCGAGCGGCCGGGGCCGTTCTTCTGCCACGTCACGCAGGACTGGCTCTCGCCGGCGGGCGTGCGGCTGATGGAGGCCGGCACCCGCATCCAGGGCAGCTACGAGAGCCACGTCGCCGTCGGCCAGAGCCGGATCCTCTCCCTCGCCGCGACGGGCTGGACGCCGCAAGGTGTGCCCGTGCCCCTCGGCGCGCCCGTCGGCGACGCGCTCGGCCGCGTCGGCATGGACGGCGCCGTGGACCGCCACTTCTGGGAGCGCTTCGGCGGCGCCGTCTTCCTCATGCTCTCCGGCAGCGCCATCAGCGCGGCGCAGGGCGCGGTGCAGGCCGCGCTCGCGCGCGGCGACAACAACACCTACCTCAACCTCCAGACCGGGGGCGTGCAGGGCGCCGTCGCCTCGGTGCTGCGCGACAGCATCAACATCCCGAACACGGTCACGAAGAACCAGGGGGAGGAGATCGCGATCCTCCTCACGCAGCCCGTCGACTTCTCCGACGCCTACCGGTTGAGGCTCCGCTGATGCTGGCCGGCGAGGCGACGCTGCTGCGGCTGCTGGAGCCCTTCGCGGCGGCGCTGGCGCGGCCCGGCACGCGGGAGATCGTGGTGAACCGCCCCGGCCGCTTCGGAGTGGAGGGCGAGGACGGCTGGACCTGGCACGACGCGCCGGAACTGACCTTCGCGCGGCTCGATGCGATCCTCACCCTCGCCGCCTCGCGCACCTCGAAGCGCGTCGGCCCCGATCGCCCCTCGGCCTCCTCCGTCCTGCCCGGCGGGGAGCGCATCATGGGCGCGCGGCCGCCGGCCGCGCCACCGGGCACGATCACGCTGGCCATCCGGCGCCGGGCGAAGGACTTCACGCCGACCCTCGAGTGGCTGGAAGAGCGCGGCTACTTCGCCGCCGTGCCCGGCCGCGGCGCGGCCTGGTGGCGGGCGGCGGTCGAGGCGGGGCGGACGATCCTCGTCGCCGGCGCCATCGGCAGTTCCAAGACCACCTTCGCCGAGGCCCTCATCCGCGCCGTGCCCGCCGACCGGCGCCTCGTGACGATCGAGGACACGCCGGAGTGGATGGACCTGCCGCACGAGAACTGGTCGCCGCTGTACTTCGACGGCGAGCGGCGCACCGCCACCGACTGCCTCCAGGACGCGATGCGGCTGCGGCCGGACTGGCTGCCCTTCCAGGAGCTGCGCGGCGGCGAGGCCTGGGCCTTCCTGCGCGCCCGCGTCGTCGGGCACCCCTCGGTCACCACGATCCACGGCGCCGACCCCGAGGCCGCGATCGAGGCGGCGGCGCTGATGGTGCGCCAGAGCCCGGAAGGCCGCGCGCTGGAGGCGGCGACGGTGCACGGCCTGCTGCGCCAGCACGTGGACCTCGTCGCGCACTGCGCGCGCGATCCGTACCGCCTGACGGCGGTGATGGAGGTGCGGCCGTGACGCGGCGGGGGGCGCTGCTGGCCGGTGTCCTCGGCGCGGCGGCGCTCGCCGCGGTGCCGGTCGCCTCGGCCACCTACCTCTCGATCACCGGCCTCGGCGCGCATCCCTACTTCGCCGCCGCGGGCCTCTGGACGAAGGCGACCGCCTGGACGCTCTACGCGCCGCAGGCGGGGGCGAACTGGTGGGCGGCTGTCACGGTTGGCCTGTCGGGCTTCCTCGGCCTCGCGCCGCTGCTGCTGGCGGGGACCGCTGCCGTCGCGGTGCGGCGCCGCGGCGGGCGGCCCCTGCACGGCGAATCCCACTTCGCCACCCGGAGCGAGGCGGAGGGGAGCGGCATCGTCTTCGCCTCGCGGCCGGTCCCCGACGGCATCATCCTCGGCAAGTGGGGCCGGGGGCCCTTCGCGCGCTACGCCTGCCTACCCGGGCAGCAGCACGTCGCGGTCTACGCCCCGACCGAGGAGGGCAAGGGCGTCTCCTTCGTCGTGCCGAACGCGATGAACTGGGGCGGCGCGCTCGTCGCCTTCTCGGTGAAGCGCGACCTGGTGCGGTGGACAGCCGCCGAGCGGGCGCGGAAGGGCGACGCGGTGTTCGTGCTCGACTTCGGCGACCCGGAGGGTCGCACGCACCGCTGGAACCCCCTCGGCCTGGTGCGCCGGGGCACGCCGGACGCCACCGACGACCTCCAGAAGGCGATGTTCGCCCTCGTGCCGGAGACGCGCGCCAACAATCCTTATTGGGACAACGCCGGCCGCCGCGTCGCCACCGCCCTCGCCGTGATCCAGTCCGAGACGCCCGGCGCGCCGCTGACGGTCGCCGCAGTGGCCGGCCTCGCCCGCCGTGGGGATTGCGTGACCCACCTCCGTACCCTGGTGGCGGATGCCAGAAGGGAGGGGCGCCCCTACCCGCGCGCCGCCGTCGAGACGGCGCTCGGCTGGGCCGACGGCCTCGAGAAGGGCAGCGAGGAGGCGCGCGGCGTGCGCCAGACGATCCTGACCGCCCTCTCGCTCTGGGAGGTGCCGCGCATCGCCGCCGCCACGGCGGCGAGCGACTTCGACGTGCGGGAGCTGCGGTCGCGCCGGATGTCGGTCTATCTCTGCGCCCAGCCCTCCGACCTGCGCCGCATGCGGCCGATCTACGCAATCTTCTTCCAGCAGCTGATCGACGCCATGGCGCGCGAGGAGTTCGGGGAGAAGCGGGAGCACCGGCACCGCGTCCTCGCCCTGCTCGACGAGTTCTGGGCGCTCGGCGAGCACCGGGTGCTGGCCGACGCCACAGCCTTCATCCGCTCCTCGGGCCTGCGGATGGCGATCGTCGTGCAGTCGAAGGACCAGACCCGGCTCGCCTTCGGCGAGGACGGTTCGCGCAACATCTACGCCAACATGGGCGCCGAGGTCGCGCTCGGCGGCCTCGACCAGCGCCAAGCGGAGGAGGTGAGCCAGCGCGGCGGCAGCGACACGGTCGTGGAGACGACGCAGAGCCGGCCGCGCTTCTTCGGCTGGCTCAGCCCGTCGCGCCAGAGCGAGAGCGAGACGGTGAGGCGGCGCGCGCTGATGCTGGCGCAGGAGGTGCAACGCTTGCCGGCGGACAAGCTGCTCGTGCTGCGCCGCCGGCTCGCGCTGCTCATGCTCGACCGCCTCGTCTGGTACCGGGACCCGTGGTTCCGGAAGCTGGCCGCCGAGCCCCCGGCCGTCCCGACGCTCGCCGTGCGGGTGGAGCGCGACGCGGCGCTGCCGGGAGAGGCCGGCCCGGCGGCCGTTCCCGCGGCCACCGGCGGCTCAGCGGTGCAGTGACATGGAAGGGCCCTCGCGTCCCCGCTCGGCCACCGGCCCGCGCAGGCGCGCCAGCCGCTCCCGCACCGCCCCCGCCAGCTCGGCGCCGAGGCGCGAGAGCCGATCGGCGAGCGCCCCGCGGGCGCGCACCGCCTCGGCGAGGCGCGCGACGACCGGGGCAGCCGCTAGGCGCTCGCGGCTATCTGCTAGCCGCCTCTCCAGAACGGTCGGAGCGAGGCCCCTCTCCTCCCGCCTTTCCGCCGGCCGCACCCCGTGGCGGAGCGCCCGCGTGGCCCCGCGCCGGACCTCGCCGGCCCGGGCGAGGAACTCCAGCGCGCCCTCCTGCCGCGGCTGCCGCCCGAGGTTGCGCGCAGCGTTCGCCCAGGCGTCCGTCTCCGTCACGGGCCGGACGTCGTTCAGCGGCCGGCGCCGCACCACCTCGGCGTGCTCTGCGCCAGCCGAGATCAGCAGCCAGGAGACCCGGCGGTGCCGCGTGCCCGAGGCATAGGCCGCGAAGCCCGTCACCGCCTTCGTTCCGGCCGGCAGGGCGTGCACGTGCTCGGTCGCCGTGGATCCCTGCGCGGTGTGGGTGGTCATGACCTCGCCGTAGGCCAGTCGCACCCGGCCCGTGGTGCGGTCGGCGAGGGTGGACCAGGCCACCCGTCCCTCCCGGCCCGAGGCGTTGCGCACGCGCATGCCCTTCGCGTCGGCCGAGAGCACGGTGAGCACCGAGCCGTTGCGCCCGATGCTGCCACCCTCTCCCTCCGCGCGCGTGCTGGCGAAGAGACGCACCCGGTCGCCGGGCGCGAGCGCCATCTCGTAGGCGTTCCCGTCGCGGTCGGCCGCGCGCACCCGGACCTGATCCTCCCCGACCTGCCCCAGCCCCCGCCGCACCTCCCGGATGGCGACGCCCAGCCGGTGCGCGTCCATGTTGGTCGGCGCGGAGACGGTGAGGGTGTAGGACGGGTCGCCGGCGTTCGCCCGCAGCCGCTCGCCGACGAGGGCCGCGACGCGCTCCACCGCCTCGCGGGTGCCGCCGGGCACCAGCTCGGCGGTGCCGTCCTCGCGCTTCATGGCGAGGGCCTCGGCCGCGCGGCCCTCGCGCCAGTGGCCGGCGATCTCGCGCTCCCGCTCCGCCCGCTGGCGGACCGTGGTGAGGATCTCCGGCACCTGGTCCGAGCCGAGCGCGCGGCGGACGAGGTCCACGATCGGCCCCGCCTCGATCGCCTGGCACTGCCGGTCGTCGCCGAGCATGGCGAGGCGAAAGCTGCGGGCCTCCTGGAGGCGCAGCAGCTCGAGGCCCTGCCGGGTGCCGAGCAGGCCGAGCTCGTCCACCACCACGACGGAGCGTCGGTCGAGTACGAAGGCGCCCGCCTTCGCGCCCTCCAGGAAGACGCTGAGCGCGCGAACGTTCTCCTTGGCGATCCCGGCGTCGGCCAGGTCGTCGGCCTGCCGCCAGGCGAGCGCCACGCCGTGCACCGCCCTCCCCTGCCCCGTCCAGGCCGCCACGAGGGGCTGGAGCAGCGTGGTCTTGCCGCTGCCGGCGGCACCCACCACGACGCCGAGCCGGCCGCCCTCGCCGAGGCGGTGCATGGCGCGCCGCTGCGCCTCGCCGTGCTCGCCCTCGAAGGCGAGGCCGATGCGCCCGGCCGCGGCGGCGATCTCGCCAGCCCGGAGCGCGCCCGTGCGGTCCGCGGCGGCGGCGCGGGCCAGCCGCATGAACTCCGCCTCGTCGGCGGCGTGCAGCGCCGTGGTGATGCCGACCTCGCCCCGCTCCCCGGCCCGGCCCCAGACGAGCGCCGTCGCCTCGCCGTACTGGCGCACGCCCTCGCTCCGGAAGAGCGCGGTCACACGTCCGACGTCGGCCGTCTCCTCGATGCCGGCGGCGATGAGGCCGCGCAGCGCGGCGGTCCGCGCGTCGGCGCCGCTCACCACCGCGCGGCGGTCCAGCTCCTTCTCCAGCCAGGGCAGCGCCGCCTCGTAGGCCCGGGCGATCCGCTCCTCCCGCGTCGGCCCTGGCCCGGCCCGCCGCGGCCCCTCGATGCCCTCGTACCGCCAGCCGAGCTCGCGCGCCTGGCGGCGCCAGTCGGCGAAGTCGGCCACGTCGTCCTTCCGGAGCTTCTCCCGTGCCTCCGCGTCGATCCCGGCCGGCGTGCCCTGCACGCCGGCCTTCAGCAGGCCGGAGCGGCGCTCGGGCGGCAAGGCGTCCCAGTCGAGGCCGAGCGTCCGGGCGTAGGCCCGCGCCGCCTCCTCGCCGCCGAGGGTGCGCTTCGAGAAGTGGTCCCGCACGTGGTCCGGGATCGCGGCGAGCCGGGCCATGCCGGTGCGGTCGTCGAGCACCACCTCCGCGCCGAGCCGGCGGAGGTTCGCGGCGAGGTGCGCCTGGTAGAGCGCGCCGGCCTCCTTGATCAGCCCGTCGAGCCGGTCGAGGTCGAGCGAGCCGACCCGGCCGTTTTCGCAGAACACCGCGTTCGGCACGGTGAAGTGGGTGTGCAGGTCCGGGTCGCCGGGGACCTGCACGGAGACGCTCTCGGTGACGGTCCGCCCGTCCTCCTGGCGCGCGGTCCAGAGGGTGGGGCGGGAGGTGTAGTGGTCGAAGGCGATCCAGGCGACGTGGCCAGGGTCGGCGCCGTCGCGCCCGCCGTCGCCCTTCCGGGCCTGCCCGATGCGGCCCTCGATGGCGGCCATCGCCTCGGCCGCGGCGTCGCGGTGCGCGGCGTAGATCGAGGCCTGCTCGGCCGGCCGGGCGAAGGCCCAGGCCACCGAGACGGACTTGTCGGGGGTGAGGCAAAAATCGACGGAGCCGATCGGGGTAAGGTCCTTCACCTCGCCCGTGCGCCGGTCGGTGACCTGGCGGGCGACGGCGTAGCGCTTGCCCTCGATCCGCGCGCCGTCGGCCCGGCGCCCGGCCAGCAGCGCATTGATCTCGTCGCGCGTCACGCCCCGGTCCGGGTCGAGCCCGAGGCCGCGCGCGACGAGCGGGTGCATGTCGCGCCGCGGCTCCGCCACGGGCGGGCCGTAGGCCGCCTCGAAGTCGCGCCGCTCCAAGGTCTGTGCCAGCCGCTCGCCGAGGCGCGCCTCTTCATCGTCGGGGTCGGCCCCACGGTCGGCGTGCCGGAGCATCAATTCCGATATCGCTTCGCTATACGAGAGATTGCCCTTGTCCATCTCCCCGGCCAGCTCGGCTACCGTCCGGTCCTCGGCCGAGGCGGCGGCGTCCCTGCCCCCCGTGTAGTAGCGGGCGAGGTCGGCGACCTCGCGGGGCAGGGTCCGCGTCAGCAGGTGGTCCGTCATCGCCGTCGCAGAGGCCGGCTCGCCCGCGGCGATCGTGGAGTAGGTCAGCATGGCCCGTCAGGCCCCGGGCACGAGGGCCTCGGCGATCTTGCCGGGCAGCGCCGCGAGGCGGGCCTCCAGCCGCGCCATGACCGCCTCCTGGGCCGAGAGGGCGTTCGCCATGTCGCGCAGCGCCTCGGCCAGGTCGCCGCCGGCCGGGGGCTCCTCGGCCGCGGCCAGCAGGATCCGCTCCAGCATCGCCGTGTGCGCCGCGAGCGTCTCGTTCATCTGGGCCACGCCGCGGATGAGCGCGTCCTGCCGCTCCTCGATCCGGGTCAGCCGGTCGTCGTCGCGCGCCGTGGCTGCCATGGGGCCTCCCGTTCCGCTCACGTGCCGCAGGCACGGACCGCATTGGCCAATGCCTTGGTCTGTGCAGCTTGTTGCCTTTCACGGGCGGCGACCACGTTCTTCACAACCGTAGCGGGTAAACTTCACGCGCGGCACACGCTTGCCTTCACGCCAGCGGACGCCGCCTCGGGCAGACTCCTCCCCATGAAGCCCGACGCCGAGCTGCGCAGGATCGCCAAGGTCGCCCGCGGGGGATCCGGGCGCTCGCCCCTCTACCGCTGGCTCCGGGCCCGCCACGACGCCTTCGCCGAGTTGGTCGAGGAAAACCGCCCGAACTGGCGCGCCCTCGCCGAGGGCTTCGCCGGGCTCGGCCTGACGGGCGCCGACGGCCGGCCGCTCACCGCCCCCACCGTGCGGCGGACCTGGTGGAGCGTGCGGCGCGACGTGGCCGCCGCCCGGGCGCGGCGCGCGAAACCTCCCCATCCGCCCGCGGCCGTGCCGGCGCCCCCGCCGACGGCGACGCGGGCCCCTCCCCCACCCGCCCCGACTGCGGCGCCGACGTCCCCTGCCTCCGACGGCGCGGACGCCCTCGCGCGGCTGCGGGCCGAAATCGACGAGCGCAGCGGAAGGAAGCGGCATGGCTAGGGGCAACGGACAGGCGGCGACCCTCGGGGCGGAGGCCGCCCCCGCCGCGGCGGGCGAGGTGGTGCTGGCGGTCGGGCTCGGGCGCGGCTTCGGGGGCAAGTCCACCGGCCTCGCCGAGCTCGTCTGGCGGGCGCGCAATGGGGGGCGCGAGGTGATCGTCGCCGACGGCGACCCGCGGAGCCGCACGCTCGCCGGCATCTTCCCGGAGGCGATGCAGCCGCCGACCGAGGAGCTGCCCGACGTGAAGGCCTGGCTGACGGGCGTGCTGAACCGGATGGTGAAGGAGCGTCGGTCGGCGGTGCTCGACCTCGGCGGTGGCGACCGGGTGCTACAGGAGTACGGGCGCGACCTCCGGCTGGTGGAGTTCTGCGCCCGGCGGGGGATCGAGCCGCTGGCGCTCTACTTCCTCGGCCCGGAGGACGAGGACCTGCGGCACGTGCTGTCGATCTGGGAGGCCGGCTACTTCCGGCCGAAGCGGACGCTGCTCGTGCTGAACGAGGGGGTGATCCGCGAGGGCCGCACGGTCGCCGGCGCCTTCGAGCGCACCCTGGCCGACCCGGGCTTCGAGCGGATGGTGCGCGAGGGCGCGGCGCCCGTCCTCATGACCCGCCTCGCCTGCATGGACCTGGTGCGCCGGCGGGGCCTGGGCCTCTACGCGGCGGCGGCCGGCGACGGCGAGGCCCCGCTCGACCCGGTGGAGCAGTTCATGGTGGAGGACTGGCTCGCCGACCTGGAGGGCAAGCGCGCCAAGGCCGGCGCCGCGGCCTGGCTGCCGTGATGACGGGCGCGGCCCCCTCCCCTGTCCCGGCGGGAGCACCGACGCCGGAGGACGTGCGGGGCTGGTGCGAGCGCGCCGGGATGCGTGCCGACAGCCCCCTGCGTGCCGCCCTGCTGGCGACCTTCGAAGCGGCCACCGCAGCGCGGGAGGCGGCCGGGGGCGTGCGGGGCCTGACGCTGGAAGGCGAGCGCGACCTGGTGCGGCGTGCCGCCGAGGCCGCGGCGGCTGGTGCCGAGCGGGAGGTGGCCTCCCTGGCCCGGCGGGTGGACCTGCGGACCTCCGCCCTCCTTGCCGCCGCCGGCCTGCTGCTGCTCGGCGGGGGCTACGCCCTGGGCCGGTGGGACGGTGGGGCGCGGGCGGCCGCGCCGGGCGGCGCCTCCTTCTTCGCCGCAGTGGCCGAGCTGAACGACGCCGCGGCCCTCCGCCGCCACTGCGAGCGCACCGCCTACGACCACGGCGGCCGTCGTGCCTGCACCCTGCCGCCCGTCTGGGTGGGTCCTGGAAGCCGGTAGCCGTGTCCCTCTCCCGCCTATCTTCCCCTGCCGTTCGGAGTTGCGTTCTCAGCCGGCTCCCCTTCATGAGCCTCTTCTTCTCGCGCCGTGGAGGAGCGGTGCGGCTTATCCACAGGCGGTTTTCCTTAAGGAGAGTCTACGTAAGTAGGGTTAAGGATATTACGGACTCTCGACGCTGCTGTTTCGGCTCGATTTTCCGACGAGACTCGGGGCGTGAAAGCCCGGGTTCGGCGGGCGCGATAGCCCGTGGTCGTGGGGGCGTGATCGCCCGACAGGATTCACAGGGGCGGCGGCCGCTGTCCACAACCGGCCCGGACCCGCCCGCACCCCGTTCCGGGGCGTGATCGCCCGATGCACAAGTGTCCGTCGCCGTCCGGCGGGCCGGGATCGGCCTACGACGCGGCCTGAACCCGGGCGTCAGGGCGTGATCGCCCGATACCGGAGTGCTTTCAAGCGCGGCGAGCAACAGCAGCGGACGTCCGGGGGCCGCTTTATCGGGCTATCACGCCCTGGCGGGTGCCCCCTGGCGGCGGGAGCGTCGCCGCCTGCCCGGATTATCGGGCTATCGCGCCCTGCACCGACGCCGCCGTCACTCCGGCACCGCCGCCCCGGGCTCTCGCCGCGCCGCCACGCGCAGCCGCGGTAGGCGCTTCGGCGCGTAGCCGGGGTGGTTGGTCGGCAGCATCGCGCGGGCCGAGAAGCGCAGGGCCTCCTCACCGCCCTCGGTGCGGTAGAGCTCCAGCCAATAGCCCGGGAGGCGCTGCCGCTCGACGACCTTGCGCACGTCCTTCGCGAAGTCGGCGAGCCGGCGCGTCGAGCCCGACTTGTGGTGGAGCTGCGCCATGGTGAAGCCCCAGCCGCCGCCCTGGTGGCCGCCGTGCTTGCGCACGACGCGGTAGAGCCACCGCTCGATGCCGCCGGTGAGCGCGAAGTACTCGCGGTCGATGGACAGCACGAGCTTGTCCTCGAGCACGCCCTGGTAGAGCCAGTCGGCGATGGTGAACTCGATGCCGAGCGACCGCCCCTCCTCGTCGGTCGGGGCGGACCACTCCTCGATCCAGCCGAAGCCCTGGGGCCTGGTGCCCTTCTGGCGGATCGTCGTCTCGATGACCGTGCCCTTGAGGCGCCGCAGCGCCTCGACGATGCGGCCGTACTCGGCCCCGCCGGTCGGCCGGCCGATGGCGCGGAGCAGCTCGTAGAGGCTGACGCGGAAGCGCCGCGAAGTCGGCACGCCGCGGGTCATGGCCTCCCGGATCTGGCTCGCCGCCCAGATGAGGATGTCGGCGTCCCAGATGGTGGCCATGCCCGTCTCGGAGTTGGCCGTGACCCGGACGCGGACCTCCGTGGTGCCGTTGCGGACGCGGTAGTCGATCGGCTCGGTGCGCTTGCCCTTGGAGAGGCTGAAGAAGGGCCGCTCCATCATCTCCATCTGGTCGTGGGTCGGCAGGTCGCCGGGCAGCGCCGCGAAAAGGTCGAACTGGCCCTCGCCGCGCGGGGCGCGGGCGGCCTTCGCGGGAGCCTTCCCCGGCGTCGCCACCCTATGCCTCCTCGGCGTCGAGCGCCTCGCTCACCTTGAAGGCGATCCAGGCGCTGCGGCTGATGCCCCGGCGCCGGGCGGCGCTGTCGACGCGGCGCAGCAGCGCGGCGTCGAAGCGGAGCATGATGGGCGTCTTGCGCCCGCCGCCCGCCTCCGGCTCGGCCACGGCGGACTTCGCGGCGCCCTGAATGAACGCCTCGGCGGCGCGCTCCTGCGCCGCCGGCGGGCTGGTGGTGCGATTGCCGTTCGGCCTACGTGCGATGGCCATACGATGTCGCTCCGATCTCGCTGTGCTATACAAACACTGCCTTGACCATCGCCGCAAGCTCCTGCGCGGCTTTTGGGTCGCGGGGCGTCAGCTCGAGGACCGAGCGGCCGGCGGCGGCGGCGTTCGGGAAAGCCTTGCGCCGGCCGATCGGCGTCGGGAGGTATTCGAGCCCGTCCGCCTCGCCGAGCGCCTCGGCCGCGGCGTCGTTGTCCGCCCCCTGCGCGTCGGCGGCGTTGAGCACGACGACGGCGCGGAGCCGGTCGTTGATCTCCCGGGCCTCGCGCACGAGGGCGGCGATGTTGTCGATCGCCCAGAGGTCGAAGCTCCGCGGCTGCACCGGGATCAGCACCGTGTCGGCGACGGTGAGGGCGGCGCGCAGGCTGCCGGTGTCCCGCCCGCCGACGTCGATCACCACGTCGGCGTACTTCGGGGCGAGCTGGCGGGTCTGGGTGCGGATGGCCGCGCCGTGCAGCGAGACGGCGGTGTAGCCGGGCTGGCCGAGCTGCTCAGTGCGCAGTTCGGTGAAGCCGATGGCGGTGGCCTGCTCGTCGCCGTCCACCAGCAGCACGTCCCGGCCGTCGAGGGCGCGCGCGATCGCCAGGTTGACCGCGAGGGTAGTCTTCCCGACCCCGCCCTTGGTGTTCCCGACCACGAGTATCATGATCCCGCTCCGATGCCGCCCCGCACGCACTATAGGGGCGATTCGCCATCGGGGCGATATACATCGCAAAGCGCCGGCCGGGACGGCCGGCGCGAGTTTTCAGACCGGGCAGGGGGCAGCGCCCCCTCTGCCCTGCCCCGCCGCTACGCCGCGGCGTCCGCCGATGCCCGGCGCGCATGCATCCAGTCGGCCGCCGCCTGGGCCTTGGCGGCCGCCACGAAGATCGCCCGCTTGTCCGACCGCAGCACCTTCAGCCAGGACGCCACGTAGGCGGCGTGGTCCGGCCGGGGCTCGGGGACGAGGCGCAGGTCGGCGCAGAGGAAGGCCGCGCCGAGCTCCGCCACCAGCTCCTCCACCGCATAGGCCTCCTCGCCGAAGCGGCCCCGCAGGTCGCGGGCGAGACGGGAGGCGTGCCCGGTCCAGTGCGTCGCCTCGTGGGCGAGCGTGGCGTAGTAGGCGACGGCGTCCCGGAAGGCCTGGAAGGGCGGCATCCGGACCTCGTCGGCCGCCGGCGCGTAGCAGGCGCGGGCGCCGCCGTGCCGGACCGCCATGCCGAGCCCGGCGAAGAAGGCGTCCGCGTGGGCGATCCGCTCGGCCTCGGGCAGCGCGGGGAGGGCAGGGGCGTCGTAGCCGTCCACCTGGGAGGCGTTGAACACGCTGTAGCCGCGCGCGAGGAGACGGGGCCGGCCGCGCCCCTCCGCCTCGTCACCGGCCTCGTCCTCGTCGCCGCGGCCGTCCAGCGCCTTCCAGAACACGACGGGGCAGGCGCGCTCGCCCTGGCGCACTTGCGCGCCGAGCTCGCGCCACTGCCGGTAGGTCGCCCAAGCGCCGCCCGCGTAGCCCTCGGCCTGCGCCGCCGCCCAGAGCACCAGCACGTTCACGCCCCGGTAGGGCCGCCCGGTCGCGGCGTTCGCCGGCAGGGCCGAGGCGCGCCCGTCCGCCCCACCGTGCCACGGCATGCGCCAGTCGTCCGTGCTCGCCTCGACCGCCGCCGCGATGCGCTCCGTGACGCGCGCGTAGATGTCGCCCCGCGCCTCCGCGTCCTCGCCGCCGGCCCCGCGCGCCGTCCGATCCGCCATGTTCCGCTTCCTTCTTCCTGCGCAGCGGGAAGCAGCCCCGCTGCTTCCCTGCCCGTCGGCGAGACCGGGGAAGGAGGGGTGGCATGCGGGCGGACGCGGCCGGACCCCGGAGGGAGCGTGGCCCCTGGGCCATGCGAGCGAGGGGTCCTGCCGCGCGGTAGGCCGCGTGCCGAGGGGAACCTCGGGGCGGCGCCCCGTGGTGCCCCGCGCCGGCGGCGCCGGAGGCGACGATCAACGGGGAAGGCACCGCGCAGCCGCCCGCGAGCCGCGGGGCAGGGGCACAGCGTAACGATTGATTGTGTAAAGCGGAGCGCTATCGGATCGCCCGCAATGCGCTGCCATTGCACAGCGCTGCGGCTGCCCTGGTGCCGGCCTCCCGACGCCGCGCACCCGGTGGGCACCGGACGCCTGGGGGCTGGCGTGACGCATGCGGACCGATATACAAGTGCAGGCGTCCGGGCCGGCGCCGCGTTGAAACGCCGCGCGCCGCCCATCATGTCAGTGGCCGGAGGTCTCGATGCCCACGAAGCCGCACGCCACGGGGAAGACGAGGGCCGCGCGCCCGCGCGCGGCGGCGCCGGCACGCGCGGGCCTGCCGCGCGGCTACGGCGCGATGCGGGACGTGCCGCTGGAACTCGACCCGCGCATCGACCTGACGAAGCCGATCTACGAACAGGCCGCGGCGCTCCGGAAGGCAGCGCCGAAGCGCCCAGGGAAGCCGCGCTAGACGCCGGCGCCTGGTGCTGCTCGACACCCACGCGCTGCTCTGGCTGGTGCGGGGCGAGTTCCGGACGGAGGCGGCGATCGCCGCGGTGCGTGCGGCGCAGGACGAGGGGCGGCTCTACGTCTCCGCGGTCTCGGCCTGGGAGCTCGGGGTGGCGGAGCTGAAGCGGCGCGACCGGCCGGAACTCGGCATGCCGGCGGCGCGGTGGTTCCGGCAGCCCTGGCGCTGACCGGGGCCCGGCTCGCGACGGTGAGCGTCGCGGTGGCGGCGGAGGCCTCCGCGGTGCCCGCCGTCTACGGCAGCGGCGACCCCGGCGACTGCTTCATCATCGCGACGGCGCGGGTGCGCCGGCTGCCCGTCGTCACGCGGGACGGCCGCATGCTGGCGCTGGCCGTGTCGGCGCCCGACTACCTCGAAGCGGTGGAGTGCTGAGGATGCACCGCGCAGCCGCTTCGCTGGCGTAGCAGAATCGGTTGGCATTCGGGACGATATACAAGCGTATGCGGGACGACAGCGGCCGGTGGCGGCGGGGTCGCGCCGCCGGGGAAGCGGAGCCGCGCGGGCCGGCGGTGCCGGCCCGCGCGCATGGGTGCGGGGAAGGGAGGGCCGCCCGGTCGGGGCGGCCCGGTCGTGCCCCTACTCGGCGGCGAGGGCAGGGGGCGCGGCGGCGTCGTTCGCGGCCACCGCGCCGGGCACGCGCAGCGCGGCGGGCAGCCAGCCCCGGCCGTCCAGGGCGGCGGCCGCCGCCTCCGCCATCGGCTCCTTCTTCATGCCGGCGAGGCGGCGCGCGGCGTCCTCGCCGGCGCCCTCGCGCACCGCGGCGAGGATCGCGGCCTTCGGCACCCGGGCGAGGTAGCTCGCCGGCGTCGCCGACCACCACCGCCGCATGTCCAGCCCCGCCGCCGCGGCGACCCTGGCCGCCACGGTGTCCCCGGGCGCCGTCCAGTCCCCGGCGCCGGCGTCCGCCACGCGGGCCACGAGGACGGCCAGCAGCCGCAGCAGCGCCGCCTCGTCCTGCCCGGCCAGCCATGCCCAGAGGCCGCGCCGGTCGGCGGGCAGGCGCGCGCGCTGCGCGGCCTCGGCCTCCTCCACGCGCCGCCGGGCCGGGCTGTCGGCGAGGCCGGCCACGCCGGCGAAGGCCGGCGGGTAGGCCGGGAAGCTCGCCACCGCGTCGCCGTAGCGGCCGTAGAAGGCGTCGCCCGCCAGGGCATGCAGCAGCACCCGCAGCGCCAGGTCCGGCCGGCCCGCGAGCTCGGCCTGGAGCCCGAGGGTGCGGTGCGCCCGGAGCTCGGCGACGAGCGCGGCGGAGAGGGCAGGGGCCTTGTCCTCCGCGTCCTCCTCGGCGGCCGGGGCCTCGGCCCCCTCCGTGCCGGGAGAGTCCAGGGCGTCGCCGTCCTCCTCGTCCCGCCCGGCGCCATGCGGGGCCGCCGGCTTCGGCTCGTCCTCCGGCCGCACGAGGCCGCGCGTCACGGCCAGCCGGCCGTCGCCGGCGAGGGTGACGAGCGCGCCCGCGAGGGCGAGGTCCTCCGGCCGCCACGCCGCCTCCCGGACCTCGAGGGCGTCGACCTCCGCCTCGATGGCATCGAGCTCGGCGGCGACCGCCTCCGGCAGGTCGTCGTCGGTGCCGCCGTGCCCCTCCGCGAGCTCGTCGTAGCGGGCCGAGAGCGCGTCGCGGCGGGCCTCCTCCGCCTCGGTCAGCGGCGCCCTGGCCGGCCAGATGCGGCGGCAGCGCCAGAGGGCGTCCGACGCCTCCGCCCCGACCGCCACCCACCGCCAGCCCTCCGCGCGCACCGCCTCGGCCTCGGCCTCCATCCGCCGGCCGACGAGCTCCTCGAGGAGGGCGGGGTCGGCGATCCAGCCGCCGCCGTCCTCCGAGAACAGGTCGCGCTGCACGCGCCCGCCGGCCGCCTCGTAGGCGTCCAGCCCGACGAGCGCCACGCGCCGGTCCGTGGTGGGCAGCAGCGCGTCGGTCAGCAGCCGGCGGATGGTCGCCGGCGTGCGCTGCCAATCCGCGAGGCCCGCGAAGACGCGCTCCTGCGCCTCCCGGTCGTCGGTCACGGCGAAGGCGGTGACGTGGTCCAGGGTGAGGGCGCCCTCGCGGTAGGCCGCGACGATGGCGGGCGAGACGGCGGCGAGGCGGAGCCGCTGGCGCACGGTGTGGGCGGAGACGCCGAAGCGGGCGGCGATCTCCTCCACGCCCAGGCCCTCGCCGCCCCGGTGCAGCGCGGCGAAGGCCTCGAACTGGTCGGCCGGGTGCATGTCCTGCCGAACCACGTTCTCCGCAAGGCTCGCCTCTGCCGCATCCTCCCCGGCGTCGCCGTCGAGCACATGGCAGGGCACGGCGGCGCCCTTCGGCAGCCGCTTCGCCTTCGCCAGCAGCCGGAGCGCCGCGAGCCGCCGCCCGCCGGCGACCACCTCGTAGCGGCCCCCGCCCTTCGGGCGCACGACGAGGGATTGCAGCAGCCCGTGGGCGGCGATGGAGGCGGCGAGGGCCTCGACGCCCTGCCCGGCGCCGGTGCGGCGCACGTTGGCGGGGGAGGGGTCGAGCCTGCCGAGCACGATCTCGGCCGTGGCGCGGACGATGGTGTCGGTCATGTGGTGATCCTCCTTCGTGGCAGCGGGAAGCAGCCCCGCTGCTTCCCTGCCCGTCGGCGAGACCGGGGAAGGAGGGGTGGCATGCGGGCGGGCGCGGCCGGGCCCCGGGGGGAGCGTGGCCCCGCGGGCCATGCGAGCGAGGGGTCCTGCCGCGCCGTAGGCCGCGTGCCGGGGGAACCTCGGGGCGGCGCCCCGTGGTGCCCCGCGCCGGCGGCGCCGGAGGCGACGATCAACGGGAAATCAGCATAGGCCCACGGTGCAGAGATGTGCGATTGATTGCGCCTTTATATCGCTTAGGAAGCGCTTCGCTGCTGGTTCGCAATTGTTCTGTTGCGCAGGCAGGCGACCAAGCGCCGGCAGCTTTCCGCGTATCCGGAGGCACACTTCGAGGTCGACGGCGCCGGCATGACGCTCCACCATTCCGAGCCTCCGGTCAGGAAGCGCCCGGTGGCGGTCGGAGAGGCCGACTGAGGCGGCGGGGCGTTGTGATATCGTGGGCGCCCGGCGATCCCCTGTAAGGCGATCGACTCTCGGGGACTTTCCAGTTTTTCATTCCAATCCGGTCAATGACCGTGCTATGTCGCTACCACCCCAGCATTACGGGGGGACTCTCGCGCGTCTTCATGGCTCACCCATGAGGAGGCATGGACCGTCACGGCCGACCCGGAGGATCACTCTAGGAAGGTCGTTACGACTTGGTTAGTGGCTACGCAGCCATGGCATGGCCGCTGGGGCAAGTAGGGTCCCCTGTTCATGAAAACTGAACGCAGGCTTGGCCTCGCTCTGATGTGGATCAAGGTGTCATACTGGCTGGTAAAGCTGGTTGATGCCGTGATGAAGCTGATGGGCGGGGCCACTAACTATGAACTACGACGCATTCACCCATAAGTTCACGACCGACCGAGGCTTGCTGATCTTCGTCCCGACCAAAAAGGGCCAGGAGGACGGCAGACGGATCATCAAGGCCGTACTCAAGCATTGGTCGCCGCCCGACTATTTTTTCCATTTCCAGAAGGGCGGGCACGTCGCGGCGAGCTTGGTTCACCTCTCGAACCCCGAGTTCGCGCGCCTCGACATTAGATCGTTCTTCGATAGCGTCACCCGGCCGAAGATCCACCGCGCGCTCCGCAAGGTGGGCTTTTCACAGAAGTCGGCCTGGGAGACCGCGCAGGTCAGCACCGTGCGCAAGCCAGGCGCGACGGGGTTCAGCCTGCCGTTCGGCTTCGTGCAGTCGCCCGTCCTGGCCTCGATCGCCCTGGACCAATCTGCGCTCGGCAAGGCGCTCAGCGCCGCGGCGGGCGAGATCCGCTTGGCGGTCTACATGGACGATGTCTTGATGTCGGCCGACGGCGAGGAGGCGCTGGCACGGCATGTCGTCACCCTCGACGCGGCGGCAGAGGAAGCCGGCTTCGAGCTGCATCCGCACAAGCGTCAGCTCGGCACCGTGGTCGAGGCATTTAACCTGCGGCTGACCACCGGGGAGGCGAGGGTCACCGACGCGCGGATGGATCAGTTCGCGGCGGTGGAGCGGACCAAGACGGGGCTGCGGGAAGCGGCGATCGTGCATTACGTCGAGGGCATCAACCCGGACCAGGCGGAGGAGCTGAAGACGATCTACGGCGCGATCTGAGTGTCGAAGCGCCGGACCTGCACGTCCGTCTTCACGGTCGCGCTGCAAGGCGCGAGCACGAAAATCTTGTGGCCGGGATGCTTCAGCGCCAGGTGCCGGGCCTATTCCTCGGCGCGCTCCAGGGTGGGCCAGAGATAACGGAACGCGCCGCCGCGTTCCCGCTCCGTCCCGCTATGCTACGCGGCCGCGCATTCCGTTACCTCTGGCCTAGGCTGCGCGAACGCGCCTACCACGCCTACTCATAACCCGCTGCGGCGTGCCATCCTCAACAGCCGGTGCGTCATGGCCTGGGCGCTGACCCCGTAGGCCCGCGACAGCGCCAGGATGATCTCCTCGTTCTCAATATCCATTTGGGAGGCGCGCGGGTCGGACCGGAGAAGCCGATCCGGCATCAGCAGGGATGCGGCGAAGAAGTTCGCCTCCACCTCCTCCAGGTTCGTCCCGGTGGACGACTCCTCGGTCCGCAAACTGACGCGATAGTCTTTATCGTAGTGGACCTCTTGGCCCGCGTGCAGGAGGAGGTGACCCAGCTCGTGGGCAATGGTGAATCTCTGCCGGGTCGGGGCGTGCCCGTCGTTGACCCCGATGATGGCGCCCTCGTCCGAGCGGAACAGGATTCCCGAAACCTCTTTGAGATTCGATTTGACGACCCGGCAGCCCTTGAGCCGCGCGAGGCGCTCGACCGGCACAGGTGCCTTCGTCACCCCGGCCTCGTCGAGGAGGCGGTCAGCCAGCTTCTCGATGTAGGTGTACCGTGGGCGGCGCGGGGTCACCGTCCCATCCTCGCGTTCGCGGCCAGGAAGGCCACCACCGACCGGGGGAGGTCGCCCTTGGGCAGGGACGCCATCTGCGCGTTCCGGCGCTCTGCCGCTTCAAGCACTGCGGACGCGGTCGTGCCGAGGGCCTCGGCAAGTTCGACGAGGTGGTGCAGGGGGATGGCTTGGCGCCCGGCCTCGGCATTGGCGATGGAGGACCGCGAGAGGGCCACGCGTGCGGCCAACTCCTCCTGCCCCATGCGCTGGCTTTCCCTGCGTTCCTTCAGCTCCCGGCCCACGGCCGCGTAGAGCGCCCCTGCCCTCCCCGTTCGTCTGATCGCCATGGCTCGATTCTCCCGTCCGCCTGAGGGAACACTGTCCGTATCCGCATTTGGCGTCAACCAGGGAAACAGCAACGCAGGACAACCTTCGTATGCGTTTCTTAAACAAACAGCCCAACTGTTGTTGAAAGACTTTCGCGTGTATGGTTCTCTACCGGAGCCGAATCGATGAAAGGAGTCGGGCTTGACTTACATGGGGATCGGGGGGCAGCCGAGCGTGACGGACGTCCTGCTCCTGGACGTGGCCCGGAAGATCCAGCTCACGCCGACGGAGTACGACCAGGCCGTCGAGCGGTACCGGGCCATCAACGACTGGCTTGACCGCGAGGGCAGCCCCCTGCGCGGCAAGGTTGCCCTGATGTACCCGCAGGGGTCCATGGCGATGGGCTGCACCATCTCGTCCAGCCTGGAGAATGACGAGTTCGACATCGACATCATGTCTGAGCTCGTCCCGGAGTTTGCCGCGTGGCACCCGCGCGACATCCTCGACCTGCACTTCCTGACGCTGAACGGCGAGGAGGGGTCGCGGTACCACGGCAAGGTGGCGCGCCACACGCGCTGCGTCACCGTGCAGTACGCGGGTATGCACTTGGACGTCACGCCGTCCGTCCTGATCCCAGGCCGCGTGGAGCGCGTGAGCAATATCTTCCATAGCAAGCTGGAGCGGCCGCGCGCCGAGGACCGGCGCATCGTGGCCAACCCTTGGGGCTTCGCGGAGTGGTTCAAGGACCAGCTTCCCGACGCGCCGGGCAGCCTCGTGAGCCTCTCGGTCCTCGCTAAGCGCGCCGACGCGGTGCCTGTGGACGAGCAGCCGAAGCTCTTCGAGCGCAGCCCTCCCCTGATCGCGCTCCAGCTCATCAAGCGGTGGCGGAATAAGAAGTACGACCGGCGGCCGGGTCGCTGCCCGCCCTCCGTCCTCCTCGCCTGCCTCGTCGGCGAGCGGTCCGGAGCGCTCCTCCGCGCAGGCCGGACCCAATCGTCCCTCCACGCGGTGCTTGTGGATCTCATCGCCTACGCCAGGGGCGAGTTCGAGAAGGCGCGCGTGATGAGGGCCCTCATCCACCGCGCCAACCCAGCCTGCCCGCGCGACGAGGTGCTGACCGACCGTTGGCCTGCTTCCCCGGCGGACCAGGACCAGTTCATCGTCGATCTCGACGACTTCCGCGCCAAGCTCTCAGCCCTGGGTGCGCCCGACCTGGACCTGCCCGCGCGGGACAGGCTTCTCAGCGACATGTTCGGCGAGCGGGCCACGCGTCTCGCCATGGAGGAGTTCCGCAAGCGGCTGCACGAGCGGGCGAGCAGCGGCGGGCTGCTACAGCGGGCCGGCACGGGCAGCATCCTCGCGGCCCCTGTGATCGCGACGGGCGCCACGCCACGGCCGTCCCCTGGTAACGTGCAGCAGGCTCCGGCGCACAAATTCTACGGGGCCCCGCGCCGGTGAGGGCCACGGCGGCGACCTTGGACCAGCAGATCGCCGCCATGCAGGCGGCCTATCCGCTCATGCGCCTGACCGCCGTGGGGCGGTGGGGCTGCATCTGGGTAGGGCCGCTCCGGGGCTTCGACCGGCCCTATCAGGTGCGGATCACGCACGTTGACATGCCCACCCTCGGGGGCTGCGACCTGACGTGGCGGGGCATGCTGCCGCGCGCGCAGGTGCTCGCGCCGGACCTTCTCGCCGAGTGCGACGGGTGGCCGCCGCACCTGTATGGGGCGCACCCGCACCCTGACCTGTGCCTCTTCGATCCCGACGCGGGGGAGTGGAGGTCGGACATGCTGTTGGCGGAGAGTTATGTGCCCTGGGCCGCGCAGTGGCTCGCCTTCTACGAGCTCTGGCGCGTCACGGGTCAGTGGACCGGTCCCGAGCGCCACCCCGAGCCAGCGAAGGGCCCCGCGCCGGGCGCGGCCATGGAGAGCCGCGCGCCGGCGGTGCCGACGCCGGCGCAGGTGCGCCGCGTGGCGCGTGAGGCTGGAACGGAGGCGAGTGAGCCTCTCCTCCGCGCGTCGGCAGGTAGGCGCGTGCCGTCCCTGCTGCTGGACTGGAGATAGCGGGAGTTCTGGATGTCGAGCATCACGGAGTGGAACCAGCTGCTGCGGAGGGCCGTCGCGGCGTTCATCGAGTGGCGGTTCCGGAAGCGTTCGGCCAGTCTGGCGCTCATCGGGCTCGGTGTGTCGATCCTCGTGGCGGCGCTCGGCGGGCTCGCCGTGCGGTTCAGGTCGGGGGACACCGAGTTCGAATTCGGCGGCGGGGCCTCGTTCGCCCTGTCGGCTGTCGGCCTTGCCGTGGGAGCGGCGCTCGTCGGCCTGGGCACTTGGCTCCTTCTCCAGGACAGGCGCGAAGAGCGGGAGGCTCGCGAGCGGAAGCGCGTCCTCGTGGTCGAGCAGAGGGGCTTGCAGCGCAGGTTCAGCACGGCGCTGCGGGAAGCCCTGCCCCGCGCCCTCGTCGGGCAAATCGTTGAGAAGGTGATCGACGTCACGCCCTACTTCCGCGACGGCGTGCTCGCCGAGCAGGCGGCGGCGTTCATGCACGTCCGGGACGCGCGGGCCGTGCTGCGCCAGGGCCTGGGCGATGCCCAGCCTGCCGATGTGACCGTGGTGTACGGAGGCGTGTCGCCCGTCCCGCTGACGTTCCTGGCCGGCACGTTCTTCGACGACGAGAGCCGCGTGGTCGTGATGGACTGGGACCGGACGGCCGAGGGGTGGCGCACGCTGGACGGGGTGGACGATGGCGATCGCCTCTCCGAGCCCGACTTGTCCTCCGTATCCGACGGCACAGACGAGGTCAGCATCGCAATCTCCGTCTCCTACGAGGTGGACGTGGAAGCCGCCCGCCGCCTGGATCCCTCCCGGCCCATGCTCGCGCTGCGGATGGGCAAGGTGTTCGTCGGGAATCACTGGTCGGAGGACAAGCAGTGCGCCATGGCGGAGACCTTCGTCCGCACCTTGAGCCAGCTGGCGAACCGCGGGGTACGCACTGTTCACCTCTTCCTCGCCGCGCCGAACAGCGTGGTGTTTCGTTTGGGCAGGTGCATTGACATCCGCAACATGCCGACGGTGCAGGTCTATCAGCACGAGCGTTCCGACCCGATCGTCTTCCCATGGAGCATCATGATGCCCTGCCATGGGGCGCCCGAGCCGGCCTACTGCCCCACCCTTCCATGCGAGGTGACAGCGGCACCGTGACCATAGCAGCCGAGCTGCGCTGGCCCGCCGCAGTTTCCGCACCGGCGCCGCGTAGATCGCGCCGGCGCGCTCCCTCGCTGTGGCGGTGCTACTCCGATCGCGGCACCGCGCGCAGCCTGCGCGCCCTCGCGCGGGCCACGACCGCGTCGCGGACGCGCTCGAAGATCCGCGCCGGCAGCAGGCCATGGCTCCACGCCGGGCCGTCGGCGGTCTCGACGGGGCGGAGGTCGGGACCTGGCCACGCGAAGCGGTTCACCTCCGTCAGCACCACCCAGCACGGCGCGTCCTGCAGCCCGAGGCGCCGCCGCGTCTCGGCCGGCAGCTCGACACCATCGGTGTCGCGTGCCGGCGCGCTGGAGGTGATCGGCGCAACCACCACTTCCACGACGCCTGCGGCGCGGGCGAGCGCCAGCACCACTGCGCAGGGCCGGTCCTTGCGGCCCTCCTCCGCGCCAGCGTCGGCCTCGTGCGTCCAGAGGTAGGCGTAGCGGATCACCTCGCCCGGCCGCGGCGGCGGCGGTCCGCGGCGCCGCGCCGGCTCAGCCAACCTCGCCGTCGAAGCGGCGCGCCTCCTCCGGCGGCTCGCTCGCCGCGATCGCGTCCACCAGCTCGTCGGGGAGGTCCTCGACGCGGAGTGCCCGGCGGTCGCGTCGGCGGAGGCGCTCGTACTCCTCGACGGAGAGCATCACCACGCGCGGGCGGCCGCGGCTGGTGACGGCGACGGGGCGCGTGAGCGCCCGGTCCTGCCAGAGGGCGAAGTGCCGCTGCACCTCGCCCGCGGGCACGGGGATGGGGTCTTCCATGCGGAGCACCTGAAAGCCGTTTTGGCTGATATAGCTCGGTTAGCCATGAAATACGAGTTTCGCAGCAAACCGACCCTGATGGCGTAATTCACATTCCTTCAAACGCTCCTTTCAGATTGTGAAAACGTGCCGGATGGGGCAGCTTGACAGCCGATGGACCCTACCCCCGCCCCTGCCGGGCCCCGCTTCGTCGCCTACTACCGGGTGAGCACCGACAAGCAGGGCCGCTCCGGCCTCGGGCTGGAGGCGCAGCGCGAGGCCGTCGCCCGGCACGCCGCCGGCCGCGGCGGGACGGTGGCCGCTGCCTTCGAGGAGGTGGAGAGTGGCCGCCGCGGCGACCGGCCCCAGCTCGCCCTGGCCCTCGCCGAGTGCCGGGCGCGGCGCGCCGTGCTGCTGATCGCCAAGCTCGACCGCCTCGCCCGCGACGCCCACTTCCTGCTCGGCCTCGAGAAGGCCGGCGTCGAGTTCGTCGCCGCCGACATGCCGCACGCCAACCGCCTCACCGTCGGCGTCATGGCCCTCGTCGCCGAGGAGGAGGCGCGCATGACGAGCGCGCGCACGAAGGCCGCGCTCGCGGCGGCACGGGCACGCGGCGTGCGGCTCGGCAACCCGCGCCTCAGGCCAGGCGATGCTACCACTGCGGCGGACGCGCGCGCGGCCTGGTCGGCGGGCGCGGCGCGGCGCGCGGCCGAGGTCGCGCCCTACCTCGACGCGGCGCGCAGGGCAGGGGCCACGACGCTGCAGCAGCTCGCCGACGCGCTCACCGCGCGCGGCGTGCGCACGCCGCGTGGTGGCGAGCGTTGGATGCCTCAGCAGGTGAGGCGCGTACTGGACCGGGTGGCAAGGTGAGGACGGGGCCAGTGTCGCATTCCTGCCGCGACACGCTCGCGGTGGGCGTTAACACGAACAAGCGGCGACACGCCATAGGACGAAGGCTGGACTCGCCCGCAGCGCAGCGAATCCAAACGCGCATCGGTGATCACGGCCAGTCAGGATGCCGCGCGTCGAAGACCATGGCGTGCCGGTGGCGGAAGCCGCCGCCCGGAACCGACTCGGCTTCAGCGATGTGCGCGTCCTCGTCCGGCAGGTCCCGGTGGACGTGCTCGACCGCCGCGCCGTCGCCGCGCGGCCACAGCACCGCCGCGCCGGCGCAGCCCAGCCCCGCCAGGGCGGCGAGGGCGAGGAAGGTCGCGTCGAGCCCTGCCGCCGCGCCCATGTGCCCGGCCAGCGGGTAGGCGACGAGCCAGCAGGCGTGGCTCAGCGCGAACTGCGCGGCGAACAGCGCGGGCCGGTCGCCCGCGGCGGCGGAGCGCCGCAGGAGCCGGCCGGCCGGGGTCAGGACCAGTCCGTTGCCGAGCCCGAGCAGCGCCCAGAGCGGCAGCAGCACCGGCCATGACGGCACCGTGGTGCCGAGCAGCAGGCCCGCCACCAGCAGCGCCGCGCCCACGAGCATGGCGGTGCGGTCCGACGCCGCCCGGTCCAGCAGGCGCGGCAGCGCCAGCGCCGCCAGCATCGAGCCGAACCCGTAGGCGGCGAGCGTCCAGGCCACCTCACTCTGGCCGAGCCCGAATTCGCCGCGCACCAGCACCACGGTGTTGACGATGACCATGGCCCCCGCCCCCGCCACGGTCAGGTTCAATGCCAGCAGGCCGCGCAGCCGGGGCGTGGCGAGATAGATGCGACTGCCCCGCGTGATGCGCGCCCAGGCGCCCTCTGCTGCCTCGGGCGGCTTCGGCGAGGGCAGCTGCACGGACAACACTAGCGCCGCCGAGGCGAGGAAGCCGAGGGCGTTGCCCGCGAACAGCCAGTGGAAGCCGACCAGGCCCAGCAGCCCGGCGGCGATCGCCGGGCTTGCCAGCGCCTCCAGGTCATAGGCGAGGCGGGAGAGCGAGAGCGCCCTGGTGTACTCGGCCTCGTCGGGCAGCACGTCCGGGATGGTCGCCTGGAAGGTCGGCGTGAAGGCGGCCGAGCCGGCCTGCAGCACGAAGACCAGCACGTAGACCTGCCAGACCTCGGTGACGAAGGGCAGCAGCAGGGCGATGCCGGCGCGCAGCAGGTCGAGCGCAACCAGCAGGGCGCGGCGTGGCACCAGGCCGACGAAGGCGCCGGCGACGGGCGCCAGCCCCACATAGGCCACCATCTTCAGCGTCAGCGCCGTTCCCAGCACCGCGCCCGCGTCGGCGCCCGCGACCTCGTAGGCGAGCAGTCCGAGCGCCACCGTCGCCAGCCCGGTGCCGAGCAGTGAGAGCACCTGCGCCAGGAACAGGTGGCGGTAGGTGCGGTGGGCGAGGGGCGACAGCACTGCCCTGCCTCAGTCGTTGGTGAACCGCGCCTGCAGCCTGTGGCCACCGGCCGAGGCCGAGAAGACCACCCGCGCACCTGGCGCGAGCGGCTGATCCATCTGGCCCACCATCCGGTTGGGCTCGGCGCCGGCAAGCTGCACGGTGATCGTCTGCCCGCCCTGCTGCACCACCGCGCGCCCGGTCAGGCCGCGCGTGCGCATTGGGCTGCCCGCGCGGTCGTCGTCCCGAAGGTAGAAGACGAGCTCGGCGCCGTTCGGCACGAACTCCACCGGGTGGCCGTCGGCGACGACGACGCGACCGCCATTCGGCCCGCGCTGCTCCTGAGCGATTGCCGCCAGGGGCATAGCGAGCGTCAGGCCAAGGATCAGGGTGCGCCGGATCATGCCGTGGTTTCCTTCCAGGTTGGTTCAGTAGGCCTCGACGGCGGACGGCGCGGTGCGGTCCGCCTTCCGAGCCAAGGCGAGGCGTTCCAGAGGCTTGCGGCCGAAGGCGAGGAAGAGCAGCGGCGTCAGCAGCGCGTCCAGGAGCGTCGCGCTGACCAGCCCGCCGAAGATGGTCACCGCCACCGGGTGGAGGATCTCGCGCCCCGGCTCCCCCGCCCCGAAGAGCAGGGGGATCAGCGCCAGCCCGGCCGAGAGCGCGGTCATGAGCACGGGCGCCAGGCGCTCCCGGCTGCCGCGCAGCACCAGCGCCGGGCCGAAGCGCTCGCCCTCCAGCAGGGCCAGGTTGATGTAGTGGCTGATCTTCAGGATGCCGTTGCGGGCGCTGATGCCGGCCAGCGTGATGAAGCCCACCATGGAGGCGACCGAGAGCGAGAGCCCCGCGATCCAGAGCGCGGCGACGCTGCCGATCAGCGCCAGCGGGATGTTGCCCATGACGATCAGCGCCAGCGCTGTCGAGCGGTAGCGGCTGTAGAGCACGATGAAGACCAGGGCGAGGGAGACGAGGGAAAGCAGCGCGATGATGCGCGTCGCCTCCTCCTGCGCCTGGAACTGCCCCTCGATGCGCGCCGAGTACCCCTCGGGCAGGCGCGCCTCCGCGATCGCCTGGCGCATCTCGGCGACGATCGAGGCGGCGTCGCGCCGTCCGTCGGTGTTGGCGGAGATGACGATCCTGCGCTGCCCGCCCTCGCGCAGGACCTGGTTCGGGCCGTCCGTCTCCTCGATGTCGGCGACGAGGCGCAGTGGGACATGGCCGGTCGGTGTCGGCAGCAGCAGGTCGCCGAGACCAGAAGTCGATCGGTCGCGGTCGGCGAGGCGGACCACCACGTCGAAGCGCCGGTTACCCTCGACGATCTGCGACACGGTCCGCCCGTTCGCGAGCCCCTCCAGCGCCTCGGTCAGCACGGCGGGGGATATGCCGTAGAGCGCGGCGCGGGCGTAGTCGGGCAGGATGCGCACTTGCGGGATGCGCACCTGGCGCTCGACCTGCACGTCCACCGCGCCGGGGATGCGGGCGAAGCGGGCGCGCAGCCCCTCGGCGAGCGTGCCGAGCGCGTCGAAATCCGGGCCAAAGAGCTTGACCGCGATCTCCGCCCGCACGCCGGAGAGCATGTGGTCGAGCCGGTGCTGGATCGGCTGGCCGAGGCTGACCGCCCCGGGCAGGACGGCGAGTCGGGCGCGGATGTCGGCCAGCACCTCAGCGCGCGGCCGGCCGGATCGGCGCAGCGCGACGTCGAGTTCGCTGAAATGCACGCCCTCGGCGTGCTCGTCGAGCTCCGCCCGCCCGGTGCGGCGCCCGACCGAGGCGACCTCAGGCACTTCCGCCACCAGCCGTTCCGCGACCGCCCCGAGCCGGCTCGATTCGGCGAGGGAGATGCCGGGCCGGAAGGTCAGCGCCACCAGCGCGGTGCCCTCGTTGAAGGGCGGCAGGAAGGCGCGCGGCAGCTGCGTCGCGGCCACGGCCGCGCCGGCGGCGAGCAGCCCCGCGGCAAGGAAGATCGCACGCGGGCGCCCCATCGCCCAGCGCAGCAGTGCCTCGTTGCCGCGCTTCAGGCTGCGCAGCACGACGCCGTCACCGCGATGCGCCGCCTCCCGCCGCTGCGCCAGCAGGAAGTAGGACAGCACCGGGGTGACGGTGATGGAGACGAGGAGGCTCGCCAGGATCGCCACGATGTAGGCGATGCCGAGCGGTACGAAGAGCCGCCCCTCGATCCCGGGCAGCGCGAAGAGGGGGACGAAGACCAGCACCACGATCATGGTCGCGTAGACAATGCCGGATCGCACCTCCTGGCTTGCCGTCGCCACCACCTCCAGCACCGGGCGCGGCGCGGCGAGCGCGGCGTTCTCGCGCAGGCGCCGGAGGATGTTCTCGACGTCCACCACCGCGTCGTCCACCAGCTCACCGATGGCGATGGCGAGCCCGCCGAGGGTCATCGTGTTGATGGTCAGGCCTATTGCCTGGAAGACCAGCACGGTGACCAGGATGGAGATCGGGATCGCCGCCAGCGAGATGGCGGTCGCCCGTACGTCCATCAGGAAGAGGATCAGGATGACGGCGACGACGACCGTCGCCTCGGCCAAGACGGCACGGAGGTTGTCGATCGACGCCTCGATGAAGCTCGCCTGGCGGAACTTCACGTTGGTCGCGGTGATGCCGGGCGGGAGACTGCGCTGGATCTCGGCCAGCGCAGCCTCGATGCGCGCGGTCACCGCCAGCGTGTCGGCCGCCGGCTGCTTCTGGATGCTGACGACGACGGCGGGCGCGCCCCGGTAGCCGGCGTCCCCGCGCTTCGGCCGCGCCGCGAATTCCACCTGCGCCACCTGGCGCAGCAGGATCGGGTGCGCCTCGCCCGGGCGCTGCGCCACCGGAATGTCGCGCAGGTCCTCGAGCCGGCGGGTCAGCCCGACGTTGCGGATCAGGTATTCCCGGCCGTGCTGGTCGATGAAGCCGCCGCCGGTGTTGGTGCCGAAGCGGCGCGCCGCGGCCTCCACCTGCTCGGGCGTCACGTCCAGCGCCAGCATCGCCGCCGGGTCCGGGGTGACGCGGTACTGCCGGACCTCGCCGCCGATCGGGATGACCTGCGCGACGCCGGGGATCGCCAGAAGCTGCGGGCGGAGGACGAAGTCCGCGACCTCGCGCACCTCCATCGGGCCCACCCCCTCGCCGGTCACGGCGAGCAGCATGATCTCGCCCATGATGGAGGTGACCGGGCCCATGATGGGGTTGGCGCCGCGCGGCAGCGTCTCCCGCACCAGGGCGAGGCGCTCGGCCACGAGCTGGCGGGCGCGGTAGATCTCGGCGCTCCAGTCGAACTCGACGTAGACCACCGACAGCCCGACGCCGGAGACCGAGCGCACCCGCACCGCGCCCGGCATGCCGTTCATCGCGGTCTCGATGGGGAAGGTGACGAGCTGCTCGACCTCCTGCGGGGCGAGACCCTCGGCCTCGGTCAGCAGGGTGACGGTCGGGCGGTTGAGGTCGGGGAAGACGTCGACCGGGACGCGCGGCAGGGTCAGCGCGCCGTAGACGACGAGGACGGCGGCGGCGGCCAGCACGAGCAGCCGGTTGCGGAGCGACGCGCTGACCAGCAGGTTGAACATCGGCTCAGCGCACTTGGTTGATCAGGTCGGCGCCACGCACCACCACGCGTGAGCCGGCCGGCACCCCGGCCGCCAGCAGCACGCGGCCGGCGTCCAGCGGCTCCGTGCGGACCGGCGCGGGTTCGAACACCTCCGGGGCGGTGTGGCGCCAGACCATCGCCTCGCCGTTGCCGCCGCGCACCAGCGCCGAGCGCGGCACCACGATCCCCTCCACCGGCGCGCCGAGCTGGGCCGAGACGGTGACGGGCTGGCCGACGCTCAGCCCCGGCGGCGGGTCGAGGATGGCGAACTGCACCAGCGTCGCCTGCTGCTGCAGCGCCCGCCCGAAGCCCTGCAGGGCGAGGCGCATCGGCGCGCCGCCGGCGGCCGAGGCGGTCGCGCCCTGGATGTTCAGGGCCGCGGCATCGGCGCCGTGCGCCAGCGCCTCGACCCAGAGCCCCTTGGGGTCGACGACCTGGAACAGCACGTCCTGCGCCTGCACGACCTGGCCGGCGACGACGCGGGCGCTGGCGATGACGCCGTCCGAGGGCGCGCGCAGCTCCTCGGGCGCCACGCGGTTCTCCCGCACCATGGCCCGCCGGCGGCGCAGCCCCTCGAGCTCGATCTCGGTGTCCACCACCTGCACGCGGGTGCCGGCGCCGGTCGCGGCGAGGCTGCGGGCGCGCTGCAGCCGCGCCTCGGCCGCGGCGATGAGCTGGTCGATCTCGCCGAGGCGCTCGGCGATGGTGGTGCGGTCCGCGGCGGGGAGCGGCGGCTCCACCAGGGCCAGCACCTCGCCCCGCCTGACCGCCTGGCCCAGCCGCGGCAGGCCGCTCTCGGGCGGGATGACCCGGCCGCCAACCGCGCTCTGCGCCAGCCCCCCGCGGTTGGGGTCGGTCACGACCCGGCCGATCAGCGTGATGGTGCGGTGCGCCGTCTCCGGCGCCGCGATGGCGGTGCGGATCTCCAGCAGGCGCTGGCTCGGCTTCGGCAGGAAGACGGTGCCGTCCGGCAGGCGGCGCGGCGTGTCCACCGTGGGGCGCTGGCCCGCCGCTGCCGCCGGCGCCGAGGGACCATGGCTATGGTCGCCGTCGCCGGCGCGCGCGGCACCGGGCGCGGCGCCGAGGCCGAACGCCAGGAGGGCGGAGAGGACTTCCCGGGGCAGGCGGCGTCCGCCCGACGGGCGTCCACCCCCCCGCAGCAGGATACCGAACAGCAGACCGAGCCCGAAGATGCCGCCCAGCGCCAGCCAGGGATGGTGCAGCAGGTCGTCGATCAGGCCTTCGTGGACGTGGGCGAGGCTCGCCGCGGGGGGCGGGACGGGCTCCGCCGGCCATTCGCCGATGAGCAGGTCATCGCCGCCCGGCGCCGTGATGGAGAAGACCATCTCCAGGGATGCCGGCGGGGCAAGCAGGCGCGGCGAGCGCAGCAGGAAGGTGCCGTCAGGCTGCGGTTCGGCGCGCAGCGTCTCCTCTCCCAGCGTCGCCTCGATCGCCGCGTCGGCGACGGGCGCGTTGTCGGCGGTGCGGTCCAGGTAGAGGGTCAGGGTCTCCGGGCCGGTGCGGATGGCGACGAGCTCGTAGGTCTCGGACTGCACGGCGAGCCGGGTCCGGGCGGCGGCAGCGGTGACCGTCTCGTGCTCCGCCGGGCCGTGGGTGTGGTCGTCCCCGCCGCCCGCGCGGGCAGGCGGTGCCGCCGCGGGCAGGACGAGCATGGCGGCGAGCGCGATCGCCCTCAACAGGGGCGAGCGGGCACGGTGAGGCTGCAGCGGGCTCGGCATGGGGTGCGTCGGATCGCCGGGCGGGTCAGAGGTATTTCGTGATGGCCTTGAATTCGTCGATCGGCCCGCGCTCGGCGCGCGGCACGGCGCCGACGACGTGGTCGAGGCAGTGGTCGAGGTGGTCGTGGATCAGCGTCCGCTTGGCGTTGGCGATGGCCGCCTCGACCGCATGCAGCTGCTGGGCGAGGTCGAGGCAGGAGCGCCCGGCCTCGATCATCTCGATCACGCCCTGCAGGTGTCCGGCGGCGCGCCTAAGGCGCTTCACCACATCGGGGTGGCTACGGTGGACATGAGGCTCGGTCATGTCTTTCATCCTATCCCAGGGGAGAGCATAGGCTCAAGCTCGTTTTGAGCGGCACTCGGCCCAAGAGCGGCTCTGGTCGCGTCTGGGGTCGCCCTTGCGCGGGTGCGGCGCACCTGGGGAGGGCGCGACGGAGCCAGCCTCTCGGCCCGCCGTCCGTCGCCTGGCCGCACGGTGGCGCGACGTGCGCCTGGTCACAGACGGTTCGTGACCGCCGGGTGCCGAGTGGCATAGCGTGAGCCGGAGGAGGGCCGCTTCGATGCCGCAACAACTGCCGCTGCTGGTGCCGAATCCGAGCATCCCCCAGGACTTCCAGCAGACCGCCTTCGCGCACGACCTCGTCGGGCGCTACGTCTGCAGCACCTGGGACGAGGCGGTCACCGGCAACGGCGGCGCGCCGTTCGACGCGGTCGTCGTCGGCGCCGGCATGTTCGGCGGCTACTGCGCCGACAAGCTCTACCGCTTCGGCGACGAAGGAAACCTGCGCATCCTTGTGCTGGACGCCGGCGCACTCCTCGTCACCACCCACCTGCAGAACCTGCCGAAGATCGGACTCAACGCGCCGGGCGCGCGGGTGGTGCGGACCAACGCCGAGGACCCCGGGACGCAGAACGTCGTCTGGGGCTTCCCCTGGCACAGCGACCGCGCCTTCCCCGGCCTGGCCTATTGCGTCGGCGGGCGCTCGGTCTTCTGGGGCGGCTGGGCGCCGCGGCTCGTCGCGGACGACCTCAAGCGTTGGCCCGATGAGGTGCGCAAGCACCTCCTGGACGACGCGGCCGAGAACTACGTCTTCGTGGAGCAGGAGATCGGTGTCGCCGAGCCGACGGACTACCTCGAGACCGACTTCAGCAAGGTCGTCCGAGCGGCCTTCGCCGCCGCGATCCCGGGCCTGAAGCTCGCCCTCGAGGACAACACGCCCCTCGCGATCCAAGGGCAGGCCCCGGACGGCGCCCTCTTCAGCTTCGACAAGTACAGCAGCGCCAACCTGCTGATCGACGCCCTGCGCGACGACGTCGCCCGCCGCTGGACGCTGAACGACAATTCGCGGCGCCGGATCATGCTCGTGCCGCGCACGCAGGTCACCGGGCTGCAGACCGACGGCACGGGCCGGGTCCGTCGGATCGAGGTCCGCGAGAACGGGGTCCAGCGCTTCCTACGGGCGGGCCAGGAGCTCGTCGAGGACCCCGTCGTCGTCCTCGCCGCCGGCACGATCGAGACCACCCGCCTCGCACTCGCCTCCTTCCCGGCGGACGGCATGGGCGCCAACCTGATGGCGCACCTTCGCAGCAACACCGTCGTGCGCGTCCGGCGCTCCGCGCTGGGCCTCCCGCCCAAGCCTGCCGAGCTCGAGACCGCGGCCTTCCTGCTGCGTGGCTCGGTCAAGGTCGGCGGCGAGCCGCGGCAGTTCCACATCCAGGTCACCTGCGCGCCGTCGGAGGGCACCGACGCCGAGGGCAACCTCTTCACCGCCATCCCCGACCTGGACCACCTGCAGGACCTCAAGGCGAGCCAGAACCCCAATTGGGTCGTCGTCATCCTGCGGGGCATCGGCGAGATGGAGGGCGACCGGACGATCGCGCCGCCTGACGGGCCGAAGGACCTGGCCAGGAGCTGGATGAACCTCGCCAAGGATGCCGACCAGCGCGACCAGTTCGGCATGCCCCGCGCCTGGGTGAACCTGGTCGACACGCCCGGCGACCGCCAGGTGTGGCAGGCCATGGACAAGGCCGCGGCCGACACGGCGAGGGCCCTGGCGAAGAACAAGCCCGAGGACCTCCAGTGGTTCTACGACGGCGGCTGGAAGTCCGGGGATGAGCCCCCGCCCGACGGGAAGGTCCGCGACAACATCGGCTCCACCCACCACGAGGCCGGCACGCTCTGGATGGGCCCGCCCGGCGCGGGGCTCACCGACGCCGACGGGCGTTTCCACCACGTTGGGAACGCCTACGTCGCTGGCCCGGCCCTGTTCCCGACCGTCGGCTCGGCGAATCCCTCGCTGACGGCTTTGGCGCTCGCGCGCAAGACGGCCCGCGCGGCCGCCAAGGCGCTGCTGCCGAAGCCGGATGCGAGCTTCAAGCCCCTCGCCGCCGGGGGCTCGCTGGTGGGCTGGCTGATGGCGGGGAGCGGCGGCTTCCGCGTCCTGCCGGGCGGCGTGCTGGAGGGCTTCGGCGGCATCGGCCTGCTCTGGTACACGCGCGAGCAGTTCGGGGACTTCCTGCTCCGGCTCGAATGGCGCGCCGGCAAGAAGGAGGACAATTCCGGCGTCTTCATCCGGTTCCCGCCGCTCAACAGCAGCGACGCGGGCGTGGACTGGCGGCGCGCCGTCAACCGCGGCTACGAGATCCAGATCGACGACACCGGCTTCAACCCGGACACCGGGCAGCAGGGCGACGCGAAGCACCGCACCGGCGCGGTCTACTCCTTCGCGCCGTCCTCGGCGCTGGCGTCGAAGGCACCCGGCGACTGGAACGCCTACGAAATCGAGGCGCGCGGCGACAAGATCAACGTGACGCTCAACGGCACCAAGGTGGTGACGGACTTCATCGTCGACGACGTGCGGCCGCGGCGTGGCCACATCGGGCTGCAGAACCACGGCGCGGGATCGACGGTGCAGTTCCGGAACCTGCAGGTCCGCAGCCTCTGATCCCGACCGGAGGCCTCCGCGGGAACGCCGCCGCGGCTGGAGCCGCGCGATTTTCGGCGCGTTCGGCGATGGCAACGCCTGGGACTTGCCCGTCCGGCACGACCGCGGCCCGCAAAACGCCAGCGAGGAGCTCCAGGAGGAGATCGCCCCTTCGGCTGTCGTCGGCGTCGGCAGCACGCCCGCGGCGTCGTCGGCCGCTCGGTGGAGGAGGGCGGCGCCTTGCGCGCCGGTGTGCCCGGCCCGGTCTGCTCCATCCGACCGGCAGCGGCTCGGCGCCGGTCCGGAGTGGGCGCTGACGGCGCGAGCAACTGAACCGTGCCAAGTCCTTGGGGCGTCGCCCTACCGCGCGTCGGCCCGGTCGAGTGCCCGACCGCAGAGCCGGGGTGCGTGCCGCGCCCAGCGGAGCAGCAGGCCGGCGCCGGCGGCGAGCCACGCCGCGAGCGCGGCCCACGCGAACAGCCGCGCCAAGGGCATCAGGAAGTCGTGCCCGGCGGCTTGGGCGTAGGTCGCCGTGGCGGCGGCGTACATGCCGAGCGGGAACACCACCGACCAGTGCTGCGGGTCGTAGGCGAGCGGGAGGCGCCGGACCGCGTGCCGCCAGACCGCGGCGGCGGCGAGAGGGAGGATCCACCAGGTGGCAGCGGCCCAGGCCCCCGCCGTCAGCACGGGCAGGACCTGCAGCAGCTCCGGCGACACGGCACCGTCCGCGTGGGCGCGCGTGTAGAGCGTGAGGCTGGCCCCCGCCAGGGCGGTGATCGCCGCCGCGCCCATGTTGATCCAGTACGGCGGTGCGAGCGCCTCCGCGGTCATGTGGTGGAAGAGCCAGCGATAGGCGATCAGCGTGATGAGGATCACGTAGGAGAGGCCGCCGAGCAGGAAGGCGCACAGGCAGGCGAAGGCCACGACGTCCGGTCGGGGCGTCACGTCCGCGACGGCCGTGCCCAGCACGCAGATCGACTCGGTCGAGACCACGACGAGCAGCCAGGCGCCGCCCAGCGCCCGCTCGATGGGCGGCTTCGGGTCGGCCAGCGTCACGGCCGCGAGGAGCGCGTAGGTCAGGACCAGCCAGAGCAGGGCGGCGAGGACCCACAACGCCAGGGCGATGCCCCGGTACGGGGTCATGAGGGCGAATTGGGTACCGAGCACGCCGGTCGCGGCGACCTTGGCGAGGAAGGTAGGACCCGCCGCGTGGTCGCCCATGTCCCGGAAGAAGGCGGCGGGGAACCGCACCAGGCGCGCCAAGGTGATCACCCAGAGGACCGGGTAGGCGGCGAGATTGACCGCGAACAGCGCGCCGGGCACCAGCGGCACCCCGAGGAGGTGCGTCGCGGTCGAGACGATGCCGGTGGCCATGACCAGGGCGAAGTAGCCGGGGGGGAAGGTGGCGAGCCAATCCCACCCCGCTTTGCCCGGGCCCCGGCCGTCGGGTGGACGCGACCCGGGCGGTCCGCTCGGCTCCTCCCGCCCGGGCGTCGTCGCCGGGACCAAGGGGACCGTGGTGGGCTTCTGATCGGGCATTCGCGCCTCGGTGTCGTCCCCACGTCCCTGGTCCCGAACTCCGGCTCGAGACGTCGGCTCTGGGTGTGGCTCAGCCGCGTTCCGGACCACCAGGGGCACGGCTACTGCAGGATCTGAACCTCGAGGCCGTCGAAGTGGGTGAGGCTGTCGGCCTTGGTCCACAGCCCGACCCGCCCCGCCTCGCGGAAGGTGCGGTCGGTTGCGGTGAAGAGCTCGCGGCCGTCGAGCGAGACCGCGAGCCGGTCGCCCTCGACCCGCAGCCCAAGGGACTGCCACCGATCGCGCGGCACCGGCACGTCGACGCCGGCGAACTGGGTCCGGCGGCCGTCCACGACGCGGTAGAGGCGGACGTTGTTCTCGAGCGCGTTCGCCCGCGCGATGTAGTAGTTGCGCGGATCGCGCAGCCGCACCACCAGCCCCGCCGCCTGGTCCACCGTGCCGGACACCGGCCGGAACCGCACCGAGACCGCCACGTCGCGCGCATTGAAGCCGTCCAGGATCGCCAGCGGGAACCGGTCGCTGGTGCGATCCTGGCTGGTCTCGGCCACCACCTTCGCGCCCGCCGGCGCGGACGGATCTTCCAGCACCACCCAGCGCACCGGCTCGCCTCGGCCCGTCAGCGCGAAGGAGAAGCCGGGCGGCGGCGCCCCTGTGGGTGCGTCCTCGAAGGTGCGGGGCTGCTGCTGCCCCTGCGCCACGGCGGCGCCCCCCACGGTGGTGAGGAGAGCCAGGGCGAGCAGTGCGACCCGGCGCATGAAGGCGGCGGTCCGCTGTCCCGAGCGGGGTTCGGCTTGGCGACCGGACCGGCGTCCTGGCCGGTGCCGCGGCGCCGGCATTCCACCCGGGCCGTTCGGGCCGGCGGGAACGGTGGTGGCGGCCGGCAGGGGACGGTTGCGCATCGTGCGTACCTCCTTGGGTTCAGGGCGGGGGGTCGGGCTGGAACACCCAGATGGCGGCCGGCCCGTGTGGGCCGGCGCGCGCTGCAACGAACAGCCGGTCCAGCTCGGGCACGAACAGCCCGGTGCGGGCGCCGACCGCCGTCGGCACGCGGGCGATCCGGTGCGGGGACGGCGCGGGCCCTCGCCCACTGCCTGGCGTCTCCGGTGCCGGCTGGTCCTCGAACACGTCTACGGCGCCTTCGCCGCAGACGGCGTAGAGGCGGCACCGGTGCGCATCGAGGAAGAGGTCGTCCGCGTCGCCGCTCAACGGAAGCCGGCCGAGCACCGAGCCGTCCTTCAGGTCGAGGACGGCGAGGGCCGCCGGTTCACGGAAGGCCACGAACAGGCGCCCGCGGGATTCGTCGAGCGCCATGGGGAAGTTGGCCCCGAGCCCCGGCACGGACCAGGTGGCGACGTGCCGCCGCGCGGCCCGGTCGAGGACCGCGATGGCGCCGCCCGCGCCCGGGATGTTGACGAAGGCGCGCGGCCCGCCCGCCTCGAGCTGGAAGGACTCCGGATGGGCGGCGAGGGGGATCGACGCGCCGGCGGGCCGCCCGCTCGCCGCATCGAGCGCCGTCAGGCCGCCCCCGCCCCCGGGTGCCCCATGCCCGGCGCCGCCGTGACCGACCCAGACGACACCCCCGCCGGCGGGATCGGGGCGCAGGTTGTCGGCGGCGGCGTCCAGGGACGTCGGGCCGAGCGGCGCGAGATCGGCGCCCCGGAAGCGCTCGATCGTACCGTCGCGGGCGTTGGCGACCAGGACAATGTCCGCCCCGGGCGCGTAGGCCACACCCTGCGGCTCCCGCAGGCACTGGATCCGGTGCGCGACCACCCAGGTATCCACATCGATCACGGCCATGCTGTCGTTGCCGAGCTCGGCGACGAACAGGCGGCGGCGAGCCATGTCCGCGGCGAGGTGGTCGATGCGGCCGCGCACCTCGCCGAGCGGGATCTTCACTTCGAGGAACAAGGGCGGCACTCCGTTCGGAATCTGTTGCGCCGCGGCGGCAGCGCTCGCTCAGCGAGACGCCTGCGCCGAGTTCGTACGCTCCAGCGCCGCGCGCAGGCCGCGGGCGAGCTTCTCCGCGTCGTCCACGCCCCAGAAGTGCATGAAGAACAGCCGAGGCTCCTCGTGCAGCATGTGGTTGTGCAGCGCGGTCACCTCGATGCCGTGCTCGACCAGGGCCCGCTGCACGGGCACGACCTCGTTCGCGGTCAGCACGAAGTCGCCCGTGGTCGCGGCACGACCCCCGCCGGCGGCCTGGAAGTTGATCACGGTCGGCATGCCCATGGCGGTGGGCACCTCCATCCCGCGCTCGGTGATGCGCTCGGCACGCGGGACGTTGACCTGGTACACCCCGCCGCTGGCGCGCCCCTCTCGGCCGAGGGCGCGGGCAATGGTCGCGGTGTCGAGCCCCTCAATGCGGTCATCGCCAGCCGACGCGGCTGCACCCTGCAGCGGTGTCGCCGTCTCCTGCAGCGCCGCACGCAGCGCGGTGGCGAGCCGCGCTGGATCGCCCTGGCCTGCGACATGCAGGTACATGGTCGTGGGCTCGGCACGCAGCAGATGGTTGTGCAGCGCCGTCACCTCGATCCCGCCCTCGGTCAGGCGGCGCATCACCGGTGCGATCTCACGTTGCAGCAGGACGAGGTCACCCATCACCATCAGCTCCTGCCCGTGCGGGTGGAAGGCGAGCCAGGAGCCGAGTGCGAGGCCGGGGCGGATCTCGACGCCGTCCACCGTGACCTTCAGGTCGGTGCGCGGCAGCGCCACCCGATAGACGCCGCCATCCTGCTGGGTACCCGGCTTGCCGAGCGTGGACGCGACGGTGCGCTGCCAATCGGGTGGGCCGCCGGCACCGGCACCCTGGTGCTGCGCGTGGCCCAGGCCGACCGACGCCGCGAGGGCGAGCCCGGCCAGCGCGGCGTGAAACATGAGCTTAAATGACATTGCCGTTCTCCTCTGTTGTTTTCGCCCAAACTCTTGGCCCGGTGACGGTCAGCCGCCGGCGCCGCCTTCGTGCCTCCGGATGAAGACCGGGAAAGGTCGGTCCGTTTCGCTCTGGCGCAGGCTGACCTCGTCGCCGGACACCCAGACCTGGAAGCACTCGTACCCGGTGGCGGCCGGGTCGCGCCGCCGACACAACCGGTCACGCTCGATCCGCCACCGGCCCAAGCTGCGGCGGCCCATGTCGGTCAGGACCAGCACGCCGTCGCCGCGGTAGTACTCGCCCCAATGGAAGTCGTCGGTGATCTCGCGACCGACGACGCGCGCGCGGATCTCCGTGGCGGACAGACGGCGGAAACCGTCCCGTTGCGGCTCGGCCGCCGCGACGGCCCCGAGCCACGCCGCGCCGAGCAACAGCCCGGCCGCCGCAGCAGCGGGGATCCCGAAGGCGGGAAGGCGGAGCCGGCGCGTCACAAGCCCGCCATCCTCAGGACAAGGCCCGCCGCAGCCGTCACGCCGAGGGTCCGCAGCAGCCCGATCTTGAAGCCGAACAGGCAGGCCGCGGCCAGGGCCGCGAGCGCCAGGGCGAGCGGGTCCAGGCTGCCGAGGACCGGCATGTCAAGCGTCGCCGGGCCGATCTCCACCCGGCGGACGTCTGCGAACAGCACGCGCAGACCGAACCAGAGCGCCAAGTTGGCGATCACGCCCACCACCGCTGCCGTCACCGCGGCCAGGGCGCCCGTCAGTGCGCGGTTGTTGTGCAGCCGTTCGACGTAGGGGGCGCCGAGGAAGATGAAGGCGAAGCAGGGCGCGAAGGTGACCCACACGGTGAGCAACGACGCCAGCACGCCCAAGACGAGCCCGCCGGCGCCATACCCGGCCAGGAAGCCGACGAACTGGAGGACGAGGATCAGCGGGCCGGGCGTGGTCTCGGCGAGGCCGAGGCCCACCAGCATCTGGTCCGCGGTCAGCCAGCCGTAGCCCTGCACGGCCTCCTGCGCGACGTAGGCGAGCACGGCGTAGGCGCCGCCGACGGTCACCACCGCCATCTTCGAGAAGAACCAGGCGACATCGGCGAGGACCCCGCCGCCGAGGGCCATCAGCGCCGCCACCGGCAGGACCCAGAGCGCGACCGCGACCCATCCGGCGCGCCAGGCGCTTGCCGCGAGCCGGGCCGGGCGCCCAGGGTCGGCGGCGAGCACCGCGTCCAGCACGGCCGGGGAACCGTCCTTCGCCGAGCCATGGCTGCCGGCGCGGAAGTGCCCAGGCGCCAGATAGCCGATCAGCGCCGCAATCAGCACCACGACCGGGAAGGGCACGGAAAAGGCGTAGAGCGCCAGGAAGGCGGCGCCGGCCAGCGCCCATGCCTCGTTCGTCTTCAGCGCCCGCCTGGCCACCCGCAGCAGCGCCTCGATCACCAGCACCAGCACCGCGGCCTTGAGGCCGAAGAACAGCGCCGCGACGATCGGCACCTCGCCCAGCGTCGCATAGAGGATGGACAGCCCCAGCATGACTGCCACGCCCGGCAGCACGAACAGCGCGCCGGCGGCGATGCCGCCCTTCACCCCGTGCAACAGCCAACCGAGATAGGTCGCGAGCTGCTGCGCCTCCGGCCCAGGAAGCAGGGTGCAGAAGTTGAGCGCATGCAGGAAACGCGCGTCGGAGACCCAGCGGCGGTCGTCCACCACCTCGCGGTGCAGCAGCGCGATCTGTCCGGCCGGACCGCCGAAGGAGAGCAGGCCGATCTTCAACCACACTCGCAAGGCTTCGCCGAAGGTGGGCAGACCCGGCACCTCGGCCGGCGCTGTGGCGGGCGCGCCGGAGGCGGTGCCGGCGGAGGCCGGTTCCGCGGCCGCTGCTGCCGAGCCATCCGCCGCCGTCATTGCGGCACCCGCGCGTCTGGCAGCGTGTGGCTGCAGGTAATTTTCGAAGCCGTCATGCGTCCTTTACCCCTGTCGGTTTGCCCGCCCTGGCCGGTGGGCGGTCTCGGCAAAAAACCATCGCGAAGCCACCACCGGACCCGGCAGGGATGCCGGGCGAGCCAGCGGTGGAAGGTTGCGATGATACATCTTGCCTATCACATTGGAAACTCGCTTCACCTGTATCAGTTTCTCCTCCACCCCGCTCGGTGGCGCGATGGACCGACCCCACGGCCTCAGGCGCGGGGCAGGACTCCCAAACCCAGGAGGCAGAGCATGAGACGTACCAAGTTCGGCATGATCGCGACGCTCGCGGCGGTCCTCGCCGCCGCGCCGGCCCTGGCGCAGCAGCAGCGGCAGGGCCAGGAGGCGAGGGAGCACAACGAGCAGGAGATCCAGCTCTCCGAGGTGCCGCAGGCGGCGATGCAGGCGGCGCAGCGGGCGCTCGGTGGGGTGCAGATCACCGAAGCGGCGAGGGTGACCGTCGACGGCCGCCAGCTCTACGAGCTGGAAGGCAAGGACGCCTCCGGTCGCGAGGTCGAGGTCTACGTCACCGCGGACGGAACGGTCGTCCGCCGCGAGACCGAGCCGCGTCGCTGACGCCCGGCCGACCGGGCGTGGTGCGGCCCCATGCGGGCCGCACCACGTTCGCCGGCTCAGGCGCACGGCCAGCGCTCCCGGAGCGCTGCCGTGGCGCCGGCCAGCATGTCGAGGTTACGGAGTTCCGAGTGCCGCTGGGCCCACGCGACGAAGGCGCGCGCGAGGGTCTCCGGGTCGTAGTTCGGATTGCACAATCCGCCCCGGTGCCCCCCCTTTCCGAAGGCGGTGAGCGTGTCGGCGACGCCCATCAGGTACGCGGCGCACCAGCTCCCCGCCTCGCCGTTCTCGGCCTGGCAGGCACGCTCGAGCGCGAGCGTCGTGCGGCCGTCCGGCGCGCGGGCGGCCGCCGCCCCGCCGCCGGCCAGCAGGAGAAACACCCCCATGGCCACCCGGACGGCGCGGAGCGCGACCGTGCCGGCCCTCCTCGGCACTCTGAGGGCCGCGCGGCTCATGGCCCGCGCGCCTCGTCGAGGAGGCGCCTGACGCTGCCCCAGTTGATCGCGGCCATGAAGGCACCGACGTAGTCGCCGGCCTTGGCGCCGTAGTCCATGTGGTAGGAGTGCTCGTACATGTCGAGCGCCAGGACCGGCGTGCTGTCCGCCACGGTCGTCGTGTGGTCCGCGGCCCAGGCGTTCACGAGCCGCCGGTCGCGCTTCGACCAGGTCAGCAGCACCCAGCCCGAGCCCCCGGCCTGCGCCTTGCCCATGGCCACGAACTCGGACCGCCAGCGCTCGACGGAGCCGAAGTCCCGCGCGAGCGCCTCCTGGAGGACATCGTCCGGCCCGCTCTCCTCCCCGAGCGAGGCGAAGAACACCTCGTGCAGGATCATGGAGTTCATCGCGATCAGCTGCTCGCGCTTGAGCCCGTTGACCACGAAGCCCGGCGCGCCGTCGAAGTCCAGCGAGGCGAGCTGGTCGGCGATCGAATTGAGGCGCTTCACCGCGCCGCCGTAGTTGTTCTCGTAGTGGCTGACGATGAGCCGCTCCGACATGCCCTTGATCCGTGCGGGATCGCAGGCGAGCGGCTTCATGGCGTAGAGCATTCGGGCCTCCCGTTTCGCTGCAGGGTCCTGATCTCGAGGCGGCCGAACCGCGCCGCGCCGCCGCCCGCCCCGATCCACCCCCGGCGACACGCGTGGGATCCGGCGGGCCTTCTGTTCATCGCGGACCTCCCTCGCTCATCCCTGGCCCCCGAACAGCAGCCACCCGGCGAGGCCGGCGCTGAGGACGACGAAGACCACGTTCGTCTTCGCCTTCCAGAGATAGAGGACGGCCAGCGCCGCGCCGAAGATCGCGACGGCGGGCAGCACGCCCGGCACGTTCCCGAGCGTCTTGTGGGCGAGCTCGACCGTCGTGGCCGCGATGAGGCCCACCACGCCCGCCGACACCCCCTCCAGGAAGGTCCGCATCGCCTTGTTCTCGACGAGCCGCTCGAGCTGGTCATGGAAGAGGAGCGAGAAGCTGAAGGCCGGCAGGAAGATGCCGACCGTCATCGCGACGGCGCCGAGCGGCCCTCCGCCGAAGTAGCCGACGAAGGTGGAGAAGATGATCAGCGGCGCCGGCAGGATGCCCGAGAGCGCGAGGCCGTCGAGGAACTGCGCGTCGGTCATCCAGCCGTTGCCGACCGCGTCGTCGCGCAGGAACGGAATGACGGTATAGGCACCGCCGAAGGTCAGCAGGCCCGCCTTCAGACCAGAGAGGAACAGGCCGATGAGCGATGCGCCCTGGCCAACAGACTCGGCCGGCGCGGCCGTGCCTCCGGCAGGCTGCGCCGGGGCACCCAGCAGGAGCCAGGCGTAGTACAGCGCCACGGCGGCGAACGCCACGGCCAGAAGAACGGCCAGGGCGCGCCGGCCGCTAGCCGCCAGGACGTAGAACAGGCCGGCGGCGGGCAGCGCGATCCAGAACGGCGTGCCGCCGAAGGCGGCGAGTCCCGTGGCGATCGCAATCCCCCACAGCCATCCGTCGACGACGATGTGGCTGCCAATTCTGTGCACGGCCGCCACGATCAGCGCGATCACCGCCGGCTGCACGCCCAGGAAGGCGGCGCCGAGTGCCGTCCGGGCGAGGTCGGTCGAGAAGTAGAGCCAGGAGAGGGCGAACATCAGCACGAAGCCCGGCAGCATGAAGCCGAGGCCCGCGAGGAAGCCGCCCAGCCGCCCGCCCGGGAGCGTCCCGAGGAAGACGCACAGCTCGTGCGCCTCCGGGCCCGGGAGGACCTGGTAGACCGCGAGCAGCCGGTTGAACCTCGGGCTCGAGACCCACCGCTCCTCCTCGACGAGCTCGCGCCGGATCATCGCGATCTGCGCCACCGGTCCTCCCCAGGCGAGGAAACCGAAGTGCAGGAAGCGCCAGAAGATCTGCGCCTGCGAGAGCCGCGGGGGAGCGGCCTCCGCCCCGCCCTCGGCGGTGGACGCGGACGCGTCGGTCTTCATCTGTGGGTCCGCCGCTGTCGTGCTACCGGATTCTCGTTCTGCGAACGCAGGTGCCCCATCTGCCTTGGCTTCACCGGCTCTTGGGCGCGCCGGGCCTGGCTATCGGCGTGTGGGAGGGCGGATCGCTCGCCGGAAAGGACTCCTCCGACGCCTCCTCGACGACGTCCTGGCCCACTGCGTTCACCGGCCCTTCGGCGGATGCGGCGGCCTTCGGCGGCGTCCAATTGTGCACCTCGCCGGCGTCGCCGCGGCACCAGGCGTAGAGGGCGTCGTAGATCACCATGCCCTGCTCCAGCATGGCGTGGTCATCGGGGATGATCGCCGACAGGCCCATCGAGATCGCATGCAGGCCGGAGGCCTCCGGGGCGAGGTCGTGCCGCGCCGTGTCGGCGCCGCGCACGATCACCGCCAGCCGATGCAGCGCCGGGTCGTCCAGCCGGTAGTGCTGCAGGAAGGCATCGAAGGTGCAGAGCTCGCCGTCGTGCGAGAAGGGATCGGCGCCCGGAATGTCGTACGGCGTCGCGCCGGTCTCCTTCGCCACGGCAAAGACTCGGTCGGTCGGTACGTAGAGGAACTCGGCGGCCGGGTCGACGAAGCGCCGAATCAGCCAGGGGCAGGCGATGCGGTCGATCTTCGGGCGCTCGCGGGTGATCCACGTGGCCATGGCGTCAGGCTCCCTGTGTGACGTTGGGGGGCAGAGGCGCGGCCGGCGCCCCGATGGCGTGCCAAGCGGCGATGCCCCCGGCGAGGACGCGGGCGTTGAGGCCGCGCCGGCGCAGCGCGGCGGCCACATCGCCGCTGACCTGAAAGCCGTAGACGCAGTAGGCGACGATAGGCCGGTCGTGCGGCAGGGCCTCCGCCCAGGATGCGATGGCCTCGGGATCGCGCCAGCTGGACCCGGCGATCCGGTCGGCGGCGCGGGTCAGATCCTCCGGCTTGCGCACGTCGAGCACCGTCACGGGCTCGCCGCTCGCCAGCATGTCGCGCACACGCTCGGGTGCGATGGCATCGCTGCCGCCGTGGTTCTCGCCCGAGGCGGCAGGGGTGCTCACGGCGGCCTGGTGGCGCCGGCCTAAGCGCTCCCAGTGCAGGTTGCGCATCACCGCGTCCACGTAGTCGCCGGCGCGGGCGCCGAAGTCGAGGTGGTAGGAGTGCTCGTACATGTCGAGCGCGAGGACCGGCACGCCGCCGGCCAGGCCGTGCGCGTGGTCGGCCGCCCAATGGTTCACCAGCCGGCCCAGGCGCGGCGACCAGGCCAGCACCACCCAGCCCGAGCCGCCGGCGAGCGCCTTGCTCATAGCGGTGAACTCCGTCCGCCATCGCCCGACTGAACCGAAATCGCGCTCGAGTGCCGCGGCGAGGTCCCCGGCGGGGTCGCCGCCCTCGCCGCCGAGGCCGTCGAAGTAGACCTCGTGCAGGATGACGGAGCCGGCGGCGATCAGTTCTTCGCGTTTCAGTCCATTGATCTCGAAGACGGGCGCCGATCCCCAGTCGAGTTCGCCCAGGCGCCGCTCGATCGCGTTCAGCCGTCGCAGCGCCCCGCCGTAGTTGTTCTCGTAGTGGCTGGCGAGCAGCCGCTCGGAGAGGCCCTGCAGCCGCGGGGGCTTGAACGGCAGCGGCGTCACGGTGTGCGGCACGGGCGCTTCCTCCGGGGTGATCGGTCGGTTGCCGCGGAGGGTAGGCAGAAAATTGATCAAGATACAAGTGTTTCATGTTTACTGATATGAGATACATATGCCATATCGGTTGCGAAGTGACCGCACCGGGCAGGCCCGCCCGGACGTCGCAGGGAGGAACACCACGGCATGGACGCCGCCACGGGCGATATCCGCCGCATCCTGTGGGCCCGGGCGCTGCGCGCCTTCGGCGACGGCTACGTCGCCATCCTGCTGCCGGTCCACCTAGCCGCGCTCGGGCTGGACGCGCTCGCGGTCGGGGCGATCTCCACCGCCACCCTGCTGGGCTCGTCGCTGCTGACGCTGGCGCTCGGGGCGGTGGGCCACCGCATCCGCCGGCGTCCCGCCTTGCTCGCCGCCAGCCTGCTGATGGCCGCCACCGGCCTCGCCTTCGCTGGGGTGGAGGGCTTCTGGCCGCTGCTGCTGATCGCCTTCGTCGGCACGATCAGCCCGACCGGCGGGGATACCGGCGTCTTCCTGCCGCTCGAGCACACGGTGCTCGCCCAGTCCGTGGCCGAGGCCGACCGGACGGCGGCCTTCGCGCGCTACGCCTTCGTGGGCTCCGTCGTCGGGGCCGCCGGCGCCCTCGCGGCCGGGCTGGTGGACTGGCTGGGCCCGTGGTTGGGCCCGGCCGCCGTCACCGATGCCCTCTTCGCCTTCTACGGCGTGCTGGGCTTGGTGAGCTTCCTCCTCTACCGCGGCTTGTCTCCGCGCGCCGAGGCCACGGGCGAGGCGCCGCCGGCGCCCCTCGGGCCGTCGCGCCGCCGCGTCTACGGCTTGGCGGCCCTCTTCGCGCTGGACAGCTTCGGCGGCGGCTTCGTCGTCAACTCCCTGCTCGCCCTGTGGCTCTCCGAGCGCTTCGGTCTTGAGGTCGCGACCGTGGGCGCGGTCTTCTTCGCCACGGGGCTCTGCTCGGCCGTGTCCTACTTCGCCGCCGTGCCACTCGCCCGCCGCTTCGGCCTGGTGAACACCATGGTCTTCACCCACCTGCCCTCGAGCGTGTTCCTGATCGCCACCGCCTTCGCGCCGACGGCGTTCCTGGCCTTCGCCCTGCTGGTCCTGCGCGCGCTGCTGTCGCAGATGGACGTGCCGACCCGCTCCTCCTACGTGATGGCGGTGGTCGAGCCGCATGAGCGGCCGGCGGCGGCCAGTGTCACCGCCGTGCCGCGGGGGCTCGCCTCCGCCGCCTCCCCCCTCCTGTCGGGCTGGCTGATGGGGCTGAGCGCCTTCGGCTGGCCGCTCGTCCTCGCCGGAGCCGTGAAGATCACCTACGACCTGCTGCTGCTGCGGGCCTTTGCGCGGGTGAGGCCGCCCGAGGAGACCGCCCGGGCCACAGCCAGGCTGCGCGGGAGCAGCGTCACGCCGCCACCGGGTGCCGTCCCGGCGCGGATGGAGGATACTCGGTCGGGATGAGCTCCAAGTCCAAGGCCCCGCGACCGCCCGACCCTGCCGCGGCGATCTCCGCCGAGAGCGGGACGGGCGAACGCTGGCTCCTGCTGGTGTTCCAGCTGCCGGCCAAGCCGGCCTACCTGCGGGTCAAGGTCTGGCGCCGCCTGCAGGCGCTGGGCGCGGTGGCGGTGAAGAACGCGGCCTACGCCCTGCCCGCCACCGCCGAGGCGCAGGAGGATTTCGGCTGGCTGGCCAAGGAGATCACCGAGGCCGGCGGCGAGCCGCTGGTCTGCGAGGCGCGGCTGGTGGAGGGCATGACTGATGCCGACGTGCGTGCCCTCTTCGACCGTGCCCGCGACGCCGACTACGAGGCGCTGGCCGAGGAGGCCCGCCAGCTCGCCGCCGAGGCCGAGGAGGCGGGCAAGGCCGGGGAGGCTCCCGGCAGCGATGCCCGCTCCCGGCTCAGCCGGCTCCGCTCGCGGCTGGACCAGGTCGCGGCCATCGACTTCTTCGGCGCGCACGGGCGGCAGGCGGTCGAGGGCTTGCTCGCCAGCTTGACGGCGCGCTTGGCCGCGCAGGACGAGGCCCAGGCGGCCCCTCCCCCGCAGGCGACGGCGGCGCCGGCCGAAGCCTTGAGAGGCCTGATATGGGTCACCCGTGCCGGCGTGCACGTGGACCGCATCGCCTCGGCCTGGCTGGTGCGTCGCTTCATCGACCCAGAAGCGCGCTTCCGCTTCGTCCCCGGCAAGGCCGCCGAGCTAGGCCCGGGCGAGGTCCGCTTCGACATGGCGGAGGCTGAGGTCACCCACGAGGGCGACCGCTGCACCTTTGAGGTGCTGCTCGGCCGTGCTGGCCTTTCAGGCGACCGGGCGCTCGCGGCAGTGGCGGAGATCGTGCACGACATCGATCTCAAAGACGGCAAGTTCGGCCGGCCTGAGGCCGACGGCGTCCGCACCCTGATTGGGGGCCTCTGCGCCGCGACCTCGGACGACGAGGAGCGGCTGCGGCGTGGCGCGGAGATCTTTGACGACCTGCACCGCTACTTTGACCGACCGCCGAGAGGCCGTTAGCTCCCTGCGCTGCCGAAGACTACGCCCATGGCACACACTTCGCCATTGGCCGACAGCAACGGCGAAATGATGGCCTTACGGTCTCGAGCGCTATTGGGACATCCCGGCCTCATACCAGCCCCGGGTCCGCCGGGCGATGCGCACGTGGCAGAGTTCGGCCTGCTGCGAAAGGCGCATCCGCTGATCTCAGCGCGCCTGGCCTGCATCGCGCATCCGATCGGCGCGGCGGCCCTGTTCTTCATCGGCGCGCCGGCGGCGGCAGCGTTCGTGCTGCTGCACGGTGCCGGCAACGGCGTGCTGACCATCGTGAAGGGCACGCTGCCGCTCGCCATCTTCGGCCCGGAGGGCTACGGCCTGCGCCAGGGGCTGCTCGGCGCGCCGTCGCGCTTCATCCAGGCTTGTGCGCCGTTCCTGTTGGGGCTGCTGATCGACTGGTACGGCGCGGCGTCGGTCGCCGTCTCGGCCGCGTGCTGCTTGAGTGCCTTCATCGCCTTGATGGCGCTTCGGCCTGTTCGCCCCTCCGTCACTGAGCGAACGGTCTGAGGCCAGACGCCAGTATCAGATTTTATGGGAAAGCGGGCTATGCCCTACTGCGCTGGAGTGCAGCATATCGACACAATATGTGGTATTCAAGATTGACTTTTGCCGCAAAATGTGCTATATGGCACTGCCCTTCAGTGCAGCGGCCTTTCCCGCTGCACTGAAGGGCAGTGCCAGGAAAAAGCGACGCAAACCACTGATCTTAAAGGCTTTTTTGCCGTTTGGCAAAGCCTTGTTTTGGTTGCGGGTACGAAAATTTTTCTTCGGCTTCATCGGAGAGCTCCTGAAGGGGTTGATCCTGGAGCTGATTATACACCAAATCCTCGGCTAACTGTAGGAAATCATAGGCTTTTCCTCGAATTCCGTTGCGCTCGGAAGCCCATCAGCTCCGGCGAAAGAGATCGAGGAAGACCTGCTCCAGGTCCGCCTGGCTGGTCGTGAGGTCGCGCACGACCAGTCCGGCGGACTGGACGGCCGCAAGGATTTCGTCCGCCGCGCCGCTGCTTCGCCCGTAGCGGAAGACCAGCGCCTGCGGCCCCGCCAGTACCGGATGGAAGCGGCAAAGCGCCTCGGGCACCTCCGCCAGGGGGACGGCCAGCTCGATGGTCAGTGCCTTGTCCTCCACCCGCCGCAGCAGGGCGTCGGTCGTGTCGTTCGCCCGAATCTCGCCATCGGCCAGCACCGCGATGCGGTCGCACAAGGCTTCGGCTTCGTGGAGGTAGTGCGTTGTCAGCAGCACGGTCGTGCCGGCGCGGTTGAGGTCCTGGACATAGGCCCAGAGCTGCTGGCGCAGCGCGACATCGACGCCGGCGGTCGGCTCGTCGAGCACGAGAACCGGCGGATGGTGGACCAGCGCCTTGGCGACCATGAGCCGCCGGCGCATGCCCCCGGACAGGCTGCGGGCGGGCGCGTCTGCCTTGTCCGCCAGGCCGAGCGCTGCGAGTAGCTCGTCGGTGCGTCGCGCCAACTTGGGGATGCCGAAGAGGCCGGCCTGCAGTTCGAGCGCCGCGCGCGCCGGGAAGTACGGATCGAGGGTCAGTTCCTGGGGCACGACGCCAATGGATGCGCGCACTGCTCGGGGCGCCACGTCGGGATCAATGTCCCAGACCCGCACCTGGCCGCTCGATTTGCGGACCAGCCCGGCCAGGATGTTGATGAGGGTCGATTTGCCGGCCCCATTCGGCCCGAGCAGGCCGAAGATGCTGCCCCGTGGGATGGTCAGGCTCACGCCCTTCAGGGCGTGCTTGCCGGCCCGTCCACCACTCCCGGAATAGACTTTTTCGAGGCCTGCGATCTCGATGGCGGCGGCCGGTGCGCCTTCCCCCATCGGTCAGCCTTTCAGGCCGAGATAGATCGACCAGGCGCCGAACAGGGCGAGCAGAAGGCCGATGGCGACCGGCACGCGGGCGGACAGCCCCATCAGCTGGTCGATCGCGCGGCGCGCGGGTGCCCAGAGCAGCGCCAGGGTCAGCGGCAGCGACAGCGCCAGGCCGAACAGCGCCAGCATGAAGAATCCCTGGGCCACCTGCGCCGACCCACCGACTGCCGCCGATCCGAGCACCACAGCCAGCAGGGGCGCGGCGCAGGCCGGGATGTTCAGGCCGAACAGCACCGCCAGCGCCGCCGCCCCGCCGGTGCCCGACAGGCGTCCCAGACTTGGCCCGAGGGGGCGCATGAGCCGCCCGGCATGGCCGGTGAGATAGACCAGGCCGAGCACGACATAGAGCGCGCCCAGCCCCACCCAGGCAGCCCGCTGGAAGCCGAGGAACGCAGTGCCGACGAGCGCGGCCGCTGCGCCGAGCAGGCCAACCATGACGGCGCGGGTGAGCGTGAACACCACCGCCTGCATCACCTTCGTGGCAGCCGGGCGGCCCTCCACCAGCTGCAGGAACAGCAGGCTGGAGCCGATGGAGCAGGGCTCGATGAAGCCGAGCAGCCCCAGGCCCAGGGGCAAGAGGACGCCGGAGATTCCGTCCATCAGGCGGTCAGCCGCCAACCGGCCGTCATGAGCCGCCAGCTCACCACGGCCAGGAGAAGATTGGCGCCGGCCATGACCGCCAGCCCGACGGCCAGCGAGCCATCAGCATGGCCGGTGATGCCGTAGCGGAAGCCGTCGATCATGTAGAAGAACGGATTGGCATGCGCCACCGCCTGGAAGGACGGTGGCAGGTCGGCGACCGAGTAGAAGGTGCCGGACAGGAAGGTAAGCGGCGTCACGACGAAGCTGGTCACCGCGCCAAGGTGGTCCATCTTCTGTGCCCACAGCCCGCCGAGGATGCCGAGCAGCCCGAGCAGCAGGCAGGCCGCCAACGCGTGGAAAACGACGAAGCCCGGGTGCGCGACACGGAAAGAGACGAACGGCCCCATGGCGAGGGCGACGGCCGCACCGACCAGCAGGCCACGCGTCACCGCGCCCAGGGCGAAGCCGGCGACGAGCTCCATCGGCGAGAGGGGCGCCACCAGAAGATCGACGATGTTGCCCTGGACCTTGGCGATCAGGAGCGAGGAGGAGGTGTTGGCGAACGCATTCTGCGCCATGGTCATGACGACCAACCCCGCTGCCAGGAACTCCAGATAGGATACATCCCCGATCGGCTGCGGCGGACCGCGCCGGCTCATGACAACGGCAAAGACGGCGAGAAAGAGGAGCGTGGTCACCACCGGCCCGGCCACCGTTTGCGCCGCTACCGCCAGGAAGCGGCGCACCTCGCGGCGATAGAGGGTCCAGAGGCCGATCCAGTTGATCCCTTCAGCCGTTATCGGTCCTTTGGGTTGCGGCGCTGCCATAGCGCAAGCCTGGCCCTTTCCATGGGGGGAAGGTCAAGGCGCCGCCGCACGGGTCGGCCTGTTGCACCGTCGGGCCGGTCAATAGACGCCGATCAGCTTCACGCCGGCGATCACCAACACCACCCCGAGCGCCTTCAGGATGCCCGGCGGCCATCGGCAGGAAACCGCCCTCGCGCATGCCGCGGATGACCTCGGAGGTCGGGATGTAGGCGTAGCGCGCGCTGCGGCTCTCGTGCGCCTCCGTGGCAAAGGCGGAGGGCGCGAGCTTGCGGATGTCCTCGTCCGACAGCGGGGTGACGCCGTTCGGGCGGAGGATCGTGGTGCGACCGATGAAAGACATTGGTGCCAACCCTTTCTCTTCCTGCGCAGCGGGAAGCAGCCCCGCTGCTTCCCTGGCGTCGCCGAGACCGGGGAAGGAGGGGTGGCATGCGGGCGGGCGCGGCCGGGCCCCGGAGGGAGCGTGGCCCTTTGGGCCATGCGAGCGAGGGGTCCTGCCGCGCCGTAGACCGCGTGCCGAGGGGCACCTTGGGGCGGCGCCCCGTGGTGCCCCGCGCGGGCCGCGTCCGCGGCCAATGTCCTGCGTCAGCGGCCGTGACCCGGAGGGCGGAGACATGCCCGGCATGGCTCCGGGAGCGGCCGGCGGCTGCGAGTAGGGTGCGGCCCCCGGAAGCGGGGGAGACGCCCAAAGGCCGCTTGGACGCAGGGCCGACGGAGCCGATACTGCGCGGGCATGGACAAGCCAGAGGACGCCACGACAGGAGGTGGGCAGCGGACGCCCTGGGACCTGCACCCGGCGCTGACCGAGGAGCGCCTCTCGGCCTGCGCGCGCCTGCTGGCCCGCGGTCGCGCCGACGCCGTCGCCATGGCCGATCCCTGGGCCGGCGACGACGCCTGGTCCATCGGCTGCCGAGCCTACTCCTTCTCACGCAACCGGCTGCGCCAGGCGGCCGAGGGCGGGCGCTACCGCTGGCTCGGCGTGCTGGATCACACGCACCACTTCGTCTTCCTCATCGACGGCGTGCCGGTGCGCTTCTTCCGCGGCGACGCGGAGGAGCCCTCGAAGCGCACGCTCCGCCAGCAGGAGAGCGAGGCGCAGCAACTGGCGCTGGCCCTCGGCGACGCGGGCGGGTCGGAGGGGCTGATGTTCCGCCTCGCCGTCGAGACGGGCGAGGACGGCGAGGTGACGCGGGTCGTCTTCCTCGCGCTCCGCGGCGAGGAGGGCCAGGTGGAGTGTTTCTGGCCGGTCCCGCTCGATAACGCGGACTTGTCATCTCCAGCCCGACGGAACGCCGGGGCTGGACTGGCACCCCCACTGGCTGCTGCACTGACCCGGCGCGGCGGCTGAGTCCCGTCTCGACTTTCTGACCGTTCTTTCGAGTCCAGTTTTGTTCTTCACGGCAGAGTGAAGAAAAGTCCTACCTCTCGGGCCGAACTTGGATCGGATTGCATCTTGTATGCGCTCTACCACCATCGGTAGCATCGCCCGTCTCCGCCCCTTCGGAGCCGGACCACAGTGCAGCTTTCGGTAGTTTGCGCCCCCGCCGCGTCCCTCTCCCCGCCCAGCCAGGGCCTCGCCCGGATTGCGGAATTCGCTAGCCTCCCGCCGGCACGAATCGGAGGAGCGGTCGGGGGTTGGGCGACACGCTCGGCGAAGCGGATCTGCGCGAGGGATTGCTCCGCGGCGGCCGGATCGAGGCCGCCGTCGTGGTCGCGCGCCGCGACCCGGACGGCGGCGTGGACCACGTGCCCTACCTCCTGCCCTCCTGGCGGCGCGGCTACGTCGCCATCGCGCTCTTCCGCGGCCCCGGCGTGCGCGGCTGGCGCGACCTCGACCGGCTCCTGCGCTTCCTCCGCGACGACATGTCCTACAAGCTGCCCGTCTCGCTCCACGAGGAGGACTGCCCCCGCCTCGCGCGGCTGCGCTCGGTCCTGCCGCGCGGCGCCACCACGAAACACGTCAAGGCCAACGACAGCCCGTTGCCGGCCGGCGTGGACGTCCCCGACCCGCCGCCGCCCGAGTAGCGACCCGCGCCGCGCCGGCGGTGCGCGGTGACCGGCTGCGAGGCGCTCGCCGGCCTGGCGCTGTTCCTGTGCGTCGCGCGCGACCCGCGCTGCCTGCCCGAGGAGCACCGGCGTCTGTTGCCCGAGCTCGCGGCCGTCGCCGAGCGGGAATCCGGCTTTCGCCCCTTCGCCATCCGCGACGAGGCGACGGGCGAGAGCCTGTTCCCGACCACGCGGGCCGAGGCCGTGGCGGTCGCCGCCGCGCGCGACGCGGCGGGCAGCACGCTCGGGCTCGGCTGGTTCCAGATCACGCACCGCGCCAACTGGCGCCGCCACGGCCTCACCGTCGAGACGGCGCTGGACCCCTGCGAGAACATGCGCGCGGGCGCGGCGCACCTGGCCGGCAACCTGCGGGACGCCGCCTTCCAACTCTACAACAGCGGCCGCGTCGGCGGCGCGCCGGGCTACGCCGCCGCGGTCGCCCGCCGCGTCGGGCAGCACGCGGCGGCGCTCGCCGCCGGCCCCGACGGGCTCGCCGGCGCCAGCCAGGCGCCGGTCCCCCCTCCCCTCCTCCCCGACCTGGGTCGCGGCCGCCCGGGACGGGACCTCGTGACCGGCCGGTAGGAGATCGCCCATGGGTGGCGGAGACGTCCTGACCCGCGCGCTGACGGCCCTCGCGCAGTTCCTCGTCGGTCCCTTCGGGATCGCCTTCATCATCGCCTGCGTCGTCATCGCCTTCCTCGCCGCCGCTGCGCGCATGGCGCCGCCCTCGGCCGGCTTCGTCGCGATGTTCTTCGGCGCCGCCGCCTTCACCGGCGCCTATTTCGTCAACACCTTCATCGGCAGCTGAGCGATGTCCCCCGCCGCCAGCCGCGACACGCTGTTCCTCGCCGCGACGCGCCCGGCGATGCGGTGGGGCGTGCCGATGGAGGGCTACTACCTCAACCTCTTCGGCACCTGGCTCCTCGGCATGGTGCTCGGCAGCCCGCTCTGGTGGGCCACCTTCTTCGTCTGGCACCTGCCGATGGTGGCGCTGACGAACCGCAACCCGCACTTCTTCCACGAGCTGCGCATGTGGTACGTCACGCGCGGCCAGACGATCGGCGGCGTGCTGCGTGCCCTGCCGGACCGCGCGCCGCGGCGCGCGAAGGACCTGGTGTCCGGTGTCTAGCCGCTTCGCGCCCCGTGCGCCGACGCTCGGCGAGCACGTCCCGATCGAGGGCCACCTCACCGACCGCGTGCTGCGGCTCTCCGACGACGGCGCCTACGCCATGCTCGCGCTCGATGGCCTGTCGGCCGAGACGGCGAGCGACGCCGACCTGCTCGAGCGGGTGGAGCGCCTCAACGGCACCCTGCTCAACGTGCCCGCCGGCGACCGGCTCGTGGTCTCGGTCTACCTCTGCCGCAGCCTCGCCGATCCCGACACCGTCCCGGAGCCCGACCCGCGGCTCACCCCCTTCGCGCGGGCCTTCGCCGCCGGCTACCGCGAACGCCTGCTGGACGGCCTCCTCTACGAGAACCGGCTCTTCCTCGGGCTCCACCTGCGGCCCGCCGCCGGCGCCGGAGCGGAGTGGTGGGCGCGGCGCAGGGCACGGAAGCGCGGCGCGGACGCCGCCGGCGAGCGGGCGATCGACCGCGCCCGCCACCTTGAGCGGGTCTGCGACTGGCTCCTCTCGGAACTGGCCGACTACGGCCCCCGGCCGCTCGGCCTGGCGGAGCGGGGCCGGCAGGTCTTCAGCGAGATCGGGGAGGCCCTCGCCTTCGCGGCGACCGGCGTCTGGCGCCCCGTCCCGCTCACCACGGGCCGGCTCGCCGAGGCAATGTTCGCCGAGGAGGTGGCGTTCCACTACGAGACGGTGGAACTGCGCGGCCCCGGCTACACCCAGTTCGCCGCTATCCTCACCTTCAAGGGCTACCCCTCGCTCACCTTCCCCGGGATGCTCGGTGAGGTCGAGCGGGCCCCGTTCCGCTGCACCCTCCTCCACCACTTCGAGCCGCTGACCCGCTCGGGCGGGATCGGCCTGCTCACCCGCCAGCAGAACAAGATGGTCTGGGCCGGCGACAAGGCGCGCAGCCAGATCGCCGAGCTCGACGAGGCCGCGGACCGCGTCGCCTCCGGGCGGATGGCCATGGGGGCGCACAGCGTCTCGCTCGCCGTCTTCTCGGACCGCGCCGGCGGCGCGCTGCCGTGGTACCGGCGCTTCGCGGCGGCGCTGCGGGGCGCCGGCCTCGGCTCCGTCGCCGCGGCTCGGGTCGAGGCGGCGCTGGACGACGCGACCGGCGGGCCAGGCCGGAACCCGCTCGACGACGTGGTGAACGCGGCCTGGAAGACGCTCGCCAACTGCGGGGCGGCGGTCGCGCGCGAGAACAAGGCGCTGATGGCGGCTTGGCTGTCGCAGCTCGCGGGCAACCACCGCCTGCGCGCCCGGCCCGGGGCGCTGTCCACCCGCAACCTCGCCGCCATGGCGCCGCTGCACGGGCCGGCGCGCGGCGTGCCGCGCTCGCGCTGGGGCGCGCCGATCCTCACCCTTCGCACCACGGCCGGCACGGCCTACCCCTTCCACTGGCACGACGGGGAGGGCGACGACGCCGTCGGCAACACCCTCATCACCGGGGAGACCGGCTCTGGCAAGACGACGCTCGTCGGCGCGCTCATCGCCTGCACGGCGGGGCGGGCGGACGTCGTCGGGCTCGACCACAAGCAGGGTTGGCGGGTGCTGTTCGGGCACCTCGGCGCGCCCTACGCGGTGATGGGCGGCGGCAACCCGATGTTCGCGCCGCTCAAGGGGCTGGAGCCGACCCCGGCGAACCTCGACTTCCTCCTCGACCTCCTGCGCGGCTGCATCCTCCAGGGCGGCTGGCGCGACCTGACGCCGGAGGAGGAGCGGCTGCTGGCGCTCGGCATCCGCACCGTCATGGAGAACCCGCCCGAGCACCGGCGGCTCGCGGAGGTGGCGGCCTTCCTCGCCCCCGACGTGGACGTGGACGGCGCCGGGGCGCGCCTCCTGAAGTGGTGCTGGGGCGGCGAGCTCGGCTGGGTGCTGGACGCGCCGCGCGACGCGCTCGACCTCTCGGGTGGCACGGTCGGCCTCGACGCCACCGACGTCCTGAAGAACGGCCGCGCGGCGGCGCCCACCCTGCTCTACCTCTTCCACCGCATCGGCCTGCACCTCGACGGCCGCCGGCGCCTGCTGCTGCCCGTGGACGAGGGCTGGCGGGTGCTGGAGGACCCGGCCTTCTACCGGCCGATCGCGGCGCAGCTGCGCACCATCCGCTCGAAGAACGGCGTCGTCGTGTTCATCACGCAGTCGCCCTCGGACGCGGCGAACAGCGCGATCGCCGCCGAGCTGCTGGAGCAGTGCCCGAACCAGATCCACCTGCCGAACCCGCGCGCCTCGGAGGAGGACTACGTCGGCCGGCTGAAGCGCACGCCGGGTGAGTTCGCCGCGCTGCGGGCGCTCGGGAAGGGCTCCGGCCAGTTCCTCGTGTGCAAGGGGCGCGAGAGCCTCGTCGCGGAGCTGCGCCTGCGCGGCCTGCCGCAGCTCGCCGCGCTCTCGGCCGGCGAGGCCGCGCTTCGCGCCTACGAGGCGCTCCCCGAGGAGGTGCGGGCCGACCCGCGCCGGCTCGAGCACGAGTTCCGGCGGCGCCGTGCCGCCACGGAGGAGGAGGTCCCCGCATGACGCGCGTCCCCACCAGGGCGGCCGTGGCCGCCGCGCTCGCTGTCCTCTCCGCCGCGGCAGCCCCGCCGGCCCGCGCGCAGTGGACCGTCGTCTGCCCGACCTGCCGGCAGGAGCTGACCGACAATCTCGCCTGGGCGCAGCAGGCGGCCGACATGGTCCGCCAGCTTCAGCAGATGAAGCAGCAGTACGACCAGCTCGTGATGACCTACCAGGCCATCACGCGGGTCACAGACCTCGGCAGCGCCGTCTCGGCGCTGAACATGCTCGGCATCCGCAACCCGCTGCCGATCAACCCCTACGCCGCGCAGAGCCTGATGAACGGCACGGGCGGCGCGGGCGGCATGCTGAACTCGCTGTCTGGCCTCTACACGGGCACGCTGAACGGCAACACCGTCTACGCGCCGCGCGACGACACCTGGACCACGCGCCAGATCGCCGCCAACGGCGGCGGCTTGGCCGGCGCGCAGGCGCTCGCCCTCCAGCTCTACCAGTCGGCGGCGGAGCGCGTCGCCGGCCTCGCGGAGTTGCAAGGCCGCATCGACGGCGCGCCGGACCCGTCGGAGCGCGAGGCGCTGATCGCCCGGCTCGGCGTCGAGCAGGCCTACATCCAGAACCAGCAGGTCCAGGCGCAGAACATCCAGACCTACCTCATCGCGCAGACGCAGGTGCGCGAGCAGCAGCGCGAGGAGCGCCTCCAGCAGAGCATCGACGAGATCCTCGAGGAGGCGCGCGGCCGGGGGTGGTGGCGATGATCCGGCGCGGGTGCTTCGTGCCGCGGTGCCAGGCACCGCGGCTGCTCGACCCTGACCTGCTCGGGGGGCTGGGGCTGCTGCTGTGGACGCTCGCCTTCCTGGCGCTGAGCTCGGCGCTCGGGGTGGCGCAGCCGCTGCCGCCGCAGGAGCGGCGGACGGTCTCCTGGTACGTCGCCAACCCCTGGGCGCTGGAGGCCGTCACGCGTGCCTGCCGGGACGATCCAGGCCGGCTGCGCGGCACCCCGGACTGCGTGAACGCCGACCAGGCCCGGATCGTCGTCGCCGAGCGCGAGGCGCGGGCCCGCGCCGGGATGCGGCCCGAGGCGCCTGCGGCCACGCCCGACGCGGAGCGGACGCGCCGAGCGGAGGCCGAGGCCCGCCGCAACCAGGGCGACCTCACCTCGCCGACGAGCCCGCGCTACTGGGCTACCCGGCCGGTCGAGCGGGCGCGCCAGCTCAGCTACTGCGGCCGCATGACGGCCGAGCAGCAGGCCCGCTTCTACTGCGACGCCGCGCGCGCCGCCGAGGCCGAGGCGCGGAGGCCGCGCTCGTGAACGGCTGGGACATCTTCACCCGCTGTTGAATGCCAGTGAGAGCTGACCCGGGATTGCCATGAGGAATTGACCCGGGTTGTGGATGGAGGAGCGGGGTTTTCGGTCTGGTCAGGTGAGTTGTG
>NZ_QLIX01000026.1 GCF_003258945.1 Roseicella frigidaeris | reverse complement strand
TGCACCGCGTTGCGCGCCATTCCCAATCTCCGGCCCTGCCAAACGTTAACCCATTGAGATATAGGGATTCCCATCTCAGAACGGAAGTAGCTCGGTAATCAGGTGATCCCTTGGGGCTTGCTTCCCTGGGGCATGACCGCCGGGATGCGACCGAATGCCAGAAGGAGACCCCATGACCCAGATCGCTCTCGACCCCGGCTCCGTCGCGGTGATCACCGGCGGCGCCTCCGGCATCGGCCTCGCCGCGGCGCGGCACTGGGCCCGGGCGGGGCTGCGGGTCTGCATCGCCGATCGCGGCGGGGAGCGGCTGGAGGCGGCGGCCGAGGCGCTGGCCGCCCTCGCGCCCGGCGGCCGCGACGGCGTGCTGGCGGCCGCCGTCGATGTCAGCCGCGCCGAGGAGGTGGAGGCGCTGGAGGCGCGGGTGCGCGAGCGCTTCGGCGGCACCGACGTGCTGATGAACAATGCCGGCATCCAGCCGGGCAGCGACCTCCCCGGCACGCCCGAGGCCTGGGAGCGGGTGATCGGCGTCAATCTCTGGGGGGTGATCCATGGCAGCCGCTGCTTCATGCCGGGCATGGTGGCGCGCGGCCGGCCGGGCCGGATCATCAACACCGGCTCCAAGCAGGGCATCACCACGCCGCCGGGCGATCCGGCCTACAACGTCTCGAAGGCCGGGGTGAAGGCCTTCACCGAGGCGCTGGCCCACAGCCTGCGCAACACGCCCGGCTGCCGCATCACGGCGCATCTGCTGATCCCGGGCTTCGTCTTCACCGGGTTGACGGCCAAGGGCCGCGCCGAGAAGCCGGCGGCGGCCTGGACGCCGGAGCAGACCGTCGACTTCATGCTGCAGCGGCTGGCGGCCGGGGATTTCTACATCCTCTGCCCGGACAACGACGTGGACCGGGCGATGGATGAGCGGCGCATCCTCTGGGCGGCGGGCGACATCGTCGAGAACCGCCCGGCCCTGTCGCGCTGGCACCCGGATTACGCCGAGGCCTTCGCCGCCTTCATGAAAGCCGGCAAGGACTGAAGCCTCTCTTCGACGGCCATCGCCGCCTGCCGCCACAGGCTGTGACGCCCCCGGGGCCCGAAAGGATTCATCCGGCCCCCGCGACGGCGCGCCAGCGACGTCGCGGGGATGAATCAGGCCTCGACCACCACGTAGTCGTCCTCGACGCTGACCGGGAAGGTCTCGGCGGTGTAGGGCCCCTCGACCAGCGCCGCCCCCTTCTCGACATGCGCCGGGAATTGCCGGACCTGCACCCGCTTCGGGTCGAACCAGCTCTTGCCGGTGCGGATGTCGAATTCCCAGTAGTGCCAGGGGCAGCGGATCATCTCGCCCCGGCGGCCATAGCGGTAGACGCCCGGCTCCGGGCTGTCGACATGGCCCGAGACCAGCCCGGCGCAGAGGCTGCCGCCCTGATGCGGGCAGCGGTCGGAGAGGGCGAAGAACTCGCCCGCGAGGTTGAAGACCACGATGCGCTTGCCTTCCGCCTCGACGAGCTTGCGCCCGCCCGGCGGAATCTCCGCCACCGCCCCCACGATCAGCTTCGCCATGTCCCGGAACGCCTATGCAAACCAGTCGCTATCCATTGCCCTGCCGCGGCCTGGCCGCGGCAGGCCGTGACGCTCCTCGGGCCGGCGGGGAATCACGGGGCCCCCGCGACGGCGCGCGAGCGACGTGGTGGGGAGCTAGAGCCCGTAGAGCGCCCGGGCGTTGCCGCCATAGATGCCGGCCCGGTGCTCGGCCGGGATCATGCCCGGCAGGGCCTGGCGCGGATCGTCGAAATCCCAGTGCGGGTAGTCCGAGGCGAAGAGGATCCGGTCCCAGCCGATCCAGCCCATGATGTCGATGAGATGGGCGCCGCGCTCGGGTTCCTCCATCGGCTGGGTGGAGACCCAGATATGCTCGCGGATCTGCTCCGAGGGCGCCCGGGTGAGGTGCGGCACCTCGGATTTCAGCGAGGTCCAGTGCTTGTCGAGCCGCCAGCCGACCGCGGGCAGCCAGGCGAAGCCGCATTCGATGAGCACCACCTTCAGCCCCGGGATGCGCTCGAAGGCGCCCTCGACCACCAGGGAGATCACCTGGTTCTGGCAGGAGGTGGCGTGCTCGCTCACCTCCTCGATGTAGAAGCTCGGCCAGCCGCCATTGGTCATGGCCCAGCCGCTATAGCCGAAGGCATGGAAGGCGACCGGCAGGCCGATCTCGGCCGCCGCCTCGTAGATCGGCCAGTAGCGCGGGTTGCCGGCCGGCTCGGCGGTCCGGCTCATCATCAGGACCTGGCAGAAATTCGGGTCGCCCGCCCGCTTGCGGATCTCGGCCGCCGAGGCCTGCGGGTCCTCGTAGGGCACGACGATGCTGCCGCGCAGCCGCGGCTCCTTCCGCAGCCAGTATTCGAGCTGCCACTCGTTCACCGCATGCGCCATGGCGGCGGAGAAGGCGCTGTTGCGGTCCCCCTGGCCGCTCGGCTGCAGCGGGTTCAGCACGCCGTAGTCGATGCCGAAATTGTCGAGCAGCTGGAAGCGCAGGAAATCGAGGTCGGAGGCCGGGGTGCCGCCATTGGGCGGCCAGGCGTCGCGGCGGGAGGCGAGCGGCTGCGCCTTCGGGAAGGGCGGCTGGCCGGCGGTGAAGCCGTGCCGCGGCCGCATGCCCCAGGTCTCGAGATGCTGCCACCAGCGCTCGGAGAGGAAGGGCTTGAACTCGGTCAGCGCCTTCGGCCGCGGATGGATGTCCACATCGATCAGGCCGAGGGTGGCGGCGGCCGGCCGGCTAGGCGCAGCGATGGGCTGGATGACGTTCATCATGCGGGAACTCCCTCCCGGATCCGACCATAGGTCGCAAGCGCGTTGTCGCGCATCAATTTCGGCAGCACGGCCTCGGGCAGGCCCGGCGGCAGGGCGGCGTCGCCGTCGAACTGCCAGTGCGGCCAGTCCGAGGCCCAGAGCAGCATCCGGTCCGAACGCAGATGGTCGAGGATTCGCTGCACCGCCTCGGCCGGCGCATCGAGCGGCTGGATGGTCAGGCGCACCTGGTCACGGATGATCTCGGCCGGCAGGCGGTCCACCCAGGGGATCTCGAAGCGCACGCCCTTCCAGGTCTTCTGCAAGCGCCAGAGGAAGGCGGGCAGCCAGGTGACGCCGGATTCCAGCAGCACGACCTTGAGCTCGGGGAATTTCACCAGCGCGCCCTCGGTCAGCAGGCTGGCGAGGCAGCTCTGGAAGCCCTGCTGGTTGGCGGCGTATTCCTCGAGATACCAGGAGGTCCAGCCCACCGAGGTCTGCGGGTGGCGATAGGCGCTGCCGGCATGGATGCCGAGGGGCAGCGCGTGCCGGACGCAGGCCTCGTAGATCGGCCAGTATTGCCGCTTGCCGAGCGGGTTCTCACCCAGCGCCAGCGCCAGCACCTGCACGAAGCGCCGGTCCGGGGCGAGGCGCTCGATCTCCTCCACCGCCGCCTCGACGCTTTGCATCGGCAGCACGATGGAGGCCCGCAGCCGCTCGTCGCGGTCGAGCCATTCGGCCCGGGTCCAGTCGTTCAGCGCCCGGGTGAAGGCGACCGCCATGTCCTGGTTGAGGACGAGCTGCACGCCATAGAGCGGGTTCAGAATGGCGGTCTCGACGCCGAAGCGGTCCAGCACCTGGCTTTGCAGCTGCGCGACGCTCTCCGCCCCGCGGCCGTTCGGCCCGCGCCAGTCGGCCCGGATGGTCTTGGGCGAGGCCACCGGCCAGGACTGGCTGTCGAGGGTGGTGATGCCCCGCTCCACCACCTGATCCGCCCAGAAGGCGTCCATATAGGGGGTCAGCGCCTTCATGCCCGGCACCATGGGGTGAAGGTCGCAATCGATCGGGCGGTACCCGCTGAACATGCCGTTTCCCGTCTCGGGCCGCCGATGCGCCGACCGCGCCGGTGGTCCTGGCCCTTGTTTGCGCGCACGATTCGCGCCCTGCGGTGGCCTCACCGCGGGCGATCGCACCCTGCCGGCCCCGTTCCGGGCCCGGATGCGCATTTCACCCGCTTCCGGGCGGCGCCGCAAGCCTCGGGATGGTCGATCGACCAAATCGCCCTTCACATCCGCGGCGCGAAGCCCCTACCCTCCCCCATCGGCGCGGACTGGCTGGCCACCGGAAACGATGGCGAGTGGCCTGATGGCGACGTCCGCAGGTCGTCGGGACCAGGCCGCAGAGAGGGCCAAGAACGGGGCCGCGAACAGGAGGGAAGACCGGGCCATGAAACTCATGTGGTTCCATCTGATGCCCTATACCGAGCTGCCGGAGGATTTCCGGCAGAAGCATCCCTCGGTCTGGGTGGACATCCACAGCTCGCTCTTTGACCCGAAGCGCGCCCACCACATGTACAACGACTTCATGGACGAACTGGAATACGCCGCCGATTGCGGCTTCGACGCCATCTGCGTCAACGAGCACCACTCGAACGGCTACGGGCTGATGCCGAGCCCGAACCTCATCGCCTCGGCGCTGGCCCGCCGCACCACCCAGGTGCCGATCTGCGTCATGGGTAACTCCCTCGCCCTCTACAACCCGCCAACCCGGGTGGCCGAGGAGTTCGCCATGCTCGACGTGATCTCGGGCGGCCGGCTGATCGCGGGCTTTCCCGTCGGCACGCCGATGGACACCTGCTTCGCCTATGGCCAGAACCCGTCCATGCTGCGTGAGCGCTACCTCGAGGCGCACGACCTGGTGCTGCGCGCCTGGACCGAGAAGGACACCTTCGCCTTCAACGGCCGCTACAACCAGCAGCGCTACGTCAACATCTGGCCCCGCCCGGTGCAGCAGCCGCATCCGCCGATCTGGATCCCCGGCGGCGGCAGCGTCGAGACCTGGCAGTGGTGCGCCCAGATGGACTATGTCTACTGCTACCTGTCCTACTACGGGTACAAGGCGGGCCGCGCCATCATGGATGGCTTCTGGGCCGAGATGGACAGGCTGGGGAAGGACCGGAATCCCTATCGCGCCGGCTTCCTGCAATTCGTCGGCGTCGCCGAGACGCGCGAGCAGGCGATGGAGCTCTACCGGGCGCCGGCCGAGTATTTCTACGGCCGCTGCCTGCATGTCGATGGCCGCTGGGCGACGCCGCCCGGCTACATGACCGAGGCGACGCAGCGCGCCGGGCTCTCCAGCCAGGTGGCCAAGGCGGCCGGCGCGGAGAGCACCTTGGGCAAGGGCACGCAGGAGCGCTTCGCCGGCACCGCCAAGGACATGGAGGGCATCGTCGAGCGCGGCTATGTCATCATCGGCAGCCCGGACGAGGTGGCCGAGCAGCTCCGCGAGGTGGCGACGACGCTCAATGTCGGCCATCTCATGCTGCTGCTGCAATACGGCTGCATGGACAAGCGGCTGACGCAGTACAATACGCGGCTCTTCGCCGAGAAGGTCATCCCGCAGCTCCGCGACCTCTTCGCCGGATGGGAGGATCGCTGGTGGCCGAAGCCGCTGCCGGCGGCCGAGACGGCGCCGCTGCCGGCCTTCACGCCGAAGCTGGCGGCGGAATAGAGCGTGATCGCTTGCGGTGATGTCGCCGAAAAGCGTGAATCACGCGATCGAGCAACGTCCTGGACCAGGCTCCGTGACCCCGGGCGAACGGATCATGCGCCAGCCGCCGAGGCCAGTTTCGGCGGCAGCGGTAAGAGGGTGACGACGCGCTCGGCGCCGCCTTCTACCTCGACACCTTCCGCGCCGCCGGCGCAGATCGTGCCCGAGCCGGTCGGCACGCTGCTGAACACGGCCGATGCGGCGCAGGCCGGGCGGCTCATGCAGGCGATCCAGGGCCTGGTGAAGCTCGACCTGGCGGCGCTGCAGCGGGCCTTCGACGGCACGGCGTGAGCCCGGCGCTCAGCCCGGCAGCGCGATGCCGAGCCGGGCGAGGCGCGTCGCCCTGGCGGCATTGACCGCATGCTCGGGCAGCCTGCCCTCGGCCAGCGCCGCGACCTGCCGCACCGTGTCGAAGGCCTGGTGCTCGATCGCCTGCGGCGTCAGCCCGCCGATATGCGGCGTCGCCACGACCTTCGGGTGCCGCGCCAGCACCGGCGTCGGCATCTGGTCCGGCGCCCGGCCGACATCCATGGCGACGCCGCCGAGCTGCCCGCTCTCCAGCGCCGCGAGCAGCGCCGCCTCGTCGACCAGGTTGCCGCGCGAGGGGTTGAGGAAGAGGGCGCCGCGCTTCATGTGCGCGAAGGCGGCGGCGTCCAGCAGGTTCTCCGTCTCGGGCGTCGCCACGGCAAGGCAGACCACGACATCGCTCTCGGCCAGCAGGCGCTCCAGCGGCCGGTGCTCGATCCGCGGATCCTCCGGCCGCGCCTTCGGGTCGGCCACCAGCACCCGCATGCCGAGCGCCAGGCCGAGCGGCGCCAGGTAGCGGCCGATGGCGCCATGGCCGATGATGCCGAGCGTGCTGCCGGCGAGTTGCCGGCCCATCCGCGCCGGCGGCACCTCGCCGCGGTGATAGGCGGCGGCGGCCGCGCCGATGCCGCGCGCCAGATCGACCATCTGCCCGAGCACGAGCTCGGCGACCGCCGGGATGAAGCCCGGCGTCGCCTGCGTCACCAGCACGCCGGCCGCGCTCGCCGCCGCGACATCGACATTGCGGATATCGACGGCGCAGCGGAGGAAGGCGACGAGGTCCGGGGCATGCGCGAAGGTCTCCGCCTCGCCCGGCGACTGGCGGTAGCTGACGATCGCCTCGCAGCCCGCCGCCGCCGCGGCCAGGGCGCGGCCCGCGGGGTGCTCGCCGCTCTCGTTCAGCCGCACCTCCGCCACCTGGCGCAGCGCCGCCAGCGCCCGCTCGCCGTAGTAATTCGCCAGCGCCTCCGGCGTATGGGTCAGATAGACCTTCATCGCGCGCCTCCCGCTCCGCCCCGCGGCATCCCTCCCATGCCGGCGGGGCCGGCGCAACGCGGCTTGGCCGGGGCGCGGCGGCATGGTGAATTGCCGCCATGCCGCATCCCCTTCCCGCCATCCTCGCCCATCTCGACCAGCAGGCCCCCGCCGCCGAGGCGCGGTTGGTCGACTGGCTGCGCATCCCGAGCATCAGCGCCCAGCCCGCCCATGCCGGCGACTGCCTGCGCGCCGCCGACTGGCTGCGCGACCAGCTCCAGGGCATGGGCTTCACCGCCAGCGTGCGGCCGACCGCGGGGCATCCGGTGGTGGTCGGGAACCATCCCGGGCCAGGGGGCGGGGCTGGGGGTGGGGGCGGGGCCGGGGGCGGGGCGGCCGCGCCGCACCTGCTCTTCTACGGCCATTACGACGTGCAGCCGGCCGATCCGCTGCCGCTCTGGACCTCGCCGCCCTTCGATCCCGCGGTGGTGCAGGGGCCGCACGGGCCGCGCCTCGTCGCCCGCGGCGCGGTGGACGACAAGGGCCAGTGCGCCATGTGGCTGGAGTCGCTCCGCGCCTGGCACGCCGTCGCCGGCGGCCCGCCCTGCCGCGTCACGGTGCTGGTCGAGGGCGAGGAGGAGGTCGGCAGCCCCAGCCTCGACGCCTTCCTCGCCGCCAACCGGGCCGAGCTGGCCGCCGATGTCGCCGTCATCAGCGACACCAACATGTGGGACATCGACACGCCGGCCATCACCACCCGGCTGCGCGGCATGGTCTATGCGCAGATCGACCTGCGGGCGGCGCGGCGGGACCTGCATTCCGGCCTCTATGGCGGCTCGGCGCGCAACCCCATCAACCTGCTGACGCAGATCCTCGGCGAGCTGCAGGATGCCGAGGGTCGCATCCGCATCCCCGGCTTCTACGACGGCATCGAGGAGATCCCGGCGGCGCAGCGCGCCGAATGGGCGGCGCTCGGCTTCGACGAGGCGGCCTTCCTCGGCGAGGTCGGCCTCTCCCTCCCCGCCGGCGAGCGGGGCCGCCCGCCGCTCGAGCGGCTCTGGGCGCGGCCGACCGCCGACCTCAACGGCATCTGGGGCGGCTATATGGGCGAGGGCAGCAAGACCGTCATCGCCGCCGAGGCGCATGCCAAGCTCTCCTGCCGCCTGGTCCCCGGCCAGGACCCGCAGGCGGTGGCCGAGGGCATCCGCCGCTTCGTCGCCGAGCGCCTGCCGGCGGATTGCACGGCCGAGGTGCAGGTCTTCAGCACCACCCCGGGCATCGCGGTGCCGGCGGACAGCCCCTGGGTGCAGGCGGCGCGCCGGGCGCTCTCGGCCGAATACGGCCGGCCGGCGGTGCTGATGGGCAGCGGCGGCTCCATCCCCGTGGTCGAGAGCCTGAAGCGCCTGCTCGGCCTCGACAGCCTGCTGGTCGGCTTCGGGCTGAACGACGACCAGGTGCACAGCCCGAACGAGAAATTCGAGCTCCGCTGCCTGCACCAGGGCGCCCGCAGCCATGCCCGGCTGCTGGCCGAGCTCGCCGGCGGCGCCTGAGATGGCCGGCGCGCGCCGGCCGCTGGCGCTCTGCCGCTCCTGGCTGTTCCTGCCGGGGGCCGAGGCGGCGGCGCTGCGGGCGGCGCCCGCCCTCGGCGCCGATGTGCTGATCCAGGAGCTGGAGGATTTCTGCCCACCGGACCGCCGGCCGGCGGCGCGCGGCCTCTGCCGCGACCTCTTCGCCGCCTGGCGCGCCGCCGGCGCCCTCGCCGCGGTGCGGATCAACCCGCTGGAGGATGGCGGCCGCGAGGATCTCGCCGCCGCCATGGCCGGGCAGCCCGATCTGGTGCTGATGAGCAAGGTCGCGGCGCCGGAGCAGGTGGCGGCGCTGGCGGCCGCCCTCGCCGCGCTGGAGGCGGCGCCCATCCGTACCGCCCCCATCCGTACCACCATCGTGCCGAACATCGAGAGCGCGGCGGGCGTCGTCCGCACCCTCGCCATCGCCACGGCGAGCCCGCGCGTCGGCGCCTGCCTCCTCGCCGCCGAGGACCTCGCCGCCGATCTCGACGCCGAGCGGACGCCGGAGGGCACCGAGCTCGCCCATGCCCGCAGCCGCTTCCTGCTCGAATGCACCGCCGCCGGGGTGGTCGCCATCGACTGCCCCTTCACCTTCGGCGACCTCGCCGCGGCCGAGGCCGACCTGCGGCGGGCCCGCGCCCTCGGCTTCAAGGCGAAGAGCATCGTGAACGGCGACCAGGTGGCGCTGGTCAACCGGCTGCTGACGCCCTCGGCCGCGGAGGTGGCGAAGGCGGGGCGCATGGTCGCGGCCTTCGAGGCGGCGCGGGCGCGCGGCGAGGACCGGGCCGAGGTGGACGGGCTCTTCGTCGAGGTGCCGACCTATCTCGCGGCGCAGCGGCTGCTGCGGCGGGCGGCGGCGCTCAGGGCAGCACCTTCCCCGGATTCATCCGCCCCTCGGGGTCGAGCGCGTCCTTGATGCTGCGCATCACGTCGAGGGCGACGGGGTTCTTGTGCGTCGCCATGGCGTGCCGCTTGCTCTGGCCGATGCCATGCTCGGCCGAGAAGCTGCCGCCGAGGGAGACGGCGATGCCGTTCACCAGCGCCTCCATCGCCCCGGCCCGCTCCGCCCAGGCGGCGCGGTCGGTCCAGCCGGCCGGCGCCAGCAGCGAGAGATGGATGTTGCCGTCGCCGGCATGGCCGATGGCGGCCATGCGCCCTTCCGGCCAGCGCGCCTTCAGCTCCCGCTCGGCGGTGTTGACGAAGGCCGGCACCGCCGAGACCGGCACCGCCGTATCGGTGCCGACCGCCGGCCCCTCGCGCCGGGCGCAATCCGGATAGTCCTCCCGGATCTTCCAGATCATGGCGCGCTGCGCCTCGCTCTCGGCGATCACCGCATCCAGCGCCTCGCCGCCCTCGAGCGCCGCGGCGAGCGTCTCCTCCAGCATCTCGCGCAGCGGCACCGAGGGATGCGCCGCGGCGATCTCCACCATCACGTACCAGGGCGAGTCGAGCGGCAGCGGCATGCGCAGCCCGACCCCGTGCCGCTCCGCCATCTGCAGGCAGAAGCGCGCGCAGAGCTCGAAGCCGACCACCTCGGCGCCGCATTCCATGATGCGGCCATAGAGCGAAAGCGCGGCATCCGGGCTCGGCACCGCGACGAAGGCGCTCTCGATGCGCCGCAGCGCCGGCACCAGGCGCAGCGCGGCCGCGGTGATGATGCCGAGCGTGCCCTCGCCGCCGATGAAGAGATGCCGCAGCGCATAGCCACTGTTGTCCTTGCGGACCCGCCGCAGGTCGTCCAGCACCCGCCCGTCCGGCAGCACCACCTCGAGCCCCAATACCAGCTCCCGCGCATTGCCCCAGCGCAGGGTGCGGATGCCGCCGGCATTGGTCGAGAGCATGCCGCCGATCTGCGCCGTGCCCTGGGCGCCCCATTGGATGGGAAAGAGCCGCCCCGCCTCGGCCGCCGCCTGCTGCACCGCCTGCACCACGCAGCCGGCCTCGGCGACGAGGGAGAAGTCGCGGGCGTCGAGGTCGCGGATGCGGTTGAGCCGCTCGAGGGAGAGCACCACCGAGGGCGGGCCGTTCGCCGCCGGCACCGCGGCGCCGGAAAGGCCGGTGCGCCCCCCCGCCGGCACGATGGCCAGCCCGAGCGCGGCGCAGCGCCGCACCGCCTCGGCCACCTCCGCCGTGCTGCCCGGGCGCAGCACCGCCTCCGGCTCGCCCCGCCAGGTGCCGCGCCAGTCCACCGCATAGGGCGCGATATCGCCCGGGTCGCGCAGGAGGTTCTTCGGGCCGACGATGTCGGCGAGCGTGTCGAGCGGGGTCATGCCGGGCGTTGTCCTCCTCCCTCATCCTCGGCCGAGGCCGGGAGCGTATCAACCCCCGCTTGGATGGCTCTTTCCCTTGGCCCCCTTGGTACTGGCGGACCGGTCGCTCGACCGGTCCGAGGCCCCGAACGGGGCCCGCGCGTCGCGCCGTCAGGCGCGCCTGACGGCGCGACGGCGCGAAGCCAAGCGAACCGGAGGTTCGCGCCCGGCGCTTGAGGGGTCCCTCATGCGGCCACGCAGGAGGGCCAACAGTATGCCCCCCTCTTGCCTCCCCCCCTGCCCCCCTCTGGCCCCCGGCGCCCCCCTGGGCTTCACTGCGCCGCGCAGGATCGCTGCGATGCAACGGGTGGGAACGGATGAGCGAGGCAGTGCCGCAGAGCGCGGATTACGTGGTGGTGGGCGCCGGCTCGGCCGGCTGCGCGGTGGCGGCGCGGCTCTCGGAAGATCCCGCGGTCCGGGTGGTGCTGCTCGAGGCCGGCGCGCGCGACCGCAGCCCCTGGCTGCACGTGCCGATCGGCTACGCCAAGACCATGTACCACCCGACCCTCTCCTGGAACCTGATGACCGAGCCGGAGCCGGAGCTGGAGGGGCGGCGCATCGCCTGGCCGCGCGGCCGCACCCTCGGCGGCTCCTCGGCCATCAACGGGCTGCTCTATGTCCGCGGCCAGAAGGAGGATTACGACCACTGGCGCCAGCTCGGCTGCACCGGCTGGTCCTTCGAGGACGTGCTGCCCTATTTCCGGCGCTCCGAGGACCAGGAGCGCGGCGCCTCGGCGCTGCACGGCACCGGCGGGCCGCTCGCCGTCTCCGACCTGCGCGACCGCAACCCGCTCGCCCTCGCCTTCATCGAGGCCGCCGCCGAGCTCGGCTTCCCGCGCAACCCGGATTTCAACGGCGAGCAGCAGGAGGGCGCCGGCTTCTACCAGGTGACGGCGCGCGGCGGCTGGCGCTGCAGCAGCGCGACGGCCTATCTGAAGCCGGCGCGGCAGCGGCCGAACCTCACCGTGGTCACCGATGCGCATGCCGCCGGGCTGCTGATGGAGGGGCGGCGCGCCGCCGGGGTGCGCCTCACCCGCGGCGGCGCGCCCGTCACCATCCGGGCGGAGCGCGAGGTGATCCTCTCGGCCGGCGCCATCGCCTCGCCGCATCTGCTGCTGCTCTCGGGCATCGGCCCGGCCGAGCACCTGCAGGCCGTGGGCGTGCCGGTGGTGCACGACCTGCCCGCGGTGGGGCGCAACCTGCAGGACCATTTCCAGGCGCGGCTGGCGATCCGGGTGAAGGGGCCGGGCAGCCTCAACACCCGCGTCGCCAGCCTCTGGGGCAAGGCGCTGATGGGCGCCGAATTCGCGTTGCGCCGCAGCGGCCCGCTGACGGTCAGCGCCGGCACCGCCGGGCTCTTCGCCCGCGTCCTGCCGGGCAGCGCCTCGCCCGACGTGCAGTACCATTTCCTGCCCTTCAGCACGGCGAAGACGATGCTGGAGCTGCACGACTTCCCCGGCATGACGATCAGCGCCTGCCAGCTCCGCCCGGAGAGCCGCGGCAGCGTCACCCTGGCCGGCCCGGACCCGATGCAGAAGGCGCTGATCCACGCCAACTACCTCAGCGCCGAGACCGATCGCCGCTGCATGGTGGAGGGCATCAAGCTCGCCCGCCGGCTGGCGGCGACGCGGGCCTTCGCGCCCTTCGTCGAGGAGGAGGTGGTGCCCGGCGCCGCGGCGGCCGACGACGCGGCGATCCTCGATTTCATCCGCCGCACCGGCACCACCATCTACCACCCGAGCGGCACCTGCCGCATGGGCGGCGACCCGGCGAGCGTGGTGGACCCGGAGCTGCGGGTGCGCGGGATCGAGGGGCTGCGGGTCGCCGATGCCGCGGTCATGCCGACCGTCGTCTCCGGCAACACCAACGCGCCCTCCATCATGATCGGCGAGAAATGCGCCGACCTGGTGAAGGCCGCGGCGCGGCAGCGGCTGGCCGCCTAGAGCAGATCCCGATCAGGTGGACTCACTTGCTCGGGTGAAGATGCTCTGAAAACAGGAGCCCGGGCGCGGAAGGGGCCGGGCGCCGCGCCTACCGGCCTTCGCCCGGCGCGCCCGGCCGCATCCCGGCGCGCCACTCATCGGCGCCGAGGCTCTCCTCGGTCGCCAGCAGCTCGCCGGCCAGGGCGCCGCGCGGATCGCGCTCCGCCCCCTCGTCGATGCAGCGCTTGGCCAGGCGCAGCGCCAGCGGCGGCGCGGCGAGGATGGCGGCGGCGATCCCGGCCAGCTCCGCCTCCAGCGCCTCGGGCGCCACCAGCCGCGTCACCAGCCCATGCGCCAGCGCCTCGGCGGCCGGCAGGCTGCGGCCGGTGAGCATCATGTCCTTGGCCAGCCGCCGGCCGAGCACCCGCGGCAGGCGCTGCGTCGCGCCGACCGTGCCGCGCAGCGCCTCCGGCGTGCGGAAGCTCGCCGCCGGCGTCGCCACGACGAAGTCGCAGGCGGCGGCGATCTCGCAGCCCGAGCCGATCGCCGGCCCCTCCACCACCGCCACCGCCGGCATCGGCAGCGCCTCGATCGCGGCATAGGCGGCGAAGCCCCGCAGCCGCCGGGCGCGCACCGCATCCGCCTCCATGCCGCGCCGCTCCTTGAGATCGGCGCTGGCGCAGAAGACCGGGCCGGCGGCGCGCAGCAGCACCAGCCGCGCCCCCGCCTCGGTCGCGCGGCGGCACAGCGCGACCAGCGCCTCGGCCATCGCCAGGTCGAAGGCGTTGCGCGCCGCCGACCGGTTCAGCCGCAGCGTGACCAGCCCGGCCTCGCCCGGCTCGTAGAGCACCGCCTCGTTCATGGCCGCAGCCCCGGCGCATCGATCCAGGCCTTCAGCCCGCGCAGCATCGCCGGCGGGTACTGCGCCGCCGCCAGGGCGAGCGCGCAGGCGGTCTCGATCAGCGCCGCCCCGGGCACGACGCGGTTCACCAGGCGCAGCGCCAGCGCTTCCGCGGCCGGCACCTCGCGCCCCGTCGCCAGCATCTCGAAGCCGAGCTTGGGGCCGAGATGGCGCAGCAATTGCGGCCCGACCAGGGTCGGCCAGATGCCGTGCCGCGCCTCCGGCCAGGTGATGCGCAGATCCTCGGCCGCCACCACCATGTCGCAGCCGAGCATCAGCGAGGCGCCCATCCCGACCACCCGCCCATGCACGGCAGCGACGACCGGCCTGGCGCAGGCGCGCGGCGCGGCGAGCAGCGCATCGGCGAGCGCCGCGCGCGCCTGCCAGGCGGCGTCATCCGCGGCCAGCGCCCGCCGCTCCTCCAGGTCGCCGCCGGCGCAGAAGCCCGGCCCCTCCCCGGCGATGACCAGGGCGGCGACCGCCGGATCGGCCTCGGCCTGCCGCAGCGCCGCGACCAGCGCGGCGCAGAGCGCCATGCTGAGGGCATTGCGCTTCTCCGGCCGGTTCAGCCGCAACAGGCGGACCGGGCCGCGCATCTCGCTCAGCAAGGGCATGGCCCGACGCTACCGGCGGGCCCCGGCCTGTCAACGCGCGTCCGCCTCGGCGCGCAGCACCCGGCTCTCGAGCCGGCGGCCGAGCAACCGCTCCGCCTCCGCCCCCGCCGCCAGCAGCGCGGCGCGATCGAGCCCGGTGCCGTAGCCCATGGCGGCCAGCGCCGTCGCCAGATCCTCGGTGCAGGTGTTGCCGGTATGGCCCTCGCCATAGGCGATGCCGGCCGGATGCCCGCCGGTGCCGCCGAGGGCGCAATCCGCATGGGTCAGCCCGGCCTCGATGGCGGCGAGGGTGTTGGCGAGGCCGGTGCCGCGGCTGTCGTGGAAATGCGCGATGAAGGTCGCGGTCGGCAGCGCCCCGTGCAGCCAGCCGATCAGGTCGCGCACCCGCGGCGGCGTGGCGCTGCCGATGGTGTCGCCGATGGCGATGCGCGTCACGCCGAGCTCGGCGAAGCGCCGCGCATCCTCCAGCACCCGCTCCTGCGGCACCGGCCCGTCGAAGGGGCAGTCGAAGGCGGTGCTGATGGTGCCGACCAGGGTGAAGGCGTCGCCGGCCAGCGCCGCCATGGCGGCGACGTTCTCCCATTGCTCGGCGCGGGAGCGCCGCAGGTTGCGCTGCGAATGCCCCTCGCTGGCCGAGACCAGCAGCGAGATCTCCTCCGGCCCCCAGCCCGCCTCGCGCGCCGCCAGCGCCCGCTGCACCGCGTGCGGATTGGGGCAGGTCGCCTTGAACAGCACGCCGGGCGGCCGCCTGACGCCGCGCAGCACCGCCTCGGCATCGGCGAATTGCGGCACCTGCCCGGGATGCGCGAAGCTGGTGATCTCGATGCGGCGGAAGCCGCAGGCGGCGATGCGGTCGAGCATGGCGATCTTCGCCTCGGCCGGCAGGATGCGCGCCTCATGCTGCAACCCGTCGCGGGCGAAGCATTCGCAGAGCACCACATCCGGCGGCGCCGCCGCCCCGCCGGCGGCGATCTCCGCCATTTCCGCCTCGTTCGGCGCCTCGCTCATCGGCACATCTCCCCCAACATGGCGATGGCGTCCTCCGGATCGCGCGCGACGCGGGCGCCGGCCGCGGCCAGCGCCGCCAGCTTGGCCGCCGCCCCCTCCCGCGCCGCGCCGGCCAACGCCCCGGCATGGCCCATGCGCCGGCCCGGCGGCGCGTGCCGCCCGACCAGCATGGCGACCACCGGCTTCGGGCAGCGCGGGATCGCTTCGGCCAGGGCGTATTCCTTGTCGCCGCCGATCTCGCCGCAATAGAGCACGGCCGCGACCGCCGGATCGGCGGCCAGCGCCTGCAGCCATTCATGCGGGTTGCGGCCGCAGACCGCATCGCCGCCGATATGCGCGACCAGGCGCTGGCCGATGCCGGCGGCGCTCAGCAGCCGCGCCATGGTGAGCGTCAGCGTGCCGCTGCGGCAGAGCACCGCGACCGGGCCGGGCGTGCAGAAGGAGGGCGCGATGGAGCCGAGCACGCCGGCGCCCGGCACGCAGAGGCCGAGCGTGTTCGGCCCGACCAGCCAGGAGCCGGCGGCGCGCGCCGCCTGCGCCGCGCGCAGCGCGTCGTGCACCGGCACGTATTCCGCGGCGACGACGATGCTCGGGATGCCGGCGGCGGCGCGCACCGCATCCAGCACGCCCTCGGGCGGCGTGTAGATCACCGCCGCGTCCGGCGCCTCCGGCAGCGCGCGCGCATCGTCGTAGAGCGGCAGCCCGTCCAGGCTGCCGCCGCCGCGGCCGAGCGCGATGCCGCCGAGCAGCGTGGTGCCGGCCTCGCGCATCGCCGCGACCTGCGCCGCGGCGTAGCGGCCGGTCGGGTTGAACACCGCGACGCGGCGGGGGAAGCTGGCGAGGAAGGGCAGGATCGTCACGGAGGCAACGGTGCGGCTGACCGAGCATGATGGCAAGGGCGTGCTGCAACGGCATGGCGTGGCGATCCCGCGCGGCCGGCTGCTGCGGGGCGCGCCGGGACCCGGGGATGCGGGCGTGCTGAAGGCGCAGATCCTGGAAGGCGGCCGCGGCCTGCGCGGGCTTGTGCGTCGCAGCAACCCCGGCGAGGCGCCAGAGGTCGCCGCCGCCATCCGCGCCGCGCTCGGCGACGCGGCGGCGCCGCTGCTGCTGGAGGAGGCCCTGCCGCTGACGCGCGAGATCTATCTCGCGCTGCGCATCGACGGCACGGCGCAATGCATCGAGATGCTCTGCGCGCCGGCGGGCGGCGTGGCGGTGGAGCATGCCTCCGGGCTGCTGCGCTGCGGCATCGAGCCGGAGGCGCCGGGCGCGCTGGAGACGCTCTTTGCCACGCTGCGCGCCGGCTTCGCCCCGGAGCTGGCGGCGCGGCTGGCGCGCCTCGCGCTGCGCCTCGCCCGCATCCTCCAGGCCGAGGATCTCGAATTGCTGGAGGTGAACCCGCTCGGCCTGCTGCCGGATGGCCGCCTCGTCGCCTGCGACGCCAAGCTGGTGCGCGACGACGCCGCCGGCTTCCGGCAGGCCGCGCCCGATCTTTCGGCGGCGCTCGAGGAGGCGGCGCTGACGCCGCTGGAGCGGCGCGCCCGGGCCCAGGGCTTCCAACTGGTGGATCTGCCGGGCGGGACGGTGGCGATGATCACCGCCGGGGCCGGGCTCGGCATGCTGATGCTCGACCTGCTGGCCGATGCCGGCTGCCCCGCCGCCTGCTTCATGGACAATGCCAATGGCGGCCCGGCCGAAACCATGCCGGAGCGCCTCGCCCTCGCCTTCGAGATCGCCGCGCGGCCGGAGGTGAAGGCGGTGATGTTCTTCACCACCCTGGCCTCGCGCGGGCTGCGCGGGCGGGTGGAGGCGCTGGCGGCGGCGCTGCGGGCGACGCCGCCGACCAAGCCCTTCCTCGCCGGCATCGCCGCCGGCCATGTGGCGCTGCGCGGCTATCCGCTGGACCAGGCGCGGGCCGACCTCGCGGCGGTGGGCGTCACCGCGCTGCACGACAACCCGCAGGATCTGGTGCGGGCGGTGGCGGCCGCAGTCAGGGGGTGAGGCCCGCAGCCGGCCGGGAGGCTCAGCGGCGGCGCAGGCCCTGGCGGACCGGGACCGGCACCAGGGCCGGCATCGGCCGCAGCCGCAGCCCGCCGGGGCGGCCCTCCTCCCCGTCGCGGCAGGCGAAGGCCACGGCCGCGGCGAATTGCGCGCTGCCGAAGACGATGCCGGAGAAGAACCAGAGCATGGCGATGGGCAGGGCGCCCCCCGCCGGTCCGACCAGCAGGTGGCCGATGCCGCCCGGATCGACCGCGATCAGGGCGAGGACGAAGAGCGCCGCAATGCCGAAGCCGACGGCGCCATGCAGCACGAGGATGCGATGGAGGGGCATGGCTCCCTATCGCCGGAAAGCCCCGCCGGTTCAATCGTCATGGCGAGTCGCATGCCGTTCCAGCCAGCCGAGGCTGGCCGCCGGCTCGGCATCGGTGGTCGGCAGGTAGGGCTTCAGGTCGAGCAGCGGCGTGCCGCTGGCGCAATCGAGGTTGTGCAGGCGCAGCAGGCCCGGCCCGGCGAAGCCGAGGAAGCGGACCACCGAAAGCCCGATCGGGTTCGGCCGGCAGGGGGCGCGGGTGGCGAAGACGCCACGCCGCTCGCCATCGAAGGGCGGGCGGATGACGAGCGCGGGCGGCGGCGCCTGATCCAGCCAGTAGAGCAGGATCAGATGGCTGAACCCCTCCAGGCCGAGCAGCCCCTCCCGGTAGTCGGGGGCGATGACGGCCCGGCATTCCGGCGGCGGCTTCGGCTGCCGGCCGTTGCGCGGGCAATCCTGCGGGCGCGGCCAGGGGGTTTCCAGATGCCCGATCGGGGTCAGGGTGAGGGCGGCCATGCCGTGGTCCTGTCGGAGGGGCGGCGTTCGGCCGGGGCGGCGGGCCCGCCCGCCGGCCCGGGGAAGGACGCGGCGGCGCCAGCCGCCGGACCGGCCGCGAGCGCCGACAGCAACCGCGCGGCCAGGGCCGGATACTGCCCCGGCAAGGTGCCGGCGAAGGCCTCGCCCCGGCTGCTCGGCAGATCGGCGTACTGGATGGGCGCCGTGAACTGAGCGGCAGTCAGGTCGATGTGACGCCCATCGACGCGGTTGTAGAAATGCCAGCCGGCCGGCAGCGGCGTCTTCAGGATCTCGCCGCCCAACCAGTCCTGCACCACCAGGGCCGTCACGTCGCACTGGCCGAGCGCCGGGTTGTCCGGTCGCCAATGCCGGCTGCTGGCCGGCGACCAGGCCCGGCGCAGCGCCGCCAGCAGGCGCTCGGGCGTCACGCCGGCGGCGGCACCACCGCGCCGCCCAGCAGCGCCGCGATCTCCGCCTCCGTGTAGCCGGCCTCGGCCAGCACCGCCGCCGCATCGGCCGAGAGGCGCGGCGCCAGCGGCAGCGCGTCCGGCCCGGCGGCCGAGAAGGTGACGGGGCGGCCGAGCCCGGTCATCGCCCCCTCGGTCGGATGCACCTCCCGCCGCAGCAGCCCGGTCTCCCAGAGATGCGGGTCCTCCAGCAGCCCCTCGATCGTCGCATAGGGCATGGCCGGGATCTCGCGCCGGCGGAACTCGGCCGCCCATTCCGCCGTGGTGCGGCTGCGCAGCGCCTCGGCGCGCAGGGTGAAATAGGCATCGACGTTGCGGAAGCGCGCGGCGACGCTGTTGAAGCGCGGATCGTCCTGCAGCTCCGGCCGGCCGATCGCCGCGAAGAAGGCGAAGGCCTGGGCATCGGTATTGGCAGAGACGGCGATGTAGCCATCCTTGGTCGGGATCGGCTTCGCATCCGGGTTCATGACGCGCGGATCGCCGGTCGGGCCCTTGGGGTCGAAGGTGCGGCGGAACATGTGCTCGGTGAGCACGAAATGCGCCATGCTCTCGTACATCGGCACCTCGATCGCCTGCCCCTCCCCGCTGCGCTCCCGGGCATAGAGCGCGGCGGTGATGGCCTGGCTGGCGATGATGCCGGTGATGTGGTCGCAGAGCACGAAGGGGGCGAAGCGCGGCGCGCCGAGCACGCGGCCGAGCGCCGCGGCGAAGCCCGACATGCCCTGGATGATGGTGTCGTAGGCCGGGCTGTCATGGTGCCGGCCGCGGCGGCCGAAGCCGGCGATGACGCAGAAGACGAGGCGCGGGTTGCGCGGCCGCAGCGCCTCCCAGGTGATGCCGAGGCGCTCCAGCGCGCCGCCGCGCATGTTGGTCACCAGCACGTCGGCCTGCTCGGCCAGCCGCGCCAGCACCCCGCGGCCGGCCGCGGTCTTGAGGTCGACGGCGATGCTGCGCTTGCCGCGGTTGAAATGGATGAATTTGGGCGACATGTCCGGCGAGGGCGCCGGGCCGCCGAGCTTGCGCAGCAGGTCGCCCTCCGGCGCCTCCAGCTTGATCACCTGCGCCCCCTGCTCGGCGAGCGTCAGGGTGCAGGCAGGGCCGACCACCACGGCGGTGAGGTCGAGCACCTTCACCCCGCTGAGCGGGCCCTGCCCCGCCGCCCTCCCGCTCATGCCGCGCCCTCCGCCAGGCATTCGAAGGCGAGGCGCCCGGCCTCGTCGAGCGCCCAGAGCCGGGCCCGGCCCGGCGCCTCGGCATGGTAGGCGAGCGTCACCGGACGGCCGAGGAAGAGCGGCCGTCCGGCACGGGTGGTGACGCTGCGCAGCCGGCCGGGCAGATGCCGCTTCGCCAGCTCGGTCAGCTTCGTCGTGGCGATGCCGCCATTGACCACCAGCGCCGGATAGCCCTCGGTGCCCGTCGCATACGCCGCGTCGTAATGGATGCGGTGGCCGTTGTTGGTGACGGCGGAGTAGCGGAAGAGCAGCACGGGATCGGGCGTGAAGACCTCGCGCGCCGCCTCCTCCGGCAAGGCCGGCGGCGGGGCCTCGGGCGGGGCGGCGCCGGAGGGTCCGGCGGGGGCGGCCTCGCGGAAGACCAGGTCCTGCTCCTCCACCACGCATTCGCGCCCGCCGCTCTCGATGCCGTGCCGGATGGTGACGAAGACCATGGCGCCGCTGCGCCCCTGCTTCTGGGTGATGGCGGCGATGCGGGAGACGCGCCGCACCTCGGCGCCGATCTCGACCGGCGCGACGAACCATGTGCGGCGCCCGGCGAACATACGCCGCGGCAGCGGCACCGGCGGCAGGAAATCGCCCTTCTCCGGATGGCCATCCGGGCCGAGCGCCGATTGCCGCGCCAGCGGGCCGAAGAGCACCACATGCCAGCCCTCGGGCATCGGCGCGCCGCGGCGGATCGCGCCGGGATCCTGGTCCAGCAGGGCGGCGAGGCGGCGCAGCAGCACCGGGCTGGCCTCGTCCTCCGCCACCGCCTCGCGGCCGATCCAGCCTTGCAGCGCGGCCTCGTCCATGCCCGTCCTCCCCTTGCCGGGCAGTCTTCCGGCCGGGTCGGGTGCTGTCAAACCGCCCTTCCCGAGTGGCCTCAGCGCGGCTCCACCTTGCGGTCCCCGCCGGGCGTGCCGGGCGGCGGGATGACCGGGGTGGTGCGCGGCTCGGGCACCGGCACCGGGGCCTGGATGCCGGGATCGACCCGCGCCGGCGGCCGCACCACGCCGGTCGGCGGCACGGCGGGCGGCGCCGTCTCGCTGCGCGGCGGCGTCGCCGGGGGTGCGGCGGGCTGCCCTGGCTGGGCCAGGGCGCCGCCGCCCGACAGGATCAGCGCCGCCAGCCCGATGCCGTATCGCCGCATGTCTCGCCCCATTCCCGCTTGGCGGCCAACGCCGCGCGGCTGCGGCGGTTCGGCCCGCTTACCCCTCGCGCAGCGCCCCGCTCGCGGCGAGGGCCGCGATCTCGGCCTCGGCGAATCCGGCCTCGGCCAGGATCGCCGCGCCATCGGCGCCGAGCCGCGGCGAGGGCGCGCGCGGCCCGGTCGGGGTGGCGGAGAAGGTGACCGGGATCGCCATGCGGGTCACCCGTCCCTCGGTCGGGTGCTCCTCGGCCTCGAAGAAGCCGGTCGCCAGCAGATGCGGGTCCTCGAAGATGCTCTCGAGCGTATGCACCGGCGTCACCGGCAGGTCGGCCGCCTCGAGCAGCGCCAGCCATTCGGCGCTGCTGCGGGTGCGGAACTCCTCGGCCAGCATGGCCAGCACCGCGTCGATATGCCGGGTGCGCGTGGCATGGCTGGCGAAGCGCGGATCGGTCGAAACCAGGTCAGGCCAGCCGACGGCGGCGCAGAAGACGCGCCATTGCCGGTCGTTGTAGATCATGGTGCAGACGAAGCCATCCTTCGTCCGGTAGGGGCGGCGGTCGGGCGAGAGCAGCCGCCCGTAGCCGCCGGCATCGAGCGGCGGGTCGAAGACGCGGCCGCCGAGATGGTCGCCGAGCACGAAGCTCAGCATGGTCTCGAACATCGGCACCTCGACGAGCTGCCCCTCGCCGGTGCGCAGCTGGTGCACCAGCGCCGCGTTCACCGCGCTCGCCGCCATCAACCCTGTGATGCGGTCGGCCATGGCGAGCGGCACGTAGCGCGGCTCGCCGCCGCTCACCTGGGCGTTCAGCTCGGCGATCAGCGCCGCGCCCTGCATCAGGTCGTCATAGGCCGGGCGGGGCGCGTAGGGACCCTGGGAGCCGTAGCCGAGGACGTTGGCATAGACGAGGCGCGGATTGGCCGCGTGCAGCGCCGGATAGTCGAGGCCGAGCCGCGCCATGGCGGCGGGGCGGATATTGGTCACCAGCACATCCGCCCGGCCGGCCAGGCGCAGCAGCGCCGCCCGCGCCTCCGGCCGCTTCAGGTCGAGCGCGATGCTGCGCTTGCCGCGGTTGATGGTGATGAACATGCAGCCCATGCCGGGGCTACGGCCGGGGCCGATGAGGCGCACCACATCGCCCTCCGGCGCCTCCACCTTGGTCACCTCGGCGCCCATCTCGGCGAGGAGCTGGGTGCAATAGGGGCCGACCAGCACCGTGGTCAGGTCGAGGACGCGGATGCCCGCCAGCGGTCCGGCGCCCATGCTCAGCCCCCGATCCCCGGCCGGCATGGCGTCTTGCAGCGAACCCCTGGCATCCAGACCTCCCTCGTCCCGCCGGCGAAGCTGCGCGGGCAGCCGGGGCGGGTCAACCCGCCGGCGTTCCGGTCACCATGCCGCGGGCGGCGGGCCGCTGCCCCGCCATCGCCGCAACCGCGCGGGGCGCCGGCCGTTCCGGCCCCGCATGTCCCTGATCCAGCCCACGCCGCCGCTGCCGCCGGCCGACCTCCCTGCCCTGCTTGCCGGCCTGCGCCGCGCCCTGCCCGGCATCGCCGCCCGCGCCCCGGCCCGCGACGCCGATGGCGCCTTTCCCGCCGAGGACGTGGCCGCGCTGCGCGAGGCGGGCTTCCTGGCCGCGCCCCTGCCGCCCGCGCTCGGCGGCCAGGGCCTCGGCACCAGCCCCGAGGGCGCCGCCGCGCTCTGCACCGCGCTGCGCCTGATCGGCCGCGCCAGCCTGCCGCTCGGCCGGCTCTGGGAGGGGCATGTGAACGCGCTCCGCCTGATCATGGCGCATGGCGATTCGGCGCAGCGGCAGGAGGCGGCGCGGGATGCGCGGGCCGGGCGGCTCTTCGCGGTCTGGAACACCGGCGCCCCCGGCGAGCCGCCGCTCGGCATCGAGCACCGGGGCGAGAGGATCCGCCTCACCGGCCGCAAGATCCTCTGCTCCGGCGCCGGCAGCGTCGAGCGGGCGCTGGTCACCGGCATCGCCACACCCGGCGAGCCGACGCGGCTGGTGCTGCTGCCCCTCGCCCCGGGCGAGCGCGCCGATCTCTCCGGCTGGACGGCGCAGGGCATGCGCGCCTCGGCGAGCGGCGCCATCGACGTCACCGGCCTGGAGCTGCCCGCCGCGGCGCTGATCGGCCCGCCGGGCGCCTATGAATCGCAGCCGGATTTCGCCGCCGGCGCCTGGCGCTTCGCCGCCGTGCAGACCGGCGGGATCGAGGCCCTGGCCGCGGCGCTGCGGGCGCATCTGCACCGGCTGGGACGCGGCGGCGACGCGATTCAGGCGGCGCGGCTCGGCGAGGTGGCGATGCAGGCCGAGACGGCGCGGCTCTGGGTGGAGGCGGCGGCGCCGCGCGCCGAGGCGGGCGATGCCGGCGAGTCCGCCATCGCCTTCACCGGCCTCGCCCGCACCGCGGTCGAGCGCGCCGCCATGGAGGCGCTGGCCCTGACCGAGCGCGCCATCGGGCTGCAGGCCTTCCTGCGGCCGCACGAGGCCGAGCGGATCGCCCGCGACCTCTCAACCTATCTGCGCCAGCCGGGGCCGGACCGCGCGCTCGGCGGGGCGGCCGCGCATGTGCTCGCCGCCGCGGCCGAGCCCGGCGATCTCTGGGACTGAGCATGCACCCCATGGAGATGGACGCCGCCGCCTTCCTGCGCGCGGCCGAGGCGCTGCCGCTGGCCACCGACCCGCGGGAGGTGCTCGGCCCGGCCGGCGCGCTGGTGCTGGCGCCGCATCCGGACGATGAATCGATCGGCTGCGGCGGGCTGATCGCCGCCGCCAGCGCCGCCGGCCTGCCGGTGCGGGTGGTGGTGGTGAGCGATGGCACCGGATCGCATCCCGGCCTGCCGCCGGATGCGATCCGGCCGGTGCGGGAGCGGGAGACGCTGGCGGCCACGGCCGCGCTCGGCCTGCCGCCCGAGGCGGTGCATTTCCTGCGCCTGCCGGATCGGGGCGTGCCCGCCGCCGGGCCGGAGTTCGCCGCGGCGGTCGAGGCCATCCTCGGCCTCGCCAGCCCGGCGCCAAGCGCGGTGCTCTGCACCTGGCGGCACGACCCGCATTGCGACCACGCGGCGAGCTTCGCCATCGCCGAGGTGGTCACGCGCCGCCTGCTGGGCGCGCGGCTGCTGGCCTATCCCGTCTGGGGCTGGGCCTTCGCGCATCCGATCCCGGGCTTTCCCCTGCCCGCCCCGCCCCTGCTGCCCGGCCCGCCGCGCGGCCGGCGCTTCGCCATCGCCCCCTTCCTCGACGCCAAGCGCCGCGCCATCGCCGCGCATGTCTCGCAGCAGGCCGACCGAATGGGCGATGCCGGCGCCTTCCAGCTGCCGCCGGAGGCGATCGCCCTGGCGCTGCGCGAGGTCGAGCTGCTGCTGGAGGAAACGCCATGACGCAGCGCCCCGCCCGCAGCCTCGGGCCCGATTACTTCGAGTCGATCTACGCCGCCGATGCCGATCCTTGGCGCTTCGCCAGCAGCGAGTACGAGCGGGCGAAATACGCCGCGACCCTCGCCGCCCTGCCGCGCCCGCACTATGGCCGCGCCTTCGAGATCGGCTGCTCCATCGGCGTGCTGACGGCGCAGCTCGCCGCGCGCTGCGACTCGCTGCTGGCGGTGGACCTGGCCGAGGCGCCGCTCGCCGCGGCGCGGGCGCGCTGCGCCGGCCTGCCCAACGTCGCATTCCGCCGCATGGCCGTGCCCGGCGACTGGCCGGACGGCGCCTTCGACCTGATCCTGCTCTCCGAGGTCGTCTACTACCTCGATATGGCCGATCTCGCGCGCCTCGCCGGCCGCGTCGCCGCGGCGCTGGCCCCGGGCGGCGAGGCGCTGCTGGTGCACTGGACCGGGGAGACCGACTACCCGCTTTCCGGCGATGCCGCCGCCGAGGGCTTCATCGCCGCCGCCGGCCTGCCGGTCATTCGGCAGCAACGGGCAGAGGCGTATCGGCTGGACCTGTTGCGCCGTCCGCCCCCGCCGGGCTGAGCCCGGCCCGGTCGAGGCTTTGCAACAGCCGGCGGGCCAGCGCCGTCTCCCGCGGCAGGGCCGCCGGCCGCAGCACCTGCCGGCGCAGCGCCGGCGCCGCCTGCAACGCCTCCCAGGCCAGGCCGAAGCTCGGCGCCGCCAGGATCCGTCGCATCGCCCGCGGCGCCAGGCCGCAGGCGATGCGGAGATCGGCCGGATCGCCGAGGCCCGCGCGCAGGCGCCGCAGGGCATGGCGGGCGCGGACGCGGCGCCAGGCGGCCCAGGCAGGCTCGAGCCGGTCATCCACCGGCGCCTCGGGATCGGCGAGGCGGTGCCGCAGCGTCTCCGCCATGCCGCCGCCGGCGCGCCCATCGAGCCGGCAGGAGACCAGCACGCGGGCCGCGGCGCTGTGCCGGATGCGGGCATCGATCCGCGCCAGCGCGGTGAAGAAGGCGCGGTCCTCGCCGCGCGGCACCAGCGGCATGCCGCCGACCGCCCGGTAGGCCGGCAGCCGCACCGCGATCGAGGCGCCGGAATGCGTGCCATGCGCCGGCGCCGGATCGTGCGGGATGGGATCGAGCCGCGCCGCCAGCCCATCCAGCAGCGCGGCGTAGCGCGCCTCGGCCGCCTCGCGCCGGCGCAGCGCCGGCGGCAGCAGCGCCGCCTCGCGCGGATCGGGCAGCACGGCGCCGGCCACCGCATCCGCCCCCGCGGCCAGCTCGGCGAGGTTGGCGGCGAGCCAGCCCGGCTCCGGCCGCGCATCCGCATCGGTGCTCAGCAGCACGCCCTCCGGCGCCTCGCCGAGCAGCGCCGCCGCCGCATCCATCGCTGCGGCGCGGGCGCCGCCGGCATGCGCCTGCCCGGGCGGCAGCACGGCCTCCACCGTGAGCAGGGGGAAGGGCAGCCCCGGCGCCATGGCCCGGGCGAGGCCGATGGTGTCGTCGCGGCAGTTGTTCGCCAGCAGCAGAACGGCCGTGCCGGCGAGCGCCTCCGGCGACTGCGCCGCCAGGGCGTCGAGGCAGGCGGGCAGGCGGGCGGCCTCGTCGCGCGCCGGAATGGCGAGAACGCAACGCAGGGCGCTGCCGGGCAGGGCCGAGAGAGCGGCCAGGGCCGCGGGCGGGGAGCGCATCGTCCCGGCAGAACGGGGTACGGAACGGACGCGTTCCCGGCGGCCCGCGCGTCCGGACGGCTGCGGGCATCACAGTGTCGGGCGCGCGACAATCCTCGCGCCCGGCCCTCGCGTCCGGCGGCGGTGGCGCGCCGCCGGGCGCGGCAGCGTCAGCGGTGCCGCGCCTCCGCCAGGTGGTCGAAGCGATGCGTGTAGGCGCCGAGGCCCTGGGTCTGGCTGCGCAGCTCGATGATGAAGTCCTGCAGCTCGGCCGCCGGCACCAGCGCCTCCACCCTGTCCCAGCCCTCCCAGTCCGCATGCGCCGCATAGCCGAGGATCTGGCCGCGCCGGCCAGTCAGCAATCGCTGCGCGTTCGGCGTGTATTCCGCCGGAACCTCGACGGTGACGGCCTGGATGGGTTCGAGCAGCACCGGCTCGCCCTTGGCGAGCCCCTCCTGCATCGCCATGCGCGTGGCGGTGGCGAAGGCCATGTCGCTGCTGTCGACGGAATGGAAGCTGCCGTCGAGCAGCGTCACCGCGACATCGACGACCGGATGGCCGAGCGGGCCCTTGCGCGTCGCCTCCTCGGCCGCCTCGCCGACCGCCGGGATGAAGCGCTTGGGCACCGCGCCGCCGACCACTTCCTCGGCGAAGCGGAAGCCGGCGCCGCGCTCGCGCGGCTCGATGCGCAGCTTCACATCGGCGAACTGGCCGTGGCCGCCGGTCTGCCGCTTCAGCCGGGCATGCTGGGTGACGGGCTGGCGGATGGTCTCGCGATAGGGGATCTGCGGCCGCACGGTGCGCAGCCTCACGCCCGCGCTGCTGGCCAGCCGCTCCAGCGCCGCGCGCAGATGCAGCTCGCCCTGGCCCTGCAGGATGGTCTGGCCGCTCTCCGGATCGAGGTGGACGGTGAGGGCGGGGTCCTCCTCGGCCAGGCGTTGCAGGGCGCTGGAGAGCCGCACCTCGTCCTTGCGGTCCTCCAGCACCACGGCCAGCGCATGCACCGGCGCGGCCGGCGCCGGGAAGGCGAGCGCCTCCGCGGCACCGGGGCGCGCGCCGAGCGTCGCGCCGGTCGCCACCCCGTCCAGGCGCCCGAGCGCCACGATCTCGCCGGCCCCGGCCTCGGTCACCTTCTGCGTCTCGCCGTTCGGGACGCGGTGCAGGCCGCCGATGCGGTGGCCGTCGAGCTGCATGCCGTCCCTGACCGTGCCGCGCCAGAGCCGCGCCCAGGAGAGGCGGCCGGCATGGCCGGCATGCACGGTGCGGAAGACCTGGGCGAGCGGCGGCCCCTCGGCGGCGATGCCGCGGCGCGCGGCGGTCTCCTCCGGCGCTGGCACGTCGTGGCGGAGCGCCTTCCAGAGGCGGTGGATGCCGTTGTTGTGCTCCGCGGCGCCGAGCAGGACGGAGACGACGGCGCCCGAGAGCTCGCCGGTGTGCAGCGGGCGGTAGATCTCGGCCGGCTCCGGCGTCAGGTCCTCCAGCACCTTCTCGAGCAGGGCATCGTCGTGATCGGCCAGCGCCTCGAGCAGCTCGGCCCGCGCCTCGGTCTCCCGGTCGCGCATGGCGGGCGGCAGCGCGATGCGCTCGGACGGGGCGCCGCGGCGGTAGCGATAGGCCCGCTCGGAGACCACGTCGACATAGCCGGTGACGGCCTCGCCCTCGCGGATCGGCACCTGCCGCAGCACCAGCTTGCGGCGCGTCTGCGCCTGCATCGCCGCCAGCGTGTCGCGCATGCGGCCGTCGAGCTGGTCGATCTTGTTGACGAAGACGATGGCCGGGATGCCCTCTGCGTCCAGCAGGCGGAAGAGCGGGCCGAGCAGCGCGGCGCGGCCTGGCGCCGCCTCGGTCACCACCACGGCGAGATCGGCGACCGCGACCGCCGCCGCGGCGTCATGCGCGAACTCGACCGAGCCCGGCGCGTCGAGCAACGCCCAGGAATCGCCCGCATGGCTGGCATGGCCGAGCCGCAGCTCGGTGCCCATCCCGCGCGCGCCGCCGCGCCGCGCCGGGGCGCCGGCGGCCGTCAGCAGGGCGTCGAACAGCGTCGACTTGCCGCTGCCCTGCGGGCCGATGAAGGCGACGGATCGGGGCCGCGCCCCGCCGGGTGATCTGCCGCTGGCATCTGGCATCGTGCTTCGCCCTCCCGTCCGGGGCGGGCCGTCGCGGCGCCGGGGCCGGACGCCGCCGGCCAGCCCGGGTCTCCTTGGACCCTTGGTTGCCGCGGGCGTCCTGGCGCCGCCGGGACGGGCCCGGGCACCACGCGTGCGGCGAGCCTAGAGCAGATCCCGTTCGAGTGGAAACACCCGAAGGGGTGAAGATGCTCTGAAAACAAAAGGCTAGAGCATTTGTCGTGAACCGGAGTGAACGGACAATGCTCCGGCGAGCGGTGACGGGCCGGCGCCAGCCCGGTCTCGCGCCGCCCCGTCCCGCCTGCCCGCCCCACCGTCCCGCCATGCACCGACCGGCAACCAGTTCGCGCTCATCCTGGGCTGCCGCTCTTCCGGCCATGGGTTTGGAATCAGCGGTCTATTGCATCGCAGCGACACGGTGGCCCATGACGACCAGCCCGCCTCTCCCCCGCGACCATCCGGACACCGCCCTGCCGGCGCTGACGCTGCCGCTCTTCGCCGGCGCCGCGCTCCTGGTGGGGCTGGCGCTGTTGCCGGGCGAGGCCGTCTTCCTCGGCATCGTCGCGACGGCGACCGCGCTGGGGCTGAACCTCGCCACGCTGCGCCGGCAGGGCGCGCCCGGACTGCCGCGCCTGCCGCTGCGGCCGGAGCACTGACCGGCCCACCCCCGCCCCCTGGTCCCCGCCCCCTGGTCCCCGCCCCTTGGCGCGGCCGGATCAGAGGCCGCCCCAGACCTCCTCGGCCAGCTCGACGCAGAGGCGCAATTTCGCCCATTGCTCCTCGACCGTGAGCAGGTTGCCCTCCTCGGTCGAGGCGAAGCCGCATTGCGGGCTGATGGCGAGCTGCTCGAGCGGCGCATGCCGCGCCGCCTCCTCGATGCGGCGCTTCAGCATGTCCTTGCTCTCGAGCGCGCCGGTCTTCGAGGTGACGAGGCCGAGCACCACAGTCTTGCCCTTCGGCAGGAAGCGCAGCGGCGCGAAGCTGCCGGAGCGCTCGTCGTCGTATTCCATGAAGTAGGCATCGACATCGATGCCGTTGAACAGCACCTCCGCCACCGGGTCGTAGCCGCCGGCCGCGATGTGCATGGAGCGGAAATTGCCGCGGCAGAGATGCATCGAGACCACCATGTCGGCCGGCCGCCCGGCGATGGCGGCGTTGATCAGCCGGGCATAGGTCTCGAGCAGCCCCTCCACCCGCTCGCCGCGGTTGCGGAGCTGGGCGAGCTGCTCCGGGTCGCAGAGATAGGCGATGTTGGTCTCGTCGAGCTGCAGGTAGCGGCAGCCGGCGCCGGCGAAATCCATCACCGCGGCGTTGTAGGCGGCGCCGAGATCGGCGAAGAACCCGTCCATCTCGGGATAGGTGTGGGTATCGACCGCGCGCCGTCCGCCGCGGAAATGCAGCACCGAGGGCGAGGGGATGGTCTGCTTCGCCACCGCCCCGCCGGCCTGCGCCGCGAGGAAGCGGAAATCCTCGACGAAGGGATGCCCCTGGTATCGGATCGGGCCGGTCACCTTCAGCCCATAGGCCTTGGTCTGGCCGCCCTTGAACTGGATGCCCTGGTCGGCCTCGTACATCTCGACGCCGCCGAGCCGGGCGAGGAAGTCGAAATGCCAGAAGGCGCGGCGGTACTCGCCATCGGTCACCGCCCGCAGCCCGACCGACCGCTGCGCGGCGATGGCCTCGATGATGCAGCGATCCTCGATCGCCCGCAGGTCGGGCGCCTGGGCGGCGCGCGCCTCGCGCAGCGGCACCGGCCGCAACAGGCTGCCGACATGGTCGGCGCGGAAGGGGGGCTTGCCGTTCGGCATGGCGTCTCTCCGGTAGGGGCGCGGATCAGGGATCCGGCGTGGCGGCATGATGCAGCCCGAGATGGCGCTCCGCCACCTCCGGCGCCGCGAGCAGGGCGGCGCTCGGCCCGGCATGGACGATCCGGCCGCGATCGAGGATGACGACGCGGTCGGTGACCGGCAGCGCCAGCCGCGCATGCTGCTCGACCAGGATCGCCGCCAGCCCCTCCTCGCGCACCATGCGCGCGATGGCGGCGAGCAGCCCCTGCACGATCACCGGCGCCAGCCCCTCGGTCGGCTCGTCGAGCAGCAGCAGGCGCGGGTTCAGCATCAGCGCCCGGCCCATGGCGAGCATCTGCTGCTCGCCGCCCGAGAGCGCGCCGCCGGGGTTGCGCCGCCGCTCGGCCAGGCGCGGGAAGAGGGCGAAGACCCGCGCCAGCGTCCAGGGGCCGGGCCGGGCCACGGCGGTCAGGTTCTCCTCCACCGTGAGGGAGCGGAAGATGTTGCGCTCCTGCGGCACCCAGCCGAGGCCGAGGGCGGCCCGCCGCTCGCTCGGCAGTCGCTCGATCGCCCGGCCGGCGAAGCGGATCGTGCCGGCGCGCAGCCGCGGCCCGGCGCCCAGGATGGTGGTGAGCAGCGTGGTCTTGCCGGTGCCGTTGCGGCCGAGCAGCGCCACCGCCTCGCCCGGCGCGACCTCGAGCGCGATGTCGTGCAGCACCGCCGCCTCGCCATAGCCGGCGCCGACCCCGCGCAGCGCCAGCAGCGGCTCAGCCATGCGCGGGCCCGCCGAGATAGACCGCGCGCACCGCCGGGTCGCGGGCGATCGCCGCGGGCGGCCCCTCGGCCAGCACCGCCCCCTGGGCGAGGACGGTGATGCGCTCGGCGAAGCGGAAGACGAGGTCCATGTCGTGCTCGATCAGCAGCACCGTCACGCTGCGCGGCAGCGCGGCGACCGCCTCCAGCACGGCGCGGCTCTCGCCGGGCGGCACCCCGGCGGCCGGCTCGTCGAGCAGCAGCACGCGCGGCCGCAGCGCCAGGGCCAGGGCGATCTCGAGCAGCCGCTGCCGGCCATAGGGCAGGCTGCGGGTCGGCGCCCGCATCTCGGCGGCGCTGAAGCGCAGCCCGGCCAGCAGCGCCCGCGCCTCCTCGCGCTCGGCGGCATGGGCGGCGGCGGGCCGCCACCAGCGCCCGGTCAGCCCCTGCCGCTCCAGCACCGCGAGGCCGACCGCCCCCTCCGGCGTGAGGTCGGGGAAGAGCTGGTTGACCTGGAAGGTGCGGGCGAGGCCGCGCTTCACCCGCGCATGCTGCGGCAGCGCGGTGATCTCGGCGCCGCCCAGCAGCACGCGGCCGGCGCTCGGCCGCAACGCGCCGGAGAGCAGGTTCACCAGCGTCGTCTTGCCGGCGCCGTTCGGGCCGATCAGGGCGTGCCGCGCCCCCTCGGCCAGCGCCAGCGAGACATCGGCGACGGCGCGGAAGCCGCCGAAGTCGCGCGTCAGCCCCTCGGTCGCCAGCGCGCTCATGCCCGCCGCCCGAGCAGCGCCGCGCCGAGGCCGAGCAGCCCGCCGCGACCGGCCAGCGCCAGGCCGACCAGCGCCAGGCCGATCCAGAACTGCCAGAAGAGCGGGCTCATCTCGCTCAGCAGGTGGTGCGCCAGGGTGAAGACGATGGCGCCCAGCATGGCGCCGTAGAGCGCGCCGAGCCCGCCCAGCACCAGCATCAGCAGCCCCTCGGCCGAGCGCTGGAAGGAGAGCGCGTCGAGCGAGACGAATTGCGTGGTCTGCGCCAGCAGCGCCCCGGCGATGCCGGCATAGGCGGCGGAGAGCGCATAGGCGGCGACCAGCCGGCGCCGCACCGGCGTCCCGAGGGCCGGCATGCGCCGGGCATTGCCGCGGATGCCGCGCAGCGCGAGGCCGAAGGGCGAGGCGGTGATCCGCCGCGCCAGCAGGAAGAGCAGGAAGAGCACGGCCAGCGCGTAGAGGAAGGCGGTGCGGCCATGGAGGTCGAAGCGGAACAGGCCGAGCACCGGCCAGATCTCGACGCCGAGCAAGCCGTCGGCGCCGCCGGTCAGGCCCGGCAGCTTGTTCGCCGCCTCGCCCAGCATGAGGCTGAGGCCGAGGGTCACCATCAGCGCCGGCAGGTCGCCGCCGCGCAGCACCAGCGGCGCGGTGAGGAGGCCAAGCAGCCCCGCGAGCAGCGCCGCGGCGAGCAGGCCGGAGAGCGGCTCCCCCCAGCCCTGCTGCGCCAGGAGGCCGGCGCCATAGGCGCCGAGGCCGAAGAAGGCGGCATGGCCGAGGGTGAGCACTCCGGCATAGCCCACCAGCAGGTCGAGCGAGAGGACGAAGAGCGCGGCGATCGCCGCCTGGCCGAGCAGCGGCAGCTGCTCCGGCATCAGCCAGAAGCCGGAGAGGGCGAGCAGCCAGAAGCCGGCCTCGAGCGCCGGCCTCACCGCGCCGCCGCCCGCGCCAGCAGCCCCTGCGGCCGCAGGATCAGCAGCGCCACCATGGCGGTGTAGATGCCGAAGGCGCCGAATTGCGGCAGGTAGTACTTGCCCGCGACATCGACGAGGCCGAGCAGGATCGCCGCCAGGAAGGGACCGATGACGGTGTTGGCGCCGCCGACCGCGACCACGATCAGGAAGTAGACCATGTATTTCAGCGGGAAGGTCGGATCGAGGCCGAGCACCTCGACGCCGAGCGCGCCGCCGAGCCCGGCGAGGCCCGAGCCGAGCGCGAAGGTCACGGCGAAGAGCCGCTCGACCGGGATGCCGAGGCCGCGCGCCACCACCGCGTCGTCCACCGCCGCGCGCAGCCGGCTGCCGAAGCGCGTCCGCACCAGGCCGAGATGCAGGGCGAGCAGCAGGCCGGTGCAGACGGCGATGAGGAAGAGCCGGTAGACGCCAAGGCCGACCCCGCCCAGCTCCACCCGGCCGCTGAGCCAGGGCGGCAGGGTGATGAGCTGCTGCCGCGCCCCCATCAGCCAGTCCACCGCCGCGCCGGCGATGAAGACGAGGCCGATCGAGAACAGCACCTGCTCCAGATGGTCGCGGCCATAGAGGCGGCGGTAGAGCAGCCGCTCCAGCGCCAGGCCGAGCAGCCCGGTGCAGAGGGCGGCGGCCAGCAGGCAGGCCAGGAAGGGCAGGCCGAGGCGGTTCAGCAGCACCACGCAGAGATAGCCGCCCGCCATGCCGAAGGCGCCATGCGCGAGGTTGACGAAATTCATCAGCCCGAGGGTTACCGACAGCCCGACCGACAGCACGAAGAGCAGCATGCCGGCGGCGAGGCCGTCGAGCAGCACGGTCAGCACGGCGGGCGCCTCACGTCCCGGGATCGCGCATCGCCGGCAGGCGGTCGAACTCGATGTTCCAGAGCTGGCCGTCCCGTTCCTCGACGCGGCGGATATAGACATCCTGCACGATGTCGCGGGTCTCGGCATCGATGGTGATGGGGCCGCGCGGGCTGGTCCAGGACCGCCCCTTCATGGCGGCGAGCAGCGCCTCGCCCTCGCCGCCGCCGGTCGCCTGCAGCGCCTCGGCGATGAGCTGCATGCCGTCCCAGCCGCCGACCGACATGAAATTGGGCCGCATGCCCGGGTTGGCGGCGATGAAGCCCTGCACATAGGCCTTGTTCTCCGGGCTGTCATGCGCGGCGGAGTAGTGATGGCTGGTGACGGCGCCGAGCGCCGGCCGGCCCATGTCGTTCAGCAGGTCGTCGTCCACCACGTCGCCGGTGCCGATCAGCCGCACCCCGGCCTCGGCGAGGCCGCGCTCGGCGAATTGCTTCATCACCGCCGCGCCCTCGCCCGAGGGGACGAAGATGAAGAGCGCCTCCGGCTTGGCGTCGCGCACCCGCTGCAGGAAGGGGGCGTAGTCCGGGTTGCGCAGCGGCGTGCGCAGCTCGAGCGGCACCCGCCCGCCGCCGCCGGTGAAGCGCGCCTTGAAGACCCGCTCGGCATCGAGGCCGGGCGCGTAGTCGGCCACCAGGGTGGCCGCGGTCTGCACCCGCTCGCGCAGCGCCCATTCGGCGATCGGCGCCGTCACCTGCGGCAGGGTGAAGCTGGTGCGGAGGATGAAGGGGCTGCGCTGGACGATCGCGCTGGTCGCCGCGGCCATCACCACCATCGGCAGCTTCGCCTCCGTCGCCACCGGCGCGGCGGCGAAGGCGAGCGGCGTCAGGCCGAAGCCGGCGAGCGCCTGCACCTTGTCCCGCACCACCAGCTCCTGCGCCAGGCGGCGGGTGACCTCGGGGGCGGTGCCGGTGTCGTCGCGCAGCAGGATCTCCAGCCGGCGGCCGCCGAAGCTCTCGCCGCGCTGGCGGAGGTAGAGGCGGACCGCCGCCTCGACCTGCCGCCCCGTCGAGGCGAAGGGGCCGGTCATCGGCAGGATCAGGCCGATCCGGGCCGGCCGGCCCTGCGCCAGGGCGGGCGCTGCCAGGGCGGGCGCGATCAGGGCGGCGGCGCCGGCCCCCAGCGCCGCGCGGCGCGTCACTCGTGCTTGCATGCTCCTCCCCTCGCCCCTTGCCCCGTCGGGCCTACGGGATCTGCTCCAGCTTCGCTGGCCTGCGCCGGAGTGTCTCGCCCCGCCGGGTCAGAGGGCAAGCCCGCCGCCGCCCGCGCGCACCGCCACCCGCTTCAGCCCCTCCGCCACCGCCAGGTAGGCGGCGACCAGCCCGAGCAGCATCGCCTGCACCGCGAGCGGCAGCGGCGCGAAGCCGAGCGCCGTGGCGAAGGGCCCGAGGGCGAGGAAGAGCGCGATCGCCAGCGCGCCGAGCGAGGTGGCGACCAGGACCGGGTGCGGTGGCGCCGCCCGCCAGACCGGGCCGGCGGTGCGGATGAGGAAGATCACCAGGATCTGCGTGGTGATGCTCTCGACGAACCAGGCGGTGCGGAACACCTCCGGCGTCACCCCGAAGCCGCGCAGCAGCAGCGCGAAGGTGGCGAGGTCGAAGAGGGAGGAGAGCGGGCCCATCACCAGGGTGAAGCGCAGCACCGCCCGCATGTCCCAGCCATGCGGCGCCGCCAGGTCGGCGGGGTCCACGGCATCGAAGGGGATGCCGGTCTCCGACAGGTCGTAGAGCAGGTTGTTGAGCAGGATCTGCGCCGGCAGCAGCGGCAGGAAGGGGATGGCGATGGAGGCCACCGCCATGGAGAGCATGTTGCCGAAATTCGAGGAGGTGCCCATGCGGACGTATTTCATGACGTTCGCATAGGTCCGCCGCCCCTCCTTCACCCCCGCCGCCAGCACGCCGAGATCGGGCGCCAGCAGGATGAGGTCGGCGGCGGCGCGCGCCACCTCCGTCGCCTCCTGCACCGAGATGCCGGCATCGGCGGCGTGGATCGCCGGCGCGTCGTTGATGCCGTCGCCGATGAAGCCGACGGTGTGCCCCCGCGCCTTCAGCGCCAGCAGGATGCGCCGCTTCTGGTCGGGCGAGACGCGGGCATAGAGATCGACCCGCTCCACCTGGCCGGCGAGCGCCTGGTCGTCCAGCCGGGCGATCTCCTCGCCCGTCAGTAACCCCTCCGCCGGCAGGCCGAGGGACTGGACGAGGTGGCGCACCACCGGGGCGGCGTCGCCGGAGACGATCTTAGTGCGGATGCCGAGCTGCGCGAGCCGCGCCACCGCCGCGCCGGCCGAGGGCTTCGGCGGGTCGAGGAAGGCGAGGAAGCCGAGGAAGGTGAGGTCGCGCTCCGCCTCCGGCCCGGTGACGGCCTCGTCCTCCGGCACCTCGCGGAGCGCGATGCCGAGCAGGCGCAGCCCCGCGGCGCCGCGCGCCTCCGCCTCGGCCAGCAGGGCGGCGTGGTCGAAGGGGCCGGCGGCGGCGGCGGTGCAGGCGGCGAGCACCGCCTCCGGCGCGCCCTTGACCACCAGCAGGCGCCGCCCCTCCCCTGCCACCAGCACGGCGGAGCGCCGCCGCTCGAAGCCGAAGGGCAGCTCGGCCAGGGCGCGCCAGCCCTCGGGCACCGGCCGGGCGGCGAGGATGGCGGCATCGAGCGGCGTCGGCACGCCGCCCGCCAGGCCGGCATTCAGCGCCGCCATGCGCAGCGCCTCGGGCGGCCCGCCCTCGGCCAGGGTGATGCGCGCCTCGGTCAGCGTGCCGGTCTTGTCGGTGCAGAGCACGTCCATGGCGCCGAGGTCGTGGATGGCGGCCAGCCGCTTCACCACCACCCGCCGCGCCGCCATGCGCAGCGCCCCGCGCGAGAGGGTGACGGTGGTGACCATCGGCAGCAGCTCCGGCGTCAGCCCCACCGCCAGGGCGACGGCGAAGAGGAAGCTCTCGATCGCCGGGCGGTGGAAGGCGAGATGCGCCAGCAGGACGAAAAGCACGAGGAAGACGGTCAGCCGCAGGATCAGCAGGCCGAGGCCGCGCAGCCCGCGCTCGAAGGCGGTGGGCGGGCGCCGCGCCGCGAGGCCGGCGGCGATGCCGCCGAGTCGCGTCGCCCGGCCGGTCGCCACCACCAGCATCCGGGCGCTGCCGGCGACCATGGCGGTGCCGGCGAAGACGGCGTTGCTCGCCTCGGCGAGGTCGGCGCCCCGGGCCGGGCCGGGCTGCTTGGCGACGGGATAGGGCTCGCCGGTCAGCAGCGCCTCGTTGAGCTGCGCCCCCTCGGCCGCCAGCACCAGCCCATCCGCCGGAACCAGCCCGCCGGCCGCGAGCAGCACCACGTCGCCCGGCACCAGCGCCTCGACCGGCACGGACTGGCGGGTGCCGTCCCGCAGCACCGCCGCCTGCACCGCGACGCTGTCGCGCAGCGCCGCCGCCGCCTGCTCCGCCCGCCTCTCCTGCACCACGTCCATGGCGACCGAGACGCCGACGATGCCGAGGATGATGCCGAAGCCCGGCCAGTCCCCGGTCAGCCCGGAGACCAGCGCGGCGACGAGCAGGATGGCGACCAGCGGCTCCGCCAGGCGCCGGCCGACCTGGCGCAGGAGGGCGGCCGGGGCCTGGCCGGCGAGCCGGTTGCCGGCCCCGGCCGCGACTCGGCGCGCCGCCTCCCCGGCCGAAAGGCCCTGGGGCGAGCTGCCGAGGCGGGTGAGCCAGTCATCGGTCGGGCGCGTCCAGAAGGCGGCGGCGGCTTCGGCACGGGGGCGGCGGGACGGGACCGGGCTGGGCGGATGTGGCATGGCGCCAGTATGCCGCGGGGCGCCGCCATCCGCCCTCCTGGCATGCGCGATGCTTGGCCAGCCGGGTCCAGGCCGAGGAGACCGCCATGCCGCGCACCGTCCAGCTTGCCGCCCGCCCGGCCCCGATCGCCGTCATCCCTGAGGAGACGGCGCTCATCGTCGTCGACATGCAGAACGCCTACTGTTCCAAGGGCGGCTACATCGACCTCTGCGGCTTCGACGTCTCCGGCGCGCCGCCGGTGATCGAGGAATGCGCCCGCGTCGCCGCCGCCTGCCGCGCCGCCGGCATCCCGGTGATCTACCTGCAGAACGGCTTCTCGCCGGACCAGCGGGAGGCGCCGCCCAGCGCCCCGGTCTGGCACAAGTCCAACGCCTTGCGGTTCATGCGCGAGAACGAGGCCTATGCCGGCAAGCTGATCACCCACGGCACCTGGGACCATGAGATCGTGCCGGCGCTGGCGCCGCGGCCGGGCGACATCCTGGTGCCGAAGACCCGCTACAGCGGCTTCGCCGGCACCGGCCTCGAGCAGATCCTGCGGGCGCGACGGGTGCGGAGCCTGATCGTCATCGGGGTCGCCACCAATGTCTGCGTCGAGAGCACGATCCGGGATGCCTATCACCGGGAATTCTTCCCCGTGATGGTGACGGACGCGACCATGGCGGCCGGCCCCGGGGCGCAGGCGGCGACCGAGTTCAACGTCGCGCAGTTCTTCGGCTGGCTGACCACCGGGGCCGAGCTGCGGGCGGCGCTCGGCGCCAACGAGCCGGCATGAAAAAGGGGCGCTGCCCCGCGGCAGCGCCCCCTTCCCGTCCGGATGCCAGGCTTATTTCTGCAACGCCTGGACGATCTCCTGCGTCACCTTCTTCGCGTCGCCGAACAGCATCATGGTGTTGGGGCGGAAGAACAGCTCGTTGTCGACGCCAGCATAGCCCGAGGACATGCCGCGCTTGACGAAGAAGACCGTCTTGGCCCGCTCCACGTCGAGGATCGGCATGCCGTAGATCGGGCTCGCCTTGTCGGTCTTGGCCGCCGGGTTGGTGACGTCGTTGGCGCCGATGACATAGGCGACATCGGCCTCGGCGAATTCCGGATTGATCTCCTCGAGTTCCTTCACGTCGTCATAGGGCACGTTCGCCTCGGCGAGAAGGACGTTCATGTGCCCCGGCATGCGGCCGGCGACCGGATGGATGGCGTATTCCACCTGCACGCCGTCCTTCTTCAGCAGGTCGCCCATCTCCCGCAGCACCTGCTGCGCCTGGGCGACCGCCATGCCGTAGCCCGGCACCACGATGACCTTGCCGGCATTCTTCATGATGAAGGCGGCATCCTCCGGGCTGCCCGCCTTCACCGGCCCGCGGTCGCCGCCCGCGCCGGCGGCCGCCCCGGCCGCGCCGCTATCGGTGCCGAAGCCGCCGAGCAGCACGTTGATGATGCTGCGGTTCATGCCCTTGCACATGATGTAGGACAGGATCGCGCCCGAGGCGCCGACCAGCGCGCCGGTGATGATCAGCAGCAGGTTCTGCAGGGTGAAGCCGATGCCCGCCGCCGCCCAGCCGGAATAGCTGTTCAGCATGGAGACGACGACCGGCATGTCGGCGCCGCCGATCGGGATGATGAGCAGGAAGCCGAGGGCGAAGGCGAGCAGCGCGATCGCCCAGAACAGCGCGTCGTTTCCCGAGGAGACGAAGGAGACGATCAGCACCAGCAGCAGCAGGCCGAGGCCGAGATTGAGCCAGTGCTGCCCCTTGAAGGTGATGGGCGCGCCCGACATCAGCGCCTGCAGCTTGGCGAAGGCGATCACCGAGCCGGAGAAGGTGATGGCGCCGATGGCGAGGCCGAGCGACATCTCGACCAGCGAGCCGCCATGGATGGCGCCAGCATGGCCGATGCCGAAGCTCTCCGGGTTGTAGAAGGCGGCCGCCGCCACCAGCACCGCCGCCATGCCGACCAGGGAGTGGAAGGCGGCGACGAGCTGCGGCAGCGCCGTCATCTGGATGCGGGTGGCGATGTAGCTGCCGACGCCGCCGCCGATGGCCAGCGCCACGACGATGAGCCCGATGCCGCCGAAGGACATGCCCGGCCGCAACAGCGTGGCGACGATGGCGATGGCCATGCCGACCATGCCGTAGAGGTTGCCCTGCCGCGAGGTCTCCGGATGCGACAGGCCGCGCAGCGCCAGGATGAAGAGGACGGCGGCGACGAGATAGGCGAGGGTCGAGAAGGTCGCGCTCACGGCCTCAGCCCCTCTTCTTCGGCTGGAACATCGCCAGCATCCGGCGGGTGACGATGAAGCCGCCGAAGATGTTCACCGCCGCCAGCATCGCCGCGAGGAAGCCGAAGACCTTGGCGGCGGTGCTCTCGCCGAGCCCGGTGGCGAGGATGGCGCCGACCACAATGACCGAGGAGATGGCGTTGGTCACGCCCATCAGCGGGCTGTGCAGCGCCGGGGTGACGTTCCAGACCACGTAGTAGCCGACGAAGCAGGCCAGCAGGAAGATCGTCAGCAGGAAGAGGAAGGGGTCGGCCGCGGCGAGGACGGGCTCGACATGCGCGCCGGCGGTCGCGGCGATCTGCCGCGCCTGCTCGGCGAGGCGCAGCGCGTTCTGCGCCTGCGCCGTGGCCTGGTTGGCCAGGTCGGTGGGATTCATGCGGGTGTCTCCTTCGGAGACGCCGGCCGGTGCGGGCCCCGGCGCCACCCCCCTCCGCGAAGCGCCGCTTCGCGGAGGGGGGTGGCGCGCCACGCCTCGGACGGCATCGGGTTGTCGATCCTCAGGCGGCCTTGGCGGGGGCGAAATTCGGGTGGACGACGGCGCCGCCGCGAGTGAGCAGCACGCCCTTCACGATCTCGTCCTCCGCCGGCAGCTTCGGCGCCTTCGCCTCCTTGTCCCAGAAGGTGGTCAGGAAGGTCAGCAGGTTGCGCGCGAAGAGGGCGGAGGCGGCGCCGGCGATGCGGCCGGGCCAGTTGTGGTAGCCGAGGATCTTCACCCCGTTCTCGGTCGTGATCATCTCGCCGGGCCTGGTCAGCGCCACGTTGCCCCCGGCATCGGCGGCGATGTCGACGATGATGGAGCCGGGCCGCATGGCCCGCACCATCTCGGCCGAGACGAGCTGCGGCGCCTGCCGCCCCTGCACCAGCGCCGTGGTGACGACGATGTCCTGCTTGGCGATATGCGCGGCGACGACCTTGGCCTGCTCGGCATAGAACTCGGCCGAGAGCTGCTTGGCGTAGCCGCCCGCGGTCTGCGCCTGCTTGCTCTCCTCGCTCTCGTAGCCGACGAAGCTGGCGCCGAGGGACTTGATTTCTTCCTTGGCCGCGGGCCGCACATCGGTGGCCGAGACGCGGCCGCCGAGCCGCCGCGCGGTGGCGATCGCCTGCAGCCCGGCGACGCCGGCGCCCATGATGAAGACGCTGGCCGCCGGGATGGTGCCGGCCGCGGTCATCAGCATGGGGAAGCCCCGGTCGAAGGCGCCCGCCGCCTCGACCACCGCGCGATAGCCGGCGAGATTCGCCTGGGAGGAGAGGATGTCCATGCTCTGCGCGCGCGTGATGCGCGGCAGCAGCTCCATCGCCCCGGCATCGATCCCGAGCTGGGCATAGGTGCCGGCCGCCTTGGCATCGGCGCCGAGCTGGCCGAGCAGCAGGGCGCCGCGCGGGATCAGGGAGAGCTCGTCCACCGCGCCCTCTCCGGTGCCGAGCGGCGCGCGGATCTTCAGCACGATGCCGGCGCCGTTCAGCGCTGCCGCCGCGTCCGGCGCGACCTCGGCGCCGGCGGCGGCATATTCCGCATCGGGGATGCCGGAGGCGAGCCCGGCGCCGGTCTCCACCGCGACGCTGCAGCCGAGGCCGATGAGCTTCTTGACGGTTTCAGGCGTGGCCGCGACACGGGTCTCGGCCGGCCGGCGCTCCTTCAGGACAGCCAGTCGCATATGGGTCTCCCCCCTGTTTCGCAGAATAGATGCGGCGCCGCGCGAAAGTCGGCAACCCCGGACAGGGGGCCGGCAGCCCGCGCGCCTGATACCCTGCGGGTCAAGGCTTGACCATGGGGGAGGCCAGAGGGGAGGCCTGGGGGAGCCCAGCGGGCCGCGGAGGGCGGAATTCATCCGCCTCCGCAACGGGGAGATGCGGCGGCCGTGGCCGGCTCAGGCGGCCGGCGGCGGCACCTTCGCCTCGGCGAGCGCCTGCGCCTGGCGCTCGGCCACCGCCTGCTCGGAGACGTCCTCGATCATCTCCATGAACAGCCGGTGCCAGTTCATCTCGGCGCGCAGCCGCAGGAAGACGCTGCCGAGCCCGACCGCGGCGCGGTCCATGAGCGGGAATTCGCGCGGGATGCGCACGCCCCCGGTCCGCTTCAGCCCCTCATGCACCTTGGCCGCAATCTTGCGGCCATAGGACATGTCGTCGACCTCCTGGATCGGCCGCACCCGGTCCTGCACCAGGGGCTCGTAGAGGAAGGCGGCCCAGAGGTTGAGGACTTCCATCGTCTCCTTCGAGAGGTTGCGGAAGCCCCAGACGCGATAGGCCTCGGCGGCCTTCTCGTCGTCATGGTCGCGCACCGCCTCGAAGAGCAGGATGACGCCGCCGACAAAGCTCGGCGGGAAGACGCGGATGGTGCCGAAGTCGAACAGGTTGATGCCCTGACGGTCCGGCCGCACCTGGTAGTTGCCGAGATGCGGGTCGCCATGGATGACGCCATAGCGGTAGAAGGGCCGGTACCAGGCGCGGAACAGCCCCTCGGCATAGGCCCGCCGCTCCTCCTGCGGCGGGTCCTCCTCGAGGCGCTTGACCAGCGGCCGGCCCTCCAGCCAAGTCATGGTCAGCAGCCGGGTGGTGCAATAGCCCTCGATCGGCTGCGGCACCGCGACATGCGGCTGGTCGGCGAGCATGAGGCCGTAGAGGCGCTGATGCGCCGCCTCCCGCAGGTAGTCCAGCTCCTCGCGCAGCCGGTCGCGCAGCTCCTGGTAGACCTCGCCGTTGTCGAGCGCGCTGTCCATGCGCTGGTAGAGCTGCATGGCGAGGCGGAGCTGGCGCAGATCCGCCTCCACCACGCTCGGCATGTCCGGGTATTGCAGCTTGCAGGCGACCGGCCTGCCGTCCGGCAGCTCCGCCCGGTGCACCTGGCCGAGCGAGGCGGCGGCCGCCGCCTCCCGCCCGAAGCTGCGGAACCTGCCCTCCCAGCCCGGGCCGAGCTCGCCCTGCATGCGGCGGCGGACGAAGGGCCAGCCCATCGGCGGGGCGTTCGCCTGCAGCGTCGCCAGCTGCTCGGCATAGGCCTCGGGCAGGGCGTCGGGCACGGTGGAGAGAAACTGCGCCACCTTCATCAGCGGGCCCTTCAGCCCGCCCAGGATCTGCTTCAGGTCCTCGGCATGCGCGGTCTTGTCGGTCCGGAGGCCGAGGAAGCGCTCGCCGGCGACGCGGGCGGCGATGCCGCCGACCGCGCCCGAGGTGCGCACCATCCGCCGCATCTCCCCGAACAGGGTGCTGTCGCGGCTGCGGTCGCTCATGCCGCGGCACCCGCTCCCGGCGCCGCGCCGCCCTCGGCGAGCTCGTCGATGAAGCCCGCGATGACGTCGAGCCCGCGCTGCCAGAAGCCGGGATCGGAGGCGTCGAGGCCGAAGGGGGCGAGCAGCTCCTTGTGCCGCAGCGTGCCGCCGGCCTTCAGCAGGTCGAGGTATTTGCGCTCGAAATCCGGCACCACGCCCGCCCGGTAGACGCCGTAGAGCGCGTTTACCAGGCAATCGCCGAAGGCGTAGGCATAGACATAGAAGGGGCTGTGGATGAAGTGCGGGATGTAGGCCCAGTAGACGCCGTAATCCTCGGTGAAGTCGAAGGCCGGGCCGAGGCTCTCCCGCTGCACCTGCAGCCAGAGCGCGGCGATCTGCTCGGCCGAGAGCTCGCCCTTGCGGCGCTCGTCATGCAGCAGCGTCTCGAACCGGTAGAAGGCGATCTGCCGCACCACCGTGTTCAGCATGTCCTCGACCTTGCCCGCCAGCATCAGCCGGCGCCGCCCCGGGTCGCGCTCGGCATCGAGCAGGCCGCGGAAGGTCAGCATCTCGCCGAAGACCGAGGCGGTCTCGGCCAATGTCAGCGGCGTGCCGGAGAGGAGATAGCCCTGCGCCCCGGCCAGCACCTGGTGCACGCCATGGCCGAGCTCATGCGCCAGGGTCATCACGTCGCGCGTCTTGCCGTGGTAGTTCAGCAGCAGATAGGGATGCGCGCTCGGCACCGTCGGATGGGCGAAGGCGCCCGAGGCCTTGCCCGGCCGCAGCGCCGCGTCGATCCAGGGCCGCTCGAAGAAGCGGGTGCCGATCGCGGCCAGCTCGGGGCTGAAGGCGCGGTAGCTGTCGAGCACCGTCCGCACCGCCTCCGGCCAGGCGATGCTGCGGTCCTGCTCCTCCGGCAGCGGCGCGTTGCGGTCCCAGTGCTGCAGCCTCTCGAGGCCGAGCCACTTCACCTTCATCGCGTAGTAGCGGTGCGAGAGCCGCGGATAGCTGGTGCGCACCGCGGTGACCAGCGCGTCCACCACCTCGTCCTCGACCATGTTGGCGCGGTTGCGGGCGCTGCCCGGCCGCGGGTAGCGCCGCCAGTTGTCGAGGATCTCCTTGTCCTTCGCCAGGGTGTTGGTGATGAGCGAGAAGAGCCGGATGCGGCTGCCGAAGGCCTCCGAGACGCCGCGCGCCGCCGCCGCCCGCACCGCGCGGTCGCGGTCGGAGAGCTTGTTCAGCGCCGCCGAGACGGTCTGCTCCTCCTCCCCCACCTTCACCACCATGCCGGCGATGGTCTCGTCGAACAGGCGGTTCCAGGCGCTGCGCCCGGTCACCTCCTTCTCGTGCAGCAGTTTCTCGAGCTCGTCGGAGAGCTGGTGCGGCCGGAAGACGCGCAGGTCGCGCAGCCAGGGGCGCCAGCGCAGCAGCGCCGGGCTGGCGGCGAGCTTCTGCTCCAGCTCCGCCTCCTCCAGCCGGTTCAGCTCCAGCGTGAAGAACAGCAGATGCGAGGAGATCGCCGTCACCCGCTCCTGCAGGGTCTGGTAGAAACGGCCATTCGCCGGGTCCTGGGCATCGCCGGCGAAGACGAGCTGGCCGTAGCTCATCGCCCGGCCGAGCACCTCCTCGATCCGCTCATAGGCCGCGATGGCCGCCGCCAGCGCATCGCCCGACATCCCGGCGAGCCGGCCGGCATGGCGGGCCGAGAAGGCCTTGCCATCCGCCTCCGCCTGGTCGAGATCGGCGGCGAGCCGCGGATCCTCCGGCGACGCATAGAGGTCGGTGAGGTCCCAGACCGGCAGCGGCGTGCCGCCGGGCGGGCCGCCGGCATCGAGCGGCGCCCGGGGCAGGCTGCCCGGACGGGCGGGAGGGAGGGAGGTGCCCGCGGCGGCATCGCCCAGGGCACGGGTCAGGGTCGGAATGGGCTCGGATCGGGTCACAACTCCCCATATAAGGCCGCCGGGGGCGCGGCCAAGCGGCCAATGCCGGCCAGCGGTGCCAGCAGGAGGGGACGAAAGGGATATGTCGGGGACCGAGGCGCCCACCAGGTCGCGGCCGGCAGCGGCGGGGCGACGCGCGACCGGCAGCCCATGGAGCAGCCTGCCCGGCATGCTCTTCGCCCTGGCGCGGCGGCATCCCGACCGGCCGATGCTGCGCTACTGGCGCGACGGCGCCTGGCAGCGCCTGCGCTGGGGCGATTTCGTGCTGCAGGTGGCGCATGTCGCGGCCTGGCTGCGGCACCAGGGGGTCGCGCCGGGCGACCGGGTGATGCTGGTCGGCGAGAGCCGGCCGGAATGGAACGTCGCCGATGCCGCGATCATGGCGATCGGCGCCGTGACCGTGCCGACCTACACCACCAACACCATCGCCGACCACGCGCATGTGCTGCGGGATTCCGGGGCGCGGGCGGTCATCGCCTCCTCTCCGGCGCTGGCGGCGCGGCTGGCCGAGGCGGCGGCGGCGAGCGGCGGACTCGACCTGCTGCTCTGCATGGACCCGCCCGGCCCGGCCCCCGGCGAGCCCCCGCTGCCGCCGGGCCTTGCCCTCCATGCCTGGGCCGAGGCGGCGGCGCATCCGGCCGATGCCGCCCTGCTGATGGCCGAGGCGGAGCAGATCCCGGAGGGCCGGCTGGCCTGCCTGATCTACACCTCCGGCACCGGCGGCGCGCCGCGCGGGGTGATGCTGCCGCACCGCGCCATGCTGGCCAACCGCGAGGGGGTGAGCGGGCTGCTGGAGCGGCTGGGGGTGGAGGGGCTGCCCTATCTCTCCTTCCTACCGCTCTCGCACAGCTACGAGCACACGGTCGGCTGCTACCTGCTGCCCTCCATGGGCATGGAGGTGGTCTATTCCCGCGGCGCCGACCGCCTGGCGGCGGAGTTCGAGGCGATCCGCCCCGCCGTCGTCACCGCCGTGCCGCGCCTCTTCGAGGTGCTGCGGGCGAAGATGCTGGCGCAGGTCGAGAAGCAGGGCCGGCCGCAGCGCTGGCTGTTCGAGCGGGCGCTGGCGCAGGGGCTGCGGCGGCTGGACGGGCCGCCGCTCGGGCCCGCCGCGCGGCTGCTCGACCCGCTCCTCGACCGGCTGGTGCGGGAGAAGGTGCGCGGCCGCTTCGGCGGCCGGCTCAAGGCGCTGGTCTCCGGCGGCGCCCGGCTCGACCCGGACCTCTCCGGCTTCTTCATCGCCCTCGGCCTGCCGCTGATCCAGGGCTACGGGCAGAGCGAGGCCGGGCCGGTGATCAGCGTCAACCTGCCCTGGGACAACCACCGCCGCACCGTCGGGCCGCCGCTCGCCGGCGTCGCCGCCCGGATCGCCCCGGATGGCGAGCTGCTGGTCCGCGGCGACCTGGTCATGGACGGCTACTGGAACAACCCGGCGGCGACCGCCGAGGCGCTGCGCCCCGGGCCGGACGGGGCGACCTGGCTGCACACCGGCGATGTCGGCCGCATCGAGGCCGGGCGCATCACCATCACCGACCGCAAGCGCGACTTCATCAAGACGCTGGGCGGCGACATGGTCAGCCCGGCGAAGCTGGAGGGGCTGCTGATGGCCGAGCCGGAGATCGCCCAGGCGGTGGTGGCCGGCGAGGGCCAGCCCGGCATCGTCGCCCTCCTCGTCGCCGCCGAGGGGATGCAGGCGCGGATGGCCGCGGCCGTCGCCCGGGTCAATGCCCGGCTCTCGACCATCGAGCGCATCCGCCGCTGGCAGGAGGCGCCGGGCCCCTTCACGGTGGAGAATGGCCTGCTCACCCCGACGATGAAGGTGCGTCGCCGGGCGGTGCTGGAGCGTTACGCCACGACGCTCGACGCACTGTATCGCTGAGGCGGCACGGCCGCCGGGGAGAACGCATGGCCGGTCCCGACACGGATGCCGCCGCCTTCTGGAACGGCCCGATGACCCGGGCCTGGGCCAGCGAGCATGCGTGCATCGACGCCCTCTTCGCCGGGGTGCTCGACCTCGCCCTCGCCGCCGCGGCGCCGCGGCCCGGGGAGCGGGTGATCGATATCGGCTGCGGCAGCGGCACCTCCCTCCTCGCCCTCGCCGAGCGGGTCGGGCCATCCGGCCGCGTCCTCGGCCTCGACCTGGCGCGGGAGTCGGTGGCCGTGGCGCAGCGGCGGATCGCCGCGGCCGGGCTGCGCCAGGCGGCGGCCGAGATCGCCGATGCCGGCGCCCACCCCCTGCCGGCGGCGGGCTTCGACCTGCTCTTCTCGCGCTTCGGGGTGATGTTCTTCGCCGAGCCGGTCGCCGCCTTCCGGCACCTGCGCGCAGCGCTGCGCCCGGGCGGGCGCTTCTGCGCCGCCGCCTTCCGGGCGCCGGAGGCCAATCCCTGGACCAGCGCCCCGGCGGCGGCGATCCGCGGCCTCGTCCCGCCGCAGCCGCCGCCACCGCCGCCGGACGCGCCGGGCCAGTTCGGCTGGGCCCGGGCGGAGCGGGTGCGCGGCATCCTCGAGGGCGCCGGCTTCGCGGCGGTGCAGGTGACGCCGCGCGACCTCGGCTTCCGCCTCGGCGCCGACCCGGCGGCGGCGGCGCGGACCGCCATGACCTTCGGCGCCGTCTCCCGGGCGCTGTTCGAGGCCGATGCCGCCACCCGGGCCACGGCGCAGATGGGGCTGGAGACCTTCTTCGCCGCGCATCAGGGCGCCGAGGGCGTGGTGATGCCGGCGGCGATCTGGATCGTCACCGCCGCGGCCTGAGCGGGCGGCGGCGACCCGGGAAAACGCTCCCAGGCCCTTGTTCGATCGCGTGATTCACGCTCTCGGTGAGTTCACCTGATCGGGATCTGCTCTAGATCCGTTCCTGCCGCGGCCGGTTCAGCTCGCAGCGCCAGCGGCTGAGCGTGAAGGCCGGGTGTTCCGAGAGCCAGCGCGCCGCGACCATCTGCCCCTGGGTGGCGCAGGCCATCATGGACAAGGCCGCGAGGATCGGCCGTTCCTCGCGGCACTGGGCGGGGGCGGCGGCGAGGCAGACGACCATCACGAGTTCGATCACGGTGCTAGGGTCCCTCGTCGGGGGGGGCGGCCTGGGCGGGCGGCGGCATCGCGGACGCCGCCTGCCGAAGGGCCGCGGGGGGCCGTCCATGTTGCACGGCACAAGGATGCCGCCGGACGCGCCCGCGAATCCAGGATTTATGCCGCCCGGCCGATGTGCAACCCGCGGCCGTGCGGGCCGGGTCAGCCGGCGGCGCCGAGGGTCCAGCGCCCCTCGAAGCGCCGGTCGCGGTTGTCGGCCGCGACGACCTGCAGCTCGCCACCCGGCGCCCCCGCGAGCGTGAAGCCGAAGGTCGGGTTCTCGGCGATGGCGATCTCGGATTCGATGCGCAGCACCTCCGCCCCGGCATAGGTCACGCGCAGCGCCCGGATGTACTCGGCCGGGATCGAGAGCCGGGTGAGCTGGTCGATCTGCAGGCCGGAGGTATTGGGATGGCTGACCGCCACCTGCACCGGCACCGCGCGCCCCGGCGCCGGCGGCCCCTCCGGCAGGCTCATGCGCATCCGCCCCATGCGCTGCCGCGCCGCCTCCAGATCGCCGGCGATGGGAGCGGAGCAGCCGCCGGCCGCCTTCACGAAGCGCGCCGTCTCCAGCAGCCGCCCATCCGCCATCTCGGCCACCGCATGCAGGTAGGTATAGGCATCGACGCGGATGCGCGCCGTCAGCGCCCGCAGCGCCCCGGGCTGGCCGGCCCGGAACACCGCGGCGAGCGGCAGCGGGTTCTCGTCGACCACGAGGTAGAGGGCGCGCGCCGCCGGCGCCGCCGCGGCCGAGAGGGCGATGGCGACCGGCACCAGCGCCGCATCCTGCGCCCGCGCCGGCGCGCTCAGGTCGAGCGCCGGGCCGGCGGGCTCGGTCGGGCGGTCGCCGAGGATTGCCTGCTTCAGGTCGCGCCAGCGCTCGGCCCGGCGCGGCGCCTCCGCCGGCTCGATGCCCTGGGCCCCTGCCCGGCCGGCGACCAGGGCGGCGGCGCCGGGCAGCAGGCCGGAGAGGATGGGCCGGCGGGCGATGGCGCGGGGCATGGCGGCTACTCCCATTCCAGTTCGCGGTAGGCGGCGGTGACGTTGCGGCCGTGATAGGCCTCGGCGAGGCGCCAGTGGCGGGCTTCCACGACGGCGACGCGGTCGGGCGCCTCGGCGATGCCGATGCCGGCCCGGAGGGCGGCGCGGGTGCCGTCGCGCAGCGCCAGGAGGTAGCGGCCCAGCGGCTCGGCCGCCTCGGGCCAGGGCACGCTGGGCGGCCCGTGGCCCGGCACGGCCTGGCCGGCCGGCAGCGCCCGCAGCCGCTCCAGCACCGCGAGCCAGCCGGCGAGGCTGCCCTCCAGCGCCGGGATGCGCTCGACGAAGAGCAGGTCGCCGGTCCAGAGCGTCCGCGTCGCGGCGTCGAGCACGGTCAGGTCCTGATCGGTATGCGCCGGCGGATGCGCCTGCAGCACGAGCTCGCGGCCGCCGAGATCGAGCGCCAGCCGCTCCGTCACCAACTGGGTCGGCGCCAGCGCGCCGCTGCCCGCCGCGGCCGCCCCCAGGCTGCGCGCCAGCATGGGCAGGTCGTAGGGGCCGCGCTGCGCCAGGGCGAGGGGCAAGCGCGCATGGCCGATCACCGCCGCGCCGCAATCGGCGAAGGCGGCCGCCCCCATGACATGGTCGGGATGCGCATGGGTGAGGATCAGGTAGCGGATCGGCTGCCGGGTCGCGGCGGCCACCGCCGCACGCAGCCGCTGCCCATGCGCGAGGCTGCCGCCGGGGTCCACGACCGCGACCGCGTCGCGGCCGAGGATGAAGCCGGTATTGGCGATGGCGCCGAGATTGGCCGCGGAGGCGTCCTCCGCCACCCCGGGCAGGACGAAGAGGCCGGGCGCGACCTCCACCGCCGCCCCGGCTGGCCGGGCCGCGTCGGCCAGGCGGGTGGCGAGGCTGGCGGCGAGGCCGAGCCCGAGGCCCTGCCGCCGCGTCAGGCGCCCCGACCGCCGTTCCGCCATCCGGCCCTCCTCCCCGCGCCGGCCCGGTCGCGCCTGGCCATCCGCTGCATCCTCAGGGAAAGCAGCGCAGCGTCGCCTCCGCCTGGGCCCGCCGCAAGGCCTCGATCACCGCCCGGACCTGCGGCACGTCGCGGAACTCGGCGCCGCGCTCGCCGAGATTGCCGGCCTGCATGCGCAGCGCCGTGTCGGCGGCCTCGTAGCTGTCATAGGGCAGTTGCTCGGCGATGGCGTCGATGCTGCAGGCGCAGCGCTCGAGCGCCAGCCGGGTGTTGCCGTTCGCGGCCATGCAGCCGAGCACGTAATCCGCGCGCGCCACCGTCGGATAGTCATGCGCCAGGGCCGCCGCCGGCAGCAGCAGCGCGGCGAGGAGCAGGCGCCTCACGGCGCGGCCGTCGGCAGGGCCTCGGCGCGGGCGAAGACGATCGCCTCGCGCACCGCGCCATGCCCATCGCCCGATCCGTCCGCCGCGGGCACCTCGCTGCCGATCGAGTGGATCCAGCCCGGGACGGCCTCGGCGAGCACGAAGCGCAGCCGCATGGCCTGGTAGCGGCGGGCCCGCCGCTCGCCGCCGAAGGGCTGCAGCACGACCTCGGTCGCCGGCACCGGGCGCCCCTCGAAGGGCAGCGTGATGCGCTGCATCGCGGCCGCGTCGACGAAGCCCTGCCTGATGCGGTTGCGGAACCATACCGTCGAGCCGCCGGTTGCCGCGCTCAGCTCCCGCGCCTCGCGGTCGAGGGCGAAGAGCAGCAGCGGGTTGCCGCGGAAGCCCGGCGCCGGCGGGTAATGCAGGGCGCGCGGGCCGGTGAGGAATTCCGGCGTCACGTCGAAGCGGCCCGGCGCCTCGCCCTCCCGCACGGCGAGCCGGATGACGTCGCCGACTGGCTCCCGGCCTTCCTCCTCGCGGCGGAAATCGTAGACGAGGCGGAGCGGCGCATGCAGCCCGGCCAGGTGCGGCGTCTCGAACAGCAGCCGCTGGGCGGGGGAGAGCGGCGGGGACGGCTCCTCCGCCGCGAGGAGCAGCGGCGTCGCCGCGGCAAGTCCCAGCAGCCGGCGGCGTCCGGTCACCGTGGCGTCCTCCACCCTGACGTCCTCCAGCTTGGCATCCTCCAGCCTGGCATCCCCCTCTCCGTCTTTAGTCCAAGTCGGGCCGGGCGCCCGCCCTGAACCATTTCTTGTGCAGCGCAGTATTCCTCGATGCATCTCTATGATTTCCCGCCATTTGCGGCAGTTTATCCTGAACATGGGGCGCATCCCTCCGCCGTCCAGCGCCCGCGGCGCCCCGGCAGTTGTCGAAGTCGTGCGCTGTGCCGGTGCCGCTGGCCGCTTGTCCGGACTCGAACTGGCACAAATAGCTGTCAGCGGAGGGCGGAAACCTCCGCCCACCGGCCGGCAGCGGGGCTGCCGGCAGGCGGAACAGTTGCGAGACCGTCTCGTGCGGCCCGCAGGTCGATGGAGGAACGACAAGATGTTGCGACGCGCAGCCCTTGCGATCGCGCTGGCCGTTTCGGCCACCGTTGGAGCCAGCGCCGTATTCCCTGGGGCCTCGGCCAACGACGAGCTGCTGCGGCTGCAGAAGGACCCGAACCAATGGGCCATGGCCAACGGCAATTACGCGTCGTGGCGCTACAGCTCGCTGAACCAGATCACCCGCGAGAATGTCGGCCAGCTGCGCCCCACCTGGCAGTTCTCGACCGGCGTGCTGCGCGGCCATGAGGGCGGCCCGCTGGTGATCGGCGACGTGATGTTCATCCACACGCCCTTCCCCAACCGGGTCTTCGCGCTCGACCTGAACAACCCCGGCCGGGTGATCTGGCGCTACGAGCCGACGCAGGACCCGAGCGTCATCGGCGTCATGTGCTGCGACACGGTCAATCGCGGCCCCGCCTATGCCGATGGCAAGATCATCCTCAGCCAGGCCGACACCACCCTGGTCGCGCTCGACGCCAAGACCGGCAAGGAGGTCTGGAAGATCAAGAACGGCGACCCGGCGAAGGGCGAGACCTCGACCATGTCGCCGCTGGTCGTCGGCGACAAGGTGCTGGTCGGCATCTCCGGCGGCGAGTTCGGCGTCCGCGCGCATGTCACCGCCTACGGCCTCAAGGACGGCAAGCAGATCTGGCGCGCCTATTCGGTGGGCCCCGACAGCGACATCCTGTTCGACCCGCAGAAGACCACCGACATGGGCAAGCCGGTCGGCGCCAACAGCTCCCTCAAGACCTGGGAGGGAGACCAGTGGAAGATCGGCGGCGGCGGCACCTGGGGCTGGATCAGCTATGACCCGGAGCTGAACCTCGTCTACTACGGCTCCGGCAATCCCGGCACCTGGAACCCGGCGCAGCGGCCCGGCGACAACAAGTGGTCGATGACGATCTTCGCCCGCGACGCCAACACCGGCATGGCGCGCTGGGTCTACCAGATGACGCCGCACGACGAATGGGACTACGACGGCGTCAACGAGATGATCCTCGCCGACAACATCCAGGTCGGTGACAAGCGGGTCGCCAAGGCCCTGGTCCACATGGACCGCAACGGCTTCGCCTATACGCTGAACCGCGAGAACGGCGACCTGCTGGTGGCGCAGAAATACGATCCCGCGGTGAACTGGGCCAGCCATGTCGACATGGAGACCGGCCGGCCGCAGGTGGTGCGCGAATTCTCCACCGCCGCCGGCGGCGAGGACACCAACACCCAGAACATCTGCCCGGCCGCGCTCGGCAGCAAGGACCAGCAGCCGGCCGCCTACTCGCCGAAGACCGGCATGTTCTACGTGCCGACCAACCATGTCTGCATGGACTACGAGCCCTTCCGCGTCTCCTACACCGCCGGCCAGCCCTATGTCGGCGCCACGCTCTCCATGTTCCCGCCGAAGGGGTCGGACAACATGGGGAATTTCATCGCCTGGGACGCCGGCAAGGGGAAGATCCTCTGGTCGAAGCCCGAGCGTTTCTCGGTCTGGTCGGGGGCGCTGGCGACGGCCGGTGACGTCGTCTTCTACGGCACGCTCGAGGGCTACCTGAAGGCGGTCGACGTGAAGGACGGCAAGGAGCTGTTCAGCTACCGCACGCCCTCCGGCATCATCGGCAACGTCAACACCTTCACCCACAAGGGCAAGCAGTACATCGCGGTGCTCTCGGGCGTCGGCGGCTGGGCCGGCATCGGCATGGCGGCCGGCCTCGGGGGCGACAGCGACGGCCTCGGCGCGGTCGGCGCCTACAAGGCGCTGTCCGACTACACCCAGCTCGGCGGCGTCCTGACCGTCTTCGCCCTGCCGAACTGAGCCGAGCCGGCTGCCGTGATACCGAGGCCGGCGCCCGCCGGGCGCCGGCCTCCCAGGAGCTTCCCCATGAAAGCCTTGCTTGTCTCCACCTGCATCCTTGCCGCCCTGACCGGCCCCGCCCTGGCCGCCGACGACGCGAAGGACGACTACGAGCGGCCCTACCATGTCGAGGACGGCAAGGTCGACCAGGCCGTCTACAACGGCTACCGCCGCTACGGGAATTCCTGCCTGCAATGCCACGGGCCGGACGGGGCCGGCAGCAGCTACGCGCCGAACCTCACCGAATCCCTCAAGCACCTGACGCATGAGCAGTTCGCCGACACCGTCATCAACGGCCGGCAGAACGTCACCTCCTCGCAGCAGAACGTCATGCCCTCCTTCGGCCATGTCGAGGACGTCGTCACCTATCTCGACGACATCTACGCCTATCTGAAGGCGCGCTCCGACGGCGCGCTCGGCCGCGGCCGGCCGGAGCGGATGCCGAGGAAATGAGGCGGCGGGCCGTCCCCGGTCTGGCCCTCGCCCTGGCCGCGCTGCTGGCGCGGCCCGCCGCGGCCGAGACCGGCGACCTCGTGGCGACGGATGCGCTGCGCGTCTGCGCCGACCCGGCCAACCTGCCCTTCTCCAACGAGCGCGGCGAGGGCTTCGAGAACCGGATCGCGGCACTGCTGGCGCAGGCCCTCGACCGCCGCCTCGACTACGTCTTCTTCCCGCAGGTGCAGGGCTTCGTGCGCAACACGCTGCGGGCCGGGCGCTGCGACCTGGTGATGGGCACGGTCGCCGGCGACGAGCTGTTGCAGAACACCAATCCCTACTACCACACCACCTATGTCATCGCCTTCCGCCGCGACCATCCGGTGCCGGAGCGGCTGGACGACCCGGCGATGCGGGCGCTGCGGCTCGGCGCCATCGCCCGCACGCCGCCGACCGACCTGCTGCTGCGCAACCGGCTGATCGGCAACACCCGCTTCTTCCCGCTCGCCGTCGACACGCGGCACGAGGCGCCGGGGGCGGAGCTGCTGCGCGCGGTGGCCGCCGGCGAGCTGGATGCGGCCCTGGTCTGGGGCCCGATCGCCGGCTACCAGATCACGGTGCAGGGCCTGCCCCTGGCGATGCGCGCCCTGCCGACCGAGCCGGGCGTGGCGCGGATGGACTATCGCATCACCATGGGCGTGCGCGCCGAGGAGACCGAGTGGCGCCGCCGCATCAACGCGGCGATCCGCGAGCACCAGGCGGAGATCGACGGCATCCTGCGCGACTACGGCGTGCCGCTGCTGGACGCCGAGGGCAGGCTGCAGGCGCCGTGAGGCGGCGCCCGCAGCTGCTTGCCGCCGCGCTCCTCGCCGCCGCCGCGCCCATGCCGACGCCTGCGCCCGAGGGCTACCGGATGCAGGACTACCGGGCCCCGACGCCGGAGACGGTGCCGGGCGGCCGCGCCATCGACACGGCGGAGGCGGCGCTGTTGTTCGAACGGCAGGGCGCGGTCTGGATCGACGTGCTGGCGGCGCCGCGCCGGCCGGAGGGCCTGCCGCCGGAGGCGCTCTGGCGGCCGAGCCCGCGCCGCGGCATCCCGGGCAGCCTCTGGCTGCCCGGGCTGGGCCGCGGCGACCTGCCGCCCGGCGCCGAGGCCTGGTTCCGCCGCAGGCTCGAGGCGGCGACGGATGGCGATCGCGGGCGTCCGGTCGTCTTCTATTGCCTCGCCGAATGCTGGATGAGCTGGAACGCCGCCCGGCGCGCGGCCGCCTGGGGCTGGCGGCAGGTCCTGTGGTACCGCGACGGCACCGATGGCTGGGAGGCGGCCGGCCTGCCGACCGAGGTGCTGCACCCCGCGCCCGGCTGGGAGTGATACCAACGGCATGAAGGCTTCCTTCATGCCGAGCGCCCGAACGGGCGCCGCGGCGAGTGGCGCGAAGCCGAGGTTTGCGGAGCAAACCGCCCGGCGCCTGAGGGGGCCGTCGATGGGTCACCGGCAACGGCCGTTGGCAGCACCCCAGCCGGGATCAGCCCTGCGGCATCGCCGCCTGCATCGCCCGCGCATAGGCGCCGAGCCGCCCTTCCAGCCGCACCGGCACCTCGCAGGCATAGCGCAGCATGCGCTCGGCATCGGCATAGGTCTTGGCCGCGAAGAAGCGGCGCTGCTCCAGCTCCTCGCGGGCCGGGGGCGGCGCCGCGCGCAGCGCCGCCTCCAGCTCGCGCACCCGCCCGGCGAGGTCGTGCTGCCGCCGGGCATAGCGGCGGATCTGGTCGATGACGGCGTCGCGCTGCCGGTTGGTCTCCTCCAGCACCCCGCGGAAGGCGAGCGGCAGCAGGCGCCGCCGCGCCGCGGCATCGAGCGGCGCGGCGAAGTCGCGGATCGCGGCGAGGCCCTGCTCGGCCTCGACCGGGCGCGGGGCGATGCGCCCGACCAGCGCCGCCACCCCGGGGTCGTCCTGCCAGTCGCCGCCCGGCGCCTCGGGCCAGAGCGCCGCGGCGCCGATCTCCGGCACGTAGCGCTGCACGCAGGGCCAGTCGGGGTCCGGATGCGGCTGCGCCGCCGCCGCCACGGGCAGCAGCAACAGCAGGGCAGCGATCCGGGGCAGCCTCACGGCTTCACCACCACCCCCCAGGGCGACTGCCCGACCGGCACGCTGCGGGTCACCCGCATCGCCTCGATATCGAGGACCGAGAGGTCGTTGCTGACGCCGTTGGTGGTGTAGAGCCGGGTGCCATCCGCCGAGAGGGCGAGGTTCCAGACCCGCTGGCCGACCAGCAGCATGCGCTGCACCTCGCGCGTCGCGACATCGACCACGGCGACGCGGTTGGCGGGGCCGAGGGCGACGAAGAGCTTGCCGGCATCGCGCGAGAAGGCCATGCCGACGGGCTGGATCGCCTCGCGCGGCACGCCCGGGATGCTGAAGCCGACCTGCGCCACCACCTTCCAGTCCTCGGCGCTGATCAGCGAGAGCGTGCCGCCGATCTCGGAGGAGACCCAGAAGCGCTTGCCGTCCGGCTGCCACAGCGCGTAGCGCGGCCGGGCGCCGACCAGGATGTTGGCGATGATCTTGCCGCTGCCGGTGTCGATGACATGCGCCATGTTGGTGGTCTCGGAGGTGTTGACCACGTAGCGCCCGTCCGGGCTCAGCCCCATCCCCTCCGGCTCGACGCCGACCGGGATCTCCTGCAGCACGACGCCGCGCTCGACATCGACCACGGTGACGAGGTTGTCGTCCTCGTTGGCGACGTAGAGGCGGCGGCCATCCGGGTGCAGCGCCGCCCGCTCCGGGTCGGAGCCGCTCGGCAGGTGGCGCACCACCTTCCAGCTCGTGGTGTCGACGACATCGACCCGGTCGCTGTCGCCGGCGCAGACATAGAGGAAGCGGCCATCCTGCGAGAGGACGATGCCGCGCGGCCGCTCACCCACCTTCACCGTGCGCACCGGCTTCAGCGTCGCGCCGTCGAGCACGGTGATGCTGTTGTCCTTCTCGTTGGACACCATGATGGTCTCCGCCCGCGCGCCGGCGAGAGGGAGGGCGAGGAGGGCAAGCAGGGTCAGGATGCGCGGCATTGCGTCTCCGGCCGGTCGGCGCCGAGGGTGTCGAGTTCCGAGGTGCGGTGCTGGAAGCCAGGCTGCGGCGAGACCGAGACCAGCGAGCGCGGCCCGGCCAGCAGGATGGGCTGGCGCAGCTGGTTGTCCCAGTCGCGGAAGGAAAGCTTGGCGCCCTTGAAGCCGGCGACCTCGAATTGCGGGCTGCGCAGGTAGTCGGCCACCGCACCCGGATCGGTCGAGTGGCTGCGCACCGCCGCCTCGCCGATCGTCCGCAGCGCCAGCCAGGCGGCGTGATCGAGCGGCGTCATCGCCCGCCCGGCCTGGGCGCGGAAGCGCCGCTGCAGCTGGGTCGCGCCCCATTGCTCGTGCACCGGCGACCAGAGGGTGGGCGTCAGCCCCTGGGTGCCGGCGACCGGCCGCGGATCGGTGGTGCGCCAGGCGAGGCTGTCGCCCCAGTCATCGGCCTCGTCGGCGACCACCAGGACGTCATAGGCCGGCGCGCCCTGGGTGAAGCGCGCCGCCTCGGCGGCGATGGACATGTGGCCGGTATCGGTGCGCTGCGCCCCGGGGTCGTGGGTCCAGGGCTTGTCGAGCACGATGCGCAGCCCGAATTTCTTCGCCGCCCGCCGCATCGCCTCGGCATAGAGCTGGTCGCCCGGGCCGGGGCCGGCGGCGAGGAAGAGGGTCCGCCATCGCTTCACCGCCAGGTACTGCGCCAGCGCGTCGGTCAGCATGGCGCGGCTCGGCAGCACGTGGAACAGGTTGCGCCGGCAGGATTCGTTGCGCAGCGCATCGTCCGGCGCGCCGATGTTGAGCAGCACCGCGCCCGGCTCGGCGGCGGCCTGCAGCAGCAGGTCGGCGGGCAGATCGGCGACGACCAGGCGCAGCCCCTGCCCGAGCATCTCGCGCAGCGCCGGCATCACCTCCTCCGCCGCCTCGGCGCGGCGCTCCTCGAGGGCGAAGCGCTGGCCGGTGAAGCGGCCCGTCGTCGCATTGTCCTGCAGGCCGAGGCGCGCGCCCTGCACCCCCTCATCCTTCGGCGGCGGCTCGACCAGCGAGGCGGGGAGCGGCCGCGGCACCTTCAGGGCGAGGTAGCCGATGCGGAGCGGCGGCGCCTCCTCGGCTCGCCCGAGGCCTGGCGGCGCGGCAGCGAGGAGGGCGGCGGCCCACAGGGCCCGCCGGCCGAAAGGGCGCAAGACCGCCACGTGGTTTCCTCCCCTTCTCTGCTCCGGGCTGGCATCCTGCCGGCAGGGCCAGCAGGACAGGAGACCGGATGCGCCTGACACGCCGTACGGCTTGGTTGCCGCTCCTGCTGTCGGCCGCGGCGCCGGCCAGGGCCGCCACGACCATCCTAGTCCTCGATCCCGAGCTGCGCGACACCTCCGGCGAGGGCGAGACGCCCGCGCAGCAGCGCCGCCTCGCCATGATCGGCGAGCAGCTGCGGAAGGGGCTGGCGGCGTCCGGCCGCTACAGCCCGGTCGATCCCGCGCCGCAGCGCGCGCGTCTCGCCGCCGGGCCGGCCCCCGGCACCTGCCCCTCCTGCGCCGCCGAGGCGGCCGCGGCGCTCGGCGCGCAGCTCGCCCTCGTCACGGTGGTGCACAAGGTGAGCAACCTGATCCTCGGCATCCACATCGTCATGCTCGATGCCGCCTCCGGCGAGGCGCGCGGCGCCTGGCAGGCCGATATCCGCGGCAACACCGACGAGAGCTGGCGCCACGGCATCGCCTGGCTGCTGCGGCATCGCCTCCTGGCCGGGCCGGAGGCCGGGCACTAGACCACGATCCGCGCACGCCGGTTCGCGGATCGTGGTCTGGAGCGGCCCCCGCGAGCCGGCGCGAAGGGACGCCGCCCCGGCCTATTTCTGCGTGGCGAGATAGGCGATGATGTTCTGCCGCTCGGCCTCGTCCTTGATGCCGGCCAGGATCATCCGGTTGCCCGGAACCAGCGCCTTGGGATCGGTCAGGTAGGTGTCGAGCGTGGCCTCGTCCCAGGTCTTGCCGGCATTCTTCATCGCCGGGGAATAGTTGAAATTCGCCACCTGTCCGGATGGCCGGCCGACCACGCCATGCAGCGAGGGCCCGACCTTGTTCTGCCCCTCGGCCACGGAGTGGCAGACGGTGCAGCGGCGCGTGAAGGCCGTCTTGCCGGCCTCGGCATCCCCGGCGGCCCAGGCCGCGGCCGGAAGCGCCGCCATGGCCACCACGATCATCATCATTCTATGCATGCGCGAATCTCCCCTGCGCCAAGCGAAGGCGATCTGGGGGCGATTCACCAGATGGGAGCCCGTCGGTCACGGAAAGCTGTTCGCGCGCCCGTTCTTCCGCCGGCCCAAATGGTGGAATATCGTAAAGATGACCAAAATTCCACGGAGTGACGTCGCATGAAAGCGAAGACCGTCCTGGAGACCATCGGCGGCACGCCGCATATCCGCATCAACCGCCTCTTCGGCGATGCCGAGGTCTGGGTGAAGTCGGAGCGCCAGAATCCCGGCGGCTCGATCAAGGACCGCATCGCCCTCGCCATGGTCGAGGCCGCCGAGCAGGACGGCCGGCTCCGCCCCGGCGGCACGATCATCGAGCCGACCTCGGGCAATACCGGCATCGGCCTCGCCCTGGTGGCGGCGGTGAAGGGCTACACGCTGGTGCTCGTCATGCCGGAGAGCATGTCGATCGAGCGGCGGCGGCTGATGCAGGCCTATGGCGCGCGCTTCGACCTGACGCCGCGCGAGAAGGGCATGAAGGGCGCCATCGCCCGCGCCGAGGAGCTGGCGGCGCAGACGCCGGGCGCCTGGGTGCCGCAGCAATTCGAGAATCCGGCGAACATCGACGTCCACGTCCGCACCACGGCGCGCGAGATCCTGGCCGACTTCCCGGAGGGGCTGGACGTTCTCATCACCGGCGTCGGCACGGGCGGCCACATCACCGGCTGCGCCCAGGTGCTCAAGAAGGAATGGCCGAACCTCAAGGTCTTCGCGGTGGAGCCCTCGGCCTCGCCCGTCATCTCCGGCGGCTCGCCCTCCCCGCACCCGATCCAGGGCATCGGCGCCGGCTTCGTGCCGAAGAACCTGCACACCGACCTGCTGGACGGCGTGATCCAGGTCTCGGCGGAGGAGGCCAAGGACTACGCCCGGCGCTCCGCGACCGAGGAGGGGCTGCTGGTCGGCATCTCCTCCGGCGCCACCCTGGCCGCCATCGCGCAGAAGCTGCCGCAGCTGCCGGCCGGATCGCGGGTGCTGGGCTTCAATTACGACACCGGCGAGCGCTATCTCTCGGTGCCGGATTTCCTGCCCGGCTGATCGCGCCGCGCCGCCCCGGGCGCGGCGGCGGAGCGCCGGTCGGGCGACACGGGAGGACAGACGCCATGGCGCTGAAGGACATCCTGGTGCATCTCGACGCCTCGCCGCGCGCGGCCGGGCGGCTGCGCCTCGCCGCCGACCTGGCGCGGCGGCACGATGCGCATCTGGTCGGGCTGTTCGTGGTCGATGCCCTGCTGCCCGCCTTCGCCATGGCGGATGCCGGCAACAGCGCGCCGCTGGTCGGCCAGGTGCTCGACCAGCTCCGCGCCGATGCGCTGCGGGCCGGCGCCGGCGTGGAGGCGGGGTTCCGCGACGCCATGCGGCGCGAGGGCCTCGCCGGCGAATGGCGCCTCGTCGAGGGGGCGCTGCCGGAGGTCCTGGCCTTGCATGCCCGCTACGCCGATCTCGCCATCCTCGGCCAGACCGATCCGGAGGCCTCGCCGCCGGGCGCGGCGCAGTCGGTCGAGCGGGTGCTCTTCGCCGCCGGGCGGCCGGTGCTGCTGGTGCCCCATGACGGGTCCTTCGAGAGCCTCGGCCGGCATGTGCTGGTGGGCTGGAACGCCAGCCGGGAGGCGGCGCGGGCGGTGGCCGACGCGCTGCCGATCCTGGCGGCGGCGGAGCGGGTCACCGTGCTCGCGGTCAATCCCGGCGACGCGCCCGGCGCCCATGGCGCCGAGCCGGGCGCCGACATCGCCCTGCACCTGGCCCGGCACGGCGTGAAGGCGGAGGTGGAGCACGTCACGGCGTCCGGGCTGCCGGACGGGGTGTCGCTGCTGAACCGCGCGGCGGAGCTTGGGCCGGACCTGCTCGTGGTCGGCGCCTATGGCCATTCGCGGCTGCGCGAGTTGGCGCTCGGCGGCGTCACCCGCACGCTGCTGCGGGAGATGACCGTGCCGGTGCTGATGTCACACTGACGCTGCTGTCGCCCTGATCGCGCCGCCGGCGCGACAAGACCGCGGCGCCGCCGGCGCGGCGGGGCCGTGGCCCCGCCGCGGGCGCCGCTCACATGCCGAGGGCGCGGCGGTAGAGCTCGAGCAGCGTCTCCTGCTCCTCCACCTCGGCCGGCTCCTTCTTGCGGATGGAGATGAGCTGCCGCACGACCTTCACGTCGAAGCCTAATCGCCCCCGTTCATTTTCATACTTTCCACGCTCAAAACCTCCGATTTCCGGAAATCCGATGCCCGCCCCCGATAGAAATCGCCCGCTGTATCCGAACATACTCTCCTCATTGGCCTCAAACCTCCCCGCGATGGCGTTGGTTAGAAAAATGATGCGACTGGACACGGGCAAAGATGCTGTTGAACAGCGCTCTCGTGAGAGCACAGCGGAGGCGCCGGACAGAGTGTCGGTTGGGATCTTCTCCTTCCTGCGACAGAAGGAGGTAAGCGCAGGAGCGCATACGAAATAACCAGACCACTAGAGCAGTGCTGACAGCAAGCGCATGGTTGCAGCATCATGCTTCACCGTGACACGTCCAGAGTCTCCCAGCCGGCCTTCCGGAATGGAGTAAGAGCCCGTTTGAAAAGGGTCATGGGGCACAGCACCGAGCGCTGCGCAGCCGTCATGGGCCCAAGACCTTGTAGAGTGCCGACCTTTCCAAACGGCCGGTAAGGAGCTTCAGAGCCTAGTAGTGGTTAATCAATCCCTTCAAAACCGGTGTGGTTCTCCCGGCGATGAGCACGGCTGAACGGGCCTAGGTGACCAATGAAAGCTGGTGCGCGGGTCGGGGCGTTCGCCGTCCAGACCAATGAGACGGCGGGCTAGGTTAAAGAGCGGAGGATTTCTGGCTCATCGTAACCGCCAGGGAGCGGAGATGAGCCGGAAATCCTCCGCCCCGGCCGCCCGAGCACTACCAGGCGCTGATCCCGGAGGACCTCGGCATTGTCCACGTCACGGTCGAAGTGCAGGAATGCGACGAAGCAACCGTGCGGCCAGCGGCCTGACCTGCCGGGCATGTCCGCGTGGCCGTGGCGGCTCTCCCGCCGCCACAGCCACGCGGGATTCGCCTCCCGGAACGCACGCCTAGACCAGAGCGCGCGAGATAGCCTGGATCGGCTTCATGCCGTGCCCGAACCTGGCGATGGTCTCGCGGTTCGCCTTCAGCTCGCCGTAAGGCAGGTAGCGCACCTTGAGGTCGGCGATGCGTGAGAAGGCTGGCCGCGCCAGCTGCTCGCGCACCTCGCCCTCGCGGCCGTCCGGCGCTACGAGGAACATGCCCTCGAGGGCGTGCGCCTCGGGCCCGAGTGCCAGGTCAAGCATGCGGACGATGCCGGAGTAGATGGAGGTGGTGTGCTCCACCTCGTAGGCGGCGACGATGCGCTTCGAATCCTTGTCGAGCCACAGCACGTCAATCAGCCGGACGGCGTCCACCCCCGCGCCGGTGTCGAAGCCGGGCAGGATGGCGAGGCAGCCGTCGCCGAGCTTGCCGCCGTGCAGGGGGCGGCTGCGGTCGTTCGCCGCCATCCAGACGTGGTAGCCGAGCGACAGGCCGAGGTCGCGCAGCCAGCCCTGCACCTCGGTGTGGGTATGATCGGACTCCTGTGCCTCGGCCAGCGCCTTGGCGGCTTTCGCGCCCTCGTCGCGCACGCGGGCGAGGTCGGCTTCCCAGGCGACCCGGGCAGCGGCGTCGTCCTCGCGTGGCGGTGCCGGGTAGCGGCCGCTGCCGAGGTCGAACAGCAGGCCGCCGATGGCGCCGAGGTCGTTCGAAAGAAGGCCGCGATGTGCGGCGTTCAGGGCAAGGATCCCTTGCCGCATCGCCAGGTACTCGTCCCACCGGCCGAGCTTCACCTTCGCGCCGGTCAGCGCGTTGTACCCGTTGACAATGGCCGTGTTGAACGGCGGCACGATGGTCGGGTGGAGAAAATAGAGCAGGTTGGCGGCGGCGGGACCGAGGCCCTTGATGGCCTTGGCGTCAATCTCGCGGATGGCGGCGATGACCTGCTGCTCCGTGGTGCAGCAGACGCAGGCGTCGAGCAGGCGGCCGAAAGCGCGCTGGTTCTCCGGGCTTTCGTATATGTCGGGGATGCGCAGCTTTGGCTTCCAAAGGAAGGCGTGGTCCGCCCCTTTGAAGATCTGGCGCTGCTCGGCGATGGAGTGGACCACCGTCTCCAGCGACGAGCCGCGGTAGGCGACGCCGAAGGTGCCCGCCTTGATGTCGGCGACCACCTGCTGAATGCCGCGCCGGATGGAGCGGAAATTCTTGACCCGCTCCTCCCAGAGGAACCATGTGCGATAGGTGGCGCCCGGGTCGTTCCGCCAGCGGTGCAGCAGGGCGGTCATGGGGGCGGGCGAACTCGTCCCCATTCCACCGGGAACCGGGACAGCTGTCGAGATCTGCATGTCGTGGTCCTGCGGGCGTCGAGTTCGGCCCCTTGCTTTCGCCGAAGATGATGAAGCGCCTCGTGGCTCGACCATAAGGTGGTCGCCACTCTGCGTAGCCGACAATCCATCGATGCGCGAGGGCAGAAGTGCCACCACGTTCGCGGGCGCTGGAGGGGCCTTGATGCGATGCCGAACATTTCTCTCGGCCGGAGGCTCGGGACGAGGCGGCATGCGGCGAACCGGCTGCGGTTGCTGACGGCGCTGGCCGCGAACGGCGCCTCTGCCCAGCCCGCTAAACGGCGATTATTGCGAGTCTGGGGCGAACCGAACCAGGGCTGCTGCACCCGGTGGGTGCAGCACATGCGGGCCGCCGGGTTCCGGGGCGAGGACAACAGATAGCCGAGTCGCACTCATTGCCATGATAGCGGAAAGGGCGGTTTCTCAATATGTAGTGGCAGTCTCCGGACAAATATACTAGAGCTTGAATGTCTCGCCGCCATGGACTATCGCGTTGCAGGACACGGGTTCGTGATCGCGCAATCGGTGCAGCCTGGACTCTACCGATGAAGGCCCCACCAGGGGGAGAAGCATTTGTGTGGTCTGACGTCGACACGAAGAGCGACTTTCTGAACTACTCGGAAGTCGCGGAACTTGCTCTGGACTTGGTGCGGGACCAGGACATGCTCCCGGTCTCTGTGGGTGTCTTCGGTGTTGATTGCCACTGAGATCTGACCTGGTTTGGGGTGAAGTTGCCACTGAGAGTTGACCCATGTTCGGACGCTAGCCTCGGCTTTCTGGGCGGAGGCGGCG
>NZ_QLIX01000025.1 GCF_003258945.1 Roseicella frigidaeris | reverse complement strand
CGCGACAACAAACCCTACGCCCCAGCCTAAAACACCACATTCACACAAAAGACAGTTGCTTGGCTTCGCCGCATGTGCGGCGGCGCCCGTTCGGGCGCTCGGCCGGCGGGCCGCAGGTCGGGACTGCGCGCACCCGCTCTCAGCCGGCCACGGGCGCCTCGTCGGCGACCAGGCGCGCCAGGTCGCGCGCCAGGCAGGGCCGTTCGGTCCAGCCGACCTCGCGGCGCAGCCGGCCCACGGCCGCGACCATCGCGGGCGGCTCGCCGGGCCGGTCCGGCAGGGCGCCGAGGCGGAGCAGCTCCGGCCGCCCGGCGAGCCGCCCCAGCCGCTCGACCAGCGCCCGGATCGTCACCGGCGCCCCGGAGGCGACATTGACCGGCCCCGTCACCGGGCTCGCCGCCAGCGCCGCCAGCGCCGCCAGGGCACGGCCGATCGCCGCCGTGTCGGTGAAGTCCCGCACCGGCCGGCCGGAGCCGATCTCCACCGGCTCGCCGCGGCGCAGCGCCCGGAGCACCGAGGGCACGAGCCGCGCCGCCGCCTCGCCGGCGCCGAAGAGGTGGAACAGCCGCGCCCAGGCCACCGAGACCCCCTGCCGCTCGCCGAGCGCCGCCCAGCCCGCCGCCAGGGCCGCCTTGGCCTGGCCGTAGGGCGTCGCCGGGACGAGCCGCCGCGTCTCGGCCCAGGGGGAGACCCCCTCCCCGTCCCAGTCATACTCGGCGCAACTGCCGAGGCCGAGCAGGCGCCGGCCGCCCTGCGCCACGAATTGCTCGCCGAGCGCGAGGGACAGGCGAAGCCAGTCGGCATTCTCGGGCGCCGTCCAGAAGCGGCCCGGCGTCACCTCCCAGGCGGCGTGGAGCAGCAGGCCGGGCCGGATGTCGCGCAGCAGGGCACGCACCATGCCCTCGTCGCGCAGATCGACGGCATGCCAATGCGCCGCGCCCGCATCCACGCCCGCATCCACGCCCGGGCCCAGGCCCGCGCCCGGCCGCCGCGCCACCGCATGCAGCTCGAAGCCGCGGGCCGCCAGCGGCCCGAGCAATTGCCGCCCGACGAAGCCCGAGGCGCCGGTCAGCAGCAGCCGCTCAGCCATGGTCCGGCCAGGCGGCATCGCGCGCCGAGATCACCGCCGGCGCGGCCGGCCAGGCGATGCTGATGCCCGGATCGTCCCAGCGCAGGCCGCGGGCGGCCTCCGGCGCATGCGGCGCGTCGATCAGGTATTCCAGCCAGCACGCCTCGCCCAGGGTGAGGAAGCCATGCGCGCAGCCCTGCGGGATGAAGACGGCATTGTGCTCCGCCGCCGACAGCGTGATGCCATACCAGCGCCGGTAGGTCGGCGATGCGGGCCGCAGGTCGATAACGACGTCGAAGGCCGCGCCGCGCAGGCAGCGCACCAGCTTGCGCTCCGCCGCCGGCGCGGCCTGCCAGTGCATGCCGCGCAGCGTGTGCCGCGCCCGGTTCTCCGAGATGCTGGCCTGCACCGGGCGGAAGTCGATCCCGGCCGCGGCGAACTCCGCCTCGCACCAGCTCCGCAGGAAGCGGCCGCGCATATCCACGGCCGGCTCCGCCAGGACTTCCAGCACGCCCGGCAACGGCGTCGCCTGAAACTTCACGCCGCCCGGTCCCGCACCGCGAGATGCGGCACGGCGATGGCGAAGCGGCCGCGATAGCCGGCCTCGCGCAGCTGCCGGGCGATCTCCGCCTCGATGTTCCAGGGCAGGATCAGGATCTCGTCGGGCCGCTGCGCCAGCATGGCCTCGGGCGCGACCACCGGGATGCGGCTGCCGGGCAGCAGCCGGCCCTGCTTCTCCGGGCTGCGGTCGGCCACCGCCAGGATCTGCGCCGCCGTCACCCCCGCTGCGTTCAGCAGCGTGTTGCCCTTGGCCGCGGCGCCATAGGCGCAGACCCGCCGCCCCGCCGCGGCGGCCTCGGCCAGCCAGGCCCGCAGCCCCTCCAGCACCGCCTGCACGCGCGGCATGAAGCCGGCATAGAAACCCTCGCCGCCCAGGCCGCGCGCCGCCTCCTCCGCCCGCACCGCGCCCAGCCCGGCCGTGGCCTCGCGCCGGGCGGCGGTGGCGAGCACGCGCAGCGAGCCGCCATGCGTCGGCAGCCGCTCGACATCGAAGACGCGCAAGCCGTGCCACGCCAGCGCCGCCTCCATGGCGAGCAGCGACCAGTAGGCGTAGTGCTCGTGATAGATGGTGTCGAACTGCACGCCATCGACCAGCGCCACCAGGTGCGGCGCCTCGATGGAGACGGTGCCGGCGGGCCCGGCCAGCAGCGCCAGGCCGCCGATGAAGTCGTCGAGATCCGGCACATGCGCCAGCACGTTGTTGGCGATGACGAGATCGGCCGGCCGGCCGCGCGCCGCCAGCAGGTCGCGCGCCGCCGCGCGGCCGAAGAAGCGCGCCTCGGTCGGCACGCCGGCGGCGCGGGCCATGGCGGCGACATTCGCGGCCGGCTCGATGCCGAGGCAGGGGATGCCGGCGGCCACGAAATTGCGCAGCAGATAGCCGTCGTTGCTGGCGACCTCGACCACGAAGCTGGCCGGCCCGAGGCCGAGCCGCACCGTCATCGCCGCGCAGAACCGCGCGGCATGCGCCAGCCAGGTCGAGGACATGGAGGAGAGATAGGCGTAGTCGGCGAAGATGCCCTCGGCATCGACCACGGTGTCGAGCTGCACCAGCCGGCAGGCGCTGCAGACCACGGCGCGCAGCGGGAAGACCGGCTCGGCCAGGCCGGCCTGCTCCGGCCGGATATAGGCATTGGCGACCGGCTGGCTGCCGAGGTCGCAGAAGACCGGCCCCAGCCTGCCGCCGCAGGCCCGGCAGGCGGCGACGCGGCGCGCGCCGCTCATGCCAGCACCAGCCGGTCGATGGCGCCGAAGGCCTGCGCCTGCAGGTCGTCCCCGGCAGCCCAGGCCGCGTACCAGCGCGCGGTCTCGGCGATCGCCGCCGGCGTCGCCAGGCGCGGCCGCCAGCCGAGGGCGGCCGCCGCGAGGCGGGAATCGAGGCCGAGACGCGGCGCTTCCGGCATGGGCGATCCCCTGTCCTGTTCCCACGGCACGGGCGCGCCGGTGGCCTCGCCCCAGATCCCGATCAGGTCGCGCACCCGCACCTCGCCATCCTCGGGGCCGAAATTCACCGCCATGGGCGCATCCCCCGTCGCCACCCGCTCGGCGAGCAGCAGATAGCCCCGCAGCACGTCCAGCACGTGCTGGAAGGGCCGCGTCGCCTCCGGCCGCCGCAGCCGCAGCGCCGCCCCGGCCTGCCGCGCCCGCACCAGGTCGGGGACCAGGCGCTCGGCGCCGAAATCGCCGCCGCCGATGACGTTGCCCGCGCGCGCCGTGGCGATCGGCGGCAGCGCCGCGCCGAAGGAGGCGCGCCAGGCGGCGACCGCGATCTCCGCCGCGGCCTTGGAGGCGCTGTAGGGATCGGCGCCGCCGAGCGGGTCCGCCTCGCGGAAGGCGCGGCCGCTGCCGTCGTTGCGGTACACCTTGTCCGAGGTGACGACGAGGGCCGCGGCCAGGCCCGGCAGGTCGCGCAGCGCCTCGAGCAGATGGATCGTGCCGGTCAGGTTCACGGCGAAGGTCGCGGCCGGCTCGCGGTGGCCGCGGCCGACGAAGGCCTGCGCCGCCAGGTGCAGCACGATCTCCGGCCGCGCCGCCCGCAGCAGCGCCCGCAGCGTGGCGCCGTCGCGGAGATCGGCCCGGTGGTCGGCGGCGAGCAGCGGCGCCGCGCGCAGCAGCTCGAAGGCGTTGGGCCCGGGCTCGGGCGCCAGGGCGAGGCCGGTGACGCTGGCGCCGAGCCGGCGCAGCAGCAGGGTGAGCCAGGCCCCCTTGAAGCCGGTATGGCCGGTGACGAGGACGCGGCGGTCGCGCCAGAAATCGGCGGCGGGGATCACCAGCACCTCCAGGGCGCCCGGCCCTCGGCCCAGAGCCGCTCGAGCTGGGTGCGGTCGCGCAGCGTGTCCATCGCCTGCCAGAAGCCCGGATGGTCATAGGCCATCAGCTCGCCCTCGCCGGCCAGGGATTGCAGCGGCTCCTCCTCGAAGACCGTGGCATCGCCCTCGATGCGGTCGAGCACCCGGGGCGAGAGGACGAAGAAGCCGCCATTGATCGCCCCGCCATCGCCGGGCGGCTTCTCGAGGAAGGCCCGCACCGCGGCGCCGTCGCGCGCCAGTGCGCCGAAGCGCCCCGGCGGCGTCACCGCGGTGACGGTGGCCAGCCGGCCATGCGCGGCGTGGAAGCGGATCAGCGCGCCGATATCGATATCGGCCAGGCCATCGCCATAGGTCATGCAGAAGGCCGGCGCGTCGACCACATAGGGGGCGATGCGGCGCAGCCGGCCGCCGGTCATGCTGTCCTCGCCGGTATCGACCAGGGCGATGCGCCAGGGCTCGGCGCAGGGGCGCAGCACCTCGACCCGCCCGGCCGCCAGGTCGATCGAGAGATCCGAGGCGTGTAGCCGGTAGTTCAGGAAGTATTCCTTGATCTGCCAGCCCTTGTAGCCGAGGCAGATGACGAAGTCGGTGACGCCGTGCGCGGCGTAGATCTTCATGATGTGCCAGAGGATCGGCCAGCCGCCGATCTCGACCATCGGCTTCGGCCGCAGCGTCGTCTCCTCCGAGAGGCGGGTGCCGCGGCCGCCGGCGAGGATCACCGCCTTCATGCCCGCGCCACCTCCTCGGCCTTGGCGTAGAAGGCCCGCACGAAGCGGTCCGGCTGGCCGAGCGGGTGGCGCCGGATCATCGCCCGCAGCCCCTGGCGCAGCAGGCGCCGGCGCGGCCGGTCGGCGGCCAGCGCCGCGGCCGTCGCCACGTAGGCCTCGGGGCTGAACACGGCGAGGTCGCCGAGGCCGGCATTGCTGAGGTTGGAATAGCTGAGCCGCTCCGGGAAGCCCGGCCCGACCAGGGAGACGCAGGGCACGCCCATCCAGAGGGTCTCGCAGGTGGTGGTGCCGCCGACATGCGGCAGGCTGTCGAGGGCGATGTCGATGGCGTTGTAATGCGGCAGGTGCTGGCCGCGCAGGCCGACATAGGCGAGGCGGTCGGGATCGACGTCGCGGGCGGCGAAGGCGGCGCGGATATTGGCGACGAAGGCCGGGGTGCGGGCCTCCGGCCGGACGAGGAGGAAGCGCGAGCCCGGCACCGCCCGCAGCACCGCCGCCCAGGCATCGAGGCAGGCGCGGGTGAATTTGTAGGGGTTGTTCATGGTGCCGAAGGTGAGGCAGCCCTGCCGCTCCTCCGGCAGCCCCTCCGCGATCGGCACCTCGCGGAAGCCGAGCGGGCTGAGCGCCACCCAGCTCTCCGGCAGCTCGAAGGGGCGCTCGATCAGCAGCCGCGGATCGGCGGGCCGCAGATAGGGATCGACCAAGATGTGGTCGATCGCCTCCAGCCCGGCGGAATGCGGGTAGCCCAGCCAGCTCGCGCCGATCCGCGCCGGGCGGTAGGCCATGACGTCGAGCCGGTTCATCGCCGTGCTGCCGCCGAGCTCGAAGAGGATGTCGAGCCCGTCCTCGGCGATGCCGGCCGCGATCTCCGCCGAGGGCCGGCGCGGCCACCAGCGGAAGGCGGTGACCTGGCCCTCGATATGGGCCTGTACCGGGTCGCGCTCGCGTTCGAAGAAGGAGTAGCAGAAGACCTCGACCCGCTCGCGGTCGAAGCGCTCCAGCAGCGGCATGGCGAAATAGGTCACCGGATGGTCGCGCAGGTCGCTCGACATGAAGCCGATGCGCAGCCGCCGCCCGGTGGCGAGGGCGGGCGTCGCCGGCCGGGCGACGGGCGCGATCCTGGCCGCCAGCCGCCGGCCCCAGTCGCGGTGCCAGCCGAGGAGGCGCCGGCGGTCCTCCAGGGTCTCGACCCGGCCGAGCTCGTAGTGCAGCGCCGCGATCTCGCCCTCCGCCACCCAGCGCGGCGCCAGGTCCTCGAGCCGGCCGCAGGCATCGAGGCGGTCATGGTCGAGGCAGCGGAGGAAGATGCTGCGCAGCGACCGGACCTGCGCCCCGAGCCGGCCCGGCGCCGCCTGCAGCAGCCGGCAGGCGAGCTCGTAGCCCTCCTGCAGGTTCTGCGCCTCGTCGCCGTGGCGGCTGCGCGACAGGTTCTCGATGAGCGCCGCCAGCAGCCGCGCCGATTGCGGCTGCGCCGCGAGGCCGCGCCGCAGGGCCTCGTTGCCCGCCTGCAGATCGCCCTCGCCATGCAGCCGGGCCAGCAGCAGCACGCCCTCGACATCGCCGGGACTGGCGGCGAGGGCCCGCTCGACCAGCACCCGCGCCTCGTCGCGCCGGCCGAGGCGATAGGCGATGCGGGCCTCGAGGACCGCCAGCGGCACGCTCTCCGGCCGCAGCGCGCGGGCCCGGGCCAGGGCGGCCATGGCCCGCTCCGTCTCGCCGAGCTCGAGGAGCGAGCCGATCAGGTCGGTCAACGTGTCGAGGTCGTCGGCGCCGCAGGCGATGGCGCGCTCGAAGCTCGCCACCGCCGCGGCGGGATCGCCGCCGAGGCGAAGCGCCCGGCCGAGCAGCCGGTGCAGCAGGCCGTTGCGCGGCTCGATGCGGAGGCCGGCGCGATAGGCCGCGGCAGCCTCGGCGAAGCGGCCGCACTGGTCGTGCAGGTTGCCGAGATTCTGGCAGGGCGAGACGGAGCGCGGATCGAGGCGGTGCGCCGCCTCGAAGGCCGCCCGTGCCTCGGGCAGCTGCCCGCCGCGCCGCAGCATCACGCCGAGCAGGTTGGCGAGGACCGCATCCTTCGGCCGCTTCGCCCGCGCCGCCCGGGCGACGCCGATGGCGGCCTCGGCCTCGCCCGCCTCGCTCAGCGCCATGGCCAGCGGCAGGGCGAGGGCCAGGGGCGAGGCCCCGGCGGCGATCGCCTGGCGGAAGGCAGCGGCAGCCTCGGCGGGACGGCCCGCAGTGCCGCAGAGCCGGCCGAGCTGCGCCCAGGCCTCGGCATCGGCCGGCGCCTCGATGACCCGGCGCCGAAGCTCGGCTTCCGACAGGACTGCGGCAGGTCCGCTGCGGCCGGGCGCCGGTCTGTGGGCAAGTCTCATGCGCGGGTTTCGCTCTCCGGCCCGAGGCGCATGCCAGCGACGCGCCAGGGGCGTGCCGTGCCGGATGCGTGACGTGGTTCGCAGCCTTGCCGGTGAATGACGATGCTTACCGGGAGCCTAACCGCAGGGCGTATTATTGTGGCCGGGCACCGACCCGGGGCGGGCGGGGCGATCCGGCGCGGCGGCCTTCAGCGCCCGCGGAGGGCCAGGGCCAGTGGCGGGTCGTCGGTGGTGATGGTGTCGAGGCCGAGCCCGATCGCCCGGCGGATCGTCGCCGCGTGGTTCACCCCCCAGGCCCCGATCCCGAGCCCGGCCTCCCGGATGCCCGCCACCGCCACCGCATCGAGCTCCTCGACGGGCAGCCCGATCTCCTCGGCGCCGCAGCCGCGGGCGAGCGCGAGGGCGCCCGGCACGCCCATGCCGCGCCAGGACCGCGCCTCCAGCAGCAGCGCCCGCCGCCGCAGCCCGCCGGCCGCCGCAAAGGCCGCCACCGTGCTCGGCTGGAAGCTCATGGCCACGCAGCGCCCGCGCATCGCCGCCGCATCCAGGACGGCGAGGCAGGCCGGGACGATGCCGGGATAGGGCCGCCCCTCGGCATCCGCCTTCACCTCCAGCCGCAGGATGCGCCCCGCCCGGGAGGTCAGGGCCACGGCCTCGGCCAGGGTGGGTGGCGCCTCGCCCCCGGTTCCCTTCACGCGCAGGCGCCGCAGCGCGGCCAGGGGCTGCGCCCGCAGCGGGCCGGTGGCGTCGGTCATGCGGTCGAGCGTCGCGTCATGCATGACCACCACCGCGTCGTCGGCCGAGAGATGCACGTCGATCTCGAGCTGCTCGGCCGGCAGGGCAAGCACCTGGCGGAAGGCGAGCAGGCTGTTCTCGGGCCAGAGGAAGGCGCCACCGCGATGGCTGGCGATCTCGGTGCGGGTCATGGGCGGCAGGCTACCGCCGAATGCGCCCCGGCACGAAGGCCGCCGATGGCCGGCCTGGCGCCCAGGCCCGAGGCAAGCTCCCCGCGGCGCGGCCGACCGGCCGGCTGCGCCCGCTCGCGGTGACGACCGCGGCGCGCCCCGAGGCGCTGCCGGCCGTCCCCGCCCTGGCCGATGTGGTGCCGGGCGGCGCGGCGCGTTCGTGGTACGGCGTCATCAGCCCAGGCCGCGCTCCCCCGGGGCTGGCGCCCGGGGGAGCGCATCAGGTCACCGGGCGTGCAGCAGCCAGACCGAGAAGAGGCGTGCCGGATCGGTCCACATCCGCTCGGCCTGCCACCCCGCCGCCGCCGCCAGCGCCCGCAGCCGCTCGGGCCGGTATTTGTGGCTGCTCTCGGTGTGGATGGTCTCGCCCTCGGCGAAGCGGAAAACGCGCCCCGCCAGCCGCACCTGCTGCGGCCGCAGCGCCACCAGATGCATCTCGACCCGCTCCAGCGCCGGGTTCCAGACCGCGCGGTGGCGGAACCCGGCGGGATCGAAATCCGCCCCCGCCTCGCGGTTCAGCCGATGCAGGAGGTTGAGGTCGAAGGCCGCCGTCACGCCGGCCGCATCGTCATAGGCGGCTTCGAGGACCGCGGCCTCCTTCACCAGATCGGCGCCGAGCAGCAGGCGCGCCCCGGCCCCGAGCGTGGTGCGCGCCCGGCGCAGGAAGGCGGCGGCCTCCGTCGGCTCGAAATTGCCGATCGTCGAGCCCGGGAAGAAGCCAAGGCGCGGCGCCGGGCCGAGCCGGCGCGGCAGCGCGAAGGCCTGGGTGAAGTCCGCGACCACGGGCAGGACCGGCAGGCCCGGCCGCGCCTCGGCGACGCGCGCGGCCGCCGCCTCCAGCCATTCCGGCGCGATGTCGACCGGCACATAGGCGGCCGGCACCTGCAGGCCGCGCACCAGCAGCGCGCCCTTCGCGCCATCCCCCGGGCCGAACTCCACCACCGCGGCGCCGGGCCCGACGGCCTCGGCGATGGCGCCGGCCTGCTCGGTCAGGATCCGGGTCTCGGTCCGCGTCGGGTAGTATTCGGGCAGGCGGGTGATGGCTTCGAAGAGGCGGGCGCCCTCGGCGTCGTAGAGCCATTTGCAGGGCAGGGTCTTGCGCGGGGCGGAAAGGCCCGCGAGGGCATCGGCAATGAGGGCGGCCCGCTGCGCCTCCGCCGCGTCGCGCTGCAGCGCGCCGCTCATGCCGCATCCTCCGCCAGGCGCAGGGCGCTGAACTGCCAGCGCGCCCCGGGCGGGAAGAAGTTCCGGTAGCTCGGCCGGGCATGGCCAGGCGGCGTGGCGAGCGAGCCGCCGCGCAGGACCATCTGGTTGATCATGAACTTGCCGTTGTACTCGCCGACCGCGCCCTCCCAGGGGCGGAAGCCGGGATAGGGAAGATAGGCGCTGTTGGTCCATTGCCAGCCGATGCCGGCGGCATCGCGGAAGCCGGGCAGCGCCGCCGCCACCTCCCATTCCATCTCGGTCGGCAGCCGCTTGCCGGCCCAGCGGGCGAAGGCCTCGGCCTCGTACCAGGAGATGTGCCGAACCGGCGCGGCCCGCTCCAGGGGCCGCAATCCGCCGGGCGTGAATTGCATCCAGCCATCCTCCCGGCGGTGCCAGTGCATCGGCGCCTCCCAGCCCTCGGCGGCGCAGGCGGCCCAGCCATCGCTCATCCAGAGCATCGGGCTGCGGTAGCCGCCATCCGCCATGAAGGCGAGCCAGTCGGCATTGCTGACCAGCCGGTCCGCGATGCGGCAGCCGGTGATCCAGGTGCGGTGCCGCGGCGTCTCGTTGTCGAAGGCGAAGCCGGAGCCGCCATGGCCGATCTCGGCGACCCCCTCCGGCAGGTCGAGGAACCGCGCCGGACCGGTCGCCGCGCGCGGCTCCTGCCAGTCCGGATCGTAGGCGGGCAACAGCGGGTTCTGCGACAGGGCGTGCAGGATATCGGTCAGCAGCAACTCCTGGTGCTGCTCCTCGTGCTGCAGGCCGAGCTCCACCAGGGGACGCGCCTCGGGCGGCAGATCGCGCAGCAGCTCCGCCATGGCCGCGTCGACATGCGCCCGATAGGCGGTGACCGCCTCCGCCGGGGGGCGGGTCAGCATGCCGCGCTGCGGCCGCGCATGCCGCGGCCCGGCAGCCTCGTAATAGGAGTTGAAGAGGAACCCGAAGCGCTCATCGAAGCGCCGATAGCCGGCGAGGTTCGGGATCAGCAGGAAGGTCTCGAAGAACCAGGTGGTGTGGGCGCGGTGCCATTTCGCCGGGCTGGCATCGGGCATCGACTGGATACACTGGTCCTCGGCCGAGAGCGGCGCCGCCAAGGCCTCGGTCCTCGCCCTGACCGCGGCATAGCGCGCTTCGATCGGGGCGGTGCTGCCCGCGGGCCCACGGGTCTGAATCAGATTCATGCGCGCTCCTGGTGTTTCCGTCCCTGACAGTCGAGCGGCAGGATCGCATGGCGCCGTGCCCCGCCTGCGGTGATCACCCCGGGGCCACCCTTGTCGCGATCCTGCCGCGTGAGGCCTTCCAGGGGCAACCGTGCCAGAGTCCTGGCCCGGACGGGCCGCCGATGCAGGACCGTTTCCGCGATGGAGGCGTGACGCCCGGCCAGGAGGAAAAGCCTTGCGCCGGGAATGGTTCCGGCTCCTGCGGCGCTCCGCCGGTGTCCTCCGACAATTCGTGACCGCCCGGGCCGCGGCGGGCAGCACGGCCACAGCCGCGGTTGCAGGGATGCCGCAGGGAACAAGCATCGCGTGCATTCCTGCTGGACCAACCGATGCTCGGCCCGAAGACGACAGATGGCCACGCCAGGGCAGGCCCGGACCCTGCCTGCGTCCGAGCCCTGCCCACGATGGTCCCGGAATCCCGGACGACCGCAGCGGATCAACCCGCCGCGTCGGACCGGCACCAGTCGCGCCAGGCATCGCGCAGCGCGGCGGCGAGCGCCCGGCCGAAGCGTGGCGCATCGGTCAGCGGCGAGGCCGCGACACGCGCCCGCAGGCCCGCCCGCAGCGCCGACAGGCCCGGCAGGTCGCGTGCCCGCGCGAGGGCGAGCGCGACATACTCCGCTTCAGACCGCGCCACCCAATCCGCGAGCCCGACATTCGAGAGATGGCTCACCGCGTGCCGGGCACAGAAACTGTCACCGGCGAGCGCCACCACCGGCACCCCCATCCAGAGCGCCTCGCAGACCGTGAGGCCGCCGGCATAGGGATAAGGGATCGAGCGCGATATCCACCTCGCCATAGGCGGCGAGCAGCCTCTGATGCGGCACGCCGCCGGCGAGCGTCACGCGCTCCACCGGCAGGCCCGCCACCACCATGCGCGCGCGCAGCCGCTCGCGCGTCGCCGGCTCGGCCAGGGCATGGGTGCGCAGCACGAGCTGCGCCTCCGGCAACGCCCCCAGGATGCGGCCCCAGGCCTGCAGCACGCGCGGCGTGACCTTGGCGAGGTTGTTGAAGCAGCCGAAGGTGACATGGCCACGCGCCATCGCCGGCAGCGGTGCGACGGGTGGCGCCACGGCAGGCGGCAGATAGCAGACATAGCCATCCGGCAGGCGCAGCAGCCGCTCGGCGTAGAAGCGCTCGAAGCCGGGCGGCGTCTCCCAGGCATCCGTCAGCATCCAGTCGATGCCGTCGAGGCCCATGCTGCCATTCTGCATGCCAACCCATTTGACCTGCACCGGCGCCGGCCGCCGCTGCAGCACGCCGGGCCGGCCGCCATCCCCGTAGCCGCCGAGATCGAGCAGCAGGTCGATGCCGTCCTCGACCATCTGCGCGGCGATGGCCGCGTCCTCGAGCGCCCCGACCTCGCGCCAGAGGGTGGCGCGGGCGCGGAAGCGGCTGGCCAGGGCATCCTGGCGCGGCTTCAGGCTGTAGGCCACCAGCTCGAACCCGGTCTCCGGCAGCGCCTCCAGCCCGGCCAGGGTCAGCCAGCCGACGGGGTGCCGGCCGAGCCCGCCGGAGAGCAGGCCGATGCGCAGCCGCCGCTCCGGATCGCGCGGCCGCGCGGGCGGTGCCGCGGCAGGGCCGAGCCGCGCGGCGACCGCGCGGCCGGACTCGAGCAGCGCCGCGGCATGGCCATGCTCCGGATGATAGGGCTGCACCGCCATGCGGGTGATCAGCGCCTCCACGCCGCCGGCGGGATGCGCGACGGCCTGCTCGGCCGCGGCCAGCGCCGCCTGCTGCTCGCCGAGGGCATTCAGCGCCAGGGCCTGGTTCAGCAGCAGGATGGGCTGCGGACCGAAGGCGCGGATCGCCTCCTCCAGCACCTCCAGCATCGCCGAGACCCGGTGCGACGTCCACAGCACCGTCGCCAGGCGGTTGCGGAGATCGAGCTCGCCCGGATGCGCGGCGATGGCGGCGCGCAGCAGCGGCTCGGCCTCCGCGTCGCGGCCGGCCTCGGCGAGGGTGGCGCCGAGCGCCGCCTGCAGCTCGGTCGTCTCCGGCGCCAGGGCGAGGGCGGCGCGCAGCTCGGCGAGCGCGGCGCCCGGCCGGCCGGCGAGCGCGTGCAGCTCGGCCGCGGCGATCGCCCAGCCGGCGGCCTCGGGCTCGGCCATGGCGCGGGCGGCGATGCCGGCCTGCGCCGCCGCCATCCCATCGCGGCGCAGCCAGGCGCGGGCGAGCAGCCGGGCCGCGGCGAGATGCGCCGGGCGCCGTGCCAGCACCCGGGAGGCCGCATCGAGCGCCGCCCCCGGCTCGTCCCTCGCCAGGGCGAGCCGGGCGGCGACGACGTCGAGCTCAGGCTCGGCCGGATCGATCATCCGGGCGCGCGCGATCAGGGCCGAGGCAGCCTCCAGCCGGCCCGCCCCCTCCTCCAGCATGGCCAGGGCGGCCAGGGCCGGGACGTGGCCGGGATCGCTGGCGAGCGCCGCGAGCAAGAGGCGGGCGGCGCGATCCGCCTCGCCGCGCAGCCCGGCCAGGGTGGCGAGGCGGAACGGCGGCTCGGGATGCCCGGGCAGCATCGCCGCGGCCCGCGCCAGCGGCGCCTCCGCCTCCTCCAGCCTGCCGAGCTGCATCAGGGCGAGACCGAGGTTGAGCAGGGCGAGGCCGCCTCCCTCCCCCGCCGCGGCCGCCTGTCGCAGCAGCGGCAGGGCCGCCGCCGCGTCGCCGCCCGCCAGCAGGGCCAGGCCGGCGCGCCAGGCGCCCTGCTCCGTGGCCGCGGCCTCGTCCGTCGCGCAATCGGTCGCCGGCATCTCAGTGCACCAGCGCCTCGGCCGCGACCAGCAGGCCGGGCACGGTGGCCTCGCCATCGCGGCGCAGCGCCTCGGGCCGGCATTCCAGCAGCCGCAGCCCGGCCGCGGCCGCGGCTGCGGCCACGTAGTCCGGCGCGTGCCGGTAGCGGCCTTCCGGCCCGAGCCGCCACGCCTCGCCCGGCCCGGCGCATTCGAGGCTGAAGAGCAGCAGGCCGCCCGGCGCCAGCCGCTCCCGGCACAGGGTGAGCGGCGCTTCCAGCAGGCCGAAGTAGCAGAAGACATCGGCCGCGGTGACCAGGGCATAGGCGCCCTCGTCCCGGCGCAGCGCCTCGGTGAGGTCGGCCGGCCGCAACTCGGCATAGAGACCCTTGGCGGCGGCCTGGTCCAGCATGCGGCGGGAGAGATCGACGCCGACCAGCGGCGCGCGCAGCAGATCCGACAGCGCCACGCCGACGAGGCCGGTGCCGCAGCCGAGATCGAGCACCGGGCCCAGCCCCTCGGTCATCGCCTGCGGCCGCAGCCGTTCCACCGCCCGCCGGATCAGGCCGGGGACGCGGTAGCCGAGGCTGAGGAGGGCGGGTTCGAAATGCGCGGCATAGCCGTCGAAGAGGGCCGTCACATAGCCCTCCGGGGCGCGGCCGGTCGCGGTGCCGGCCGCGGCCGCCGCGAGATGGGCGATATAGGGATCGTCCGGCGCCAGCCGGGCGGCGGCCGCGAAATGCGGGCCGGCCTCCTCCAGGCGGCCGAGGTTGACCAGGGCATGCGCGAGGACGCTGTGCACCGCGCCATCGACGATGCCGCGCGCCAGGGCGGCACGGGCGAGGTCGGCCGCCGCTCCGGCATCGCCGGCGAGCAGCGCCGCCTGGGCCCGCAGCGCCGCGACGCCCGGCGTCCAGGGGGATGCGGCTTCGCAATGCGTGAAGAGCTCGCTCGCCGCCTCGTACCGGCCGGCGCGCAGGAAGGCCTGGCCGAGCCGAAGCTGCAGCGTGGCGTTGCCGGGTTCGGCGCGCCAGGCCTCGCCGAGGAACCAGATGGCCTCGTCATGCCGGCCTGCCTCGAGCAGGGCGGAGGCCAGCAGCAGCCGGGCCGGCCGGTCCCCCGGCTTCGCCATCACCGCGGCGGCGGCATCGTCGACGGCGCCGGCTTGGTCGCCACGGGCCAGCCGGATGCGGGCGCGCAGACCGCGCATGGCGGCGTCCGCGCACTCCTCGAGGGCGGCATCGGCCGCCGTCTCGGCCTCCTCGAGGCGGCGCAGCAGCAGCATCGCCTCCGCCCGCAGCGCCGCCGTGCCGGGCACGCCGAGATGCAGGAGGCGATCGAGCATCGGCAGGGCCTCCTCGGCCCGGCCGTCACGGAGGAGGAGGCGCGCCTGCTCGGCGAGGCGCGCGGCGACCGGCGCGGCCATGGCGACGGCGCTCATTGCCAGAGACCGGCGGCGAAGAGGTCGTTCATCTCGGCCACGAAGTCGAGATCGGGCGAGGCCGCGTCGCACTCGCGCAGCACGGCGATCGCCACCCCGGCGATCTGGGCGCGGAGCGGCGGGGGCAGCGCGTTGGTCGGATCCAGCACGGCGCTACGCACGGCCTCCCAGAGCCGGCGGTTGTCGGCGATGGCGCGGGCCCTCGGCAGCGGCTCGGCGATGTCGGCGGCGCGGATGGCACGGTTGGCGCGGACGAAGACCTCGGCCTCCATCTGCTTGGCCGTCAACCGGCGGCGATAGGCGGCGGCGGCATTGGGCCGGCTGGGCGCGGGAAATTCCTGGGTCATGGCAGCATTCCTTGCTGGAGTGCCGCTCGGGCGATGCCGCGACGGCGGGACGAGGGAGCGTCGGCCGGCATCCTGCCGGCATGGCCGTGGCCCGCGCGCGGAGCGGGGCGGACGACGCCTGGATGTGTTGGAGCGTGATCGCCTGAGAGGGACGCAGCGAAGGCGCGACTCACGCGACCAAACACCGCGCTAGACCATGGTCCGCGAACCGGGGTGAGCGGATCGTGGTCTAGCGGAACAGGCTGAGCAGCGACTGCGGCGCCGAGTTGGCGATGCTGAGCGCCTGGGTGCCGAGCTGCTGGCGGATCTGCAGCGATTGCAGCTTGGCGGATTCCTTGGCGAGGTCGGCATCGACCAGGGCGCCGAGGCCGCTTTCCTGCGCGTCCATCTTCGCCTTGTTGTAGGTGATCTGGCTGTCGATATAGTTGGAGTAGCTGCCGAAATTGTTGAGCTGCGTGAGCGTGTTGCTGATCGCCTGCGTCAGCGCGCCGCCGTTGGTGACCGCCGCGGCGGCGGATTCGGCGGACCAGGAATTGGCGCCGGCGATGTTGTTGTAGATGTTGGTCAGCGCGGCATAGGCGCTGAAGGTGTAGTTGTCGCCGGCGCCGTTGCGCACGACGGTCCTGGTCAGGGTGGCGTTGCTCGGGGTCAGGATGTTCTGCCCGTTGTAGTTCGCATCCTGGATGAAGGACTTGATGTTGCTGGTCAGCTCCTTCACCTGGCTCTGGTACTGGGCCTTCTGGTCGCTGGTGATGGTGCCGTCGGCGAGCTTGACGACGATGGTCTTCAGCGTCTTCAGCGTGTCGGAGACGTTGTTGAGGCTCGCATTGGTGACGTCGAGCAGGCCTTTGACGCCGCCGAGCTGCTCATTGGCGGATTGCGTCGCGGCGATCTCGCCCCGCACCCGCTCGGCCACCGCATAGGCCGCGCCGTCATCCTTGGCGTCGGAGACGCGGTAGCCGGTCGAGATGCGCTTCTGGGTCGCGGTCAGCTCATCGGCCGTTCGGTTGAGCGACTGCAGCGCGATCATCGCGCCTGTATTGGTATTCACCGAGTTCAAGGGCATGCGGGTTTTCCCCTTCCGTTGCCGAGCCCCGGTTCGTCCGGGACCACGGCCGCAATCTCGCCGGACCGGGGTGAAGCCGCGGTTAAAGGCGCCCGCAAAACCGCGTCGCGCCCTGCGCGCAGGCCGTGGCGACGCTTGCGCGGCCAGACGGGCGATCGGCCGGGGTCAGGTGCCCGGAGGGCGGCGCGTCAGGACGGCCCCCTCTCCGTCAGAGCCGCTCGAGCCAGAGGGCGAACTCGGCCAGGCTCCAGAAGGCCAGCAGGCTGACGATGCCAACGAGGCTCGCCTCCTGCACCGGGCCGAGGCGGTGCCAGGCGCCGCGCATCGCCGGCGTCGCCAGGCGGACCTGCTCGCGCCATGACGCCGGTGCCGCGCGGGCCGGCCGGGGACAGGGTGGGATGGCGAAGCCATCGAGGAGGGCCTGGGTCTGCATGGCCCGATTGGAACAAAGCGCGAACTCATAGGCAAGCGGGAAAGTTCACCCTTCGTTCACGACTTGCTACCGGCCTGGGGTGCCCCCCGCCGGGCCGTCCCACCGGCCGGGGCGCCGCCCTCAGCCCTCCTTCGGCAGCCTTATGCCGGTCAGCGCCTGGTAGGCGCGAATGACGAAGGCATCGTCCTTGCCGCCATGCCCCTGGGCCCGCGCCGCCACGAAGAGCTGGTGCGCCTGCGCCGCCAGCGGCGTCGGGAAGGCGACGTCGCGCGCCAGGTCGCCGACCAGGCCGAGATCCTTGACGAAGATGTCGACCGCCGAGCGCGGCGTCTCGTCGCCCTCCAGCACATGCGGCATGCGGTTCTCGAACATCCAGGAATTGCCGGCCGCGCCGGTGACGATCTCGAAGAGCCGCTGCGGGTCGAGTCCCGCCTTGATGCCGAGCGCCATGGCCTCGGCGGCGACCGCGATATGCACGCCGGCGAGGAGCTGGTGCACCACCTTCATGGTCGCGCCGAGGCCCGGCGCCTCGCCCAGGTGCCAGACCTTCTTGGCGATGGCGGCCAGCAGCGGCGCCGCCTTCGCCATGGCCGCGGCGCTGCCGGAGGCCATCACCGTCATCTGCCCCGCCCGGGCGCCGGCCGCGCCGCCCGAGACCGGGGCATCGACATAGAGCAGCCCGCGCGCCTCCGCCTCGGCGGCGAGGCGGCGGGCATCCTCCGGCGCCAGGGTGCAGGAATTGACGATCACCGCCCCTGGGGCAAGGCGCGGCGCCGCGCCCTCCGGGCCGAACAGCGCCGCCGCCGCCTGCGCCGCATTGACCACGAGCAGCAGCACCGCCTCAGTGCCCTCGGGCAGATCGGCGGCGCGGCCGACCGCGCTGCCGCCGGCCGCGACGAACTCCGCCTGTGCCGCGGGGCGCGGATCGCAGCCCGCGACCTCCAGCCCCGGCGCCCGCAGCAGGTTCAGCGCCGCGCCCATCCCCATGCTGCCCAGCCCGATCACCGCGACGCGCATGCCATCCTCCCCCAAGCCGTGCCGCACGCTCCGGCCTGGCCGGCCGCAGGTCAAGGCGGGCCGGCTGCGAGCGTTCCGCCGGGCGACGATCCGTTCTAGGCTCGGGCGCAGGCGGCCCGCGGGGCGCGCCGCAACGATACGGGCCGCCGCCTCCGGCGCCCCCTCCCCGCCCGCCGACGGGCGCGGGGCATGGGGACCGGCCAGAGGGAGCCATCGGGGGAAACGAGAATGAATCTGCACAGGATGCTCCAGGCGCGCGAGGCGGCCGGCAAGCCCGTGACGGTCGGCGTGATCGGCGCCGGCAAATTCGGCTCCATGTTCCTCGCCGCGGCGCAGCGCACCCCGGGGATGCATGTCGTCGGCATCGCCGACCTGGCCCTGCCGCGGGCCCGCGACGCCCTCGCCCGCATCGGCTGGCCGGAGGCCAAATACGCCGCGCCGAATCTCGATGCCGCGCATCGCAGCGGCGCCACGGCGCTGACCGAGGATGCGATGGCGCTGATGGGCGATCCGCGCATCGAGGTCATCGTCGAATGCACGGGCCATCCGGCCGCCGGCATCCGCCACGCGCTGGCCGCGATCGAGCACGGCAAGCACATCGTCATGGTCAATGTCGAGGCGGATGTGCTGGCCGGGCCGCTGCTCGCCGAGCGCGCCCGCGCCGCCGGCACGGTCTATTCCATGGCCTATGGCGACCAGCCCTCGCTGGTCTGCGAGATCGTGGACACGCTGCGGGCCGAGGGCTTCACGGTCGTCGCAGCCGGCAAGGGCACGAAATACCTCCCCGAATACCATGCCAGCACGCCCGCCACGGTCTGGGGGCATTACGGGCTGAGCGAGGAGCAGGCGCGGCTCGGCGGCATGAACCCGCAGATGTTCAACTCCTTCCTCGACGGCACGAAGTCCGGCATCGAGATGGCGGCGATCGCCAATGCCACCGGCCTCGAGCCGCCGGAGGACGGGCTCGCCTTCCCGCCCTGCGGCACGCAGGACCTGCCGCGGGTCTTCGCCGGCAGCCGCGGCCGGGTGGAGGTGATCTCCTCGCTCGAGCGCGACGGAAGGCCGGTGGTGGGCGATCTCCGCTGGGGCGTCTATGCGGTGTTCGAGGGCGAGACCGACTACATCCGCCGCTGCTTCGCGGAATACGGCGTCGCCACCGACCCCTCCGGCCGTTACGCGGCGCTGTGGCGGCCCTATCACTTCATCGGGCTGGAGCTCGGCATCTCCGTCGCCTCGGCGGCGCTGCGGCGCGAGCCCACCGGCTGCTCCGATGCCTGGCGGGGCGATGTGGCGGCGACGGCCAAGCGCGACCTCGCGGCCGGCGAGGTGCTGGATGGCGAGGGCGGCGCCATGGTCTGGGGCAAATGCATCCCGGCGCAGCGCTCCCTCGCCCTCGGCGCGCTGCCGATCGGCCTCGCCCATGGCGTGCCGCTGAAGCGCGCGGTGAAGGCGGGCGGCATCGTCACCGCCGCCGATGTGGCGCTCGACGAGAGCAGCGAGGCGGTGCGCATCCGCCGCGCCATGGAGCAGGCGGCGCGGCCGGCCAAAGCCGCGGAGTAGCCGGCCGGCGCCGCCGGTTCAGGGCCGGAAGGCGGCGAAGAGCGCGGCGGCGCGCGGCAGGCGGTCCGGCTGCCGCGCCATCTCCCAGAGCTCGCGCCAGCGGGGGCCGAAGCCCGGCTCGGCGCAGCGGCGGAACTTCGCCTGCAGCACCGCCTCCGGATGCGGCCGGTCGGGATCGCCCGCGGTGCCGATCACCTCGCGTCGCCGCACCGTGCCATCGGCGAGCCGCAGCGCCAGCCGGCAGACCCGCTCCGCCGGCTGGCGCGCCGTCAGCGCCGGGTCGTGCCGCACCGCCACCCGGGCGGCCAGGGCCCGGATCGCCGGATCGGCGATGGCCTCGGGCGCGAAATCGCCGATCCAGGCATCGCCGCGCAGCAGCCGCGTCGCCACCGCGAAGGGGATGGAGAAGCGGCCGGCGATCGGCGCCGCCGGCGCCCGCTCGTCGAGCAACGAGGCGGAGTGGAAGGTCTCGACCTCGATCGCCGTCACCGCCTCGGGCGCGACCGGCGCCTCGGCCAGCAGCGCCTCGATCGCCTCCAGCGCGCCCTGGGTCTCGCGGCAACAGGCCTGCCGCTTCAGGAAGCTCTCCAGGATGAACCAGCGCGAGGCGCCGGCGGCATAGGCGGCCTCGTCCCAGGCCTCGCCGATCACCTGGCCGAAGACCACCGGGATGCCCCCGGGCTCGCCGGTGAGGCCGGCCTCGGCCAGGTCGACCGCCAGCAGCCCGTTCTGCGCCGCCGCCCCGGCATAGACGTTGCGCACCGAGCCGCCGCGCAGCGAGGCGGTGGCGCTGGTGGCGAGGCCGAGGCTGGCGGCGAGGTCGAGCGCCCGCTGCGTCCTCGCCGCGTCATGGCCGCGCAGGCTGGCGACCGCGGCGGCGGCGCCAATGACGCCCCAGGTGCCATGCGGATGCGCCGCCGGCCGCAGCCGCATGGCATGGCCCACCCGCGAACCCGCCTCGTAGCCGCGGATGCAGGCGGTCAGCAGCGCCTCGCCGCTGGCATCGCGCGCCGCCGCCTCGGCCAGGGCCGGGGCGATGGCATGGATCGCCGGATGACCGCCGGCCGGGTAGTTGCCCTCATCCAGCTCGACGGCGGTGCCGGCGAGGCCGGTGAGGAAGGCGGCCATGGGCGGCGGCGCCGCGGCCGCCGCGCCGAGCAGCGGCACGCCGCCGGTCGCATGCCGGGCGGTGATGGCCCGCAGCTCCGGCTCGCGGTGCCCGGCCAGGATGGCGCCGAGCGTATCGGCGAGGATCAGGCCCGCATGGTCGCGGACCGGCTGAGGGATCGGCTGCATGGCGCGAGGCTCGCCGCTCGGCCGGCGGCCGGCAAGACCCGTCCCTGCGCCGCCTCAGCCCCGATGCCGCGACTGCGCCGCCATGCGCACCGCGGCATTCGGCGCGCCATACTGGTCGTAGCCGCCGCGGCGTTCGACCACCTCGAAGAAGAAGCGATCCTGGAAGGTCCGGCTATAGGCGTGCAGGAAGGCGCCGGACTGGCCATCCTGGTCGTAGAGCAGGTGCCCCCGGCGCAGCGCGGACAGCGCCGCATCGTCCAGCCCGAAGCGGGCCTCGAGGTCGTCGTAGTAATTCTCGGGGATGTCGAGCAGCGGAGCCGCCGGCATGGCGGCGACCAGCGCCGCGGCATCCGGCGTGGCGAAGGCGATGTGGTGCACGCCCGCCCCGGCATAGGCCGAGACGAAGCGCCCAGTCGTGGTCTGTCGGCTCTCCGAGACGTTCAGCGGCAGGCGGAGGCTGCGGTTCGGCGCCGCGAGGGTGCGGCTGCGGACGATGCCGAAGGGATCGGGCAGTTCCAGCAAGGGCTCCGGCTGCAGGCCGAAGACGCTGCGATAGAAGAGCACGAAGCCATCCAAATGGGTGGGGGCGAGCGCCTGCACCACATGGTCGATGCCGGTCAGGGGCGGCACCGCCGGCGCCTCCGGCCGCAGCGCGAAATCATCCGCCCAGATCTCCGCGCCGGGGCGCAGCAGGTAGATCAGCGTGCCATCCGGCGCCCGGATGGCCGGGATGCGCTGCTCGCCCTCCCCCACCGGCTCCTGCCAGGCGGGGCTGAGCAGCGCCTGGGCGCGGGCCAGGGCCCGGGCCGGGTCATCCACCCGCAGCGCCATGGCGCAGACCGCCGGGCCGAACATCTCGAACCGCTCGGCGGCGGCGCTGTCCGGCTCGCTGTTCAGCACCAGGTTGACGCCCCCCTGGCGCTGCAGCTCCACCGCCTTCGACCGGTGCCGGCCGGCGCAATGGAAGCCGAGGGTGCCGAGGAACTCGCCCAGCGCGGCGCGGGCCGGCTCGTCCACCGCGAATTCGACGAATTCGATGCCATCCAGCATCGGTGCGGCCGGCAGCGGCGCAGCCGGCACGGTGGCCGGCGGCGCCTCGGCCTGGATCACATCGTCCAGCCAGATCAGGCTGCGCAGCCCGTCGCGGGCGATGCGGCGCACCGGCGCGGCGCGGAACTCGTCGTTGAAGATCTCGAGCGAAACCGGCCCGCGATAGCCGGCGCGCAGCACGTCGCGCAGGAACTCCGCGACCGGCAGCTCGCCCTGACCGGGGAAGAGCCGGAAATGCCGGCTCCAGGACAGCACGTCCAGGGCGAGCTTCGGCGCATCGGCCAATTGCAGGAAGAAGAGTTTCTCGGCCGGCACCGCCTCCAGCCCCGCCAGGCTGTCGCCGCGCGCGAGGGTGTGGAAGCTGTCGAGCACCAGGCCGAGCGCCGGGTGGTCGGCCGCGCGCACGATCTCCCAGGCCTGCCGCCAGAGACTGACCTGCCGGCCCCAGGCGAGCGCCTCGTAGCCGACGCGCAACCCGCGCCGGGCGGCGCGCCCGGCCATCTCGCGCAGATCGGCCGCGGCGCGCTCCGGCTCCGGCAGGGTGGCGGGCTGGGTGTTGCTGCAGACGAGCAGCAACTCGGCGCCGAGCTGCTGCATGGTGTCGAATTTCCGCTCCGCCCGGTCGAGGTTGCGGCGCCGGAGGGGCTCCGGCATCGCCTCGAAATCGCGGAAGGGCTGGTAGAGGGCGATCGAGAGTCCGAGGTCGCGGCAGAGGCGGCCGACCTCCGCTGGCGAGCCGTCATAGGTCAGCAGGTCGTTCTCGAAGATCTCGACGCCGTCGAAGCCGATGGCGGCGGCGGCCTCCAGCTTGTCCGGCAGGGCGCCGCTCAGGCAGACAGTGGCGATCGATTTCGGCAGCGGCATCCCTGGCTCTCCGCGTCTTGCCTGGCGACGGCCTGCCGCCCGGCCGGAATCACACCTCGAGGAAGACCGTCTCGCCCTCGCCCTGCAGCCGGATGTCGAGCGTCCAGCCCCCCGGCCCGGCGGGGCGGGCGATCAGGGTCGCGCGCTCGGCCGGATCGGCGATGGCCGAGAGCAGCGGGTCGGTCTCGTTCAGCGCCTCGCCCTCGAAGTAGAGCCGGGTGCGCAGCGCCGTCATCAGCCCGCGCGCCAGCAGCACCACCGAGAGATGTGGCGCCTGGGTCTGGTTGCCGAGGCCCGGCTCGGCCTGCGGCTTCAGGGTGGTGAAGCGGAAGCGCCCCTCGGCATCGGTCGCGGCGCGGCCATAGCCGGGGAAATGCCCGTCCGCCGGCGGGCTCGACTGCCAGATCTCGACCGCGGCATCGCTGACCGGCGCGCCCTCGCCATCGGTGACGCGGCCGGTGACGGTGATGCGCTCGCCTTCGGCGCCGAAGCGCGTCAGGTCGGCCCATTCCGCATGCTCGATCAGGTGCCAGTAGGGGCCGATGGTCTGGCTGGCGGTGGCGGCGGGCATCACTGCGTCTCCCCATCCTCGAAGGGCGTCGCGCCGCGGCCGCGCAGCACGATGTCGAAGCGGTAGCCGAGCGCCCATTCCGGCTCGGTGATGTCGAGGTCGAAGCGGCTCACCAGCCGCTCCCGCGCCGCGGCGTCCGGGACGGCGTGATAGATGGGGTCGAGCGCCAACAGCGGATCGCCGGGAAAGTACATCTGGGTGATCAGCCGCTGCGCGAAGCCGCTGCCGAAGAGCGAGAAATGGATGTGCACCGGCCGCCAGGCATTGTGGTGGTTGCGCCAGGGATAGGCGCCCGGCTTGATGCTGACGAAGCGGTAGTGTCCCTCGGCATCGGTGAAGATGCGGCCCTCGCCGGGGAAATTCGGATCGGCCGGCGCGTCATGCGTGTCGCGCGGATGCGCGTAGCGGCCCGCGGCATTGGCCTGCCAGACCTCGATCATGGTGTTCGGCACCGGCCGCCCGTCCTCGTCGGTGACGCGGCCGGCGACGATGATCCGCTCGCCGAGCGGCGCCGCCTGCCCCTGCCGGGTCATGTCGGCGATCTCGGGGAAGAGCGCCGGGGTGAAGGCCGGGCCGGTGGTCTCGCTGACCGTCTGCGGCAGGCGGCGCAGCGGCCGCGTCGGATGCCGCAGGCGGGTGCTGCCATAGGCCGCATGGTCGAGGGGCGGCTGGGTGCCGGCCTGGAAGGGCCGGAAGGGCACGGGGTCCGACATGCGTGGTCTCCTCCTTCTCTAAGGCGCGGTTGCGCCGGGCTTCTCTGCGGCGCGGCTGCGCCGGGCTTCTCCGCGGCACGGGGGCGCCGGGCGGGCGCCTCCCCGACCTCCATCCCCCCTGCCGCCTTAACGCAGTGCGGCCCGAAACGCGGCCTGCCGGGCCGCCGCCTATTCGAGCGTGATGCCGCGCGAGCGGATCACCTCGCCCCATTTCGCGCTCTCCGCCGCCAGTTGCTCCGGCCAGGCCTCGGGCGTGCCGATATCGGGGAAGATCGAGCCGTTGCGCAGCTTCTCCACCACCTCCGGCTGCCGCAGGGCCGTGGCCTTGGCGGCGGCAAGCTGCCGGATGATCGGCGCCGGCGTGCCGGCGGGGGCGAGCAGGGCGAAATCCGAGGAGCATTCGTAGCCCGGATAGCCGCTCTCGGCGATGGTCGGGATCGCCGGCGCCAGCGGGTTGCGCTGCGGCGAGGAGACGCCGAGCGCCGTGACCTGCTGCGTGGCGATCAGCGGCAACGCCGTCACCGCATCGACGAAGGCCATCTCGACCTCGCCGGCGATCAGCGCCTGCACGGCCGGGGCGCCGCCGCGATAGGTGACGTTCTGCACCTCGATCCCGGCCGAGCGGAGGAAGAGCTCCGTCGCCAGATGGGCCGAGGAGCCGGCGCCGGAGGAGGCGTAGGAGAGCTTGCCCGGCTGCTTCTTGGCCAGCGCGACGAGCGCCCCGATATCGCGGAGGCCGAGCTTCGGGGTGACGCAGAGGAAGATGGGCGTGGTGGCGACCCGGCCGATGCCGGCGAAGGCCTTCTCGTCGTCATAGCCGCGCTGCGGGAAGAGGTGCCGCGCCATGGCATAGGTCGAGTTCACGCCGAGCAGCAGGGTGTAGCCATCCGGCCGGGCCCGGGCGACCGAGGCATGGCCGATGGTGCCGCTGGCGCCGGGGCGGTTGTCCACCACCACATTGCCGGGCAGCGCCGCCGACATGCCCTGGGCGAGGACGCGGGCGACGAAATCCGTCGAGCCGCCGGGCGCCCAGGCGACGACGAGGGTGACGGGCCGGCTGCCGGGATAGTCCTCGGCCCCGGCGGGGCGTGCGGCGAGGCCGAGCAGGGCGGCTGCGGCGCCGAACTGGCGACGGGTGATGCTCATGACGTCCTCCTGTCCTCCCTCGCCGACCGGTCCGGCCGGCAGGTGCGTTGACGTGTACGTACCAGATAGTACATAAAGCCCGCAAGCCTGAATCCGGAGCCGAACGCATGTCCTCCCCCGCCCCGTCCGCCGCGCCGCGCCCGCTGCTGCTGGGGCTGATCGGCAGCGGCATCCAGCTCTCCCGCACCCCGGCCATGCACATGCGCGAGGCGGCGGCGCAGGGCATCGGCTGCGTCTACCGCCTGATCGACCTCACCACACTCGGCCTCGATGCCGCGGCGCTGCCGGAGCTGCTGACGGCGGCCGAGCGGATGGGGTTCGACGGGCTCAACATCACGCATCCCTGCAAGCAGGCGGTGATCCCCCTGCTCTCGGGCCTCTCGGCGGAAGCGGCGGCGCTTGGTGCGGTGAACACGGTCGTGCTGCGCGACGGCGCGCGGATCGGCCACAACACGGATTGCAGCGGCTTCGCCGAGGGCTTCCGGCACCTGCTGCCGGATGTGCCGCTCGACCGGGCGGTGCAGCTCGGCGCCGGCGGGGCCGGCACGGCGGTGGCGGAAGCGGCGATGCGGCTCGGCATCGGCCGCCTCACCCTGTTCGACATCGACCGCGGCCGCGCCGAGGCGGCGGCGGCGACGCTCTGCGACCGGCATGGCACGGGGCGGGCGGTGGCCGGCACCGACCTCGCCGCCGCCATGGCCGAGGCGGATGGGCTGATCCATGCGACGCCGACCGGCACCGCGGCGCATCCCGGCCTGCCGCTCGATCCCGCGCTGCTGCAGCCGCGGCACTGGGTGAGCGAGATCGTCTACTTCCCGCTGGAGACGCCGCTGCTGCGGGTGGCGCGGGCGAAGGGCTGCCGCACCGCGCATGGCGGCGGCATGGCGGTGTTCCAGGCGGTGCACGCCTTCCGCCTCTTCTCGGGGCGCGAGCCCGATGCGGCGCGCATGCAGGCGCATTTCGCCGCGATGGTCGCCGGCGGCTGAAGGGCCAGTATCACCCCTCCGGCCGCAGCCAGGCGAGCACCGCCTCGGTGATCATGCGCCGATGCGCCGCGACATGGGCGGGGGCGGTGAGGTCGCGGCCGAAGATGCGTTGCAGCGTGTGCCGGTTCGAGATCCGGTAGAAGCAGAAGCCGCTGATCAGCATGTGCAGGTCGACGGCATCGATGCGGGGCCGGAAGACGCCCTCCCGCTCGCCGCGGTCGAGCAGGTCGCGCAGGGTGCGGATGACGGTGTCGTTGCGGTCGGCCACCAGGGGCGCGTGCTCCAGATGGCGGGCGTTGTGGATGTTCTCCACCGCCACCATGCGGACGAATTCCGGATGCGCGGCATGATAGTCGAAGGTGATCTCCACCAACCGCCGCATGCCCGCGACCGGGTCGAGGCTGCCGAGGTCGAGCGCCTGCTCGGCATCGCGGATGCCGCCATACATCTCCTCGAGGACGGCGGCGTAGAGCCCCTCCTTGCTGCCGAAATAGTAGTAGATCATGCGCTTGGTGGTGGCGGTCCGGGCGGCGATCTCGTCCACCCGGGCGCCGGAGAGGCCCTTCTCGGCGAATTCGGTGAGCGCGGCGTCGAGGATGCTGCGGCGCGTCTGGTCGGGGTCGCGCTGCCGCGGGCGCGGCGGGAGGGCGGTATCCGGCATGGTTATGAACCTTCTGGTTAGTCCATAACCTGCCACGGGGCTGGCCCCGCCCGCCAGCATCTTGCGGGCCGGCCGGCTTCGCAGGAGGAAGAAGGCCTCGGCAGGGAGGGGAACCGCATGGCGACGGTGCGGCAGGCAACCATGGCGTTGCTGCGGGATTGCGGCATGACCACCGTCTTCGGCAATCCCGGCTCGACCGAGCTGGGCTTCCTCGACCGCTGGCCGAACGATATCCGCTACGTCCTCGGCCTGCAGGAGGCGAGCGTGGTGGCCATGGCCGATGGCTATGCCCGCGCCAGCGGCCGCGTCGCCCTCTGCAACCTGCACTCCGCCGCCGGGGTCGGGCATGCGCTCGGCAATGTCTTCACCGCCCATCGCAACCAGGCGCCGCTGGTCATCACCGCCGGCCAGCAGGCGCGCAGCCTGCTGCCGCTGAACCCCTTCCTTGGCGCCAGCGAGGCGGCGAGCTTCCCGAAACCCTATGTGAAATGGTCCTGCGAGCCGGCCCGCGCCGCGGATGTGCCGGCGGCGCTGGCGCATGCCGCGCATATCGCCCTGCAACGGCCCTGCGGCCCCTGCTTCGTCTCCATCCCGAGCGACGACTGGGGCGCCGAGGCCGCGCCGCTGCCGCCGCGCCGGGTCAGCCGGGACATGGCGCCCGATCCGGCGGCGCTCGCCGACTGCGCGGCGGCGCTGGCGGCGGCGCGGAACCCGGTGCTGGTCATCGGGCCGGAGGTGGATGCCGAGGGCGCCGGCGAGGCCGCGGTCGCCCTGGCCGAGCGGCTGCGCGCCCCCGCCTGGGCCAGCCCCTTCAGCAGCCGCCTCTCCTTCCCCGAGACGCATCCGCTCTTCGCCGGCCATCTGGCCGCGGCGCCGCCGGCGGTCTCGGCCGCGCTCGCGCCGCACGACCTGGTGCTGGTGCTCGGCGCGCCGGTCTTCACCTTCCATGTCGCCGGCGACTGCCCGCTCTTCCGGGCCGGCATCCCGCTCTTCCAGATCACGCCGGATGGCGAGGCGCTGGCGGCCGCGGCGATCGGCACCGGCCTCCAGGGCAGCCTGCGCCTCGGCCTCGATGCGCTGCTCGCCCTGCTGCCGCAGACGGCGTGCGAGATGGGGCGCGCCGCGCCGCCGGCACGCGCCCGGCCGGCAGCGCCGCCGGCGGCGAGCCCGATTGGCGCGGAATACCTGTTCCACCGCCTCGCCACCCTGTTGCCGGCGGGCGCCATCATCGTCGAGGAGGCGCCCTCGCACCGGCCGGCGATGCAGGCGCATCTGCCGATCCGCGACTGGGGCGGCTTCTTCACCATGGCGAGCGGCGGGCTCGGCTATGCGCTGCCGGCGGCGGTCGGCGTGGCGCTGGCGCGGCCCGGCCGGCGCGTGGTGGCGGTGATCGGCGACGGCTCGATGATGTATTCCATCCAGGCGCTCTGGACCGCGGCGCAGCACGCCCTGCCGCTCACCGTGGTGGTGCTGAACAATGGCGGCTACGGCGCCATGCGCAGCTTCGGCCGGGTGCTGGGCACCGAGGGCGTGCCGGGCATCGAGCTGCCGGGGCTCGATTTCGTCGCCCTCGCCCGGGGCATGGGCTGCCCCGGCTTGCGGGTGACGGAGCCGGCGCCGCTCGCCGAGGCGCTGGCCGCGGCGCTGCGCGCGGAGGGGCCGATGCTGGTCGAGGTCGCGGTCGATGCCGCGATCCCGACGCTCTACTGACGCCGCGCATCCGTCGGGGGACTGAAGGTCGGAGGGGGCCGAAGCCACCTCCCGGTTTAGAACGCGAGCTGCACCTTCATCGCCTTGCCCCGGTCGCCGGCGAGCTCGAAGGCGGCGACCGCCTCCTCCACCGGCAGGGTCGCGGTCAGCAGCGGCATGGGGTCGATGGCGCGGCGGCCGAGCAGCTCGACCGCGAGCGGGAATTCCTCCTGGAAGCGGAAGGTGCCGCGCAGCGCGATCTCCTTCGCCACCAGCGTCGAGAGCGGCAGGGACACGTCGCCGCCGAGGCCGAGCTGCACGATCACCGCCCCGGGGCGCGCCACCTCGATCGCCGTCTTCAGCGCCGCCGCACTGCCGCTCGCCTCGAAGGCCACGTCGAAATGCCCCTTGTCGAGCGAGTAGCCGCGCAGCGCGTCCGGGTCCTCGGCAACCGCGATGGCGCGGTCCGCCCCCATGCGCCGCGCCGCCAGCAGCGGCGCCGAGAGCAGGTCGGTCACGACGATCTCCCGTGCCCCGGCCTGCCGGGCGACGGCGATGGCGAGCGCGCCGATCGGCCCGGCCCCGGTCACCAGCACCCGCGCCCCCAGCAGCGGCCCGGCCTGGCGCGCCGCATGCAGGCAGACGGAGAGCGGCTCGGCGAAGGCGGCGAGCGTCACATCCATGCCGTCCGGCAGCGGCACGGCGCGCGCCGCCTCGCAGACCAGGCTCTCGGTGAAGCCGCCCTGCACATGCGGCAGCCGCATGGCGCTGCCGTAGAAGCGCATGTCGAGGCAGTGATTCGGCTGGCCGGCATGGCAGAAGCGGCAGGCGCCGCAGGGCAGGCTGGGATTGACCGCGACGGCGGTGCCGGGGCCGGGATGCGTCACCCCCTCCCCCACCGCCTCGACCACGCCCGCCACCTCATGGCCGAGCACCATCGGCTCGCGCAGCCGCACCGCGCCGAAGCCGCCATGCTGGTAGTAATGCAGGTCGGAGCCGCAGATGCCGCCGGCGCGGATGCGGATGCGGACCTCGCCGGGGCCGGGCGCGCCGGCCGGGCGCTCCTCGATCCGCAGGTCGCGCGGCGCGTGGATGACCACCGCGCGGCCGCCATGCCCTTGCGGGGCCATCGCCTCGTCCGCCATCACCGCACCTCCGTCGGCAGCGGCCGGCCGGCGAAGAAGGCTGCCAGGTTGTCCTGCATGAGCTGTCCCATCGCCTTGCGGGTCTCGACCGTGCCGCTCGCCGCATGCGGCGCCAGCACGACATGGGGGAAGGTGGCGAAGGCCGGGTCGATCGCCGGCTCGTTGTGGAAGACGTCGAGGCCGGCACGGGCGATGCGGCCGCTGCGCAGGGCGTCGAGCAGCGCCGCCTCGTCGAGGCAGGAGCCGCGCGAGACATTGACGAAGATCGCCCCCGGCCGCAGGGCCTCGAAGGCGGCGCGGTCGATCAGCCCCTCGGTGGCCGGCCCGCCCATCGCCGTGCAGAGCAGGATGTCGACATGCGGCGCCAGGGCGGCGGGCGTCGGGTAGTGCCGGTAGGGCAGATGCGCCTTGGGGGCGCGGCCGCTATAGGCGATCTCCATCCCGAAGCCCTCGGCGCGGCGGGCGACGGCCTGGCCGATCCGCCCCAGCCCGACGATGCCGAGCCGCTTGCCCCAGACGCGCGTGGTGAGCGGCATCGAGCCCTCGCTCGTCCAGGCGCCGCCCCGCACCCAGGCATCGGCGCGCGGGATCTCCCGCGCCGCCGCCAGCAGCAGGGCGAAGGCCATGTCCGCCACATCCTCGGTCAGCACGTCCGGCGTGTTGGTCACCGGGATGCCATGGGCGGCGCACCAGCCCTTGTCGATGGCATCGATCCCGACGCCGTAGCAGGCGACGATGCCGAGCCGCGGCAGGCGTCCCATCAGGGCCGCCGAGGCGCCGATCTCGCCCTTGGTGACGATGCCGCGGATCGCCGCCGCATGCGCCGCCAGGAAGGCCTCCGGGTCCGGCGCCTCGTAGAGCAGGCGCAGCGTGTAGCGCTCGGCCATCGGCCCCAGGTCCCAGTCGGGGAGGACGCCCATGACCAGAAGCTCAGGCTTGTCCATGCATGCCTCCCCTGCTTGTCTCGGCGGCTGTAGAGCAGATCATGGCCGGGCGCCAACGCCCGGCGCGGGAGGGATGCATGGCGCGCAACCTATTCGACCTGTCGGGCCGGCGTGCCCTCCTCACCGGCTCCAGCCAGGGGATCGGGCTGGCCCTCGCCCGCGGCCTCGGCGAGGCGGGGGCGGAGGTGGTGCTGAACGGCCGCGACGCGGCGAAGCTGGAACGGGCGGCGGCCGGGCTGCGGGAGGCGGGCATCGCCGCCCGCACCGCCGGTTTCGACGTCACCGACAGCCAGGCGGTCGAGGCCGGGGTGGCGCGGATCGAGGCGGAGTTCGGCCCGATCGACATCCTCTGCAACAATGCCGGGGTGAACCTGCGGGGCGCGCTGGAGGCGATGCCGGACGCGACCTGGCACGAGGTGATCGCCACCAACCTGCACAGCGCCTTCTACTGCGCCCGGGCGGTGGCGAAGGGCATGATCGCCCGCGGCCGTGGCAAGATCATCAACACCTGCAGCGTGATGAGTATGCTGGGCCGGCCGACCACCGGCCCCTATACCGCCTCCAAGGGCGCCATCAGCATGCTGACCAAGGCGATGTGCGCCGACTGGGCGCAGCACGGGCTGCAATGCAACGGCATCGCCCCGGGCTATTTCAGCACCGAGCTGACGGCGCCCCTGCGCGCCGACGCCGCCTTCAACGACTGGCTGTGCAAGCGGACCCCGGCCGGGCGCTGGGGCGAGCTGCCGGAGCTGGCGGGCGCCGCGGTCTTCCTCGCCTCCGACGCCTCGAGCTACGTGAACGGCCACCTCCTCTATGTTGACGGCGGCCTCACAAGCGTGGTCTAGCGGGGGCGACCTCGTCCAGGGAGGAAACGAATGATCTCGCGCAAGCACCTCTTCCGCGGCGCCGCGCTGCTGCCCGGCCTCGCCTTCCTCGCCTCGGAGGCGAAGGCGCAGCAATCCGGCCCGATCGGCCCGGCCGACATCATGAAGCGCGGCAAGGCGCGGATCGGCGTCGTCACCGGCGCGCCGCCCTTCGGCATGGTCGATCCGCAGGGCAATGCGGTCGGCTACGACATCGACCTGGCGAATCGACTCGCCTTCTACCTGGGCGTGCCGGCGGAGATCTCCTCCCTCACCCCGCCCTCGCGCATCCCGGCGCTGGAGGCCGGGCGGGTGGATTTCCTCTGCGCGACGCTCGGCGCCACGCCGGAGCGGGCGCGGACGGTGATGTTCACCATGCCCTACAGCGCCTTCCGCATGATGATCATGGCGAAGAAGGACAGCCCGATTTCCAAGATCGAGGACCTCGCCGGCAAGCGCGTCGGCGTGCCGCGCGGCACGCCGCAGGAGCAGGCGCTGGTGCGCAAGGCGCCGAAGGGCACCAATGTGGTGCGCTTCGAGGACGACGCGACCTCGGCCCAGGCGCTGATCGTCGGCCAGGTGGATGCGGTCGGCATCCCCGACACCATCGGCGGCGACATCGCCAAGACCCGGCCCGATGCCGGCCTCGAGACCAAGTTCCTGCTGTTCAACCAGCCGAATTGCATGACGGTCCGCAAGGACCAGTTCGAGATGCGGCAATGGCTGCAGAACACCATCTACTACATGAAGACCTCGGGCGAGCTGGACGACATCGCCCAGAAATGGACCGGCAGCCCGCTGCCGCCCGACCTTCCCGTCTTCTGACCCCGCATGGGCTTCCAATTCCAGTTCCAGCCGGTCTTCGCCCGGATGGACGCGCTGCTGGACGGGCTGTGGCTGACGCTGCAGCTCGCCGGCATCGGCATCCTCTGCGGCGCCCTGCTCGGCATCCTGCTCGCCATGCTGCGCGGCCTCGGCGGCCGGGCGACGCGCATCCTGGTCGACGCCTATGTCGAGCTGGTGCGCAACACGCCCTTCCTGGTGCAGCTGCTGATCATCTTCTTCGGCATGCCGAGCATCGGCATCCGGCTCTCGGCCGAGCAGGCGGCGCTCTCCGCCATCATCCTCAACCTCGGCGCCTATGCGACCGAGATCGTCCGCGCCGGCATCGAGAGCGTGCATCGCAGCCAGATCGAGGCCGGGCTGTCGCTGGCCATGACGCGCTGGCAGGTCTTCCGCCACGTGGTGCTGGCCCCGGCCCTGGCGCGGGTCTGGCCGGCGCTGTCGAGCCAGTTCGTGCTGATGATGCTCTCCACCTCGGTCTGCTCCTTCATCTCGGTGCAGGAGCTCTCGGCCCAGGCGGCGAACGTGGAATCCGAGACCTTCCGCAGCTTCGAGGTCTACATCACCGTCACCCTGATCTACCTGGCGCTCGCCATCCTGCTGCGGCTGCTGCTCGCCGGCCTCGGCGCGGTGCTGTTCCCGGCCGGCTCCGGCCTCGGGCGGCTGCGCGGGCAGGTGGGACGATGATCCGCCAGTTCACCCAATCCGAATTCCTCTTCATCCTGGCCTCGGCGCGCTGGACGCTGCTGCTGACGGTGATGTCGATGCTGCTCGGCGGGTTGCTCGGCTTCCTCGTCGCCCTCGCCCGCACCTCCCGCCTCGCGCCGCTGCGGGCGCTGGCCGCCGGCTGGATCGGGGTGATCCAGGGCGTGCCGGTGCTGATGCTGCTCTTCCTCAGCTATTACGGCCTGGCGCTGGCGGGATTCGACCTGCCGCCGCTGATCGCCGCCACCGTTTCCATGGCGCTCTATGCCAGCGGCTTCCTCGGCGAGATCTGGCGCGGCAGCATCCAGGCGGTGCCCTGGCAGCAATGGGAGGCCTCCTCGGCGCTGGCCTTCTCCCGGCCGCAGCAATACCGCTACGTCATCCTGCCGCAGGCGATGCGGATCGCCATCCCGCCGACCGTCGGCTTCCTGGTGCAGCTGGTGAAGAACACCTCCATCGTCTCGATCATCGGCGTGGTGGAGCTGGCCCGCGCCGGCAACCTGGTCAACAACGCCACCTTCCAACCCTTCAAGGTCTTCGGGACGGTGGCGGCGATCTACTTCGTCATCTGCTGGCCGATCTCGCTTCTGGCCCGGCGTCTGGAAGGGAGGCTGCATGCCCGTCGTGCAGGTTGAGGGCGTCCACAAGCGCTTCGGCGCGGTGGAGGTGCTGAAGGGCATCGACCTCGCGGTCGAGGGGGGCGAGGTGGTGGCCATCATCGGCCGCAGCGGCTCCGGCAAGTCGACCCTGCTCCGCTGCATCAACGGGCTGGAGCAGATCCAGTCCGGCCGCATCGAGGTCTCGGGCCACAGCATCGATCCGAGCGGCAAGGGCCTGCGCGAGCTGCGCAAGGATGTCGGCATCGTCTTCCAGAGCTACAACCTCTTCCCGCATCTGCGCGTCGGCGAGAACATCATGCTGGCGCCGCGCATCGTCCTCGGCGTCTCCAAGGCCGAGGCACGGTCGCGGGCCGAGGAGACGCTGGCCGAGGTCGGCCTCGCCGAGCGATTCGACGCCTGGCCGGACAACCTCTCGGGCGGGCAGCAGCAGCGCGTCGCGATCGCCCGGTCGCTCGCCATGCGGCCGAAGGTGATGCTGTTCGACGAGGTGACGAGCGCCCTCGACCCGGAGCTCACCGGCGAGGTGCTGGCGACGATGGAGCGCCTCGCGCGGCACGGCATGACCATGCTGCTGGTGACGCATGAGATGGGCTTCGCGCGGCGGGTGGCGACCACCACCGTCTTCATGCACCAGGGCAAGGTCTGGGAGATGGGCCCCTCGGAGCGGATCTTCGGCGCGCCGGAGACGCCCGAGCTGCGGCAATTCCTCGGCGGCGGGCTGAAATAGCGCGCCGCGACCGGCCCGCCCCGGCTTGACGCCGGGGCGCGTCCCGGAGAGGCTGCGGCCCCCATAGATAGCTAGCGAAGCAAAGGGAGGGCCGCGACGCCCATGAGCATCAGTGGCAAGGCCTATATCGCCGGGGCCTATGAGCACCCGACGCGCAAGGCCGACAACACGTCGGTGGCGCAGCTGCATGCCGAGGTCGCCTATGGCGCCCTGCAGGATGCCGGGCTGACCAAGGACGATGTCGACGGCTATTTCTGCACCGGCGCGGCGCCCGGCCTCGGCCCGCTCAACATGGCCGACTATCTCGGCCTGACCAAGCTGCGGCACCTCGACAGCACCGATGTCGGCGGCTCCTCCTACGTGCTGCATGTCGGCCATGCGCTGGAGGCGATCGCGCTCGGCCAGTGCAACGTCGCCCTCGTCACCCTGGCCGGCCGGCCGCGGGCCGAGGCGATGGCGACCGGCACGGCGCCGCGGAGCTGGGGCGTGAACGTCCCGGACGATCCCTTCGAGATCCCCTATGGCCGCACCGTCGCCAATGCCTATGCGCTCTGCGCCATGCGGCACATGTACGAGTTCGGCACCACCTCCGAGCAGCTCGCCTGGATCAAGGTGGCGGCCAGCCACCACGCCCAGTGGAACGAGCACGCCATGCTCCGCAAGGTGGTGACGGTCGAGGACGTGGTGAACTCGCCCATGATCTCCGACCCGCTGCACCGGCTGGATTGCTGCGTCATCTCCGATGGCGGCGGCGCGCTGATCATCACCCGGCCGGAGATCGCGAAGAGCCTGAAGCGGCCGCTGGTCAAGATCAAAGGCCATGGCGAGGCGACCAAGAACCAGAATGCCGGCTATACCGACCTGACCTATTCCGGCGCCCGCTTCTCCGGCCCCCGCGCCTTCGAGGAGGCCGGCGTCCGACCTGCGGACATCCAGTACGCCTCGATCTACGACAGCTTCACCATCACGGTGCTGATCCAGCTCGAGGATCTCGGCTTCTGCGAGAAGGGCCAGGGCGGCAAGTTCGTTGCCGACGGCAACCTCATCTCCGGCACCGGCAAGCTGCCCTTCAACACCGATGGCGGCGGGCTCTGCAACAACCACCCGGCCAATCGCGGCGGCATGACCAAGGTGATCGAGGCGGTGCGCCAGCTCCGCGGCGAGGCGCATCCGAAGGTCCAGGTGCCCGGCTGCACCCTGGCGCTCGCACATGGCACCGGCGGGCTGCTCGGCACCCGCCATGGCAGCGCCACCGTCATCCTGGAGAGGGAGTGATCACCATGGCGACGCCCGCTTCCAACCGCCAGCTTCCCGCCATCCAGGTGGACCCGACCAACAAGCCCTATTTCGACGCCGCGCGCGAAGGCCGGCTGCTGATCGGGCTCTGCAAGGACACCAACAAGCATTTCTGGTATCCGCGCGGCTGCTCCCCCTTCACCCTCTCGAACAATGTCGAGCTGGTGGAGGCCAAGGGCACCGGCACCATCTACACCTACACGGTGATGCGGACGAAGGAGCCCTATTGCGTCGCCTATGTCGAGCTGGATGAGGGCGTGCGCGTCTTCACCAACATCGTCGATTGCGACCTCGACAGCCTGAAGATCGGCCAGAAGGTGAAGGTGGTCTTCAAGCCGACCCAGGGCGACTCGCCGCCGGCGACGATGTTCACCCCCGCCTGACCGGGGCCGGCGGCCCGCGCCCCGGGCCGCCGCCCATCCTCCTTCCGCTGGCCATGGCGGCCCCGGCCGCGGCACCATCGCCGCAGCCGCGGAAGGACCCTCGCCATGCGCCGCCGACACCTGCTGGGATGGGCCAGCGCCCTCACCCTCGCCGCGGCCGGGCCAGCCGTCGCGCTGCCGGAGGGCGCGGCGAGCCTCGATCCGCTCCTCGCGCCGATGCTGGCGGAATACCGGCTGCCCGCCCTCGCCGCCGCCCTGGTGCGGGAGGGCAAGCTGCTCGGCGCCGGCGCGGTCGGCACCCGCTGCTGGGGCCGCGAGGCGCCGGTCCGCCTGGACGACGCCTTCCATATCGGCTCGGACACCAAGGCGATGACCTCGCTGCTGCTGGCCATGCTCGTCGAGCAGGGCCGGCTGCGCTGGGACACCACCTTGGGCGAAGGCCTGCCCGACCTCGCCGCCGGCATGGATCCCGGCCTCGCCGGGGTGACGCTGACCCAGCTCCTCTCGCATACCAGTGGCCTGCCCTCCGACAACGAGGTCTTCGAGCGCCTGCTCGGGCAATCCTACCTGCAGCCGGGCAATCTCGATTCGCTGCGGCACTGGCTGGTGCAGGCCTGGGGCCGGCAGCCCCTCGCCGCCCCGCCCGGCAGCCGCTTCGCCTATTCCAATCTCGGCTACGTCATGGCCGGCGCCATCGCCGAACGCGCGACCGGCCGGAGTTGGGAGGAGCTGGTCGCCGAGCGGATCTTCGACCCCCTCGGCCTCGCCACGGCCGGCTTCGGCCCGGCGGCGCGGCTCGGCCGGGTGGATGCGCCGCTCGGCCATCGCTGGCGGCAGGAGGCGGCGCCCGAGCCGATGCTGGCCGGGCCCAATAGCGACAATCCGCTGGTCATCGGCCCGGCCGGGACGGTGCATCTCTCGATCCTCGATTTCGCCGCCTGGGCGGCCTGGCACGCCGCCGAGGGCCGCCGCGGCCCGCCCCTGGTGACGCCGGAGACGCTGCGGCTGCTGCACCGGCCGGTCATCGACCTGCCGCCGCGGCCGGATGCGGCGCCCGGGACGCCGGCGACGGGCGGCTACGCGCTCGGCTGGGGGCGGCTCGCCCAGCCCTGGTCGCGCGAGCCCTTCCTGCAGCATGCCGGCTCCAACACCCTCAACCTCGCGCTCGTCATGCTGCAGCCACGGCACGACTTCGCCATGGTCATGGCGACGAATATCGGCGGCGAGCGGGCGGATGCGGCGCTGAAGGCGCTCGCCGAGGCGCTCTACCGGCAGCACGGCCCGGCCCCGGCCTGACGGCCGGCGGCCGCCATTGCCTCCCGGCACCCTGCCGCCTTACCTCTCCCCCGACGAGGAGAGGGGGAGAGGGCCGATGTCCAGCCACCACGCCGCCGCGGCAGCCAACGAGGCCATGGTGCTGCGCGAGGATCAGGGCCCGGTCGCCCTGCTCACCCTGAACCGTCCCGCCGCCCGCAACAGCCTCTCCCGCGCCATGCTCGCGGCGTTGCAGGCGGCGCTCGACGGCATCGCCGCGGATGACCGCATCCGCTGCCTCGTCATCGCCGCCGAGGGACCCGCCTTCTCGGCCGGGCACGACCTCAAGGAGATCACCGCGCATCGCGGCGATGCCGATGCCGGCCGCGGCTTCTTCGAGGACACCATGGCCGCCTGCAACCGGGTGATGCAGGCGGTGGTCGGCCTGCCGCAGCCGGCGATCGCCGCCGTCGAGGGCATCGCCACCGCCGCCGGCTGCCAGCTCGCCGCGAGCTGCGACCTCGTCGTCGCCGCCGAGAGCGCGAAGTTCTGCACTCCCGGCGTCGATATCGGCCTGTTCTGCACCACCCCCGGCGTCGCCCTCGCCCGCGCCGTGCCGCGGAAGGCGGCGATGGAGATGCTGCTGCTCGGCGAGATGGTCCCGGCCGCCGAGGCGCACCGCATGGGCCTGGTCAACCGCCTGGTGCCGCGCGGCGAGGCCCTGCCGGCCGCGCTCGACCTCGCCCGGCGCGTCGCCGCCCGCTCGGCCGTCGCGCTCCGCCTCGGCAAGCGCGGCTTCCACCGCCAGGCGACGCTGCCCCTGGCCGAGGCCTATGCCGAGGCCGGTACGATCATGGTAGAGAACCTGCTGGCCGAGGATGCCGCCGAGGGGATCGGCGCCTTCCTCGGCAAGCGCGCGCCGGAATGGCGGCATCGGTAGGACGCTCCCCATGGCCGATTTCGAGACCGGGCTCGCCCGCAATCCCGCGAACCACCAGCCGCTGACGCCGCTGCTCTTCCTCGAGCGGGCCGCCGCGGTCTTCCCGGAGCAGTGCGCGGTGGTGCATGGCGCGCTGCGGCGGAATTACCGCGAGTTGCGGGACCGCTGCGTGCGCTTGGCCTCGGCGCTCGCCGGGCGCGGGATCGGCCGCGGCGACACGGTGGCGGCGCTGCTGCCGAACATCCCCGAGATGCTGGAATGCCATTACGGCGTGCCGATGGCCGGGGCGGTGTTGAACACGCTGAACACGAGGCTCGACGCCGCGACCATCGCCTATATCCTCGACCATGGCGAGGCGAAGGCGATCCTCGTCGACCGCGAGTTGGTGCCGCTGCTGCGCCTCGCCCTCACCCAATGCACGGCGAAGCCCCTGGTCATCGAGGTGGACGATCCCGAGGCCGCGCCGGAGGCCCGGGCCAACGGCATGGGCGGCCTCGATTACGAGGCGCTGCTGGCGGAGGGCGATCCCGGTTTCGCCTGGCAGCCGCCGCGCGACGAATGGGACGCCATCACCCTCAACTACACCTCCGGCACCACCGGCAAGCCGAAGGGCGTGGTCTACCACCATCGCGGGGCGCAGCTTCTCGCCACCGGCAACGTGCTCTCGGCCAGCATGGCGCGGCATCCGGTCTATCTCTGGACCCTGCCGATGTTCCACTGCAACGGCTGGTGCTTCCCCTGGACCGTCACCGCCGTCGCCGGCACCCATGTCTGCCTGCGCGCCGTGCGCGGCCCGGCGATGTGGGCGCTGATGGCCGAGCATGGCGTGACGCATCTGTGCGGCGCGCCGGTGGTGATGGCGACGCTGCTGGACACGCCGGCGGCGCAGAAGCGGCCGCTGCCCCACCGGGTGCAGTTCGTCGTCGCCGGGGCGCCGCCGCCCGAGGCGGTGCTGGCCGCCATGCGCGAGGCCGGCTTCGGGGTGCTGCATGTCTATGGCCTGACGGAATGCTACGGCCCGGCGGTGGTGAACGAGTGGAACACCGCCTGGGACGCGCTGCCGGCGCCGGAGCAGGCGAAGCTGATGGCGCGCCAGGGCGTGCGCTACCAGGCGCTCGAATCCCTCGCCGTGCTCGACCCCGACAGCCTGGAGCCCGTCCCCGCCGATGGCGTGACGCTGGGCGAGGTGATGATGCGCGGCAACGTCGTCATGAAGGGCTATCTCAAGGACCCCGAGGCGACGGCGAAGGCCTTCGCCGGCGGCTGGTTCCATACCGGCGACCTCGCCGTGCGCTACCCGGACGGCTACATCCAGCTCAAGGACCGCTCCAAGGACATCATCATCTCGGGCGGCGAGAACATCTCCTCCATCGAGGTGGAGGATGCGCTCTACAAGCACCCGGCGGTGATGCTGGCGGCGGTGGTGGCGCGGCCGGACGACAAATGGGGCGAGGTGCCCTGCGCCTTCGTCGAGCTGCGGCCCGGCGCCAGCGCCACCGAGGCGGAGCTGATCGCGCATTGCCGCGGGCTGATGGCCGGCTTCAAGGCGCCGAAGCGGATTCTCTTCGCCGAACTGCCGCGCACCTCGACCGGCAAGATCCAGAAGCACGTGCTGCGGCGGCAGGCCCAGGAGGCGTAATGCAGCGGGGGGCTGGCGGCGCGGCGCCGCCGGTGCTAATCCGCCCGGCGTCGGAGCGTAGCGCAGCCTGGTAGCGCATCAGTCTGGGGGACTGGGGGTCGTGGGTTCAAATCCCGCCGCTCCGACCATTCCGCACCCGCTTCAACGGGTTGCGCGCCGCGCCCCGCGCCAATCCTCGACCAGCCGCCGATCCTCCGCGAGGTCCCGCTGCATCGCCTGCGGCCACGGCTCCCGCTCGGCCAGCCGGGCCTTCACCGCACCGAGGCTCCGATCGGCCGATGCTCCCTCCGCCATTGTCGGGGGGAGGCCGCCGGGGCGCCGCGGCCCGGCGCAGTCGCGGCTCGGCCGCCGCCCGGGACGGCCGTGACGGCAGGGCCCAGGCGGCCCAGCCCGGCGCCGCTCCCGACATGGGCAGGGACAGGGGCGGCGGGTCCGGGAGCGAGGTCGCAACGGCCAGCCCTGCGTCTGGCCCGCCACGGGCAGGCCGAGCAGCCCAACGGCCAGCACGCCGCCACGCCACCACCATCCCGTCATGCCGCCCCCTCCCGCTCCGGGGCCAGGCCGGGAATCGCCAGCGTCACCCGCAGACCGGGCCGTGCATCGCCGAGCTTGAGCCCGATGCCGTGCAGCTCCGCCACCGCCTTGACCAGCGCCAGGCCGAGCCCGGTGCCGGGCGTGGCGCGCGCCGCATCCAGGCGGTGGAACCGATGCAGCACCGCCCCCCGCGCCTCGGCCGGAATGCCCGGCCCGTCATCCTCCACCACCAGCACCGCGCCCCCGGCGGGAGCGGGCGCCAGACGGAGCCCGATCCGCCCGCCCGGCCGCCCGTGCTTGACGGCGTTGTCGAGGAGATTGGACAGCATCTGCGTTACCAAATCGCTGTCCCCGAGCATGGCGAGGCCGGGCGCGATCGCCGTCTCCAGCCGCTGGCCGCGCTCCTCGGCCGCCGGCGCATGCACCTCGGCGACCGTGCCGGCGACCTCGGAAAGGTCGAAGCGGGCGAAGCCGGCGCGGCGGGCGCCGCTCTCGGCCTGGGCGATGCGCAGCAGGGCGGCGAAGATGTCGAGCAGCTTCTCGCAATCGAGGATCGCCCCCTCGGTCGCCGCCCGCCACTCCGCCTCCCCCGCAGCCGTGCGCAGCGCCTCTTCCAGCCGCTGCCGCAACCGGTTCAACGGCGTGCGCAGATCGTGCGCGATGTCGTCCGTCACCTGCCGCAGCGCCTGCATCAGCCCCTGCACCCGGTCGAGCGCGGTGTTGATGCGCCGGGCCAGGCGGTCGAACTCGTCGCCGCCCCGGCGCACCGGCAGGCGGTGGCCGATCTCCCCCGCCTCCACCCGCGCCAGCGCCAGCCCCATCGCCGCCGCCCGGCGGGTGACGCCGCGGCCGATCAGCAGCCCGCCGCCGAGGCCGAGCAGCAGCGCCGCCCCGCCCACCCAGCCGGCGGCGGAGAGCAGGAAGCCCTCGAGCTGGCGCACCGGCGCGATGTCGCGGCCGACGACGAGGACGCCGCCGCCCGGCAGGGCGGTGCCGAGGGCGAGCAGCTCCGCTCCGGCCCGCTCCTCCGCCCCGGCGAGGCGGAGCTGCCGCCAGCCCGGCGCCAGCGGCGCGCTGGCCAGGTTGCCGGCCAGCCGCGTCCCGTCGGGGGCCGCCAGCAGGTAGTATTGCGTGCCGTTGCGGTCGGCGGCGAGCCGCGCCTCGATCGAGAGCGCGGCGGAGCGCGGCCCGCCGAGCCGCACCGCCTGCTGCAACAGGCCGGAATCCCGCTCCACATCCTGCGCCAGCTGGCGCAGCGCGAAGCCGGTGCTCGCCCACCAGGCAACGCCCGAGAGGGCGAGCGTGCCGATGAGGGTGAGCACCAGGTGCAGCAGGGTGATGCGGAAGGCGGTGCTGCCCCACCAGCGCGGCCGGTCCTCCCGCGACCGGTCCTCCCGCGACAGGTCCTCCCGCGCCTGGGCCACGCCCTCAGTCGGGGGCACGGAGGCAGTAGCCGGCGCCGCGCATGGTGTGGATCAGCGGCGGCGCCCCCTCGCGGTCGAGCTTGGCGCGCAGCCGCGAGATATGGGTCTCCACCACGCTGGTCTTGGGATCGAAATGGAAATCCCACACCCCTTCCAGCAGCATGGTCCGCGTCACCACCTGGCCNCATCTCGAGGTCGCCGACCCGGAGCACGGTCGCCTCGGCGGCGAGCGGCGGCCGCCGGGCGAGGGCGTTCAGCCGCGCCACCAGCTCGGCGAAGGCGAAAGGCTTGCCGAGATAGTCGTCGGCCCCCGCCTCCAGCCCCTCCACCCGGTCGCCGACGCCGGTGCGGGCGGTGAGGAAGAGCACCGGGCTGCGCACCCCGGCGGCCCGGAGCGCCCGCACCATGCCGAGCCCATCCAGCTTCGGCAGCATGCGGTCCACCACCAGCGCGTCGTAGCCACCATCGCTGGCGAGGAAGAGACCCTCCCGCCCATCGCCGGCGCGGTCGACCGTATGGCCCGCCTCGGAGAGGCCGCGCACCAAGTAATCGGCGGTCTCCGCGTCATCCTCGACGACCAGGATCTTCACCCGCTCTCCCGTCCCGCTGCGCCCATCCCGCCGCGAGCATACGGATTGGTATGCTTCGGTCGAGGCTGCGGGCAAGCGCGCGGCGCTTTCATGGCCCCATGCCGCCCCCCGCGGGGTGGCGGCGACCAGGCCCGACACCATGGAGAACAGCATGCCCAGCCCGAGCCGCCGCACGAAGATGGTTTTCGCCGGCGCCCTCGCCGTCGCCCTCGGCACCACCGCCCTCACCCCGGTGCTGCTGCATGCCGAGAGCCAGCCCGGCACCGCCGCGGCGCAGCCCAACACGGCGGTCGCCCTGCCGCGCCCGGCCGGCCCGGACTTCGCCGATCTCGCCGCCCGCGTCGGGCCGGCCGTGGTCCGCGTCTCGGTCACCGGCCACGGCCCGGTGCAGGGCGTCGCCGACCTGCCGCCCGAGCTGCGCGGCACGCCCTTCGAGCGCTTCTTCCAGCAGCGCATGCAGGGCGCCAAGCCGCGCCGCACCATGGGCCAGGGCAGCGGCTTCATCATCGACCCGAGCGGCTATGTGGTGACCAACAACCACGTGGTCGGCGAGGCGGACAGCGTGAAGGTGGAGCTGGCCGATGGCCGCGACCTGCCGGCCAAGGTGGTGGGCACCGACCCGAAGACCGACATCGCCCTGCTGAAGATCGAGGCGGGCGCCAACCTGCCCACCGTGACGTTCGGCGACAGCGACCATGTCCGCGTCGGCGAATGGGTGCTCGCCATGGGCAACCCCTTCGGCCTCGGCGGCACGGCGACGGCGGGCATCGTCTCGGCGCGCGGCCGGCAGATCGGCGCGGGCCCCTATGACGACTTCATCCAGACCGATGCGCCGATCAACCCCGGCAATTCCGGCGGCCCGCTCTTCAACACCGCCGGCGAGGTGGTGGGGGTGAATGCGGCGATCTTCTCGCCCTCCGGCGGCAATATCGGCATCGGCTTCGCCGTGCCGTCGGACCTGGCGCAGAGCGTCGTCGCCCAGCTCCGGCAGAACGGGCGGGTCGAGCGCGGCTGGCTCGGCGTCTCCATGCAGAAGCTCGATCCGGACCTCGCCGCGGCGCTCTCGATCAAGGAGAGCAAGGGCGCGCTGATCGGCGGCGTGGAGCGCGACAGCCCGGCGGCCAAGGCCGGGGTGCAGCCGGGCGACGTGGTCACCGCGGTGGGCGAGCGGTCGGTGGCGATCCCGCGCGACCTCGCCGAGGCGGTGGCGGCGGTGAAGCCGGGCGGCACGGTGACGCTGCACCTGCTGCGCGACGGCAAGGCGGTGCAGCAGCAGGTCACGCTGGCCCAGGCGCCGGATGCGCGCGAGGCGCGGGCCGCGGGCGAGGAGGGCCAGGACCGGCCCAATCTCGGCCTCGCCCTGGCGCCGAACCAGCGCGGCGAGGGCGCGGTGGTGGCCGAGGTGCGGCCCGACAGCGTCGCCGCCAACCAGGGCCTGCAGCCAGGCGACGTCATCCTCCGCGCCGGCGACCGCATGGTGAAGGGGCCGCGGGATGTGGCCGAGGCGGTCGGTGCCGCGCGCAAGGACGGCAAGGCGGCGATCGCGCTGCAGATCGAGCGCGAGGGCGGCCGGGCCTTCCTCGCCCTGCCGCTGAAGGCCGGCTGAACCCGGCCGGGCGGGACCCCCTCCCCCCCCTCCCGCCCGGTGGGTCATGGGGCGGCCTGGGCCTTGCGGCCCGGCCGCCCCTCCGCATGCCGGCTTGAAGCGCCCCTTGAACCCGTCGCCGCCCGTTGCCCTGCCGCGGCTTGGCCGCGGCAGGCTGTAACGGATCTCGGACCCGAAGCGAATCACGGCCCCCCGCGGAGCCGCTTCGTGGGGAGTACCTAGACGATCTGGCAGGCTTCCTCGAAGGGCAAGCGCGGCAGCTTGCCGAACAGGCCGGCCGGATCGCCATGGCCGAGATTGCAGAGGAAATTCGAGCGATAGGTGGTGCCGGCGAAGAAGGCCTCGTCCACCTTCGCCTTGTCGAAGCCGGACATGGCGCCGACATCGAGCCCGATCGCCCGCGCCGCCAGCATCAGATAGGCGCCCTGCAGCGTGCCGTTGCGGAAGGCCGTCTCCTCGGCCAGCGCCGCGCTGCTGGTGAACCAGGACCGCGCATCGGTATGCGGGAAGAGGGTCGGCAGCTTCTCGTAGAAGGCGGTGTCGTAGGCGACGATGGCGGTGACCGGCGCCGCCAGGGTCTTCTCGAGATTGCCCGAGGAGAGCGCCGGCTTCAGCTTCTCCTTGCCCTCCTTCGTGGTGACGAAGACGAATCGCGCCGGCGAGGAGTTGGCCGAGGTCGGGCCCATCTTCAGAATGTCGTAGAGATGCCGCAGCTCCGCCTCGGTCACCGGCTGCGCGGTCCAGGCATTGTGGGTGCGGGCGTTGAGGAACAGCGTCTCGATCGCAGCCTTGTCGATCATGCTCGTCTCCATTGCGGTCACGGGGCCGGCATCATGCGGGGCGGCCGGGCGCCGGGCAAACCCGGCGGCCCGGACGGGCAGGCCCGGCGCCGGTCAGGCGACCGCCGCCAGATGCCGGCGGCAGCGCATCAGCGGCTGGATGCGGGTGCCGAATTGCTCCATGCCGATCAGGAAATCGTCGAAGGTCAGCATCACCCCGGCGAGGCCGGGCGTCTCCGCCAGGGCGTCGAGCTGGCGCGCCACCGTCTCGTAGGAGCCGATGAGGCGCAGCATGTTGGTCGGCACCCGGTCGGAACGGACCATGCGGCCGGCGGTGCTGTGCGCCTCGGCCTTCGCATCGGCGGCGGCCTGGGAATCGCGCCAGGCCAGCGCCTGCAGATCGGTGCCGGCGACGTAGTGGTGCCATTTCGCCATCGCCGCCTCGTCCGTCTCGTCGGCGATGACCATCATCAGCAGCATCGCCTTGCAGGCGGCGCCGGCCGCGGCATTGGCGGCGATCAGCCGCTCGGTGTGCTGCCGCACCTGGCTGACATCGTTGATGCCGCCGGCGCTGATGAAGTTGTAGTCGGCATGCTCGGCCGCGAATTGCATGCCGCGGTTGGACTGCCCGGCCGAGATGATGTCGATCTTGCGCATCGGGCGCGGGCTCACCCGGCAGTCGCGCATGCGGAAGAACTCGCCCTGGAAGTCGGAGCGCCCGTCCGCCCAGAGCTCCTTCAGCACCGAGACGTATTCCGAGCAGTATTCGTAGCGCCGGGCGAAATGCGCCTCGCCCGGCCAGATGTCCATCTGCTCGTATTCCGCCTTCTGCCAGCCGGAGACGATGTTCACCCCAAAGCGGCCATGGCTGATGCTGTCGATGGTCACGGCCATGCGGGCGAGGACGGCGGGCGGGATGGTCAGCACGGCAACCGAGGCGAAGAGGCGGATCCTCGAGGTCACGGAGGCCAGCCCGGCCATCAGGGTGAAGCTTTCGAGATTGTGGTCCCAATACTCCGAAGGCCCGCCGAAGCCGCGCAGCTTGATCATCGACAACGCGAATTCGAACCCGTAGCGCTCGGCCAGGAGGGTGACGTCTCGGTTGAGATCGAAGCTCGGTTGATATTGCGGCGAGGTGGTGGAGATCAGCCAGCCATTGTTGCCGATCGGCAGGAAGACACCGAGTTCCATGGCCCTTGTCCCAGGCTGTTCGCGGGCGACAGCATGTTGCAGCGCAGCGACAGCTTCCAGGGGCGAATTGCCGCCGAATTGGCGCAACGGTGCCGCGTTCTGCCAGGTGTTTGGGCAAGGCCATGGTCCCTGCCCATGGAATGCGCTGCCATCCGCTCCGCCCCCCAGGCCGGCTGGCCCCCTTCCCGCGCCCGGCTTTTCCTGCTTGCTGGGGCGCCGGAGGAATCGTCGCATGGGCCCCGCCACCGCCATGAATCTCGGCCGCCTGCTGACGCAGACGGCCCGCCGCCTGCCCGATGCCGTCGCCCTCGCCTGGGGCGAGCGGCGCTGGACCTTCGCCGAGCTCGATGCCCGCGTGGACCGGCTCTGCGCCGCCCTGCGCGCCCGGGGCATCGGCCAGGGCGACCGCATCCTGACGCATGCGCGCAACGGCAATGCGATGTTCGAGATGATGTGGGCCGCCTTCAAGCTGGGCGCGGTCTGGGTGCCGACCAATTTCCGCCTCACCCCGGCCGAGGTCGGCTACCTCGCCGCGACCTCGCGCCCCCGTGCCATGCTGCGCGACCGCGGCTTCGCCGAGCATGCCGCGGCGGTGCGCGCGACGGGGCATTGCGCGCTGGTGCTGGCGGTGGAGGATGCCGGGCCGGAGGAGACGGCATACGAGGCGGCGCTGGCCGCCGCCACGCCGCCGCCGCCCGACCACGAGGCGGAGGTCGCCTATGGCGACCCGCTCTGGTTCTTCTTCACCTCCGGCACCACCGGCCGGCCAAAGGCGGCGATCCTGACGCATGGGCAGATGGGCTTCGTCGTCACCAACCACCTGGCCGATCTCTTCCCCGGCACCACGGAGCGCGACGCCTCCCTCGTCGTCGCGCCGCTCTCGCATGGCGCCGGCATCCACCAGCTCGGCCAGGTGGCGCGCGGCGCCCGCACCGTGCTGCTGCCGACGGAGCGGCTGGATGTCGAGGAGGCCTGGCGGCTGGTGGAGGAGCACCGGGTGAGCAACATGTTCACCGTGCCGACCATCCTCACCGCGCTGGTCGAGCACCCGGCCGTCGACCGCTACGACCATTCCTCGCTGCGCCACGTCATTTATGCCGGCGCCCCGATGTACCGCGCCGACCAGAAGCGGGCGCTGGAGAAGCTCGGCCCCTGCCTGGTGCAGTATTTCGGCCTCGGCGAGGTGACGGGCAATATCACCGTGCTGCGGCCGGACCAGCACAGCCTCGCGGATGACGAGAGCCTCCCCCTCGGCTCCTGCGGCAGCGCCCGCACGGCGATGGACATCGCCATCCTCGATGCCGGGGGGAAGCGCCTGCCGCCCGGCGAGACGGGGGAGATCTGCGTCCGCGGTCCGGCCGTCTTCGCCGGCTATTTCGAGAATCCGGAGGCGAACGAGAAGGCCGTCCGCGGCGGCTGGTTCCACACCGGGGATCTCGGGCATCTCGATGCGCGCGGCTTCCTCACCGTCACCGGCCGCGAGTCGGACATGTATATCTCGGGCGGCTCCAACGTCTATCCGCGCGAGGTGGAGGAGGCGATCCTCACCCACCCCGGCGTGCTGGAATGCGCCGTGGTCGGCCTGCCGCATCCGCGCTGGGGCGAGAGCGGCATCGCCGCGGTGGTGCCGCGGCCCGGCCAGGCGGTGAGCGAGGCGGAGGTCCTGGCGCATCTCGCCGGCCGCCTCGCCCGCTACAAGCAGCCGCTCCGCGTCGTGGTCTGGGAGGCGCTGCCGAAATCCGGCTACGGCAAGATCCCGAAGCGCCTGGTGCAGGACCGGCTGCGCGCCGAGGGGATCGGCTTCTGAGCATGGGGCCGGCCGGACCGATGCCGGGGCGCGGCCGCCGCCCGGCATGGTGCGCCGCAACATCCGATGCTAAGGCGGCACCATGCCCGCGCTTCCCTGGTTCCTGCCCCTGATCCTCGGCGCCATGGCGGCCTTCGGGCCGCTGGCGACCGACATGTACCTGCCCGCCTTCCCCGCCATCGCCGCCGATCTCCCGGCCGATCCCGCCGCGGTGCAGGGCACCATCGCCGCCTTCTTCGCCGGCATGGCGGCGGCGCAGCTCGTCTACGGGCCGCTCGCCGACCGTCTCGGGCGCAAGCCGCCCCTGCTCTTCGGCCTCGCCGTCTTCAGCCTCGCCTCGCTCGGCTGCGCGATGACGGGCGGGATCGGCACGCTGACCTGGCTGCGCTTCGGCCAGGGCCTCGGCGGCTGCGCCGGCATGGTCATGGCGCGGGCCATCGTCCGCGACGTGGCGGAAGGCCATGCGGCGATCCGGCTGATGGCCCAGCTCGGCCTCGTCATGGGGCTGGCGCCGATCCTGGCCCCCTCCATCGGCAGCCTGCTCCTCGCCCTCGGCAGCTGGCGGCTGATCTTCTGGCTGCTGGCGGCCTATGCGGCGCTGCTGGCGGTGGCGGTCACGCTCTTCCTGCCGGAGAGCCTGGAGCCAGGGCGGCGGCGGCGCGACGGGCCGCTGGCGGTGATCGCCACCTATCTGCGCCTGCTGCGCGACCGCCACTTCCTCGGCCACACCCTGGCCGTGGCGCTGCCGACGGCCGGCATGTTCGCCTACATCGCCGGCTCGCCCTTCGTCTACATGGAGCTCTTCGGCGTCACGCCGGAGCATTACGGGTTGTTCTTCGGGCTGAACGCGCTCGGCATCATGGCCTGCGCGCAGGGGGTGGCGCGGCTGACGCGCCGGGTGCTGCCGGGGCGGCTGCTGCTGGCGACGCTGACGGTGATGGCGCTCGCCGGCTTCGGCCTGCTCGGCGCCGCGCTGACGGGCTTCGGTGGCTTCGCCGCCATCGCCGGCCTGATCTTCGTCTACGTCGCCGGCATCGGCGCCGTGATGCCGCTGGCCACGACACTCGCCATGGGGCCGCAGGGCCAGCGGGCCGGCAGCGCCTCGGCGCTCATCGGCACCCTGCAATTCGGGCTCGGCGCCGTCTCCGGCGCGCTGGTCGGGCTGCTGCACGACGGCACGGCGCGCCCGATGGCCCTGGTGATCGCCCTCTCCGGCCTGGGCGGCCTGCTGGCGCTGCGCGGGCTGGCGCGCTGAGGTGGGAGGCCAGCCCGTGCCCGGCCCCGGGCGATGTCAGTCCGGCAGCTGCTCGGCGATGTAGGGCGGCAGGTTGAAGGCGCCCACATGGATCTCGGGCGTCCAATACCGCGTGGCGCCGAGGATGCCGGCCGCCGCCGCACGCCTGCGGATCTCGGCCGCCTCCACCTGGCGCAGCGCCGTATCCTTCGCCGCCCAACCGAGCGTCATGAAGCCGCCGACATAGGTCGGCACGGCGGCGACATAGGCGAAGACATCCGGGAAGGACTTGCGCCGGCGCAGCGAGGTCTCACGTAGCTCGTCGGCCTGCATGAAGGGCACGCCGCACTGGTTCACCACCAGGCCGCGGGCGCTCAGCAGCCGCGCGCAATTGGCATAGAACTCGTCGGTGAAGAGCGCCTCGCCGACGCCGATCGGGTCGGTGCTGTCGACGATGACGACATCGAAGCTCGCCGCCGGCGCCTGGCGCACATAATCGATGCCGTCGCCGACGATCACCTCCGCCCGAGGATCGGACCAGGCATCGCCGGCGATGCCGGGCAGGTGCTCCTTGGCCAGGCGGATCACCTCGCCGTCGATCTCGACCATCACGGCCCGCTCGACCGTGCCATGCTGCAGCACCCGCCGCAGCACGCCGCCATCGCCCGCGCCGATGATGAGCACGCGCCGCGCCGCGCCATGCGCCAGCAGCGGCACATGCGTCAGCATCTCCTGGTAGACGAACTCATCCGCCTCGGTGATCTGCACCACGCCGTCGAGCAGCATGACGCGGCCATGCGTCTCGCTTTCGAAGACCATGATGTCCTGGAACTCGCTCCTCACCCGGGCGAGCTCACGCAACACGCGGAAGCGCTGGCCCCAGGCGGCGTAGAGCGTCTCGTTCACCCAAGAATCGGTCATGCCTTCGGCACCCCTGCATGCAGAGAGGGCGGGACCTTGCGGCCCCGCCCTGGCCCTACCATCCCCATCGGTCCGCTGTCAGCCGACCAGGCCGCGCTTGTGCTCGGCGAGCTGCACACGGCCGGGCTGGAAGCCCCGCTTCAGCACAGGGATCGCCAGATACGGGTTGCAGGCGCCGCAGACGAAGATGTCGAGCGCCGCATAGTCCCGCTCCGGCCAGGTGTGGATGGAGACGTGACTCTCCGCCAGCACCAGCACGCCGGAGACGCCGCTGTTCGGACCGAAATGGTGGAAGTGACCGTGCAGGATGGTCGCACCGGTCGCCACCGCCGCTTCACGCAGCACGTCATCGATATGCTCGGGATCCGCCAGGTTGGTGGCATCCCACAGATCGATGATCAGATGCGTGCCGGCGAATTTCACGCCGTCGCGGCTGACAAAGTAATCCTTGGCCTCGCTCACCGAGGTTGCAGAGTTCTGGGCTTCGCTCGGGAGCTGCTCCGAGACCATCCCCAGTTGGAGTAGAGAGTCCATCGCGGGCTCCTGTTCCCACCAGTAGATGACCAGGGTGATCGGACATCGATCAGGTCAACGGCGGCGGCATATGGGGCAAGGGGGTTGCCGGCGCAAGCCATTTCCTGCTGCACCGGCCGAAATTTTTGCCGCTCTCCCCTGCGTCGAGCGCGGGACTCATCGTGTGAGCGGCGGACCTGCCCGCAATGCCTCCAGCCGTGACGGCAAGTTGCGGAAAAGTTGCAGCTCGCGTTGCAGGCGCGGCAGATCGGCGAGTCCGCGCAGCGGATCGCCGGTGAGCAGCGCGAAGGCGTCGGCGAGCGGCCCTGCGCCGAAGCGTGCGGCCTGCGCCTCGCGCAGCGTCACCAGCCCGGCCTCGTCGCCGGCGAGCGCCAGCAGCACCGCCTGGCGCAGCACCAGCCGGGCCTCCGCATCGGTCAGCACCGCCGGAGCGGGCGGCAGGGCGGCGAGCGCCGTGGCATGCGCTGCCGCGGCTCCCGACCAGTCGGAGGCTTCCACCAGCACCTCCGCCAGCGCCTCGCTGCCCGGCGCGCCGAGGCTGCGCAGGGCCGCCACCGCGTCATCCCGCTGCCCGCGCCGTGCCTCGATGCGTGCGGCGAGCACGGCGCGCGCCACCTGCTGCGCCGGCGGCAGCACCGGCACGGCACTGTCCGCCAGCGCCGCGGCGGCGCCGGCGACATCGCCTTCCTCGAAGCGCAGGTGCGCGAGCCGCAGGCCGAGCGCGGCGCGGCTCGTCCCCTCGGCCTGCTGCATCACCTGCCGCAGCAGGCCGGCCGCTCGGTCGCCGAGATCGAGCGCCGTCAGGCGATCGGCCAGCAGGAGGATGGCCTGCTCGCTGCCCGCGCCCTCGGGCCGCAGATCGGGATTGGCGTCGTAGAGGGCGACGGCGGCGAGCGGCGGCGCCTCGGCCAGGGCGGCCACGAAGCTCTCCTGCAGCGCGGGCCGCAACGCCTTGCCGCGGTCGGGGAACAGGGCCGCGGTTTCGCGCAGCAGGTCGAGGGCGGCCCGCCCCTTCCCCGCCTCGCGGTACAGCGCGGCGGCGCGCAGCCGGGCATCCAGCTCGGTCGCGTCGCCGCGCCAGGCGAGCAGGCCGGCCTCGATCGCTTTCGCCGCCGCCGCCGCATCGAGGCGCCCGCTCGCCAGGCGCAGCTCCACCGCTTGCCGGAGCGCACGGGCCCGGACACGACGGTCGCGGCCGGCGGCCAGCCGGTCATAGGCGGCCAGCGCCTCCTCGCTTCGCCCCTCCGCCTCGGCGAGCATGGCCCGCGGCAGCGCAAGCTCCGCCGCTTCCGCCCCTGCGGCATCGAGAAGGCGCCGCAGCGCCGCCGTTTCGCCGGCCTCCGCCAGCGCCTGCGCCGCGAGCGGCAGCAACCGCGCCTTCAGCCCGGCCGGATAGGCGAGCAGCAGCGGCAGGCTGCGCGCGAAGCCCGTCGCGGCCGGCTGCCACTCCGACCGGGCCGCGGCCAGCGCCGCTTGCCAGAGCCGCGCCTCGTCGCCATCCCCCCAGGCGGGGCTGCGCAGGGCCTCGGCCTCGCCGAGCCGGCCAGCCAGCAGGGCGGCCGCGCCGGCCAGGGCGGCATAGGAAGGATCGGCCGCGGCGCGCGGATCCTCGGCGAAGCCGAGCGAGAGCATCGCCTGCGCTTCCTGCGGCAGGCCGAGCGCCAGCAGCAGCTCGCCGGCTGCACGCCGCTGCGGCAGGCGCGCCAGCGGCGGCGCCGCGGCGATGCCGGCCTGCAGCGCCTGCAACTGCGTCAGCAGCTCCGCGGCCGGCCGGGCCGGCAGGTCGAAGCTGCGCACCAGCTCGGGCGCCGGCGCCGGCCCGGCCAGGGCGGTGTCGAGCGACAGCCGCCCGCCGCCGGCCAGGGCGAGGGTAAAGCGGTCCGTGCCGGCCTGCAGCAGCACGCCGTCCGACCGCGCCAGGACCGCCGTGCCGAGCAGCGTCGGCGGCAGGTCGAGCTCGGGCAGGCGGCGCCCGGTCCGCATCGCCGCTTGGCCCTGCCGCAGCGTGCCGACCAGCAGGGGCAGCCCGGTCTCGGGATCCTGGACCGGAACGACCCGACCGGGCGATGGCGCGCGCAGCAGCAGGCGGGGCGGCGGGCCCGCTTCCGTCGCAAGATCGATCTCCGGCGGCGGCTCCCCGCCGGCCGGCGCCACGGCGAGGGTCCAACCCGTCGCCTCGCGCCGCGCCAGCAGGCGGGAGGTGGCCGCGAGGGGCAGCCGCATGAGAGTGGCCTCCGGCAGGGACTCGGCCAGCAGGCCACCGAAGACGGGATCATCCTGCAGCGGCACCAGATCGGGCGCCTCCGGGCTGTCGAAGACCAGCAGCAGGACCTCGCCCCGGCGCAGGATCGCCGCCCCGGTGCCGGCCGGGAAGGGCAACAGGATCGCCGGACCCGCCGGCAGCGACAGGCGGCTGGCGACCCCGCGGGTGGGGGCCAGGGCGGGGACCGGTGCGGGGACCGGTGCGGCGGACGGGATCTCGGCGGGCCGGGCGGCGGGGGTGGATACCGGGCTGGCGGCCTCCTGCGGCGCGGCAGGGCTGACGGGAGCCGGCACGGCGACGGGTGGGGCGGCCGGGGCGACCATGGGGTTCGCGCCACCGGCCGTGCCAGGACCGCGCTCCGCCGGCTGCCTGCCCGGCGGTTCGGCCGCCCCCTCCGGCGTCGGGTCGAGCAGCTCGACCACCACCCGGCTGCCCAGGCGGTAATGCCGCGCCCGCGCGCCGGGCCGCAGGGACAGGCGGAGCGCCTCGCCCTCCGTGGCGAGCGCCATGACGTTCGCGGGCGGGCGCTGCGGCAGGCGCCATTCGGTGCCGGCCGGGAAATGCAGCAGCACGCGGTCGCCCTGCTGCTCCAGGCGGTAGGCCGGCGCGGCGGGCCAGTCGAAGACGAGGCGGCCATAGCCCGGCGCGCTGCCGGCACGGACCGTGACCGGCTCCGCGGCGGCGAGGCCGGGGAGGACGAGGAGGAGGAGGAGCGCCGACGACAGCCGCATCATTCGAAACTCGCCAGCAGGCGGTCGATCTCCGCCTGCGAGGCCGCGGCGGCGGGAAGCTGCGGCCCGCTGGCCAGCCGTTCGCCTTCCGTCCGCTGGCCGGGCGCCGCCTCGGCCGCCGCCGGCGCGGCCTCGGCCGGGGCGAAGGAGCTGGTGATGGCCGCGACGCGCCGCTCGATCGCCTTCAGGGCGGCGACGACCTTGCCGATGCGCTGGCCGGTGATGTCCTGGAAGCTGCAGGCCTCGTAGATGCGGGTGACGGCGCCGGCGACGACCTCCGCCGCCTCGCCCGAGAGGCGTGGCGCGAGGCCCTCGAGCGTCTCGCAGGCATCGAGGATCTCGTTCGTCGCCTTGGCGGTGTGCTCGACGACTGCGTCGAGCTCGTCCGTCGCCGCCGGGATGTGGCTGTCGTTGATGACGTCGACGCGCAGGGCGGCGATCTCGGACTTCGCCCGCGCCACCTCCCGCCCGAGCGCCTCGAGCTCGCCGAGGAGCACCGCCTCGGTCGAGGTCAGGGCGCCGGCGAGGCTGCTGAGGACCGCGCGCACCGCCTGCTCGATCCGCTCCTGGTCCGGCAGGCCGTCAGGCATGGGTGAGCACCTTGGCGATCTTGTCGCGCAGCGTCTCGGCGTTGAAGGGCTTGACGATGTAGTTCGAGACGCCCGCCTGCTTGGCCGCGATCACGTTCTCGGTCTTGCTCTCGGCGGTGATCATGATGAACGGCGTGTCGCGCAGCCGGGCATCCGCCCGCACCTCCTTCAGCAGGTCGAGCCCCGTCATGGGCTGCATGTTCCAGTCGCTGATGACCAGGCCGAACTGCCCGGCCCGCAGCTTGGCCAGCGCCTCCTGCCCGTCGGTCGCCTCCTCGACATTGTCAAAGTCGAGCTGCTTGAGCAGGTTGCGGATGATCCGCAGCATCGTCTTGTAGTCGTCGACGATGAGGACGTTGGTAGACTTGTCCATGAGCCGCCTGCGCCTTCTGCCTGGCTTCGGATGGGGGGTTCAGTCAACGGGGCGGGCCCGGAGGCGGGCCAGTTCCGAGGTGATCGTCCGGGCGCGCTCCGGCTTCATGGCGCCGAGCACCGGCGCCGCCTTGCGCTCTCCCATACGGTCGAGGATCTGCAGCAGCACCGGCATCTCGAGATCGTCGAAGATGGCGGCGGCATCGCGCGGCCGCATGCCCTCGTAGAGCTTGACCATCTGCCGCCAGCCGGCCTCCTCGCGCTCGCCGAGCGTCCGGTCGAAGGCCTGGAGGCGCTGCTGCAGCGCGGCCAGCTCCTCGATGCGCTGGCCGAGCCGCTTCTCGGTCGCCGCCGCGAGCAGCTCGCGCGCCGCGAGCGCCTGTTCGCGGGCCTCGAGCTCGCTCCGCCGCGCCCGCAGCCCCTCCAGCAGGGCCCGTTCCGCCTGCTGCTCGGCGGAGGGTGGCTCGGGCGGCCTGGCCTGCGGCGGCGGGGCCGGCGCGGCGGCCGGCGTGCTCGCCTTGGCGGGAGGGGCGTGGCTGCTGGCCTGCGCGGGCGCGACCAGCGCCAGGCCCTGAGGGCCGCCCGCGGGCGGGCTCAGGATGCCCTGCAGCTTCACGGCGAGCAGCGCCGTCACCGCGACCAGGGCGGCCGGCAGCAGGCGCGGCCGCATCAGCGGCCGGCCCCGAGGGCCTGCAACAACCGGCGCTCCGCCTGGCTGCGCCCCGGCTCGGCCGCGACCTCCGGCGCCGTCCCCGCCTGGGCCAGAGGCCGGCCGGAGCGGACCAGCGCCTCGAGCCGGTCGGCCAGCGCCTCGGCGCGCTCGACCAGGTAGCGCAGGTCGTCCCGCACCGGCTCGGCTGCCGCCAGCCTCTCCGCGAGCTGCCGCCCGCCGGCCTCGGCCGAGGCGCGCAGCCGGATCGAGGCCGCCTCCGCCAGCCGCGTCGCCTCGCCGAGGCTGGCCGCGCCGCCCTCCAGCGCGCCGCGGTCCCGCCGCACCGCCGCCAGCGTGCGCTCGAGCCGGAGCAGCAGCGGCAAGGCCCCTCCGAGCAGCAGGATGACGAGAAGCTGCGCCGCCCATTCGATCCAGCCCATCACGCCCCCTCCCATTCCGCCCGGCGCAGCTCGCGCGCGATGCGCACCGCGAGGCGGTTCTCGCGCCGGCCCAGCTCCGCCTCGAAGAGCGGCACCTCGCCGCAGCGCAGCGTCACCGGCGCGCCGGGCGCGACGTTGAGCGTGATGCGGTCGCCGGGCTGCAGCGACATCACCGAGGCGAGCGGCATCGCCTGCTCGTCCAGCACCACGTCGAGCGCCAGCTCGGTGTGCCGCAGCTCCTCGGCGAGATGCGTCTCCCAGATCGAATCCCGGCCGAAGCGCTCGCCCATGAATTGCTGCAGCAGCAGCTCGCGGATCGGCTCGAGCGTCGCATAGGGCAGCAGCAGCTCGATCTTGCCGCCGCGATCCTCCATATCGACCCGCAGCCGCGACAGGATGCAGGCGTTGGAGAGGCGGGAGACGGCGGCGAAGCGCGGATTCACCTCCAGCCGCTCGAAGCGGAAGCTGGCCGGCGAGAGCGGGTTGAAGGCATCCGAGAGATCCTGCAGCACGACGCCGATCAGCCGCTCCACCAGCGTCCGTTCGATCGTGGTGTAGGGACGCCCCTCGATGCGCATCGCGGCGGTGCCGCGGCGGCCGCCGAGCAGCACGTCGACCACCGAGTAGATCAGCGCGGAATCGATGACGAGCAGGCCGTAATTGTCCCACTCCTCGACCTTGAAGACCGCCAGCATCGCCGGCAGCGGCACGCTGTCCAGGTAGTCGCCGAAGCGCAGCGAGGCGATGCTGTCGATCGAGACCTCGACATTGTCCGAGGTGAAGTTCCGCAGCGAGGTCGAGAGGATGCGGACCAGCCGGTCGAAGACGATCTCGAGCATCGGCAGGCGCTCGTAGGAGACGAGGCCGGCGCTGACGACGCGCTGGATGCCGCTCTGGCTCTCCTCGGCCGTGGCGCCGCCGCCGAAGCCAAGCAGGCTGTCGATCTCGGCCTGGTTCAGCACCCGCGCCGAATCCGGGGCGTCCGCGGCCTGCTCCTGCGCCAGGGCATCGCCCCAGGCCGCGGCGGGATCCTCCTCGGGCGCGGTCACTGGAGGAGGATCTCGGTGAAGAGGACATCGGTGATCCGCGCCGGCGCGGCGGCGAGGCTGGCGCGGGCGATCAGCTCCTCCCGCAGGCGCTGGGTGCCGGCGCTGCCTCGCAGCTCCTCCGGCCGCATCTCCCGCAGATAGGTGGTGTAGAGGTCGAGCAGCCGCGGCATGGCCGCCTGCACGGCGGCCGCATCGTCGGGCCTGGCGAGCTCGAGCTTGCTGCGCAGCCGGATGTAGCTGGTGCGCCGGCCCGGCGCGTTGAGGTTGGCGACAATCTCCGGCATGTCGAAGAAGACCGGCGGCGCCGGCGGCGCCTCGGCATGCTCGGACGGCGCCTCATGCGCCCCGCCGCCGAGGAGGCCGGGCAGGACGCCGCTGAACCAGAGGCCACCGCCGATGGCGGCCAGGGCGATCGGCGCGGCCAGCAGCACCAGCTTGCGCTTGCCGCCCTTCGGCGCCGCCTCGCCCTCCGCCGTCGCTGCCTTGGCAGGTTTTGCCGACATCCGCGCCCCATCCTCCGGACGGGCGCGATCCTCGCCGGGCGGCCGTTAAGAAAGCCTTGCACCGGGCAGCCCCTGCCGGGTGCCGGCATTTCCTGCCGGGGCCCGGCAGGAGAGGCGCAGCGCCGGCCGGCCCGGCCGAGGCGCCGGCCCCCGGCGCAACCGCTTGCGGCGCTTGGGTGTCTGCCGAGGCCGCCGGCGTGGCACGGGGCTTGCGCTGAGGGGTGGCGTCCCCTGGCGCCAGGACGGCGCCGCCACAGGAAGGCCCCGCATGGACACGCCCGGCTACGTCATCCTCTCCCGCCTCGGCGCCCAGCTCCGCGCCACGCAGGTGGTGGCGCACAACCTGGCGAATGCCGACACCCCGGGCTTCCAGGCCGAGCGGCCGGTCTTCGGCAGCGTCCTGCAGAAGCAGGCGCAGGCTGCGGCCGAACCGCAGGTGAGCTACAGCATCGATCGCGCCACCTGGCGCGAGACCGCCAACGGGCCGCTGACGACGACCGGCAACCCGCTCGACCTGGCGCTGCGCTGCGAGGGCTATTTCGCGGTGCAGACCGCCGAGGGCGAGGAGCGCTACACCCGCGCCGGCCGCTTCGCGCTCTCGGGCGATGGCAAGCTCGTCGACGCCGCCGGCAACGCGGTGCTCGACACGGGCGGCATGCCGATCACCCTCGGCCAGGCCGATACCCGCCTCGAGGTGCTGGGCGATGGCAGCCTCCGCTCCGAGAACGGTCCGATCGCCCAGCTCCGCGTCGTGCGCTTCGAGCAGCCGCAGCGCCTGCGCCCGGAGGGCGACCGGCTCTTCGCCGCCGACGAGACGCCGCAGCCCCTGGCGCGCCCAGGCGTCGTGCAGGGCGCGGTCGAGGGCAGCAACGTCCAGCCGGTGCTGGAGATGGTGCGGATGACCGAGGAGGTCCGCGAGTTCCAGAACGCCGTCACTTTCGCCGACCGCGAGGGCGACCGGCTGCAGAACGCCGTCGAGCGCATCCTCCGCAAGCGCGGCTAGCCGCCGGCGGCGCCCGCCCCCTCATCCCGAAACGCCCTTCCGCCGAATAGGAATCCCGGCCAGCGGCCGGACCAGGAGACCCAGGATGCGCGCCCTGCAGATCGCCGGCACCGGCATGATGGCCCAGCAGACCAATGTCGAGGTGATCTCCAACAACATCGCCAATATGAGCACCACCGGCTACAAGCGGCGCCGGGCCGAATTCGCCGACCTGCTCTACCAGAACGTCCGACGCGTCGGCTCGCAGAGCTCGGAGACCGGCAGCGTGCTGCCATCCGGCGCGCAGCTCGGCCTCGGCGTCAAGACCTCGGCCATCTACCGCATCGGCGAGCAGGGCAGCCTGCAGCAGACCGAGAACCGCTTCGACCTCGCCATCCGCGGCAACGGCTTCTTCCAGGTGCAGCTTCCCTCCGGCGAGATCGCCTATACCCGGGACGGCACCTTCGGCCTCTCGGCCGAGGGCCAGGTGGTGACCGCCGAGGGCTTCCTGGTGCTGCCCGGCATCTCCATCCCGGCCGCCGCCGTCGACGTCACCATCAACGCCGCCGGCGAGGTGCTGGCCAAGCTCGACGGCCAGGTGAACCCGCAGAATGTCGGCCAGATCCAGACCGCGATCTTCGCCAACGAGGCCGGGCTGGAGGCGATGGGCGAGAACCTGCTGCTGGCGACGCCGGCCTCCGGCCAGGCGCAGCTCGCCGCCCCCGGCCAGCCGGGGCATGGCCAGATGCTGCAGGGCTTCGTCGAGAATTCCAACGTCAACGTGGTGCAGGAGATCACCAACCTCATCACCGCGCAGCGGGCCTATGAGATGAACAGCAAGGTCATCACGGCGAGCGACGAGATGCTCTCGACGCTCTCGCGGATGCGGTGAGGCGGGCCATGCGCGGCGCCCTTCTGCCCCTGCTCCTCCTCGCCCTGCCGGCCATGGCGCAGGATCTCGCCGGGCCGCGGCCGCTGGTGGTGGTCGACCAGCCCATGCTCCGCCTCGGCGATGTCTTCGAGGGCGCCGGCGCGCGGGCGGCGCAGCCGATCGGCGCCGCCCCGGCGCCGGGCCGGCAGATGGTCATCGAGGCGGCGCAGCTCCTCGCCCTCGCCCGCGCCAACGGCCTCGCCTGGCGGCCGCTCTCGGCGCAGGAGCGGGTGGTGGTGGAACGGCCCGGCCGGCCGCTGGCGCGCGAGGAGGTGACGGCGGCGCTGAAGGCGGAGCTGCTGCGCTACGGCCTCGACCCCGAGGCCGAGCTGGAGCTGGGGCCGGTCGCCCTGCCGATGATCCCGCCCGAGGCGGCGCCGCGCCTTGTCGTCGACTCCGCCAGCCTGGATGCGCCGACCGGCCGGTTCGCCGGGCTGCTCAGCATCGGCGCCGAGGGCATGCCGATGCAGCGCCTGCGCATCGGCGGCCGCGCCGTGCCGACCCTGCCGGTGGTGGTGGCGACCCGTCGCCTCTCCCTCGGCGAGATCGTCGGCCCGGGCGACGTCCGGCTGGCGCGGCAGCGGGCGGAGCGCGTCCGCCCCGGCGCGGCGGACCGGCTGGATCAGGTGGTCGGCCAGCAGCTCCACCGCCCGGTCGGGGCAGAGATGGGCTTCCAGCGCAGCGACCTCGCCCCGCCGGCGCTGGTCGAGCGCAACGCGCTGGTGACCATGCAGGTCGAGGCGCCGGGCCTCTCGCTCACCGCCCAGGGCCGGGCGCTGGAAGCCGCCGGGCGCGGCGCCCTGGTGCCGGTGATGAACCTCGCCAGCCGCACGGTGGTGGAGGCGCAGGTGACCGGGCCGGGCCGGGTGCGCGTCGCCATGGGCGCGGCGCCGCTCAGGCGGGAGGCGGAGTGATGCGCGCCCTGCCCCTTGCGCTGCTGGCGCTGCTCGCCGGCTGCGGCCAGTTCGAGCGGCTCTCCCGGGTCGGCAGGACGCCGGAGCTGAGCGCGGTGCAGGACCCGACCGCCGATCCCGCCTGGCGGCCGGTGGCCATGCCGATGCCGGCGCCGCAGGACCCACCGGCGGCGGCGAACAGCCTGTGGCGCCCCGGCAGCCGCACCTTCCTGCGCGACCAGCGGGCGGCGCAGGTCGGCGACCTCATCACCATCCTGGTCAGCATCGACGACCAGGCGCAGCTGCAGAACCGCACCCAGCGGGCGCGCACCGGCAACGACGCCATGGGCATGCCGCAGCTCTTCGGCATGCAGACCCGCTGGCTGCCGAAGGCGGCGAGCCCGGACACGCTGATCAGCGCCTCGGGCAGCCAGACCACCGATGGCAACGGCACGGTGAAGCGGACCGAGACGGTGACGCTGCGGCTCGCCGCGACGGTCACCCAGGTGCTGCCGAACGGCAACCTCGTGGTCGGCGGCCGGCAGGAGGTGCGGGTCAGCAGCGAGTTGCGCGAGCTGTCGGTGCAGGGGGTGATCCGGCCGCAGGACATCGCCAGCGACAACACCATCCGGCATGACCGGCTGGCGGAGGCGCGCATCGCCTATGGCGGCCGCGGCACGCTCTCCGACCTGCAGCAGCCGCGGCTCGGCTCGCAGCTCCTCGACATCCTGCTGCCGTTCTAGCGGTCCCCACGACGCCGCCGCGCGCCGCCGCGAGGGCCCCGTGATTCGCTTCCGAGCCAAGGCGCGTCGCAGCCCTCCGCGGAGGGGCAGCGCGGGGCGGCAGCGCGGGGCGGCTGGCGGCTATTCCACCAGCCCGACCTCGCGCGCCTTGATCTGCAGGGCGAGGTAGTGCGAGTAGATGCGGCATTGCGCCAGGCTGCCGGCGGTGAACCAGAGGCCGGGCTGCGGCGTCTCCCGCCACATGTTGCGCAGCTCGCCGCCGGCATCGAAGCCCCAGACCGGGCCGATGCGATCCGCGATCGCGTCGCCGAGCGCCCGCCGCACCACCTCCTGCTGGTTGCGGTAGCCGGTCGCCATGACGAGGAGCGCGGCCGGGATCACGCGCCCGTCCTTCAACCGCAGCCCGTCCGGCACGAAGCGCTCCACCTCCTCCCATTGCACCAGCCCGATCTCCCCCTCGGCGATCAGGTCGGAGCAGCCGACATTGAAGTAGTAGCCGCCGCCGCGCTGCAGGTAGAGCATCTGGAAGCCGCAACCCTCGATGCCGTCGCTCAGCCGGAAGCCCCGCGCCGCCAGCCGCTCCAGCAACGGGCGGTCCATCTCCTTCGAGATCGCCGTCATCATCTGGTAGGCGCGCTTCAGCTCCGGATAGGACAGCGCCGTCGCCAGCAGGTCGCAATCCCCGGTCGGCAGCCCCTCGGCATAGGTGGCATAGACCCGCTGCGCCTCCTGCACCGAGACGATATGGGTCGGGCTGCGCTGGATCATGCTCACCTGGGCGCCGCTCGCATACAGGTCCTGCGCCACGTCATGGCCGCTATTGCCGGTGCCGAGCACGATGGCCGGCTGGCCCTTCCAGGCCGCGCCGTCGGTATAGGCGCCGGAATGCAGCACCGTGCCGCGGAACTCGGCGAGGCCGGGCAGCTCCGGCATGATCGGGATGCCGCTGACGCCGGCGGCGAAGACCAGGTGCCGCGGCCGCATCACCCGCTCGCCGCCATCCGCCTGGCGCAGCGTCACCTGCCAGCGGCCCGCCGCCTCGTCCCAGCGCCCGGCGGCGAGCTCGGTCGAGGTCCAGACATTCAGCTCCATCGCCTCGACATAGGCCTCGAACCAGTTCGCCAGCATGTCCTTCGGGATGAAGACCGGCCAGGTCGGCGGGAACGGCATGTAGGGCAGGTGGTTGACATGCACCTCGTTGTGCAGCGTCAGCGAATGGTAGCGGCGGCGCCAATTGTCGCCGACCCGCGCCTCGCGGTCGATCACCAGCGTGTCGACGCCGAGCGCGCCGAGCCGGGCGGCGATGCCGAGCCCGGCCTGGCCGCAGCCGATGACGAGCACCGCCGGGTCGCGATCGGCATAGGCGCGCGCCGCCGCGCGCTTGTCGGCCCAATTGGGGCCGCCGAAATCGCGCGAATAGTCCTTCTCCGACGCCTGCTGCCGCAGGCTGAGATCCTCATGCCCGCGCAGCCCCTGCAACGCCGTCGCCAGGATCCAGGCGCGGACCCCGCCCGGCCCGCCCTCGTCGGGCACCAGCCGGGCCACGCCCTCGGCGGTGCCGACCGCGGTCTCGAAGGCGAGGAAGCACTCGATCACCCCGCGCCCGACCCGCTCGACCTGCCGCGGCGCGGTGCGCCCGGGCGCCAGGCGCAGCCCGCCGGGACGGGTGGCCGGCAGCCGCGCCCGCAGCCGCGCCTCCACCGCCGGCGCGCCGCTCACCGTGGTGATCGTCCAGTCGAAGGCGAGGATGTCGCGCCAATGCCCCTCGGGCAGGAAGAGCCGCGCCGCCGCAGCCGCGTCCTGGCGCTCCAGCGCCTCGCCGAGAGCGGTGATCCAGGCGCCGGCCGCGGCCTCGGGGGGCAGCGTCTCTCGGGTCATGATGTTCATGGCGTTCGCTCCCGCGGCGGGCCGGCCCGCCGCTTGCTCTCGGCTGTTCGCCAGCAGACTGATCGCGGGCCGGGAGCGGGACAAGGGGGCGCGGCCGCCGCGCGCCGGCTTGCGACGGCACCGGGACGATTCCAAACTCGCCGCAAAGGCCCCGCTCCCGAACCGCCCCAGGGGATCGAGGCCGAGGGGGATCGATCATGTCCAAGCCATCGCGGCCCGGCCGCCGCCTGCTGCTGGCCGCCGCCCTGGGCGGCCTCGCCGCCCCCTCCCTGCCGCGCGCCCAGGCCCGCTACCCCACCCATGCCGTGCGGGTGGTCAATGCCTACAGCCCCGGCGGCACCGCCGACGTGGTCTGCCGCATCCTCTTCGGCGCGCTCGGCGAGCGGCTCGGCCAGAGCTTCGCGGTGGAGAACCGCCCGGGCGCCGCCGGCACCCTGGCGGCGCAGGCGGTCGCCCGCGCCACGCCGGATGGCTACACGCTGCTCTACGACGCGACGGCGCATTCGGTGAACCCGTCGCTCTTCGGCAGCCGCCTGCCCTACGACACCCGCCGCGACCTGCTGCCGGTCTTCCTGGCGATGCAGACGCCGAACACGCTGATGCGCTGGCCGGGCTTCGAGGCGAAGACGATCCCGGATCTGATCGCCCTGGCGAAGCGCCGGCCGGGCCAGCTCAATTGCGCCTCGACCGGCATCGGCACGGTGCAGCACGTCTCGCTCGAGCTGTTCAACATGCTCGCCGGCACCCAGATCAACCACATCGTCTACAAGGAGATCGCCGCCTCGCGGAACGACCTCGCGGCCGGGCGCATCCCGCTGCAATTCAGCAACGTGCCCTCCACCCTGCCGCTGACCCAGGCGAACCAGGCGATCTGCATGGCGCATTGCGGCCCGGCGCCGATCGCCCTGCTGCCGGACGCCCCGGCCATGTCGGAATTCCTGCCCGGCTTCGAGACCTGGGAATGGAACGGCGTCTTCGCCCCCGCCGGCACGCCCGGCGAGATCCTGCGCGCCCTCAACGCCGAGATGAACGCGGTGATCCGGGACCCGGGCGTGACCGCCCGGCTGAACGGCCTCGGCGCCCTCACCCGCGCCAACGGCATCGAGGATTTCGCGGCCTTCCGCGAGCAGCAGATCGCCTTCTTCGCCGACATGGTGAAGAAGGCCGACATCCACATCGATTGACCGCGCCCATCGGGGATACCGGCCGAGCATGACCCAGCCCTACAGCATCGATCACGGCAGCAACTGGCGGCGCCAGGCGGTGCGCGACTGGCTCTTCGGCCTGGACCAGGTGCCGGAGGCGCTGCAGGAGCGGATCGTCACCGCCTGGGTGAGCGCCTGGGCTTCCTCGACGCATGAGCGGCTGGAGGACATGCCCTTCTCCCCCGGCAGCGGCTTCTACCCGCTGATGCGGCATGTGAACGAGGTGACGCGGGCCGGGGTCGATCTCGGCCGCCGCGCCGCGGCCGACTGGGGCAGCACGCTGCCGCCCGAGATCCTGCTGCCGATCCTCATCCTGCATGATGTGGACAAGCCGCTGCTCTACCGGCGGGAGGGCGGCGGGGCGGTGCACACCGATCTCTACCACGAGCTGCCGCATGGCGTGATCGGCGCCATGCTGCTGAAGGAGCTCGACTTCCCGCATGTCGTGGTCAGCACCGTCGCCACCCATGCCACCAACGCGCCCTTCCATGGCCGGAACCTGGAGGCGCATGTGCTGCACTATGCCGACCTCTTCGCCGCCGACCATGCCTTCCGCAGCATGGGCGAGACGCCGCTCTACCTGCGCCGGCACTGATCGCGCCCCGGATCGCGGGCGCCCGGAATCGACATCCGGCCCGCGCCGCCCCATCTCCTGCCCATGTGCGGACGCTATTTCCAGCAGCGCGGCCCAGCCGAGCTCGCCCGGTACTTCGAGACGATCAACGCCCTGCCGAACCTCCCGGCAAGCTGGAACCGCGCCCCGACGCAGGAGGCGCTGGTGGTGCGGCGGCATCCCGAGACCGGGCAACGGCATCTCGACCCGCTGCGCTGGGGGCTGGTGCCGCGCTGGGCCAAGGATGCCTCCGGCGCGGCGAAGATGATCAACGCCCGGTCCGAGAGCATTGCCGAGAAGCCCGCCTTCCGCGAGGCCTTCCGCAAGCGCCGCTGCCTGGTCACCGCCGACGGCTTCTACGAATGGCAGACCGACGGCAAGGCGAAGCAGCCCTATGCCGTGGCGCTGGCGGATGGCGCGCCCATGGCGCTGGCCGGGCTCTGGGAGGGCTGGCGCTCCCCGGAGGGCGAGATCCTGCGGAGCTGCACCATCGTCACCACCGAGGCGAACGAGAAGCTCGCCGCCCTGCATCACCGCATGCCGGTGATCCTGCCGCGCGCCGCCTGGGCCGCCTGGCTGGGCGAGGCGCCGGCCGAGGCCGAGGACCTGCTCGCCCTGCTCCGCCCCTGCCCGCCGGCGATGGTCGCCGCCTGGCCGGTGAGCCCGCGGGTCAACAAGGTGGCCGAGAACGAAGCCGGGCTGCTGGCGCGCGACCCGCTCGCCATGCCGCCGCCGGGCCTGGACGACCCGCCGCCGAACTTCGGCGACTGACCCGGCCTGGCCGCGGCAGGCTGCGGCGGTCCCGGGTCCGAGGCAACGCCCGGCCCCCCCGCGAAGACGCGCAGCGGCTTCGCGGGGAAGGTCAAGCCGCCTTCGACATGTCGAAGGGCGGCTGCACCTCCGGCGAGAGCACCGGCTCATAGGGGCTGCCGGCGGTGCGCTCGGCGAGTTCCGCCCTGGCGGCTGCGACCAGCGCCGGGTCGCGCAGGCAGTCCACCGCCGTCCCGGCCATCACCTTCGCCACATGCACCATGCCCTTATGCGCCGCCGGCAGCATGCCCTGGGCGGTGAGCTGCCAGGAATGGCCGGGCGTGCCGATGGCATAGGTCGCGCCGCGCGCCTGCACCGTCGGCACCACCCAGGAGACGTCGCCGACATCGGTCGAGCCCATCATCGGCGCCCCCCGCACCTCGAGCGGCACCACCACGTCGCAGAGCGGGACCCCCTTGCGCATCGGCAGGCCGATCCGCCGCCAGGAGGCCTGGATGTCCTCCTCGGTCAGCGTCGCCTGGAACTCCGCCGCCTTGGCGCGGTCCGCCGCGTCGAAGGGCGGCGGGCCGAGCCGGTCGAGATTGGCCTGCATCGCCCGCTCCAGCGGCCCGTTGCCGAGCAGGTTGGAGACGCCCGAGACCACCTTCGCCTCGACCCGCGTCTCGGTCATCAGCGCCGCGCCCTCGGCGATCTTGCGCACCCGCCCGATCAGCCGCCGCAGCTCCACCAGGTCGCGGGCGCGGATCAGGTAGCGCACCTTGGCGCTCGGCTGCACCACGTTCGGCGCCACGCCGCCGGCATCGAGATAGGCGTAGTGCACCCGGGCGTCGCTCGGCATGTGCTCGCGCATGTAGTTCACGCCGACATTCATCAGCTCCACCGCATCGAGCGCGCTGCGGCCGAGATGCGGCGCCGCCGCGGCGTGGCTGGCGCGGCCGGCGAAGCGGAAGTCGATGCGGGTATTGGCCAGCGACACCGCCTCCTGCACCGCGGCGAAGGCCGCCGGATGCCAGGAGATGGCGATGTCGACATCGGCGAAGGCGCCGTCGCGCACCATGAAGCCCTTGGCGGCGCCGCCCTCCTCGGCCGGGCAGCCGTAATAGCGCACCCGCCCCGGGAGCCCCTCGGCGGCGAGCCAGTCCTTCACCGCGGTGGCGGCGAGCAGCGAGGCCGAGCCGAGCAGGTTGTGGCCGCAGCCATGGCCATAGCCCGGCCCGGGGAGCGGCCGCTCCTCGGCGAGGCCCGCCTCCTGCGAGAGGCCCGGCAGCGCGTCATACTCGCCGAGGATGGCGATCACCGGCCCGCCCTCCCCGGCCTCGCCCATGACCGCGGTCGGGATGCCGGCGAATTGCTCCGTCACCCGGAAGCCCTGCTGGCGCAGCATGGCGGCATGCTCGGCGCAGGAGCGGGTCTCGGTATAGGCCAGCTCCGGCATGTGCCAGATGCGGTCGGAGAGAGCCTGGAAGTCTGCCCGATGGGCCTCGACCAGCCGCCAGATCGCCTCGGTGTTCTGCATGCCATCCTTCCTCGCCCGGCGCCGCCAGTTTGGACGCCTGGCGGGCCGGGCGGTCAATCGGCCCGGATATGCGCCGCCGCCACCACCTCGCGCAGGCTCCGCGTCTCGGCGGCGAGGAAGGCGTCGCAGGCCGCGGGCGCGAGGGGGGCGGGGATGGCGCCCTCGCCGGTCAGGACGCGGGCGAAGTCCGGCGCCAGCAGCGCGTCGTTCACCACCCCGTTCAGCCGCGCCCGCAGCGCCGGCGGCAGGCCGCGCGGCGCGAAGAGGCCCCACCAGATGCCGGCGTCGTAGTCGATCCCCGCCTCCCGCACCGTGGGCGCCGGCGGGCTGCCCGGCACCCGCTCCGGCCCGGTCTGGGCGATGACCCGCAGCAGCCCGTCGCGGATCGGCCCGGCGGCGCTGGCGATGGTGGTGAACATCACGTCCACCCGCCCGGCGACGAGGTCCGTCAGCGCCCCGGCGGTGCCGCGATAGGGGATGTGCTGGAGCTGCGTGCCGGCCCGCAGGTTGAACAGCGCGGTGGCGATATGGGTGGTGCTGCCGGGGCCGGAGCTCGCATAGGTGACGCGGCCGGGGCGGGCCCGGTCGGCCTCCAGCAGGGCCGCGATCGAGGCGATCGGCGAGGCGGGCGACGTCAGCACCACCAGCGGCGCCCGCGCCAGCAGCGCCACCATGGCAAGCTCCGCCGTCGGGTCGAACCCCGTGCCCTGCACCGCGCCGATGGCGGCGACGGAGGAGGTGGTCAGCAGCAGGGTCTGGCCGTCGGGCGGGCTCTGCGCCACCGCCTGCACCCCGACCGCGCTGCCCGCCCCCGGCCGGTTCTCCACCGGGAAGGGCTGGCCGAGGCGGGCCTGCAGCCGCTCCGCCAGCGGCCGCGCGATGGCGTCGTTGCTGCCGCCCGGGGTGAAGGGGACGACGATGCGCACCGGGCGGGCAGGCCAGCCTTCCGGCTGGGCAAGGGTCGGGCGGGCAGGTCCGGCGAGCGCCGCCGCGGCCAGCAGGGCACGGCGGGCCAGGTGTTGCGGCATGGGCGTTCCTCCGCCGCCATCCTGGCCTCGCCCGGCGGCCCGGGTCCATCTCCGTAACGCGGCACGATCCATGCCTTGCCGTTGCGGCAGGCGTCGCCCCTGGCCGGGACCGGGTGGCCGGCGCCTGGCAATCTCCAGGGGGCCGAACGCTGCGCGTCTTGCTGGTGGACAGTGACACCGAACGGGCCGCCGCCGTCGAGGCGGGGCTGGTCGCGGCGGGCTGCGTCGTCGTCGGCATCGCCGCCGGCACCGCCGATCTCACCCGGGCGGTGCGGGAATCCGGCGCCGAGGTCATCGTCTGCGGCCTCGACGACCCCTCGCGCGACGAGCTCGAGGGCATGCGGGCGCTGCACCGGGACGAGCCGCGTCCCGTCGTGCTCTTCGCCGAGAAGGCCGAGCCGGAGCAGATCGAGGCGGCGCTGGCCGCCGGCGTCGCCGCCTATGTGGTGGAGGGCCTGGCGCCGGCGCGGGTGCGGCCGGTGATCGAGGTGGCGATCCGCCGCTTCCGCGCCCACCAGGCGCTGCGCGAGGAGTTGGCCCTGGCGCGGCAGGAGGTCGAGGAGCGCAAGCTGGTCGACCGCGCCAAGGCGCTGCTCATGCAGCGGCATCGGCTGAGCGAGCCGGAGGCCTATCGGCGGCTGCGACGCCTGGCGATGGATCGTGGGCAGAAGCTGGTGGCAGTGGCCGCCGAGATCGTGGGCAAGATGAAGGCATGATGCGCGCCATCAAGGCATTAATGGTTAATAACCCATCATTTGCACAGGAACCGCGCAATTGCCCTTGACCTCATGCCACGCCTCGGCTCTCTAATCGACCTCCTGCTGTGACGGCCCGCAACGGCGCGGGCCAGCCGGCCGAGAGGCGTTCCAGGCCGGATCCTGCCCTCCCCGCGACGCGGTCCAATGGCGGCCCGCTGCCGGTGCCTGCCGGCCGGAGTGTCGATCCCGTGCCATCCGCGATCCTGGACCCCGCCCTGCCACGCCCCGCCCTGCACCGGCCGGCGCTGCGCACCCTGCGGCTCGGCCTCGTCCAGCTCACCGATGCCGCTCCCGTCCTCGTCGCCGAGGAGCTCGGCCTCTTCGATGCGGTCGGGCTGCGGGTGACGCTGTCGGCCGAGGGCGCCTGGGCGGCGGTGCGCGACAAGCTGGCCTTCGGCGCCCTGGACGCGGCGCAGCTCCTCGGGCCCATGCCGATCGCCCTCGCCGCCGGCCTGGACGGGGTGCGCTCGCAGGTCACGGTCGGGGCCGGGCTGGGCGCCAACGGCAATACCCTCACCCTCTCCCTGCCGCTCGCCGAGGCGATCGGCCGCTTCACCCGCCCCCTCCCCGCCGCCAGCTTCGCCGCCGCCCTCCGCCGCCGCGCCGCCGCCGGCCGGCCGGTCACGCTCGGGGTCGTCTTCCCCTATTCCTCGCACAATTACCTGCTGCGCTGGTGGCTCGCCTCCGGCGGGCTCGACCCGGACCGCGACCTCCGCCTCGTCACCGTGCCGCCGCCGCTCTGCGCCGGGCGGCTGGCGGAGGGCGCGATCGACGGCTTCTGCGCCGGCGAGCCCTGGGGCAGCCATGCGGTGGAGCGCGGCCTCGGCACCATCGCGCTCTCCTCCGGCGATATCTGGCCGAACCATCCGGAGAAGGTGCTCGCCTTCGCCGCCGGCTACGCCGCGCGCGACCCGGAAAGCGCCATCGCCTGCACCGCCGCGATCATCGCCGCCGCCCGCTGGCTGGACGCGCCGGAGAACCAGGCGGAGGCGGTGCATATCCTGCAGCGCCGCCTCTTCCCCGCGCTCGGCGCGCGCGAGATCGCCGCCGCCTTCGAGGGCACCGCCGAGGGCTGGCTGCAGGCCGCGCCGCTGCGCTTCCGCACCGCCACCCTGCCGCGGCGGGAGCAGGCCGCCTGGTGGCTGCGGCAGATGCGCCGCTGGGGCCATGTGCCCGCCGGCCTCACCGAGGCGACCGCCCTCTCCCCCTGGCGGCAGGATCTCTGGCGCGCCGCCGCCGCCCGGCTGCGCGAGGTCGAGCCGCCGCCGCCCGCGCCGCCGCCCGGCGAGCCGGCCGACCGCGACCGCTGACCACCCTTCCCGGGGCGCCGGGGCCGGCCCCCGCTTGCCACCCGCCAGGGCAGCGGCCACATCCCGCTCCCGAGCCGAAAGCCCCCCATGCTGCACTTTCCCGTCTTCCTCGACCTCCAGGGCCGGGTCGCGCTCGTCCTCGGCACCGGCGAGGTCGCCGAGCGCAAGGCCGCCCTGCTGCGCCAGGCCGGCGCCGAGATCCGCTTCGCCGAGCGCTTCGCCCCCGCGCTGCTGGAGGGCTGCGCCATCGCCATCGGCGCCGATGCCGCCGAGCCGGAGCTGCAGGCCCTGGCCGCGGCCTGCCGGGCGCGCGGCCTGCCGGTGAACGTCGTCGACCGGCCGGCGCTCTGCACCGCGCTGATGCCGGCGATCATCGACCGGGCGCCGATGACCATCGCCGTCTCCAGCGGCGGCGCCGCGCCGGTGCTCGCCCGGCAGGTGCGGCAGCGGATCGAGGCAGCGGTGCCGCTCGGCCTCGGCCGGGTCGCGGCGATGGCGGAGCGCTTCAAGGCGGCGGTGCGGCGGCGCCTGCCCGATCTCGCCGCACGGCGCCGCTTCCTCGATGCCGCCCTCGCCGGACCGGCCGCCGACCTCGCCATGGCGGGCCGCGAGGCGGAGGCCGATGCCGCCTTCGCCGCCGCCCTCGACGGCGCCGAGACGCGGCCGCCGGGCCTGGTGCATCTGGTCGGGGCCGGCCCGGGCGCCGGCGACCTACTGACGCTCCGCGCCCTGCGGCTGCTCGGCGAGGCGGATGTCATCGTGCATGACCGGCTCGGCACCGAGGAGGTGCTGGAGCTGGCGCGGCGCGATGCCGAGCGCATCTTCGTCGGCAAGGCCCGCGCCAATCACTGCATGAAGCAGGAGGAGATCAACGCCCTGCTGATCCGCCTCGCCCGCGAGGGCAAGCGGGTGGTGCGGCTGAAGGGCGGCGACCCGCTGATCTTCGGCCGCGGCGGCGAGGAGGCCGAGGCCCTGGCCGCGGCGGGGATCGCCTGCGAGGTGGTGCCCGGCGTCACCGCCGCCCTCGCCTGCGCCGCCGGCGCCGGCATCCCGCTGACGCATCGCGAGGCGGCGCGGGCCGTGACCTTCGTCACCGGCCACCGCCGCGATGGCGGGGTCGATGTCTCCGGCCTGGTCCGGCCGGGCCAGACGCTGGCGATCTACATGGGCATCGCCATGCTGCCGGCGATCCGCGACGGGCTGGTGGCCGACGGGCTCGACCCGGCGACGCCGGCGGCGGTGATCGAGCGCGGCGGCACCGCCCGGCAGCGGGTGCTGCGCGGCACGCTGGCGGAGATCGCCGCGGCGGCGCCGGGCTGGGTCGAGGGTGGGCCGGCGCTGCTGCTGATCGGCGCCGCGGTCGGCCGCGGCGCCGATCGAGGGGGCGCGGCGCTGGCGGCCTGATACGAACGGCCATTGCTGGTGACCCATCAACGGCCCCCTCAGACGCCGGGCGCGAACCTCCGGTTCGCTTGTGTCTTTGGCGCTGGGATAGAGACTTGGGCGCCGCCGGCTGGGGGC
>NZ_QLIX01000024.1 GCF_003258945.1 Roseicella frigidaeris | reverse complement strand
ACCTCGCCGAGATCCTGCCGCGGCTCGCCAGAACTGCTCTCGGCCAACACCCGACCCCTCTGCGCTCCTTCCTGACCGCGGAGGTTGCTGGGTAATCAGGAGGGATCAAGCCCCAAGGGATCAAGCCCCGGGGGATGTTTCCGGGGGAACGTGCCGCGCCGGGCGAAGATGCGGGCGGCGAGCCCCGCCCGAACCCGCCCTCGCCAGGCGCGTTCCGCCCGCATGCGAATCGGCTGGTGCTGCAAATGGGTGCCCCCGCCGGGGGATGACCGGCCGGCGGCGGCGCTGAACCAGCGCGACACCACCGTCGCCGCCCTCTCGCGGCTCCCGCCCGCCGCGGCGACGGCGAAGCTCCTCGGCCTGGTGCAGGGCAATCTCGCGGCCCTGGCGGCGCAGGTGGAGGAGGTGGCCGCCGCCCCGCCGCTGGAGCGGTGCCTGCGCATCATCAGCAGCCTGCTGCCGGTCTACACCCATCCCGTCGCCCGGCCGATCTATGCCGAGCCGGCGCTGCGCGAGGCGGCGGAGACGGGCCTCGGCGCCATCGGCGCCCGGGCGCGCGCCGCCGGCATCCGGCTGTCGATGCATCCCGGCCAGTTCTGCCTGCTCGCCACCGACAACCCGCGGGCGCTCGAGAACAGCATCGCCGATCTCGACTACCACACCGAGATCATGCGCTGGCTCGGCCTCGCCGGCGGCTGGCACCGGGAGGGGGCGCATATCAACATCCATGGCGGCGCCCGCGGCCCCGGCCTCGCCGGCTTCCGCCGCGGCTTTGCCCGTCTCAGCGCGGAGACGCAGGGGCTGCTGACGGTCGAGAACGACGAGATCGCCTATGGGCTCGACGACCTGCTGCCGCTGGCCGGGACCCTGCCGATCGTCTTCGACCTGCACCATCATTGGTGCTTCACCGGCGGCAGCCATATCGACCCCGCGGATGACCGCCTCGCCCCGGTGCGGGCAAGCTGGCGCGGCACCCGCCCAATCGGCCATCTGAGCGCCCCGCGGGAGGACCTGCTGCCCGGCGGGCTCGACCCGGACAGGCTGCCCGACTACCAGGCGCTGCTCGCCGCCGGCGTCCCGGCGCGGGCGTTGCGGCGGCATTCCGACCGGATGTGGAACCGGGCGGTGAATGCCTGGGCGCTCGGCCATCTCGCCGGGATGGACCTCGAGGTGGAGGCCAAGGCGAAGAACCTCGCCAGCCACGACCTGGCCGAGGCGGCGCGCGCGGCCGGGCTGGAGCCGGCCCGGCCGGACGCGTGAGGCCAGCGTGAGGCCGACCGGGCCGCCCCCGGCGCGGCCAAGGGTGGCATCCGGCGCTCCCAGCCTGTAGAAGGCGCAGCCTCGCCTCCCGGACCCCGTCGGAGCCCATGGCCACCGTCCTCCTCATCATCCATCTCTTCGTCACCCTGGCCCTGATCGGGGTGGTGCTGCTGCAGCGCAGCGAGGGTGGGGGGCTGGGCATCGGCTCCTCCCAGGGCATGGGCGGCTTCATGACCGGCCGCGGCACCGCCAACCTGCTGACCCGCACCACCGCCATCCTCGGCACCGCCTTCTTCGTGCTGTCGCTGACGCTGGCGCTGCTCGGCCGCGGCACCGGCGCGCCGCGCTCGATCCTCGACGCGCCGCCGCCGGCCGCGGCGCCGGTCGCGCCGGCCCCCGCGCCCGGCCCGGCGGTGCCGACCAACTGAGCCGGCGGGCCGGCACCGGCCCCACCGCGCCCGCCCTGGCGGCGGCGCGGCCACAATGGCGGCGAATGCATGGCCGCCCTGTCATGCGCGGCTAGCCGCGCCGCGCCGCAGGCGCTAAGGGGGCCGTCCATGGCGCGGTTCGTATTCATCACCGGCGGCGTGGTCTCCTCCCTGGGCAAGGGCATCGCGGCGGCGTCTCTCGGGGCGTTGCTGCAGGCACGCGGCTACAAGGTCCGGCTACGCAAGCTCGACCCCTATCTCAACGTCGATCCGGGCACGATGAGCCCGTATCAGCACGGCGAGGTCTTCGTTACCGATGACGGGGCGGAGACCGATCTCGACCTCGGGCATTATGAGCGCTTCACCGGCGTGCATGCCACGAAGGCCGACAACTGGACGACGGGGCGGATCTATTCCGACGTCATCGCCGCCGAGCGGCGCGGCGACTATCTCGGCGGCACCGTCCAGGTCATTCCGCACATCACCGACAAGATCAAGGAAGTCGTCCAGGCCGAGACCGACGGCTACGACTTCGTCCTGGTCGAGGTCGGCGGCACGGTCGGCGACATCGAGTCGCTGCCCTTCCTGGAGGCGATCCGGCAACTCGCCAACGAGATGGGGCCGCAGCGCAGCCTCTTCGTCCACCTGACCCTGCTGCCCTACATCCCCTCGGCCGGCGAGCTGAAGACCAAGCCGACCCAGCATTCGGTGAAGGAGCTGCTCGGCCTCGGCATCCAGCCGCAGATCCTGCTCTGCCGCTGCGACCGGCCGATCCCGGAGAATGAGCGGCGCAAGATCGCCCTCTTCTGCAACGTCCGGCCGGAGAGCGTGATCCCGGCCCTCGACGCCAGCACCATCTACGGCGTGCCCATCCAGTATCATGCCGAGGGCATGGACCAGGAGGTGCTGCGGCATTTCGGCCTCTCGGCCTATGGCGAGCCCGACATGGGCCGCTGGCAGAACATCGTCCAGGCGGTGACGCAGCCCGAGGGCGAGGTCACCATCGCCGTCGTCGGCAAGTACACCAACCTGCTCGACAGCTATAAATCCCTGGCCGAGGCGCTGACGCATGGCGGCATCGCCCACAATGTCCGGGTGAAGCTCGACTGGGTGGACTCCGAGGTCTTCGAGCGCGACGCCGAGGCGGTGGCGCGGCTCGAGGGCATGAGCGGCATCCTGGTGCCCGGCGGCTTCGGCGAGCGCGGCACGCCCGGCAAGCTGGAGGCGGTGCGCTTCGCCCGCGAGCGGCGGGTGCCCTTCTTCGGCATCTGCTTCGGCATGCAGATGGCGGTGATCGAGGCGGCGCGGAACCTGGTCGGGCTCAAGGGCGCCTCCTCCACCGAATTCGGCCCCTGCGAGCATCCGGTGGTCGGGCTGATGACGGAATGGCTGCGCGGCAACGCGCTCGAGCGCCGCTCCTCCCAGGGCGATCTCGGCGGCACCATGCGGCTCGGCTCCTATGTCGCGCGGCTGGCCGAGGGCTCGCTGGTGCAGAAGGTCTATGGCGGCGCCAGCGAGATCACCGAGCGCCACCGCCACCGCTACGAGGTCAACGTCAACTACAAGGACCAGTTGGAGGAGGCGGGGCTGCGCTTCTCCGGCCTGTCGCCGGACGGGGCGCTGCCGGAGATCGTCGAATATCCCGACCATCCCTGGTTCATCGGCGTGCAGTACCATCCGGAGCTGCGCAGCAAGCCCTTCGACCCGCATCCGCTCTTCCGCGGCTTCATCGGCGCGGCGGTGCGCCAGGCGCGGCTGGTCTGACCCGGCCGCCCGCGCGGGTGGCCGGCCAGCGAAGATGACAGCGCCTTAGCTTGACGCCGCCGCCCCGGGCGGCGTCACTGCCGGCCTTCCTGGAGGCAAGTCCCGCATGGTTCCGCGTCGCGCCCTGGTCCTTCTCCTGCCCCTGCTCGCCATGGGCTGCGCCGGCCGGGGCGAGCAGGCGCCGCCGGCGCCGCTCGCCTTGCGCTTCGGCACCGCGCTGGAGACGGCCGATCCGAGCGCGGATGCGCTGGTCGGCCGCATGGACGAGTTCGAGCGCATGGTCCTCCGCGAGGAGGCGGCGGTCGCCTTCGCCGAGGGCGGCCACAGATCCGGGCCGCCGCGCCTCCACCCGCCGCTCGCCGGCGCCGCCGAGGCCGCCGGCCGGGTGCTCATGCCCGCCTTCACCGCGCTCGGCGATTACGGCCACGGCCTGGCCCAGCTCGCGGCCGGCGATGCCGTCGAGCCGCGCTCCGGGCCGAGCGGCGCCCTGCTGGCGCGGGCGGCGGAGGACGGGGTGGCGGCGGTGCAGCAGGCCAGCGGCACCGTCGTGCCGGCGCCGGTGCGCCAGGCCGGCATCGCCGCCATCGCCGCCCTCTCCGAGCTGCCGGACCGCTTCGCCGCCGCTGGCCGCGGCGCCAGCCCCGATGCCATGGTCGCCGAGGCGACGCCGCATGTCGCGGCCATCGCCGCGCTGCTGCGGGCGGTGATCGGGGCCGAGACCGGCCAGGGCACCCGCGGCGCCCTGCGGGCCCGGCGCGAGGGGCTGGACGCGCTGCAGACCCGCTTCCTCGGCGCGGTCGCCGCCGACCGCCGGCTGGGCGTGGCCGAGCGCTACACGATCTATCGCGGCGTGGCGGCGCTGCGCGACGACGACCCCGCCCAGGGCAGCTTCGCGGCCCTCGTCGAGGTGGTGGCGAGCCTCGAGGCGGCGCAGGCCGCGCTCGCGGGCCGCGGCGCCGATGCCGAGGCGCGGGTGGCCGCCTTCGAGGCCGCGGTCGCGCGGCTCGGCGTCATGGCCGAGGCGTCGCGGCGCGATTGAGAGCGCCCGTCGCACCCCTCGCTGCCCGTTGCCCTGCGGCGGCGTCGCCGCGGCCGGCTGTGACGCCCCCTGGGCCGGAGGGGACCCCCCGGGGCCCCTGCCACGCCGCGCGGCGGTTTCGGGGGCGGTCTGCTACCCGGCGCCCGACATTCCGACCTGCGGCCCGCAGGGCCGGGCGCTCGGATGGGCGCCGCGGCTTATGCCGCGAAGGCCGAGGCAAACCGGCGGTTTGCGCCCGGCGCTTGAGGGCGCAGGACGGTGAAGCCGTCCTGCGCTCGGTCTGAGATGCGGCGGCGTCTGGGCTGGGCGCTGCTGCTCTGCGGCGGCCTCGCCCTGGCGCTCGGCTCGGTGCTGGCCGCGCTCGGCCGGCTGCCGGTCGATCCGGCCTGGGGCTTCGCGGCGATCCTGGCCCTGACTGCCGGCCTCGCCCTGCGCCAGCCCGACCCGCCGCCGGAGAGGGCTGCCGACGGCACTGCGGCGCCGCTGCCGGCCGGCCCGGATGGCGGCGGCGGCACCGGTGGCGGCGGGGTGGCCGGCGGCGATGCGGGCGGCGGGCCGTGACCGGCCCCAGGCCGGAGAAACCGCGCCCCCTCCCGCCCGCTGCCCCTTGCCCCGCCCGCCGACCCGTCTTATGGCCGGGCACCCTGGCGCATGTGCCGCCCGCCCCGGTGCGCGGCCCATGCCCTGGCCTTCTGCTTTCAGAGCATCGTCACCCGATCAGGTGCGCCCACCCGATCGGGACCTGTTCCAGGCCCACCGGAGACGCGCATGTCCGCCATCGTCGACATCATCGCCCGCGAGGTTCTCGACAGCCGGGGCAACCCGACGATCGAGGCGGAGGTCGTGCTGGACAGCGGCGCCGTCGGCCGCGCCATCGTGCCCTCGGGGGCCTCGACCGGCGCGCATGAGGCGGTCGAGCTGCGCGACGGCGACAAGTCCCGCTTCGGCGGCAAGGGCGTGCTGAAGGCGGTGGCGAATGTCGAGGGCGAGATCTTCGACGCCCTGTCCGGCATGGACCCGACCGAGCAGGTCCGCATCGACGAGACCATGATCGAGCTCGACGGCACGCCGAACAAGGGGCGGCTGGGCGCCAACGCCATCCTCGCCGTGTCGCTGGCGGTGGCGAAGGCGGCGGCCGAGGATCTCGGCCTGCCGCTCTACCGCTATGTCGGCGGCGTCTTCGCCCGCACCCTGCCGGTGCCGATGATGAACATCATCAATGGCGGCCAGCATGCGGACAACCCGATCGACATCCAGGAATTCATGGTCATGCCGGTCGGCGCCGGCACGCTGGCCGATGGCGTGCGGATCGGCGCCGAGGTCTTCCACGCGCTGAAGAAGGCGCTGCACGACGCCGGCCACAACACCAATGTCGGCGACGAGGGCGGCTTCGCCCCGAACCTGAAATCGGCCGAGGAGGCGCTCGGCTTCATCGCTAAGGCCTGCGAGGCGGCCGGCCACCGGGTCGGCGAGGAGGTGGTCTTCGCCCTCGACTGCGCCTCGACCGAGTTCTTCAAGGCCGGCGTCTACGACATGGAGGGCGAGGGGAAGAAGCTCGACGCCGCCGGGATGGTGGACTACCTGGCCGGGCTCTGCGGCAAATTCCCCATCGTCTCCATCGAGGATGGCTGCGCCGAGGATGACTGGGAGGGCTGGGCGCTGCTGACCGAGCGGCTCGGCGGCAAGGTGCAGCTCGTCGGCGACGACCTCTTCGTGACCAACCCGGAGCGCCTGCGCCGCGGCATCGCGGCCAAGACGGCGAACTCCATCCTGGTCAAGGTCAACCAGATCGGCAGCCTGACCGAGACGCTGGACGCGGTCGAGATCGCCCACCGGGCCGGCTACACGACGGTGATGAGCCACCGCTCCGGCGAGACCGAGGACGCGACCATCGCCGACCTCGCCGTCGCCTGCAACAGCGGGCAGATCAAGACCGGCTCGCTCTCGCGCTCCGACCGGCTGGCCAAGTACAACCAGCTCATCCGCATCGAGCAGCAGCTCGGCACCGCCGCCCGCTATGCAGGGCGGACCATCCTGCGGCGCTGACGGCCGGGCCCCGTCGGCGGATCGCATCCGGCGAGCCGGCGGGGTGCGCGGGAAACTTCCAGTTCGTCGCGGCTTGGCATAGGATTGCGGCGCGGCCAGGCGCCGGGCCGGGGGATGGGCCGGCCGCCGGGCCATGGCAGCGATGGCCAGCCGATCCGCGTCCTGCGTGGGGCACCCCGCGCGCCGCGCCGGCGGGGCAGAGGGGAAAGTACCGGACATGTCCTTTGGCCGCGCCCTGAAGCGCCGGGTCCGTGATGCCATGCTGCCGGTCGCCTTCGCGGCGCTCTGCGGCTATTTCGTCTGGAACGCCCAGCAGGGCGATTTCGGCATGGTGGCGCGCGAGCAGAAGCTCGCCGACATCGCCCTGGCGCAGACCGCGCTGGCCCGGGCGGAAGCCGAGCGGGATGCGATGGAACGGCGGGTCGACGGGTTGCGCGGCGACCGCATCGACCGCGACCAGCTCGATGAGCGGGCGCGCACCCTGCTGAACCTCGTCGGCAAGGACGAGATCGTCATCCCCTACGAGCCGGGCAAGCGCCTCTTCCAATAGCATCCGATAGCGGGTTCCCCGCCGCGACGCGGCGGACGCGCCCGGCCGGGCCCCTGCGGGCCCGGCCGCGGGCCCGCTTTGCCTAACGATGCCGTGAGCCGGGCCGCTTGGCCTTTGGCGCCGGCAAGCGCCGCCGGCAGCGCGAGCAACTTCGGGCTTGTTGCGCGGTTTCCGCCCCTGCCGCAATTGCGTTCATGGCGACGCCGATATGGCCGATCGGACCATTAACCAAAACCCGGTTAAGCGGTGTATTGCATTGCAACATCGAGGCTTTTTCGCGGAGCGTCGCTTGTCGGAGCGCGGCCGGCCGCGTAGATCACGGCAACAGGAGACGAGAGGGAGCCGCCCATGGCCCAGGCAGCGGACACCGCTGGCGCCAAGCGCCGCACGCGGTCGGCGAAGGAGTCGTCGATGACGCGGGACCAGCTTCTCCAGGCCTACCACGACATGCTGCTGATCCGGCGCTTCGAGGAGAAGGCGGGCCAACTCTACGGCATGGGCCTGATCGGCGGCTTCTGCCACCTCTATATCGGCCAGGAAGCGGTCGTGGTCGGCATGCAGGCCTGCCTCGAGCCGGGCGACGAGGTCATCACCTCCTACCGCGATCACGGGCACATGCTGGCCACCGGCATGGAGGCGCGGGGCGTGATGGCCGAGCTGACCGGCCGCTCGGGCGGCTATTCGCACGGCAAGGGCGGCTCGATGCACATGTTCAGCCGCGAGAAGGGCTTCTATGGCGGCCATGGCATCGTCGGCGCGCAGGTCTCGCTCGGCACCGGCCTCGCCTTCTCCAACTGGTACCGCGAGAGCCGCAACGTCAGCCTGACCTATTTCGGCGAGGGCGCCTCGAACCAGGGCCAGGTCTATGAGAGCTTCAACCTCGCCGCCCTGATGAAGCTGCCGGTCGTCTACATCATCGAGAACAACAAGTACGGCATGGGCACGAGCGTGGAGCGCGCCAGCGCCTCGCACGACCTCTCGAAGAACGGCGCCGCCTGGGGCATCCCGGGCGAGCAGGTGAACGGCATGGACGTCACCGCGGTGAAGGAGGCCGGCGAGCGCGCCGTCGCCCACTGCCGCGAGGGCAAGGGGCCCTACCTGCTCGAGATGAAGACCTACCGCTATCGCGGCCACTCCATGTCCGACCCGGCGAAGTACCGCACGCGGGAGGAGGTGCAGAAGATGCGCGAGCAGTCCGACCCGATCGAGACGGCGCGCAAGATGCTGCTGGAGCAGGACGTCTCCGAGGCGGAGCTGAAGAAGATCGACGACGAGGTGAAGTCCGTCGTCCAGGAAGCCGCCGATTTCGCGCAGAAGAGCCCGGAGCCCGAGGAAAGCGAGCTCTGGACCGACGTGCTGGTGGAATCCCCCGCGGTGGAGGCCCGCTGAGATGGGCGTGCAGATCCTGATGCCGGCGCTCTCCCCCACCATGACGGAGGGCAAGCTCTCCCGGTGGCTGAAGAAGGAGGGCGACGAGGTCAAGTCCGGCGACGTGATCGCCGAGATCGAGACCGACAAGGCCACCATGGAAGTGGAGGCCGTGGACGAGGGCAAGCTCACGAAGATCCTGGTGCCCGAGGGCACCGAGGGCGTCTCGGTGAACAGCCCGATCGCCGAGCTCGACGGCGGCGGCGAGGCCGTCTCGCAGGGCGCGGCGCCCGGCCAGGACACGGCCGCGCCGCAGCAGCCGGCGCCGCCGGCGGCTGCCAGCCACACAGTGGGCGAGGTGGCGAAGCAGGCCGAGGACAATGCCGCGGTCGCCGAGCGCGGGGCGCGGCGCGGCGAGGGTGCCGCCCAAGGGGGCAGAGCGTCTGGCGAGGCCGCCGCGGCACCCGAGAAGGATTGGGGCCCGACCAAGCCGATCACGGTGCGCGAGGCGCTGCGCGACGCCATGGCGCTCGAGATGCGGCGCGACAAGGACGTCTTCCTGATGGGCGAAGAGGTCGCCCAGTACCAGGGCGCCTACAAGATCTCGCAGGGGCTGCTCGACGAATTCGGCCCGCGCCGGGTGATCGACACGCCCATCACCGAGCACGGCTTCACCGGCATGGCGGTGGGCGCGGCGATGACCGGGCTCCGGCCGATCGTCGAGTTCATGACCTTCAACTTCTCCATGCAGGCGATCGACCAGATCATCAACAGCGCCGCCAAGACGCTGTACATGAGCGGCGGCCAGCTCGGCTGCCCGATCGTCTTCCGCGGCCCGAACGGCGCCGCGGCGCGCGTCGCCGCCCAGCACAGCCAGTGCTATGCGAGCTGGTACGCGCATGTGCCGGGACTGAAGGTGGTGGCGCCCTGGTCCTCGGCCGACGCCAAGGGGTTGCTGCGGGCCGCGATCCGCGACCCGAACCCGGTGATCGTGCTGGAGAACGAGATCCTCTACGGCCACAGCTTCGAATGCCCGACCTCGGAGGACTTCATCGTCCCGATCGGCAAGGCGAAGGTGGAGCGGCCGGGCAAGGACGTGACCATCGTCGCCTATTCCATCGCCGTCACCTGGGCGATGCAGGCGGCCGAGGCGCTGGCGAAGGACGGGATCGAGGCCGAGGTGATCAACCTCCGCTCCATCCGCCCGCTCGATGCCGAGACCATCGCTGCCTCGGTGAAGAAGACCAACCGCCTCGTCACCGTGGAGGAGGGCTGGCCCTACGCCAATATCGGCACCGAGGTGGCGATGCAGGTGATCGAGGCCGCCTTCGACTGGCTGGACGCGCCGCCGGTGCGGGTCTGCGGCAAGGACGTGCCGATGCCCTATGCCGCCAACCTCGAGAAGCTGGCGCTGCCGACGCAGCCCGAGATCATCGAGGCGGTGAAGCGGGTCACCTACAAGTAGCGCGGAGCGGACCGGGCCCGTGGCGGCGCCGCCGGGCGCTGCCCTCGGGCCCGGCCCAAGGACGGGGATACGACCGATGGCAACCAACATCCTGATGCCCGCGCTCTCGCCGACCATGACCGAGGGCACGCTGGCGCGCTGGCTCAAGAAGGAAGGCGACCAGGTCAAGTCCGGCGACATCATCGCCGAGATCGAGACCGACAAGGCCACCATGGAGGTCGAGGCGGTCGACGAGGGCATCCTCGGCAAGATCCTGGTCGGCGACGGCACCCAGGGCGTGAAGGTGAACGACCCGATCGCGGTGCTGGTCGAGCCGGGCGAGAGCGTCGGCGACGCGCCGGCGCCCAAGGCGCCCGAGGGCAAGGCGCCCGAGGGCAAGGCGCCGGCGCCGCAGGGCTCGGAGGCGCCGGAGCCGGCGCAGTCGGCCAGCCAGGCGCCGGCGATCGAGGCCATCAAGGCCTCGGGCGGCACGGTCGCGGGCGCGGCGGAGCAGCCGGTGGCGATGCCGGCGCCGCAGCCCTCGGGCCCGGCGCCGAAACCCAATGGCCACGACCAGGCCGCCGCCGGCGAGCGCGTCTTCGCCTCGCCCCTGGCGCGGCGCATGGCGCAGCAGGCCGGGCTCGATCTCGGCGCGCTGCGCGGCAGCGGGCCGGGCGGGCGGATCGTGAAATCGGATATCGAGGCGGCGCTGGCCAAGGGCCCGGCGGCGACCTCGCAGGGGGCGCCGCAAGGAGGGCCGAAGGCCGCGCCGCAGGCGGCGGCCCCGGCGCCGCAGCCCGCCGCCGCGCCCGCCCCGAAGCCGGCCGCGCCGCCGCCCACCGTCACCGCGCCGCACAAGGCGGTGCCGAACAGCACCATCCGCAAGGTCATCGCCCGCCGCCTGTCGGAGGCGAAGCAGACCATCCCGCATTTCTACGTCAGCATGGATTTCGAGATCGACGCGCTGCTGAAGCTGCGCGCCGACCTCAACGGCAAATCGGCCAAGGACGGGCCCGGCGCCTTCAAGCTCTCGGTCAACGACATGGTCATCAAGGCGGTGGCGGCGGTGCTGCGGCGCTTCCCCACCGTGAACGCCATGTGGACCGAGGAGGCGATCCTCCAATTCGAGGATGTCGACATCTCGGTCGCGGTCTCGACGCCGACCGGCCTCATCACGCCGATCATCCGCAAGGCCGACCAGAAGGGCCTGTCCACGATCAGCAACGAGATGAAGGAGCTCGCCTCCCGCGCCAAGGCGAACAAGCTGAAGCCCGAGGAATTCCAGGGCGGCGGCTTCTCCATCTCGAACATGGGCATGTATGGCGTGAAGGATTTCAGCGCCATCATCAACCCGCCCCAGGCCGGCATCCTCGCGGTCGCGGCCGGCGAGCAGCGGCCGGTGGTGAAGGGCGGGCAGCTCGCCGTGGCGACGGTGATGACCTGCACCCTCTCGGTCGACCACCGCGTCATCGACGGCGCGCTGGCCGCCGAGTTCTTGCAGGCGCTGAAGGGCGTGATCGAGGACCCGCTGAGCCTGATGCTGTGATCGACCACGTCTCGATCACGGTGCCGGACCTGGCCCTCGCCGCGCGCTTCTACGACGCGGTGATGGCGGCGCTCGGCGTCCCGATGGTCGGGCAGGACGGCACCGCGCTGCGCTATGGCGAGCGCTGCGACGCGGCGCATCCGCGGCGGAGCTACCTGACGGTCCTGCCAGGCCCCGCCTCCGGGCCGGCGGAGGGGCGCCACTGGTGCTTCAAGGCGCCGGACCGCGCGGCGGTGGACGGGTTCTGGCGCGCCGGCCTGGCCGCCGGCGGGGCGGATGACGGCGCGCCCGGCCTCCGGCCGCACTACCACGCCCATTACTACGCCGCCTTCCTGCGCGACCCGGCCGGCAACCGCGTGGAGGCCGTGTGCCACGAGGCGCCGGCATGAGCGGCCTCGCCCTGCGGCCGGCGGTGCCGGGGGACGAGGCGCTCGTCCTCCGCTTCATCCGCGCCCTGGCGGCGTACGAGAAGCTTCTGCACGAGGTGCGGGCCGGCGAGGCGGATATCCGCCGCCTGCTCTTCGATCCGCCGGCGCGGGCCGAGGCGCTGATCGCCGACTGGGAGGGCGCGCCGGTCGGCTTCGCCCTCTGGTTCTACAGCGTCTCCACCTTCGACGGCCGCCCCAAGCTCTATGTCGAGGATGTCTTCGTGGAGCCGGCGCAGCGCGGCCGCGGCATCGGGCGGGCGATCTTCGCCGCGCTCGCCGGCCGCGCCCTGGCGCAGGGCTGCAGCCGCATGGAGTGGTCGGTGCTCGACTGGAACGCCCCCTCCATCGCCTTCTATCGATCGATCGGCGCCCTGCCGCGCGAGGGCTGGACGCTGCAGCGCCTCGGCGGCGCGGCGCTGCAGGCCCTGGCGGCCGAGGCCGGCCCCGCCCCGGATGCCGGGCAACAGGACCAGGAGAGGTGACATGGCCGAGCAATCCTTCGACGTGGTCGTCCTCGGCGGCGGCCCCGGCGGCTATGTCGCCGCCATCCGGGCCGCCCAGCTCGGCATGAAGACCGCGGTGGTGGAGCGGGAGAATCTCGGCGGCATCTGCCTGAACTGGGGCTGCATCCCGACCAAGGCGCTGCTGCGCAGCAGCGAGATCAACCACCTGCTGCACACGCTGGATGCCTATGGCTTCGCGGCCGACAACATCCGCTTCGACATCGGCAAGATCGTCAAGCGCAGCCGGGCCGTCGCCAACCAGCTCTCGGGCGGCGTCAAGCACCTGATGCGCAAGAACAAGGTCACGGTCTTCGACGGCCACGGCAAGCTGGCCGGGAAGGGCCGCGTCGCCGTCGCCAAGGACGGCAAGCCGGTCGCCGATCTCGCGGCCAAGCACGTCATCCTGGCGACCGGCGCCCGCGCCCGCGTGCTGCCGGGGATCGAGCCGGACGGCAAGCTGGTCTGGACCTATCGCGAGGCGATGGTGCCGGACATCATGCCGAAGCGCCTCATCGTCATCGGCAGCGGCGCCATCGGCGCCGAATTCGCCAGCTTCTACCTCAATCTCGGCGCCGAGGTGACGCTGGTCGAGGTGCTGGACCGCATCCTGCCGGTCGAGGATGCCGAGATCAGCGCCTTCGTCCGCAAGGCCTTCGAGAAGCAGAAGATGCGGATCCTGACCGGGGCCAAGATCCAGGGGCTGCGGAAGGGGGCGAACGAGGTCACGGCGGTGATCGAGGCCGGCGGCAAGGTGCAGGAGATCACCGCCGACCGCGTCATCTCGGCGGTCGGCATCGTCGGCAATGTCGAGGATATCGGCCTCGAGGGCACGGCGGTGAAGGTCGAGCGGACCCATGTGGTGACCGACCCCTATGGCCGCACCGGCGAGCCGGGGGTCTATGCCATCGGCGACCTCACCGGCCCGCCCTGGCTCGCCCACAAGGCGAGCCATGAGGGGGTGATCTGCATCGAGGCCATCGCCGGGATGCATCCGCATGTGATGGATGTGACCAACATCCCCGGCTGCACCTATTGCCGGCCGCAGGTGGCGAGCGTCGGCCTGACCGAGGAGGCGGCGAAGAAGGCCGGGCACGCGGTGAAGATCGGCCGCTTCCCCTTCATCGGCAACGGCAAGGCCATCGCCATGGGCGAGCCGGAGGGCATGATCAAGACCGTCTTCGACGCCAAGACCGGCGAGCTGCTCGGCGCCCATATGGCCGGGCCGGAGGTGACGGAGATGATCCAGGGCTACACCATCGCCAAGACCATGGAAACCACGGAGGTGGAGCTGATGGAGACCGTCTTCCCGCATCCGACCATCTCCGAGGCGATGCACGAGGCGGTGCTTGATGCCTATGGCCGGGTGATCCACATCTAGCCGCACCGGCGTGGCCGGGCCGGGGGCGGCGCGCCCGCCCCCGGCCCGCGCCGCCCGAAAGCTGACCGGACCAGGGACGGCATGGCCACGCGCATCGAGATCGACCACAGGACCACCCGGGCGGCGCCGCAGGCGCCGGCGGAGGCCGTGCCGGCCCGTCCGGAGGGGCTCCGGCACCCGGAGAAGGCCCATCGCCCGGACAACCCCATCCAGCGCAAGCCGGCCTGGATCCGGGTGCGCGCGCCCAACAGCCCCGTCTATCACGAGACCCGGGCGCTGATGCGCGACAACCGCCTCACCACCGTCTGCGAGGAGGCGGCCTGCCCGAATATCGGCGAGTGCTGGTCGCAGCGCCACGCCACCATGATGATCATGGGCGAAACCTGCACCCGCGCCTGCTCCTTCTGCAACGTGGCGACCGGGCTGCCGAAGGCGCTCGATGCCGACGAGCCGCGGCGGGTGGCGGATGCGGTGGCCAAGCTCGGCCTCCGGCATGTGGTGGTCACCAGCGTCGACCGCGACGACCTGGCCGATGGCGGGGCCCGGCATTTCGCCGAGACCATCCGCGCCATCCGCGCCGCCGCGCCTGGCACCACGATCGAGGTGCTGACGCCCGACTTCCTGCGCAAGGAGGGGGCGCTGGAGGTGGTGGTCGAGGCCCGGCCGGACGTCTTCAACCACAACCTGGAGACGGTGCCGAAGCTCTATCCCACCATCCGGCCCGGCGCGCGCTACTATCATTCGCTGCGCCTGCTCGATCGGGTGAAGCAGCAGGACCCCTCCATCTTCACCAAGTCCGGTCTCATGGTCGGCCTCGGCGAGGCGCGGATCGAGGTGCTGCAGGTGATGGACGACCTGCGCTCGGCGGAGGTGGATTTCCTCACCATCGGCCAGTACCTGCAGCCGACGGTCAAGCACGCCGCGGTCGACCGCTTCGTGACGCCGGAGGAGTTCGAGGACTACGCCCGGATGGCCCGCGGCAAGGGCTTCCTGCTGGTCTCCGCGACCCCGCTCACCCGCAGCAGCTACCATGCCGACCGCGACTTCGTCGCGCTGAGAAGCGCGCGGGAGGATCGGCTGAGGAGCGCGCGGGAGGAACGGCTGCGGAGCGCGCGGGAGGCGGGGCTGGCCGCCGCCTGATGCCGACGCATGCCGAGAGGAAGATCCTCCGCTACACGCCGGAGCAGCTCTTCGACATGGTCGCCGATGTGCGGCGCTATCCGGAATTCCTGCCCTGGTGCGTCGGCGCCCGCGTCATCTCGCGCAAGGAGCGGGAGCTGATCGCCGACCTGACCATCGGCTTCAAGATGTTCCGCGAGACCTTCCGCAGCGAGGTGCTGCTGGAGCGGCCGGACCATGTGCATGTGCGCTACCTGAACGGCCCCTTCCGCTACCTCAACAACCACTGGCGCTTCCGCCCGCACCCGCATGGGGCGGACACCTGGACCGAGGTGGATTTCTTCGTCGATTTCGAGTTCCGCTCGCGCCTGCTCCAGGCGGTGATCGGCACCGTCTTCAACGAGGCGGTGCGGCTGATGGTCCGCGCCTTCGAGCGCCGGGCCATGCAGCTCTATGGCCGGCCCTCGGCGCCGCCGGCGGCGGCGAGCCCGGTGCAGTCCTGACCGCGCCGCGCCCCGCGGCCATCAGCCCGGCTGATCGACCCATCACCGCTTTGCGTTGGACGCGGCGGCGAGGGGCGGCCGAGGCTCGGCGCATGGGATACATCCTCTACGGCGACCGCCGCTCCGGCTCCTCCATGGTCGAGCTCGCCCTGGCCGAGATCGGCGCCGAGGCGGAGATCCGGCCCGTGCCGATCGAAGGCGAGGGGCAGCTCGCCCCCGACTACCGTCGCATCAACCCGATGGGCCGGCTGCCCACCCTGCTGCTGCCCGATGGCACGGTGGTGACGGAGAGCGCGGCCATCCTGCTCACCCTCGAGGCGCGGCACCCGGAGGCCGGGCTGCTGCCGCCGGGCGCCGATCCGCGGCGCGCCGTCGCGCTCCGATGGATGATGCTGGCGGCGGGCGAGCTCTATCCCTGCGTCACCCGCTACGACTACCCCGAGCGCTTCGGCGCCGCACCGGACTCGATCCGCGAGGCGGCGGTGGCGATGGCGCGCGGGTTCTGGCGCCTGATCGAGGCGGAGGCGCGGCCCGCCCCCTTCATCCTCGGCGACCGCCTCTCGCTCGCCGACCTCGCGCTTGCGGTGCAGTCCCGCTGGATGGGCAACGAGGCCTGGATGCCGGCGCATTGCCCCGGCATCCAGGGCCTGGCGCGGGCGGTGGCGACCCGGCCGCGCCTCGCCGCCGCCTGGGCGCGGCATTTCGACCTGCCGGGCTGATAGCGGGCGCCCGGATGGGCGCCGCTGCGATTGCAGCATGAGCCGCCGCGTCGCCTGGGTGGACAGCGGGGCGGGGCGGCCGCAGCCTGCGCGCCGCATCAGGGAACCCCGCCATGGTCCATGCCCCCCCGCGCCCGCCCGCCGGCAGCCCGCCCGTCCGCATCAACCTCTATTCGGACACCCAGACCCGCCCGACGCCGGCGATGAAGGAGGCGATGCTGCGCGCCGAGCTCGGCGACGAGCAGCATGGCGACGACCCGACCGTGCATGCGCTCTGCGACCGCATGGCGGCGCTCATGGGCAAGGAGGCGGCGGTCTTCCTGCCCTCCGGCACCATGTGCAACGTCGTCGCCATCCTCACCCATTGCCAGAAGGGCGACGAGATCCTGGCGCATGAGACGGCGCATATCCTGCACAGCGAGGGCGGCACCCATGCGGCGCTGACCGGCGCGCAGATCATGCCGCTGCAGGGGCCGCGCGGCATGTTCACCGCCGAGACGCTGCGCGCCGCCATCCGCCCGCGCACCCGCTACGCCCCGCCGCAGCGCCTGCTGGAGGTGGAGCAGACCGCCAATATCGGCGGCGGCGCGGTCTGGCCTCTGCGCCAGCTCAACGAGCTGGTCGCGGTCGCGCGCGAACAGGGCTGGGCGACGCATATGGACGGCGCCCGGCTGATGAATGCCTGCGTCGCCGCCGGCATCGCGCCCCGCGACATGGTGGCCGGCTTCGATTCCGTCTGGCTCGACTTCACCAAGGGGCTCGGCGCGCCGCTCGGCGCCGTGCTCTGCGGCTCGGCGGCGTTCATCGGCGCCGCCTGGCGCTGGAAGCAGCGGCTCGGCGGCTCGATGCGCCAGGCCGGGCTCTGCGCCGCCGGCTGCCTCTACGCCCTCGACCATCACGTCGACCGGCTGGCCGAGGACCATGCCAATGCCAAGGCGCTCGCCCGCGGCCTGGCGCAGATCCCGGGCGTCGTCGTGGAGGAGCCGGACACCAACCTCGTCTTCTTCGACGTCAAGGGCGCCGGCAGCACGGTGGAGGCCTTGCAGGCGCGGCTGCTGCAACGCGGCGTCGCGGTCAGCGGCCTCGGCGGCCGGGTGCGGGCCTGCACGCATCTCGACGTCACGGCGCCGATGATCGAGGAGGCGATCGGGCATATCCGCGCGGCGCTCGCCGCCTGAGGGCGGCCGCCGCACGGCCGCCTGCGCCATGAAGCCGGTGCCCGAACCCCGCCGGCAGCGCCGCGGCGCCCGCGCCGACCTCGCCGGCCGCGAGGCCGAGCGGGCCGCCGCCGCGGCGCTGGCGGCCGAGGGCTGGGCGGTGCTTGGCCAGCGCATCCGCACCCCGGCGGGCGAGCTCGACCTCGTCGCCGAGCGCGAGGGGCTGCTCGCCTTCGTCGAGGTGAAGGCGCGGCCGAGCCTGGCCGAGGCCGCCTTCGCCCTCGGCCCACGCCAGCGCGCCCGCCTCGCCGGCGCCGCCGAATGCTGGCTGGCCGGGCATCCCGGCCATGGCGCCGCCGGCATCCGCTTCGATGTCCTGCTGGTCGCCGCCGATGGCACGGTGCGGCGCATCGCCGATGCCTTCCGCCTCGGCGATGCTTGACGCGATGCTTGATCGGCCCCGCCGGGGACGCGGAGCATCGCGGGGCCAGGGATGAGGGACAGCACGATGCCGCAGGACGTTGCCGCAACCGGGGAGGGTGCCATCCTGCCGCGCGCCGGGCGCCCGGAGGAGGCCGGCCTGTCCGGCGCGGCGCTGGCCCGGCTCGGCGCCTGGCTGCAGGCCGAGGTCGATGCCGGCCGCATCCCGGGCGCGGTGGTGGCGATCGGCCGTGGCGGCCGGCTCGCCTTCGAGCAGGCCATCGGCTTCCGCGACCGCGAGGCCGGCGCGCCGATGCGCCTGGATTCGCTGTTCCAGATCGCCTCCATGACCAAGCCCGTCACCTCGGTCGCGGCGATGCAGCTGGTCGAGGAGGGGCGGCTGATGCTCTGGCATCCGGTCAGCCGCTACCTGCCGGAATTCGCCACGCTCACCGTCGGCCTGGAGCGCGCGCCGATGCAGCGCGAGCCGCTGGTGATCGACCTGATGCGGCATACCGCCGGGCTGGCCTATGGCGCCCTGCCCATCCCGGGCGGCGCCGGGGCGCATCCGGTGCAGGAGGCCTATGTCGCGGCCAAGGTGAACGATATCGGCCAGAGCGGCGAGGCGTTCATCGCCAACCTCACGCGCCAGCCGCTGATGCACCAGCCGGGCCGGGTCTGGGAGTACAGCCATGCGACGGATGTGCTCGGCCGGGTGGTCGAGGTCGCCTCCGGCCAGTCGCTGGAGGCCTTCTTCCGCAGCCGCATCCTCGATCCGCTCGGCATGGCGGATACCGATGTCTGGGTGCCGCCGGAGAAGCGCGACCGGCTGGCGGCGGCGCAGGTCGATCCGGTCACCGGGGTGCGGCAGGCGATGTTCCCGGTGGAGCGCCGGCCGCGCTGGCTCTGGGGCGGGCAGGGGCTGGTCTCGACCGCGGCCGACTATGCCCGCTTCTGCCAGATGCTGCTGGGGGGCGGGCGGCTCGGCGCGGCGCGGCTGCTCTCGCGCAGCGCCGTCGCCTTGATGACCGCCGACCACCTGCCGCCCGATATCGGCTTCGGGCCCAACCTGCTGCGCATCTTCGGCGGCCTCGCCCCGGCGCCGGAGGTCGGCTACGGCTTCGGCCTCGGCGTCGCGGTGCGGACCATGCCGGGGCGGAGCCCGGTGCCGGGCCATGTCGGCGACTATTTCTGGACCGGCGCCTTCGGCACCTATTTCTGGATCGACCCGCAGGAGGAGCTGTTCGCCATCCTGCTGCTGCAGGGCGCCTCGGACCGCACCCAGTATCGCTATGCCATGCGCCAGCTCACCTATGCGGCGCTATTGTAGTCCCCACGACGTCGCTGCGCGCCGCCGCGGGGGCCCCGAGATATTTCCCCACGAAGCCGCTGCGCGGTTTCGTGGGGGCCCCGTGAGTCTCCTTGGGCCCCAGAGCCGTCATAGCCTGCCGCGGCCAAGCCGCGGCAGGGCAGCGGGAGGCGCCTCGGGGCGATGTCAGCCGACCATGCCGCGCACCAGGGCGAAGGCCTCGGCGACGGTGGCGGCGCGGACCGCGGCGCGGTCGCCGGGGAAGATCCGGCGCACCGCCCGCGTCGCGCCCGGCATCGCCACGGCGAGATGCACCAGGCCGACCGGCTTGCCCGGCGTCGCGCCGCCCGGCCCGGCGATGCCGGTGCAGCTCACCGCGATGCCGGCGCCGCTGCGGGCCAGCGCCCCCTCGGCCATCCGCCGGGCGACGCTGTCGCTGACCGCGCCATAGCCCTCCAGCACCCCCCAGGGCACGCCGAGCACGTCGCGCTTCGCCTCGTTGGAATAGGTGACGAAGCCATGGGTGACGGCGGCCGAGCTGCCCGGCACATGGGTGAGGGCGGCGGCGATCAGCCCGCCGGTGCAGCTCTCGGCGGTGGCGAGGGTGAGGCCGCGCGCCTCCAGCAGCGCCAGCAGCGCCTTCGCCTCCTCGAGCGTCGATGACGGCAGCATTCCCGGCCTCCCCCTACAGCATCCCCGCGGGCAGCAGGCCGCGCAGCGCCAGCAGCGGCAGCGCCGCCAACCCCCCGGCGATCAGGTCGTCGAGCATGATGCCGCGCGCGCCGTGCTGCCGGTCGGCCCAGCCCACCGGGCCCGGCTTGGTGATATCGAACAGCCGGAAGAGCAGGAAGGCCAGCGCCACCCCGGGCAGCCCGGCCCCGGCCGGCAGGGCGGCCAGCGTCAGGAGCTGCCCCGCCCCCTCATCCACCACCACCCAGCCCGGATCGGCCGGCGCATCCTCGCCGAGCAGCCGGAGCGAGGCCCAGTAGCCGAGCAGGGTCAGCAGCAGGCCGAGGCCGAGGCACCAGCCCGGCCCGAGCAGCGCCGCCGGCAGCACCGCCGCCGAGCCCCAGCTGCCGGGCGCCGGCCGCAGCCGCCCGATGCCGCCGAGGGTCGCCACCAGCCAGGCGGCGCGCTGCACCGGCCTCATCGCCGGGCCGTGGCCCGCGCCGCCACGCCCCGCGTCACGGCATCGCGGCCAGCCAGGCCGCGATCGCCGCCCGGGCGGCCGGCTCGCCGAGGGAGGGGGCGTGGCCGATCCCCGGCAGCGAGCAGAGCGTCATCTCCGGCCGCGCCGCCCGCATCGCCTGCACCGTCGGCGCCGTGAGCACCGTGCTCTCCTGGCCCCAGACCAGCAGCAGCGGCACCGCCGGCAGGGCGCGGAAGAAGCCCCAGAGATCCGGCGTCGCCCCCGGCGCGCGCGGCAGGATGTCGACGATCCGGATGTCCCAGCGCGGATGCCAGAGCCCGTCCGCGCCCTGCCGGTAGGTGCGCTCGGCGACCTCCGGCCAGGCCGCCTCGGCGATGCCGAGCGGCGGCAGCACCCGCCGCAGGAAGGCGATCGCCTGCTCGCGGCTGGCGAAGCCCGGGTCGCGGCCGATGATGTCGCGGATGCTCTCGAGGCCGCCCTGCTGCAGCGCCGGCCCGCTGTCGTTCAGCGCCAGCCCGGCCAGCAGCCCCGGCCGCAGCGTGCCCAGCGCCAGGCCGAGCACGCCGCCGAAGCTGGTGCCGAGCAGCGCCACCCGATCGAGGCCGAGCGCCGCCACGGCGTCCAGCACGTCCTGCACCGCCTCCGGCCCGGCATAGCGCGCGGGCTCGGCGGCGCGGTCGCTCTCGCCATGGCCGGCATAGTCGAGGGCGACCACCCGCCGCTCCGCGGCCAGGCCGGTGGCCAGCGCCTCGAAATCCAGCGAGGAGCGCGAGATGCCGGAGAGGCAGAGCAGCGGCGTCGCCGCCGGCCGGCCCGGCGGGCCCGCCCAGTCGAGCGCGGACAGGCGCAGCCCGTCGCGGGCGCTGAAGAACCGACGCTGCGGCCGCATCAGCCGGCAGCCCGCATCCACTGCGTCATCGGGTGCTCGAGCGCCGCCGTGGCGGGGTCGAAGGCCCGGTAGATCGCCATGTTCTCGATCACCCGCTGCACGTAGTTGCGGGTCTCGGAGAAGGGGATCAGCTCCATCCAGTCGAGCATGGCGGGGCTGCCGCTGCGCGGGTCGCCATAGGTGCCGAGCCATTCGTCGACCCGGTTCGGCCCGGCATTGTAGCCGGCGATGGCGAAGGGCCGGGTGCCGCCGAAGCGGGCGAGCAGCTCGTCCAGATAGGCGGCGCCGAGGCGCATGTTGTGTGCCGTGTCGGTGGTCAGCATGGCCACCTGATGCCGCAGCCCGAGCCGCTTGGCCACACCCGTGGCGGTCGAGGGCAGGAGCTGCATCAGGCCGCGGGCATTGGCCGAGGAGACCGCCTCGGGGTCGAAATTGCTCTCCTGGCGGGAGATGGCGAGGACCAGCGCCGGCTCCGGCCCTTCGGCCGGCGGCGGGTAGGGGTTGGGCCAGGCATCGGCGCCGGCCATCAGCCCGCTCGCCCCGGCCCGCCGCGCCACCCAGACCGCATGGTCGGGCCGGCCGATCCGGTGCGCCAGGCGCACCACCAGCAGCTTCTCCGCCGGATCGGCCGCGAGGTCCTCGAGCCGCAGCAGGAAGGGCCGTGCCCGCTTCGCCTCGCCGAGTTCGGCCAGCGCCAGCACCACCTGCGCCGGCTCGCGCGCCAGCAGCGCCCGCTCCTCCGCCGCGCCGGGCTGCGGCACCGGGGCGCGGGCGATGCGGGCGCCGAGCAGCGCCCCGTCCTCGCCGAGGGCGAGGATCCCCAGCTGGCCGTAGAAGGCGAGGGGGAAGGCCGCCGCCGCCTGGTACTGCGCCCGGGCCCGGCCGCCGGCGCCCTGCGCCGCCGCCGCCCTGCCCTGCCAGTAATGGCTGCGGGCGCGGGTGATGACGCTGCGGCTGTCCTCGCCCAGGCGGGCGAAGTGCCGTTCCGCCCGCGGCGCGTCGCGCAGCAGGCCGAGCGCGATGAAGCCGGCGAGGAACTCGGCATCCTGCCGCGCCTCGCCCGGCGCCCGGATGCCATGGCCGGCGGCGACGCCATAGGCGGCGGCCGGATCGCCGAGCCGGATCAGCTTGCGCGCCAGGATGTTCCGCTCCGGCCAGGCGGCCAGGGCGATGGGGGCCTCGGGGAAGGGGATCTGGCGGGTGCCGGCGGCGAAGGCGGCGGCGGCCTCGGCATCCCGCTCGCGCCGGCGCAGCCAGCGGGCGCGTTCCAGGGTGAGGGCGGCATCGCCCGGCGCCGCGGCGGCAAGCTCCGGGCTGTCGGCCTCCGGCCGGTCGGCCGCATAGGCGAGGCGGGCCGAGGCCGCGCCCTGCCGCGCCGGGTCGAGCGCCGGCAGCACCCGCGAGGCGCCGGCGAAGTCGCGGGCCAGCGCCAGCCGGTCGAAGCGCCGGGCCTGCTCGGCCGCCGTCAGCAGGGCGGCGTTGCGCGCCAGGAAGGCCGGCTCGGCGAGGGGATCGGCCGGCGCCTCGGCCCAGCCGGTGCGCAGCACCTGCGCCGCCTCCCCGGGGCGGCCGGCGCGGGTCAGGGCATCGGCCAGACGCTGGTAGCCATCGAGGCTGCGCGGCGCGCGGGCGGCGAACCACTGCGCCGCGAGCTCGTCATCGGGCTCGGCGGCGAGCAGCTCCTCGGCCCGGCGGCCGAGCGTCTCCTGGCCCGGCCAGTCCGGCCGGGCGAGGGCAAAGCCCACCACCTCGGCCGCGCCGGTGGCCTGGCCGCGCTGCTGCAACCGCAGCCAGGTGACATAGGCGCGGATCGGCGGCTCGGCGGCCTGGGCCGCAGCCTCCGCCTCCGCCCAGCGCTGCGCCCCGGCCAGGGCGAGGGCCTGGCGCCCGGCGGCGCGGGCGGCGGCCGGGTCCGCGGCGAGCGGCTGGGCGGTGGCGTCGCCCCGAAGCCCGAGCGGCAGCAGGGGCGCGCCGAGCAGGGCGGGCAGGGCGAGGAGGGAGCGGCGGCGCATGCGGCGAGCTTAGGCGCTTTCCGGTACCGATGTGTGACCGATCATGGGGCCGCGCCCTTGCCGCTGCGGGCGCCGGTGACTAGGTTCACGCGTCGCTGATGGCGCCGGCCGTCGCGCCCCGCCCGGGAGGGCGGCGGAGCGCCCGTCCAGCCCGGCCGCCGCAGGCCCTTCCGGAGGAACGCCAGATGTTCAAGGGATCGATGGTCGCGCTGATCACGCCGATGCGTGGCGACGGGTCCTTGGACGAGAAGGCCTTCGTCGAGCTGGTGGAGTGGCAGATCAGCGAGGGGACCGAGGGGCTGATCCCGGTGGGGACCACCGGCGAGAGCCCGACGCTGAGCCATGCCGAGCACAAGCGGGTGGTCGAGCTCTGCGTCGAGGCGGCGCGGGGCCGCGTGCCGGTCATCGCCGGCACCGGCAGCAACAGCACCGCCGAGGCGATCGACTTCACCCGCCATGCCAAGCAGGCCGGCGCCGATGCCTGCCTGGTGGTGACGCCCTACTACAACAAGCCGACGCAGGAGGGGATGGTGCTGCACTTCACCGCTATCGCCGATGCGGTGGACCTGCCGCTCTTCATCTACAACATCCCGCCGCGCAGCGTCATCGACATGTCGGTCGAGACCATGGCGCGACTGGCCAAGCACCGGAACATCGTCGGCGTGAAGGACGCGACGGCGAACCTGGTGCGGCCGCTGCACACGAAGCGCGCCTGCGGCGAGAATTTCATCCAGCTCTCGGGCGAGGACCACACCGCGCTCGCCTTCAACGCCGCCGGCGGGGTCGGCTGCATCAGCGTCACCGCCAATGTCGCGCCACGGCTCTGCGCCGAGATGCAGCGCGCCTGGCGCGAGGGCCGGGTCGGCGAGGCGCAGGCGATCCAGGAGCGGCTGCTGCCGCTGCACGACGCGCTCTTCGCCGAGACCTCGCCCGGCCCGGTGAAGTATGCCGCCAGCCTGCTCGGCAAGACCGCCGAGCGCTGCCGCCTGCCCCTCGCCCCGGCGCAGCCCGCGACCAAGCTGCGGGTGCGCGAGGCGATGGTCTCGGTCGGGCTGCTGAACTGAGGCGGTCGGGGGCGGCACGGCCTTCCCCGGCCGGACCAACCCCTTCCCGGTAGATCGCATGGCCAAGGACAAGAAGAAGACCCTCATCTCGCACGGCATCGCCGCGCAGAACCGCAAGGCGCGGCACGACTACACGATCGGCGAGACGATCGAGGCCGGCCTCGCCTTGGTCGGGCCGGAGGTGAAATCGCTGCGCGCCGGCCGGGCGACGCTCGTCGAGGCCTGGGCCGGCGAGCGCGACGGCGAGATGTGGCTGTTCAACTGCACCATCCCGGAATGGCAGGCGGGCAGCGTGGTGGCGCGGTTCGAGCCGCGCCGCCCGCGCAAGCTGCTGCTGCACCGCAAGCAGGTGCGGGAGCTGATCGGCAGCATCACCCGGGACGGCACGACGCTGGTGCCGTTGCAGATCCATTTCAACGACCGCGGCCGCGCCAAGGTGCTGCTCGGCCTCGCCGAGGGCAAGAAGAAGCACGACAAGCGCGCGGCCATCGCGGCCCGCGACTGGGCGCGCGACAAGGCGCGGCTGATGCGGGCGAAGGGGTAGGCGGCCCCGGGGGCTTGCAACCGCCGCGGCGGCTGGCACCTAAGGGGGTGCAGGAGAGCGCGATGGCCCCCGACGAGACCCCCGAGAGCCCCTCCCCGGAGGAGGCGGTCCCCCTGACCGGCAAGGTCCGGGAGAAGCTGATCGAGACCAAGCAGGCCTGGGCCCGCGAGGGCCGGCTGCTGACCGGCGAGGCCTATCCCCTCGGCGGCACCGCGACCCGGGAGCGCCTGCCGCCCGGCCAGACCCTGGTGAAGGACTGGCCGGTGCTCGATCTCGGCGTGCAGCCGGACGTGGCGCGCGACCGCTGGCGGCTCCGGGTGGAGGGGCTGGTGCAGGCGCCGCTGCGCCTGACGCTCGACGCGTTCATGGCCCTGCCGCAGGCCGAGCTGGTCAACGACATCCATTGCGTGACGCAATGGAGCCGCTACGACAACCGCTGGCAGGGGGTGCGCGCCCGCGACCTGGTCGAGGCGGCGCGGGTGAAGGACGAGGCCCGCTTCGTCGCCTTCACCTCCTATGACGGCTACACCACCAACGTCCCGCTCGCCGAGTTCATCCGCGACGAGGTGCTGCTGGCCCATAGCTGGGAGGGCCGGCCGCTGACCCGCCAGCATGGCGGCCCGGTGCGCGTCGTCATCCCCCGCCTGTACTTCTGGAAGAGCCCGAAATGGGTGACGCGGATCGAGCTGCTGCGCGAGGACCGGCCCGGCTTCTGGGAGGTTCGCGGCTACCACAACAACGGCGATCCCTGGCTGGAGGAACGGTATGGCTGAGATCGGGCGACGCACCGGCCTGCTGCTCGGGGGCGCGCTGATGGCCGGCGGCGCGGGGAGTGCGGCGGGGGCGAGCCTCGCCGACTTCACCCTGGAGGCCATCGAGGGCGGCCCCCTGCCGCTCGCCCGCTATCGCGGCCAGCCGGTGCTGGTGGTGAACACGGCGAGCTTCTGCGGCTTCACGCCGCAATATGCCGGGCTGGAGCGGCTGCACGAGCGCTACGGGCCGCGCGGCCTGGTGGTGCTCGGCGTGCCCTCGCAGGACTTCAACCAGGAATCCTCCGACAACAAGACGATCAAGGATTTCTGCGACGCCACCTACAATGTCGAATTCCCGATGACCACCGTCTCGGCGGTGCGCGGCGCGGCGGCGGTGCCGCTCTATCGCTTCCTCGCCGAGCGCGGCGGCGGGCCGCCGGGCTGGAATTTCCACAAATACCTGGTCGCGCGCGACGGCAGCACGGTGCGCGGCTTCGGCTCGCGGGTGGCGCCGGATGCGCCGGAGCTGGTGCAGGCGATCGAGGCGGCGCTGGCCGGCTGACACGGGCGGACCGGTCGTCGGAGGCGGCCGTCGATGGGCCGCCATCAACGGCCGCCGGTCTGTGCGATCGCCCTCCGCCGAGCCTGCTAGGCGCCCCAGGCATCCGTATCCATCGGGGTGAGGCGGGTGAAGAAGAGCGCCATGCTGCTGAAGCTGCCTGGCCAGATGTCCTTCACCAGCGCGGTGCCTTCGGCCGTGCCGTCGGTCGACCACAATTCGATGCCGTGCTCCCCATCGTCGGCGCGCAGCAGCACGCGGCCCTCCGCCAGCGGCCCGACGATGAGCGTGTCGCTGCCGACCTCCCCCGGATGGATATCCATCACCAGCTGCGTGCCCCCGGTGGTGCCGTCGGTGACCCAGGGCTCCCGGCCATGCAGGCCATCGCTGGCCGCGAACAGGGCGCGGCCATCGCCGAGCGCCGTGTAGAAGGCGCTGGCGAAGACGCTGGCGCCATCCGCGCCGCCGGCCTGGATGTCGGCGAGCAGGCGGGTGCCCTCGGCCGTGCCGTCGGTGATCCAGGGCTCGAGGCCATGGATCCCGTCATCCCCGGTCATGAGGACGCGACCGTCCTCGAGCACGAGATAGGAGGTGAGGATCCGGACGCCGTCGAGAAGGCCGGGATTGATGTCGGCCAGCAGATGCGTGCCGCAGGCGGTGCCGTCGGTGATCCAGGGCTCGAGCCCGTGGATGCCGTCATCGGCCGTGACGATGAAGCGGCCGTCGCCGAGCGCGGTGAAGCCGCTGCCGAAGGTGGAGCGCCCGGCGCCGGCCTGGATGTCGGCGAGGAGATGGGTGCCGCAGGCGGTGCCGTCGCTGATCCAGGGTTCCTCGCCATGCGTGCCGTCATCGGCGGTGAAGAGGAACCGCCCGTCGCCGAGCAGCGTGATGCCGCCCGGATCGCTGGACGCGGCGCCTGGGTTGATGTCGGCCAGCAGATGCGTGCCGCCGGCCGTGCCGTCGCTGATCCAGAGCTCGCGGCCAACGCCCTCGCCCTCGCCCCCGGCCGGCGGGGCGCTGGCGGGGCTGCGGTCGCTGGCGCTGAAGACGAAGCGGCCGTCGCCGAGCGCCGTGAACAGGGCCGGGGCGCTGCCATCCGGACCCGGGTTGAGGTCGGCGAGAAGGCGGGTTCCGGCCGCCGTGAAATCGGTGATCACAGGCTCGGTGCCGTGCATCCCATCGTCGAGGGCGAGCAGGAAGCGCCCATCGCCGAGCGCCGCCACGCTGCCGCCGGTCAGGGCGGGGAGGGTGGCGGGCAGCGGCGTCGTGCCCTCGGCGGTGCCGTCCGTGATCCAGTCCGTGCCGTCGCGCGTCGTGAAGACCGCGCGGCCGTCGCCGAGCGCCGTGAAGCCGCTGGGCGAGCTGCCGCCCGTCCCCGGGACGATGTCGAGCAGGAGATGGGTGCCCTCGGCGGTGCCGTCGGTGACCCATGGCTCGAGATCCGAGGCGCCGCCATGCACCGGGTCGCGCGCGGCGAAGATGTATTGCACGGGCGCGGTGGTCTGGTCCTCGCACATGTCGTCTTCTCCCTCCTGGCACGGGAGAGCGCTCGGCGGAGTGCCCGATGGCGATGGCGTATCGACGCGCGCCATCCTCGTGGCGATCGGCCCGCGACGTCTGCGCTCCCCGGGGCGAGCCTACAGGCCTCGGCCCGGATGCCACCAGACAGGATGCATCGGTGCGGAGGCCGGCATGGCCTCGCCCGGCCCGGCCTCCGGCCCGTTGGTATAGGCTCCCGCCGGATGACCAGCTTCGACCTCGCCGAATCGGCCTTCGTCCTCGGCAGCTTCACCCTGGCCGGCTTCGTGAAGGGCATCGCCGGCTTCGGCCTGCCGACGGTCACCCTCGCCCTGCTGGCGCTGACCCGCCCGCTGCCCGAGGCCATGGCGCTGATGCTGGTGCCGACGCTCGCCGCCAATGTCTGGCAGGCGCTGGTCGGCCCGGCGCTGCGGCCGGTGCTGCGTCGGCTCTGGGGCTTCCTCCTCGCCGGCATGCTCGGCACCCTCGCCGGCGCCGGCATCCTCGCCCGGGCGGATGCGCAGACCCTCTCCGGCCTGCTCGGCCTGCTGCTCCTGCTCTCGGCCGGGCTGGCCCTCACCGGCCGGCCGCTGCCGCCGCCGGGCGCGGCGCGGGAGCGCTGGCTCTCGCCGCTGGTCGGCGGCACCTCCGGCCTGCTCGCCGGCATGACCGGCAGCTTCCTGATGCCGGCCGCGCCCTATCTGGCGGCGCTCCGGCTGCCATCGCAGCATTTCGTGCAGGGCTTCGGCCTCGCCGCGCTGCTGGCGACGCTGACGCTCGCCCTCGGCATGGCGGGGGCCGGGCTGCTGCCGCCGGATCTCGGCCTCGCCTCGCTGATCGGCGTGCTGCCGGCCTCCCTCGGCATGGCGATCGGCACGCGGCTCCGGCGCGCCATGCCGGAGGCGCGGTTCCGCACCGTCATCCAGGCGGCGCTCGGCCTGGTCGGGGGCTGGCTGGCCATCCGCGCCTTCGGCTGATCCGGTGCATGGCTTGCCGCCGGGGCGCCGGCGGTGCCGAATGGCGGCCGCCATGATCGGGGAGGATCGTCATGCGCCGCATCCGCCGCAGCCTGCTGGCCGCCATCGCCCTGCTGCCGCTGCTGCCCGGCCTCGCCGCCGCGGCGGAGATCCGGGTGATGTGCTCGGGCGGCTTCACCGCCGCGCTGAAGCGGCTGATCCCGGAATTCGAGCGCGCCTCGGGCCATCACGTCGCGCTGGCCCTCGGCGCCTCCATGGGCAACGCGCCGGATGCCATCCCGAACCGGCTGGCGCGCGGCGAGCCGGCCGATCTCGTCATCATCGCCGGCGAGGCGGTGGATGCGCTCATCGCCGCCGGCCAGGTCCGGCCGGGCAGCCGCACCGACCTCGTCCTCTCGCGCATCGGCGTGACGGTGCGCGCCGGCGCGCCGCATCCCGACATCGCCACGCCCGAGGCGGTGGCGCGGATGCTGCTGGAGGCGCCCTCCATCGCCTATTCGGCCAGCGCCAGCGGCGTCTATGTCTCGACCGAGCTGGTGCAGCGCCTCGGCATCGCCGATCAGGTGCTGCCCAAGGCGCGGCGCATCCTGAGCGAGCGTGTCGCGGCGGTGGTGGCGCGCGGCGAGGCGGCGGTCGGGCTGCAGCAGGTGAGCGAGATCCTCGGCGTGCCCGGGGCGGCGTATGTCGGCGCGCTGCCGGATGCGCTGCAGCGGGTCACCGCCTTCTCCGCCGGTCTTGCCATCCGGGCGGAGCAGCCCGAGGCGGCGGCGGCGCTGGTCGCCTATCTGCGCTCGCCGGCGGCCTGGCCGGTGATCCACGAGACCGGCCTCGACCCGGCGCCGTGAGACCAAGGCTATCCGGCGAGCAGCGGCACCAGCGAGGCGACCAGCAGCGCCGCCATGGCGCGGTTGAACCAGCGCAGCGCCGCCGGGCCGCGCAGCAGCCGCGCCGTGCCGAGGCCGAGCGCCGCCCAGCCGAGCAGGCTGGCGAAGCTGACCACGGCGAAGAGCAGCGCGAGGATCAGCGTATCCGCCAGCACCCCGCCGCCGGTATAGGCGGCCACCGCGCCGCCAGCGATGATCCAGGCCTTGGGGTTCACCCATTGGAACAGCGCCGCCTGCAGCACCGTCATCGGCTGCGCGCGCGGCCCGGTCATCGGGGCGGCCATGGGGGTGGCCACGGGCGCGGCCGGCGCCGCGGTGGCGATGCGCCAGGCCAGCCACAGCATCCAGGCGGCGCCCAGCCAGCGCAGGCCGAGCAGCAGCCCCGGCACCGCCTGCAGCAGCGTCGCCGCGCCGAGGGCGACGAGGACCAGCATGACCGGGAAGCCGAGCGAGACCCCGATCACCTGGGACAGGCTGCGCCGCAGGCCGAAATTCGCCGCGGCCGTGGCGGCGAGCATGTTGTTCGGCCCCGGCGACGCCGCCATGGCCAGGGCGAAGCCGGCCGCGGAGGCGAGCCATGCGGCATCCGCCATGGCCGCCTCCCCGCCGGCCGGATCAGCCTCGCGGCGCCGGCACCAGGCTGGTCCAGTTGTGCGGGTCGTTGCCGCGCCCGTACTGGATGCCGGTGATGGTGTCGTAGAGCTTCTGCGTCAGCTCGCCGGTGCGGCCGCCATTGATGGTGACGTCCTCGCCCCGGTAGCCGAGCGTGCCGACCGGCGAGACCACGGCGGCGGTGCCGGTGCCCCACATCTCCTGCAGCCTGCCGTCGCGGCCGGCCTGCATCACCTCGTCGATGGTGATCGGCCGCTCGGTGACGCGGAGCCCCCAGTCGCGCATCAGGGTCAGCGCGCTGTTGCGGGTGACGCCGTCGAGGATGGTGCCGGCGAGCGGCGGGGTGATCACCTCGTCGCCGATGCGGAGCATGATGTTCATCGTGCCCACCTCGTCGAGGTATTTGCGCTGCACGCCGTCGAGGTAGAGCACCTGGGTGTAGCCGGCCGCCTCGGCGTCGCGCTGGCCGGCCAGGCTGGCGGCGTAATTGGCCGCCGTCTTCGCCTCGCCGAGCCCGCCCTTCACCGCCCGCACATGCGTGTCGGAGGCGAGGATGCGCACCGGCTTCACCCCCTCCTTGTAGTAGCTGCCGACCGGCGAGAGGATCAGGAAGTACAGGTAGCTGTGCGCCGGATGCACGCCGAGCATGACATCGGTGGCGATGATGGTCGGGCGCAGGTAGAGCGAGGTGCCGGGCGCCCGCGGCACCCAGTCCTGGTCCACGCTCACCAGCGCGTCGAAGCTCTCGCGGATGAGGTCGACGGGAAGCTCCGGCATGCACATGATCTTCGCCGAGCGGGCGAAGCGCTCGGCATGCCGCTGGGCGCGGAACAGCCGCACCCGGCCATCGGCGCCGCGGAAGGCCTTCAGCCCGTCGAAGATCGCCTGGCCGTAGTGCAGCACGGTCGTCGCCGGGTCCATGCTGATCGGCCCGTAGGGGACGATGCGCGGCGCGTGCCAGCCTTTGCCCTCGGTGTAGTCCATCAGGAACATGTGGTCGGTGAGCAGCTTGCCGAAGGCGAGGCCCTCATCCGCCGGCTTCGGCTTCGGCTGGCTGGTGCGGGTGATGGGGAAGTCGGCCATGCGTGCGGTCCTTTCATGGTGCCGGCGGGCGGCCGGCGGGATCGGGGGAGGGGAGGGCGCCGCGCCGCGGGGCACCGGGGGTGCCGGGGGCGGCCGCCAATATCAGGCCCGAAGGCGGCCGGCGACTCGCGGCCGGCGCCGCGCGGGGCCGCGGACGGGGCCGCCGGGGCTGGGCAGGCGATCCGTATCACCGTAAGGAACCAACGCCATGACCGCGCTCTCCGCAATATCCTTGCTTGACGGGAGCCAAACTAGACCTCATTGGAAAAATGTGTCAATCTTACTGACCCAATAGGAGGCCGGACGGCGCAGCATGCCAGCCATGCCGGATCAGACGGACAAGCCGGGGGCGGAGCCGCAGGTCGGGGCTCCGGTGGGGGCCGGCCGCAACCTGCTCTTCCTGCGCGAGGAGGAGCTGCGCCTCGCCCAGGACCTGCTCTTCTTCGGCTACCGCGACTTCACCGCCGGGCCCGACCAGATCCTGGCCGAGCTCGGCATGGGCCGGGCGCATCACCGCGTGCTGCATTTCGTCGGCCGCCGGCCGGGCATCACGGTCGGCGAGCTGCTCGGCATCCTCGGCATCACCAAGCAGTCGCTGGCGCGCGTGCTGACGCCGCTGATCGAGCAGGGCTACGTGCTGCAGGCGACCGGGCGCAACGACCGGCGGCAGCGCCTGCTGTCGCTCACCGAGACGGGCGAGGCGCTGGAGCGGCGGCTCTTCGAGCGGCAGCGCGAATGGGTGATGCAGGCCTATCGGGAGGCCGGGCCGGTCGCGGTGGAGGGATTCCGCCGCGTCATGCGCGGGCTGATGGGGCCGGCGGCCCGGGCCCAGCTCGAGCGGCTGGAACGGCCCGCCCCGCCGCGGCCCGGCGCGCCGCCGCTCGCCCGCACCGGCTGAGCTGCCGCGCCGCGGCGTCCCCGCGCGCCAAGCGGTACGGGCCGCCTTGCCGCTGGCGCCGGATGCCATCCCAGCCTATCGGAGAACGGGCGCCCCGGCCGCCGATCGGTCGCCGCGGCCCGCCTCCCGGGGGAAGACGCAGGACATGCCGGCCGAACTCGCCATCGACAACGCCCATCTCCTGGTGGTGGACGACGATGCCAGGCTGCGCGCGCTGCTGCAGCGCTACCTGGCCGAGCAGGGCTTCCGCGTCACCGCCGCGGCCGATGCCGCCGCGGCCCGCGGCGCGCTCTCGGCCATGGCCTTCGACCTGCTGGTGCTCGATGTCATGATGCCGGGCGAGAGCGGGCTGGAGCTGGTCGAGTCGCTGCGGCGCGAGGGCAAGGACGTGCCGGTGCTGATGCTCACCGCGCGCGGCGGGCCGGACGACCGCGTCGCCGGCTTCGAGATGGGCGCGGACGACTACCTGGCGAAGCCCTTCGACCCGCGCGAGCTGGCGCTGCGCATCCGCACCATCCTGCGCCGCACCTCGCCGCCGCCGCAGCCGGTGCTGCCGCAGGCGCCGGTGCAGCTCGGCATGCGCTGGTTCGATGCCGAGCGTTCGGAGCTGCGCGGGCCGGAGGGCACGATCCGCCTCACCGGCGGCGAGGCGGCGCTGCTCACCGCGCTCGCCCGCCGCGCCGGCGAGGTGCTGAGCCGCGAGGAGATCGCCGCCGCCCTCGGCACGCCGGAGGCCGGGGAGCGGGCGGTGGATGTCCAGGTCACCCGGCTGCGCCGCAAGATCGAGCCCGACCCGCGCGAGCCGCGCTTCCTGCACACGGTCCGCCACCGCGGCTACGTGCTGCGGCCCGGGCCGTGAGCGCCCGCGCCGCCGAGGCGCCGCCGGCGCGCCGGCCGCTGGCGCGGGTGCTGCGGGCGCTGGTGCCGCGCGGGCTGCTCGGCCGCTCGGTGCTGATCATCCTGGTACCCATCCTGGTGCTGCAGGCGGTGGCGCTGCAGCTTTTCTACGGCGGGCATCTCGACGTCATCTCGCGCCGGCTCGCCGGGGGGGTGGCCGGCGACGTGGCGATGCTGGTCGAGCTGGTGCGGCGGGAGGAGCCGGAGAACCGCCCCTGGCTGTTCCGCGAGGCGGTCTGGCGGCTCGACCTGGCGCTCGCCTTCGAGCCGGGGGCGCGTCTCGAGCTCGTCACCCGCCCCGCCAGCCTGCCGCTGCTGCCGCTCGAGGAGGACCTGAACAAAGCCCTCTGGGAGCGGGTGCGGCTGCCCTTCGACACCGACTGGCAGAGCGACCCGCGCAGCGTCATCATCCGGGTGCAGCTGCCGGACGGCGTGCTGCATGTCGAGGCGCCGCGCAAGCGCCTCTTCACCGCGACGCTCTACCTCTTCGTCATCTGGCTGGTCGGCTCGGCGCTGCTGCTCTCGGGCATCGCCATCCTCTTCATGAAGAACCAGGTGCGGGCAATCCGCCGCCTCGCCGATGCGGCGGAGGCCTTCGGCCTCGGCCGCGATGTCGGTGCCATCAAGCCCGAGGGCGCGAGCGAGGTGCGCCAGGCCGCCGCCGCCTTCAACCAGATGCAGGAGCGCATCCGCCGCTTCGTCGGCCAGCGCACCGAGATGCTGGCCGGCATCAGCCACGACCTGCGGACGCCGCTGACCCGCATGCGGCTGGCGCTGGCCATGCTGCCGCGCGCGCCGGAGACCGAGGAGGACCTCGTCGCCCTGACCCAGGATGTCGAGGAGATGGAGCGGATGACCGCCGCCTATCTCGCCTTCGCCCGCGGCGAGGGGACCGAGCAGGCGCGGCAGGCGGATCTGGTCGAGCTGGTGCAGGACATCGCCGCCAATGCCCGCCGCGCCGGGGCGCAGGTGGCGGTGGCGGCGCCGCCGGCGCTGCTGATGCCGCTGCGGCCCGATGCGCTGCGCCGCTGCCTCGGCAACCTGCTCGACAATGCGCGGCGCCATGCCGGCCGCGTCGCGGTGGCGGTGCGGACGGTGCCGCGCGGCAGCCCGGCCGGCGCGGGGCCCGGCGAGCCGGGGGGGCGCGAGTCGGGCTCATCCGCGTCGGGGCCCCTCTGGGCCGAGGTGGTGGTGGACGATGACGGGCCCGGCATCCCGGCCGGGCAGCGGGAGGGTGCCTTCCGCCCCTTCCACAGCGGCTCGCCGAGCGGCACCGGGCTCGGCCTCGCCATCGCCCGGGACATCGTGCGGGCGCATGGCGGCGAGATCTCGTTGGAGGAGAGCCCGATGGGCGGGCTGCGGGCGCGGGTGCGGCTGCCAGTTTGACGTCGCGGTCCGACGTCGCGGCAGGCGCCCCGTCGCGGTCGGGCGGCCGCGCTCAGGCGGCGGCCCGGGCGACGACCTCCTGCATCACCGCCTCGAACATCGCGGGCGTCAGCCGGCGGGTCGAGGTGTTGTAGCGGCTGACATGGTAGCTGTCGGCGAGCAGCAGCCCGCCCGGCAGCGCATGCAGCCGGCCATGGCCGAAGGGCAGGCGGGCGGCGGGGATGCGGAAGGTCCGCAGCAGGGCGTTGTGCGCCAGCACGCCGAGGGCGAGGACGACGCGCAGCGCCGGCATCGCCGCCAGCTCGCCGGCGAGGAAGCCGTTGCAGCTCCGCACCTCGACCGGCTGCGGCAGGTTCGCTGGCGGCACGCAGCGCACCGCGTTCACCACCCGGCAGCCGGTGAGGACCAGCCCGTCATCCGGCCGCTCCTCGTACCGCCCGCGCGCCAGACCCTGGTCGAGCAGGGTGGCGTAGAGCAGCTTGCCGGCATGGTCGCCGGTGAAGGGGCGGCCGGTGCGGTTGGCGCCGCGCAGGCCGGGGGCCATGCCGAGCACCAGGATGCGCGAGTCGCGCGGGCCCCAGGAGGGCACCGGGGCGTTGTGCCAGTCGGGAAAGGCGGCGCGGTTGGCGCTGCGGAAGGCGACGAGCCGCGGGCAGAGCGGGCAGTCGCGGTCCGGCTGGGGCGGATCGGGGGGAAGGGGGGCGGGGATCATCGCGGCTGGCCGCGAGGTAGCGCGGCCGCGCCAAGGCGGGAAGGGGTGGGCGGGAAGGGGCCGGCGGGCAGGGGCAGCCGGGTCCGTGGCCTGGCCGCCCGATGCCCGGCCCCGGGCGGCAGCGGGCCCCCGGGCCCTCGGCCGGACCTGGGCATGCCGCGTCCGCCCGGGTTCGCGCAGCATGCACCAGGCCATTGCTTTCAGACGACCTTCATCCGTTCGCGTGGTCCCACGCGAACGGGACCCGCCCTAGTCGGGCAGTTCGGGCCCCTCGCGGAAGGGATCGGCCGGCGTGGCGCGGGTCCCGGTGGCGGCGGCGCGCGCCGGCGGCGGCGCGGTGCGGGCCCGCGGCTCCACCTGCCGGCGGGTGATGTGCTCGGCGAGGTCGGCGAGGTCGATGAAGGAATCCGCCTGCCGGCGCAGGTCGTCGGCGATCATCGCCGGCTGGGTGCGGATGGTGGAGATCACCGTCACCCGCACGCCGCGGCGCTGCACCGCCTCGACCAGCCGGCGCAGGTCGCCATCGCCCGAGAAGATCACGGCGTGGTCGAGATGCGGCGTCAGGTCCAGCACGTCGACCGCCATCTCGATGTCCACGCTGCCCTTCACCCGGCGGCGGCCGGTGGCGTCGGTGAACTCCTTCGCCGGCTTGGTGACGACGGCATAGCCGTTGTAGCCGAGCCAATCGACCAGGGGCCGGAGGGGCGAGTACTCCTCCGTCTCGAGCAGCGCCGTGTAGTAGTAGGCCCGCACGAGATAGGCGCGCTGGCGGAAATGGGCCAGGAGGTTCTTGTAGTCCACGTCGAACCCGAGGGTCCGGGACGCGGCGTAAAGGTTTGCGCCGTCGATGAAGACGGCGACGCGTTCGATCCGCTCGGGCTGCAAGCTACGCGCTCTCGAAATGTGATGCATGCCGATGTGGCACCTTTCCATACTACCCTGGTCTTATCGATTTGTAAGCGAGAAAACGTGATAATTATCGCCCTTGGCGCGAATTTGCCCGCCGCGACCGGCGCCTCGCCCCTGGCGACCTGCCAAGCGGCCGCGGCGGCGCTGGCGGCCCTGCCGGGCCTGCGGCTGGCGGCGCTCTCGCGCTGGTACAGAACTGACCCGGTTCCCCCCCTGCCGGGGTCGCCGCCTTACATCAACGGCATCGCGCGTCTAGAGGGAACAGCCCCGGAGCCGGGAGAGTTGCTCCGCATGCTGCAACGCATCGAGGCCGGTGCCGGCCGCGAGCGGCCCTTCCCCAATGCGCCGCGCACCCTCGATCTCGACCTGATCGATGTCGACGGCCTGCGCCGCGCCGCGCCCGATCCCATCCTGCCGCACCCCCGGGCGCATCTGCGCCGCTTCGTCCTCGAGCCCTTGCGCGACGTGGCGCCCGGCTGGGTCCACCCCGTCCTCGGCCGGACCGTCGAGGCGCTGCTGGAGGATCTGGCCGACCAGGCCCCGTCCGTGCCGGTGCTGGCCGGATAGTGGGAGTTTTACCCACGTTTGGCCAGGGGGTGGCGTGCCGCAAACTGTAACCGGCGCCGCCGGTCCTGCCGCGCCGATCCGGGCTGCCATGCTGCGCAGCGGCATGGCGGGGGCCTTGATGCTTGCGCCGGGCCGGCGGGGTGTCTATCTGAAGGATTCTCCTGAAAAGCGGTGCGTTGCGGGGGTCTCCTCCGCGCGTCGCCCCAAGCGATAACGAGGCCGCGATGGCGCGTGTCACAGTCGAAGACTGCATCCTCCAGATCCCCAACCGGTTCGAGCTCGTGCTGCTCGCGGCGCAGCGGGCCCGCAACATCGGCCGCGGCGAGGAGCTGACCCTCGACCGCGACAACGACAAGAACCCGGTGGTGGCGCTGCGCGAGATCGCCGACCAGACGGTGCCGCTCGATGCCATCGAGGCCGACCTGATCAAGTCGCTGCAGCGCGCACCCGAGCCCGAGCCGGCGGAGGAGGAGGTGCTCGACCTCATCGCCACCGACGAGAACATCTTCGGCGTCATGGATGTCAACGAGGAGCTGCCCGCCGAGGGCCAGGGCCTCGAAGACATGTCGCCGGACGATCTCGAGGCGGCGATCGCGGCCGAGCTCAACGGCGCCCGTCGCTGAGGACCCGTCGCTGAGGAGGCGCCATTGACCACGCGCGACACCGGGCCTCTGGCGGCTCCGGTGCCGCGCGCCCCGGAAGGCCCGGCCGCCGGCCTGGCGCCGGCGGGCCTCGCAGCCGCGCCGCCGGCCGGCCCGCCGCCGGGGCTGCCCCCGGGACTGCCCCCGGGACTGGAAGAGGTGGAAGCCCTCGCCCGGCGGGTCGCCGGCTACGACCCCCGCGCCGATGTCGCGCTGATCGAGCGCGCCGGCCGCACCGCCGCCGAGGCGCATGCGACGCAGCGCCGCGAGAACGGCGACCCCTACATCACCCACCCGATCGCGGTGGCGAACATCCTCGCCGACTACCGGCTCGACAGCGCGACCATCGCGACCGCGCTGTTGCACGACGTCGCCGAGGACACCAGCGTCGGGCTGAAGGAGATCGAGCGCCGCTTCGGCGCCGAGGTCGCCCGGCTGGTGGACGGCGTCACCAAGCTGACGCGCATCGAGCTGCAATCCGAGCGCACCAAGCAGGCGGAGAACCTCCGCAAGCTGGTCCTGGCGATGAGCGAGGACATCCGCGTCCTGCTCGTCAAGCTCGCCGACCGGCTGCACAACATGCGCACGCTGCATTTCGTGCCGCAGCCGGAGCGACGGCGGAAGACGGCGCGCGAGACCATCGAGATCTTCGCCCCGCTCGCCGAGCGCATCGGCATGGATGCGCTGAAGACCGAGCTCGAGACCCTCTCCTTCCAGGAGATGCATCCGGAGGCGCGGCAGACCATCGCCGCCCGCCTGACCTATCTGCGCGGCCAGAGCGCCAACCTGATCAAGGAGATCGAGCAGGACCTGAAGCGCGTGCTGGGGCGGCACGGGGTGCATGCGATCGACGTCACGGGTCGGGAGAAGTCGCCCTACTCGATCTGGCTGAAGATGCAGAAGAAGAACGTGGCCTTCGAGGCGCTCTCGGACGTCATGGCCTTCCGCGTCATCGTCGACGACCGCGCCGCCTGCTACGCCGCGCTCGGCGCCGTGCACGACGCCTATCGCGTGGTGCCCGGCCGCTTCAAGGACTACATCTCGACGCCAAAGACCAACGGCTACCAGTCGCTGCACACCGGCGTGACGGTGCCGGAGCGGCGCAACGCCAAGATCGAGGTGCAGATCCGCACCCGCGAGATGCACGAGGTCGCGGAATACGGCGTCGCCGCGCACTGGATCTACAAGCAGGGGCCGGCGGGCCAGACCCCGGGCGCCAACCGCAAGCGCTACCCCTGGGTGCGGGCGCTGCTCGACATCCTGGAGAATGCCGAGGGCGCGCAGGACTTCCTCGACCACACCAAGCTCGAGCTGCACCGCGACCAGGTCTTCTGCTTCTCCCCCAAGGGCGACCTGATCGAGCTGCCGCGCGGCGCCACGCCGATCGACTTCGCCTACGAGGTCCACAGCCAGGTCGGGGATTCCTGCGTCGGCGCCAAGGTCAACGGCAAGATCGTGCCGCTGCGCCACCAGCTCGAGAATGGCGACCAGGTGGAGATCATCACCGCCCGCGGCGGCCAGCCCAACCCGGCCTGGGAACGCTTCGTCGTCACCGGCAAGGCGCGCGCCCGCATCCGCCGCTTCGTGCATGCCCGGCAGAAGGAGGAGAACCGCGAGAGCGGCCGCTCCGCCATCGTGCGCGTCTTCCGCCAGGAGGGGCTGGAGGGGTCGGAGAAGCTGCTGGAAGGGGCGCTGAAGGCGCTGAAGCAGCCGGGGCTGGACGAGCTCTACACCGCGGTCGGCTCCGGCTCGCTCTCGGCGCGCGAGGTGCTGCACGCCGCGGTGCCCGAGCTGCGCATCCCGCCGCGCAACACCGAGCCGCTGCCGCTCACCCGGCCGCGGGCGCGGCTCGGCGCCAGCCCGATGCTCGGCCGGCCGGAGCGGGCCGGCGGCGGCCGCGCCACCGCCGCCGCCGGGCTGCCCGTCACCGGCCTCGTCAGCGGCATGCCCTACCATTTCGCCGGCTGCTGCCATCCGCTGCCGGGCGAACGCATCCTCGGCATCGTCACCACCGGCAAGGGCGTGACGATCCACGCCGCCGATTGCCACACGCTCGAGAATTTCGCGGCGACGCCGGAGCGCTTCCTCGACATCGACTGGGACGAGGCCTCTTCCGCGACCCGGGTCGGCCGCGTGGTGGTGGAGACGCGGACGCGCAACTCGGCCCTCGCCGCCCTGACCGAGACGGTGGCGCAGAACGACGGCGCGGTGACCGGGCTGAAGGTGCAGCACCGGGACGGCGAGACCATCGAGGTGCTGATCGACGTCGAGGTCACCGACCTGCGGCACCTGGAGCGCATCATGGCGGCGCTGCGCGCCCCGGCCGACAACCTTCGGGTGGAGCGCATGCGCGGATGATCATCGGCCTCGGCAACGACGTCGTCGACATCCGCCGCATCGAACAGGTCATCGCCCGCCACGGCGAGCGTTTCCTCGAGCGCGTCTTCACCCCGGTCGAGCGGGCCAAGGCGGAGCGGCGGACCGAGAAGCTGCGCGCCGGCACCTATGCCAAGCGCTTCGCGGCCAAGGAGGCCGCCTCCAAGGCGCTCGGCACCGGCTTCGCCCGCGGCGTCTTCATGCGCGACCTCGGCGTGGTCAACCTGCCCTCGGGCAAGCCGACGCTGCATCTCGCGGGCGGCGCCGCGGCGCGCCTCGCCGCGCTCACCCCGGCCGGGCATGCGGCGCAGCTCGACCTGACGATTACCGACGAATACCCCTATGCCAGCGCCATCGTCATTATCTCGGCGGTGCCCCTGCCGGGATAGGCGCGGCCACGCGCCGGCCATAGGATCGGCCGTCACGCGTGAGGGACAAGCGATGAACGCACTCGATCTCAAGGGCCGCGTCGCGGCCATCACCGGCGGCGCGCGCGGCATCGGCCTCGCCGTCGCCGAGCGGGTGGCGGCGAGCGGCGGCCGGCCGGCGATCTGGGACGTGGACCTCGCCGAGGCCGAGCGGGTGGCCGCCCGGCTCGGCGGCGTCGCGGCGCGGGTCGACGTTGCCGACTATGCCAGCATCGAGGCGGCGCTCGCCGCCACCGAGGCGCGCCTCGGCCCGCTCGACATCCTGGTCGCCAATGCCGGCATCACCGGGCCGAACGCGACGGTCGAGGCCTATCCGATCGAGGCCTGGCGGCAGGTGATCGAGATCGACCTCACCGGCGTCTTCCTCTCCTGCCGCGCCGTGGTGCCGGGGATGCGGGCGCGCAATTACGGCCGCATCGTCAATGTCGCCTCCATCGCCGGCAAGGAGGGCAACCCGAACGCCGCCGCCTATTCCGCCGCCAAGGCCGGGGTGATCGGCTTCACCAAGTCGCTCGGCAAGGAGCTGGCGCAGACCGGGGTGCGGGTGAACTGCGTCACCCCGGCGGCGGCGGCGACCGACATCTTCAAGCAGATGACGGAGGCGCAGATCGCCTACATGCTCTCCAAGATCCCGGCCGGGCGCTTCGCCGAGGTGGAGGAGATCGCCGGCCTGATCTGCTGGCTGGCCAGCCCGGATTGCAGCTTCTCGACCGGCGCCGTCTTCGACGTCTCGGGCGGCCGGGCCACGTATTGACGCCGGTCGCCCGGCGGCCGCCCTCGACCGCCGGGCGTCCTACTCCGCGGCGCGGGCGGCGTGCTGGCGGAGGATGGCCAGCGCCCGGCGCAGCGCATCGGCGATCCGCTCGCCCGGCATGGCGCCGCTGAACAGCACATGCCCCTCCAGCGCGAAGCTCGGCACGCCCGAGATCCCGGCGCGGCGGAAGCCCAGATCCTCCGCCAGCACCTCGGCGCGGCCGTCCTCGCCCATGAGGTGGGCGCCGGCCTCGAGCCCCTCGCCGGCGGCGATGGCCGCCAGCACCGCGCGGTCGCCGATATCCTGGCCGTCGTGGAAATAGGCCTGGAACAGCGCCTCGACGACGCGGTCCTGCAAGGCCGGGCCGGTCTCGCCGGCGAGGCGGATGAGGCGATGCGCCGCCACCGTGTTCGGGGTCCGCCGGATCAGGGCGTGGCGGAATTCCAGCCCGGCGGCGCGCCCGGCGGCGGCCACCTGCGCGTCCAGCTCGCGGCTGCGCTCCAGGCTGCCGAATTTGGCGGCGCGGTACGCCTCGCGCTCCACACCCTCCGGCGGCATGTCGGGATTGAGCTGGAAGGGGCGCCAATGCACCTCGAAGGCCTCGCCCTCGGCCGCCAGCAGGTCGAGCGCGCGGCGCAGGTTCCGCTTGCCCACCCAGCACCAGGGGCAGATCGCGTCCGAGACCACGTCGATGCGGGAGGCCGCCCGCGGCAGCGGCCGCGCGCCGCCGGCCCCGGCCGGCGTCGGCCGGCCATCGGCGCAGCCCTCCGGGCCGCAGACCATGCCTTCCGCCTCCTGTTCCGCCATGCCGCGCATCCTTTCCGGGCAGCCCGCCCTACACCTCGTGGCCGGGGGCGCGCCCTGCAAGCCCGTCATGCGCATCGAGCATCCGCGCCCGCCAGGCATGCACCGGGTCGTCGCCCTCCAGCAGGCGGAAGCCGCTGACGCAGCGCGCCCATTGGAAGGTGCCGAGCAGGATGTAGTCGGCATAGGCGGGGGCCGCGCCGGCCAGGAAGGGCTGGGCCCGCAGCACCAGGCGCAGCGGCTGCAGCAGCCTGCGGAAGCCGGTCACGGCCTGGTCGCGCTCGGCCGCCATCGCCTCCAGCGTGCGGCCGAAGCGCCGCTCCCGGCTCTCGCGGAAATAGGCGCGGTGCTCGGGCAGGATGACGTCGAGGAGGTCGCGCAGGATCATCGGCGCCAGCGCCGGGTGCAGGGTGGCATCGGCCCAGCCGTTGACGAAGCGCGTCACCGCCTGCGCCGCCGGGCCGCCGAACAGGCTCGGCCGGTCCGGATAGGCCGCGTCCAGGTATTCGGCGATGGCCCAGGACTCGTGCACCACCCGCTCGCCATCGACCAGCACCGGCACCAGCCCCTGGCCGGAGAAGGCGAGCCGCTCGGTCTCGGTGAAGCGCCAGGGGATGGTCTCGACCGGCAGCCCCTTATGGGCGAGGGCGAGGCGGATGCGCCAGCAATAGGGGCTGAAGCGCAGCGCCGGGTCGGCGCTGGCGAGGTCGTAGAGCTGGCGGGCCATGGCGGTTCCTCCCGCCGGCAGTGTCGCGCCCGCGCGGCGCCGGCGCAAACCCTTGCCAGCCCTGGCCCGGCCGGCAGAGTCTCGGCAGGAGAGGGAGGCCGTCATGCGGACGCAGGTGGGGATCGTGGGCGCCGGGCCGGCCGGGCTGCTGCTCGGGCATCTCCTGCACCGGGCGGGCATCGAGACCGTCCTCATCGAGGCCCGGTCGCGGGCCTATGTCGAGGAGCGCATCCGCGCCGGGCTGCTGGAGCAGGGCACGGTCGACGTGCTGACCGCGACCGGGGTCGGCGAGCGGCTGCGCCGCGAGGGGCTGCCGCATGCTGGGATCGAGCTCCGCTTCGACGGCGAGGGGCACCGCATCGACCTCGCCGGGCTGACCGGCAAGCGGGTGACGATCTACGGCCAGCAGGAGGTGGTGAAGGACCTGATCGCCGCCCGCCTCGCCGCCGGCGCGCCGCTGCTCTTCGAGGCCGAGGGCCTGGCGGTGCGGGGCCTCGACACGGATCGCCCGCGCCTCGCCTTCCGCCAGGACGGCCGGGAGCAGGTGCTCGATTGCGACATCCTCGCCGGCTGCGACGGCTTCCACGGCATCTGCCGCGACGCCATCCCCGCCGGGCGGCTGCAGGTCTTCGAGCGGGTCTATCCCTTCGCCTGGCTCGGCATCCTCGCCGCCGCCCCGCCCGCCTCGCACGAGCTGATCTATGCGAGGCACGAGCGCGGCTTCGCCCTGGCGACGATGCGCAGCAACTCCCTGGCGCGGCACTACCTGCAATGCCGGCCGGAGGAGGACCTCGCCGCCTGGCCGGATGACCGGATCTGGGCCGAGCTGCATGCCCGCATGGCCGGGCGCGACGGCGCCTCGCCGGTCAAGGAGGGGCCGATCCTGCAGCGCGGCGTGACGCCGATGCGCAGCTTCGTCGTCGAGCCGATGCGCCACGGCCGCCTCTTCCTCGCCGGCGATGCCGCGCATATCGTGCCGCCAAGCGGCGCCAAGGGCATGAACCTCGCCATCGCCGATGTCGTCGTCCTCGCCCGCGCCATCGAGGCCTGGCATCGCGGCCAGGGCCTGGCGCTGCTCGATGCCTATTCATCGACCGCGCTGCGCCGGATCTGGAAGGCGCAGCGCTTCTCCTGGTGGATGACCAGCCTGCTGCACCGCTTCGACGGCGGCGATCCCTTCGAGCACAGGGTGCAGCTCGCCGAGCTCGACTATGTCTGCCGCTCCGCCGCCGGGGCCCTGACGCTGGCGGAGAACTATGTCGGCCTGCCGCTCGAGGCCGGCTGAGCCGCGGGCGCCGGCACGCATTGGGGCTTTGGAACGAGGATGCGCATCCGGCTATCCTGGCCGCGGGAGGGTCCATCATGAAACGCGCCGTCACGGCCGCCGCGGTGCTGCTGGCCGCCGCCCCGGCCGCCGCCCGCCTCACCGCCTTCGAGGTCACGGCCGAGGAGCGCTTCGCCGATGGCCAGGATTTCGGCGCCGGCCCCTATCTCCGCATCGCCGCCACGGCGCGGGGCGAGCTCGACCCCGCCGATCCGCGCAACGCGCCGATCGCCGACCTGGCGCTGGCGCCGCGCAACCAACGCGGCTGGGTGGAGTATGCGACCGAGGTGGTGATCCTGCGCCCGGCCGACCCGGCGCGCGCCGATGGCCGGCTGCTCACCGAGATCACCAACCGCGGCCGGAAGATGCTGTTCCGCGACCTGTTCGACTCCCCCGAGGCGCAGCCGGCGCTGAACGCGGCGCGGAGCGCCGGCTCGGCCGGCCTCGCCCTGCCGCTGCGCCGCGGCACGACGGTGGTCTGGAACGGCTGGGACCCCGAGGCGCCGGCCGCCAACGATGGGCTTCGCATCGCCCTGCCGGTGCTGCCCGGCGTCACCGGGCCGGTGCGGGACGAGTTCGTCTTCGGCACCCGGATCAACCCGGCGGACCGGCCGACGGCGCCGCTGTCCTATCCCGTCGCCGACCCCGATCCGGGCAAGGCCAGCCTGACGGTCCGCCGCACCCGCCAGGACGCGCCCGAGCCGGTCGCCTTCGCCTATGCAGGCGACCGGGCCATCCGGCTGGAGCCGGAGGGGCGCCGCTTCACCCCCGGCAGCATCTACGAATTCCGCTATCCCGCGACCGGCGCCCGGCCGCTCGGCATCGGCTTCGCCGCGACGCGCGACCTGATCGGCTTCCTCCGCCAGGGCGGGCAGGGGGATGGGCCTGGGGGCGGGGCTGGGGAGGGGCATGGGCGGCCCGGGCCGCTCGCCGGCATCGCCATCCGCGCCAGCTATGCCGTCGGCCTATCGCAATCCGGCCGCTGGCTGCGGCATTTCATCGATCTCGGCATGAATGCCGACGGGCGCGGCGGCCGGGTCTTCGATGGCGTGCTGGCGCATATCGCCGGCGCCGGCCGGGTCTTCGCCAATCACCGCTTCGGCCAGCCCGACCGCACCGCGACCTGGCACGAGGATTTCGCCTATCCCGAGATCTGGTTCCCGATGGCGGCGGCGGCGACCACCGACCCGGTGACCGGCCGGCGCGCCGCGCTGATGCGGGGCGACGGCAGCGACCCGCTGCTGATGGAGGTGAACACCTCCACCGAATACTGGCAGAAGGGCGCCTCGCTCACCCATACCGACCCGGCCGGCCTGCGCGACCTGCCGGAGCTGCCGAACACGCGCCACTACCTCGTCGCCGGCACGCGGCATGGCGGCCGCTTCGGCGCCACCGGCGCGCGGGGCAATTGCCGCCACGCCAACAACCCGCATTCCGCGAGCCCGGTGCTGCGCGCCCTCCTCGCCGCGCTCGAGGACTGGGTGGAGACCGGCCGGCCGCCGCCGCCCTCGCGCGTGCCGCGCATCGCCGATGCCACGCTGGTGCCGGCGGAGCGGGTGCAGCAGCGCTTCCCGCGCCTGCCCGGCGCCCTGCCGCCGCCCTCCGTCACCCCCGCCGCCGCGGTGGCCGACTGGGTCGCCGGCCGCCGCGACGCCGAGGAGGCCTGGCATCCCCTGGTGCCTGCCATCGATGCCGACGGCAACGAGCTGGCCGGCATCCGCCTGCCCGACATCGCGGTGCCGCGCGCGACCTATGCCGGCTGGAACCTCTACGCCGCGGCCGGGCTGCAGGGCGAGCCCTGCGACCGCGAGGGCAGCCTCTTCCCCTTCGCCGCCGATGCCGCCGCCCGCCGCGCCGCCGGCGATCCGCGGCCGAGCCTCGCCGAGCGCTATCCCGGCCGCGCCGCCTATGCCGCGGCGGTGCGCGTCGCGGCCGAGCTGCTGGTGGCCGAGCGGCTGCTGTTGCCCGAGGATGGCGCCGCCTATGCGCTGGCCGCCGAGCGCGAAGGACCGGCGCCGCTGCGCCCCGTGGAGGCAGACCCGCATGGCCGATGACACCCCGTTGCTGGTGACCCGCGAGGGGCCGGTGGTGCGCGCCACCATGAACCGGCCGGCGCGCCGCAACGCCCTCAGCGCCGCCATGGGCGAGGCCTGGGACCAACTGCTGGCCGAGCTGGCCGCGGACCGCGCGGCGCGGGTGCTGGTGATCGCCGGCGCCGGCGGGCATTTCTGCGCCGGCCTCGACCTCACCGAGGTCGCCTCCGACCTGCCGCCGGCCGAGCGGCTGGCCCGGGCGGAGGCGCGCAACCGCCGCACCGGCGCCCGCTTCGCCGCCATCTCGGCCCTGCCGCAGGTGGTGGTCGCGGCGGTGGAGGGGGCCTGCCATGCCGGGGGCCTCGGCTTCTGCTGCGCCGCCGACATCGCCTTCGCCACCGCCTCGGCCCGCTTCGCCGCGCCCGAGGTGCGGCGCGGCCTGGTGCCGGCGCAGATCCTGCCCTGGCTGGCCCGCCGCACCGGCCGCACCGCCGCGACCCGGCTGGTGCTGGAGGGCACGGTGATCGCGGCGGCGGAGGCGGCGCGGATCGGGCTGGTGCACCAGGTGCTGGAGGATGCCGCGGCGCTCGAGGCGCAGCTCGCGGCGACCATCGCCGCGGTGCTGCAGGGCGCGCCCGGGGCGCTCGCCGAGACCAAGGGGCTGCTCGCCGCCCTCGGCCCGGTCTCGCCCGAGGGCTATGCCGAGGCCGGCGCCGCCGCCTTCGCCCGCACCTCCTCGAGCGAGGAGGCGGCGGAGGGCATCGCCGCCTTCAAGGCCAGGCGCCAGCCGGGCTGGGCCGGCTGATAGCGCCTCCGGCTGACACCAGGGCCGGCGAGGCGTGGACGGGGCGGCTGAGCCTGGCGGGGCGGCTCGGCTACGCCCCCGGCGACCGGCTGCTGATCGTCACCTGCGACGATCTCGGCTCCAGCCACTACGATTCCCGTCATGCGGCGCTCCGCAGCCATGACGCCGCCTGCCTGACCGATCCGGCGCTCGCCTCGCTGCTCGCCCTGCACCGCATCCGCCGCATCAGCCACCGGGCCCTGCGCGACCTGCAGCGGGCCGGCTGAGCGGCGCCGCGCGGGAGGGAGCTTCCCGGACAGGGCGCGCCTTGCCAGCGAGCGGCCGGCAGGGGAGCATCGCGGCGACAGGACGCGATCCTCTGGAGGGAACGAGATGGCCGCAGCCGGCGCACCGGTTGGATTCATTGGCCTTGGCATGATGGGGCTGCCGATGGCGCGGAGCCTGCTGCGGCGCGGCCGGCACCTCATCGCCTGCGACAGCAGCGAGGCGGCGCGCGCCGCCCTGGCCGAGGGCGCGGAGCCCGGGGCGGTGCGCTTCGCCGCGACGCCCGCCGGGGTCGCCGACGAGGCCGAGGTGATCGTGCTGATGCTGCCCGACAGCCGCATCGTCGCGCAGGTGATGGAGGGGGAGGGCGGGCTGCTGGCGGCGCTGCGGCCGGGCCAGCTCGTCATCGACATGGGCTCCTCCCTGCCGGCGGAGACGCAGCGCCTGGCGGCGCTGGCCGCGGCGCGCGGCGCGGCGCTGATCGACGCGCCGGTCTCGGGCAGCGTGGTGAAGGCCACCGCCGGCACTCTCGCCATCATGGCCGGCGGCGACGACGCGGCCTGGGCGCGGGCGGAGCCGGTGCTGCGCGACATGGGCGAGGCGCTGATCCGCACCGGCGCCACCGGCAGCGCGCATGCGATGAAGGCGCTGAACAACTACGTCTATGCCGCCGGGCTGCTGGCGAGCGCCGAGGCGCTGCGCATGGCCGAGGCGATGCGGCTCGATCTCGGCATCTTCGCCGATGTGCTGAACGCCTCCTCCGGCCGCAACGTCGCCACCGAGACCAAGGTGAAGCAGGAGATCCTGCCCGGCCGCTACCAGGGCGGCTTCCAGCTCGGGCTGATGCGCAAGGACCTGGAGACGGCGGGCGCGATCTCGGCCGAGACCGGGGTGGAGGCGCAGGCGCTGCAGCTCTGCCGCGCGCTGTGGGGCGAGGCGGTGGCGGCGCTCGGGCCGAAGGCCGACAACACCGAGATCCACCGCTTCCTCGGGAGGGCGACGTGATGCGGCCGCGCCTCGCGCGCCGCGCCCTGCTCGCGGCGCCGGCCCTGCTCGCCCTGCCGGCCCGGGCGCAGGAGGGCTGGCCCGACCGGCCGGTGCGCATCGTCGTCGCCTTTCCCGCCGGCAGCGTCACCGACACGCTGCTGCGCCATCTCGCGGAGCCGCTCGGGCGCGAGCTCGGCCAGCCGGTGATCATCGACAACCGGCCCGGCGGCAACGGCGTGGTCGGCACCGACAGCGCCGCCCGCGCCGGCACGGACGGGCTGACCTGGTGCGTGCTCTCGGTCACCAACGGCGCCCTCGCCCCCTATGTGGTGCCGAAGCTCCCCTACGACCCGGTGAAGGATTTCGCGCCGATCGGCTATGTCGCCGAGACCGCCTATATCCTCGTCGTGCCGACCGGCCATCCGGCGCGCGACCTCAAGGGGCTGCTCGCCCTGGCGAAGCAGAAGCCCGGCGCGCTCACCTTCAGCTACGGCAACCAGAGCGCCCATATCGCCACCGCCACCATGGCGCGCATGGCCGGCGTCGAGATGACCGGCATCCCCTATCGCGGCGGGCCGGAGGCGCTGACCGACGTCATCGCCGGGCGCATCGACTGCACCTTCACCGACATCCCGGCCGGCGTGCCGCAGATGAAGGAGGGCAAGGTGCGCGCCCTCGGCATCACCCAGCCCGAGCCCTTCGCCCTGCTGCCCGAGATCCCGCCGGTCGGCTCGGTGCTGCCGGGCTACGGCTTCCGCTTCTGGTTCGGCATGGCGGTGCCGACCGGGACGTCGCCGGCCATCATCGCCCGCGCCAATGCGGCGATGAACGCGGCGCTGCGGCAGCCGGAATTCACCGAGCGCGTCGCCCGGCTCGGCTATGTGCCGACGCCGACCGAGCCGGAGTGGTTCCGGGCCTTCCTGCGCAAGCAGATCCAGGAGCTCGGCGCCCGGGCGCGCGAGGCGGGGATCGAGCCGGGCTGAACTCCCCACGACGCCGCTGCGCGTCTTCCTGGGGCCCTGGAGGATGCCCTCAGGCCGAAGGAGCCGTCACAGCCTGCCGCGGCGAAGCCGCGACAGGGCAACGGGCAGCGGCAGGTCCGGCGGGCGTTCTCAATCCGGCTTCACGCCGGCGGCCTCGATAACGCCGCGCCAGCGCTCCAACTCGCCGGCGATGAGGGCGGTGTAGGCGGCCGGGTCCATCGGGCCCGGCACCACGCCGAGGCCGGCGAAGCGCGCGCGCAGCGCCGGATCCTGCAACGCGGCGCGGATCGCCGCGACCCAGCGGGCGCCGATCTCGGGCGGCAGGCCGGCGGCGGCGGAGAAGCCGAACCAGTTGGTGCTGCGCGCCGCCGGGAAGCCCGCCTCGGTGAAGCTCGGCACCTCCGGCGTGGCGGCATCGCGCCCCGCCTCGCTGGTGCCGAGCGGGCGTAGCCGCCCGGCGCGGAGATGCGGCAGGGCGATGGGCAGGCTCTCCATCACCGCTGGGATCTGGCCGCCGATCGCATCCGCCAGCGCCGGCGCCGAGCCGCGATAGGGCACATGCGTCAGCTCCACCCCGGCGGCGCGGGCGAGGAGCTGGCCGACCAGGTGGTTCATGGTGCCGTTGCCGCCGGTGCCGTAGGCGAGGCCGCCGGGCCGGCCGCGGGCGAGGGCGAGGAACTCCGCCAGGCCCTGGGCCGGCACGCCGGGATTGACGACGAGGACGCTGGCGAAGCTGCCGACCAGGCCGAGATGGGTGAAGTCGCGCAGCGGGTCATAGGGCGGGTTGGGGTAGAGCACCGGCCCGATGCCGTGCGAGGCGGCGCTCGACATCATGACCAGATGCGCATCGCCCGGCGCCTTGGCCAGCAGGTCGGCGCCGAGCATGCCGCCGGCGCCGGGCCGGTTCTCGATGACGATGGGCTGGCCGAGCGACAGGCCGATGCTCTCGCCGAGCGCCCGGGAGAGGGTGTCGGCGGCGCCGCCCGGTGGGAAATTGACGATCCAGCGCAGCGGCCGCGTCGGCCAGGCGGAAGGGGCGGCGGCGCGGGCCGGGCCAGCCAGGATGAGTGGCGCGGCGAGCAGGGCGCGGCGCGCCAGGCGAGGATGGGCCAGGAGAGGATGGAGCGGGGCGGGCATGGCCCGCGGTCGCAGCAACCCGCGTGCCATGCCGTGGCGCGCCGCCCGGACCCGGCTCAGGGGAACATCGCCACGGCGCGGATCGGGCTGGCCGTGCCGCCGCGGATCTTCAGCGGGAAGCCGATGAAGGTGAAGCGGCCGCGGCCGACCAGCGCCCCGAGATTGGCGAGGCATTCCATATGGGTGATGCCGCGCTCGGCGCAGGCCATGTGCGCCTGGAAATTCGGCTCCCCCTCCGGCGCCGGGCTGATCGCCTCGACGCCGAACATGCCGATGCCGCGATCCGCCAGCCAGTGCACACTCTCGAGCGCGAGGCCGGGGAAGTCATGCGTATAGCCCGGCTTGCCGAGCAGCCGCTCGTTCACCGCCATCCAGAGCAGCACCGTGTCGCCCGGGCGGATCTCCTGCCCCGAGGCGGCCAGCGCCGCCGCCAGCTCCGGCACGGTGACGGCGTGCTTCAGCGGCACATGGCTGAGATCGAGGCAGATGCCGGAGGTGTAGAAATTGCCGAGCGGCACCTCGTCGATGGAAGGGGCGCCCGGCCGCGGGTCGAAATGCACCGGCGCGTCGACATGCGTGCCGGCATGGTCGCTCATCGCCAGGGACAGCGCCTTGCTGGTGAAAGTGGTGTTGCCCGCCACCTTCTTCTCCGTATGGTCGTTCCAGACCGTCATCACCACCGGCGGATGGCTCGGATGCGTCTGGGTGCGGTGGAAGATCTCGCGCGAGAGATCGACGAATTCCGGCATCGGCGGCGGCTCCTGCTGCACCGCGATGGTCGCTCCCGCCGCGCCCGGCGTAAAGCCGGGCTGGCCTCAGCCGCCGTCGCAGAGATAGCGCCGCACCGGATAGGGCTGCCGCGCGAAGGCGGGGCAGAAGCTGCGCACCACCGGCTCGAGCAGCGTGAAAAGCGCGCGCTTCTCGGCGTTCAGCGCCTCCAGCCGCGCCCGCGCCGCCTCCGCCTCGCGCGCCAGCCGGGCGAGGTCGATGGTCAGCAGCCGGCGGTCGCGCAGGATCATGCGCCCGCCCACCATCACATGCCGCAGCGCAGTCGCATCCTCGGTGTGGACGAGCTGGTTCACCGTGCCGTTCAGCGGCATCCAGTTCGGATGCGCGAGGTCGAGGAAGACGATATCGGCCTTCATGCCGGGGGCGATGGCGCCGATGTCGTCGAAGCCGAGCAGCCGGGCGGAGCCCAGGGTGCCGGCCCGCCAGACCTCCTCCGCGCTCACCCATTCCGCCGGGTCCGGTCCCTGCACGGCGGCGAGCTGGAAGGCGGCGCGCATCGCCTCGTACATGTTGGAGGTGTCGGAGGAGGAGACGCCATCCGTGCCGATGCCGATGGCGACGCCGAGATCGAGCGCCCGGCGCAGCCGGAACATGCCGTTGCCGAGCCGCATGTTGCTGCCCGGGTTGTGGGCGATGGCGGCGCCGCGATCGGCCAGCAGCCGCAGGTCGTCATCGGTGAGCCAGATGCCATGCGCCGCCGAGAAGCGCGGCCCGACCAAGCCGAGCGCATCCAGGTGCCGCACCAGGCTGCGGCCATAGCGCTGCAGCCCGGCCAGCGCCTGCAGCTTGCTCTCGGCGACATGGCTCTGCAGCGGCACGCCATGCTCCTCGGCAAGGCGGGCGCAGCCGCAGAGGAAGCTGTCGGCGCAATGCAGCGGGATGGTGGGCGCCAGCGCGGCGCGGATGTCCTCGCCCGCCCAGCGCCAGTGCCGCAGGATCTCCGCCATGGCGGCGAGCGTCGCCTCGCCCGGGGCCGGGCCGGCGCCCTCCACCTGCCGTCGCAGCGGCTCGGGCAGCGCGTCCTTCAACCCCGGCACCGCCTCCCAGACCGTGCGGTCGGCGACCATGGGCGCGATCACCGCGCGCAGCCCGACCTCGGCATAGGCCTCGGCCGCCGCGTCCAGCCCGTCCCGCGTCGGCAGCGGCGCCTCGGCATGGAGGTCGTAGCAGGCGGTGACGCCCTTCATCGCCATCTCGGCGGTGCAGAGCTGGGTGGAGAGCTTCTTGTCGGCGAGGCTGCGGCCGCCGCCCATCCAGGGCGCGGCGGCGAGCAGCAGCTCCAGCGTCCAGCGATCGGCAAGCCCGCGCGCCAGGCCGCCATGGCCATGGGTGTGGGCGTTGACCAGGCCGGGATGCAGCAGCAGGCCGGTCGCGTCCTCGATGCGGGCATCGGCCGGCGCCGGCAGATCGGCGCCGAGGGCGCGGATGACGCCGTCCTCGACCAGGATATCGGCCGGCTCGGCGCGACGGCGGGCCGGATCGGCCAGCCGCCCGCCGCGGATCAGGATGCGGCCCGTCTCGATCCTCGCCATCGCGCCTCTCCCGGTTGCGGCACTGCATCATGCCAGCATGGCGCCGCCGCCGCGAAGGGTCGGGCGCGGCGATGGCTCCCCCAGCATGCGCCCGGTGCCGCGGTCGCTGCCGGTAGCCCAGCCGAGGCTTTGCCTCGGCTGGCTGCGACGGGCCTCGCCGACGAGGCGCCTCACGGGGTCCCCGCGGAGCCGCGCAGCGGCTTCGTGGGGATGAACTAGCGCCGGAAGCGCAGCGTCACGCTGCGGGCGATCCAGCCGGCCTCGATGGTATCGATGTCGCAGGCGCCGGAGGGGTCGGCCTTGCGCGGCGCCTCGTGCAGGAAGGGCGCGCGGGTCTCGCGCCAGAGGCCGAGCAGCCGGCGCAGCTCGGGCAGCGGCGCCGCATGGTCGTCGACGCGGAGGTTGAGATCGGGGAAGTCCTCGGTCGTGGTCAGCAGCATGGCGGCGGATTGCCGGCCGCGCCGGTCGCCGCCCGCCGCCTCGCCCGCCTCCATCGCCGCCATCAGCCGCTCCGGCAGCGGCAGGGCGGCGCCGGCCGCGAAGGCGGCCAGGGTCTCCGCCACCACCGCCGGGCCGGCCAGCATGTTGCCGGCGACCGAGACGCCGGGGGCGGCGGCATCGCCGCACCACTCGACGCAATTCCCGCCCGTCCAGGCGGCGGCGCGGCCATGCCGGTCCACCGCATGCACCTGCCGGATCGCGCGGCCGCGGTCGCCGGCCAGCGCGCCCTCGATGGCATCGGCCGGGCCGAGGCCACGGGCCAGCCCGTCGAGGATGGCCGGGGCGAGGTAGCGGTTGGTGAAGGACTGGGTGGAGACCGCGCCGACGCCCGACCGCACATAGGGGCAGCTTGCCCCGACCGCGAAATTGCAGGTGGCGACCGCGACGGCGAAGGCGCCGGTCGCCGGATCATGCGCGACGATGGACCAGGTCATGCGAGTCCCCCAGGGAGCGTCCCGGAGCCTGCGCCCGCCGGCTGGCCCAGGGAAGGCACGCTCCATGACGCCGCGCTGCCCGGTTGCGTCGGGCCTGCGTCGGCGGCAGGGTCGGCGGGGAGGGAAGGAGGGTCCGGCATGGGCATCCGACGGCGCCAGGCCGTGTCGCTGGCATGGGCGGCCGCCTGCGGCATCGCCGCGACGCGCGGGGCAGGTGGGGCGGAGACGGCCTGGCCGGACCGGCCGGTGCGGCTCGTCGTGCCCTTCGGCGCCGGCGGCGCCTCCGACACCCTGGCCCGCAGCCTGGCCAACGCCTTCCCCGCGGCGACCGGCGGGCAGAGCATGGTGGTCGAGAATCGCGGCGGCGCCGGCGGCACCATCGCCGGCGCCGCGGTGGCGCAGGCGAAGCCCGATGGCGCGACGCTGATGCTCGCCGATCTCGGCGCCAATGCCATCGCGCGCGAGCTGCAGCCGGGCACGCCCTACGACCCGGCCACCGCCTTCACGCCGATCTGCCACCTCGCCAACATGCCGCTGGTCCTGGCCGCGCCGGCCTCGCTGCCGGCCGAGGACCTGGCCGGCTTCGTCGCCCTGGCGCGGCAACGGGGCGACATGCCCTATGCGCATCCCGGCATCGGCTATTCCGGGCATCTGGCGCAGGAGCTGATGAACCGCGACCTCGGCCTGCGGATGGTGCCGGTGCCCTATCGCAGCGGCGCCGAGGTGGCGCGCAGCATCCTCGCCGGCGAGACGCTCTCGACCTTCATGACCGTCTCGACCGCGCTGCCCTTCATCCACGAGGGCAGGATGCGCGCGCTCGCCGTCTCGACGCGGGAGCCGGTGGCGCTGCTGCCCGGCGTGCCGCCGGTGGCGCAGGCGCTGCCGGGCTTCGAGGCGGTGGTGTGGAACGGCGTGGTCGGGCCGGCCGGGCTGCCGCCCGCCATCACCCTGGCGGCGAACCGCGTCTGCAACGCCATCCTGGCCGAGCCGGCGGTGGCCGAGGCGATCCGCAGCCGCCAGGCGGGCGAGCCGGTCGGCGGCACGCCCGCGCAATTCGCCGCCTTCATCGGGGCCGAGATCGCCCGCTGGACGCCGCTGGTCCGCAGCCTCGGCCTGCGCCTGGAGTGAGGAGAGACGATGACCGAGACCAACGCCGCGCCGCCCGCCGACGCAGTCCCCGCGCGGCCCGCCGAGCCCGTGCCCGCGCGGCCAGCCGAGCCCGTTCCCGCGCGGCCCGCCGCGACCGTCCTGCTGGTGCGGGACGGGGCGCAGGGGATCGAGGTGTTCATGGTGGTGCGGCACCGGCAGATCGAGTTCGCCGGCGGCGCCCTGGTCTTCCCCGGCGGCCGGGTGGAGGAGGACGACCGCGGCCTGGCCGGCGGCGAGGGGCTCGATGCCTTCCGCATCGCCGGCATCCGCGAGACCTTCGAGGAATGCGGGGTGCTGCTGGCCCGGCCGCGCGGCGGCGGCGGCATCATCGACGCGACGCGGCTGCTCGGCATCGAGGCGGTGCACCGGGCCCGGGTGGCGAAGGGCGAGACCCCGCTCTCCGCGGTGCTGGAGGCCGAGGCGCTGGAGCCGGCGATCGACGGCATGGTGCATTTCGCCCATTGGGTCACGCCGCTCTCGCGCAGCAAGCGCTTCGACACGCAGTTCTTCCTCGCCGCCGCGCCGCCCGACCAGGTGGCGGTGCATGACGGCTTCGAGAGCGAGGACAGCGTCTGGATCCGCCCGCGCCAGGCGATCGAGGAGGCGAATGCCGGGCTGCGCCGCCTGGTCTTCCCGACCCGGCGCAACCTCGAGAAGCTGGCGCGCCACGCGACCGTCGCCGAGGCGCTGGCGGCCAGCCGCGCCGCCCGCGTCGTCACCGTGATGCCGGAGATGATCCAGACCGAGGCGGGCTGGCGGCTGACCATCCCGGCCGAGGCGGATTACGGTGGCTCGGTCTTCGAGGTGCTGGACGCGCCGGCCATCTGATGCCGACGGCATGAAGGCTTCCTGCATGCCGAGCGCCCGGATGGGCGCCGCGGCCCATGCCGCGAAGGCCGAGGCAACCCGGAGGGTTGCGCCCGGCGCCAAGGGGACCGCCCCTGGGGGCCGTTGATGGGTCGCCATCAACGGCCGTTCGCAGGAGGCCGGCGCGCCCGGCCCCCGCTCAGGCATGCGCGAAGACGTAGTCCTGGGCGCCGAGCGTGCCGGTGCTGCCGCTGAGCTGGAGGGTGAGCACCGGCGAGGTCGTCGCGCCATCGACCACGACATAGTATTGCAGCGCGCCCGAACTGCCCTTGTAGTCGAGATGCGCCGCGGCGGAGAACCCTTCCAGCCGCAGCAAGTCGTGGTCGCCGTTGGCGGCCCCGGCGCGCTGGAAGTCGATGATCTGGTCGCCGGCGGCGATCGCGCCCTTGGTCAGCACGAAGACGTCGCTGCCCGCCCCGCCCGCGACGCGCGAGGTGCCGCTGCCGAAGGCGAAGGTGTCGTTGCCGGCGCCGAGCGTGGCGTTCAGCGGGCCGGCCCCGGCATGCACCACGTCGTCGAAGCTGCTGCCCCAGACGGTGTGCGTCGCCTTGGTCGACATCGTCGCGGCATCGAGCGAGATGCCGGCGCGGGCCTTGGTGAAGTCGTAGAGGTCGCTGCCATCCGCCTTCAGCGTGTAGACCCCGCCGAGGGCCGCGGCGCTGTCCGGGCCGGTGGCGGTGGTGACGACCGGCGCCGGCGCGGGGGCGACGGTGCCGGTCTGCCAGACATGCACGTAATCGACCAGCATGTGCCCGGTGGGCAGGCTGGCATCGTATTTCCCGGCCCAGCTCCCGGCATCGCCCACCGCGAGGTTGAGCAGCATGTACATCGGCTTGTGCATGTCGGCCGGCGTCGCCGCCTGGGCGACGAGGTTGCCGTCCACATACCAGCGGATCGTGTCCGCCTCCCAGTCCAGGCCATAGGTGTGGAAGCCGGCCGAGAGATCGGGCAGCAGGCTGGCCTTGTTGGTACCGGACGCGCCGGAGGCGGTGCTGTGCAGGCTGAAATAGGCGGTGGTCGGGTCGTTGCCCAGCATCTCGAAGATGTCGATCTCGGGCGGCCAGCTGCCATCGGCCGGCAGCAGCCAGAAGGCCGGCCAGAAGCCCTGCCCGGCGGGAAGCTGCGCCTTGATCTCGAAGTAGCCGTATTGCTGCGCGAAGGAATGCGCCGAGCTCAGCAGGCCGGAGGTGTAGGCGAGGTTGAGCGGGTTGCTGCCGGGCGCGGCGGTGATGTCGAGGACGCCGCCGCCCACCGCGAAGGGGTTCACCCCGACCGAGCTGTCGGAATAGTACTGGGCCTCGTTGTTGCTCGCCAGGGTGCGCTGCTGGTCGATGATCTTGAGCGTGGTCTTCCAGGTGGTGCCGACGCCGGTCGCCGAGGCGCTGAGGCTGTTGAACTCGTCGGCGAAGGTCAGCCGCATGCCGGGATGGGCGGGGTTCACCGGCAGGGCGAAGTCGCGCGCGGTGAGGCTGCTCGCCGTGGTGTTGCGCAGCAGCAGGCTCTCGCCGCCGCCGAGGGTGAGGATGGTGTCGGCGCCGGATTGGCGCAGCGCCGCCTGCACGCCGGCGAAGTCGTAGAAGGCGTAGCCCTGGAGCTGGATCCTGTCGATGCCGGCCTGGAAGTCGGTGATCAGGTCGGTGCCGTTGCCCTTGGTGACGATGAAGCAGTCGGCATCGGCGCCGCCGGTGAGGATGTCGTTGCCGGCGCCGCCATCGAGGGTCTGGCTGCCGGCGCCGCCGGCGATGATGTTGTCGAGCGCGTTGCCCTTGCCGGCGGTGCCGCCCCACATCAGGGTCAGGTTCTCCACCCAGCCCGGCAGCAGGACGGCGCAGGCATAGGATTGCACCGTGTCGATGCCGCCGCCGGCGGCCTCGACGATGCTCACGGTGTTGCTCCAGATCGTGTAGGTGTCGTCGCCCGCGCCGCCGGCGAGCGTCGCCGGGCCATTCGGGGCGCTGAGGCTGTCGGCCGCGGCCGTGCCGTTGACCGTGCTCTTGGTGGCAGCGGTCATCCAGGTTTTCGGCGCGGCTGACGTCTTCAGGTCGATTGCGAGCGCATTCAACATGCGGCCTCGGGTCCTTCGGTGGCATTCGGTGCGGCCCGCGGCTTTTTGTGATGCGCCAACGGGTGGGAACGGGGCTCACAGCCCGCCCGCACCCTGCGCCCGAACGGCTAAGAAGTTCACAAGGGAACGTTTCGAATCTACGTCATTCAATCAAAAAAGAGATTGCTCCCGCGGATTTATCGCCATGTGAGAAAAGATCCACCCAGGATAATCGCGTCCAGGCTGGGCGTTGCCGGCCGTGCCAGGACGGCCCGGCGCCCGGTTCGGGGTTGCCCGCCGGCCGCGCCTCGGGGCATGAACCGGCTCCATCCCCGGAGCCCCGCCGCCTTGGCCGTCCCCACCGCCTCTGGATCACGATGACGCGCGTCCTTCGTCTGGCCATGGGCAGCGTCGCCGTCGCCTGCCTCGTGCTCGCCCTCAAGCTCAGCGCCTGGTGGCTGACGGGCAGCGTGGCGCTGCTCGCGGATGCGCTGGAGAGCGTGGTCAACGTCGCCGCCGCGGCGGCGGCGCTGGTGGCGGTGCGCTACTCGGCGATGCCGCCCGACGCCAACCACCCCTATGGCCATGCCAAGGCGGAGTATTTCTCCGCCGTGCTGGAGGGCGCGCTGATCATCGTCGCGGCGCTCGCCATTCTACGCGAAGCCTGGGGCGCCTTCTTCGCGCCGCACGCGCCGGACCAGGCGGTGCCGGGCCTGCTGATCTCGGCCCTCGCCACGGCGTGCAATTTCGGCTGGGCCACGCTCCTCCGGCGCGAGGGCCGCCTGCTGCGCTCGCCGGCGCTGCTCGCCGATGCGCGGCACCTGCTGGCGGATGTGGTGACCTCGGTCGGCGTGCTGATCGGCGTCGCCGCGGTGGCCGCGACCGGGCGGCTCTGGCTCGACCCGCTGCTGGCCGCGGCGACGGCGCTGAACATCCTCTGGTCCGGCAGCCAACTGGTGCGGGAATCGGTCGGCGGGCTGATGGACGAGGCGGTGGAGCCCGGTCTGCTCGGCCGCATCCGCCGCGCCGTCTCGACCAGCGCGGATGGCGCGATCGAGGCGCATGACCTGCGCACCCGCCAGGCCGGGCGGTTCACCTTCATCGAGTTCCACCTGGTGGTGCCGGGCAGCATGAGCGTCGACGAGGCGCATGTGATCTGCGACCGGATCGAGGCGGCGCTGAAGGCCGAGATCGAGGGCGCGACCATCACCATCCATGTCGAGCCGGAGGGCAAGGCCAAGCATCACGGCGTGCTGGTGCTGTGACCGCGGCGCCCGGCCCGGCGGCGGCGCTGCGGGCGGGGGAGGGGCGGGCGGCGGGGCCCACGCCCTCCCGCCGCTGGCTGCCGGCCTGGGGCGGCGCATCGCTGCTGCTGCATGCGGCCACCCTCGGCCTGGTGCTCGGGCTGCCGCAGCGCCCGGCGCCGCCCGAGCCCGGGCCCGAGACGGGCGTCGCCTTCGTCTGGGACGAGACGCCGGTTGACGAAAGGGTCGAGGCGCCGCGGCCGCCGGCGCCGCCGGTGCGGGGACCCGAACCGCCTCCCGCCGAGCCGCCTCCTGCCGAGCCGCCGCCCGCCGAGCCATCGCCGGCCGCGCCACTCCCCGCCGCGCCGCCGCGCCCGCCGGCCGATCCGGCCGCCGCGCCGTCGCCGCCGCTGCCCTCGGCGCCGCCGGCCGAGGCGGCCCTGCCCCCGCCCTCGCCCCCGCCCTCGCCGCAGCCCTCGCCGCCGGCGGCGCCCGCCCAGGCGCCCATGGCGCCCCCTATAACGCCCCCCATAATGCCCCTGGCCGCGCCCCCCTTGGCGGCGGCCGAGCCGGCCGAGGCGGCGGCGCCGGGCGGCAGCCGCGCCCTCGGGCCGCTCGTCGCGCCCGGCCTGCTCCCCGGCATCCGCAATGCCGAGCCGGACTACCCGCTGCTCAGCAAGCAGCTCGGGCATCAGGGGGCGGTCCGCATCGTCCTGCACATCGCATCGACCGGCGAGGTGGTGAGCGCCGAGGTGGCGCAAAGCTCGGGCCATCCCGAGCTCGACGAGTCGGCGCGCCGCGCCGCCCTCGGCTGGCGCTTCCGGCCGGCGACCCGGGATGGCATTGCGGTGCCGAGCACGGTCGGCAACACCATCCATTTCCGGCTGGACCGCTGACGCGGCCACCAGGCCGGGAGACGGCGGGGGCCGTCGCCCGCTGCCCGATCAGGAAAGGAACAGGCCCATGGTCCGGCTCGACGTCATCACCACCCGCGGCGGGGACCGGGGCGAGACCTCGCTCGGCGACGGCACGCGGCTGCCGAAGGATGCTGCGCGGATCGAGGCGATCGGCGCGGTGGACGAGGCGAATGCGGCGCTCGGCCTGCTGCGCCTGCAGACCGCGGGGCTGGCCGAGGCGGATGCGATGCTGGCGCGCATCCAGAACGACCTCTTCGATCTCGGCGCCGATCTCTGCATGCCGGGCGAGGCCGGGACGGGCGCCGAGCGGCTGCGCGTCACCGCCGCGCAATGCCTCCGGCTGGAGCGGGAGATCGCGGCGCTGAACGCAAGGCTGCCGCCGCTGCGGAGCTTCGTGCTGCCCGGCGGCAGCCCGGGCGCGGCGGCGGCGCATCTGGCGCGCACCCTGGCGCGGCGGGCCGAGCGGCGGGCGGTGGCGCTGGCCGCGGCGGAGGCGCTGAACCCGGAGGTGGTGCGCTACCTCAACCGCCTCTCCGACCATCTCTTCGTGCTGGCGCGGCACCTGAACGAGGATGGCGCGCGCGACGTGACCTGGGTGCCGGGCGGCGCCTGAGGGGTGGCGCCCGAGGGACGGGGCGTGAGGAACGGGGCGTGACGGCGGGCCGGGGCCCGGGAGCCGGGTTGCGAAAGCCGGGCGGGTCGGTCCGCGGCTCCTGGCCGGCCCGGCGGCGCCGGCTCTCCCGCACGGCTCTCAGCCGCGGCCGGCGCCCGCCAGGATGATGCCGGCCCCGGCGAGGCAGAGCGCCGCGCCGGCAAGGTCGGTCGCGCGCGGCGCCTGGCCCTCCACCGCCCAGAGCCAGGCGAGCGAGGCGGCGATGTAGACGCCGCCATAGGCGGCGAAGGCGCGGCCGGCGGCATCGGCCTCCACCCAGGTGAGGGCCCAGGCGAAGAGGCCGAGGCTGAGCGCGCCCGGCAACAGCCAGGCGGCATGCGCGCCCTGCCGCAGCACCGCCCAGGCGGCGAAGCAGCCGGCGATCTCGGCGAGGGCGGCGAGGGCATAGGCGAGGGCGGTGGTCATGCGCCGCAGCTTAACGCCAGGGAAGCGGTCGCTCGAACGGCCCGCCGCCCGGAGCCATCCGGTGCCTGCCTCGTTCTCGCCGGCATCGGGCGGAGGGCAGGGCATGGCGGCGCAGCAGGGCGGGCATGGCGGGTCGCGCCGGGTGATCTATGCGGCGCTCGCGGGCAACCTGGCGATCGCCGTCACCAAGCTCGCCGCCGCGCTCTACACCGGCTCCTCCGCCATGCTGAGCGAGGCGATCCATTCGAGCGTCGACACCGGCAACCAGGGGCTGCTGCTGCTCGGCCTGCGCCGCGCCGCCCGGCCGCCGACGCCGCGGCATCCCTTCGGCCATGGCATGGAGCTGTATTTTTGGTCCTTCGTGGTGGCGCTGATGATCTTCGCCTTCGGCGGCGCGGTGGCGATCTACGAGGGCTGGCAGAAGATCCGCGCGCCGCATCCGGTCGAGAGCGCCTGGGTGAACTTCCTCGTGCTCGGCGCGGCGATGCTGTTCGAGGGCCTTTCCTTCCGTGTCGCCCTGCGGGAGTTCCGCCGCACGCATGCCGGCGAGCCCTTCTGGGCGGCGATCCGGCGCAGCAAGGATCCGGGGGTCTTCGCGGTGCTGCTCGAGGACGCCGCCGCGCTGGCCGGGCTGCTCCTGGCGCTCGCCGGCCTCGGCCTCGCGGAATACCTGGCGATGCCGGCGCTGGATGGCGTCGCCTCCATCGGCATCGGCCTGCTGCTGGTGCTTGCCGCCGGCTTCCTGGCGCGGGAGACCCACAGCCTGCTGACCGGCGAGGCTGCGGCGCCGCCGCTCGTCGCCGCGGTGCGGGCGATGCTGCTCGCCGATCCGCGCGTCGCGGCCGTGGAGGAACTGCTCAGCCTGCATCTCGGCCCGCGCGAGGTGCTCTTCGCCGTCACCATCGATTTCCGCGACGACCTGCCCGGGGAGGCGGTGGAGCGCGCCGCCGCCGCCCTGATCCGCGAGGTCGAGGCGGCGCATCCGATGGTGACGCGCCTCTTCCTGCGGCCGCGCCGGCTGCCGCCGGGCGGCGCGGCCGCGGCGGCGTGACGGTGCCGGCCCGGCGACCAGCGGCGCGAGCGCGGATGCCGCAGGCAGGACACCAACGGCGCCGGTGAGAGCCGTCGCTGCCCGTTGCCCTGCCGCGGCTTCGCCGCGGCAGGCTGTGACGCGCCTTGGGTCCCGAGCGAATCCCGGGGCCCCCGCAACGGCGCGCAGCGACGTCGCGGGGAACGCCTAGAGCGCGAAGCGCGTGCCGACCAGCACGCTGCGGCCCGGCGTCATGAAGCCGTTCACCGGCTCCCAGCGGCTGTTGCCGAGGTTGCGCGCCTCGAGGAACAGCGCGACCTGTTCCATCGCCTGCCAAGTGGCGGTGAGGTTCACCACCGTCCCCGCCGGGTTGCTGCGGGGATAGGCATAGGCGGTGCCGTCATTGGCGTAGGAGGCGAAGGCGCCCTCCGGGCTGCGGCCGGTGAAGAGCACGGTCGGCGCGATCACCAGCCGCGGCAGCGGCGCGAGGCGGGCCGTCAGGCTCACCACATGCTCCGGCCGCCGCGGCAGGCGCCGGTCGGTCGTGGCATCGAAGGCCTCGGTGATGGTCCAGGCGGCCGTCCCCTCCAGCCAGCGCACCGGGCGCAGCGTCAGGCCCAGCTCGGCGCCGTGGATCTCGGCGCGGTTGACGTTGGCATAGGTGCTGAGCCCGGCCGCGGTGCTGACGCTGACGATCTGGTCGCGCACCCGGCTCTGGAAGAAGGTCCAGCTCGCCGTGGCGAAATTGCGCCGGCCGAAGCCCGGGATGTCGGTGTCGCTGCCGATCTCCCAGCCGAAGCTGCGCTCCGGCTTCAGGTCGGGATTGCCGGTCGAGACCACGAAGCCGTCGAAATTGCCGATGCCGAAGCGCTCGAACAGCGAGGGCGCGCGGAAGGCGGTGCCGAGGGCGAGGCGCAGCCGGGTGTTCACCTCCGGCAGGGCCAGCACCGCGCCGAGCTTCCAGGTGGTCTCGCCGGTGGCGCCGGTGACGGAATCGTGCCGCAGCCCGGCCGAGAGGTCGAGCCGGTCGAGCAGCCGGTATTGCAGCGAGCCCCAGCCGGAGGTGGTGTGCTGCTGCGCCCGCAGGCTGCTGGTGAAGTCGCCGAAAGCGGAGGGGAAGCTCTGGGTGGTGCGCGCCTCCTCCAGCGCATGCGTCAGGCCGAAGCCGAGCGCGCCGTCGCTGAGCGGGCCGAAGCCCGGCAGGCGCAGCGAGTTGCCCCAGTCGAGCCCGCTGCGGGTGCCGCGGAAGCGCGAGGCCTCGCTGGAGAAGGCGTCGTACTGGTCGGGCAGGTTGGTGTAGGTGCGGCGCTGCTCGGTGGAGAAGACGCGCAGGCCCGTGGTCCAGGCGCCGTCGAGCAGCCGGGTCTCGCCGCGGATCTGGCCGGACCAGCGGCGATCCTCGCCGGTGTAGTTCGGGTCGTCCTGCGGCAGGTTGTCGAGGCCGAAGGTGTTCTGCCGCCAGCGGAGCTGCCCCTCGATCCGCGTGCCCTCGAGCGGCGTCCAGCCGAGCCGGGCCGTCGTGGTGGCGCCGCGGAAGCCGTCGCGCTCGGGGATGTTGCTCTCGAAGCGCGGCGCGAGCGCGTTGAAGCCGCGGGTCGATTGCGAATAGCCCGAGAGCAGGTAGTCGAAGGCGCCGACCGTGCCCGTCGCGCCGAGGCCGCCGCGCAGCGTGCTCTGGCTGCCGCCGGCCAGCTCGCCATAGGGGGCGAAGCTGCGGTCGGGCGGGGCGCGGCGGGTGACGAGGTTGATGACGCCGCCGATCGCCGAGGAGCCGTAGAGCGAGGAGAGCGGGCCGCGCACCACCTCGATCCGCTCCACGTCGAAGAGCAGGTCCTGGCCGAAATCGAAGGCGCCGGCGGGCGAGGCGACGTCGTTGGCCGGCACGCCGTCGATCAGCACCAGGACATTGGCGCTGCCGGTGCCGCGGAGGAAGCCGCTGGCGATCTGCCCGGCCCCGCCCTGCGGCGCGATGCGCAGCCCGGGCACGGCGGTGAGCGCCTCGGCGAGCGTCTGGTAGCCGCGCTCCTCGATCTCCCGGCGGGTGATGACGGTGGTGGCGGCCGGCACGCGCTCCTGCGGGGTGGCGAGGGGCGTCGCGGTGACGACGGTCTCGGGCAGCAGGGTGACGGCGGGCGGCTGGGCTTGCGCCCGGGCCTGGCCCGCCGGGATGAGCAAGGACAGGCCGCCCGTGAGGGCGAGGGTGAGGCGTCGCACGGCGTGTCTCCGCGGCGAAGGACGAACCTGCCCCGACCGGTGGCCCGGCCGGGACGACATGCGTCGTTCCCGCAGACGGCAAGTGCCCGGCCCGGCCGGACGCCCGTGCGCCGCCGCGCCGGTGCACCCCGCCCGGCACGCGCGAGACAACTCTGCGCCGGCCGGTCTCCTGGCTCGCGGTGCGGGGTCGGAGCGACCCCGCGGCCCTGCCGCCTTCTCGCATCCGGGCGGATGCAATGGCGTCTGACAGGGACTCACCGCCTACAGTTGCGGGGGCAGCCGCGGCTTGGCCGGGTGAAGCCCGGCTGCACGCGTTCCCGTTTCAGCCCTTGCGGGCCACCGGCGCATGGCGGCGATGTAGCAGAGGGCGATGGGGGCGGGCAGGGGAGGATGACGGATCGGCCACACCTGTGGCGGTTCAGACACGACGATCCGTCAGGCCCCGTCGGTCATCGAGCGCCGATCGCAGCAGTCGCTGCCCGTTGCCCTGCCGCGGCTTCCTGGGGACCACGATCCGTGAGTCACGCTTGCGGCGAGGCCACCTGATCGGGAACCGCTCTAGAAGATCCAGGTGAAGGCCTTCAGCCCGAGCCAGCAGACCATGGCGAGGACGAAGGTGGCGAAGACGCAGCCGGCGATGGTCAGGGCGGCGCCGAGGCCGGTGGTGCGGCTGTCGTGCTCGACCAGCCCGAGCGCCATGATGATGTTGCCGAAGGCCGGCGGGCCGTTGGTGCCGGGGCCGGGCAGGATCAGCATCAGCGCCACATAGGCGGTCAGCCAGCCGAAGAGGCGGTCGCCGAGCGGGGAGGTGAAGAAGCCCGGCCGCGGCCGCACGAAGCGCTCCACCTTGCGCAGCCAGCTCGAGGAGGCGCCGGTGAGGCGGAGCAGGTCGCTGCGCTTGATGCTCTGGCGGGCGATGAAGCGCGGCAGCTTCGGCACCCGCCGGCCGAGGCCCATCTGCACGCCGAGGATCAGCACCGGCAGGCCGAAGACCGAGGCCATGCCGGGCAGCAGCGAGGGCAGCAGCAGCAGCAGGATCAGCAGGCCGAAGGCGCGGTCCCCGAAGGCCTCGGCCATGTCGCCGAGGCTGATGCGCTCGCCCGGGAAGCGGGCGGCGACCTCCGCCACGATGCGCGAGATCGGCGCGCCGGCGCAATCCTGCCCATGCCCCTGGCCAGCGGTCTGGCCATGGACATGCGCCGCCACGATCGGCGCATCGATATTGCCATCCATTCCCGGTCTCAGACCCCTCGTCCCAGTCGACTCGCCTCAGTCGCCTCGTCCCAGTCACCCTGTCCAGGCGGCCCTTGTTTTGGTCGCCCTGGTCAGGTCACGCCGCCGGGCCGCCCTGGCGGCGGCCCACCCTGTTGCCTCGGCCTGCGGCCCTTCTTTCCGGGCGCGTCATGGCTGGCGCATCCTAGGCGGAACCGGCCCGGCATGCATCGGGAATCTGGGGATTTCCGGGGCCGCCGGGCCCTGGGGGCGCCTTCAATGCCCGGTGAAGGCCGGCTTGCGCTTCTCCATGAAGGCGCGCCGCCCCTCGCGGTAGTCCTCGCTGTCGAAGCAGGCGGCCATGGCGGTGCGGATCGCCCCCATGTCGCGGTCGGACGGGTCCTGCAGCACCGCCTTCACCGTCTGCTTGTTGGTGGTGAGCGAGAGCGGCGCGTTGGCGGCGAGCGTCGCCGTCAGCTTCGCCACCGTCGCCTCCAGCTCGCCGACCGGCACCAGCTTGTTCACCAGGCCGATCCGCTCCGCCTCGCGGGCGTCGAAGCGCTCGCCGGTCATCAGGATCATGTGCGCATGCGCCGGGCCGACCAGGTCGACCAGGGCGCGCACCATGTCGAAGCCATAGGCGATGCCGAGCTTCGCCGCCGGGATGCCGAACTGGCTGTCCTCGGAGGCGATGCGGATATCGGTGCTCATCGCGATGCCGAGGCCGCCGCCCATGCAGAAGCCGCGGATCTGCGCGATCACCGGCTTGCGATAGGCCGCGAGCTTGGCCCGGCCGGCGCTGGTCAGCCGGTCGTAGTCCCGCTGCGCATCGGCATTGGCGCGGGTCTTCTCGAATTGCGAGATGTCGGCGCCGGAGACGAAGGCCTTGTCGCCCGCCCCCTGCAGCACCACGCAGCGCACCGAGGCATCCTCGGCGAAGAGGTCGAGCGCCTGGCCCATCCCCTCCCACATGTTCACCGACATGGCGTTGCGCTTCTCGGGCTGGTTGAACACCACCCGGCCGACGCCACTCTCGATGCCGGCGAGGATCTTGCCGTCCGCGAATTCCATCCCGCTCATGCCCCGCCCAGCGCTCCCTTGGCCTTCAGGTCCCTGATCTCATCCGGCGAGAGCCCGGCTTCGGCCAGGATCTCCGCCCCATGCTCGCCGAGCTCCGGCACGTCGCGATAGACGCCGGTCTCCAGCCCCTCGATGTTCAGCGGGCTGGCGACGATCCGGATGTCGCCGCGCGAGCGGTGGCGCATCGGCATCGCCATCTCGAGATGCTGCACCTGCGGGTCGTCGAAGACGTCCCGGATGTCGTTCACCGGGCCGCAGGGGATGCCGGCCTCCTCCAGCCGCTCGATCCACCATTCGGAGGGCCTGGTCCGGGTCACCTCGGCGATGGCGGCGTTCACCCGGGCGCGGTCCTTGCTGCGGCCCTGCAGGGTCTTCCATTCCTCGACCTCGAGCCAGTCCTCGCGCCCCGCGGCCTTGCAGAAATTGGTCCAGAGCTTGCCCGAGGAGGCGGCGATGTTGATCGGCTTGTCGGCGGTCGGGAAGACGCCCATCGGGATGTTCACCGGGTGGTCGTTGCCCGCCTGGCCGGCGACCTCGCCATCCATCAGGTAGCGGCTGGCCTGGAAGTCCAGCATGAAGACCTGCGCCTCGAGCAGGCTGGTATGGACATAGCCGCCCTGGCCGGTGCGCTCGCGGTCGTAGAGCTTCATCATGATGCCGAGGGCGAGCAGGTTGCCGGCCGTCAGGTCGTTGATCGGGATGCCGACCCGCATCGGGCCGCGCCCCTTCTCGCCGGTGATGCTCATCAGCCCGCCCATGCCCTGGGCGATCTGGTCGACGCCGCCGCGCTTGGAATAGGGGCCGGTCTGGCCGAAGCCGGAGATGGAGGCGTAGATCAGCCGCGGATTGAGCGCCTTCAGGTCGTCATAGGCGATCTTCAGCCGGTGCTTGACCTGCATGCGCATGTTCTCGACCAGCACATCGGCGGTCGCGGCGAGCTTGAGGAAGGCCGCATGCCCCGCCGGGTTCTTCAGGTCGAGCGCGAGGCCGCGCTTGTTGCGGTGCAGGTTGACGCTGTCGAAGCCGTCGCGCGGCCCGCCGAGACCGTCGGTGCTGGCCGGCGGCTCCACCCGGATGACGTCGGCGCCCCAATCGGCCAGGTGGCGGACGCAGGTGGGGCCGGCCCGCGCCAGGGTGAGGTCGAGCACGCGCAGGCCGGCGAGCGGCAGCCGCGTCTCGGTCATCAGCTTGGGGTCGATCGGGCTCTCGGGCATCGCTTCCTCCGCGCAGGAGGCCGAGACTAGAACCGATCGCCCGAGGGCGAAACCGCCCGGCGGCCCGCCAAGGGCCCAAGGCCGGACCGAAGACCGGCCGGCCGCTCGGCCCCCCGTTCGGAGGTCGCCGCCCGTTGCCCTTCCGAGGCTTCGCCTCGGAAGGCTGTGCCACGCCTTGGGCCTGGATCGCTTCACGGGGCCCCCACGAAGCCGCGCAGCGGTTTCGCGGGACGTAGGAGCGCCTATCGAAACCGTCGCTGCTCGTTGTCCTGACGCGGCTTGGCCGCGGCAGGCTGTGACGCCCCTTGGACAAGAGGGGATCTCCATGGGGTCCCCGCAAAGCCGCGAAGCGGTTTTGTGGGGCGTTCTAGAGCCGCTCCCAGAGCGCCGTCTCCTCCTCGATCCGCGCCTGCTCGGCGCCGAGGAAATCGCCGCGCGAGACGATGCCGACCAGCCGCTCCCCCTCCACCACGGGGATGTGGCGGAAGCCGCCGTCGCGCATCAGCCGCAGCGCCTCGATGGCGCGGCGATGCGGCGCGCAGCAATGCGGCTGCGGCGTCATCACCGCCTGCAGCCGGGTGGCGGCGGCGTCGCGGCCCTCGGCCAGCACCCGGGCGATGGCGTCGCGGCCGGTGAAGATGCCGAGCAGCCGCCCCGCCTCGTCGGTCACCAGCACGGCGCCGATGCGGTGCTGGCGCATCGCCTGGCAGGCCTCCTGCACGCTCGCCGCCGGCGGCAGCGTCACCGGCTGGCGACGGGTGATCACCTCATGCATGGGGCGGTTGGTCATGCGTTCCTCCCTGCGGCCGGCCGCGCGCGGCCGCCTGCGGCAGCATCGCAGATGGGGCCGCAGGCCGCCTTGATCATCCGCAAGCCCTCGCGCAAGCCACCGCGCAAGCCCCTGGCCTCACGCGGAGAGGGCCAGGATCTCCCGCACCGCCGCCGGGCCCGTGATCGGCCGCGGGTTGCGCGGCACCCAGGGCGTCGCCATGGCGGCCTCGGCGATGGCGTCGAATTGCGCGGCCCCGATCCCGACATCGGCCAGCCGGCGCGGCATGCCGAGCCCGGCGATGAGCCCCTCCAGCAGGGCGGCCGCCTCGGCCCCCGGCGCCCCCATCGCCGCCGCCACCAGCGCCTGCCGCGCGGCATTGGCCGGGTGGTTCCAGCGCAGCACCGCCGGCAGCATGAGGCAGGAGGTGTGGCCATGCGGGATGCCATGCGCGGCGCCGAGGACGTAGCCGATGCCATGGCTCGCCCCCATCGGCACGCCGGTCGCGAGCGGCGCCATGGAGAGCCAGGCGCCGAGCTGGCAATCGAGCCGCGCCGCGAGGTCGCCGGGATCGGCCTTCACCCGCGGCAGGCCGGCGGCGAGCAGGGCGAGGCCGCGCAGCGCCTGGGCATCGGCGAAGGGATGCGCCTCGGCCGAGCAGAGGCCCTCGACGCAATGGTCGACGGCGCGGATGCCGGTCGAGAGGAACAGCCATTCCGGCGTGTGCCGGGTGACGGCCGGGTCGAGCACCACGGCCATCGGGATGATGCCGGGATGGCGGATCAGCGCCTTCACCCGCGTCGCCTCGTCGGTGACGCCGGCGATGGCGCTGAACTCGCCGGCCGAGAGGGTGGTCGGCACCGCCACCTGGCGGATGGTTGGGGGACGGCAGCCGGGCGGCGGGCCGAGGCTGCCATCCGCCTGCGCCACCGGCAGCAGCACCGCGATCGCCTCCGGGCTGCGGATGTCGTTGGCGAGGCAGAGCTGGATCGCCTTCGCCGCATCGGTGACCGAGCCGCCGCCGAGGGTGACGATGAGATCGGCCCCCGCCTCCCGCGCCATCTCGGCCGCCGCCACCACGGCGGCGCGCGGGGTATGCGCCGGCATCCGGTCGCAGACCGCGGCGACCCGGCCGTCGAGGGCGGCGCGGAGCCGGGCGACCTCCTCGGTCTCGCGGTTCAGCGTGCCGCTGACGAGGAGGAAGACGCGGCGGGCGCCGGCGCGGGCGGCGATCGCCGCCACCGCCTCGGCCGCCGGGCGGCCGAAGACCACCTCCTCCATCCGGCTGAAGACGACGCGTCCCTGCTGCGGCATGGTCCGATGCTCCCGCCTAGATGGCGAGATCCTTGGTGTTGTAGTCGCGGATCACCCGGTCGAAGACCTCCGGCGTGCAGCGGAACTCCTCCTCCAGCCCGGCGAAGGGCTGGTAGTGGAAGACCGGCTCGCCCGGGCGGGCCTGGCGCCGCGCATCGATCGCCACCTGGATCACGGCCGAGCGGTCGAAGATGCGCTGCGCGTCGTAGATGGCGTTGGTCTCGGCGATGGAGAGCGCCGCCCGCTGCCCCAGCACCGAGCGTCGGCGGTGGAAGCCGAAGGTGAGCGAGATGCGCATGTCGGGCGAGGAATTGGCGAAGGAGCCGTGCACCGTCTGCCGGTTCACCATCGTCACGTCGCCGGCCTTGCAGACCAGCGGCACCGCGCCCGGCAGCTGCTCGCTGCCGCCATTGGCCGCGACCATGCCCTTGATGTCGGCCTTGCCGCGCTTGTGCGTGCCGGGGATCACCCAGAGGCCGTTGGCCGGCGTCGTCGGGTAGAGCTGGACCTGGTAGTTGAAGCCGTGGATGCCCTCGTCCCAGGCGGGGTTGTTCCAATGCGTCACCCCGTCCTGGTGCCAGGCGACGGAGCCGCCGAGGCCCGGCTGCTTGACGAAGATGGCGTCGTTGAAGGGCACGAAATCCGGCCCGTTGATCGACTGCGCCGCCGCCAGCAGCCCCGGATGGCCGTAGAGCCGCAGGCCGGAGGGCATCGCCTGGCACATCGCATACATCAGGAAGACGACGTGCTCCGGCGCCCCCGCATCCGGCACCGGCTGCGACATCTGCGCCGGGTGCCGGCCGTTGAGCAGCGTGGTGCCGCCCCAGGGATCGCCGAGCGGCTTGCTGAAGCGGTAGGGCAACCGGGCATAGTCGATGCCGAGCGCCGGCCGGCCCTGCGCATCGAGCTTCGCCTCCGGCCCGACCGGGGCGCGCGCCAGCATCTCCTGCGCATCCTCGCGCAGCGCGGCGACCTCCGCCGCGTCGATCACGCCCTCGAAGATGTAGTAGCCGTGCTTCCAGTAGGCGGCCTGGATGTCGGGGTGGAGCTGCCCGTCCGCGGTCAGGCGCAGCGGGCCGCGATTGTTGATCTCGGCGGCCAGCGCCTCGCCGGCGGCCTGGTAGGCGGCCATGCCGGCGGCATGCTCGGCGCGGGAGAGCGGCTGCGACGCCGCCACGGGCGCGGCCAGTTGGTTCATGGCGCGGTTTCCTTCCCTGGGTTTCCGGCATGCTCGCCGAGAAGCCCGGCCCCCGGCAAGCCGCAATCGGGCCGCGCCCCGAAAGGCGGCCCTCGAGGCGCCCCTCGCAACCGTCGCCTCCCGTTGCCCTGGCGCGGCTTTGCCGCGCCAGGCTGTGACGCCTCTCGGGCCAGACCCGAATCCCGGGGCCCCCGCGAAGCCGCGAAGCGGTTTCGTGGGGATGGATGGGGCCCCCACGAGGGCGCGCAGCGACCTTGTGGGGAATTCACACGGGCGGCGCCCGCCGCAGCTCGGGCTCCACCAGCCGCTCGAAACCCGCCTCGCCGGCGGCGGCAAGCCCCGCCTCGCCCACCGCCGCGCGGGGATCGGCCGCGTTGCGCCAGGTCTTGTAGCCATCCTCGACCGGCCAGCCGGCGGCCATCGCCAGCAGATGCACCCAGTTGACGACGCGAAGATCGCGCCCGCGCTCGAGCGTCACCGCATCGCGGTGGCAACTGTGGAAGAGGGTGCAGAGCGTGTCGGCGCCGCTCGCCGCCATCGCCTCCAGCGTCGCGCGCTGGGCGCGGGCGAGGGCGCCCGGCACGGCGGCGAGGCTCGAGCACATATGCCCCGGCACGGCGAGCGGATGCTCGACCAGCGTCAGCCCCGGCACCAGCGCCAGCAGCTCGGCCACCATGCGGTTCACCGGCACCCGCCCGTCGAAGCCGAGATGCCGGTGCAGCAGCACCCGCGCCGGTACCGGCTGCACGAGAAGCGGCCGCAGCGCCGCGCGGCGGGCATGCAGCACCTCGGTGAGGTGCAGCGTCTCGAAATTCCGCGGCACGCCCGGCGCCATCCAGTCCTGCATGTTCATGTGGCAGGAGGGGCACCAGGTGGCGACCTGCGGCGTGCCGCTGGCGTTGAACCTCGCCACCGTGCGCTCGGCCATGCCGCCGCTGATGCGCGCATCCGCCTCCTTCGGCGAGCCGCAGCAGCTCGCCGGGCCGCCGGTCGCCTCGGCCTCGATCCCGACCGCCTCCAGCAGCCGCATGGCGAGGCGGATCACCTCGCCATGCCGGGTCATGTTGCAGCCGTACCAGAAGGTCAGAGCCATCGCGCCTGCTCCTCCTCGGTCAGCGTCATGCGGGCGAAGGCCTTCACCCGCGCCGCCCAGCCGGCATCGCCCGGCACCGGCAGGCGCGGCGGCTCGCCCAGCGCGCCCTTCAGCCGCATGCCGGCGAGGCGCAGCATGAGCGCGACGTCGAGCGCCTCGGGGCAGGCGGCGTTGCACTGGCCGCTGCGGGTGCAGGCGCCGACCCAGGCGAGGCCCTCGGGCGAGACCGGCGCGCCCTGCAGCGCCGCCCGCATCCCGGCGGCGACGGCGGGTGGCGCGGCCGGGGCGAGGCCGAGGAAATCCGGCATCGGGCAGGCCTCGACGCAGGCGCCGCAGCCAGTGCAGGCCGCGGCGAGCCGCGCGCTCTCGGCCTGGATGCTGGAGGCGAGGGACATCGGGCGCGACATCGCCGCTCCTTCTCGATGCGGCCAGCCTGCGGCAAGGCAGGGGCCCTCTGCAAGCCGCGGCCGCCGGGCGCGCCGGATTGCGCATCGCGGGCGGGCTTCGCATAGTGCGGCGCGAGGGGAAGGACGCCGGGCGGCACGGCCATGCTGGCCACCAGCCGGGGATCGCCCATGCCTTGCCGTCACCGCTTCGCCCGCGAGGCCCGCCGCCGATGAGCGCGCCGCGCCGGATGCATCTCGTCGCCTATCTGAAGACCGGCCCCACCGCCAACCATCCGGGCGCCTGGCGGCATCCGGAGGCGCCGCTCGACGACCTCTTCGCGCCCGAGCGCTACGAGCACATCGCGCGGGTGCTGGAGGCGGGGCGCTTCGATGCCTGCTTCTATGCCGACACCTTCGGCATCCCCGACATCCATGGCGGCAATTTCGACGCCTACCTCCGCCTCGGCGGGCAGATCTCCTATATCGACCCGCTCACCATCCTGCCGGTGATGGCGCGGGTGACGCGGCATCTCGGCCTCGGCGCCACCCTCTCCACCACCTTCTTCCCGCCCTATTACCTGGCGCGCACCCTCGCCTCGCTCGACCTGCTGACGGGCGGGCGCGCCGCCTGGAACGTCGTCACCTCGGCGACCGACCTGGAGGCGCGCAATTTCGGCCTCGACGGCATCCCGCCCAAGCATCTCCGCTACGACCGCGCCGACGAGGTGCTGGAGGCCTGCAACGCGCTCTGGGACTGCTGGGACGCGGATGCGATCGTCGCCGACCGCGCGCGGGGCGTCTTCGTCGATCCGGCGAAGGTGCGCTACGCGGAATTCGAGGGGAAATGGGTGAAGACCCGCGGCCCGCTCGCCATGCCGCGCACGCCGCAGGTGCGGCCGGTCTTCCTGCAGGCCGGCGCCTCGGAGCGCGGCCGGGAATTCGCCGCGCGCTGGGCGGAGATGATCTTCTGCACCCCGCACAGCAAGGCCGACGCCATCGCCTTCCACGACGACATCAAGTCCCGCATGGCGCGCCACGGCCGGGCGCCGGAGGCCTGCAAGGTGCTGCCCTCCTTCGCCGTGGTGGTGGCCGAGACCGACGCCATCGCCGAGGAGCGCTACGCCTATCTGCAATCGCTGATCGACCCGGAGGCGCAGCTCATGCTGAACTCCTCCCTGCTCGGCGCCGATCTCTCGCGCCACCGGACGCCGGAGGCGATGGCGGCGGCGCAGGGCAACCAGGGCATCACCGGCTCGGTGGACCGGGTGCTGCAGCTCATGCAGCAGGAGCGGATCAGCTTCGCCGAGGCGGCGAGCAAGCCGCGCGGGTTGCTGGTCGGCAGCCCGAGGACCGTGGCCGACCAGCTCGAGGACTACTTCACCTCCGGCGCCTGCGACGGCTTCATCATCTGGCCGACGGTCTTCCCGCGCATGTTCGAGGAGTTCTGCCACCTCGTCGTGCCGGAGCTGCAGCGGCGCGGGCTGTTCCGCACCGAGTATCGCGGCGCCACGCTGCGCGACAACCTGCGCAATCCGTGATGCCTCACTACGAACGGCCGTTGCTGGTGACCCATCAACGGCCTCCTCAAACGCCGGGCGCTGCCTCCGGCAGCTTGTGTCTTTGGCGCTGGGATAGAGACTTGGGCGCCGCCGGCTGGGGGCGCGCCCCCAGCCGGCGGACTGTCC
>NZ_QLIX01000023.1 GCF_003258945.1 Roseicella frigidaeris | reverse complement strand
CATGGGCCTCGCCGCCATCGTGCTGGCCCGGCGGCTGCGGCTGCACAGCGCCCTGCCGGCGCCCTCGCAATACCTGCCCGATCCGGATTTGTCCGAAAGCTACGCCGAGGTGTTCCTTCGCATCGCTAACTTGGCCAAGGCCAACCCCGGCTGGTGGCCGCCCAGGCCCTGGCGCCGGCTGCTCGCCGGGATGCACCGCTTCATCGGCGGCCGCACCCGCATCCCCGGCGCCTGGGAGCCGGCCTAGGGCCCCCGCCATGCGCCCCGCCGCCGTCCTGTCGCCTCCCGTTGCCCTGCCGAGGCTTTGCCTCGGCAGGCTGTGCGAGGCCCTGATCGGAGGGGACTCCCGGGGCCCCCACGGCGTCGCGCAGCGACGTCGTGGGGAATTATTCCGCCGCCACGGCCACCGGCGCCCGCTCGGGCTGCGCCGCGGCGGCCCAGAGCTCGGGCCGCAGCTCCTCCGGCCGGTTGGGGAAGAACAGCGCGCAGACGAAGGTCACCGCGCCGACGCCGGCCAGCACCAGCATCGGCGCCGTCAGCCCGCCCGTCGCCTCGTGCAGCAGCCCGACCAGCGGCGAGGCGATGGCGGCGCCGAGGAAGCCCACGGTGAAGCGGATGGAATAGAGCTTGGTCCGCAGCGCCGGCGCCACGTAGCGCGCCGTCATCGTCTCGTTCACCGTCACCTGGCCGAAGACCGAGGCGGCGATCAGCGCCGAGAGCGGCAGCACCACCCAGCCCTGGGCGAAGGCGAGCAGCGCCAGGCAGGGCACCAGCAGCGTCGCCAGCGGCATGAACACCCATTTCAGCGTGTGCCGGTCGATCATGTGGCCCACGGTGTACTGCGTCAGCCCGCCGCAGAGCGTCGCCAGGAAGGCCAGCAGCCCGACCACCGGCAGCAGGTCCGGCGAGCCGGCCAGCCGCTCCTCCATCAGCTTCGGCAGCAGCAGGGTGAAGGCGTTGAAGACGAGGCCGGAGACGGCGGCGATGGTCAGCAGCACGGTCACGGCGCGCCGCACGATGGCCGGCGGGATCACCGGGAAGGGCTTCTGCGTCCCCGCCGCCTTGGCCGTGTCGAAGGCCGGCTCGCGCAGATAGAACAGGCCGAGCACGATCGAGATCACGCCCGGCAGCAGGAAGGCGACATGCCAGCCGAGCCGCGCCGCGACGAGGGCCGTCATCACCGGCGCCAGCGCCACGCCAAGGTTGCCGAAGACGCCGTTGATGCCGACCGCGCGGCCGACCCGCTGCCCCGCCGCCTCGACCAGCATCGCCGTGCCGATCGGGTGGTAGATCGCCGAGAAGGCGCCCATCACGGCCAGCGCCAGGCCGAGCAGGAGCGGGGAGGGAGCGAAGCCGGCCAGGATCATGGCGCTGCCGGTGCCGAGGAAGAAGCCGGCCATCATCGCCTTGCGCCCGAAGCGCTCGGCCAGCCAGCCCATCGGCAGGGAGCCGAGGCCGTAGAGCACGAACATCCCGGTCCCGAGGGCGAGGATCGGCCCGTACTCCCGCCCGAACTCGACGGGCGATTGCTGCACGATGCCGAGCACCGCCGTCGCCAGGATCAGCAGCCCGTAATGGGTCAGCGTGTGGGCGGCGTTGATGAAGATGATCTGTCGTCGCGCGGGGTCGAGCATGCGGGCGCTTCCCTTGGTCGTTGCCGGCATCCTAGGCTGGCCGGCAAACGAGGTCCGGCCAAGCCATGTCGCCATCCGGCCAATTCGCGCCCGCCCCGACCCGCCGCCTGCCGCAGGATGTGGTGGACCGGCCGCTGGTCGGCTTCACCCGCGACTATGCGGAGGGCGAGGTGATCCCGCGGCACCGGCACGAGCGGGTGCAGCTCCTCTACGCCACGCGCGGCATCATGCGCATCACCACCGATGCCGCGAGCTTCGTGGTGCCGCCCGGCCGGGCGCTCTGGCTGCCGGCGACGCTGGCGCATGTGAGCGAGATGCAGGGGCTGGTCGCCATGCGGGCGCTGTTCCTGCGCGCCGATGCCGCCCGGGCGGGGCCGGCGGCGGTGACGGTGCTGGCGGTCTCGCCGCTGCTGCGCGAGCTCATCCTCGCCGCCTGCGCCGAGCCGCTGGAATGGGACGAGGCCGGGCGCGGCCGGCACCTGGCGGCGCTGATCCTCGATGAGATCGCCCGCGCCCCGGCCCTGCCGCTCGGCCTGCCGGCGCTGCGGGATGCCCGGCTGCGGCGCCTGGCCGAGGCGCTGCGGGCGGACCCGGCGCGCGGCGCCGATCTCGAGACCTGGGCGGCGGAGTGCGGCGCCAGCCCGCGCACCCTGACCCGGCTGTTCCGGCGCGAAACGGGCATGAGCTTCGGCCGCTGGCGGCAATTGCTTCGCCTGTCGGAGGCCTCGGCGCTGCTCGCCCAGGGGGTGCCGCCGGCCCGCGCCGCGGCGGCGGTGGGCTATGCCAGCGCCTCGGCCTTTGGCGCGGCATTTCGAGCCGCCTTCGGCACGACGCCCGGCGCGGGTCAATACACGGATGCGCGGTGAAACGGAGGCTTGCATCACATCGGTGTGCAGTATACGATATATGTCGTCATGTTACGGGAAAGACCGGCGAATCCAGGCCGGTCGGGAGGAACGGGCGTCATGCGGCAAGCGGCTCTGCAGCACGTGGTCTTGGCTCTGGTCGTCTTCGCAACCTTCGCCTGGATGGACCTCGTCTCCGCCGAGATGCTGCGACGCGCCGTGATGTATACGCTGGTCTGGTTCGGCGCCTCGACCCTGCTGGTCGCCAGCGCCGGCGCCTGGATCGCCCTCGCCCGCACCCGCGATCACCGGGATCACTGATCCTCGCCTGCGTCGGTGGTCGCCCATCGACGCCCCCGGGCGCCGGCCGCGGGTCAGCTTCCCGGCCCGGCGGCCTCGGCTGGTGCCCGCCGCAGCGGCAGCAGGCAGGCCAGGGCGAGCAGCGCCACCAGCCCGGTGAGGCCCAGCACCGCCGCCGCCGGCAGGTGCGCCACCAGCGGCGCGGTCAGCATCGGCGCCGCCGCCTGGGCCAGCAGCACCGGCAGGGCCAGCCGCCCCAGCAGCACCGGGTAGCCGCGCGGCCCGAACAGCGCGAGCGGCAGGGCGCCGCGGCTGATGGTGACGATGCCGTTGCTCGCCCCGTAGAGCAGCACGAAGGGCACCGCCATCGCCGGCCCGCCGAGCACCAGCAGCAGCGCCCCGGCCGGCAGCAGCGCCCCGGCGAGCCGCGCCGCGGCCAGCGGATGCGTCCTCCGCCCGAGGGTGAACTCCAGCAACCGGCCGCCGACCTGCGCCGGCCCCATCAGCGTCCCGGCCGCGACCGCCGCGGCGGCGGAGAGGCCGAGCCCGCCGAGCAGCGCGATCAGGTGCACCGACAGGGTCGCGCTGATCATCGCGCGCAGGATGAAGAAGCCGGCGACCAGCACCAGGCTGCGCCGCACCCAGGCCGCGGGCAGCGGCGGGCCCGCCGCCTCGGGCGCGGCGCCCGCCGGGGCGGCGGCCGTCGCCCCGGCGCGCGGCAGCCGCCGGTAGAGCGGCAGCACGAGCAGCAGCAGCAGCGCCGCATAGGCGAGGCAGGTGCCGCGCCAGCCGAGCCAGGGCAGCAGCGCCGCGCTCATTGGCCAGCCGAGGCTGCTGGCGAAGCCGCCGAGCAGGGTGACGAGGGTGATCGGCTGCCGCGCCGCCCGGCCATAGAGCGCGCCGAGCGTGGCGAAGGCGGCCTCGTAGAGCCCGGTCGCCATGCCGAGGCCGAGCACCACCCAGCCGAGCATCCAGCCCCAGAGGCCCGGCAGCAGGCCGAGCAGCGCCAGCCCGGCGGCGAGCAGCAGGGTGGAGAGGGCGAGCACCGGCCGGCCGCCGCGCCGCTCGATCTCCCGGCCCACCCGCGGCGCGGCGAGGCCGGCGATCAGCAGCGCGGCGGAGAAGGCGCCATAGACCGCGGCCGGGCTGGCGCCGAGCTCGGCGACCACCACCGGCGCCACCACCGCGGGCAGGTAGTAGGTGACCGCCCAGACCAGCATCTGGGCCAGGCCGAGGAGCAGGGCGGTGCGGCGGGCGCCCGGCGGGGCCGGCCCGGGGCCATGGCCCGCTCCCTGATCCGGCGGCGAGGTCACGCGGCGCGACATGGGCGCGAGTGTCGCGCCATCGCCGCCGCCGCCAAGCGGATGGCGCCCCCGGTCATCCGGGCCGGCGAGGCATTGCGCCGCGGCCGCTCAGGGCAGCAGGCGGCGCAGCCTTTCGCCCTGGCGGCGGGACCAGCCGACCAGCCGCGTCTCCATCGCCTCCACGCCCTCGATCTGGCGGGGGAAGCGGGCGCGCAGCCGGGCCATGCCCGAGCGCGCCCAGTCATACTGGTCGCGCAGGATGAACAGGCCGAGGGCGAGGAAGAGGAAGCCCTGCAGCACCGGCAGCACCATGCCCAGCACGCCGAGCCCGAGCAGACCGAACCCGGCCAGCTTGCGCGGCAGGGAGGGCGCGCCCGGCGCGGCGCCCGTCTCCTCCCCGGGCCTCTCCGCAGGCATCTCCGCTGGCCTCTCCCTTGGCCTCTCGCCGCCCGTCACGCCGGGCCCTCAGGCCGCGCGCGGCGCTGGCAGGGAGATGCGCCGCTCGCTCGCCAGGAACAGGTACTCGACATTGGTGAGCCGGCCGACCTGCCCGACCTTCTCGCCCTTCGGGTTGTGGATGCCGATCTTGGCGCCGACATAGCGTCCATAGGGAATCTCGATCACCTGCACATGGCCGCGGGCGGCCAGCATGGCCTCGAGCTCCGCCCGGGCGAGGTAGCCCTCGTCGTTGAAGGAGACGATGACCGCCGGGCAGCGCAGCGCCGCCACGGTCCGCGCCAGCGCCGGGCCGATGCGCCGGCGGCTGTTGAAATCCGACAGGCGGGTGCGGCAATCCGCGCGCTTCTGCGCCACGCCATAGACCTCCGGCTGGTCCCAGCGGACCAGCGTCTCCCAGACATGGTAGTTCCGCAGGTAGGAATGCTGGTTGTAGGGCGGGTCGAGATAGGCGAGGTCGCATGCGACCGCGGCGGCGACGGCCTCGGCCTCGCCGCAGAGCGCCTGGCAGGCGCCGGCCTCCGGGCGGGGCAGCAGCGCCGGCAGGCGGAGCTGCAGCGGCTGCAGCGCCCGCGGCGCCCATTGCTTCATGTAGGCCATCTGCAGCCCGGCGGTGGAATCGACCCGGTCGGCCGCCTCGAGCAGGGCGGTGAGCAGGATCGCCTCCAGCTCCGGCTCGGCGCCGAGGCCGGCGATCGCCTCGCGGATCGCCTCGACCTTGCCGCCATTCTCCGGGTGCAGGTAGCGGGCGGCGCGGCAATAGGTCTCGGTGAACCAGCCCGGGCGCGGCGGCAGGGCCTGCAGCTCGGCCAGCAGGCGCGCCGCCCGCTCCGCCCAGCGCTCGGCATCGGCCTGCACGTAGCAGGTGGCCAGGCGATGCGCGAAGGCGTTGTGGTCGTTCGACACCACCCGGTAGCCGGCGCGCTTCAGCGCATGCCCGACCCGCGCGGTGCCGGAGAAGAGGTCGAGCAGCGTCGCGCCCGCGGGCGCCGCGGCGCCGATCGCGGCCAGGATATGGCCCAGCAAGGCCCGCTTCGAGCCGATATACTTGATCATGATCGGGGCGCAGCCTATCGCAGCTTAGGTTCGAAGGCGAACCCATCCACGATCCCCGATGGCGGCCGGTGCCGGCAAGGTTCCGGCTTGGCAGCGGGCGGGCGGCCGGGTAGAAGCGGGCGCCCGGCATCGTCCGGCCGTAAGCGTCTCACGTCAGGCAACGCATTCCACAGGGCCCGTCGCCATGCGGCGGCAGGATGCGTTGCATGCGCCATCGCCGGCCGGGCCAGATCGTTGAGACAGACCGATGCCTCTTCCCCGTCCGAGGAAGCTGCCGCCCCGCTACGGCATGGTGGTGGTGCCCTTCCTCCTCTCCGTGATGATGACCTTCATCGTCTCGGGCATCTCGACCCTGCGCGCGCTCGGCCCCGGGCCGGAATTCCTGCGCGCCTGGCCCGCCGCCTGGATGGTGTCCTGGCTGGTCGCCTTCCCGGTGCTGCTCGTCGTGCTGCCGGCGGTGCGGCGGCTGGCCGCGCTGGTGGTGGCGCCGCCGCCGCGCTGAGCGGCGGTCTGCGCCCGGCCTCTGAAGGGCCGTTGCTGGGTCGCCAGCAACGGCCCTTCGGATCAGATGTGGATGGCGCGGCCCTCGACCGCGAGCGCCGCTTCCTTCACCGCCTCGTTCAATGTCGGATGCGCGTGGCAGGTGCGCGCGACATCCTCCGAGGAGGCGCCGAACTCGATGGCGAGCGAGATCTCGGCGATCAGCGTGCCGACATCCGGGCCGATCATGTGCGCGCCCAGCACGCGATCGGTCTTCGCATCGGCGAGGATCTTCACGAAGCCATCGACATCGCCGATGGCGCGGGCGCGGCCATTGGCGGAGAAGGGGAATTTGCCGGCCTTGTAGGCGATGCCGGCCTGCTTCAGCTCCTCCTCCGTGGCGCCGACCGCGGCGACCTCGGGCCAGGTGTAGATCACGGCCGGGATGGCGGCGTAGTTCACATGCCCGGCCTGGCCGGCCAGGATCTCGGCCACCGCGACGCCCTCGTCCTCCGCCTTGTGGGCGAGCATGGGGCCGGCGATGACGTCGCCGATCGCGTAGATGCCCGGGACATTGGTGGCGAAATGCGCGTCCGTCCTCACCCGGCCGCGCTCATCGAGCGCGACGCCGGCCTCGGCCAGGCCGAGCCCTTCGGTGTAGGGGCGGCGGCCGATGGCGAGCAGCACCACATCGGCCTTGATCGCCTCGGCCGCGCCGCCGGCGGCGGGCTCGACGCTGAGGGTCACGCCGTCCTTGCCGCTGGTCGCGCCGGTGACCTTGGACTTCAGGCGGAATTGCATGCCCTGCTTGCCGAGGATGCGCTCGAGCTGCTTGGCGATCTCGCTGTCCATGCCGGGGATGAGGCGGTCGAGGAACTCGATCACCGTCACCTCGGCGCCGAGGCGGCGCCAGACGCTGCCGAGCTCGAGCCCGATGACGCCGCCGCCGATGACGACGAGGTGCTTCGGCACCTCCGGCAGCTCGAGCGCGCCGGTCGAGGTGACGATGCGCCGCTCGTCCACCTCGACGCCGCGCAGCGGCGCGCTGTCGCTGCCCGTGGCGATGACGATGGTCTTCGTCTCGTAGGTCTCGCCCGCCACCTCGACCTTGCCGGGGGCGAGGATCCTCGCCGCGCCCTTCAGCCAAGTGACCTTGTTCTTGCGGAAGAGAAACTCGACGCCCTTGACGTTGGCCGAGACCACCTCGCCCTTCCGCGCCTGCATGCGGGCGAGGTCGAGCGTCACGCCCTCCACCATGATCCCGTGCGCCGCGAAGCCATGCGCCGTCTCCTCGAAATTCTCCGAGGATTGCAGCAGCGCCTTGGAGGGGATGCAGCCGACATTGAGGCAGGTGCCGCCGAGGGTGGCGCGCTTCTCGACGCAGGCGACCTTCATGCCGAGCTGCGCGGCCCGGATGGCGCAGACATAGCCGCCGGGACCGGCGCCGATGACGATGAGGTCGAAGCTCTCGGGCATGGGGCGAACGAAATCCTTGCGGCCTTGGAATGGGACGGAACGCGCGCGGAAGGTGGCCCCATCGGCGCGGCGGCGCAAGGCCGGCGGCCGGATGGCAGGGGCGCGGCGGGCGGGAGCCGGCCCGCGCCGCCCACCCCTCTCTCGGGCCAGGCGCGCGAAGGCCGCACCGTCGCGCCCCTCGGCGCGGCGCCCCCTCGGGCGCTCGGCCCCGCGGGCCGCAGGTCGGGACGTCGCGCGTCAGGTCTCGGCCTGTCCCGACAGCGGCAGCCCGATCCGCCCCTCCCAGCCTGTCGCGTCCCGTTGCCCTGCCGCGGCTTCGCCGCGGCAGGCCGTGACGTCGCGGGGATGTATCGGGGGGATTGGCCTATTGCTGCCGCGCCGGGAAGGCGATGGCATAGACATCCGAGCGGATGGTGAGGAAGGGGTCGTCCGAGAGGTCGAGCCCCGGCAGCACCCGGTTGGGCAGGAAGCCCACCTTGCGCTCGGCGACCGGGCCGTCCGGCACCGCCTGGGTGACGCTGACCGTGCCGAGCTCGACCAGCGGCCGGTCCGCCGGCCAGGGCTCGGAGGGATCGGCCGTCTGGTCGCCGGCGGCGGCGAGCTGGGCGACCAGCCGGTAGCGCACCGGTCCCATGGCGACGCGGGTCCGCAGCTCGTCGAACAGCACGTCGGCCGGCAGGCCGGCGGTGCTCTCCGGCGCGCGGTAGGCGGTGCCGGCCTCCGGCACCAGGCGGAAGCGCACGAAACGGCTCTCCCCCGCCGCATTGGTCAGCCGGTAGGCGTGCAGCGCGTAGAACTGCTCGGTGGCGAAGCTCTGCGGCATGGGCTTGGCCGTGGTGACGAAGCGGCGCGCCTCCTCGTGCTCGGCGAGGAACTGCGCGATCGGCGTCGGCTGCGGCATGTCCGGCCTGGTTGCCTGCGCCGCCTGCATCAGGCCGAGGAAATCCTCCGGCCGGCGCACCACGAAGACCGGGACGTTGATCATCATCAGGTCGGTCGCCGTGCCGTCGGGCAGGGTGAAGGTGAAGGCGAGGCCGCGCACCGCGGCGGAGGCGGCGTTGTCCGCGACATCCGGAATGCCGCCGGCATCGGAATAGCGCAGCAGCAGGGTCGAGGGCGTCGATTGCAGATGCGGCGCCTTGCTGAGCCTGGCCGCCTCGGGCGAGGGGGTGAAGCTGCCCTCGTAGAGCGCGCCCTTGGCGTGGTTCACCCGGTAGCCGGGATAGAGACGGCCATTGCCCTTGACCATGGTGTCGTAGAGCGCCTGCGGCAGGGGCTCGGTCGCGGGTTGGGCCAAGGCGGGTTGGGCCAGGGCGGGTTGGGCGAAGGTGGGGCCGGCGAACAGGGCGGCCAGCAACAGGGGCGCGGTCAGGCGCATCGGCTTCGGTCTCCTCGGTGGCGGGGGAGGCGTGGCGTGGTGGGCCTCATGGGCGGGGCATGGCGCGGGCGGCGGCCGGCCGGGGGCAGGGGCGGGCAGCGCCGGGCCCGCGGCATCCGCCCGCCCGGCCCGGGGCATGCCCGCGGCGACCCTAGAGCCGATCGCGGCCCGCCGGGAACGTGCCGCGGGGCGATCCGATCCCGATGCAACGAGCCGGCCATCCGTTTCGCCGCCTGCTCGCCCGCCGCGCCGGGCGGTCTTTCCCTCCCCGCGCGCGACCGGCAGAGTGCCGGCAACCAGAACGGAGGAATCCCATGCCCATCGCCGGACGCCTGGCCGGTCGCCGCCACCTCCTCGCCGGGACCGGGGCGCTGCTCGCCGCGCCGGCGCTCGCGCCCGCCGCCCGGGCGCAGGGCCGCTTCCCCGACCGGCCGATCCGCCTGATCGTCCCCTGGCCGCCTGGCGGCTCGGCCGATGCGCAGCTCCGCTCGCTGGCCGAGCTGGCCTCGAAGACGCTCGGCCAGCCGGTGCTGGTGGAGAACCGCGCCGGCGCCTCCGGTACGCTCGGCGCGCAATTCCTCACCACCCAGGCCAGGCCGGATGGCTACACCCTGTCGCAGATGCACATGTCGGTGGTGCGGCGGCCCTTCCTGGTGCGCACCCCGCCCTGGGACCCGGTGCAGGACTTCACCCACATCATCGGCCTCTGCGGCTGGATGTTCGGCGTGGTCGTCAAGGCCGATGGCCCGATCCGGAGCTGGCAGGACTACGTCGCCCATGCGCGGGCCAATCCCGGGCGGCTGACCTATGCCACCTCCGGCATCGCCACCACCAACCACCTGGCGATGGAGGAGCTTTCGGCGCGCGAGAAGATCGAGCTGGTGCACGTGCCCTACCGCGCCTCCAACGAGGCGGCGGTGGCGGTGGCCTCGGGGGAGGTGATGAGCGTCGCCGACAGCTCCGCCTGGGCGCCGCTGGTCGAGGGCGGACAGCTCCGCCTGCTCTGCGTCTGGACCGCCGAGCGCTCGCCGCGCTTCCCCGCGGCGCCGACGCTGAAGGAGCTGGGCTACGACATGGTCATCACCTCGCCCTATGGCCTCTCCGGCCCGAAGGGGATGGACCCGGCGGTGGTGCAGCGGCTGCACGACGCCTTCCACGCGGCGCTGATGGACCCGGCCAATGCGGCGGTGCGGACGCAGTTCGACATGCCGCTCGAATACTACTCGAACCGGGACTACCGCGACTTCATCGCCCGCCGCGCGGAATACGAGCAGGCGATGGCGAAGAAGCTCAACCTCCGCATCGACTGAGACCGGGCGCGACCCTCCGGTTTGCCTCGGCCTTCGCCACTTGGCGCGGCGCCCGTTCGGGCGCCCGGCCCCGCGGGCCGCAGGCCGGAACGTCGCACGCCTGGTACGACATCGCCCCGCACGCATCCGGGAGGAGACGACACCGCATGCCGCACATCGCCCGCCGCGCCGCGCTTCTCGGGCTCGGCCTTGGCCTCGCCGCGCCCGCCCTCGGCCAGGGCCGCTACCCCAACCGCTCGATCCGCTTCCTCATCCCCTGGCCGCCCGGCGGCTCGCTGGACGCGCTGCACCGGCAGATGTTCGAGATCGTGCAGAAGGATCTCGGCCAGTCCGTGGTGATCGAGAACCGCCCCGGCGCCCGCGGCACCCAGGCGGCGCTGTTCCTGGTCAACCAGGCGCAGCCGGACGGCTACACCCTGGCGCACCACCACCTCTCGATCCTGCGCCACCCCTTCCTGACGAAGCAGAAGACCTGGGACCCGGTCGCCGACTTCACCTATGTCATGCAGGTGAGCGGCTTCCTCTTCGGCACGGTGGTGCGCAGCGACAGCCCGCATCGCAGCTTCGCGGACCTGATCGCCGCGGCGCGCAAGCGGCCCGGCGACCTCACCTTCTCGACCAGCGGCATCGCCACCACCAACCACATCGCCATGGAGGAGATCTGCGGCCGCGAGGGCGTGCAGATGACGCATGTGCCCTTCCGCGGCGCGCAGGAGGGGGTGACGGCGCTGCTCGGCCGGCAGATCGACGTGGTGGCGGACAGCGCCGCCTGGCGCCCGAATGTCGAGGCGGGGGAGTTCCGCCTGCTCTCGATCTGGACGCGCGAGCGCCTGGCCGCCTTCCCCGAGGCGCCGACCTTGCACGACCTCGGCTATGGCATGACGGTCACCTCGCCCTATGGCATCGCCGGGCCGAAGGGGATGGACCCGGCGGTGGTCGAGGTGCTGCACCGCGCCTTCCGCAAGGCGCTGGAGGACGAGGCGAGCCAGGCGATCATCCGCCGCTGGGACATGCCGCAGGAGTATCTCGGCCCGGCGGACTACCTGGCCTTCGCGAAGGCGCGGGTGGAGTACGAGAAGCAGATGGTGGCGCGGCTCGGCCTGACCATCGATTGAGCCGCGGCGCGGCCCGGGCGGGGCGATGAGGCCCGTCCCGCCGCGTCACGCCGGGCGGCGGTGCGTCGTCATACCCCTGCGGCGGCGGGGCCCTCCCGGCGCCCGGCCCTGCCGAACCCTGGAGGCCAGAGATGCCGAAAGCCCTGCTGCTCGCCGCCGCCCTGCTCCTTGCCCCGATCGCCGCCCGCGCCGAGGATCCCGGCCGCGGCCAGTCCCGGGTGACGGTGGTCTTCGACCACGCCCTGCCGAATATCCCCGGCAAGAGCCTGAAGGGCGTGCTCGTCGAATACGGGCCGGGCGCGGCGACGCCGGCGCATCGCCACGCCGCCTCGGCCTTCATCACCGCGACGGTCCTCGACGGCGCCATCCGCAGCGCGGTGAACCGGGCGCCGGCGCGGGTCTACCGCAAGGGCGAGAGCTTCACCGAGGCGCCGGGCGACCATCACGCGGTCAGCGCCAATGCCAGCGACAGCGCGCCCGCGACGCTGCTCGCCATCTTCGTGGTGGATACGGCCGAGACGGCGCTGACCATCCTCGATCCGGGTTAAGGCGGCGGCAGACTCTCATCCGCCCGCCGCCAGCCGCGTCCGCCGCGCCAGCAGCCGCGCCGCCGGGGCCAGCCGGGCCGCGGCGACGAGGCCGCCGGGCGCCCGCCGCAGCGCCCAGGCGCCGAGGCCGGCCCAGCGCATCGGCCCGGCGATCCGCGCCTGCCAGCGGGTCTGGAATTCCGTCGCCGCCTCGCCGGCCAGGATCGCCGCCGCCGCCGCCAGGCCGGACTGCAGGGCGAGGCCGATGCCCTCGCCGGTGAAGCTCGGGATCACCGCCGCCTGGTCGCCGACCCGGTACAGCCCGGCCGGCCCCACGGGCGCCGCCCGGAAGCCATAGGGGAGGCCGGCGATGGCGAGCGGCCGCTCCCAGGCCGGCCGCGCCCCGGCCAGCAGCCGCGCGCCGAGCGCCGAGCCGGCCGCGACCCGGGCCAGGAAGGCCCAAGGATCGCGCACCCAGGGATCGCGCACCCAGGGGTCGCGCACCCAGGGGTCGCCTGCCCAGGCCATCGCCGCGCCCGCCGCCCGGCCCGGCAGCGCGGCGCAGAGAGTGGCGCCGCCGCCCGGCCGCGGCTGCAGCCCGGCATAGCCGCCGGCGAAGGGCAGCAGCGTCACCGCCTCCCCCGCCGCGCCGCCCTCCAGATGCAGCTTGAGGCCGAGCCATCCCTGGCGTGCCCCGTCCCGCGGATGGCCGCGCAGCGCGTGCTTGCCGCTGGCCAGCACGACCTGCCGTGCCGCCACCGCGCCGCGCGGCAGCTGCACCGCCCAGCCGGCCCCCGCGGGCCGGGCGCCCTGCACCGCGAGGCCGGTATGTAGCACCACCCCGGCCGCGGCGGCCGCCTCCCGCAGCGCGCCGTCCAGCACCCGCCGCGGCAGGGCCCAGGCGGGGAAGGGCAGGGCGAAGCCGGCCTCCCGCCCGCCGCGGCCGATCCGGGCCTGGCGCAGCGGCACCGCGCCGAGCCTGCCCGGGTCGAGCCCGAGCCGGCCCAGCGCCGCGACCGCGGCGGGGCCGAGGAACTCGCCGCAGACGCTCTCCCGCGCCGTCGCCGCGCGATCGAGCAGCAGCACCCGGCAGCCGCCCCGGGCGAGGCCGATCGCCGCCGCGCAGCCGGCCGGGCCGGCGCCGATCACCGCCACCTCGGCCTGCATCGCCCGGCTGCCGCTCATCCGCCGCGGCGCCGGCCGACCAGCCAGCGGAAGGGGAAGGCCCAGGCGATCTCCGCCTCCACCCCGGCCGCGGCGAGCAACCGCGCCCAATCGGCGCGGGTGAAGGCGCGGGCGATCGAGACCGGGCCGTCATGCACCACCATCGGGTCGAGGCGCAGCAGCCGGAAGCTGCCCCAGACGAAGCCCCAGGGCAGCCAGTGCCGGTGCAGGTCGGAGATCAGCCAGCCGCGCGCGGCATGCGCCTCCAGCCAGCGCAGGAAGCGCACCAGCTCCGGGTCCGGCAGGTGGTGCGCGAAGAGGCTGCACAGCACCACGTCGAAGCGCCGCTCCGGCTCGAGGGCGAAGAGGTCGCAGGTGAGCCAGTCCGCCGGCACCCCGGCGGCGGCGGCATGGCGCGCCGACCAGGGGCTGCGGTCGAGCCCGGTGAGCGTCACCGTCACCCCCCGATGCCTGGCCCAGGCGGCGATCCGCAGCAGCATGTCGCCGCCGCCGGCCCCGACATCGAGCACCGAGAGGCGGCGCGCCCCGGTCTCCGCCACCAGCCGGTCCAGCCAGCGCAGCACCGGCCGGTAGGCGAGGCTCAGGCGGTTGACGCGGGCGAGGTCGCGCAGCGCCCCGGCGAAGGCCGGCTCGCTCGCCGCCGCGTCATCCATCCATTCGGCGGCCGTGCTGCGCCGGTCCAGCATCTCAGGCCACCCGGAAGCGCATGGTCTCGGCCGAGAGGCCGGGGCCGAAGGCGAGGGCGCAGCCGCGCTGGCCGCGCCGCGCCCCGGCCAGCATGCGGGCGAGGACGAACATCACCGTCGCCGAGGACATGTTGCCGTGCTCGCGCAGCACCGCGCGGCTGACATCGAGCGCCGCCCCGTCGAGTTCGAGGCCGCGCGCCACGGCGTCGAGCACGCTGCGGCCGCCCGGATGCACCGCCCAGAGGTCGATGGCCTCGACCGGCAGGCCGGCGAGGATGGCTTCCGCCTGGCCGGGCAGGGCGCGGGCCAGGGTGAGCGGCACGAAGCCGGAGAGGGTCATGTCGAAGCCGGCATCGCCGATGCGCCAGGTGATCTGGTCGGCCGCCTCCGGCACCAGCGCGGCGTGGAAGCCCTCGATCGCCAGCCCCGTCGGCTCGGCCGAGACCAGCGCCGCCGAGCAGCCATCGGCGAAGAGCAGGAAGCAGAGAAGCTGCTCGAGGCCGGTCGCCGGCTGCAGGTGCAGGCTGCACAGCTCGAGGTTCAGCACCAGCACCCGGGCGCGGTGGTCGCTGCGGACGATGTGGTGCGCCAGCTTCAGCGCGTTGAGCGCCGCCTGGCAGCCCATGAAGCCGATGACGCTGCGCTCCACCGAGCCGGGCAGGCCGAAGCGGCGGATGATCCAGTGGTCGAGGCCGGGGGCGGCGAAGCCGGTGCAGGTGGCGAGCAGCAGCTGCGTCAGCCCCGGCCCCTCGCGCTCCAGCCCGAGCGCCAGCCCCGCCGCCTCGGCCAGCGCCGGCGCCTCGGCCTCGAAGCGGGCCATGCGGGCGGCGGTGCCGGGGAAGCGGTCGGTGCGGTAGAAGCCGTCCGTGGTGCCGCTGGCATCCGCCTCCGGCTCCAGCACCGACCAGCGGCGCTCGATCTGCGCCCGCTCGGCCAGGCGGCCGAAGGCGTCGCGCAGCCCCGGCGCGACGATCTGCCGCCCGGCGAAGCGGCGAAAGGCCGTGTGCACCTCGTGCTGCGGCAGGGCGGTGGCGATGCGGTTGATGTGCGGCTGGGTCACCCGGAGGAGATGGGGCCGCGCCGCCGCAATGGGCCGTCCGGCCTCCGCCGACCGGAGAGAAACCGGTCACGCATGCGTGTTTCCTGGGGCCGGCGGGTTGCGGCTGCGGCCCAGCGCCATTCCTTCCCTCCGTCTGCCCCTCCGTCTGCCCTCCCTCCCGCACCGGCCCGAGGAACCTGCCATGTCCGCACCCCACGCCCTGCCGGCCAATGACGGCGCGGATGCGCATGCCATCACCGCCAGCGTCTCGCTGCAGGAGATGCGGCCGCGCGTGCTCAAGGGCGACGACACCTTCGCCGTGCTGAACCGCGACGGCGACGCGCTGCCTCAGCCGGGCGGGCCGGAGGGGCTCTATCACCGCGACACGCGGCACCTGTCGCGGCTGGAGCTGACGCTGGCCGGGCGGCGGCTGCTGCTGCTGAGCTCCGCCGTCTCCGACGACGGCGCCATGCTCACCTGCGACCTGACCAACCCGGACCTGCCCGGCCTGGCCGGGGCGCCGGGCATCGAGAAGGACCTGCTGCACCTCCGGCGCTCGATCTTCCTGCGCAACGGAACCTGCTACGAGCGCATCGCGTTGCGCAACCACTCCATGCAGGCGCTGCGGCTCGAGCTGGCGATCCGCGTCGAATCCGATTTCGCCGACCTCTTCGAGGTGCGCGGCGAGCGGCGGGCGCAGCGCGGCACCCTGCATCCGCCGGCCGAGGGGCCGGCCGGCCTCATCCTCGCCTATACCGGGCTCGATTCGAAGCGGCGCGAGACCCGGCTGCGCTTCGAGCCGCGCCCGGCGCGCATCGAGGCGGAGACGGCGGTGTTCGAGATCGCCCTCGCCCCCGGCGAGCGGCGCACCCTGCTGGTCGAGACCCGCTGCGTCAGCGATGCCGGCCATGCCTGCGGCACGCCGCCGCGGGAGGCAGCCGGCGCCGCCTTCCTGCGCGCCCTCTGGGAGGACAGCCGGGCGCGGCGCGCGGCGCAGGCGCGCTCGGCCTCGGTCGTCACCGCCGATACCGGCTTCGACGAGATGATCGGCCGCTCGGTCGCCGACCTCACCATGCTCAGCACGGCGACGCCGGACGGGCCCTTCCCCTATGCCGGCGTGCCCTGGTTCAGCACCGTCTTCGGCCGCGACAGCCTGATCACCGCCTGGCTCACCCTCTGGCTCGACCCGGCGCTGGCGCTCGGCGTGCTGCGCCACCTCGCCTCCATGCAGGCGACCGGCTTCGACGCCGCGGCGGATGCCGAGCCGGGCAAGATCCTGCACGAGATGCGGCACGGCGAGATGGCCGATCTCGGCGAGGTGCCCTTCGGCCGCTACTACGGCAGCATCGATTCGACGCCGCTCTTCGTCGCGCTGGCCGGCGCCTGGCTGGACCGCACCGGCGAGGCCGAGGCGCTGCGCCCGCTCTGGCCGCATCTCGAGGCGGCGCTCGGCTGGATCGAGCAGCATGGCGACCGCGACGGCGACGGCTTCGTCGAGTATGGCCGCCGCACCGCGACCGGCCTCGCCAACCAGGGCTGGAAGGATAGCTGGGATTCCGTCTCGCATGCCGATGGCACGCTGGCGCAGGGGCCGATCGCGCTCTGCGAGGTGCAGGCCTATGTGCATGCCGCCTGGCTGGCCGGCGCCCGCATCGCCCGCGCCCTCGGCCTGCCGGAGGCGCGGGCCGCGGCGATGGAGCGCCAGGCGGCGGCGCTGCGCGAGCGCTTCGAGGCGCGCTTCTGGTGCGAGGAGCTCGGCCTCTACGCCCTGGCGCTCGATGGCGACAAGCGGCCCTGCCGGGTGCGCAGCTCGAATGCCGGGCAGGTGCTGCTCGGCGGCCTCGCCGCGCCGGAGCGCGCCGCCATGGTGGCGCGGCACCTGCTGGATGGCAGCTTCCATTCCGGCTGGGGCATCCGCACCCTGGCCACCACCGAGCGCCGCTACAACCCGATGAGCTACCACAACGGCTCGGTCTGGCCGCACGACACGGCGCTGATCGGCATGGGCCTTGCCCGCTACGGCCACCGCGCCGCGGCGGCGCGGCTGCTGGAGGGGCTCTCGGCGGCGGCGGGCAAGCTCGACCTGCGGCGGCTGCCGGAGCTGTTCTGCGGCTTCCCGCGCCGCGGCGGCCAGGGGCCGACCGCCTATCCGGTGGCCTGCGCGCCGCAGGCCTGGGCGGCGGCGGCGCCGATCGGGCTGCTCGGCGCCTGCCTCGGCCTCTCCTTCGACCCGAAGGCGCGGCTGGTGCGGCTGGAGCGGCCGGTGCTGCCGGCCGGGCTCGACCGGGTGCTGCTGCGCAACCTCTCGCTCGGCGAGGCGCGCATCGATATCGAGCTGACGCGCGCGGGCGGCGATTCGGTGGCGATGAACGTGGCCCGGCGCAGCGGCGAGATCACGGCGGTGCTGCTGGCGTAGCGCCCCAGGACGTCGCTGCGCGCGGCCGCTCGGTCACCCCTCGTTGCGGCGCGGGTCGGCGATCTCGACGCCGGCCCAGCCCTCGGTGAGGCGGGCGAGGGCGGTGACGTCCTCCGTCGCGCCGCCGCCGGCCATCGCCAGCCCGTAGAGCGTCTGCGCCGCCCGGCTGGTCGGCATGACCAGGCCGAGCGCCTCCGCCTCCTGCAGGGCGAGGCGCATGTCCTTGGCCATCAGCTCCATCCGGAAGCCGAAGTCGAAGCGCCGCGACAGCACCGGCCCGGCGGCGAAGCGCTCGGTCGGGAAGCTGCGGCCGGAGCTGCGGTTGATGACCGAGACCATCAGCTCGGGATCGAGCCCGGCCTTGGCGCCCATGGCCAGCGCCTCGCAGGCCGCCGCCCAGGTGGTCGCCGCCAGCAGGTTGTTCACCAGCTTCAAGGTCTGGCCGAGCCCGACCGCCTCGCCGACGAAGACCGTGTTGCTGCCGATCGCCTCGAGCACCGGCCGCATCGCGTCGAAGGCGGCGCGCTCGCCGGCCGCCATGACCGAGAGGCTGCCCGCCTCGGCGCCGGCGACGCCGCCCGAGACCGGCGCGTCGAGCGCGACGACGCCCTGCGGCGCCAGGCCGGCGGCGACCTGCTGCGCCATCTGCGCGCCCGTGGTCGAGAGATCGACATAGATCCGCATCGCCCCGCCGCCGTCGAGGCCCTCGCGCAGCCCGCGGGCGCCGAGCGCCACCTGCTGCACCACGGCAGGCGTCGGCAGGCTGACCAGCACCGCCGGCGCCTCGGCGGCGACCGCCGCCGGGCTGTCCCGCGCCGCGGCGCCGCGCGAGACGGCGGCGGCAACTGCCGCCGGATTCACGTCGTGCACCAGCACCCGGTGCCCGGCCGCGAGCAGCCGGCGGACCATCGGCGCGCCCATGGCGCCGAGGCCGACGAAGCCGAGCGGGCCCGATGCGCCCCCCGGAACGCCCCTTGGCACGCCCTCGCCGCCGCTCATGGCGCCACCAGCGGGCAGCCGCCCTCGTTCAGCGGCCGGAAGGCCTGGTCGGCGGGGATGGTGGCGACGATGCGGTAGAGGTCCCAGGGGCCCTTCGACTCCTCGGGCTTCTTCACCTCGACCAGATGCACGTCGTGCACGTGCCGGCCATCGGCGCGGACCCGGCCGTTCTTCGTGAAGACGTCCTGCACCGGCAGCTCGCGCATCTTGGCCGCGACCGCCATCGCCTCGTCGGTGCCGGCGGCCTCGATCGCCTTCAGCCAGTGCCGCACGCCGGAATAGACGCCGGCCTGGTACTGCGTCGGCATCCGGCCCTGGTGGCGCGCGGCGAAGCGCTGCGCGAAGGCCCGGGTCTCGTCGTCCTGGTCCCAGTACCAGGCATCGACCGAGACCACGCCCTGCGCCGTCGGCAGGCCGAGCGCCTTGATGTCGGTGATGTTGACGAAGAAGCCGACCAGGCGCTGGCCCTGCTTCGTCAGCCCGAACTCGCCGGCCTGCTTGATGGCGGTGACCGTGTCGGTGCCGGCATTGGCCAGCGCCACCACCTGCGCGCGGGAGGCCTGGGCCTGCAGCAGGAAGGAGGAGAAGTCGGCGGTGTTCAGCGGGTGCCGGGCGCGGCCCATCACCTTGCCGCCCTCGGCGTTGATCACGACCTCGGAGGCGCGCTCCTGCGCGTAGCCGCCCTCGTAGTCGACGGTGAGGTAGTACCAGCTCTTGCCGCCCTGGCGCATCACGGCGCGGGTGATGCCGCTGGTCAGCGCGTAGCTGTCGAGCACCCAGTGGAAGCCGACCGGCGAGCACTGCTTGCCCGTCAGCTCGGTGGTGGCGGCCGAGGTGTTGATGATGATGCGGTTGCGTTCCCGCCCCACCTGCTGCACGGCGAGCGCGACGGCCGAGTTCGGCATGTCGATCACCATGTCCACCCGGTCGGTGTCGATCCAGCGGCGGGCGAGCGCGGCGCCGACATCGGGCTTGTTCTGGTGGTCGCCGCCGATCACCTCGACCGGCTTGCCGAGCACCTTGCCGCCCATGTCCTCGATGGCCAGGCGCGCCGCGACCACCGAGCCGGGGCCGGCGAAATCGGCATAGGGGCCGGAGAGGTCGTTGAGCACGCCGACGCGCACCACGTCGTCCGAGACCTGCGCTGGCGCCACCCCGGGCGCGAGCCCGAGGGCGAGCGCGAGGGCCGCGCTCCTGAAGCGGGACATGTCTTCCTCCGTGTCATGGGCCCGCTGCGAGGCGCGCCTTCATGCCGCCAGCCTAACCCGGCCGGGGCGGAGGACAACCCGTCAGGCCGAGAGCGTCCCGGCGCCCGGGTCCTGCGGCAGGGGCGCGCCGCCCTCCGGCGCCTGGCCGGCCGGGGCCTCCGCCGCCGCGTCGCGTGCCGCGGGGCCCCGACCCAAACCCAGACGCTGGGGCAGGGCGACGACGTAGGAGAGCGCCCGCGCGTAGTCGAGGACGATGCCGGGCGTCCAGGCCATGGCGGCGGCGCGGCGGCGGAGCTGCGCGGCGATCCACAGCTCCGGGCTGAACAGCAGGCGCAGCAGGACATAGGGCCTGCCAGCCTGGGGCGCGAGGACGCCCTCGATGCCGGCATCGAGGGCGGTCGCCACCGTGCTCGAGCAGTTGCGGCTGGTCAGATTGTAGGTGGCGTCCGCGCCATAGGCCTCCCAGAAGCGGCGGAGCGCCGCCGCGTCCACGCCGGGGATGGCGACCTTCATGGTGGAGTCGCACCAGCCCGCGGCCTCCTCGGCATAGCTCGGCTGGAAGCGGCCGGGCACGTCGTTGTCCGGCGTGGCGCGGAGCGTGCGGCGGAAGTCGTCCGGCGAGCGCTCGATCTCCACCGCGGGATAGTGGCTGATATAGAGGCCGCCGGCCTCGAGCGCGGCATGGCCGGTCGAGATCACGCCCTGCGCGTCGCGCGCCGCGACATAGCGGCTGACGGCGCGGTCCACCGAGGCGAGGGCGCCGGTCGGGGTCCAGACATGCACCGTGGCGGTGATGCGCGGGCCGGCCGGGAGGGGCGGGAGCGCGGGCAGGCGCTGCATCATCGCCAGGCCGCGGCCGCGCTTGAGGAGGCCGCGCGCGACGGCGCGCGAGATCGGCGCGCCCGCCGGCAGCCAGGCCAGGCGCCAGGTCAGGGTGCAGAGGCCGAGGGCGGAGTACATGAGCAGCGTGCCGACATCGATGCCCACCTGGCCGCGCCAGTTCGTCGGCCAGGGGATGAAGGACCAGACCGCGAAGGCGGCCTCGAGGACGGAGAAGGCGATGGCGCGCCGCCAGCCGGCGAACCGGACGACATGGGCGCTGCTCGCCCGCCAGGCCGCGTCGACGAGCAGGAAGGTGCCGGCGGCGAAGCCGATCACCATGTCGGCGCGCCCGGCCGTCGCGTAGATCAGCAGGGCGAGGAACAGGAACAGCCCGGCCTTGGCGTAGCGCAGCCCCTTGCCGGCGCCGATGCTGCCGAAGGCGGCGCCCAGCGAGAGCAGGCCGTCGATGACGAGCGGGATGGTGAACCAGACGGGGTTGATCCGGACTTCCTCCGTCAGCGCGTTGACGAAGATGCCGAGGCCCAGCGCGAACCACAGCAGCCCGCAGGCGCCGAGCAGCCACCAGCGGCGCCGCACCACGGCGCCGCCATACAGGATCAGCACGAGTTCGATCATCGACGGGCTCCGGGCTGACGCGGGGACGTTCCGGCCTGCGCGCCGCGCCCGGCCGCCGGGCACGGGCGTGGAACAGGCGTTGGCATCATATGCGAATCATGTCATTCTTATAATGAACAGAAAAGGCGGAGGCTGGAAAGATGCAAGCGCGGCGATGCGGAGGCTGACCCATGTCCCATGACCGGCCGGCCCTCTCGCCGCGGGCGCGGCGCCTCTCCCTCGCGGCCGTCATCGCGGCCGCGACCATCTTCGGCCTGACCTACAGCCTGGCCGCGCCGCTGCTCGCCCTGAACCTCGCCGCGCGCGGCCTGGGCGAGACGATGATCGGCCTCAACGCCGCCATGCATGCGCTCGGCGTGCTGCTGGTGGCGCCCGCCCTGCCGCGCCTCGCGGGGCGCTTCGGCGCCCGGCCGCTGATCCTCTTCGCCCTGCTGCTCACCGCCCTGCTGCTGCCGCTGTTTCCCGCCCTGCCGCTGGTCTGGGCCTGGTTCCTGCTGCGCATCGGGCTCGGCATCGGCGCCGAGATCCTCTTCGTGCTGACCGAGACCTGGGCGAGCGAGCTCAGCGACGACGCGACGCGCGGCCGCATCATGGCGACCTACACCGCGCTGCTCTCGCTCGGCTTCGCCGGCGGGCCGCTGCTCCTCTCCCTCACCGGGGCGGAGGGGCTGCTACCCTTCGCGGCCGGCAGCGGCATCGCGCTGCTCGCCCTGCTGCTGATGCTGCATCCGGGCGTGGTGCGGCCGCCGATGCGGGCGCATGGCCCTGGCGGCCTGCTGCGCTGGCTGCGCCTCGCGCCCGTCGCCATGGCGACGACGGCGCTCAATGCCGGGGTGGAGACGGCGGGCCTCTCCTTCCTCACCCTCTATGCCGTCCGGCTGGGCTGGGAGGAGCAGGCGGGCACGCAGCTCATCACCACGCTCATGCTCGGCGCCATCCTGCTGCAGCTTCCCATCGGCTGGCTCTGCGACCGGATGGACCGGCGCCGGCTGATGCTCGGCCTCGGCCTGCTGGCCACGCTCGGGGCGCTGGCCTGGCCGGTGCTGCTGCGCGAGCCCTGGATCGCCTATCCCGCCCTGTTCCTCTGGGGCGGCGTCTTCGTCGGCCTCTACACCACCATGCTGGCGATCATCGGCGACCGCTTCCGCGGCACCGACCTGGTCGGCGTCTATGCCGCGATGGGGCTGCTCTGGGGCGCAGGGGCGCTGCTCGGGCCGAGCCTCGCCGGCCTCGCCCTCGATCTCTCGACGCATGGCCTGCCGCTCGTCGTCGCGCTCGCCTGCGGCGTCTTCACCGGCTTCCTGCTGCTGCGGCGGGAAGCGCATCGCGGGCCGGCCCGGGAGGCATCCGCCACATGACCCTTTCCTCGATCTGGCGGCGCGGCCTGGCGCTGCCCGGCCTGCTGGCCGCGTTCATCGCGGCGCCGGCCCTGGCGCAGGAGCCGCCGGATGTCGGCCGGAAGCGCCAGGGCTTCGAGCTCAACCTCGGCGCCGGGGCGACCTTCTGGCCGGCCTATCCGGGCAGCGCCGTCACCCGGGTGCGGCCCTTCCCCTTCATCAATGGCGGCTATGGGGAGTGGCTCGATGTCGATGTGCTGGACGGGCTGCGGCTCTCGGCGCTGCGCGGCCATGGCGTCTCCTTCGGGCCAATCCTGCGCTTCCGCGAGGGGCGCGATTCGGATGCCAGCCGGCGCAACCTGACCGGGCTGCGCAGCTTTGCCGACACGGTGGAGGCGGGGCTCTTCCTCGCCTACGAGTCCGGCCCCTTCTACGCCGATGCGAGCTTCACCCAGGACGTGGCGCACAACCACCGCGGCGCGGCGCTCGATGCCCGGGCCTTGCTCTCCGTGCCGGTCGGCCGGGTCGCCTTCTCGATCGGCCCGGAGCTGCGCGTGGTGACGCAGCGCTTCGCGCAATCCTTCTACGGCGTCGGCGAGGCGGAGGCGGCGACCTCCCGCTACCAGCCCTATCGCGCGGGCGGCGGGCTCGAGCGCATCGGCGGGCTGCTCGCCGTGCAATGGCAGGTGACGGAGCGCTGGAGCCTGTTCGGCTATGCCGAATACGGGAGGCTGCAGGGCGCGGCCGCCGATTCGCCGATCGTGCGGACCACCGACGGGTCGGCCGACCAGGTGCTCGGCGGCCTCTTCCTCTCCTACCGCTTCTACTGAGCGCGCACTGATACGAACGGCTGTTGATGGTGACCCATCAACAGCCCCTCCGTCGCCGGGCGGTTTGCTCCGCAACCCTTGGCACCGCGCCGTCGCGCCGTCAGGCGCGCCTGACGGCGCGACCGGCGCCCATCCGGGCGCTCGGCATCAGCCGCGCGGCGCCGCCGCCCGTGCCAGCCGGTCGTTGATGGCGGCGCCGAGCCCGGTCTCCGGCACAGGCATGACGGCGATGCCGCGGCAGCCGCGCCGCGTGCCCTCGGCATCCAGCCAGCGCAGCCCGGCGAAGAGCCGCGCCGCCGCCTCCTGCAGGTCGCCGCGCTCGGAGAGGTTCCAGGCCAGGGCGGCGCCGGGCAGCGGCCGGCCGAAGGCGAGCAGCGCCTCGTCCGGCGCCAGGCTGATGGCGTCCAGCCGCACCGGCAGGCCGGGCGCGTAATGCGAGAGCAGCAGGCCCGGCGAGCGCAGGCTCGCGGTCGCCGCCGCGGCGGCGACCGGCAGGGCGCGGCCGATCGGGCCGAGCAGCGCCTCGATCGCCTCGGCCGGCACGCCGCCCGGGCGCAGCAGCACCGCGGCCCCCTCGGGCCCGTTGCCGGCGAGGTCGAGCACCGTACTCTCGACCCCGACCGTGCAGGGGCCGCCATCCACCACCGCGGCGATGCGGCCGCCGAGCCCGTCCAGCACATGCGCGGCCGTGGTCGGGCTCACCTGGCCGGAGCGGTTGGCCGAGGGGGCGGCGACCGGCACCCCGACCTCGCGCAGCAGGGCGCGGGCCAGCGGGTTGGCCGGCACCCGCACCGCCAGCGTGTCGAGCCCGGCGCCGGCCAGCAGATCGACCCGGCAGGCCGCGGCGCGCGGCAGCACCAGGGTCAGCGCGCCGGGCCAGAACTGCGCGGCGAGGCGGTGCGCCCGCTCGTCGGCCAGGACATCGGCGAAGGCCGCCTCGGCCGAGGGATAGTGGCAGATCAGCGGGTTGAAATGCGGCCGCCCCTTGGCGGCGAAGATGCCGGCCACGGCCTCGGCATTGGTGGCGTCGCCGCCGAGGCCGTAGACGGTCTCGGTCGGGAAGGCGACGAGGCGGCCGTCGCGCAGCAGCGCCGCGGCGCGGGCGAGGTCCCCGGGGCCGAGCAGCTCGGTCATGCCCCCGCCCCGCCATGGCAGACGAAATCCGGGTTGCGCCAGCCCGGCTTGCCGTAGCGCAGCGGGCCACCATCGACCAGCGTGACGCTGCCCCCCGCCGCCTCGACGATCGCCTGGCCGGCCGCCGTGTCCCATTCCATGGTGCCGCCGAAGCGCGGGTAGAGATCGGCCGCGCCCTCGGCGACGCGGCAGAATTTCAGCGCCGAGGAGACCGCCTGCCGCGTGGCGATCGGCCGGCCGGCGAGGAAGGGCCGCATGCGCGGGTCCTCCGCATAGGCGCGGCTGGCGAGGACGGTGAGCCCCTCGGGCGGCACCCGCCGCACCGCGATCGGCCGCCGGCCGCCGGCATCCTCCTTCCAGGCGCCGGCGCCGCGGCGGCCGGCGAAGAGCTCGCCGCTCGCCGGCAGGGCGATGGCGCCGAGCAGCGGCCGCCCCTCCTCGATCAGCCCGATGCAGGTGGCGTATTCCCGGCTGCCCTTGGCGAAGTCGCGCGTGCCGTCGAGCGGATCGACCAGCCAGGTGCGCCGCGCCGCGGCGGTGACGATGCCGGCCGCGACCTCCTCCTCGGCGACCACCGGCCAGTCCGGCGTCGCCTCGCGCAGCGCCTCGACGATCAGCGCCTCGGCGACGCGGTCGGCCTCGGTGACCGGGCTCTCATCCGTCTTGCGCTCGACCGCGAAGCCGGCGCGCTTCACCGCCTCGATGGCGGCGGCGGCGCGGCGGGCGAGGGCGGCGGCGAGGTCCAGCAGGTCGGCATCGGTCATGGAAGGGGTGTAGCAGGCCGGGCGGGGCGGCAGAATGGCGCATCCCCGCCCAGGCCCGCCACCCAGGCCCGCCGCCCGTGCCTGGGGGACCATGCCCCCGCCCGCTGGCGGCCCCGCAGGCGGGTGCTATCCTCGGGCGAGGCCGCCAGCCAAGGATTCCTGCAGGATGCTCGACATCGCCTTCGTGAAGCCCGCCCTGCCGCGCAGCGGCGCCCTGGTGCTGCCCCTGCCCGAGGGGGGCGACGGCACGCTGGCGCTCGCGGGCCTCGCCCAGGCGATCGACGCGGCGAGCGGCGGCGCCATCGCCCGCGGCCTCGCCGCCGCTGGCTTCAAGGGCCGCAAGGGCCAGAGCGCGACGCTCTGGGCGCCGGCGCTCGAGGGCGGCGCGCCCGGCCCGGCCCGGGTGGTGGCGATCGGCCTCGGCAAGCCGGGCGAGCTGACGCCCGAGGCGGCGGAGGCCGCCGGCGGCGCCGCCCTGCCGCTGGTCAGCGCCGAGCGCGAGGCGGTGGTCGCCGCCGAGGCGCTGGCGGCGCCGCATGCCGCCGCCTTCGCCCTCGGCCTGCTGCTGCGCAGCTACCGCTTCGACCGCTACCGCACCACGGTGAAGGAGGAGGAGAAGCCGAAGCTCGAGCGCGTGGCGCTGGCGAGCGACGCGGCGACGGCGGCGAAGACCGCCTGGGCGCCGATGCGGGCGGTGGCCGAGGGCGTCTTCCTCAGCCGCGACCTGGTCTCCGAGCCGCCCAACATCCTCGACCCCGAGGAGATGGCCGAGCGCTGCAAGGTGCTGGAGAAGCTCGGCGTCGAGGTCGAGATCCTCGGCCCGAAGGAGATGCGCAAGCTCGGCATGGGCGCGCTGCTCGGCGTGGCGCAGGGCTCGGTGAAGGAGCCGCGCCTCGTCGTCATGCAGTGGCACGGCGCCGGCGGCGGCAAGGGCAAGAAGGCGACGACGACCCCCGTCGCCTTCATCGGCAAGGGCGTCACCTTTGACACCGGCGGCATCTCCATCAAGCCCGCGGGCGGCATGGAGGACATGAAGTGGGACATGGCCGGCGCCGGCGCGGTGGTCGGGCTGATGGCCGCGCTCGCCGGGCGCAAGGCGAAGGTCGATGCGGTCGGCCTGGTCGGGCTGACCGAGAACATGCCCTCCGGCGAGGCGCAGCGCCCGGGCGACGTGGTGCGGACGATGAGCGGCCAGACCGTCGAGGTCATCAACACCGACGCCGAGGGCCGCCTCGTCCTCGCCGACGTCATCCATTACTGCCAGGAGCGCTTCGCGCCGCGCTTCATGGTCGACCTCGCCACGCTGACCGGCGCCATCATCGTCGCGCTCGGCCATGAGCATGCCGGGCTGTTCAGCAACGACGACACGCTGGCGCAGCAACTCGCCGCGGCCGGCAAGTCGGTCGGCGAGGCGCTCTGGCGCATGCCGATGGGCGAGCCCTACGACAAGGCGCTGAAATCCGACATCGCCGACATGAAGAATGTCGGCGGCCGGCCGGGCGGCTCGATCACCGCGGCGCAGTTCATCCTGCGCTTCGTGGGCAAGGCCGGGCCGGCGCAGGCCCCGATCCCCTGGGCGCATCTCGACATCGCCGGCACCGCCTGGAGCAGCAAGGACCTGCCGACGGTGCCGAAGGGCGCGACCGCCTTCGGCGTGCGCCTGCTCGACCGGCTGGTGGCCGACCATTACGAGGGCTGAGGCGGGGCGGGGCCGCGCGCCCGGATCGGGCGGGTGCTGAAGGTCCGGCTGCGGCCGGCGCCGCGCGGCCGGGGCGAGCCGCGGCTGCTGCCGGTCGCCGGGGCGGCCGGGGTGCCGCATGCCCTGCGGGCCGCCGCCGCGGCGGCCGGCTTCACCGGCGCCGCCGGGCAGTGCCTCGACCTGCCGGAGGACGGGGCGCAGGGCGGGCCGCAAGGGGGCGCGCCGGGCGGGAGCGCGGCCCGGCTGGTGCTGGTCGGCACCGGCGCGCCGCGGCGGTCGCTGGACTGGGAGCGGGCCGGCGGCGCCGGGCTCGCCGCGGCCGGCGCCGTGCGGCACCTCGCCCTCGACGCAAGGGGCCTGCCGCCGGAGGCCGCCGCGGCGTTGGCGGCCGGCGCCTGCCTGCGCGCCTGGCGCTTCGAGGCGGCGCGCTCCGAGGCCGCGCGCCGCGGCGCGCCGCCCGCGCCCGAGGCGCTCGACCTGCTCGTCGACAGCCCCGAGGCCACGGCGCCGCATTGGGAGCGCGCCGCGGCCGGGGTGCGGGGCTGCCTGCTGGCCCGCGACCTCGCCGCCGCGCCGGGCAACCACCTGACCACCCGCGCCTTCGCGGCGCGGCTGGAGACGCTGGCCGAGCATGGCATCGCGGTCGACGTGCTCGGCCGCAAGCGGCTGGCGCGGGAGGGGCTGGGCGGGCTGCTCGCGGTCGGCGGCGGCAGCGCCAACCCGCCGCGCCTCGCCGTGCTGCGCTGGCGCGGCAGCCATGCCGCGCCGCCCGTCGCCTTCATCGGCAAGGGGCTCTGCTTCGACACCGGCGGCCTCAGCCTGAAGCCCGCCGCCGGCATGGCGGCGATGCGCGCCGACATGGCCGGCGCCGCCGCCTGCGCCGGCGCCATGCTGGCGCTCGCGCTGCGCCGCTCGCCGGCCCCGGCCGTCGCGGTGCTGCCGCTGGCCGAGAACGCCATCGGCGGCGCCGCCTACCGCCCCGGCGACGTGCTGCGCATGGGGTCCGGCAGGACGGTCGAGGTGGTGGACACCGATGCCGAGGGGCGGCTGGTGCTGGCCGATGCGCTGCATGTGGCGCGCCGCTTCCGCCCGGCGGCGATGCTCGACCTGGCGACGCTGACGGGCGCCATCGTCACCGCCCTGGGCGCGCATCGCGCCGGGCTCTTCGGCACCGATGCGGCGCTGATGGCGCAGGCGGCGGCGGCGGGGGAGGCGGTGGGCGAGCCGCTCTGGGCGATGCCGATCGGCGCCCGCCACCGCGAGGACCTGGCCAGCGACATCGCCGACCTGCGGCAATGCGCCAGCGGCCGGCTGCAGCCGGATGCCTGCCACGCCGCCGCCTTCCTGCGCGAGTTCGCCGGCGACTGCCCCTGGGCGCATCTCGACATCGCCGGCGTCGAGGTCCGGGCCGGCGCGGATGCGCTCGGGCCGAAGGGGCCGAGCGGCTTCGGCGCGCGGCTGCTCGATTCCCTGGTCGCGCATTACTTCGAGGACCCCGACCGGATCTGACACCCGGCGCACGAGGTGCCGACCTGCGGCCCGCGGGGCCGAGCGCCCGGATGGGCGCCGCCGCACGCGCGGCAAAGGCCCAGCGGTTGAGGCGCGGGACGGTGAAACCGTCCTGCGCTCGGCATGCGGCGGGCAACGGGCCCCGCCGCGCGGCGTTCCGGCCCCGTTGGCCAGCGGAGCGGGGCGGCGGATGCGGGACGGGGCGGCGAGGCCGGAGGCGGATTTCGATGACGAGACCCTGGCCTTCGCCCGGCGCGTCTTCCAGGCGGCGCGCGCCGGCGAGGGCGAGGCGCTCGCCGAGCTGCTGCGGCGCGGCCTGCCGCCCAACCTGCGCAACGAGAAGGGCGATAGCCTGCTGATGCTCGCCGCCTATCACGGCCAGCTCGGGGCGGTGCGGGCGCTGCTCGCGGGCGGCGCCGATCCGGACCTCGCCAATGATCGGGGCCAGATGCCGCTCGCCGCCGCCGCCTTCAAGGGCGCGGCGCCGGTGGTGACGGAACTGCTCGATCGCGGCGCCTCGGTGGACGGGCGCGGCGAGGGCGGCCGCACCGCGCTGATGGTGGCCGCGATGTTCAATCGCACCGAGATCGTCGCGCTGCTGCTCGCCCGCGGCGCCGATCCCTTCCTCGAGGACGGCGCCGGCCATACCGCCCTGAGCGCCGCCGAGCAGATGGGCGCGCAGGACACGCCGGAGCAGTTGCGCGAGGCGATGGCCTAGCGGGCGCGCCAGGCGGCCCGCTGAGTGGCCTGATGACCGGGATGCCGGGTGGGTCGCTCCCGCCGGCGGGCCGCGATAGTCTCGGCCGGGCATGGCCGAGATCGCCTTCTACCACCTCACCCGCACGCCGCTGGACCAGGCGCTGCCGAAGCTGCTCGGCCGCGTGCTGGCGGGCGGCGACCGCGCCCTGGTGCTCTGCGGCTCCGAGGACCGGGTCGCCGCGCTCGATGCCGCGCTCTGGCTGAGCAGCGACCCGGACTGGCTGCCGCATGGCAGCAAGGCGACGGGGCATGCGGCGCAGCAGCCGATCTGGCTCACCGCCGAGGATGTGGGCGAGGCGGGGGCGCCGAACGGCGCGCGCTTCCTGGTCCTGGTCGATGGCGCGGAGAGCGCCCGGCTGGTGCTGTTCGACCGCGTGCTCGACCTCTTCGATGGCGGCGACGAGGCGGCGGTCGCCGCGGCGCGCCGGCGCTGGAGCGCGGCGCGGGCGGCGGGGCATGCGCTCTCCTACTGGCAGCAGGGCCCGCGCGGCTGGGAGAAGAAGATGGGCTGAGCCCTGGCGCGGCGATTGCACGGCGCGGATCGCAGCAGGAGCCCGGCCCATGATGCCACGCCGCCGTCGCCGCCCGCCGATGCCGCGATTCGAGGCACCGCGCCCGGAAAGCGCGCCGCCGCCGCGGGCCGGCCACAACAACGGTCCGCCCCTCGATCCGGCGGAGAGCTGGCGCGGCTTCGTCTGGCGGAAAAAATGCAAGCAGGCCTGGAAGGTGCCGCGGGAGATCGCGCTGCGCCGCCTCGCCCGGGCCGAGGCGCTCGGCATGAGCTACCGCGACTACACGCTCGAGATCCTGGAGCGCGGGCGGTACCTCTGATACCCGGCGTACGACGGTCCGGCCCGCAGGGCCGAGCGCCCGAACGGGCGCCGCCGCGGCGCGGTCCTACCCCTCCAGCCGGATGCCGGTGAGCTCGACCAGCCCGCGCCACCGCGCCACCTCCGCCCGCTGGAAGGCGGCGAATTCCACCGCCGGCAGCGGCGCCGGCAGGAAGCCGAGAGTGGCCAGCCGCGCCGTCATCCCCGGCTCCGCCAGGATGCGCGGCAGCGCCGCGGAGAGCCGGTCGATGATCGGCTGCGGCGTCTGCGCGGGCGCCCAGAGGCCGAACCAGGCATCGACCGCCATATAGGGCGCGCCGGCCTCGGCGAAGCTCGGCACCTCCGGCAGCTCGGCCAGGCGCCGCGGCGCGCCGAGGCCGAGGCAGCGCAGCCGCCCGTCCTGCACCAGCGTCACCACCTGCGGCCAGGTGGAGACGAAGAAATCGACCGTGCCGGCGACCGTGTCCGTCACCGCCTGGGCGCCGCCGCGATAGGGCACATGCACCGCCTGCAGCCTCTCGCGCCGCACGAAGCTCTCGGCGATCACATGGCTCGCCGAGCCGACGCCGGAGGAGGCGTAGGTGAGCGGCCCGCCCTCCCGGCCGCGCGCCGCCAGCGCGGCGAGGCTGCGCGCGGCTGAGCTGGCCGGCACCACCAGCGCGTGGTGCACCTCGGCGAGCCGGCCGATCGGCGCGAAATCCTCGACCGGGCGATAGGGCAGGTCGCGCACCATGGCGGCGTTGGCGGCATGCGTCTGGTTGGTGCCGAGGCTGAGCGTGTAGCCGTCCGGCGCCGCCACCGCCGCCGCCTGGGTGCCGACCACGGCCGCGCCGCCTGGGCGGTTCTCCACCACGAAGCCGGGGCCGCCGAGCGTCGCCGCCAGCCGCTCGGCCAGCGTGCGCGCCAGCACATCCGTGCTGCCGCCGGGCGGGTAGGCGAGGAGGATGCGAACCGGGCGGCTCGGCCAGGTCTCGGGCGCCGCCGGCGCCTGGGCCCGGGCCCGCGCCAGCCCGGCCGGGACGAGGGAGACGGCGAGCAGCCGGCGACGGGCGATCATGGATGCATCCTCCTTGCGACATGACGGGGCGACATGACGGGGCGACATGACGGGGCGACGTGGCGGGGGCGAGTCGGCAGGGCCGCGACGGGCTTGCCGCAGGATCGGCGCCCTGGCCAGGGCCGGCGGCCGGAGCGGGTCGCCGGGGCGGGCGGCGCTGCACGCCGGCCCCCCGATGGATTTCAATACCGCAATAATCACTGTGTTGTGCAATCCACACCAGGGCAAAAGCAGCACTTGGAAACATTCGGTATTGTTTCCGTCGTCATTACGCCACAGCAGTTGTGCGATAGTGCGTCCGCAACCAGGGGTACGGAACATGTCGGGCGGGCAGGCATCCCCTCACAGGACGGGCCGGAGGTGACGCGCATGGAAAAACGCGTCGATCCCTGGGGCGACTTCCTGCGGCGGCTGCTGCTCTCGGCCAGCCTGGCGGGCACCGCCCTGCCGGCGGCGGCCGCCGAGGACCCGGACCCACCCTCGGCCGAGATCGCCGAGGCCGAGCAGGCCGCGGCGCCGCCGCAGCCCCGGCCCGCCGTCATGGCCGGGCTGGTCGAGGAGGCCGGGTCGCAGGGCTGAGCCCGGCGGCGGCCTCATCGGCCGGGGGGGCAGCACAACCGGACGCGGGCGAAATGGTTGCGCTGCGTCACGGCATCGTGCCCCGCCTCTCTCCCCCTCAGCGCCGGGCCGCGAAGAACGCCCGCAGCAGCGCCGCGCACTCCCCCTCCCGCACCCCGCCCACCACCTCCGGCCGGTGATGGCAGGAGGCCGCGGCGAGCACCCGGGCGCCATGCTCCACCCCGCCGCCCTTCGGGTCGTAGGCGCCGAAGACGAGGCGGCCGATGCGGAACAGGCTCGCCGCCTGGGCGCACATCGGGCAGGGCTCGAGGGTCACGGTCAGGATGCAGTCGCCGAGGAATTTATTGGCCCGCCCCGCCGCCGCGGCGCGCAGCGCCAGCAGCTCGGCATGCGCCGAGGGGTCGCCCCGCGCCTCCACCTCGTTGCCGGCGGCCGCCAGCACCCGCCCCGCGGCATCGGTCACCACCGCGCCGACCGGCACCTCGCCCCGCGCCGCGGCGGCGCGGGCCTCGGCCAGGGCAAGATCGATCGGGCGGGGCATCGCGCGAATCTTGTACCGGCCGGGCGAACAGGTCTAGCAACCGCGCATGCGCACCCGCCCCGTCATCGGCGTCACCCTGGATGCGGAGGAGCCGGGCGGCTACTCCAAGCTTCCCTGGTACGCCCTCCGCAAGAACTACTTCTCCGCCTTGGCCGAGGCGGGGGCCCTGCCCATCGCCCTGCCGCACCATCCCGAGCTCGCCGAGACCTATCTCGACGCGATCGACGGGCTGCTGATCACCGGCGGCGCCTTCGATGTCGATCCTTCGCTCTATGGCGGCGGCCCGACCCATCCGACGGTGACGCTGAAATCCGGCCGCACCGATTTCGAGTTGGCCGCGACGCGCGGCGCCCTGGCCCGCGACCTGCCGGTGCTCGGCATCTGCGGCGGCCAGCAGCTCCTCGCCGTCGCCTTCGGGGGCACGCTCATCCAGCACATCCCCGATTCGGTGCCGGCGGCGCTGGAGCACGAGCAGCCGAATCCGCGCGACGAGCCGGGGCACGAGATCGCCATCGCCGAGAACACGCTGCTCGCCCGCATCACCGGCCGCGCCCGCATGGCGGTGAACAGCGCGCACCATCAGGCGGTGGCGAGCGCCGGCCCGGGCGCGGTGATCAACGCGCGGGCGCCGGACGGCGTGGTGGAGGGCGTCGAGCATCCCGGCCACCGCTTCGCCCTCGGCGTGCAGTGGCACCCGGAATACGCCGTCGACCCGGCCGATCCGCTGATCTTCCGGGCCTTCGTCGAGGCCTGCCGCGGGGCCGGCGGCGGGCGGGGCCGATGAGCGACGAGACCGAGGCGGAGGAGGAGGGCGGCCGCGGCGAGCGGATCGCCAAATGGCTCGCCCGCGCCGGCGTCGCCAGCCGCCGCGACGCCGAGGCGATGATCGCCGAGGGGCGCGTGAAGCGCGAGAACCAGGTGGTGGAGACGCCCGCCACCTTCATCCGGCCGGGCGACCGCGTCACCGTCGATGGCCGCCCCGTCGCCGGGCCGCAGCGCACCCGGCTGTTCCGCTACCACAAGCCGCTCGGGCTGGTGACCACGCATCGCGACGAGAAGGGCCGCCCGACGGTCTTCGACTCGCTGCCGCCCGGCCTGCCGCGCCTGGTCTCGGTCGGCCGGCTCGACCTGAACTCCGAGGGGCTGCTGCTGCTGACCAATGACGGCGCCCTGGCGCGGCGGCTGGAGCTGCCGGCCAATGGCTGGCTGCGCCGCTACCGGGTGCGGGTGAACGGCTTCATCGACGAGCGGGCGCTGGCGGCGCTGGCCGAGGGCGTCACGGTGGAGGGGGTGCGCTACGCCCCGATCGAGGCCGGGCTCGACAGCCGCAAGGGGGCCAATGCCTGGCTCACCGTCGCCCTGCACGAGGGCAAGAACCGCGAGGTGCGGCGCGTCATGCAGCATCTCGGCCTCAACGTCTCGCGGCTGATCCGCACCGCCTATGGCCCCTTCCAGCTCGGCGGCTTGCCGCGCGGCGCGGTCGAGGAGGTGAACCCGAAGGTGCTGCGCGAGCAGCTCGGCCTGAAGGCCCCGCCGCGGCCCCGGCGCGGCGCGGCGCCGGCGGAGGGCTGATGCCGCCCCCTCCATCGCCGGGCGGCTCGGGCCGCGAAGCCCGGCGTCGCCGCAGGTGCGGCGGCGCCCATCCGGGCGCCCGGCACGCATGACGCCTGCATGCCGTCGGTAGGGGAGGGAGGAGGGGCATGCGCATCATCGCCGGGCGGCATCGCGGCCGGCGCCTGCTCGCCCCGGCCGGCGCCGCCACCCGCCCCACCGCGGACCGGGTGCGGCAGGCGCTGTTCGACATGCTCTGGCACGCGCCCTGGGCAGGCCGCGAACGGCTCGAGGGGGCGATCGTGCTGGATGCCTTCGCCGGCACCGGGGCGCTCGGCCTCGAGGCGCTCTCGCGCGGCGCCGCCGCCGCCAGCTTCCTCGAGACCGACCGGGCGGCGCTCGCCGCGCTGCGCGGCAACATCGCCGCCTGCCGCGAGGAGGCGCGCTGCCGCGTGCTCGCCGCCGACGCCACCCGGCCGCCGCGCGCCGCCGCGCCCTGCGACCTCCTCTTCCTCGATCCGCCCTACCGCGAGGGGCTGATAGAGGCGGCGCTGGCCGGGCTCGGCGCCGCCGGCTGGATCGCCCCCGGCGCCCTGCTCTGCGCCGAGTATGGCGCCGCGCCGGAGGCGGTGCCGCCGGGCTTCGCCCTGCTGGCCGAGCGGGCGCACGGGCCGGCGCATCTGCGGGTGCTGCGCGCCGCGGGAGGCGCCTGATGCCGCTGGGCGGGCGGGGCCTCTCCCGGGCCCTGCTGGCGCTGCCCTCCCGCGGCCTCGGCGGCACGGAGCGGCACAGCGCCGTCCTCGCCCGCGCCCTGGCCGCCTCCGGCGTCGCTGTCACCGTCGCGCTCGCGCCGCCGCTCGCCGCCGGCTTCGCCGCCCTGCTTGGCCCGCCGCCGCCCGGCCCGGGCGGCGTGCGGCTGCATCCGGCGCCGCTCGCCTGGGAGGGCGATGCCGACCCCGCCGCCGGCATCGCGGCGCAGGCGGCGGCGCTCGCCGCGGTGCTGGCCGGGACGCGGCCCGACCTGGCGATCCTGCCGCTGCCCTGGCCGGAGCACGGGCTCGGCCTGCTGCGGGCGGTGGCCGAGGCCCGCCTGCCGGCGCTCGCCATCCACCACCTCGCCGGGCGCGCGCCGGAGCCGCCGCTGCCGGAGGCGGCGCGGGCGGTGACCGAGCGCCTCGCCGTGGCGTCGATCCGCTGGGTCGCGGTCTCGGCGCCGGTCGCCGCCCGCGCCGCGGCGCGGCTCGGCCTGCCGGCGGGGCGCGTCGCGGTGGTGCCGAACGGCGTGCCGGTGCCGCCCGAGGCCCCGGGCGCGCGGGCGGCGGCGCGGGCGCGGCAGCGCGGCCGGCTCGGCCTGGCGCCGGAGGCGCGGCTGCTGCTCTTCGCCGGCCGGCTGGAATGGGAAAAGGGCGCCGACCTGCTGCCCGCCATCGCCACCCGGCTGCGGGCGGCGGGGGAGGCGACCCTGGTCGGGCTCGGCGAGGGCTCGCTCGGCGAGTCGCTGCGCCGGAGCGAGGCCGCCCGCGCCGCGGCGCTGCGCCTGCCCGGCCATGTGGAGGACGTGCCGGACTGGCTGCTGGCGGCCGATGCGCTGCTGCTGCCCTCCCGCCTCGAAGGCTGCCCGCTGGTCTTCCTCGAGGCGGCGGCGCGGCGCTGCCCGGTCATCGCCTCGGGCGATGCCATGGAGGCCTTCGGGGCGGAGGCGGACCGCCTCGCCGCCATCGCCCCGGGCGGCGGCGTTGCGGACTTGACAGGATTGTCATCCATACGGTTGAACGATCCCATGGTTGCAAGCGCATGCGTTGAGTCGGCCCATCGCCTGGCCCTGGTCGCGGACGAGGCCGCGATGCTCCGCCGCTATGCCGCGCTGATCCGGGCGGCCCTTGCCTGAGGCGCCGCCCGGCGGCCCGCCCGTCGCGGCGCCGCGACCGGCGGGCGCCGATCCCGCCGCCATCCGAATCGCCATCGTCATCCCCGCCTGGAACCAGCCGGGCCTGCTGGCCGAGGCGATCGCCTCCGCCCTGGCGCAGCAGGGCGCGCCGCCCTTCGCCCTGGTCGTCGTCGAGGATGGCTGCCCGGCCGCGGAGACGGCGGCGACCGTGCTGCACCAGGCCGCGGCGCATCCCGGCCGGGTCTTCCTGCTGCGGCAGCGCAACCAGGGCCTCTCGGCGGCGCGCAATGCCGGGATCGACTTCGCCCTCGCCGCCTTCCCGGCCTGCGAGGCGCTGTTCTTCCTCGATGCCGACAACCGGCTGCGCCCGGCCTTCCTCGCCCGGGCCTGGGCGGCGCTGCGGGCGGCGCCGGCGGCGGTCGGCTGGCTCTATCCCGACATCGACGGCCTCGGCATGGGCGAGGGCTGCGCCTGCGGCGGCGATTTCTCGCTGCTGCAGCTCCTGGTGCAGAATTACTGCGAGGCCGGCAGCCTGGTGCGGCGGGCGGTCTTCGAGGCCGGGCTGCGCTTCGACACCGGGACGATGCGCGCCGGCTTCGAGGACTGGGATTTCTGGCTGCAGGCGGCGCGCGCCAGTTTCCGCGGGCAGCACCTGCCGGAGGCCGGCTTCCTCTACCGGCGACGGCCGGAGAGCATGCTCGCCGCCGCCGAGCGGCAGCGCGAGCATCTGCTGCGGCTGCTGCGCGAGCGGCACGCGCCGCTGCTGCGGCCGCGCCGGCTGATGGCGCTGGAGGCCGAGGAGGCGCCGCGCTTCGCCCTCCTCGCCGCCGACCGGCCGGAGGTGCGGCTCTTCCTCGATCCCGCCTGCCCGGCCCCGGTCGAGGCCATGGCCTTCCGCCACCGCCTGCGGCAGGCGGCGGCGGCGCCGGGCGCGGTGCATGCGCCGGCCATCGCCCTCTTCGCCGATGCCGCGGTCGTGGACCGGCTGCAGGCGCTCGGCCTGCTGCCCATGCTGCTCTGGTGGGTGGAGCGGCTGCTGCGCGGGCATGAGATGGTCGCGCTCGAGCTGGTGGGCGCGGCGGGGGCGGAGCTCGCCCTGGACCGGCCGCAGGCGCCGGAAGATCTCGCCGGCGCGGCGGTGCTGGCGCTCCGGACGGAGCGGCTGCTGCAGCGCGCCGACGCGCCGGCCGGGGCGGCGCGCCTCGACGGGCCCCAGGACGATGCCCATCCCGGGCTGCGCCTCGCCCGGCTGCGGCTGCACCTGCCCGGGCCGGTGCCGGCCCCGGGCGCGGCGGCGCTGCGGCGGCTGCAGGCGGAGCTGGCGGCGCTGGCCGCGTTGCAGGCGGCGGCGGGGCTGGCGCCGGCGCCCTGGCGCCCCGACTGGCGCACCGACTGGCGCGGCGCGCGCAGCGGGATGGCGGCCGCCGCCCGCGCCGGCCTCGGCCTCGGCGCCACCCTGCCGCTGTTGCCGGATCCCGGCCGGCGCGACATCGCCTTCCTGTTGCCGGTCTTCGCCTTCGCCGGCCTGGAGAAGGTGGTGCTGCGCCAGGCCGCCGTGCTGCGCCGCCGCGGCTGGCGCACGCATCTCGTTGTCGCCGGGGCGATGCGCATGGCCTGGGCGCCGGAGATCGCCGACAGCTTCGACACGGTCAGCCTGTTCCAGGGCCTCGGCGAGGACCGCCTCGCCCATGACGCGGGGTATTTCGGCGCGCCCCTCTCGCGCATGGCCGAGGATCCCGGCGCCGCCGACGTGCTCGGCCTGCTCGCGCAGTGCCATGCCGTGGTCAACACCCATGCGGCCGGCTGCCACGCCCTCGCCGCGCCGCTGCGGGCGCTCGGGGTGCGGCTCTTCGGCGCCCTGCACCTGGTCGAGCGGACGCCCTGGGACGAGCCGCTGGGCAACCCGCACATGCTCGCCGCCTACGAGCATGCCTATGACGGCGTGCTGGTGATCTCCGAGGCGTTGCGCCGCTGGTGCCTGGCGCAGGCGCTGCCGGCGCAGAAGCTGATCCCGGTGCCGAACGCCCCGGGCTACCCGACCACGCCGGCGCGGCGGCAGGCGGCGCTGGCGGCGCGGGCCGGCCGCGATGGGCGGCTGCGCGCGCTCTTCCTCGGCCGGCTCGACGCGCAGAAGGGCATCGACCGCCTCGCCGGCATCATCGCCGCCACCGCGGCGCCCGACATCGCCTGGCGCGTCGTCGGCCGCGCCGTGCTCGACGGCGGCGCGCAGCCGCTGCTCCCCGTGGCGCCGGAGGCGCCGGTGCAGGCGCCGGCGGCCCTCGATGCGCTCTATGCCTGGGCCGACCTGCTGGTCCTGCCCTCGCGCTTCGAGGGCGTGCCGCTGGTGATCCTGGAGGCGCAGCGCCTGGGCTGCGCCGTCCTCGCCACCGATGTCGGCGCGGTCGGGGAGATCGTCGCGGATGGCGAGGACGGCATCCTCGTCCCCGCCGACCTGCCGGAGGAGGCCATCATCGCCCGCTTCGCCGAGGCCATCCGCCATCTCGCCGCCGACCGGCCAATGCTCCGCGCCCTCGGCGCCCGCGCCGCCGCCCGGGTGGCGGGGCTCGACTGGGAGGCCAGCCTGCAAAGCTTCCTGGCGCGGCTCGACGCGCTGGTGCCGCCGCCCGCCGCGGCGCCCCTGCCAACCCCGGCCCCGGATCTGGCCCGGCCGCCATGCCCGGCGGTGGCGTGATGCTGGCCGGCGCCGCGCCGCTGGTCGCCCGCGAGGGCCTCGCCGCGCTGTTCGACGGCAGCCCGAAGCTCATCCTGCTGCCCGGGGTGGCGGCGCCCGAGGCCCTGGCGCTGCCCGGCCTCGCCCTGTGGGCGCTGCGGCCGCAGGGCGGCGTGCCCTGGCTCGCGCCGCTCGCGGCGGCGGCGGTGGCGGTGGAAGGGCTGCCGCTGCCGGCCGCGCCGGGCGGGGTGCTCGCGCTGGTCGGCCCCGCGGCGGCGGCGGCGGCACCCCTGCTCGACTGGTGGGAACGGGCCGCGCCGCAGGCGGTGCCGCCGCTGATCCTGGCGGGGCAGGGCGCGGCGGCGCTGCCCGAGCTCGCCGCCCGGGCGGTCGCCGCCCTCGCCGCGAGCGCCGGCGCCGCGGCGGCGGCGCAGCAGGCCTTGCTGGCGCTGCGCGGCGAGCACGAGGCGCTGCGCCTCGCCCAGGCCCGGCTGCGCCAGGCCAGCGCCCAGCTCCTGCCGCCCGCGCCGCCGCTGCTGGTCGCGGCCACCGTGCCGGACGAGGCCGGCGCGGCGGTGGCGGCGGTGGCGGGCGAGCTTGCCCTCGGCCAGTCGCTCGGGGTCGGCCTAGAAGGCCTCGCCGCCATCGCCCTGCACCTGCAGGCCGTCGAGCCCGGCGCCAGTGGCCTGCTGCGGCTGCGGCTGCTCGGGGCCGAGAGCGGGCGCATCCACGGCGCCTGGTGCCTGCCGGGGGAGAGCCTCGCCCCGGGCTGGCTCACCCTCGACCTGCCGGAGCCGCTGGAGCCGCTGCACGAGACGGCCTGGCTGGAGGTGCGGGCGGCGCTCGGGCCGGAGGACCGCCTGGCCCTCTCGCTCGCCGCCGCGCCGGCGCCGCCGGGCGGGTCCGTCGCCGTCGCGGGCGGCGCGGCGGAGACGCGCGCCCTCGCCCTCGCCCTCTGGACCGGCCTGCCGGGCCGGCGCCTGGTGCAGGCCGCCTTCTGGGACGAGGAGACGATCGGGCTGCCGGCGCCGCCGACCGGCGCGCCGGTCGCGCTGCCGGAGCAGCTCTGGCGGCAGGCGCGGCTGGCCGAGGGGCGGATCGAGCGGGTGGCGATCGGCCGCGAGGCGGCGCGGCTGGTGGCGGCGCTGGGCCCGGGCGAGCGGGCGCTGGTGGTGCTGCCGGCGGTGCCGCTGCACGGGCTCGACCTGCTGCGGGCGGAGCTGGTGGTGGCGCTCGGCGACGCCGCCTGGCTCGAGGCCGCGCTCTGGCTGCAGCCGGCGGGGCACGAGATCGAGTCGGTGCTGGATCTCTCGACCGCCCTGCCGGGTGCCCGCTGGTCCGGCTGGCATGCCGGCCATCCCGGCGAGCCAGGCTGCCGGCCGGTGCTCGCCCTGCCGCCGGGGCCGGTGCGGCAGGCCGGGGTGGCGCTGGTGCTGCGCAACCGGGAGAGCGCGCCGGAGGCGGTGCTGCAGGTCGAGATCGCCGGGCTCGCCGGCATCCGGCGGGCGCAGCCGCCGCCCGCGGCGCCGCGCCGGGCGCCGCCGCGGCTGCTGCCGGCCGCGCCCGCCACCCCCTTCGCCGCCATGGTGCGGCTGATGGAGTGCTACCGCAGCGCGGATGGCGGCTACCGGCACCTCGACCTGCTGCTGGAGACGGTGCGCGCGGAGGGACAGTCCTGGCCGCGGCTGCGCTGCAAGCTCGCGCTCAATGGCGGGCAGCCGCTGCTGGAGTTCCGCCAGCGGCCGGACTGGCCGCAGGCCTTCGAGCGCTGGCCGGCCTCGCCGGCCGATGCCGCCGGGGCCTATCTGCACCTGACGGAGGCGCGCCTGGCCGCCGGCTTCGCGCGCGAGCTGGCCACGGCCCGCGACCGGGCAGCGCTGCTGGCGGTGTTGCGGCTGCTGCCGGCGGCGGTCGCCACCGCGGCGCGCGACGCCACCACCGATCCGGAGGATTACGAGCGTTGGATTGCCGCGGCCCGGCAATTGGCGGCGACGGCCGAGGCCCTGGAGCCGGCGCCCGCGGCGTGAGGCGGGGCCGGCGGCCGGGCGGGGCAGGTCGCGGCGCCAGAGGGCCGATCAGAGGGCCGGTCAGAGGGCCGGTCAGAGGGCCGGTCAGAGGGCCGATCCCCGCCGGGCGGGGCGGCCCCGCGCCTCGGCGCGGCGGCGTCCCGTCGAAGGTCCGGCATGGCGGCCATCGCCATGCCGCCGGGCATCAGGCGGCCGCGGCCGCCTTCTTCGCCTGGGCGCGCTGGATGCGGCGCTTCAGCACCTGCGCCTCGGTCGGCAGCTTGCGGTTCGGCGTGCCGAGCAGGAAGGCGTCGAGCCCGCCATTGTGCTCGATCGTGCGGATGCCGTTCGTGGTCAGCCGGAGCTGCACGCTGGCCGCCAGCACGTCCGAGAAGAAGGACGTCTCCTGCAGGTTCGGCAGGAAGCGCCGACGAGTCTTGTTGTTGGCGTGGCTGACGTTGTTACCCGTCAGCACGCCCTTGCCGGTGATGCCGCAGCGGCGGGCCATGGCGCAAAATCCCGAATACAGCAGCACGCGGCGGAGGCCGCCGCGTGCGGATGGGCGAAGAAGGTTGCGGCGTATGGCCCGCGGCGCCCGGCAAGTCAAGCGGCGGCGGGGCCGGCGGGGCGGCGCCGGGCCGGCTCAGCCGCCCGGCGGCTGATCCGGCATCGCCTCGCGCATCTCCCGCAGCTCGCCGGATTCCACCGACATCAGCGCGTTGCGCAGCACGCCGGCGATGGCGCGGTCGTCCATGGTGCGGGCGAGCAGCCCGAGGGCGCCGCCGAGCAGCGCCGAGGCCACCGAAATGGGCGCGATCTTCTGGTCCATCATGTATTCGATGGCCTTGTCCACCACCGAGCCGGCATGGCTGAGGTCATCCGGGGCCATGCCCTGGGGGTCGAGTTGCATGCAGCGCCCTCCTGTCGCCAGGGCAGATAGGCAGCGAAGCACCGGCATGGAACCCCTCTTCGATCCGCATGCGGCCGCATTCCCAGCCGCCGCGGCGTCACGGTTCCGGGCGTTCGAGGCCCTCGATCGCCGGCTCCGCGGCCTCGGCCGGCAGGCGAGCCGCCCCGGGCGATGCCGCGAGCCGCGCCTGCGCGGCGGCCTCCGCCCCGGTCTCCGGCTGCGGGCGATCGGCGCCGCCGAGCCGCGCCGCCCGCTCGCTGCGGGGCTGGTCGAGATCGGCCGCCGCCTGCGCCGCCGCGGCCGCCTCGGCCATCGCCACCGCCTCGGACTGCCGCCGCCACATCTCGGCATAGAGGCCGCCGGCGGCGATCAGCGCGGCATGGGTGCCGCGCTCGGCGATGCGGCCCTCCTGCAGCACGATGATCTCGTCCGCCTCCACCACGGTGGAGAGGCGATGGGCGATGACGAGGGTGGTGCGGTCGGCCGAGACCTCGCGCAGCGCCGCCTGGATCTCCTGCTCGGTGCGGGTGTCGAGGGCGCTGGTCGCCTCGTCGAGGATCAGGATGCGCGGATCCTTGAGGATGGTGCGGGCGATGGCCACGCGCTGCTTCTCGCCGCCGGAGAGCTTGAGCCCGCGCTCGCCCACCATGGTGCGGTAGCCCTCGGGCAGGCGCATGACGAAGTCGTGCACCTGGGCGAGCCTCGCCGCCCGGACCACCTCCTCCTCGGTGGCGCCGGGGCGGCCATAGGCGATGTTGTAGCGGATGGTGTCGTTGAACAGGACGGTGTCCTGCGGCACCACGCCGATGGCGGCGCGGAGCGAGCGCTGTGTCACCCCCTCGATCGGCTGGCCGTCGATCAGGATGCGGCCGCCGGTCACGTCGTAGAAGCGGAAGAGCAGGCGGGAGATGGTGGATTTCCCGGCGCCGGTCGGCCCGACGATGGCGAGCGTCCGCCCCGGCGGGACATGGAAGGTGACGCCCTTCAGGATCGGCCGGTCGGGGCGGTAGGCGAAGCGGACCTCCTCGAAGGCCAGCGCGCCGGGGCCGGGGGCGAGGTCGGGCGCGCCCGGGCGGTCGGCCACCTCCTGCTTCTCGCCGAGCAGGGTGAACATGGCCTCGGTGTCGGTCAGCCCCTGCCTGATCTCGCGATAGGCGAAGCCGAGGATGTTGAGCGGCATGAAGAGTTGGATGAGATAGGTGTTCACCAGCACGAAGTCGCCGACCGTCATGCCGCCGGCCAGCACGCCGCGGGCGGCGAGCAGCATCACGGCGGTCAGCCCGAGGGCGATGATCGCCGCCTGGCCGCCGTTCAGCATGTTCAGCGTGGTCTCGGAGCGGACATAGGCGCGCTCGTAGCGGGTCAGGCTCTCGTCGTAGCGGCGGGCCTCGTGCGGCTCGTTGCCGAAATACTTCACCGTCTCGTAGTTCAGCAGGCTGTCGATGGCCTTGGTGTTCGCCTCCTGGTCGGTCTGGTTCATCTCCCGCCGGAAGCGCAGCCGCCAGTCGGTGAAGCGCAGGGTGAAGACCACGTAGAGGCCGATCGTCGCCAGCGTCACCGCGGCGAAGGTGAGGCTGAACATCCGCCAGAGGATGACGGCGACCAGCAGGATCTCGAGGATCGTCGGCAGGATGTTGAAGAGCAGGAAATTGAGCACGAAGGTGATGCCGCGCGTGCCCCGCTCCACCACGCGCGACAGGCCGCCGGTCTGCCGGTCCATGTGGTAGCGGAGCGAGAGCGCGTGCAGGTGCACGAAGACCGCGAGGGCGATGCGCCGCGCCGCCCGCGCCTGCACCTTGGCGAAGACGGCGTTGCGCAGCTCGCCGAAGGCGCTCGCCGCCAGGCGCAGCAGGCCATAGGCGACGATCAGCGCCACCGGCACCATGAGCGCCGCGGCCACCGGGTCCTTCGGCGCCAGCGCATCCACCGCCCGCGCATAGGCGATGGGCACCAGCACGTTCGCCGCCTTGGCCGCGACCAGGCAAAGCAGCGCCAGCGCCACCCTGAGCCGCAGGCCCGGCTCGCCGGCCGGCCAGAGCCAGGGCAGCAGGTCGCGCAGGGTCTGCCAATGCGAGCGGTCTTCGGGCGGGGCGGCAGGGGGCAAGGGATCGGCTCTCCGGCGGGGCCTCCGGACATAGGACGGATGCCACCGGCGACAAACCGGCCATCCGGCCCCCCGTTGCCTCCCGCCGGGGCGGCGGGAGGGGCGTGCAATTGCCGGGGGAGGGGCGGTAGATCGCGGGATGAGTCCCTTCCAGCGCCATATCGACGCCTGCAACAGCCTCGGCTCGACCGCCGGGCTGCTGCCCTTCTCGATCGCCGGCAGCCAGGTCGGCTGGCTCGGCCCGGAACTCGCCCGGGCGCTCGCCGCCCATCCGCGCGCGGTGCATCTCGATGCGGCGGGCGCCAGCCTCGCCGGGGAGCTGCGCAGCCCCGCCGCCCGCAGCGAGGCGCTGGCCGGCATCGCCCGGGGGCTGGCGGAGCGCGGCCATGTCCGGTGGCGCGACGAGCCCTTCGATGTCCGGGCGGTGCCGGAGGGGCCGGTGCTCGCCACCCTCGACCGCGGCGCCCTGCCGGCCTTCGGCATCCGCGCGGCGGGCGTGCATGTGAACGGGCGGGTGGCGCGATCGGACGGGCTGCATCTCTGGATGGGCTGGCGCTCGCGCCACAAGGCGGTGGCGCCGGGCCAGCTCGACAACCTCGTCGCCGGCGGCATCCCGGCCGGGCTCGACGAGCAGGCGACGCTGCTGAAGGAGGCGGGGGAGGAGGCGAGCCTGCCGCCGGCGCTGGCGCGGCAGGCGCGGCGGGTCGGCCGCGTCTCCTACGCCATGCGAGGCGAGGGCGGGGTGCGGCGGGACCTGCTGCACTGCTTCGACCTCGACCTGCCCGAGGGCTTCGAGCCGCGGCCGAACGACGACGAGGTGGAGCGCTTCGAGCTCTGGCCGGTCCGCCGCGTCTTCGAGGCGGTGCGGGATGGCGACGACGTCAAGTTCAACGTCAACCTGGTGCTGATCGACCTCTTCCTGCGCGAGGGGCTGATCGATCCCGACGGCGCGGAGGGGCGGGCCCTCCGCGCCGGCCTCGATCGGGGCTGCTGAGCCCCTCCCTACCAGCCATAGGCGGGGCGGTAGGCGATCGCCGGTGGCGGCGCGTAATAGGCCGGGGGCGGGGCGTAGTAGGCGACCGGCGGCGGCGCGTAGACCACGGGCGGCGGCGGCGCGTAATAGGCCGGCGGCGGGGGCGGCGGCGCGGCGAGGGCCGCGGCGCCGAGGGCGCCGAGCGCCAGCCCGCCGATGATGCCGGCGGCGATCGCGCCGCCCGAGCCGCCGTGATGCCGCGGCGGGCCGCCCCAACCGGGGCCACCCCAGCCGGGGCCGCCCATCGGCGCGCCCATCGGGCCACCACGCGGCGGGCCGCCGGCGAAGCCCGGCCCGGGCCCGCGGCCCCAGCCCTGCGCCTCGGCGGCGGTGGGGGCGAGCGGGGCGGCGAGGGCGGCGGCGAGCAGGGCGACGGTGGCGATGCGGAGCTTCATGATCGGGACCCTCCTGGGTCTGTCCCCGGGAGAGAACACCCCGATCGCGCCCGGATCATGGCGGGAAGCCGGCGGAATGGGGCCGTTGCGTCACAGACCGTGCAGGAAGCCGAGCAGGGCCGCGTTCACCGCCTCGGGCGCCTCCTGCTGCACCCAATGGCCGGCGCCCTCGACGATCACCTGCCCGCGCAGGCCGGGCACGGTCCGCGGCAGCGCCTCCAGCGCCCGGCCGGACCAGCCCAGCACCGGGTCGCGGCGGCCGGCCACGAAGAGCGCCGGCACCGGGATCGCGGCGCCGAGGAAGGGCGCCAGCAGCGCCCAGTTGCGCTCGATGTTGCGGTACCAGTTCAGCCCGCCGCGGAAGCCGGTGCGGCGATAGGTCTCGACATACTGGGCCAGCTCCGCCGCCGGCATCCAGGCCGGCGGGGCGGGCGGCTCGTGCAGGCTGGCGAGGAAGCCGCCCTCGGGCAGGTCGGGGTTCCAGCGCTGCGCCTCCGGCGGGTCGCCGGAGAGGGTGTGGAAGCTGCGGCGCAGGGTGAGCGCCGGGTCGGCTTCGAGCTGCGCCTCGGCCCGGCCGGGCGGCTGGAACCAGAGCTGGTAGAAATTGGTCCGCCCGGCGCGGCGCAGCGCCTCGAAGGGGCTGACCGGGCCACGCGGCGCATAGGGCACGGAGAGGGCGGCGACGGCGGGGAACAGGTCCGGCCGCAGCAGCGCCGCGTTCCAGGCGACGGGCGCGCCCCAGTCATGCCCAACGATCACCGCCCGCGGGATCTCCAGCGCCTCGAGCAGCCCGACCATGTCGCCGACGAGGTGCAGCAGCGTGTAGCCCTCGACCGCCGCCGGCGCCTCCGTCCCGCCATAGCCGCGCATGTCGGGGGCGATGGCGCGGAAGCCGGCCGCGGCCAGCGCCGCCATCTGGTGCCGCCAGGAATGCCAGGCCTCCGGGAAGCCGTGACAGAGCAGCACGGCGGGGCCTTCGCCCGCCTCGGCGAGATGCAGGCGGATGCCGTTGGCGGCGACGGTGCGGTGACGGATCTCCATGGCGGCCCTTTCCCGATCCTCGAGGCGGGAGGCTCAGCGCGCGAAGTCGGGCGCCTCCTGCAGCAGGATCCGCTTGATGCTCTCGAGATGCAGCACGGCGCTCTCGCGGTCGCCCTCGCGCATCTGCCGGTAGGTCCGCGCCGCCATCTCGGGCGGCACCGGCTTCAGCGCCCGGCCGGTCGCCATGGCGAGCCGCTGCACCTCGCAGGCGCGCTCCAGGTAGTAGAGATCATCCCAGGCCTCGGCGATGGAAGGGCCGAGCACCATGACGCCGTGATTCTTCATGAAGACGACATCCGCCTCGCCCACCGAGGCGGCGATGCGGTCGCCCTCCGCCTCGTCCAGCGCCAGCCCGCCATATTCCTCGTCGACCACGGTGCGGCCGTAGAATTTCAGCGCCGTCTGCCCGGCCCAGACCAGCGGCGGGCCCTCCAGCATCGCCAGCGCCGTCGCGTTCGGCATATGGGTGTGGAAGCAGGCGCGGGCGCGCGGCAGGGCCTTGTGGACCCGGGCATGGATGAAGAAGGCGGTCGCCTCCGGCACGCCCTCGCCGGCGACGACATTGCCGTGGAAGTCGCAGACCAGCAGGCGGGAGGCGGTGATCTCCGAGAAGCCCCAGCCATAGGGGTTGACCAGGAAGAGGTCGTCGCGGCCCGGCACCACGAAGCTCAGATGGTTGCAGATGCCCTCGTGCAGGCCGAGCTTCGCCGCCATGCGGAAGCAGGCGGCGAGGTCGATCCGCGCCTGCTGCACGGCATCGGCGTCGAGGTCGCTGTTGCGCAGGATGGCGGGCGCCTTGGCGCCCCCGAAGGCATGGGCCATGTCCAGGGCTCCCGGTCACTCGGGGCGAGGCTAGAGCAGAACGCGGCCGGGCCATAGGGCCGGCGCCGGCAGAGGCACCGGCACTGGCGCGGGGCGGCAGGGAGGGACGCGGCATGGCGGTCAGGCGCATCGTGGCGAATATCGCGGCGGAGGATCCCTCGGCGGCCGCAGGCTTCTATGGCGGGGTGCTCGGCCTCGACTGCGTCATGGACCATGGCTGGATCATGACCTTCGCTGCCCCTTGCGAGGCGCCGGGGAGCGCCGCGCCGCCGCAGGTCAGCATCGCGCGGGAGGGCGGCAACGGCATGCCGGTGCCCGACCTCTCCATCGAGGTCGACGACCTGGAGGCGGTGCTCGACCGGGCGCGGGCGGCGGGCTGCGCCATCCCCTATGGCCCGGTGCGCGAGGCCTGGGGCGTGCGCCGTTTCTTCCTCCACGACCCCTTCGGCCGGCTGCTGAACATCCTGCAGCACGTGTGAGGGGCGCCACCGCGGCGGCGCCGCGGGCGGCCTGAGCGCCTATCGAAACCGTCGCTGCCCGTTATCCTGCCGGGGCTTTGCGGGGGCGTTGCTAATGGGGATAGCTGCGCCAGCCCTGGCGGCGGTAGCGCTGCTCGTCCCAGCGCTCGAACTGGTCGCGGCTGAGGTTGCGCCTCGCCTCGCGCGGGCCGTTCCAGAACCGGTCCGCCGCCTCCTTCTCCCGCTGCCGCGCCCAGAAGGCGTCGAGCTGGCCCTGCCGCTCCGCCGGGCTGGCCGGAGCGGGCGGGGCCTGCACGCCCTGCTGCGCCGCGGCGGCCGCCGGGAGGAACAGGGCGGCCAGGAGGGTGCGGCGGCGCATCCCGGGCATATCGGGTGGCTGGCCGCGGCGCGCCAGCCTCCCGCCCCCGCGAGCCCGTGCCCGGGCGCCGGGCCGCCCATGGCGTCGCCTGCGGGGGCCGCGCCCGCCGGCCGCGCGGCAGCGGGAGCGCCCATGGCCGCGGCCTGGACGGGCCTCGGCCGGGACGCGCCCCGCCCCGGCTCTGGCCGGTCCGGTGGGGCTCGGCTACACCGGGGCGGAACGAGCGGCGCCTCCGCCTGGCCCGCCAGACTGCGTCCAGGGAACCAGACCATGCCGCTGCCAGGGCTCGAAACCCTCGAATGCTACCGTCTGGAGGTGGCGGATTTCGTCGCCACCGCCACCATCGACCGGCCGCCGGTCAATGCCCAGAACGGCAAGTTCCGCGAGGAGACCTGCCGCCTCTTCGACGTGATCCATGACAGCCCGGAGGTGCGGGCGGTGGTGCTGACCGGCGCCGGCCGCGCCTTCTCGGCCGGCGCCGACCTGAAGGAGCGGGGCGGCATGGCGGAGATCCGCGGCGCCTATCCACGCCACAACCGCCTGGTGCGCGCCGCCTTCGATTCGCTCATCGAATGCGACAAGCCGATCATCGCCGCGGTGAACGGCGCGGCGATCGGCGCCGGCGCCGCGCTCGCCCTCTGCGCCGACATCATCCTGGTGGCCGAGGACAGCTTCATGTCGATGACCGAGGTGGATGTCGGCCTCGCCGGCGGCGTCAAGCACATCCTGCGGCATTTCGGCCAGTCCGATGCCCGGCTGATGATCTACACGGCGCGCCGCATCCCAGGGCCGGAGCTGCTGCGGATGAACGTCGCCTCGGCCTGCCTGCCGGCGGCCGAGCTGCTGCCGGCGGCGCAGGCGATCGCCCGCGAGATCGCCGGCAAGGTGCCGCTGGCGGTGCGGGCGGCCAAGCGCTCCTTCACCCTGGTCGAGGACATGCCGCTGCACGAGGGCTATCGCTACGAGCAGAGCCAGACCGTGGCGCTGGCGACCACCGAGGACACGCGGGAGGCGCAGCGCGCCTTCGCCGAGAAGCGCAAGCCGGTCTTCAAGGGCCGCTGAGGGAGGATCGCCATGCGCATCCCGCCGGCCTCCCGCCGCGCCCTGCTGGCCGGCCTCGCCGCGCCGGCCCTCCTCCGCCCGGCCGGCGCCCAGCAGCGCAGCATCCGCGCCCTGCTCGGCTGGCCGCCCGGCGGCTCCTCCGACGTCGTCTGCCGCACCATCGCCGAGCGGCTGCGCGGGCCGCTGAACGCCAATATCGTCGTCGAGAACCGGCCCGGCGCTGGTGGCCGCATCGCGCTGGAGGCGGCGAAATCCTCGCCGACCGATGGCAGCTTCTACGTCCAGACGCCGGCCTCGATGCTGGTCATCTACCCGCATCTCTACAAATCGCTGCGCTACGACCCGGACGCGGATTTCGTGCCGGTGACGCCGGTCTGCGCCTTCCCCTTCGCCTTCACGGTGCGGGCCGACCATCCGGCGAAGACGCTGGCCGAGTTCATCGCCTGGGCGAAGGGGCGGCCGCAGATCGACTGGGCCAGCCCCTCGCCGGGGACCATGCCGCATTTCCTCGGCGTCGAGCTCGCCCGCCGCACCGGCCTCGCCCTCAACCACGTGCCCTATCGCGGCGGCGCGCCGGTGATGACCGACGTGCTGGCCGGGGTGATCACCGCCGGGATGAACGTGCTCTCCGAGCCGGTGCCCTTCCACCTGGCGGGGCAGATGCGCATCCTCGCCGTCAGCGCGCCGCAGCGGGTGCCGCGGCTGCCGGAGGTGCCGACCTTCGCCGAGGCCGGCTTCCCCGAGCTGACGCGCCAGGAATGGTTCGGCATCCTGCTGCCGGCCGGGACGAAGCCCGAGGTGGTGCAGCCGCTGCATGCGGCGCTGGTCGATGCGGTGCGTACGCCGGAGGCGCTGGAGGTGCTGGGCAAGCTGGAATTCACGCCCGACACCATGGAGCCGGCCGCCTTCGCCGCGCGCATCCGCAGCGAGCGCGAGAGCTGGGGCCCGATCGTCGCCGCTTCGGGCTTCAAGCCGGAGGAGTAGATGATTCCCCACGACGCCGCTGCGCGTCTTCGTGGGGACCCCGTGATTTGTTCCCCACGACGCCGCTGCGCGTCTTCGTGGGGGCCCCGTGATTCGCTTTTGGTCCAAGGGGCGTCACAGCCTGCCGCGGCGAAGCCGCGACAGGGCAGCGGGTGGCGACCTTGCGGCGTGCGCGTCGAAGCTCTGGCCTGCGTGGGTTCAGCCTTGCTCTTTGGGGGCGGCGTCAAGAAAGGCGGAGAGGGCGGCGGTGCGCTGGCGGGGGCCGGCCTGGTCGGCGGCCATCTCCTCGTAGAAGCGGGCGATCGCCTGGTAGATCGCCGCCGCCTCCGGGCCGGTGAAATCGGCGATCTCCTCCATCTCGCCGACCCAGCGATAGGCCTTGTCGTACATCGGCGGCACCATGCGCCGGAAGAAGCCGAGCAGCTCCGGCTGGCTGCGCGCCAGCTCGGCGCCGAGCCCTTCCGCCGCGCCGCCCCGGCTCGCCGCCAGCAGCATCGCCGCGCCGAGCGCGGTCAGCCCCTTGGTGATGCCGGCATAGGACATCTTCAGCGCCGAGGCGGCGCCGACCGGCCCCGGCGTCACCCGCACGTCCAGCCCATGCGCCCGCAGCGGCGCCAGGCGCTCCGCCGCCTCGCCGGCGACGTAGAGCACGGGCGTGTAGCCATCCTCGCGCGGCGGCCCGCCAATGATGCCGCCATCGACGAAATCGGCGCCGGTCGGGGCGATGAGGCCGGCGACCTCGGCGGCCGTCGCCGGGCTGATGGCGTTGCAATCGACATAGACCGCCTTCCGCGCCGCCGCCCGCAGCGCCGGCGCCATCCAGGCGGCGCAGGCCCGGGCCTCGGCGGGCGGCAGCACGCTGAGGACGATGTCGGCCGCGGCGAGCGCTTCCGGCGCCGCGTCCTGCATTCCGGCCTCGGCGGCGCGGCGGGCGCTGGCGGCGCTGCGGCCGGCCAGGCTGGTCAGCACCGTGGCGCCCTGGCCCGTCAGGCGGCGGCCGATCCCGGCGCCCATGGCACCCTGGGCGACGATGGCGATGACGGCCATGCTGTGCTTCCTTCCTGCCGCCGGCAGGATAGGGCCGATGCGGCGGGGCGGGAAATGCCCCGGGAAGGGCCCGAGGGAGGGGGAGTATCTGCCCATGGATCGCCTGACGCTCGCCGTCGTCTCGCGCAACTACTTCAACCTGCCCGCCTGGATCGGCCTGCATGCCGGCTTCTTCGCCGCCGAGGGGCTCGACCTGCGCATCGACCATATCGAGGGCATCGAGGAGGTGAACGACCGGCTGCGGGACGGCCGCGCCCAGCTCGCCTATGGCGTGACCGAGCACGTGATCCTCGATGCCGAGGCCGGCGGCGGCCAGCGGATCGTCGGCGGCAATGTCAACCGGCTGCCCTTCACCCTCATCGCCCGGCACGGCATCCGCGACATCGCCGGGCTGCGCGGCAAGCGGATCGGCGTCTCCTCGCTGCGCGCCGGCTCCTCCTCGCTCGTCATGCGCATCCTGGCCGGGCATGGGCTGCACTGGCCCGGCGATTACGAGCTGGTCGCCTGCGGCCCGATCCTGGCGCGCTGGGACCTGCTGCGCACGGGCGGGATCGATGCCGGGCTGCAGGGCGCGCCGCTCGACCGCATGGCGCTCGACGAGGGATTCGTCGCGCTGTGCCACCCGCGCGACGAAGTGCCGGAATTCCAGTTCACCAGCCTCGATGTCGAGGCCGGCTGGGCGGCGGCGAATCGCGACCTGATGCTGCGCTTCGGCCGCGCCTTCCTGCGCGCGCATGGCAGTTTCTACGAGGACCGCGAGACGGCGACGCGCATCGCCATGCAGGAGAGCGACATCCCCCGCCGCTATGCCGACCTCGCCTGGGAGGACTACACGCGCGACGGCATCTTCCCGCGCGACGGCGAGGCGAGCGAGGCCGGGGTGCAGGCGCTGATCGAGACCAGCGCCCTGATCCGCGACCTGCCGGCGCGGCCGCGCCGCGCCGCCGACTACATCGACCGCTCCTGGCTGGCCGCGGCGCGGGCCTCCCTGTGAGCCAGGACGCACGCATCGATTACGGCGACGCCGCCCGGCTCGGCCTCATCATGCCCTCCGGCAACAGCATCGCCGAGCCGGAGCTGCGCGCCATGCTGCCGGAGGGCGTGGGCATGCTGGTGACGCGCCTGCCGCTGCGCGGCAGCGGCGCCGCCGAGCTCGAGGCCATGCTCGCGGCGCTGGAGGCGGCGGCGCGGCTGCTCGGCGATGCCGAGCCCGACCTCATCGGCTTCCACTGCACCGCCGTCTCCACCTTCGCCCCGGAACGGGCGGCCGGGATCCGGCAGCGGATCGAGGCGGCGACGGGGCGGCCGGCCTGCAGCACGGCGGATGGCATCCTGGCGGCGCTCGCCGCGCTCGGCGCCCGGCGCGTGCTGCTGGCGACGCCCTATATCGCGGAGGTGCATGCGCGCGAGGTCGCCTGGCTCGGCAGCCAGGGCATCGCCGTCACCGGCGGCAGCCATCTCGGCATCGACCGCAACACCGAGATGGCGCGCCTGCCGCCGGCGGCGATCCTCGACCAGCTCCGCGCGGCGGCGCGGCAGGCGCCGGGGGCCGAGGCCTGCTTCATCAGTTGCACCGCCATCCGCAGCGGCGGGCTGATCGCGGCGATCGAGGCCGAGCTTGGCCTGCCGGTGGTCACCAGCAACCAGGCCATGGCCTGGCATGCGCTGCGCCGGCTCGGCATCGCCGCGCGCCGCCCGGGCTTCGGGCGGCTGATGGCGGCCTGACGGGGGCGCCATGGGGGGGCGTTTCCGCCCCGCCGCGAAGGGTTCTAGGATGGCGGCGAGGAGACGCCCATGCCGCCATCGCCGCCCGATCGAGCCGCGCCCGCCCATGCCGCCGGAGGCGCCGCATGTCCGCGACGCTGAGCCCCGAGCTGCAGGGCTGGGTCGGCCGCAGCCGCGTCGTCGAGGAGGATGTCGGCCTCGCCGCGGTGCGCCGCATCGCCGGCATGCTGGACCTGGACCCGGCCGGCTTCCGCAACGGCGACCCGCTGCCGCCGCACTGGTTCACCCTGTTCTTCGCCGATGCGGCGCGGCAGAGCGAGATCGGGCCGGACGGCCATCCGCAGCCCGGCGTCGTCCTGCCGCCCATCCCGCTGCCGCGCCGCATGGGGGCGGGGCGGCGGGTGGTGATCCATGAGTGCCTCCGCGTCGGCGACACCGCCAGCAAGACCGCCGAGGTGGCGGCGATCCTGCCGAAGCAGGCGCGCACCGGCTTCATCACCGTGCTGACCATGCGCCACACCATCCGCCGCGGCACCGACCTGATCGCCGTGGACGAGTTCGACGCCATCTACCGCGAGGCGGTGAAGCCCGGCGAGACAAGCGGCACCGGCGCGCCGCTGCCGGCGCCGGCCGGCGCGGCCTGGCGGGTGGAGAAACATCTCAGCCCGACCCTGGTCTTCCGCTATTCCGCCATCACCTGGAACGCCCACCGCATCCACTACGACGCCGATTATGCGCGGCAGGAGGAGGGCTACCCGGCCACGGTGCAGAATGGCGGGCTGACCATGCAGCTCCTGCTCGACGCCGCCATCGCCCATACCGCCGGCCGGCTTGCCGGCTTCACCGCGCGGCTGACGCGGCCGATCTATGTCGGCGACACCGTCGCGCTCTGCGGCACGGCGCCGCAGGACGGCAAGGTCACGGCCTGGGTCGAGGACCGCGACGGGCATCTCTGCGCCCAGCTCGATTGCAGCTTCACCTGATGCCCGAAGGCGGATCGACGGGCGGGCCGCTGGAGGGAGTGCGGGTGGTCGACCTCACCACGGTGGTGGTGGGGCCGATCTGCACCCGCAGCCTGGCCGACCAGGGGGCGGAGGTGATCAAGGTGGAGGCGCCGGAGGGCGATATCCTGCGCCGCCTCGCCTCCGGCTGCCGCACGCCCTCCATGTCCGGCAAGTTCATCAACTTCAACCGCAACAAGCGCGGCATCACGCTCGACATCAAGCGGCCGGAGGGGCTGGCGGCGCTGCGGCGGCTGATCGCCGGCGCCGATGTCTTCGTCTCCAATGTCCGCCCCGCCGGGCTGCGGCGCGCCGGGCTGGATGCGGCCTCGCTGGCGGCGCTGAACCCGCGGCTGATCCATTGCGGCATCACCGCCTTCGGCAGCGGCGGGCGCTATGCCGGCCGCCCGGCCTATGACCCGATCATCCAGTCCCTCTCCGGCGTCGCCGGCACCTTCCACCGCGCGGTGGGCGAGCCGCGCTTCGTGCCCATGGTGATGACCGACCACGTCACCGGCCTGGTGGCGGCGCAGGCGATCGGCTTCGCCCTCTACCGGCGGGAGAAGACCGGCATCGGGGAGGCGATCGAGGTGCCGATGTTCGAGGTGGCGGCGAGCTTCGTCGCCAGCGAGCATCTCGGCGCCGCCAGCTTCGACCCGCCCGAGGGGCCGACCGGCGATGCCAGGCTGCTGAGCCCGGACTATCGCCCGCTGCCGACCAGCGACGGCTACATCACCGTGCATCCGAACAGCGACGCCCAGGCGCATGCCTTCTTCGAGGCGATCGGCCGGCCGGAGCTGAAGGCCGATCCGCGCTTCGCCACCGCCATCGCCCGCACCGAGAATGCCGCCGATTATTTCCGGGTGCGCGTCGCGGCCCTGGCGCAGCGGAGCACCGCGGCGTGGCTGGAGATCTTCGCCGCCCGCGACGTGCCGGCGGCGCGCTACAACACGATCGACGACCTGCTGGAGGACCCGCATCTGCAGGATGTCGGTTTCTGGCAGGCCGAGGACCACCCGACCGAGGGGCGGCTGCGCCATGCCCGCACCGCCGTCACCTTCGGCGGCGGCATGCGCGCGGCGACCCTGCCGGCGCCGCGGCAGGGCATGCAGACCGACGAGATCCTGGCCGAGCTCGGCTATTCCCCGGCCGAGATCGCCGCCCTGCGCGAGACCGGCGCCGCCCGATGAGGACCACCCCCATGCCCCTGCCCAACTGGCGCTCCCTGCTCTTCGTCCCGGCGACCGCCGAGCGCTTCGTCGCCAAGGCGCATACCCGCGGCGCCGATGTCGTCATCCTCGATCTCGAGGACAGCATCCCGCCGGCGGAGAAGGCGGCGGCGCGCGCCGCGCTGGCCGGCGCCGCCGCGGTGGTGGGGCAAGCGGGGGCCGAGGTGGCGGTGCGCATCAACCGCCCGCTCGAGCTCGCCGTGCCGGACATCGCCGCCGCGGTCATGCCCGCGGTCACGGCGCTGATGCTGCCGAAGGTGATGGGGCCGGAGCATGTCCGGCTGCTCTCCGAGGTGGTGGCGGCGCGCGAGGCGGCGCTCGGCATCCCGGTCGGCCGCACCCGCTTCATCGGCATCGTCGAGACGCCGCAGGCCCTGCCGCATCTCGCCGCCATCGCCGCGGCCGATCCGCGCATGGCGGCGCTCGGCGTCGGCTCGGAGGATCTCTCGACCGAGTTGGAAGCGGTGCCGGGGGCCGACATGCTCTACCATTTCGGCATGATGGTGGTGGCGGCGACGCGCGGCGCCGGCATCCTGCCCATGGGCTCGGTCGGCGCCTTCGCCGATTTCCGCGACCTCGAGGGCTATCGCGCCTCGCTGCGGCGCTCGCGCAGGCTCGGCTTCGCCTGCACCGCCTGCATCCATCCGGCGCATGTGCCGATCATCAACGAGGAATACGGCGTGCCGCCCGAGGAGGCGGACCGCGCCCGCCGGCTGATCGCCGCCTTCGAGACGGCGCTCGCCCGCGGCGAGGGCGCCGTCGCCTTCGAGGGCGCCATGATCGACCTGCCGGTGGTCGAGCGAGCCCGCAGGTTGCTCGCTCGCGCAAGATAGGGGAGGGCGAGATGGGCGTGCTGGCGGGTATCAGGGTGGTGGAGCTGGGGCAGGTGCTCTCCGGGCCCTTCGCCGGCGCCATCCTCGCCGATCTCGGCGCCGAGGTGGTGAAGGTGGAGAAGCCCGATGGCGGCGACGACGCCCGCCAGATGGGCCCCGCCTTCCGGCATGGCGACGCGCTGAACTTCCACGAATTCAACCGCGGCAAGCGCAGCGTCACCCTCGACCTGAAATCGCCCGATGGCGTCGCGGCGCTGCACGCGCTGCTGCAGGACGCCGACATCCTGGTGCACAACCTGCGGCCCGGCGTCGCCGAGGCGCTCGGCATCGGGCCGGCCGAGGTGACGGCGCGGCATCCGCGGCTGATCTACTGCGCCATGGGCGCCTTCGGCCATAAGGGGCCGCTGGCGCATCGCCCGGGCTACGAGCCGCTGTTCCAGGCCTTCGCCGGCCTGTCCTCCATCACCGGCGAGCCGGGCGGGCCGCCGGTGCGCATGGGCGCCAGCGTGGTGGACCAGGGCACCGGCATGTGGACGGTGATCGGCGCGCTGGCCGCCTTGCAGCAGCGCGCCCGCACCGGCCGCGGCTGCGTGGTGAACACCTCGCTCTTCGAGACGGCGCTGATGTGGGCCGGGCAGAAGATCAGCGCCTATGTGAACCAGGGCAAGCTGCCGGAGCGGCATGCCTCGGGCCATCCGAATTTCGTGCCCTACCAGGCCTTCGACTGCGCCGACGGGCCGCTGCTCGTCTGCTGCGGCAACGACCGGTTGTTCCGCAAATTCGCCGAGGTCGTCGGCCGGCCGGACTGGCCCGGCGATGCGCGCTTCGCCAGCAACCGGGCGCGGCTGGCGCACCAGGCGGTGCTGCTGCCGGAGATCGCGGCGCTGCTCCGCGCCTGGCCGCGCGCCACGCTGGCCGAGGCGCTGGTCGCGGCCGGCGTGCCCTGCGCGCCGGTGAACGGCATCCCCGAGGTGCTGGCGGAGCCGCAGACCGCGGCGATGGAGATGCTGCAGACGGTGCCGGGCGAGGATTTCCCGCTCGTCGCCATGCCGCTCTCCTTCGACGGCGAGCGGCCGCGCATCCGCCGCGGCGCGCCGCGGCTTGGCGCGGACATGACCTCGGACGTAATCGATCCGGCGCGGCGCGACGGGTGATCCTGCCGGCGTCGATGGCGCAGCGGCCATCGCGCAGGACAGGAGAGACCCGATGCATGACGAGCTGATCGAGCGCTACATCGCCTGCTGGAACGAGGATGATGCGGCGCGGCGGCGCGACCTGATCGCGACGACCTTCACCGAGGGGGCGCAGTATTGCGACCCGATGCTGCAGGGCGAGGGCCATGCCGGCATCGAGGCGCTGATCGCCGCGGCGCAGGCCCAGTTCCCCGGCCTGCGCTTCCGCCGCCGCGGCGGCGCGGATGCGCATCACGACCGGCTGCGCTTCGCCTGGGAGCTCGGGCCAGAGGGGGCGCCAGAGGGCGCGCCAGAGGGCGCGGCGGCCATCGCTGGCGGGACGGACATGGTGGTGCTCGCGGCGGATGGCCGCTTCGCCGCCGTGACCGGCTTCATCGATTTCGCGCCGCAGGGGTAGGGGCCATGATGGACCGCATCATCCCTTCGGATTTCCTCCGCGCCGTGCTTTGGGCCGATGCCGCGAGTTGCGCCGCGATGGGCCTGCTGCTCGCGGCGCTGGCGACGCCGCTGGCGCGCTGGTTCGGCCTGCCGGCCGCGATGCTGCTGCAGGTCGGCATCGTCCTGCTCGGCTTCGCGCTGCTGGTCGGCGGCCTCGCCTGGCGCCGCGCCTCGCCGCACCTGCTGGTCTGGGCGGTGATCCTCGGCAACGCGCTCTGGGCGCTGGACAGCCTCCTGCTGCTGGTCTCGGGCTGGGTGGCGCCGACGCTCCCCGGCGGGCTGTTCGTCGTGGCCCAGGCGCTGGTCGTCGCGGTGCTGGCGGCGCTGGAACATGCCGGGCTCCGCCGCTCCGCGCCGCTCGCGGTCTGACCCCGCAGCCCGTCCTACCGCTGCCGCCCGGCGACCGGCGGCGGCGTCTGGTCGGCGGGCGGGACGATCCATTGCGCGCCCGCCGGCGGCACGTAGTAGACCGGCGGCGGGGCGTAGATCACAGGCGGCGGCGGTGCGTAATAGACCGGCGGCGGGCCATAGACCGGCGGTCCCCAATAGCCGCCGTAATAGCCATAGGGCGCGACCGGGCCGAGGGTGACGCCGAAGCCGCCGCCATACCAGCCCCGGGCCTCGGCGGCGCCGGGCAGGGCGAGGGCGAGGCCGAGCCCGGCGGCGAGCCAGGCGATGCGGTGGCGGGACATGCGGACCCCTTCGCGGACCATCTCCGGGGGCCGCCTCCGGCGCGCCCCTTTCCGGTGCAGAGATAGGGCGGCGCGCCGGCGGATGCGAGCCTCCGCGGCGGTCAGGCGGCGAGGCCGCGGGCGAAGCCGAGGCAGCGGGCCCGGGCCGCCTCCACCCGGCCGATGACCGCCTCGAGCGCCGCCGCGTCGCGGGCGAGCAGCCCGTGCCGCGCCGCCAGCATCCGCGCCATCTCCTCCGGCGCCGGGCCGCCCATGACGCCGCGGGCGCGGATGTTCGCCGCCGGGTCGAGGGCCTGCGCCACCGCCGTCTCGGGCAGGGCGAGCGGGCGGCCGAACAGCGTCGCGGCGGCCTGGTCGAGATCGGCGCTGCGGATGGCATCGGCGCTGCGCCCGGCCGCCAGCGCCTCCCGCACCACCAGGGCGACGACGGCATGCGCCATGCGGAAGGAAAGGCCGCTCTCCCGCACGATGACGTCGGCGAGCTCGGTGGCGCTGCCGAAGCCCTCGGCGGCGGCGCGGGCCATGCGCTCGGGCCGCAGCGTCAGGCCCTGCAGCACCTCCTCGATCAGGGCGAGGATGCGGCGGCTGCGCGTCGTGGCCTCCAGCACCGGCTCGTTCACCGCCGTCACCGCGTCGTTCACATCGGCGAAGCTGGTGTTCTTGGTGCAGGCGAGGGCGGCGGCGAGGGCGCCCTGCACCATCCCCGCGGCGGCGCGGATATGCTCGAGCGCCGCCGGGTTCTTCTTCTGCGGCATGATGGAGGAGACGGCGCAGTGCCGGTCGGCCAGCTCGAGGAAGCCGTATTCCCAGCTGGACCAGGCCATGAGGTCGGTGGCGAGGCGCGACAGGGTGGCACCCAGCACCGCCAGCGCCGAGACCGCCTCCAGCGCGTCGTCGCGGGAGGCGACGGCGTCGTAGGCGATCTCGAGCGGCGCGGCGAAGCCGAGCAGCGCGGCGGTCAGGTCGCGGTCGAGCGGGAAGGCGGTGGTGGTGAGCGCCCCGGCGCCGAGCGGGCAGAGATCGGCATGCCGCAGCGCCCCGGCGAGCCGCGTGCCGTCGCGCGCCAGCGCATCCGCCACGGCCAGCAGCCAGTAGCCGAAGGTGACCGGCTGGGCGTGCTGGCCATGGGTGTAGTCCGGCATCACCACGCCGGCCTGCGCCTCGGCGAGGCGCAGCAGCGTGCCGCGCAGGGCGAGCAGGGCGCGCTGCGCCGCGATCAGCTCGCCGCGCAGCGCCATGCGCCAGGTGGTGGCGTTGAGGTCGTTGCGGCTGCGGCCGGTATGCAGCCGGCCGCCGATATCCGGCCCGAGCGCCTGGACGATGCGGCGCTCGACATAGGAGTAGAGGTCTTCCTGCCGCTCATCGACCGGCACGCTCTCCGGCCCCTGCTCCGCCATCTGCAGCACCAGGCGCAGGCAGGCGGCCAGGGGCGCGCGGGCGACGATACCCTGGCGTTCCAGCATCAGCGCGTGCGCGCAATGCGCCCACATCTCATGGTCAAAGACCTGCGCCCGGGCGCGGGCGACGGCGGGGCGGTAGTAGCTTTCGACCAGCCGGGCGGAGGGCGGCTCCTTCACCCGCTCCCGCAGGCTCACCTGCTCGGCCATCCTCTCCTCCCTTGCCGTTGCCGTGGCGCGGGCCGAGGCTAGCCCGGATCGCGGGCAAGGCGAAAAGGAGGGGACCAGCATGCGGATCGAGCGCGTCGAGGCCATCGCCATCGAGATCCCGCTGCCGCGGCGCTTCGCCGGCAGCGTCTATGCCATGACCACGCGCTGCGCCGTCATCACCCGCATCCGCACCGCGGGCGGGCTGGCGAGCGAGGTCTACAACGGCGACAACCGCGAGCATGGCGCCGAGATCGTGCGCATCGTCACCGAGGAGCTGGCGCCGCTGCTGCTCGGCGAGGAGGCCACCGACTATGAGCGGCTGTGGCAGCGGATGCACGCCGTCACCATCCCCAACCGCGACCGCAAGCTGGCCATGGAGGCGATCGCCTGCGTCGATACCGCGCTCTGGGACCTGCTCGGCAAGCGGGCCGGGCTCTCGGTGCGCCAGCTCCTCGGCGGCTGCCGCAGCGCGCTGCCGATCATCTCCATCGGCGGCTATTACGCCGAGGGGAAGACGCTGCTCGACCTGGCGCGGGAGATGGAGCAGCTCCGCGCCTGGGGGATGGGCGGCTGCAAGGTGAAGGTGGGCGGCCTCTCGCCCGAGCAGGACGCCGAACGGGTGAAGGCGGCGCTCGATGGGGCCGGCGATGGCTTCCTGATCGCGGTCGATGCCAATCGCGGCTGGAGCACGGCGGAGGCCATCCGCTTCGCCCGGCTGATCGAGGAGCTGCCCATCGCCTGGTTCGAGGAGCCCTGCCACTGGTATGACGAGGCGCGCGGCATGGCCGAGGTGCGGCGGGCCACCCGTATCCCGGTCAATGCCGGGCAGAGCGAGTATTCCGCGCATGGCGTGCGCCGGCTGGTCGAGGCGGGGGCAGTGGACATCGTGAATTTCGACGCCTCGGAGGCCGGCGGCATCACCGAATGGCGGCGCGCCGCGGCGCTCTGCGGCCTGCACGGCATCCGCATGGCGCATCACGAGGAGCCGCAGATCGCCGCGCATCTGCTGGCCGGCATCCCGCATGGCCTCTGCGTCGAGTGCTTCGCCGATCCGGCGCGCGACCCGCTCTGGCCGCATCTGCTGCCGGAGGCGCCGCGGCCGCGCGACGGCCTGCTGGCGGTGCCCGACCGCCCCGGCTTCGGCATCACCCTCGATGCCGAGGCGGTGCGGCGCTACACCATCGCCTCCGCCGCGGCGGGCTGAGCGCCCGCCCCGCAGGGTCGCCCGCCGTCCCGGTCGTCTCCCGTTGCCCTGGCGAGGCTTTGCCTCGGCAGGCTGTGACGGCCCTCGGGCCCGGAGCGAATCACGGGGCCCCCGCGGCGGTGCGCAGCGACGTCGTGGGGAGTATTATTCGTAGACGAGCGACAGCGTCTCGGCGACCAGGGCCGGGCGCTCGCTGCCCTCGACCTCGACCCTCGCCTCCATGGTCAGCCGGGCGCCGCCCTCGATCGCCTCGACATTCTTCAGCGTCAGATGCCCGCGCACCCGCGCGCCGGCCGGCACCGGGGCGGTGAAGCGCACCTTGTTCGAGCCGTAATTCACCCCCCGGCTGCGCTTCTTCAGCGTCCAGATGCCGTGGTTCAGCCGCGGCAGCAGCGACAGGGTGAGGTAGCCATGCGCGATGGTCTTGCCGCCGGGCATCTCCCGCTTCGCCCGCTCAACATCGACATGGATCCACTGGTGGTCGCCCGTCGCCTCGGCGAACTGGTCGATCATCTTCTGGTCCACCACGACCCAGTCGCTGGTGCCGAGCGTCTTGCCCACATAGTTGGGCAGGTCGGCGATGGTGGCGATCTCGAGCATCGTTTCCTCCTCGGGCGTCGCGGAATTCCTGCCATGCCGGCCGCGGCTTGGCCAGATGGGCCCCGGACCGGCTTGGCGGCCGGCGCGGCGCGCGGGATCATGCGCGGCGATGCCCGATTTCCAGCCCGCCCCCGCCAGCCTGCCGCCCGGCCAGCGCGTCTATGCCATCGGCGACGTGCATGGCTGCGCCGACAAGCTCGCCACCCTGCATGCCCGGATCGCCGAGGACCTCGCGGCGCGGCCGGTCGATGCGCCGCTGCTGCTGCATCTCGGCGACTATGTGGATCGCGGGCCGGACAGCGCCGGCGTCGTCGCCCGGCTGGCCGCTGGCCCGCCGCTGCCGGGCGTGCCGGTGGTGAACCTGATGGGCAACCACGAGCGCACCATGCTCGACGCGCTGGCCGGGGAGCGCGCGGCGGTGACCGACTGGCGCATCAGCGGCGGGCGGGAGGCGCTGGCGAGCTGGGGCCTGGACGCGGATGGCGACCCCGCCGGCTGGGCAGCCGGCATCCCGCCGGCGCATCTCGCCTTCCTCCGCGGCCTCGGCCTGCATCACCGGCTGGGCGGCTATCTCTTCGTCCATGCCGGGCTGCGGCCGGGCCTGCCGCTCGAGGCGCAGTCGCCCGACGACCTGCTGCGCATCCGCCACAGCTTCCTGGCCTCGGAGGCGGAGTTCGGCGCCGTGGTGGTGCATGGCCATTCGCCGACCCGCGGCCCGGTGGTGAAGCCCAACCGCATCGGCATCGACACCGGCGCGGTCTTCGGCCGCGAGCTCACCTGCCTGGTGCTGGAGGCGGACCGGCTGGCCTTCCTGCAGGCCTGACCCCCTGCCTCAGCGGCGGTACTGCGCGTCCGTCACCTGCTCCATCCAGGTGACGGGCGAGCCGTCCAGCTTCTCCTGGATGGCGATGTGGCTCATTGCCGTGGTCGGCGTGGCGCCGTGCCAGTGCTTCTCGCCGGGCGGGAACCAGACCACGTCGCCCGGCCGGATCTCCTCGACCGGCCCGCCCTCGCGCTGCACCCAGCCGCAGCCGGTGGTGACGATCAGCGTCTGTCCGAGGGGGTGCGTGTGCCAGGCGGTGCGCGCCCCCGGCTCGAAGGTGACGAGGGCGCCGGCGACCCGGGCCGGCTCGGGCGGGCTGAGCAGCGGGTCGATGCGGACCGCGCCGGTGAAATACGCGGCCGGCCCCGGGCCGGAAGGCTGCGATCCGGCGCGCCTGATCTCCATGGGTGCTCTCCCCGATCCATGCTGTCCCATGGGCCCGAACGCCGCTGGCCTGGCTCGGATGCGGCCAGGCCAGCCGGCGCGTCGGCGCTGGCGCCGGCGATGCGGCCCCGCGCCGGCGCGGCGGGGAGGAAACCGGCGGGCGACGCGGGGCAGGGATGCCGGGGCCGCCCGCGTCGCACGACGCTTTTCCTCGCAATGGTCAGGATCGCTCCTATATAAGCGGCACTCGCAGTCAGGGGCGCGCGGCGCTCCCGCGACGCCCCATGCCAGATAGGCCCTCGAACGGCCCGGGGCTTGCATCTCCGAGGCCCGATCCTCGGGCATGCAGCCCATCTGGCCCGTTCCATGGCGCGACCCCCGCGCGGGTCGCGGAGAGTCCTGAGATTTGACCACACCCTTCGATGCCGCCTTCGACCTGGCCCATGAGCCAGCCGAGGCCAGCCAGCAGGCCGTCTCGCCGGCCGAGGCGGCGATCCTTGCCTCCGGCCTCGCCGTCGAGGCACGGGAGATGTCCGCCCTGATCCGCCGCGTCGCGCGGCAGTTGCCGGCCGATGCCGAGACGATCCGCACGGCGCTGCTGGCGCTGCGCCGGCGCGGCTGGATCACCCGCCTGAACGACCTCGCCAGCCGCGCCGGCCGCCTCTGGGCCCGCCGGGCCGACAAGGAGACTGCGGCCGGCACCGTCGCCGAGCTCGCCCCGGCCGACGAGACCCTGCTCGCCGCCCTGGAGGCGGTGCTGGCGCAGCGCTTCCGCAGCCTCGGCCCCACCCCCGAGGCGGCGCTGGAGGCGGTGCTGGCCGAGCTGACCGAGGCGGGGCAGCCGGCCCTGTCCGCCGACCGGCATGCGCAACTGGCGCGCGAGGTCGCCGTGGCCTTCGGCCTTTCGGGCGAGGACTCGCTGCCCTTCCTCGACGCGGTCGGCGCCCGCGAGGCCCGCCGCCGCCGCGAGCAGCGGGAGGCCGAGACCGCCGCCCGCAGCCGCAAGCGCGAGGAGGTCGCCCGGCTCCGCGCCTGGGAGAAGAGCCTCGTCGAGTTCCGCGAGCTGCCCGGGCTGCTCGGCTGCCAGGAGCGGGAGGCGCTGCGCTGGATCGCGGCCGGGTTGATCCCGGTCGCCCGCCGCATCCCGCAGCGGGGCGGGCGGGAGCGCTGGGAATTCGACCCGGCCGAGCTCGCCACTCTGCGCCGTGCCGTGCCGCAATGGCGCGAGACCGACCGCGCGGCGGTCGAGGCGAAGCGCCGCGGCGGCCCGGCGGCGCCGGCGCTCCGGCTCGGCAAGGGGGCGGTCGCCGCCATCGCCCGGGTCGCGGCGCTCGACCGCTATGCCGGGCATTTCGCCACGGCGCGGGCGCTGAACCGCCGCATCACCCTGGTCACCGGCCCGACCAATTCGGGCAAGAGCCATACCGCGCTCGATGCGCTCGCCGCGGCCGAGACCGGCATGGCCCTCGCCCCGCTGCGCCTGCTGGCGCATGAGTTCCGCGACGCGCTGGCCAGCCGCGGCGTGCCCGCCTCGCTCTCCACCGGCGAGGAGCGCATCCCGGTCGCCGGGGCGCGGCATCTCGCCGCCACGGTCGAGATGTGCCCCTTCCACCTGCCGGTGGATGTCGCGGTGGTGGACGAGGCGCAGATGCTCGCCGACCGCGACCGCGGCGCCGCCTGGACGGCCGCCATCATGGGCGCCCCGGCGCGGCAGGTCTTCGTCCTCGGCGCCCCGGAATGCGCGACGCAGGTGAAGCGCATCGCCGCCCTCTGCGGCGACCCGGTCGAGGAGGTGTCGCTGCGCCGCAAGGGGCCGCTGGTGGCGGCGCGCGCGCCGGTCGGGCTCGGCGAGCTCGGCCCGGGCGATGCCGTCGTCGCCTTCTCCCGCCGCGACGTGCTGGACCTGCGCGCCGAGCTGGTCCGCCGCGGCCGCCGCGTGGCCGTGGTCTATGGCGCGCTGAGCCCCGAGGTGCGGCGCGCCGAGGCCGCCCGCTTCCGCGAGGGCGATGCCGATATCCTGGTGGCGACGGATGCGATCGGCATGGGCCTCAACCTGCCGATCCGCCGGGTGATCTTCTCCACCCTGCGGAAGTTCGACGGCACCGAGCGGCGCGAGCTGAACACCCAGGAGATCAAGCAGATCGGCGGTCGCGCCGGCCGCTTCGGCCGCTTCGAGGAAGGGGTGGTCGCGGTGCTGGCCGGCGGCGGCAGCCCGGAATTCGTGAAGACGATGCTGGAGGCGGCGCCGCTGCCGCCCGAGGACCCGCGGCCGCTGGTGCAGCCGGATGCCGACATCATCGCCAATGTGGCGCAGGAGATCGGCTCGGACAGCCTGTTCGGCGTGCTGGCGCGCATCAAGCGCGCGGTGCTGCGGCCGGACGACCCGAATTACCGCCTGGCCGACCTCACCCAGGCCATGGCGGTCGCCGGCGCCATCGACGGCGTCGCCGGCCTCAGCCTGCTGCAGCGCTGGACCTATGCGCTCTGCCCGGTGGACGAGCGCGACAACGGCGTCGCCCGGCTGGCCCGCTGGGCGATCGAGCATGGCGCCGGCCGCGGCGTGGTGCCGCCCAATGCCGGCCGGCTGCCGGCGCCCGAGCGCGCCAGCCGCGACGAGCTGGAGCGCGCCGAGAAGACCCACAAGCGCCTGGTCGCCTGGCGCTGGCTGGCGCTGCGCTTCCCCGCCGCCTATGTGGCGCGCGAGGAAGCGCATGCCGAGACCGAGCGGCTGGACCGCTGGATCGAGGATGTCCTGCGCCAGCAGCGCCGCGCCAAGCTGGTGGCCTGATCCCCTGCGGCGACGGCCGGCCCCCGCGCCGGCCCGCCGCCCTTTTCTTCCGTTTTGTCGGGGCTGCCGCAGCCCCCTGCGAGTCGCCGAACCATGCCCTTTCCCGCCCTTCCCCAATCCCTCCTCACCGCCCTCGCCGAGCGCGGCTATGCCGAGCCCACTCCCGTCCAGGCTGCCGTGCTGGAGCCGGAGACGCTCGGCCGCGACCTGCTGGTCTCGGCCCAGACCGGCTCCGGCAAGACCGTCGCCTTCGGCCTCGCCATGGCGGCCGAGCTGCTCGGCGAGGCCGAGCGCCTGCCGCCGCCCGGCGCGCCGCTGGCGCTGGTGGTGGCGCCGACCCGCGAGCTGGCGCTGCAGGTGCAGGCCGAGCTGGCCTGGCTCTACGCCAAGGCCGGCGGCCGCGTCGTCTCCGGCGTCGGCGGCACCGATCCGGTGGCCGAGCGGCGTGCGCTGGCCCGCGGCGCGCATATCGTCGCCGGCACGCCGGGGCGGCTGCGCGACCATCTGGAGCGCGGCAACCTCGACCCCTCGTCGATCCGCGCCGTCGTCCTCGACGAGGCGGACGAGATGCTCGACATGGGCTTCCGCGAGGAGCTGGAGGCCATCCTCGAGACCACGCCGGCCGAGCGCCGCACGCTGATGTTCTCCGCGACGGTGCCGAAGGGCATCGCGCAGCTCGCCAAGCAGTACCAGCGCGACGCGCTGCGCATCTCGGCCGGCGACGAGGGTGGCCAGCATGGCGATATCGACTACCGCGCCCTGCTGATCGCCCCGCACGAGACCGAGCGCGCCGTGGTCAATGCGCTGCGCTTCTTCGAGGCGCGGGCGGCGATGGTGTTCTGCCGCACCCGCGCGACGGTGGCGCGGCTGCACGGCAACCTCGCCGAGCGCGGCTTCGCCGCCGTCGCGCTCTCGGGCGAGCTGTCCCAGGCCGAGCGCAACCGCGCCCTGCAGGGGCTGCGCGACGGCCGCGCCCGGGTCTGCGTGGCGACCGACGTGGCGGCGCGCGGCATCGACCTGCCGGATCTCGGCCTGGTCATCCATGCCGAGCTGCCGAACGACCCGGAGACGCTGCTGCACCGCTCCGGCCGCACCGGCCGCGCCGGCCGCAAGGGCACCAGCGCGCTGCTGGTGCCGCACAACCGCCGCCGCGCCGCCGAGCGGCTGCTGCAGGCGGCGCATGTGCGGGCGGAATGGGGCCCGGCGCCCTCGGCCGACGCGATCCGCGAGCAGGACGACACCCGCATCCTCGCCCAGGCGCTGGAGGGGACGGCGGAGGAGCCCGGCGAGGGCGACCTGGCCCTGGCCCAGAAGCTGCTCGCCGAGCGGTCGCCGGAAGCGGTCGCCGCGGCGCTGGTGCAGGCGCTGCGGGCGCCGCTGCCGGCGCCCGAGGAGCTGGCCGCCCTGGCCGATCGCGCCGCCGCGCCGCCGCGCCTGCCGCGCGAGCCCGGCCAGGAGGGCGTCTGGTTCCGCATGAGCCTCGGCCGCAACGGCAATGCCGATCCGCGCTGGGTGCTGCCCTTCCTCTGCCGCCGCGGCCATGTGACGCGCCAGGAGATCGGCCGCATCCGGGTGCTGGAGCGGGAGACGCAATTCGAGGTGGCGCCCTGGGCGGCCGCCCGCTTCGCCGCGGCGGCGCAGAAGCCGGGCGAGGAGGAGGATGCGCATATCGGCATCCAGCCCATGGCCGGCGGCACGGGGGCGCCGCGCGGTGGCGCCAGGGATGGCGGGGCCAGGGAGGCCGAGGCCGGTGGCCGGCCGCCGCTGCGCCGCGACCGCCGCCCCGGCGAGGAGCGGCGGCGGCGCGCCGCCCATTGATCGGCCGAGGCTGGATGCGCCTGTTCCACACCCCCGGCTCCCCCTTCGCCCGCATGGTCCGGGTGGCGCTGCGGGAGACCGGGCTGCTCGGCCGCGTCGCCGAGGTCGAGACCACGCTGCGCGACCCGGCCTCGAGCCTGCTGCCGGCGAATCCGGTCGGGCGCGTCCCAACCCTGCTGCTGGCGGACGGCACGGCGCTGACCGAGACGGCGCTCATCCTGCCCTTCCTCGACGGGCTCGGCGGCGCCTATCCGCTGCTGCCCCTGGGCGATGTGGCGGCGCGGGCCGCCTTCGGCCGCATCCTCGGCATGATGGACGGCATCGGGGTGTGGAACCGGGAGCTGCGGCGGGTGCCGGAGGAGCGTTCGCCGGGCGTCATCGCGCTGGAGACCGGGCGGGCCGGGCGCGTCGCCGATGCGCTGGAGGCGGAGATCGCCGCCGGTGGCTGGCGCCTGGCCGGCCCGCCCGACGCGGCCCGCATCGCGCTCGGCTGCACCCTCGGCTATGCCGAGCGGCGGCACCGCGCCTGGGACTGGCGGCCGGGACGGCCGGCCCTCGCCGCCTGGTTCGACGCCCTCGCCGCCCGTCCCGCCTTCCAGGCGACGCTGCCGCCGGAGAGCGGCCTCTGATCGCCTGGTCCCGGCCCGCCGGGATTTGACATCGCGCCGGCCGCGGCGAGACTCGCCGGCGGCACGGAGGTCCGCGATGTCCATGCAGCCGCGCGAGCGCATTCCCTATTCCGCCATCGTCGACCGGCCGCCGCTGCGCCTGCCGGACGGGGCGCGCCTCGTGCTCTGGAGCATCGTCAACCTCGAGGTCTGGGACATCGCCCGGCCGATGGCGCGGCAGGTGCTGCCGGCGCCGACCGGCCAGGTGCTGCTGCCCGACGTGCCGAACTGGTCCTGGCACGAATACGGCATGCGGGTCGGCGTCTGGCGCTTCTTCCGGCTCTACGAGCGGCTGGGCATCAGGCCGACGCTCTCGATCAATGCCCGCGTCGTCGAGGAATACGAGCGCGTCGCCGCCCAGGCGCGCGCGGCGGGCTGGGAGTTCATGGGCCATTCCTGGGAGCAGGGGCCGATCCACAAGGAGGCGGATCAGCGCGGCATGATCCACCGCTCGCTCGACCGGCTGGAGCGCTTCACCGGCCGGCGCCCGGTCGGCTGGCTCGGGCCGGGGCTGACCGAGACCTACGAGACGCCCGAGCTGCTGGCGGAGGCCGGCGTGCAGTATATCGGCGACTGGGTCTATGACGACGAGCCGACCACGATCCGCACCGCGCATGGCCCGCTGGTGACGCTGCCCTACACCGTCGAGCTGAACGACATCCCGATGATGATCGTGCAGCACCATGAGGGCGCGCATCTGCTGCGGCGCGCCATCGACCAGTTCGAGCGCCTGTATGAGGAAGGGGCGGAGAGGGCGAAGATCATGTCGCTCGCCATCCACCCCTACATCTCCGGCCAGCCGCACCGCATCGGCTATCTCGAGGAATTCTACGATCACGTCGCCAGCCGGCCGGGGGTGCTGCACTGGAACGGCGAGCAGCTGCTCGACTGGTACCGCGGGGAGTGCGGCCGGATCGGCCGGGGCTAGGGGCACTTCCCTTGAACACCGGTTCAGGGGAAGTGCCCTAGACTATTGTTTTCGGAGCATCGTCACCCGCTCCGGTGAGGCCACCTGATCGGGATCTGCTCCAGGCCAAGACCCGCTCACGCAGGGTCACGGATCCTGCTCCGGGCCGTTGCCGCCCTGATCGGGTGACGGTGCGCCGCGCCCCGGCGGCTGTGACCCCGAGCACAGCCGGCGCCGCGGCAACAGGTGAGACTGGCGATGGCCGCGGCCTATCGGGGCCCACACGCCACACGAGAATTTTCCAAATGCGTCTCACGCCCAAGTTATCTCATCCTCCTCCTGCAATGCCTTAAATCCCGCCCTGCGACAGCGGCCATGGTCGTCTTGGCCAGCCGCGATTTCACATAGAATTTGCTGCGTCGCATGTAACCATCTAGGGCAAGAAGCGATGTCCTGGGTACGGCCATGCCGGCAGAACAATCCTGCCTCGGGTCGAGCGTTTGTGAGTCCTGGTCTTTTATGGCGTTCTGCCACGCTGCAACGGATTAATTCTTGAGGCTTACATTCGCCGGCCAGGAATGGCCGATGTCTTGCTGACAAGAGGAGCGCCACGATGGCCACGTATAGGTTCGGAAGCGGCAACGACGTCTTCGGAACGACCTATGAGGGTGACTGGACGGGGACCATCGTCTTCGCCGGGGCGGGTGCCGACACCATCACCCTGGGGTTCAAGCCGCCGGGAGGCTTCACCCCGTACGCGGTGAACTATTCCATCGCCTTCGGCGAATCGGGCAATGACACGCTCTCCGCCATCGGCACCGGCAATTGGCTGCTCGGCGGCAGCGGCGCGGACCTCATCACCGTCACCGGCACCGGCAACAGCGCCTTCGGCGAGTCCGGCAACGACCATCTGATCGCCGCCGGCTACGACTACCATCTGAGCCGCTACAGCTTCGTCTACGAGGCGACCAACAACCAGCTCATCGGCGGCGCCGGCAACGACCTGCTCGAGAGCCATAGCACCCCGGCGATGCGCAGCGGCTATGCCTACACCACCGAGGGCGTCGCCGGCACCATCATGACCGGCGGCCCCGGCCATGACAGCTTCCTGCTGCGCAACGCCAGCGACCTCATCGTCGCCAACGATGTCGACGGGACGATCTCGCAGGGCGACATCCTGCGCGGGGTGATCGACGAGATCACCGACTACCAGGCGGGCGAGCATGTCGATATCGGCGCCCCGACCCTGCTGCAGCAGGTCACGCTCAGCACCGGGCCGCAGCACATCCAGGACCCAAGCAATGCCGGGACGCCGGTGCAGCTGAGCGATGCGCACAAGCATCCGGTGCTGGCGGACGGCACCTATGCCGCCTTCCGCGGCGACATCACCGCGCCGGGCGAGTTCACCGTCGGGTCGGCGGGGCATGACCTGCTCGTGGTCTACGACACGGCCAACGGCGTCGATGCGCCGCTCTACCAGGGCGCCGTGGCGCTACACGGCGTCACGGATGTCCACCAGGTGCTCTTCGCCTGATCTGGAGCGGCTTCACCCGATCAGGCGAGTCCGCCTGATCGGGATCGGCTCGAGGTCGGGCGGCATCGCCCGAGGCGGTGACGCGGCCCTGGCAGCACGGCCCTGATGCGCCCAGGCATCAGGGCCGTTTCGCGTCAGGCCACCACGCGCCGGTAGAGGTGCCAGGTGGCATGCCCGAGCACCGGCATGACGATGGCGAGGCCGATGAAGGCCGGGATGCTGCCGATCGCCAGCAGCGCCGCCACGATCAGGCCCCAGAGCGCCATCGGCCCGGGATTGGCGAGGCAGGCCTGGATGGAGGTGCCGATCGCCGGGCCGATGCCGACGTTGCGGTCGATCAGCATCGGCGCCGAGACCACCGTCAGCACCAGGACGACGACAGCGAAGAGGAAGCCGACGCCGTTGCCGAGCAGCAGCAGCCGGTGCCCCTCGGGCGTGGTGAAGGCGGCATCCGCCATGTCGCCGAGGCTGGCCACCGGCAGCTCGCCGATGGTGGTGTTCCAGATCCAGTGCGCCACGCCGACCCAGGCGACGAAGATCGCCATCAACAGGATGCCGAGCATGACGATGTTCGCCAGGTTCGGATGGCGCAGCACCGAGAAGGCGGTGAGCCAGGACACCTGCTCGCCGGCCTCCCGCCGGCGGCTGATCTCGTATAGCCCGACCGCGGCGACCGGCCCCACCAGGCTCAGCCCGGCGATGAGCGGCCAGAGCAGCGGCAGCAGGTCCCCGCCCGAGACGGCGCGCGCCGCGACCAGGCCGACGATCGGATAGAGGATGCAGAGGAAGATGAGCTGCGTCGGGATGGCGCGGAAATCCTGCCATCCCTCCCGCAGCGCCGCCCGCAGATCGGCGGTGCCGATCCGGCGGATGGTCGCCACGGGGGCGATGCCGGCAGCGCGGGCCTGGGTCGAGGCTTGAGGCAAGGCGAAACCCTCCTTCAAGGCCGCATTCCTGCGGTTTGGCCATGGTGCGGACCGAAGCCCGGGGGTCTCGGACCCTGGCTCCGGCGCACGGACGGCACGACCCCATGCCCGGGCCGCAACCTCCTTCGCTGCAACGCGCGACCGGGCGTTGCGCTCCCCGGGCCTGTTCTCTCCCCGGTGTCATCCTTGTCGGGCGCCGGCGATCCGGCGGGGCCGTAGCGGCAGGGGGGGATCGGAAAGGCAAGGATGCCGGCCGCGGCGCGTCCCGGCCGGCCGCGGCGGCGCCCGGCCGCTGCGATGCCGGGACGGGTTGCGGGTCCCGCCGCTTCGGTTATATCCCTGGACGGCCCATTCCCGTGCCCCGCGCGCGCGGTGCCACCTGTCCGCGTTGCCACCTCGTCGCCTCTCAGGGACGCCATCGCCGATGCAATCGCTCGAACTGAACAAGGCCTTCGCTGCACTTCTCACGGCCGGCATCACCTTCATGGTGGCCGGGCAACTCGGCAAAGTGCTGGTGCATGGCGAGCGGCCGCACGAGGCGGCCATCAAGCTCGGCGAGGAGGCAGGCGGGGCGACGGCGGCGCCGGCGGCGGGGCCGACCGGCCCGACCGTCGAGCCCATCGCCGGGCTGCTCGCCAATGCGGATGTGGCCGCCGGCCAGAGCGTCGCGCAGAAACAGTGCGGCAGCTGCCACACCTTCAACGATGGCGGCAAATCCGGCGTCGGGCCCAATCTCTACGGCGTGGTCGGCGCGCCGCATGGGCATCTGGAAGGCTTCAACTACTCCGCGGCGCTGAAGGGCAAGGAAGGGCCGTGGAACTATGACGAGCTGAACCATTGGCTCGCCAAGCCCTCCGCCTATGCCCCGGGCACCCGCATGGCCTTCGCCGGCCTGAGCAACACCAAGCAGCGCGCCGACGTCATCGCCTATCTGCGGTCGATCTCGCCGAAGGCGCCGCCGCTGCCGGCCGCCGAAGAGGCCGCGCCGGCGAAATAAGGCTGCCGGGCCCGGGCCGGCCGCGCCGCCGGCCGCGGCCGGAAGCGTGATCGCCTGCGGCTGAACAAATCCTTAGAGCGTGTCCTGCGAACTTCCGTTCATCTGCAATGCTCTAGGTGTTTGTTTTTGCGAGCATCTTCACCTGTCCGGATGAGGTCATCCGGACAGAATCTACTCTAGCGGCTCAGCTCGCGGGTCATCGCCTCGATGCCGCCGAGCGTCAGCGGATACATCCGCTGCTCCAGCAGCCGGTGCAGGATCTGCGCCGATTGGTAGCGGCCCCAGGCCGGCTCCGGCATCGGGTTCAGCCAGGCGCTGCGGCGGAAATGCCCGAGCAGGCGCAGCAGCCAGGCCTGGCCGGTCTCCTCGTTCCAGTGCTCGACGCTGCCGCCGGGCTGGACGATCTCATAGGGGCTCATCGCCGCGTCGCCGACGAAGATGGCCTTGTAGTCCGGCCCGTATTTCCGCAGCACCTCCCAGGTCGAGACCTCGCTGTCCCGGCGCCGCCGGTTGCTGGTCCAGAGCCGCTCATAAGGGCAGTTGTGGAAGTAGAAATGCTCGAGATGCTTGAACTCCGCCCGGGCGGCGGAGAACAGCTCGGCGCAGACCCGCACATGGTCGTCCATCGAGCCGCCGATATCGAGGAAGAGCAGCACCTTCACCGTGTTGTGCCGCTCCGGCACCAGCTTCAGGTCCAGCGTCCCGGCATTGTTGGCCGTGGCCCGGATGGTGTCCGGCAGGTCGAGCTCGGTCGCCGCGCCCTGGCGGGCGAAGCGGCGCAGCCGCCGGAGGGCGAGCTTCATGTTGCGCGTGCCGATCTCGATATCGCCGTCGAGGTCGCGGAACTCGCGCTTGTCCCAGACCTTGACTGCGCGGCGGTGGCGGCTTTCCTCCTGGCCGATGCGCACGCCCTCGGGGTTGTAGCCATAGGCGCCGAAGGGCGAGGTGCCGCCGGTGCCGATCCACTTGCTGCCGCCCTGGTGCCGGCCCTTCTGCTCGGCGAGGCGCTGCTTCAGCGTCTCCATCAGCGTGTCGAAGCCGCCCAGCGCCTCGATCTGCGCCTTCTCCTCCTCGGTGAGGTATTTCTCCAGCATCTTCCGCAGCCATTCGGCCGGGATCTGCGCCTCGGCCCCGGGGTCACCCTCGGGCGGCTCGAGGCCCTTGAAAACCTCGCCGAAGACGCGGTCGAAGCGGTCGAGGTGCCGCTCGTCCTTCACCAGGGTGGCGCGGGAGAGGTGGTAGAAGTCGTCGACGCTGTAATCGGCGACGCCCTCCTTCATGCCGCGCAGCAGGGTGAGGTATTCCGTGATGCTGGCCGGGATGCCGGCGGTGCGGAGCGCGACGATGAAATGCGCCAGCATCGTCCGGCTCCTAGCGCTGCTGCCGCCGCGAGAGGAAGGCAAGCCGCTCGAAGAGATGCACGTCCTGCTCGTTCTTCAGCAGTGCGCCGTAGAGCGGCGGGATGGCGACCTTGGCGTCCTGGCTGCGCAGCACCTCGGGCGGCAGGTCCTCGATCATCAGCAGCTTGAGCCAGTCGAGCAGCTCGGAGGTGGCGGGCTTCTTCTTCAGCTCGGCGACGCCGCGGACCTCGAAGAAGACGTTCAGCGCCTCGCGCGCCAGCTCCTGCTTGATGTCGGGGAAATGCGCCTGGACGATCTGCTCCATCGTCGCGCGGTCGGGGAAGCGGATGTAGTGGAAGAAGCAGCGGCGCAGGAAGGCGTCCGGCAGCTCCTTCTCGTTGTTCGAGGTGATGATGACGACCGGCCGGTGCTTCGCCACCACCGTCTGGCGCGTCTCGTAGACGAAGAACTGCATGCGATCGAGCTCGAGCAGCAGGTCGTTCGGGAATTCGATATCGGCCTTGTCGATCTCGTCGATCAGCAGCACCTGCGGGCGGTCCGCCTCGAAGGCGTCCCAGAGCTTGCCGCGGACGATGTAGTTGCCGATCTCGTGCACCCGCGGGTCGCCGAGCTGGCCGTCGCGCAGGCGCGAGACGGCGTCGTACTCGTAGAGGCCCTGCTGCGCCTTGGTGGTGGACTTGATGTGCCACTCGATCAGCGGATGGCCGAGGGCGCGGGCCACCTCATGCGCCAGCACGGTCTTGCCGGTGCCCGGCTCGCCCTTCACCAGCAGCGGCCGCTGCAGGGCGACGGCGGCGTTCACCGCGACCTCGAGGTCGCGGGATGCAATATAGCTCTCGGTGCTGCGGAACCCGGCCACGCCTGCCCCCTGGATGCTTCGGAGAGAGGGTAAGCGTCGCTTCCGCACCACTGGCATTTTTGCTTGACGGTAGGGCTGTGGTCAGGTGGCGCTGTTCCGTTACGCGGCGTGTTGGCGCCAGTAGTCCCGGA
>NZ_QLIX01000022.1 GCF_003258945.1 Roseicella frigidaeris | reverse complement strand
GACCGCCCTGGCCGGGCCGCGGCCCGGCCAGGGCGGTCAGAAGCGGCAGGTGGGCCAGAATTCGTCAGCACTGGTGGGCCAACATTCATGGACACAGCCACTCCCCTGATCGGGTGAAGATGCTCCGACAACAGGAGCCTGGGGCGCTTCCCATGGACCGGTGTTCAGGGGAAGCGCCCTAGGGCAGGCGCATGAAGTTGGCACTGGCCGAGGCGCGCGACATCAGCGCCTGCATCGCCGGGTCCTCATGCCCGCCCTCGGCCGTCAGCGCCTCCATCGGGCAGAAGAACTCGTGCGGATGCGGCATCTGGTGCCGCACGAAGCCCTCATAATGCCGGCTCTTCAGCCCGAAGACGACGCGGATGTCGCGCACCGGCAGGGTCAGCGGCTCCTGCGGCTCGGTCTTCAGCATGCGGATCAGCCGCCAGCGCGGCGTCGGGTCCGGATGCTGCGCCGCGGAGAGCAGCCAGGGCACCGGGCAGACCGCGAGCAGGGAGCCGGTCGAGGGCGCGAAGCGCGAGCGCTTGTCGAGCAGGTTCTGCAGCGAGGAGCAGGCCTCGATGCAGAGGATGTCGACATAGGGGTCGCTGGCCGAGGGGCTGAAGTGCAGCCACAACCCGTCGGGCAGGGTGCGCAGCCGGTTCGAGCCCGGCAGCTTGAGGAAGGGGTGCGCCGGGCCGGCGGCATCCCCGGGTCGGCCGCGCAGCCAGGTGCCGGGCTGGTTCAGGCTCGGCAGGACGCCCGGCGGGCGCTGAGGCCATTTGCGCAGCTGACGCCGGACCTGGTGGTCGAGTCCTACGTGGCAAACCGCGGCAGGTGCCTCGTTCATCGAGAGTATTCCTGTACGTGTAATGTACCGTGCTCGCAATGCTGTGATCGCGCTCGCCGTCGCGCAAGAGCGTTTTTCAATTGAAATGTAAATTGTGGGACGTGCGTCGCCGAATTCTCATCCAGACGCGATGTATTTTGTATTGTGTCTACATTGTTGAATCGTATTATTACGATCTAGATATTCTACGAAGAAAAGGCCCGCCGGGGTGTCCCGGCGGGCCTGCGATGGTCTGGGTTGCGGAGCGTCCCGCCCGGTCCGGCCAGTCCATTCGACCGGGGTGCGGGTCCAGCGAGCCTGGAGAGGCCGCTGGAGCATCCCGGCTTCAGAGCGTTTCCACCCGATCAGGTGAGTCCACCTGATCGGGATCCGCTCCGGCGCGCGATCGCTCGAGACGGCCTCACCGCAAGGCGCAGATCACGCGATCCAAGATCGGCCAGGAGCAGATCCCGTTCGAGTGGAAACACTCGAACGGGTGACGATGCTCTAGGCGCGGCGGCCGAGCGACACGTAGTCGCGCTGCGTCGCGCCGGTGTAGAGCTGCCGCGGCCGGCCGATGCGCTGCGACGGGTCCTCGATCATCTCCTTCCACTGGCTCACCCAGCCGACGGTGCGGGCCACGGCGAAGAGCACGGTGAACATGCTCGTCGGGATGCCCATCGCCTTCAGGATGATGCCCGAATAGAAGTCCACGTTCGGGTAGAGCTTGCGCTGGATGAAATAGTCGTCGGAGAGGGCGATGCGCTCCATCTCCATCGCCATGTCGAGCAGCGGCTCGTCCTTGATGCCGAGCTCGGCCAGCACCTCGTGGCAGGTCTCCTTCATGATCTTCGCGCGCGGGTCGAAGTTCTTGTAGACCCGGTGGCCGAAACCCATGAGCTTGGTGTGGGAGTTCTTGTCCTTCACCTCGCTGATGAAGTGCGGGATGTTCTCGGGGCTGCCGATCTCGCCCAGCATCTTCAGCACCGCCTCGTTGGCGCCGCCATGCGCCGGGCCCCAGAGCGCGGCGATGCCCGCGGCGACGCAGGCGAAGGGATTGGCGCCGGTCGAGCCGGCGAGCCGCACGGTGGAGGTGGAGGCGTTCTGCTCGTGGTCCGCGTGCAGGACCAGGATGCGGTCCATGGCGCGCGACAGGATCGGGTTCGGCGTCCAGGGCTCGGCCGGGACGGCGTTCAGCATGTAGAGGAAATTCTCCGCGTAGCTGAGGTCGTTCCGCGGATACATGAAGGGCTGGCCGATCGAGTATTTGTAAGCCCAGGCCGCGATGGTCGGGATCTTGGCGATCAGCCGGTAGGCCGCGATCTCGCGCTGGTGCGGATCGTTGATGTCGAGGTTGTCGTGGTAGAAGGCGGCGAGCGCGCCGACCACGCCGCAGATCACCGCCATCGGGTGCGCATCGCGGCGGAAGCCGTCGAAGAAGCGCCGCAGCTGCTCGTGCACCATGGTGTGGTAGGTGACGCCCTTGCGGAACGCCTCGAGCTGCGCCGGGCTCGGCAGCTCGCCATACATCAGCAGGTAGGAGACCTCGATGAAGTCGGACTGCTCGGCGAGCTGCTCGATCGGGTAGCCGCGGTAGAGCAGCACGCCGGCATCGCCATCGATATAGGTGATCTTGCTCTCGCAGCTCGCGGTCGCGCCATAGCCGGGATCGAAGGTGAAGACGCCGAGATCGCCGTAGAGCTTGCGGATATCCACCACGTCCGGGCCGATCGAGCCGGACAGCACGGGCAGGCTCGTGTTGCGATTGGACCCATCAAGCGTGACGGTGACGGTCGGCTTTGCCGCCCCGGTTGCCGAGCTGCTCATGCGTATCAGTCCTTAGGATAGCGGCGCCTCTGGACGGGGCGATCGCGTGGTGCGCCGCAAGATATCGTCGCATGCCGGGGTTTTGGCAACGCATCCCCTGGCCGGCTCAGCCGCCCTCCCAGGAGGGCCCGGCATCCATCAATTCCGCCCAGGCCTCGAGCGCCTGGCTGCGCGCCGCGCCGGAACGGGCGGTGGCGAAGCCCTCCGCCGCGCCCACCGCCCAGGCCGGCACCGCACCGCCGAGCGAGGCGACGAGGCTGCGCGCCACCGCCGTGTCGTTGGCCAGGCCGAGCGCCTCCTGCAGCGCCGCGAGCCGCCGCTGGAAGCGCCGCGTCGCCTTGCCCGGCCAGAGCGGCGCGAAGAGCTCGGTCGGGTAGCGCAGGCGCTTGGCCTCCAGCCGCACCTCGTGCAGCGCCTCGGCCGAGTGGGTCTCGATGTCCTCGCCCTCGGCGCAGAGCTTGTGCCAGCGCTTGTCGAGCAGGGCGGCGGCGAAGTCCGGCAGCTTCTCGTCGAGCCGGGCGAGGCGCTCCGCCTCCTCCGGCGCGTCCGGCTGCGCCGCGCGCCAGGGGCGGCGCAGCAGCAGGCCGAGCCCCTCCAGCACCAGGGTGCGGAAGGCCGGGCCGTCGAGCGCCGCGCGGAGCGCGACATAGGCGGCCTGGCGCCGCGCCTCCGCCGCCTTCAGCAGGCTGGCGATGCGCCGCTCCCCCGGCATCGCCTCGGCGAGCTGGGCGCCGAGGCCGCCGAGGAAGACGTCCCAGTCCCGCGCCGGCCCCAGCCGGTCGGCCAGCGCCTTCAGCCCGGCATCGAAATGCTGCAGCGCCGGCCCGCCGGCGGCCGGGCGGAAGACCTTCAGCACCGAGCGCAGCCGGCGCAGCCCGACCCGCATCTGGTGCACCCCCTCCGGCCCGGCGCCGAGCCGGCAGGCGGGCGCCTGCACCAGCATCACCTCCAGCAGGTGGCCGATGGCGGCGAGCAGGGCCAGCTCCACCGTCGCCGCCCCGGCCAGGTCGGGCGGGCCGCGGCGGCGGGGGCGGGGCGCCTCGCCGCGGGCGAGCGCGCGTCCCTCCTCGGCCAGCGCGGCATGCGGCGGCAGCAGCGGCAGGTCGGCGGCGAGCCGGCCGGCGAGGCCGAGCACCGCGCCCGGCTCGCCCTGCAGCAGCAGCCGCGCCACCGGCCGCTCATCCGCCACCGCCCGCAGCTTGCCGGCGAGCAGCACCGCCTGCACCGGCCCCTCCGGCGTCGCCAGCCGCATCGCGGCGCGGCGGCCGCTGAAGGCGGCGATCGGCACCACATGGCCGGCCGGCGGCGGCGCCGTCTCCAGCAGGGCGGGCGGCGTGCCGGGCACCCAGGGCTGGTCCGGCGCGGGCATCACCCGCAGCACCTGCCGCTGGCCGCGCTGGCTCTCCTCGATGGCGAGCCCCGCCACCGCCAGGGCGCCATCGGCGGTGTCGAGCCAGATGAGATTGGCCGCGGCGCCCCGGGACCGGCCGCCGCGGCTGGCGGCGATGGCGGGGTGGCGGGGCAGGCGGGCCGCGGCCTCGGGGTCGAGCGCGAATTCCAGGGCGAGGGCCGGGCCGGCCGTGGCGGCCTCGGCCTGCGGCTCGGCCTGCACCCCGGGCAGCGCCACGGACGCCGCCTCGTCGAGGCTGATCAGGGGAGGGTCTCCGTCGAATCGGCGGCCAGAAGATCGCGCGGCTGGATGAATCGCACAAGTCGTCCACCGCCCGATTCGAGCTGGCGCCAGGGGCTGGCGATGGTGAACTCGACCAGCGCGCCGGTCGGGTAGCCCTCGGCCAGGCGCTGCAGGCCGGGGCCGCCGCGGCTGATGCCCTGCGCCCCGGCCAGGGCCAGGGCAAGCTCGTGCAGCCCGGGGTTGTGGCCGATGAGCAGCACGCTGCGGACCGTCTCCGGCACCTCCTGCAGCGCCTCCAGCAACCGCCGCCAGGGCGCGAGGTAGAGCGCGTCCATGGGCTCGATCAGCGCCGCATCCTCGAAGGGGGTCAGCGCCTCCAGGGTCTGCAGGGTCCGCCGGGCGGAGGAGACGAGGACGAGGTCGGGTCCGAGCCCCAGCTCCCGCATCGCCTGGGCGATGGCCGCCGCCGCCCGGCGGCCCCGCGCGTTGAGCGGACGGGCATGGTCGGAAAGGGCCGGGTCGTCCCAGGAGGACTTCGCGTGCCGCAGCAGCAGGAGCTGTCGCATCGCCCCGCATGTTGCCACGCCCCGCCTGGCTTGTCCTGCCCCCATCGCGGCCGCGGCCGCCCCCTAGTCATGCGCCCCCTGGCCACGCGCACCTGGTCGCCCGCCCATCCCCGCCTATCTTCCCGGGCGCCTGCCCCTGGTCCTTACCCCCCTGGTCCCTACCCCTGGCCCTCGGCCCCTGCCGGAGTGATCCGCCCGATGTCCTTCGCCCGCCCCCTGCCGCGGCGCGCCCTGCCGGCGCTCGGCCTGCTGCTCGCCGGCCGTGCCCGGGCCATGCCGGGCGAGCTCCGCTTCCGGGTGGTGCGGGAGGGCAGCGCCATCGGCACCCACCGCGTCCTCCTCGCCCAGGCCGGCGGCGAACTGACGGCCCGCACCGAGGTCGACATCACCGTCCGCCTGGTCGGCATCACCGTCTTCCGCTTCAGCCACCGCTTCGAGGAGGTCTGGGCCGGCGACCGGCTGCGCCGTGTCGCCTCCCGCCTCGACCGCAACGGCACGGTGACCGAGATGCGGGCCGAGGCGGCGGCGGATGCCGTCCTCGTCCAGGCCTCCGCCGGCCGCTTCCGCCTGCCGGCCCAGGCGGCGCCGCTCAGCTGGTGGGACAGCCGCCGCTTCGACCGGCCGCTCTTCGACAACGACAGCGGGCAGTTGCTGCGGATCCAGTGGAGCCGCCAGGCGCTGCCCGAGGGCGGCACGCTCTGGCGCGGCACGGGCGACACGGAGTCCGAGGCCCGCTACGCGGCCGACGGCACCTGGATCGGCTGGAAGACCCGCGCCGAGGATGGCAGCACGGTGGTCTACGAACCGCTGGCCTGATCCCGGGCCGGGCTGACCTCGCTGGGCTGACGTCGCCGGGCGGCGATGCCAGGATCGGCCGGCAGCGAAGGAGGGCCGGCATGGCCACCGAGACCGAATGGATGCGGCTGACCGCCGAGGAGCTGCGCGCCCGCGCCGCCGCGGATGCGCTGGTGATCGTGCCGGTCGCCTCGCTCGAGCAGCACGGGCCGCATCTGGCGACCGGCGTCGACATCATCCTCGCCGGCGGCGTCGCCGCCCGCACCGCGGCGCGCATCGCCGCCGCCGGCGCGCCGGTGGTGGTGACGCCCGTCGTCTGGACCGGCCTCGCCGAGCACCACATGGAATTCGGCGGCACGGTGACGCTGGACTACGCCAGCTTCGCCGCGGCGCTCGGCGGCATCGCCCGCTCGGCGGCGCGGCACGGCTTCCGGCGGGTGATGCTGCTGAACGGCCATGGCGGCAATGCCGAGGCGGTGATGGTCGCCGCCTCGGAGTTGTCCATCGCGCTCGGCATCAAGGTCGCGGCCGGCACCTACTGGCACATGGTGCCGGAGGTGATCGCGCCGATCCTCGAGCGGCAATCCGGCCTGATGCATGCCTGCGAGGCGGAGACCAGCATGATGCTGGCGCTGCGCCCCGACAGCGTGCGCCTGGACCGCCTCGCCGAGGCGCATGGGCCGGCCTCGACCCGCGTCGAGGGGCAGCCGCCGGGTCTGGCGCTGCGCCGCTCCTTCCGCGCCATCTCGGAGAGCGGCGTCATCGGCGATGCCCGGGCGGCGAGCGCGGAGAAGGGGGAGCGGCTGCTGGAAGCCATCTCGGCGGCGATCGCCGGGCTGCTGCTGAACCCGAAACTCTGGGCTTAACTCCCCACGAAGCCGCTGCGCGTCTTCGCGGGGGCCCCGGACGCGCCGATCGAGCGGCGTGTCGCACGGCCTGCCGCGGCGAAGCCGCGGCAGGGCAACGGGCAGCGACCGTGGCAATGATCGTCCCGGCTGGCCAGGGGGTGCTTGCCGGCGCGGGATGGGGAGGGGAGCATGCGGGGATGACCGATCCCATGCCCGACCCGCCCATCCTCGCCGGCCATGCCGCCTGGGCCGCCCTGGCCGTGCCGCCGCCCGGCATCGCCTTCGCGCGCGAGGAGGGGCGGCTCGACCCGGCGGAGTTCATCGCCGTGGTGCGCGCCTCCGGCCTCAACCGGCCGGTCGGGGACCCGGCGCGGATGGCGGCGATGCTGGCCGGCGCCACCCTCGTCGTCACGGCGCGCGACGCCGCCGGGCGGCTCGCCGGCGTGGCGCGCTCGATCACCGACTTCGCCTATTGCTGCTACCTCTCCGATCTCTGCGTCGATCCCGCCTGGCAGGGGAAGGGCGTCGGGCGCGGGCTGATCGCCGAGACCAAGCGCATCCTCGGGCCGGGCTGCATGCTGCTGCTGCTCTCGGCGCCCGAGCCCATGCGCTGGTACCCGAAGCTCGGCATGGAGCGGGTGGCGAACGGCTTCATCATCCGCCGCGACGGCTGAGCCGCCTCACCAGCGCAGGTCGATCCAGGAGAGATGCCCGCCCTTGCCGGCGCCGGTGTCGAGGAAGACGGCGCGGCCGCCCGCCTCGCCCTGCTGCACATAGGGCCGGCCATCGGGCGAGCGGACCTCATGGCCGCAATAGACCACCATCCCCGGCGGGATGCGGTCGATCCAGCCATGCAGCCGCTCGGGATAGCCGTCCCATTGCACCCGCCCCGTCACCAGGCCGAACAGCGCGCGCGAGACCACGGGATCGGGCTTCTGCGCCCCGGCCTCCGGCGGCGGCGGCCGGGTCAGCATCGCCGGGTGCCAGGCGGCGTGCACGAAGAACCAGTCGCCGAGGCGCAGCCAGGCCGGCGCCGTGGCGATCTCGGCGACGGCGCGCTGCGACAGCGCCGGCCCGTCCGGCGCGCGGGCGAGCTGCTCCAGCGTCCGGCCCAGCCCCTCCGCGGCGTAGTGCACCCGCTGCCCGAGCAGCGCCCGGCGCAGCTTGTGGTCGTGGTTGCCGAGCAGGAAGCGGCCGCGGCGCGCGTCGAGCAGGCCGAAGACCAGGCGCAGCACCGCCGGGCTGTCCGGCCCGTGATCCGTGAGGTCGCCGAGCTGCAGCAGGAAGAGCCGCTCCGCCTCGGCGCCCGCCACCGCATGGCGGAAGCCGACGGCATCGCCATGCACGTCGCCCACCACCCGCAGCCCGGCGAAGCCGCGCCGCTGCAGGTCGGCCATGGCGCCGGCGGTCACGCGGCCATCCTGGCGCGGGCGGGCCTGATGCTGGCGGGCGGATGCCGATGGCGGGGGAAGGAGTCGGTTCGATCCATGACGAGGATGTAGGGCTGTCCCGGCATTGCGCGATGCGCCGGGCCGGCGGCGGCGACGCAACGTTTCGCGCGCGCGCCGACCGGGACTCGGCACGAGTGGTTGAAACCCGCCACGGACAACTCGGTTCCCAGGCGAACCATTCGGGCCACTCGGCGTTGCCGCGTGGCGCTGGCGACCTGGCCACCCCCGGCAGGTCCGGCGCCGTGAAAGGACAGACCCCCATGCCCCTTCTCCACCGCCGCCTCGTGCTCGGCGCGGCCGGGCTCGGCCTGCTCGGCCGGCTTCCCGCGGCCCGGGCCCAGGCGCGCAACGTCATCGACACCCTGGCCGGCGACAGCCGCTTCAACCGCTTCGTCGAGCTGGTCTCGCGCGCCGGCGCCGTCGACCAGTTCCGCAGCGCCAACCTCATCACCGTCTTCGCGCCGACGGGGGACGCCTTCAACCACGCCTCGGCGGCGCTGATCAACAACCTGCTCGCCCAGGGCAGCGGCGGCGGCGGCGAGCAGGGCGGCGGCGGCACCCTCTCCGGCGCCAGCCCGGACCTGCTGCGGCTACGCTCGCTGATCGCCTATCACGTCATCTCGGGCGTCGCCCTGACCCCGGCCGAGATGGCGGGCGACCACCAGATCAAGACCGTGGCCGGCGGGGTGGTGCGCATCGCCGAGCAGAACGGCGTGATCGCGCTGACCAACCCGGCGCCCGAGCAGCAGTCCAGCACCTTCGGCGCGGGCGGCCTCAATGTCGGCGCGCCGGCGGTGATCGACGGCCCCGGCATCCCGGCCACCAACGGCGTGATCTACCCGATCACCCAGCTCCTGTATCCGTAGCCATGGCGATGGCGGCCGGCCGGGGGCGGGCGGGGCCGGCCGGCATGCTGTAGAGCCGGTCGCGGCCGAGCAGGAAGAGCCGCGCCCCGCGCGGGAACAGGCCGGCGATGGCGGGATCGCCGGCATCGAGCCCGCCCGCATAGGCGCCGAAGGCCGGCAGCACGACGCGCCAGGCATCGGCGACGAAGCAGGGGCGGGTGACGCCGCCGCAGCGCGTCGGCATGGTGGCCTTGGGATGGAAATGCCCGGAGATCTCGGCCGGGGCGAGCGGGCCGCGGCGCGCCTCGTGGCGGAAGGTCAGCCGCCCCTCGCGGTGTTCCTCGACCGCCTGCCCGGGCAGGCCCGCGGGCGGCACCGGGTCGTGGTTGCCAAGCACCCAGAGCATCTCGATCCCGGCCAGCAGCCGGTGCAGCAGCGCCGCATCCTCGGCCGCCATGCGGCCGGCGCCCCCGGCATCGTGGAAGCTGTCGCCGAGGGCGATCAGCCGCTGCGGCCGCCAGCGGCGCAGCGCGCCCTGCAGGCGCGCGAGCGTCTCCCGCGTGTCGTAGGGCGGCAGGAAGCGGCCGGCGCGGGCGAAGGCGCTGCCCTTCTCCAGGTGCAGGTCGCCGACGACCAGGGTCTGCCGCGCCGGCCAGGCGAGCAGCCCGGCCGGGTCGAGCATCAGCCGCTCGCCGGCGATGTGCAGGGGGGCCGGGGTCATGCCGGGCGCCGCGCCGTCGCGCGGCCCGGCTGCGCCGCATGGGCAGCGGCGCCCGTCCGGGCGGCCGGCCCGGCGGGCCGCGGGCCGGCGTTGCGTGCCTTCGGCATCATGCGCCGTTCAGGCTCTTCGGCGCGCTGCGGATGAAGCGGGCGCGGCGCGGCCGCTGCTCCTTGCCGCGATGCCGCGGCGTGTCCACCACGCCGGCGCGCACCCGCACGCCCTCCGTCACCTCGGCGAGCGTCTCGGCGAAGATCTCCTCGCCGCCCGTCACCTCCTCGACCAGCGACGCCGCCTCGGCGAGCAGCGCATCCTCGGCGCCGCCGGCGACCCATTCGCGCCCCTCCTCGATCAGCGCCGGCACGGCGAGGGGCGAGACGCGGTCGAGCCGCATGTGGCGGATCCGCCCGCGGGCGCGGGCCAGCACTAGGCCGATGCGGGCGACATCGGTGAGGCCGCCCGCCGCCTCCTGCCGCGTGGCGCGGAGCAGGATGTGGTCGGGCTCGTGCTTGCGCAGCACGTCGTAGATCAGGTCGGCATTCATGGTCATCTGGCGGGGGCGCTTCTCATGTCCCGGATGGTGCTTCTCGATCAGGCCGGCGATGGTGGCGATGTTGCGGAAGGTGCGGCGGAGCATGGAGCTCTCGGCCATCCATTCCTCGAGGTCCTCGCCGAGCAGGTCCTCCTCGAACAGCGCCTCGATGCCGGTCGGCTCGAAGGCGCTCCAGGTGGCGAGGACGTAGTCGGTGGCGAGGTAGCCGAGCGGCGCATGGCCGGCGCGCTCCATGCGCCTCGTCACCAGCATCCCCAATGTCTGGTGCGCCAGCCGCCCCTCGAAGCAGTAGGCGACCATGAACCAGCGGCCGCCGCGCGGGAAGGTCTCGACCAGCAGCCCGTCCTTCTCCGGCAGGGCGGAGCGGCGGCGCTGCAGCCGCAGCCAGTCCTGCACCGGCGCCGGCAGCAGGCGCCACTTGCGCGGCTCGTGCAGGATCTCGCGCACCCGCGCCGCCAGCCAGGTGGAGAGCGGCAGCCGGGCGCCGGCATAGGTCGGCACGCGCGGGTCGCCCTCGCCGCCGCGGGAGACGATGGCGGTCATCGCGTCCAGCGCCTCGAAGCGCAGGGTCTGGCCGGCGAACATGAAGCTGTCGCCCGGGAGCAGGGTGGAGACGAACCACTCCTCCACCTCGCCCAGCACGGGACCGCCGCGCAGCCGCACCTTCAGCATCGGGCTCTCGACGATGGTGCCGAGATTCATCCGCAGCTGCCGCGCCACGTGCTGGTCGCGCACATGCACGAAGCCCTCGGCATCCTGGAACAGCTTGCGGAAGCGGTCATAGGCGCGGAGCGCGTAGCCGCCATCGGCGACGAAGCGCAGCACGTCGTCGAAGTCGCGGCGGGAGAGGGCCGCGTAGGGGGCGGCGAGCGTCACCTCGGCATAGAGGTCGTCGGGCCGGAAGGGGGCGTGGCAGGCCATGGCGAGGACGTGCTGCGCCAGCACGTCGAGCCCGCCCGGCCGTGGCGGGTCGCCGTCCAGCTCCTCGTGCCGCACCGCCTCCAGCGCCGCGGTGCACTCCACCACCTCGAAGCGGTTGGCCGGCACCAGCAGGGCGCGGGAGGGCTCGTCCATGCGGTGGTTGGCGCGGCCGACCCGCTGCAGCAGCCGCGCCACGCCCTTCGGCGCGCCGACCTGGATCACCTGGTCGACATCGCCCCAGTCGATGCCGAGATCGAGCGAGGCGGTGGCGACCACGGCGCGCAGCTTGCCCGCCGCCATCGCCGCCTCGACCTTGCGGCGCTGCTCGACGGTGAGGCTGCCATGGTGCAGGGCGATCGGCAGCACCGCGTCGTTCAGCCGCCACAGCGCCTGGAAGACCAGCTCGGACTGGGCGCGGGTGTTGACGAAGACGATGGTGACGCGGGCCGCCTCGATGCGGCGGTAGATCTCGGGCGCCGAGGCGAGGCCCATATGCCCGCCCCAGGGCAGGTGCCCCTCGGGCAGCATGATGGAGAGCGCCGGCGGCGCGCCGCCCCGCACCTGGATCAGCCGCACCGCCTCCGGCCGGCCGGAGGGGGAGAGGAAGGCGCGCAGCGGCTCGGGATGCGCGACCGTCGCCGAGAGGCCGACCCGCCGCGCCGCCGGCGCCAGGCTGGCGAGGCGGGCGAGGGCCAGCGCGAGCTGGTCGCCGCGCTTGCTGCCGGCCAGGGCGTGGATCTCGTCCACCACCACGGCGCCGAGGCCGGCGAAGAAGGCGCCCGCCTCGGGCTGGGAGAGCAGCAGCAGCAGGCTCTCCGGCGTGGTCAGCAGGATCTCCGGCGGGTCCGCCTTCTGCCGGGTGCGGCGGTTCTGCGGCGTGTCGCCGGTGCGGGTCTCGATGCGGATCGGCAGGTCGAGCGCCTCGACCGGAGCGAGGAGGTTGCGGGCGATGTCGACGGCGAGCGCCTTCAGCGGCGAGACATAGAGGGTGTGCAGGGCGCCCGGCCCTGTCCGGCGCGGCCGGTCGGCCAGCGCGATCAGGCTGGGGAGGAAGCCGGCGAGGGTCTTGCCGCCGCCGGTCGGGGCGATGAGCAGGGCGCTCTCGCCCCGACCGGCGGCGCGGCAGAGGGCCAGCTGGTGCGGCCGCGGCACCCAGCCGCGGGCGGCGAACCAGCCGGCGAAAGGTTCCGGTAATGTTCGCATTCAGGGCCACTATGACGGCCCGGACCGCAACGGTGAAGCGCCGTCGCGACCTTGCCCGGCGCGAGCCGGACCAAGGTCCGTTCGCCCCGGTCCGCGGAGCATGGGCCAGCGCGGGCGATCAGGGGCTAGGCCGGGAGCGGCCCGGCCTCCATCGCCGCCTCCAGCCGCAGGTTCTCCCGGTCGCGGTCCACCGTCGCCACCGCTAGCACCCGGCCGCCGGCGCGGTAGCGCAGCACGGCGCGCGGCCTGGCGAGGTCGCCCTCCACCGCAATGTCGTCCCAGCGCTCGGCATGGCCGAGATAGTCGATGTTCAGGTCGTGGTAGTGCCGGCTCCAGAAGAAGGGCACGGCATCGAAGGGCGCGCCGCGGCCGAGCATGGCGAGCGCCGCCGCCTGGCCCATGCGCTCGGCGACCACCCAGTGCTCGACCCGGATGCGGCCGCCGCCATGCGGGTCCGGCCAGCGCGCCACGTCGCCGGCGGCGAAGATGCCGGGGATGCTGGTCTCCAGCATCGCATCGACCAGGATGCCGTTCTCGACCGCGATCCCGGCCGCCTCGGCGAGCGCCGTGCGCGGCCTGACGCCGGTGCCGAGCAGGACGAGGTCGGCCGCGATCTCGTCGCCCGACTTCAGCCGCACCCGGTCCGGCGCCACCGTGGCCACCTCCTCGCCGAGGCGGAACCGCACCCCCTGGGCCTCATGCACCTGCCGCACCACCCCGGCGAGCCCGGGGCCCAGCACCCGCTCCAGCGGGCGCGGCTGCGGCGCCACCACCGTCACCGCCAGGCCGCGCTGGCGCAGCGCCGCCGCCACCTCGAGGCCGATGAAGCCGGCGCCGACCAGCACCGCGCTGCGCGCCCCTTCCGCCTGGGCGATCAGCCCGCGGCAATCTGCCCAGGAGCGCAGCACCAGCACCGCCGGGTCCTCGGCGCCGGGGATGGGCGGCCGCACCGGCTCGGCGCCGGTGGCGATCAGCAGCCGGTCGAAGGGGAGGGCGGCGCCGTCGGCGAGCCGCACCGCCCGCCCGGCCGGGTCGATGCGGTCCACGCGGGTGGCGAGGCGGAGGTCGATGCCTTGCTCCCCGTACCACCCCGCCGGGCGCAGCGGCATCCAGCCCTCCTCCGCCTCGCCGGCGAGGTAGTCCTTCGACAGGTTGGGTCGGTCATAGGGGGCGTCGGCATCCTCGCTCAGCAGGGTGAGGCTGCCCTCGTAGCCCTCCCGCCGCAGCCGCTCGGCGGCGGCGAAGCCGGCCGCGCCGCCGCCGAGGACGAGGATGCGCGACGGCGCGTCGGGCGCCGGCGGCAGGCGGCGCGGCGCCGGGGCGGGCCGCTTGCCGCCCACCCGGATGCGGTCCCCCTCGCGCCGCACCTCCCAGCGCTCGAGCGGGTCGAAGGCCGGCGCCCGCTCGGCCTCGCCGCTGCGCAGGGAGAAACAGGCATGATGCCAGGGGCAGCGCACCGTCTCGCCGACCAGGATCCCGGTCGCCAGCGGCGCGCCGTAATGGGTGCAATGGGCGCCGAGGGCGAAGACCTCCTCGCCGCGGCGGGCGAGCAGCACCGCGGCCTCGCCGACATGCCCGGCCAGCAGGCCGCCATCCTCGAGGGCGGCGAGCGGCACGCCCGCCGCCAGGTCCGGACCCTGCTTCGCCTCGCTCATGCCCGCATCCCCTCGCCAGGCCGGTTGCAGGGGAGGGACGTGCGCAGGGGGCGGGCGGCGGCAGCGGGTCGGATCAAAAGCCCGTGCCGGCGGGGCCGGACCGGGCCCGCGGGGCGTCAGCGGCAGGCGAAATGCAGCACCGCGGTGACGCCCTGGCTGCCGTCGATCCGCAGCGTGGCATGCGCCTGCCGCGCCAGCCGCGGCATCAGGTGCAGGCCGAGGCAGCCGCGCGGCGTGTTCCGCGGCAGGGTCTGGTCGAGGCCGATCCCGTCATCGGCGACCACGACCTCGCCGAGGCCGGCGCCGGGGCGGCGCAGCGACAGGCTGATCCGCCCCGGCCGGCCGCCCGGGAAGGCGTGGCGGGCGGCGTTCACCACCAGCTCGTTGACGATGAGGGCGATGGGCGTCGCCTGGGCGACCGGCAGGGTCAGCGAGTCCTCGAGGGCCAGGACGAGCTCGATGCCCGGCCGGCCGGCGACCTCGAGCGCGGTGCGCGCCGTGGTCGCCAGCTCGGTCCCGAGCTCGACGCCGCCATCGGGCGGCACGCGGAACATCCGGTCCTGCACCAGGGTGGCCAGCATCACCCGCATCGCCGCCGCGCGCAGCGCCGCCGCGACGGTCGGGTCGCTCGCCCGGTTCGCCTGCAGGCTGAGGAAGGAGGTGGTGGCCTGGGCGTTGTTCTTCACCCGGTGGTGCAGCTCGGAGAGCAGCTCCTCGCGCTCCTCCAGCGCCCGCTGGTGGTCCTCCAGCGCCTGCCTGGCCTCGGTGCAGTCGATGCAGCTGCCGAGATAGCCGGCGAACCGCCCCTCGACGCAGAAGGGCCGGCCCTTGCCCAGCAGCCAGCGCCAGGCGCCGTCGTGCCGGCGCAGGCGGAAATCGATGGTGAACTCGCGCCGCGCCTCGAAGGCCTCGTCGAAGGCGCGCTGGCAGCGGGCGACGTCCTCCGGATGCACCGCCGCCCGCCAGCCGTCGCCGAGCTCCTGCTGCAGCGGGCGGCCGGTGAAGTCGAGCCAGGGCTGGTTGAAGTAGTCGCAGCCGCGGTTGGCATCGGTCCGCCAGATCATGACCGGGGCGGAATCGGCGAGGGCGCGGAACTGCGCCTCCCCGCCCGGCCCCGCGGCTTGTCCCCTATCCTGCGCCTCTCCCGCCATACGGCGTCATTCCCCCGTGCCGTGCCGTTGCGAGGCCGGGATCGATTGACGCGCGACGCGCCATGCGGTTCCGGCCCAAAGGCGACCGCGCCTTGTCCTGCGGCCTGAGGGACACAGTTTGTATCGGCGTCCCGCCCTGCCCTGCCAGGGGGTTGGGATGCGCTGCCAAGGGACCCCCGACGTCACATGCCTCCCCATCCAGAGACCTGGCTGCGCGTGACCCCGCTCGGGCTGCATTGCGAGCCGGGGGGATTCACCATCGACCCGGTCCGCCCGGTGGATCGCGCGGTGATCACCCATGGCCATGCCGACCATGCCCGCCCCGGCCATGGCGCGGTGCTGGCGACGCCGGAGACCCTCGCGATCATGCGGGCCCGCATGGGCGAGGCCGGGGCCGGGGCGGTGCAGCAGCCGATCCTGCCCGGCGAGGTGCTGCGGCAGGGCGGCGTCGAGATCCGCCTGCTGCCGGCCGGGCATGTGCTCGGCTCGGCCCAGGTGGTGCTCGACTGGCAGGGCAGCCGGGTGGTGGTCTCGGGCGACTACAAGCGGCAGCGCGACCCGACCTGCGCCCCCTTCGAGGTGGTGCCCGGGCGCGGGGGCGGCCTCGGAGGCTGCGACGTCTTCGTCACCGAGGCGACCTTCGCCCTGCCGGTCTTCCGCCACCCGCCGCCCGAGGCGGAGGTGGCGAAGCTGCTGAAGAGCCTCGCCCTCTTCCCCGAGCGGACGCATGTCGTCGGCTGCTACGCCCTCGGCAAGTGCCAGCGGCTGATCCGGCTGCTGCGCGAGGCCGGGTGGGAGGCGCCGATCCACCTGCACGGCGCGCTGGCGCCGCTCTGCCGGCTCTACGAGGCGCTCGGCGTGCCGCTCGGCCCGCTGGCGCCGGCGACCGTCGCGGCCAAGGCGGCGCTGCGCGGGGCCATCGTGCTGGCGCCGCCCTCGGCGATCCAGGACCGCTGGGCGCGGCGGCTGGCCGAGCCGGTGGTCGGGCTGGCGAGCGGCTGGATGCGGGTGCGCCAGCGCGCCCGGACGCGCGGCGTCGAGCTGCCGCTGGTGATCTCGGACCATGCGGACTGGGACGACCTCAACCGCACGATCGACGAGGTGGGCGCGCCGGAGGTCTGGGTGACGCATGGCCGCGACGACGCCCTGGTGCATGCGCTGGCGCTGCGCGGCATCCGCGGCCGGGCGCTGCACCTGATCGGCCTCGGCGAGGAGGAGGACGACCCGCCGCCCGGTGCGGACCAGGGCGACGACGCTGCCGCCACCGCCGCGGGGCACGAGGCTGGCGACGACGTTGCGAACCGCGGCGAAGCCACCACCGCCGCGGCGCACGGGGTTGGCGGGGCGGCCGTGCGCCGCGGCGGAACAGAGCATGCGGCCGTGCGCCGCGGCGAAAACGAGCACGCGGCCGCGAACCGCGGCGAAGCCGCCACCGCCGCGGTTCGCGGGGTTGGCGGGGCGGCCGCGAACCGCGGCGAAAACATATGAGCGTGCCGGATTTCGCCGCGCTGCTGGAGCGGCTGGTCTTCACCCCCGGGCGGCTCGCCAAGCTCGCCCTGCTGCGGGACTGGTTCGCGCACCAGCCCGACCCGGACCGCGGCATCGGCCTCGCCGCGCTGACCGAGGAGCTGGTCTTCACCGCCGCCAAGCCGGGGCTGATCCGCGACCTCGCCATGGCCCGCACCGATCCGGTGCTCTTCGCCCTCAGCCACGACTATGTCGGCGACCTGGCCGAGACGGTGGCGCTGATCTGGCCCGTCCGGGCCGGGGTGAACGCGCCGCCGCCCTCGCTGGCCGAGGTGGTGGAGGCGCTGGAGCTGACGCCGAAGGCGGAGCTGCCGGGGCTGATCGCCGGCTGGCTGGATGCGCTGGATGCCAGCGGCCGGCTGGCGCTGATCAAGCTCATCACCGGCGGGCTCCGGGTCGGCGTCTCCGGCCGGCTGGCGCGGATCGCGCTCGCCGACTGGTCTGGCCAGCCGGTCGAGGCGATCGAGGAGGTCTGGCACGGCGTGGCGCCGCCCTACCTGCCGCTCTTCGCCTGGCTGGAGGGGCGGGCGGCGCGGCCGGACCCGCGCGACGTGCCGGTCTTCCGGCCGCTGATGCTGGCGCATCCGCTGGAGGAGGCGGATGTGGCGGCGCTCGATCCGGCGGCCTGGCGGGCCGAGTGGAAATGGGACGGCATCCGGGTGCAGCTCGTCGCCGGCCCGGGCGGGCGGCGGATCTGGAGCCGCGGCGGCGAGGACATCTCCGGCGCCTTCCCCGAGATCCTCGCGGCGATGGACTTCCACGCCGTGCTGGATGGCGAGCTGCTGGTGATGCGCGATGGTTTCATCGCGCCCTTCGCCGAGCTGCAGCAGCGGCTGAACCGCAAGGCGGTGACGGCGCGGATGCTGCAGGACCATCCCGTCGGCGTCCGGCTCTACGACCTGCTGCTCGAGGGCGAGGAGGATCTGCGGCCGCTACCCTTCGACGCCCGCCGGGCGCGGCTGGAGGCTTGGGTGGCGCGCGTCGCGCCGGCGCGGATGGACCTCTCGGCGCAGATCGCCTTCGCCTCGGTCGCGCAGCTCGGCGAGATCCGCGACGGCGCCCGCGCCGCCTCGATCGAGGGGCTGATGCTGAAGCGCGCCGACAGCCCCTATGTCGCCGGCCGGGTGAAGGGGCTGTGGTGGAAGTGGAAGCGCGACCCGCTCTCGATCGACGCGGTGCTGATGTACGCCCAGCGCGGCCATGGCAAGCGCAGCAGCTTCTATTCCGACTACACCTTCGGCCTCTGGCGGCCGGACGGGGCGGGGGGCGAGGAGCTGGTCCCCGTGGGGAAGGCCTATTCCGGCTATACCGACGAGGAGCTCGGCTGGCTCGACCGCTGGATCCGCAACCACACCACCGGCCGCTTCGGCCCGGTGCGGGAGGTGGAGAAGGCGCTGGTGCTGGAGGTGATCTTCGACGCGGCGCAGCGCAGCAGCCGGCACAAATCGGGCGTCGCGCTGCGCTTCCCGCGCATCGCCCGCATCCGCACCGACAAGCCCGCCGCCGAGGCCGACCGGCTGGAGACGCTGATGGCGCATGTCGCCGCGGCCGGCGCGCTGGCGGAGGAGGGCTGAGGGCGGCGCCGGGAGTGGCGCAGAGCCCCGGCCGCCCTCCATCCCCGGCCGGCTTGACCGGCTGGGGGGCGCATGCTGCGCTCGCCGCCGCCAAGATCGGGGGAAAACGCCATGCCACTCGCACCCAGCCGCGTGAAGCAGCGCCTGGCGAAGGACGAGCTCGCGCTCGGCTTCGGCGTGCACCACCTGCGCACCGCCGGCACCGGGATGATCGCCGCCGCGGCCGGCTATGACTGGCTGTTCATCGACATGGAGCACGGCGCGATGAGCGTGCACGAGGCGACGCAGATCGCCATCGCGGCGCTGAACCAGGGCGTGACGCCGATCGTGCGCTGCTGCAAGGACGCGCTCTTCGAGGGCACGCGGGCGCTCGACAACGGCGCCATGGGCGTGGTCGTGCCGCATGTCGACACCGCCGAGGAGGCGCGGGCGGTGGCCGCCGCCTATCGCTTCCCGCCCATCGGCACGCGGAGCTGGGGCGGCCCGCCCTTCGCCTACAACATGCTGCCGCCCTCGAATGCCGAGGCGCAGGCGGAGCTGAACCAGGCGATCCTGGTGACGGTGATGATCGAGACGCCCGAGGCGGTGGAGGCGGCGGAGGCCATCGCCGCGGTGCCCGGGATCGACGCGCTGATGATCGGCACCAGCGACCTGACGGCCAGCATGGGCATCAGCGGCCAGATCGGCCATGCCCGCGTCAAATCGGCCTATGAGACGGTGGCGGCGGCCTGCAAGCGGCACGGCAAGAGCCTCGGCATGGGCGGCGTCTACGACGAGGTGCATGCCAGGACCTATATCGGCCTCGGCGCGCGGTTGCTGCTCTCGGGCAACGACCAGAGCTTCCTGATGGCCGGCGCGACCTCGCGGGCGAAATTCCTGCGCGGGTTGCAGCCCGAGGGGTAGCAGTTCTCCCCACGGCATCGCGGGGCGGGCAGGTCCCCCGGGCCCGGGCGCCTCCGCGGCAACGGGGCGTGCCGCATCGGCGTCCTTGCGCCGGGCGCGGCCGGGCGCCACGATCCGCCCTGGTCCCGGCTCGACCCGGGCCGGGAGAAGAAGCGTATGTGCAACATCTTCGCTTCGCAGGATCCGGCCACCTATGCCTGCGAGACGCGCGCCATCCGGCTGCACGGCCACGGCACCAGCCTGCGGCTGGAGGCCGGCTTCTGGCGGATCCTCGAACGGATCGCCGCGGCCGAGGGCGTCCCGCTGGCCCGTTTCCTCGCCACCCTGCATGACGAGGTCCTGGCCCGGCGCGGCGAGATCGGCAATTTCGCCTCCCTGCTGCGGGTGACCTGCCTGCACTGGCTGGAGAACCAGGACCGGCACGCCGCCGAGCTCGCCGCGCGGGTGCGCGTGGCGGCCTGATTCCGCCCCTGCTGTAGCCGGCTACTACCCCGGCCCGCGCCGCCCCCGGCTAGCCTTCCCGCAGGTGCGGCCCGTTGCGGCCGGCCTGGACGAGGGAGACGGCGGCGGCACGTCCCGGATGGGCCGCGTGCTGCCGCAGCGGGAGCGCAGCCATGGCCAAGCCGATCCATTCCATGATCCGCGTGCTCGAGGAGGCGCGCTCGGTCGATTTCTACCGCCGCGCCCTCGGCCTCGAGGTCATCGACCGGCTGGCTTTCGACGGCTTCACCCTGCTCTATCTGCGCGCCCCGGACGGGCCCTTCGAGCTGGAGCTGACGGTCAACCACGACCGCACGCAGCCCTATGCGCTCGGCGACGGCTACGGCCATCTCGCCGTCGCGGTCGAGGATCTCGAGGCCGAGCATGCGCGCCTGGCCCGGGCCGGCATCGAGCCCGGGCCGATCCGCGAGATGGCGCATGGCGGCCAGCCGCTGGCGCGCTTCTTCTTCATCACCGACCCGGACGGCTACCGGACGGAGGTGCTGCAGCGCTTCGGCCGCTACGGCTGAGGCGGGCGCGAGCAAGGGGCGGACGGCGCGACGCCGACCACAGGGAGGTCCAAGGAACAATGCGACAGATCGACAAGCGGGCCGCGGTGCGGCGCCGCGTCTTCCTGCGTGGCGCGGCGACCGGCCCGGCCGCCCTCGCCGCGGCGGGCTTCGCCCTCGGCGCCGAGGCGGCCTGGGCCGGCGACCTGCGCGTGCTGACGCCGGCCACCATGGCGACCCTCGCCCGCGCCGCGCGCGACATCTTCCCGCACGACCGGCTGGCCGACCGCTACTACATCGCCGCCGTGCTGCCCTATGACGACAAGGCGGCGAGCGACAAGGTGCTGCGCGCCCTGATCGAGGAGGGCGCGGCGCGGCTCGATGCCGAGGCGCAGGCGCGCCATGGCCGCGCCTATGTCCAGCTCGTCGGCGAGGCCGATCGCGTCGCCATCCTGCAGGCGCTGGAGGCGACGCCCTTCTTCGCCCGGCTCCGCGGCGACCTCGTGGTCTCGCTCTACAACCAGAAGGAGGTCTGGCCGGTCTTCGGCTACGAGGGCGCGAGCTACGACAAGGGCGGCTACATCGAGCGCGGCTTCAACGACATCGACTGGCTGCCGGAGGCCTGAGCCATGGCGCAGTTCGACCTCAACGATGACGGCGTGGTCGTCATCATCGGCTCGGGCGCCGGCGGCGGCACGCTGGGCAACGAGCTGGCGCAGCGCGGCGCCCGGGTGGTGATCCTCGAGGCCGGCGGCCGGCACGAGATCGAGGATTTCATCAACGACGAATGGGCGAGCTTCACCCAGCTCGCCTGGGCCGATACCCGCACCACCGGCGGCTCCTGGCGGGTGGCGCGGGACTTCCCGAACCTGCCGGCCTGGATCGTCAAGGCGGTGGGCGGCACCACCACGCACTGGGCCGGCGCCTCGCTCCGCTTCACGGCGCACGAGTTCCAGGCGCGCACGCAGTACGGCGCGATCGCCGGCGCCAACCTGCTCGACTGGCCGATCACCCTCGCCGAGCTGGAGCCCTATTACGCCCAGGCCGAGGACAGGATGGGCGTGACCGGCACCAACGGCATCCCGCGCCTGCCGGGCAACAACAACTACAAGGTGCTGGCGGCCGGGGCGCGGAAGCTCGGCTACAAGGAATTCCACACCGGCAATATGGCCATCAACTCGGAGCCGCGGGCCGAGCGGACGAGCTGCCACCAGCTCGGCTTCTGCTTCCAGGGCTGCAAGATGGGGGCGAAGTGGAGCACGCTCTACACCGAGATCCCGGCCGGCGAGGCGACGGGCCGGCTCGAGGTGCGGCCGAACAGCATGGCGATCCGCATCGAGCATGACGCGCAGGGCCGGGCGAGCGGCGTCGTCTATGCCGATGCCGAGGGGCGGCAGCAGCGGCAGCGGGCGCGCCTCGTCGCCGTCGCGGGCAACTCCATCGAGAGCCCGCGCCTGCTGCTCAACAGCGCCTCGGCCCGCTTCCCCGACGGGCTGGCGAATTCCTCCGGCCAGGTCGGGCGCAACTACATGCGCCACACCACCGGCAGCGTCTATGCGGTGTTCGAGAAGCCGGTCCACATGTATCGGGGCACCACCATGGCGGGCATCGTCCGCGACGAGGCGGCGCACGACCCGAAGCGCGGCTTCGCCGGCGGCTACGAGCTGGAGACGCTCTCCCTCGGCCTGCCCTTCCTCGCCGCCTTCCTCGACCCCGGCGCCTGGGGCCGCGGCTTCACCTCGGCCCTCGATTCCTACGACCACATGGCCGGGCTCTGGATCGTCGGCGAGGACATGCCGCAGGCGGAGAACCGCGTCACCCTCGACCCGCGGGTGAAGGACCGGCACGGCATGCCCGTCGCCTCGGTGCATTTCGACGACCATGCCAACGACACCGCCATGCGCCGGCACGCCTATGGCCAGGGCCGCGCGCTCTACGAGGCGGTGGGGGCGACGCGGAGCTTCGAGACCACGCCCTATCCGAGCACCCACAACCTCGGCACCAACCGCATGAGCGCCAGCCCGCGCGACGGCGTGGTCGACAAATGGGGCAAGGCGCACGACCTGCCCAATCTCTATGTGTCGGATGGCAGCCAGTTCACCAGCGGCGCCGCCTGCAACCCGACCCTGACCATCGTGGCGCTGGCGATCCGCCAGGCCGAGCACATCGCCGGGCGGATGGCGCGCGGCGAGGTCTGAGCCGCCTCCGCCCCGGCGGGACCACCGGGGCGGAGGCCGTGGTCAGGGATGGGGCCAGGAGGGGAGGGGGCGCCTCCCCTCCGGGGGGGGAGCCGCGGGGCGCGGCGGCGCCGGCGGCATTCCGGGTCCGTGATTGCATCACGTTTGCATCAGTCGGGGCGCCGATGGGCCTGGCCCGCCCCTTGGCACGGCGGCCCAGATGCGAATGGGACTTGCGAGTGGTTCGCATTATCCATAGAGTCCCGTCCTACCGGATCGGTGGTTCCGGATGACTGCCCGCCCGACGCATCGGCCTGCCGGCCTCCTTGCCGGCCTCGCCCCGCGCGGTTCGGCAGCCATCGCGGGATGGCCGGCCCGGACGCCAGCATCAACGCCAGCCCCTGTCGGCTGGCGCTGAAGGGGGGACCAGAGGACCGTGATCGTCTGCCTCTGCAACGCACTGAGCGATGCGCAACTCGCCGATGCCATCGCCAAGGGCGCCCGCCGACCGAAGGATGTCTATTGCGCCTGCGGTGGGGCGGCCCAGTGCGGCACCTGCACCAAGACGATCCTCACCATGATCCGGGAGACACCGACCGCATCGACGAACCCAGCCGGCCTACCCTGATCTAAACCCACAGGCGCATTTCCGACCGTCGGTATCAGGTAATCTGATACCGGGCAGGGAAAATTCGCCTGCTCGCGAAATCGTGGGATGCTGGGCGGCGAAAAGCCCGGCAGGGACAGGCATGTCTGTACGCCATCCCTGCTTAGAGGCGAGTCGATGAAGTCCGACCCCAAGGTCATCGAATTCCTGAACACCCAGCTCACCAACGAGCTGACGGCGATCAACCAGTACTTCCTGCACGCCCGCATCCTGCGCCATTGGGGCGTGACGAAGTTCGGCAAGCACGAATACGACGAGTCGATCGAGGAGATGCGCCACGCCGATTGGCTGATCGAGCGCATCCTCTTCCTCGGTGGCCTGCCCAACCTGCAGCGGCTGAACCAGCTCATGATCGGCGAGACGGTCGAGGAGATCCTCAAGGCCGACCTGGCGCTCGAGGAGAAGGCGATGACCGATCTCCGCGAGGGCATCGCCTATATGGAAGGCGTGCGGGACTACGTCTCCCGCGACCTGTTCCGCCGCATCCTCGACAACGAGGAGGAGCATGTCGACTTCATCGAGCGCCAGTTCGACCTGATCAAGCTGATCGGCATCGAGCGCTACATCCAGCTCAACAGCGCCTCGGCGCCGGAGCAGCACGAGGGCGGCGGCGACTGAAACCGAGCGCGCGAAGGGTTCACCTTCGCGCCCCTCAAACGCCGGGCGCTGCCTCCGGCAGCTTGGCTTCGCGCCACTCGGCGCGGCGCCCATCCTGGCGCTCGGCCCTGCGGGCCGTAGGTCAGGTCCTCGTGCGCCTGGCATGATCGATGCGGCCGCCGGGCGCGCGCCCCTCCCGGCGGCCGCCATCAGCCTCCCGGCTCGCCGGCGGCCCGCGCCAGCCCGGCCTCGGCCGCGGCGAAGCGCGCCGGATCGGCCAGCACCCGCGGCACCTTATGCTGGCCGCCGAGCCGCCCCTCCGCCCGCATCCAGGCGGCGAAGGCGCCGCCCGGCAACAGCCGCACCGCCGGCGGCGCCATCTGCCCGCCGCGGCGATGCGCCGCGTAATCGGCATTGCCGGCGAGCAGCGCCGCATCCAGCGCCGCGGCGAGGCGGGGGGCGAGGGCCGGCGCGGCCGGCCCCGGCGTCTCGACCAGCCAGCGGTGGTGGCCCTGCGCCGCCCCTAGGACCGGCCCCACCAGGTATTCCCCGACCACCAGGCCGAGCTCCCCGGCCGCCGTCAGCAAGGCCCGCTCGATCTCCTCGCCGCTGACATGCTCGCCGAAGGCGGAGAGGTCGTAGGCGATGCGGCCGGTGACCAGCAGCCGCGGCGGCGACCGCTCGAGGAAGCGCACCGTGTCGCCGAGCACGTAGCTCCACAGCCCGGCGCAGGAGGTGACGATCACGGCATAGTCGATCCCGGTCTCGATCGTCGCCGTCCAGTGCCGCGTCGGGCTCGCCGCCTCCAGCTCCCCGACCGGGACGAACTCCCAGAAGACGCCGCGGTCGAGGGTCAGGCGCAGCCCCTCGCCATCGCCGCGGTCGGCGATGGCGCAGAAGCCCTCGCTCGCCGGATAGACCTCGCGCGTCGCGCAGCCCGGCGGCAGGTAGGGCGCGATCCGGGCCCGGTAGGGCGCCCAGGCGACGCCGCCATGCACCAGCAGCTCGAGCCCCGGCAGGGGCGGGGCGCCATGCCGCGCCGCCAGCGCCTCGAACAGCAGCAGCAGCCAGGAGGGGGTGCCGGAGAGCATCCGCACCGCCGCGGCCGGCGTGCCCGCGGCCAGCGCCGCCAGCTTGGCGTCCCAGTCCTCGAGCAGCGCCAGGGCGCGCGGCGGGAAGCTCCAGCGGGCGATCCAGGCCGGGATCTCGGCGGCGGCGATGCCGGAGAGGTCGCCCTGCCGCACGCCGGGCGCGACGCGCGCCAGGGCCGTCGAGCCGCCGAGCAGGAAGGACAGGCCGCCGAGGATCCGGCTTCCCGGGTGCTGCCGCAGATGCCAAGCCAGCACGTCGAGCGCCGCGCCGCGATTGGCCCGCAGCATCGGCCGCGTCACCGGGATGTATTTCGTCGTGCCGCTGCTGGTGCCCGAGGAGAGGGCGAGATAGGGCACCCGCCCGGGCCAGGTGATGTTGGCGAGCACGGGATGGGTGGGCTGCCACCAGTCGTGCCAGAATTGCTCGTAGCGGCGCAGCGGCACCCGGGCCTGGTAGTCCGCGACCCCGGCGATGCGGTCGAAGCCGTGCCGGCGGCCGAAGCGGGTGCCGGCGGCGCGGCGCAGCAGCCGCTGCAGCAGCGCCGCCTGGGTCGCCGCGGGATCGAGCCGCGCCAGCTGCCGCAGGCGCTGCCCGGCCCAGAGGCGCAGCAGCGGCGTCGCGTCGAAAGGCGCCGCGCCCGCGCTCATGGCCGCAGCACCGTCACATGCGGGAACTCGGCCGCGACCGTCGCCGGCTGCAGCGGCAGGCGGATGCCCTGGCCGGCCCGCCAGAGCGGTAGCTGATCCGCGAAGGCGGCGCTGCCGAGCCAGCCATCCTGGCCGCCGAACAGGGTGAACCAATTGGCGTCCGGGTCGGCGAGGTCGGAGACCTGCCGCGCCATGGCGCCGAAGCTCACCTCATGCGGCCCGGTGACGAGGCCGTGGCCGGTCTTCATCACCGTTTCGCGCGAGCCGCCGACCGGCCAGGTGCCGAGGACGAAGGCGCGGCCGAGCAGCGGCAGGTTCACCAGCCAATGCGCCGCCCGCATCCGGTGCACGCTGCCCCAGTCGCGGTGGCGCGCGGCGAGCGGCGCCGCGCCGGCCACCGCCGCGCGCAGCACCGCTTCGCGCCGCGCCGGGGGCAGGGCGTCGAGGTCGCGCAGCAGGAAGGTGGTGAGGAAATTCCAACTCGTCTCCGGCCCGCGCCCGCCCGCCTCGGGCTGCAGCGCCGGCACCAGCCGGCCGAGCAGCAACTCGAAGACCAGCGCCGCCCGGCTCCCGGCCGCGTAGTCCCCGTCCCAGCCGCGCAGCGGCGCCAGCAGTGCCGGCTCCGGCGCGCCGCCCGGCAGCGCATCGAGCCGCGCCAGCAGCCCGGCCGCCAGCACCGCCGCCTTGGGCGCCACGGTATCGGCCTGGATCGCCGCGAGATCCGCCGGCGTCAGCTTCGGCCTGGCCAGAGCCAGGGCGCGCAGCCGCGCCACCCGGTCGCCATCGGAGAAGAAGAGGCCGATCGGCGGCGGGTCCTTGGCCCAGAGCGCCGGGTTCTCGTTGGCCGAGGCCAGCACCCCCTCCGGCGGGTCGGCGAGGCGGGGGAGGGTGGTGGCGTCCCGCAGCCGCTCCCAGGGGGAGGTGGCCGCCGGGTCGCGCGCGTCGAGCACCGGGTCCGCGGCCGGGAAGCCGCGGCGCGCGGGCAGCAGCGCCGCCGTCACCCGGCCGATATGCCCCTGCCGGTCGGCATAGAGCATGTTCTGCGGCGAGACCGCGAAGCCGGCGAAGCTCGCCGCGAATTCGGCGCCGCTGCGGGCGCGGGCGGCGCGCAGCAGGGCGGTGATCTCGTCGCCCGGCTCATGCCCCGCCCAGCGCAGCGCGATCGTCTCGCCGGGGCGGGAGGGCACCACCGTGGCATCCGTCACCACCGGCCCCTGCGGCGAGAGCCGCGCCTGTCGCCGCGCCGGGAACCAGAGGCGCTGGCGGATCGTGACCTCGCGCTCGGCGAAGGCCTCCGGCGGCAGGCGGCCGACATCGAAGAGGTCGGAGGAGGCGGCGCGCAGGTTGGTGCCGCCCCAGGCGAGGTCCGGGTTGCGGCCGAGGCCGAGGATCGGCAGGCCGGGGATCATCATCCCGACCGCGTGGAAGGAGGGCGAGCGCATCCCGGCGAGCAGCCAGAGATTGGGCAGGGAGAGGCCGAGATGCGGATCGGCCGCCAGCATCGCCGCGCCCGAGGCGCTGCGGGCGGGCGCGATCGCCAGGGTGTTGCTGCCGCTGCGCGAGAGCCCCTGCAGCAGCGCGCCGAGCGCCGCCTCCGCCTCGCCCGCCGGGCGCGCGGTGCCGGCGCCGGCCTCGCGCAGCCGCTGCCAGTGGCGGGCGAAGCCGGGCTGGCCGCGCTCGGCGAGCAGGGAGAAATAGGACAGCCAGTTGATGTCGGTGCCGGCGAGGCGGCCGATCGCCAGGATGTCGGCCGGGGTGAAGGGCTCCCGCCGCAGGCCGAGCAGCCCGTATTCCGGCGGCCGCGGCCCGTGCAGCACGGCGTGGTTCAGCCCGGCGACGAAGTGGCTGACGAAGTCGCGCGTCTCGGGCGGCCAGCGGCGCTCGATCTCGGGCGCGGCGCGGCCGAAATCGAGGATGCGCAGCGCATGGTCGATCTCGGTGGCGAGCGGCCCGGCGATCTCGGCCAGCCGGCCGCGGCTGACCATGCGCAGCAGGGCGATCTGGGCGCCCCGCAGATGGCCGTGCACCAGGCCGAGGGCGACGGCGAGGTCGGCATCGCTCGATGCCTCGATCCAGGGGACGAGATGCGGGTTCCAGCGGATGGTGACCGGCCGCTGCAGCGGCAGGCCGGCCTGCGGCAGCGCGGCGATCCGCTCGGCGACGCTGCGCTCGCGCGGCAGCAGCGCGGCGCAGCCGGGCAGGATGGCAAGCATCGCCAGCACCAGGCCCGCGCCGCGGCGCCATCGGTTGCGTCCTGCCAAGCCAGCCCCCCTCATCCTGCGCCGCCCGTGCCGCGGCTCAACGCCGACGCCGGCCCGCGGGTTGAGCCCGGACGCGGCGGGGATACGGCAGGTGAACCGGCCCCGGACGGCCGCGCGGGCGGGCGGCCCCTGAAACGCCTGCCAGAACCGTCGCTGCCCGTTGTCCTGCCGCGGCTTCGCCGCGGCAGGCTGTGACGCATCCAGGTTCAGGCGCGCCTCAGGGGGCCCCGCGGCGGCGCGCAGCGACGTCGTGGGGTAGTTCTAGACCAGGCCGGCCACCGAGCGCAGGGCATCGACCAGCGGCGCGATCTGGATCGGCTTGGTCAGCAGGCGGAGCGGCGCCGGCCCGGCATGCAGGGCGGCGGGGCCGTCGGGCGGCGGGAAGCCGGTCATGACCACCACCGGCAGGTCCGGCCGTTCCGAACGCAGCCGGGCGATCAGCTCGCGGCCATCCATGCGCGGCATGCGCAGGTCGGTCAGCAGCAGGTCGAAGGCGGCCCCGGCGGCGGCGAGTTCGAGCGCCGCCTGGCCATCGGGCGCGGCGAGCACGGTGAAACCGGCTTCCGACAGGCCCTCGGCCAGCACCTCGGCGGCGAGCGTCTCGTCCTCCGCCATGAGAACCCGCAGCGGCGCCGTCATGCCGCCGCGCTCGCCGTCGCCGCCTCGCCCTCGATGAGCGGCAGGATCAGGCGGAACACCGCGCCGGCCTCCGGCCGGCCCTCGGCCCAGTTCGCCCAGGAGAGCCGGCCGCCCATGCCGCGGACGATGCCGACGGTCAGCGGCAGGCCGAGCCCGGTGCCCTGGCCCGGGTCCTTGGTGGTGACGAAGGGCTCGAGGATCTCCCGGGCGACCGTGCCAGGCACGCCGCCGCCGGTGTCGCGCACGGCGATGGTGACGCTGCCGGGGGCGGCGCCGGAGGCGACCGAGACGGCGATGCGGGCCGGCGCCTCCGGCTCGCGGCGGCGGCGCTGCAGCACCGCGTCGCGGGCATTCTCGAGCAGGTGCAGCACCGCGCGCTCGAGCTGGGCCGGGCGGCCGCGCACCGGCGCGCCGGCATGCGGCTCCAGCGTCATCTCGATGCCATCGAGCGCCCAGGCCCGCTTCGCCACCTCCACCGCGGCCTCGACCGCGGCGGCGGCGTTGAAGGCCTCGGCATCGGCGGGGGCGTCGCGGGCGAGGTCGCGCATGCGCTCGAGCAGCGCGCCGAGGCGGCGGGTCTGGTCGAGCACCACCTCCATGGCGCGGCGCGGGCGGGTCATGCCCGGCTCGAGCAGGGCGCGGGCGCGGTCGGCCCAGAGGCCGATGATGTTCACCGGCTGGCTCATCTCATGCGCGACGCCGGCGCACATGGCGCCGATGGTCGCGCGCCGGGCGGTCTCGACCAGGTCGGCCTGCAGCCGGCGCAGCTCGGTGACCTCGCGCAGGCTGCCGAGCAGCCGGGCCTCGCCATCGGCCTCGGCGGGCAGCGGCACCAGCACCGCGTGGTAATGGCGCAGCCCCTCCGGGCCGGTGGTGGTGCTCTCCCAGTCGCGGGCGAGGCCGGTGGCGAGGCAGGCGGCGCATTCCACGTCCAGCTCGGCCGCGGCATCGGGGCTGAGCACCTGCGGCGGCGGCACGCCCTCGATGCGGCCGCGCACGGCGCCGACCATGCGGCAGAAGGCCGGGTTGACGGTCTCGAAGACGAGGCCGCCGGGGGCGTCGCGCAGGACGAACAGCGCATCGCCGAGATGCTCGAAGATGCCGGCGAGGCGGGTCTCGCCGCGGCGGGCGCGCAGCTCGGACTCGCGCCGCGTCTCGATCTCCCGCATCAGGCCCTGGTTCGCCTGCGCCAGCGCGGCGGCCGGGCGCCTCGCCAGGAGCTGCGGCAGGACCGGCCAGAGCAGGCCGGCGGTCAGGACCGCGAGCAGGGCGGTGCAGGCCTTGGCAATGGTGGCGACGCCATGATCCGGGGTCCAGCTCGTCCAGGCGGCCAGGGCCTGCGCGATGCCGGCTGCCAGGACGAGAAGGGCGGCGAGGTTGAGCGACCAGGCGGCGAGGGGCCGTCGCCGCGCCGCGAGGAGGAGCGCGACCGGAAGGGCGAGGCAGGCAAGGCCGATCAGCAGGTCCGACGCGGCGTGCAGCCAGGCGAGGTCGGATCGCCAGCCGAAGCAAGCCCCATAGGGTGCCGTGGCCTCGGTATCGAACAGCGCGGCGAGGCTCGGCATGCGAGGGAGGTTCACCCAGGAGTAGGAAATGCCGGGCCCGCGTGACTAGCGATGCCCCGGGAATGTCTAATGCCGCATGGTTCTCGCACTTGCGAGGCAAAGACGGTTTCCCACACAAAACTGTGAAAGCTGAACATATGAAGAATGATATAAATTCTTCGTGTGATGCGGCGCGCCCAATCGGCACCGCAAGCCTGAACGCGCGCGCAAGCCTGGAAGGACGGGGCTTCAGGCGCGACGGAGACGCAACGAGGCTGGGCGCGGCCTGGCGGCTGGCCGAGGCCGAGGCATGGACCCGGCGTGGGATCGTATCGATGTTGCGGGGTCCGGCCGGGCCAACCGGCGCCGCGACCCCGGCCCACGGCGCCGGCTACTCGGCGGCCTTCTTCCGCGCCTCCCATTCGGCGACGGTCAGCCGCGGCACCTCGAAGCGGTCGCTGGTGCGGGCATACCAGCCCCGGCCGTGCATGCGGCCCACCAGGCCGAGCTTCGGCGTATCGACATAGCATTTCACCGGATCGAGCACGCAATCGTCCTGGATGTGCACCGCCACCACGCGGCCGAGGACGATGGTGTGGCGCCCGGCCGGGACGAGCTGGAAGGTGACGCATTCGAGCGCGACCGGGCTTTCGGCGATGCGCGGCGGCTTCACCTTGGCCGAGGCCGCGCGGGTGAGCCCGGCCTCGGCCAGCTCGTCCGTGCCGGGCGGGAAGTCGATGGCCGTCACGTTCATGCCGTGGATGGCGCTCTCCGGCACCAGGTTCACCACGAACTCCCCGGTCGCCCGGATATTGGCCGCCGTGTCCTTCAGCGACCCCTCCGGCCGCGGCCCGGCGCCGAAGCCGATCACCACCGGGTCGTCCGAGAAGGCGTTGAAGAAGGAGAAGGGCGCGGCGTTGACCACCCCGGCGGCGTCCTGGCTCACCACCCAGGCGATCGGCCGCGGCACCACCGAGGACACGACCAGCTTGTAGCGGTCCTGCGCGGCGATCTTGTCGAAGTCGAACAGCATGCGGGCGGTCTCCTGCGGCGTCGTCCGGGCGGAGGGTGGTGCGGCGGGCCGCTGCTGTCGAGGGCGGATCGGGCCGCGGCGTGGCGATCCCTCCGGGCGCCCGTCGATGCCGTGCGGCCCGTTGCCGCGCTGCGGCCTCCCGGGGGAGATCGCGGCGCAGATCGCCGCCATCCAGGGCGCGACCGGCGGGTCGGTGGGCGCGGCCCGCGGGGGTAGGCGCCAGATGCGGCCCGGCCTAGGCTTTTCCCCAAGCAGGAGGGGAACGGCCATGGCCATACCGGAGAAGCAGGTGCCGGCGGTGCATCACCGCCGGATCGGCGACATCGTCGTCAGCACGGTCAGCGACGGCTATCTCGACGGCTCCATGGCGGTGATCCAGAACATCCCCGAGGCGGCGGCGGCGCAGATGCTGCGCGACGCCTTCCGCCCGGTGCCGCGCCGCACCGCGGTGAACTGCTTCCTGATCCGGAGCGGCGGGCGGACGGCGCTGGTCGACACCGGCTGCGGCACCCACATGGCCGCGACCGGCGGCAAGCTGTTCGAGAACCTCGCCGCGCTCGGCGTCGCGCCGGCGGCGATCGACACGGTGCTGCTGACGCATATGCACCCGGATCATTCGAACGGGCTGGCGGATGCGGCCGGCGAGGCCCTCTTCCCGCAGGCCGAGCTGGTGCTGCATCGGGACGAGCTCGCCTTCTGGCACGACGACGCGGCGATGGCGCGGGCGGACGAGACCAGCCGGCAGCGCAATTTCCAGGCCGGCCGCACCCAGGTCGCGCCCTATCGCAGCCGCACCCGCACCCATGCCGGCGGCGAGGTCTTCCCCGGCGTCACCGCCATGCCCTTCCCGGGGCACACGCCGGGGCATAGCGGCTACATGATCGCCTCCGGCGGGGAGAGCCTGCTGATCTGGGGCGACATCATCCACGTGCCCGAGATCCAGATCCCGCGCCCCGAGGTGACCATGGCCTTCGATATCGATCCGGCGCAGGCGGCGGCGACGCGCCGGCGCGTCTTCGACATGGTGGCGCGCGACGGCCAGGCGGTCGCCGGGATGCACATGCATTTCCCGGGCTTCCTGCACCTCGTCCGGCACGGCGAGGGCTATGCCATGGTCAATGACGGCTGGTACCCCGCGATGTAGGCGGACCGGCGCGGGCGCGCTTCCCGGCCGCCCCCTCTCGCCGTGGCGCGCCGGTCGTGGCAGGCTCGCGCCGCCATAGCGAAGGAGGAGACGGGTCATGCTCGCACCCGGCCGGGCGAAACCGAAGCCCACGCCCGAGACCAAGCATTTCTGGGATGGCTGCAAGCAGGGCAAGCTGCTGCTGCAGCGCTGCGGCGACACCGGGAAGGTGTATTTCCCGCCGCGCCCCTTCAGCCCCTATACCGGCACGCGCAACGTCAGCGTCTTCGAGGCCTCGGGCCGGGCGCGGCTGTACTCCTACGTCATCCACCACCGGCCGGTGCCGGGCTTCACGCCGCCCTATGCCATCGCGGTGGTCGAACTCGAGGAAGGGCCGCGCCTGATGACCAACATCGTCGATTGCGAGCAGACGCCCGAGGCGCTGCAGCTCGACATGCCGCTCGAGGTCGCCTTCACCCCGATGGACGAGGAGATCACCCTGCCGCTCTTCCGCCCCGCGAAGGAGGCCCGCTGATGCTCGGGCGCGGCGAGATCGCCATCGTCGGCGCGGCGGAATCGACGCAGATCGGCGTCGTCCCCGGCATGTCGCAGATCATGCTGCACGCCGATGCGGCGCTGAATGCCATGGCCGAGACCGGGCTGAAGCCCACGGACATCGACGGCGTCGCCTGCGTCGGGCCGATGATGCCGCAGCAGATCGCGCATTACCTTGGCATCACCCCGAAATGGGTGGACGGCACCGGCGTCGGCGGCTGCTCCTTCATGCTGCATGTGCGGCACGCGGCGGCGGCCATCCATGCCGGCTATTGCAAGACGGTGCTGATCACGCATGGCGAGAGCGGCAAGTCGCGCATCAACGCGACGCCGCGCCCGCCCGAGCCGGAGAGCCTGAACGGGCAGTTCGAGATGCCCTACGGCCCCTTCGGACCGCCGACCCTCTTCCCGATCCCGGTGCTGCGCTACATGAAGGAGCGCGGCGTCACGCATGAGGATCTGGCAACGGTCGCCGTGGTGCAGCGGGAATGGGCGGGGAAGAATCCGCGCGCCATGTTCCGCGACCCGATCACGGTCGAGGACGTGCTGAACAGCCGGATGATCGCCTATCCCTTCCGCATCCTGGAATGCTGCCTGGTGACGGATGGCGGCGGCGCGCTGATCCTGACCAGCGCCGACCGGGCGAAGGACTTCCCGACCAAGCCGGTCTACATCCTCGGCACCGGCGAATCGGTCGAGACCAACATGGTTTCGCAGATGAAGGACTTCACCTCCTCCTCCGCCTTCCGGGTGGCGGGGCCGACGGCGATCGAGGCGGCGGGGATCGACCGCTCGGCGGTGGACCACATGATGATCTACGACGCCTTCGCGCATCTGCCGCTCTATGGGCTCGAGGATCTCGGCTTCTGCAAGCCGGGCGAGGCGGCGGGCTTCATCCGCGAGGGCAACACCCGCCCCGGCGGCAAGCTGCCGCTGAACACCAATGGCGGCGGGCTGTCCTACACCCATACCGGCATGTACGGCATGTTCGCCCTGCAGGAGAGCGTGCGGCAGATGCGCGGCACCGCGCCGGCGCAGGTGCCGGGGGCGAAGATCTCGGTCTGCCATGGCGTCGGCGGCATGTTCAGCGCCTCGGGCACCATCGTCTTCTCGAACGAGCGGCCGTAGCGGCGCGCGCCCGGAGCATGCCGCAGGCGTGCTCCGGGCCGTCCCGGCGAAGGTGGCCCGGTCCCCTGGCGCGGAGGAGGGGGCGGCGCGCGCGCATCCCGTGCCGCGAAACGCCGCAGTGGCCCTCGGCGGCGCTGCGCCAGGACGAGCCTGCCTGTCGAAGAAGGGGCCTGCCTGTCGAAGAAGGGAAAGTCCCGCGGCCGATCGGACAAGAAATGGTGGGCGCGACAGGGATTGAACCTGTGACCCCTACCGTGTCAAGGTAGTGCTCTCCCGCTGAGCTACGCGCCCATCGGCCGGGTGCGGGTCTTTAGCCCGAGCCGCACGGGCCGGCAAGCCTCCTCGAGACGAATGATTCGGGTTGCTGACAGCCGCGCGCGGCTGTGGCTTCATGGCTCTTGCCCATGGACCTGCCTCAGGAATTCCCGCCCGCCGCATCCCTGGCCGCGGAGCCGCCGCCCTATCTGCTGACGCGCCCGGCCTGCCGGACGGCGCCGCTCGTCTTCGCCTCGCCGCATTCCGGCCGGTCCTACCCGCCGGATTTCGTCGCCGCCGCCCGGCTCGACCCGGTGGCGCTGCGCCGCTCGGAGGACGGCTTCGTCGACGAGCTCTTCGCCGCGGCGCCCGAGCTCGGCGCGCCGCTGCTCGCCGCGACCTTCCCGCGCGTCTTCTGCGACGTGAACCGCGAGCCCTGGGAACTCGACCCCGGCATGTTCGACGGGCCGTTGCCGGCCTGGGTGAACACCGCCAGCCCGCGGGTCGGCGCCGGGCTCGGCACCATCGCCCGGGTGGTGGCGAGCGGCGAGACCGTCTATCGCCGCAAGCTGCGCTTCGAGGAGGCGGAGGACCGCATCCGCCGCTTCTGGCAGCCCTATCACGCGGCGCTCGCGGCGCTGATCGCCGAGACGCGCGACGCCTTCGGCTACTGCCTGCTGGTCGATTGCCACTCCATGCCCACCCATCCGGCGCAGATCGGCAGCCCGCCGGATTTCGTCCTCGGCGATGCGCATGGCACCTCCTGCGCCCCGCGCGCGACGCGCCTGGCGGAAGAGGTGCTCGCCGGGCTCGGCTACCGGGTCCGGCGCAACGATCCCTATGCCGGCGGCTACGTCACCCGCCATTACGGCCGGCCGCGGGAGGGCGTGCACGCGCTGCAGGTCGAGGTGTCGCGGCCGCTCTACATGGACGAGGCGCGAATCGAGCGCCTGCCGCGCATGGCCGGGCTGCAGGCCGATCTCACCCGGGTCATCGAGGCGCTGACCGCGGCGGACTGGTCCGGGCTGCGCTGAGGCGGCCGCCCGCTAGGCCGGGGGCAAAGGCGCCGGGGCAAAAAAAAGGCGGTGCCAGAGGCACCGCCGAGTTTAGGGAGGAAACGTCCAAGAAAGGCAGACAACCCGGCCAGACCGTGTTGCTGCGACGCACAAGTTAGGCATTGCGCTGGTGCCTGGCAAGGGAATTCTGCACTGCGAAATCTCCTTCCGGCAGCGTTTTGCTCGTCTCGCGCGCTCGTGACGCCATGCCCTGGCGCGTCGGGGCTTAACCACAAGAGATGCTGTTCCCGTCTGGAGAAACCGTATGCGTCGTACCGTCCTCGCTGGCTTGGCCCTGCTGGTAACCGGGGCGGCGGCCAGGGCGGAACGGCCGGCCCAGCCGGCGCCGAGCCCGCCGCAGCTCTGCCGCCAGGCCATCCAGGCCGCCGAGCGTGAGCATCAGCTCCCGGGCGGGCTGCTGCACGCCATCGGCACGGTCGAGGCCGGCCGCCCGGACCCGGCCGGCAAGGACCTGGCCGCTTGGCCCTGGACCATCAATGCCGAGGGGCAGGGGCGGTACTTCGACAGCAAGGAGGAGGCGGTCGCCGCGGTGGAGGCGCTGCGGGCGCGCGGCGTGAAGCTGATCGATGTGGGCTGCCTGCAGGTCAACCTCTACCACCACCCGCAGGCCTTCCCCGACCTGCAGACGGCCTTCGACCCGATGGCCAATGCCCGCTATGCCGGCCTCTTCCTCAAGCGCCTCTATGGCCAGACCAAGAGCTGGGAGCAGGCAGCGGCGAATTACCACTCGGCGACGCCGGAACTCGGCGAGGCCTATCGCCAGCTCGTCATGGCCGCCTGGCCGGCCATGGCGGCGAAGCTGGCCGAGGAGCGGCGGCGCGAGGCGCTGGTCGCCGCCTGGTCGAACGGCAAGGTGATCGATGCGAAGCCGATCGGCAACAACGGCTTCCAGGTGGTGGCCATGGCCAACCGCCAGGGTGCCGCCACGGCGCGCGGCGCCGGCCAGCCGCTGCTGCTGATGGGCACGCCGGTGCTGCGGCCGGGCACCGGCAAGCCGCCGATGACCCCGACCACCCGCACGGTGAACGGCCGCCGGGTGATGCTGATGGAGGTGGCGGAGCTGCCCGCGGCGGCCAAGTCGCCGCGCTGAGGCCGCGCGCAGGACGGTTTCACCGCCCTGCGCCGGGTGAGACCCCCCGAAGGCCGCCCGGTGGCCTTGCGGGTCAGCGGGCGCTCAGCCGCCGAACTCGGCCCGGATCGCCGCCGAATGCTGGCCGATGGCCGGCACCGGCCCGAGGGCGCGGGCGCCGTCCGAGAGCTTGGCCGGCGGCGCGCCGATCTGCACCGGCCCCTCCGGCGTCTCCACCGTCACCCGGCGCAGCGCCGGATGGGTGCGCAGCCCCTCGCAGTCATTGACGAAGCCATAGGCGGTGTTGGCCCGGCCGAGCTTCGCCGCGCAGTCCTCGCGCGTCAGCGAGGCGAAGACGCGGGCGATATGCGCATCCACCACCGGGCGGTTGGCCACCCGCTCGTTGTTCACGCGGAAGCCCTGGCGCTGCGGCAGCTCCGGCTCGTCGAGGAAATGCGCGCAGAAGCTCGCCCATTCCCGCTCGTTCTGGATGGCGATGAGGACGAGCTGCCCGTCCTTGGTGTCGAAGGCGCCGTAGGGGCAGATGGAGGGATGCGCGAGGCCGATGCGCGGCGGGTTCCGCCCGGTGCCCTCGTATTGCAGCAGCGGCACCGTCATCCAGTCCGCCATGCCGTCGAAGAGGCTGACCGCGATGCCCTTGCCGCGGCCGGTGATGCCGCGCTCGATCAGCGCCTCCAGCACCGCCGCATGGGCGTGCATGCCGCAGGCGATGTCGCAGGCCGAGACGCCGACCCGGCCCGGCCCCTCGGCCCGGCCGGTGATGGAGGCGAGGCCGCTCTCGGCCTGGACCAGCAGGTCATAGGCCTTCATCCCGGCATACTCGCCCTCCTCGCCATAGCCGGAGATGTCGACGGTGATGAGGCGCGGGTGCTTCTCCCGCAGCGCCGCCGAGGCGAAGCCGGCGCGCGCCATGGCGCCCGGGGCAAGGTTCTGGATGAAGACATCGGCCTTGGCCAGCAGCCGCTCCAGCAGCGCCTTGTCGGCTGGTGCCTTGATGTCGAGGCAGAGGCTTTCCTTGCCGCGGTTCAGCCAGACGAAATAGCTGGACTGGCCGCGGGCCACCGCGTCGTAGGCGCGGGCGAAGTCGCCCTCCGCCCGCTCGATCTTGATGACGCGCGCCCCGGCATCGGCGAGGCGGGAGGCGCAATAGGGCGCGGCGACCGCCTGCTCCATCGAGACGACGAGCAGGCCCTGGAGCGGCTGCGAGGCCATCTCAGTAGCTCCGCGGCATGCCGAGCACATGCTCGCCGACATAGCTCAGCACCAGGTTGGTGCTGATCGGCGCCACCTGGTAGAGCCGCGCCTCGCGGTACTTGCGCTCGACATCGTATTCCTCGGCGAAGCCGAAGCCGCCATGCGTCTGGATGCAGGCCTCGCCCGCCGCCCAGGCGGCCTCGGCGGCGAGCATCTTCGACATGTTCGCCTCCTCGCCGCAGGGCTGCCCGGCCTCGAACTTGGCCAGGCCCTGCCGCAGCAGCGCCTCGGCGGCGCGCATCTGGGCATAGGCGCGCGCGATCGGGAACTGGACGCCCTGGTTCTGGCCGATCGGCCGGCCGAACAGCACCCGCTCCTTGCTGTAATCGACCGACTTCTTGATGAACCACTTGGCGTCGCCGATGGATTCCGAGGAGATCAGCAGCCGCTCGGCATTCATGCCGTCGAGGATGTAGCGGAAGCCGCGGCCTTCCTGGCCGACCAGGTTCTCGGCCGGGACCTCCATGTTGTCGAAGAAGACCTCGGTGGTGTTGTGGTTCATCATCGTCCGGATCGGGCGGATGGTGAGCCCGTGGCCAAGCGCCGCCTTCATGTCCACGATGAAGGTCGAGAGCCCCTCGGTCTTCTTCGCCACCTCGTTCCGCGGCGTGGTGCGGGCGAGCAGCAGCATCAGGTCGGAATGCTCGGCCCGGCTGGTCCAGATCTTCTGGCCGTTGACGATGTACTTGTCGCCCTCGCGCTTCGCCACCGTGCGCAGCGCCGTGGTGTCGGTGCCGCTGGTCGGCTCGGTCACGCCGAAGGCCTGCAGCCGCAGCTCGCCGGAGGCGATCTTCGGCAGGTAGCGCTTCTTCTGCTCCGGGCTGCCATGCTTCAGGATCGTGCCCATGATGTACATCTGGGCGTGGCAGGCGCCGGCATTGCCGCCGGAGCGGTGGATCTCCTCGAGGATCGCCGCCGCCGCCGAGAGCGGCAGGCCGGCGCCGCCATATTCCTCGGGGATCAGCGCGCCGAGATAGCCGGCCTCGGTCAGCGCCTGGACGAAGGCGGTCGGATAGGCCCGGTCGCGGTCCACCTGGCGCCAGTATTCGCCGGGGAAGCGGGCGCAGAGCTTCGCCACCTCCTCCCGGATCTCGGCATGCGGGTCTGCGGCGAGAATGGGCTGGTCCATGACGCTACTCCTCCGGAGGACGGGATTAGGACGCGGCGGGACCGGCTGGCAAGGCGGCCGGCCGGTCGGGCGTCCATCGCTCGGGCGCAGCATCGCGCCCATCGGGCCTTCAGGGAATTCGAAAGCGGCGATAGAAGCCATCGAATTCGGTTAAGCCTCTCCGATGGACCTCAAGCAGCTCCGCACCTTCCGCGAGGTGGCCGAGGCCGGCTCGCTCAGCCGCGCCGCCGACCGGCTGCGCCTCGCCCAGCCCGCCCTGTCGCGGCAGATCCGGATGCTGGAGGCGGAGATCGGCACCCCGCTCTTCGCCCGCCATGGCCGCGGCATGCAGCTCACCGAGGCGGGGCAGGCCTTCCTCGACCGCATCCTCGGCCCGGTCCGGCAGCTCGAACGGGCGGGGGAGGAGGTGCGGGCGCTGGGCGGCGCGGTGACCGGGCAGGTGGCGCTCGGCATGATGCCGACGCTGGCCGGGGTGCTGGCCGGGCCGCTCGCCCGCAGCGTCGCGGCCGAGCATCCCAACCTCTCGCTCCGCATCGTCGAGGGCTATACCGGGCATCTGGTGGAATGGGTGCAGCGCGGGGTGACGGATGCGACCCTGCTCTACGGCCCGGCCCAGGCGCTGCACCTGCGCGTCTCCGAGCTGCTGCTGGAGGAGATGGTGCTGGTCGGCGATGCCGGCAGCGGCATCGGCCCGGCGTCGGTGCCCTTCGCCGCGCTGGCCGGGCGCCGGCTGGTGCTGCCGAGCCGGGCGCATGGGCTGCGCCGCATCGTCGAGACGGCGGCCGGCCGCGCCCGCATCACGCTGGAGGTGGGGTTCGAGGCGGACAGCTTCGGCGTGCTGAAGGATCTGGTGGAGGCGGGGCTCGGCCATTCGGTGCTGCCGCGCTCGGCGATCCGGGCCGAGGAGGCGGTGGGGCGGCTCCGCAGCGCGCCGCTGGTGCGGCCGGTGCCGCGGCGCCAGGTGGTGCTCGCCCTGCCGCCGGACCGGCCGGCCTCCCGCGCCACCATGACGGTGCTGGCGCTGCTGCAGCGGGCGGTGGCGGCCCGGGCGGCGGCGGGGGATTGGCGCTGGCTCGGCGCCGCGGGGCGGGCACCGGCCGAGGGTTGAGCCGGCGGCCGGTGCGCGGAGCATGGCCCGGCGCGTTGTTCGGTCCCATGATTCACGCCTTCGGTCGAGCCCAGCTCGGGCGATCGCGCGCTATTCCGCGGCCAGCGGCCGCGGCAGCACCGCCTCCAGCGAGGTGCGCACCAGGATCGCGGCCGCGCCAGGGGCGGTCAGCGCCGCCTCCAGCGCCGGGAGATCCGCCTCGCTCTCCACCACCGTCACCGGCACCCGGAAGGCGGCGCACCATTGCGCGAAATCCGGGTTGACCAGGGTGGTGCCGGAGACCCGGCCGGGATGCGCCCGCTCCTGATGGATGCGGATGCTGGCATAGGTGCCGTTGTCGGAGAGGACGAGCTTCAGCGCCGCGCCGCGGGCGATGGCGACGGCATATTCGCCGCCCGTCATCAGCACCCCGCCATCCCCGACCAGCGCGATGACGGTCCGCCCCGGGCAGCGCAGCGCCGCGGCGACGCCGGCCGGCACGCCGAAGCCCATGGCGCCCGAGATCGGCGCCAACAGGCGCTGCGGCGGCACCCAGGCCACCTTGCGGTAGAAGGGGGCGCCGAAGGTGCCGGCATCGAGCGTCACGATCGCATCCGGCGGCGCCAGGCGCTCGATCCGCTTGGCCACCTGGGCGAAGGCGAGGCCATCCGGCCAGGACCGCGGCGCGACCTGCATGTCGGCGACCTGCAACGCCCGCAGCCGGGCATTCCAGGCGGCCCGGCCCGGCGGCGCCCCCGGCGCCTCGTTGGCCAGCGCCGCGATGGTGGCGCGGGCATCGGCGGCGAGCGCCAGCTCGGCCGGGAAGAGCCAGCCGAGGAAGCGCGGATCGGCGCAGACATGCACCAGGCGCTGGCCGGTCTCGCCCGTCCGGGGCACGGGCCAGCTCCAGCCCTGGGTGGTGATGTCGGTCAGCCGGGTGCCGAGGGCGAGGACGAGATCCGCCTCGGCGAAGGCGGCGCGCTGCGCCTCGGGGTTCCGCAGGCCGAGATCGCCAGCATAGAGCGGGTGGTCGTTGGGGAAGAGGTCCTGGCGGCGGAAGGAAAGGGCGACGGGCAGCTCCCAGGCCTCGGCGAAGCGGCGCAGCGCCGCCCGGCCGTCATCCGCCGGGTTGCCCGGCGTGTCGAGCCCATGGCCGGCGAGCAGGATCGGCCGCTCCGCCGCGCGCAGCAGCGCGGCGAGGCGGGCGGCATCGGCGGGCGAGGGCGGCAGCGGGGAGGGCAGGGTCGCCGGCGGCAGCGGCGCGGCGCAGGCCATGGCCAGCACATCCTCGGGGAGCGAGAGCACCACCGGCCCCGGCACGCTGCCCATCGCCATGGCATGGGCGCGGGCGATCAGCTCCGGCACCTGGTCGGGCTCCGTTGCCTCGCCGACCCATTTGGCGATGCCGCGGAACATGCTGGCGTAGTCGATCTCCTGGAAGGCGTTGCGGCGGAGGTCGCGCTTCTCGACCTGGCCGATCAGCAGGATCAGCGGCACCGCATCCTGCTCGGCGGTGTGGACGGCGATGCTGGCATTGCAGGCGCCCGGGCCGCGCGAGACCAGCACCACGCCGGGCCGGCCGGTGAGCTTGGCATCGGCGACCGCCATGAAGCCCGCCCCGCCCTCGCAGCGGCAGGTGACGAGGTCGATCCGGTCATGCGCGTGCAGCGCATCGAGGAGCGCGATGTAGCTCTCGCCCGGCACGCAGAAGGCGCGGTCGATGCCCTGGCGGGCGAGGAATTCCACGAGGCATTCGGCGGCGGTCGGCATGCGGCGTTCCGGTCGTTTCCCTGCGGCCGGGCTGCACCGGGGAGCGGTGCGTCGGCCTGCTCTTCGATGCCCCGGACTACCGCGCCCTCGCCAGCTTGCCTACCCGCACCCACCCGGCGCCGCCGGGGGCGCCCCTTGCCACCTGCCGCCTCCCGTTGCCCTGCCGCGGCTTCGCCGCGGCAGGCTGTGACGCGCCTTGGGCCCGAGGCGAATCACGGGGCCCCCGCGATGGCGCGCAGCGACATCGTGGGGAAAAATCGTGAGGATCAATGATCGCGGTTGCGCCGGATGAGGCGGCCCGGCGCCTCGCCGGTCAGGCCCTGGCCGGCGCGGAAGACCGGCACGCCGTTGGTCCAGACCTCCTCGATGCCGTCGCTCTCCTGCTTCGGCGCCTCGAAGGTGGCGCGGTCGAGCACCTTGTGCGGATCGAACAGCACCAGGTCGGCATAGGCGCCCGGGCGCAGCACGCCACGATCCACCATGCCGAAGAGCTGGGCGGTGCGGCCGGTCATCTTGTGCACCGCCTCCTCCAGGCTCAGCAGGCCGAGCTGGCGGGAATAGAGGCCGAGCACGCGCGGGAAGGTGCCCCAGAGCCGCGGATGCGGATGCGCGTCGTGCGGGATGCCGTCCGAGCCGATGACCGAGAGCGGATGCCGCATGATCCGCCGCACATCCTCCTCGTCCATCTGGAAGGTGATGGCGCCGGCCGGCAGCAGCCGCTCGGCGGCGCTGCGGATGTCGGTGTTCCAGCCGCGCGCCACCTCGGCCAGGTCTTTGCCCGCCATCTCCGGGAAGGGCACCGACCAGGTGACGATGACCCGCACATCCTCGCGCAGCCGGTCCGGCATCAGCACGGTGGAGCCGGCCGGATAGGGGTACATGTCGAAGGCCACCTCCTGCATGGAGGCGGCGGCCTCGATCAGCGCCAGGGTCTGAACGCTGCGGCCGTAATTCTCCGGCATCGAGCATTTGTGGTGGCTGATCCAGACCGGCACGCCGACGCGCTTGCCGATCTTCAGCGTCTCCTCGATGGAGGCGCAGACGCGGTCCGCCTCGTCCCGCATATGGGTGAAGTACATCCCCCCCGCGGCGCGCAGCGGCTCGGCGACCGCGATCACCTCCTCGGTCGGCGCATGCATGTTCGGCTTGTACCAGAGGCCGGTGGAGAAGCCCGAGGCGCCCTCGGCCAGCGCCTCGGCGACGAGGCGGCGCATCTCGGCGATCTCGCGGTCCGTCGCCGGGCGGTAGAGGTCGTCGCCCATGACGCGGTAGCGCAGGGTCTGGTGGCCGATGATGGCGTAGGTGTTCACCGCCGCCGGCGTCTTCCGCACCGCCTCGGCATAGTCGCCGAAGCTGGCGAAGGAGACGCCGCTGTCGCCGACGAGGTCGAGCGGCGGCGGCGGCCGCTTGCCCTTGCGGCTCTCCAGCGGCGCCAGGCTGACGCCGCAATTGCCGACGACGACGGTGGTGACGCCCTGCGAGGATTTGCAGCGCAGGCATTCGCAGCCGGAGAGCACGGCGCGGTCGTCATGGGTATGGGCGTCGATGAAGCCCGGGGCGAGGGCCTTGCCGGTGGCGATCACCTCGCGGTCGGCGCTGGCGCCGCCGAGATCGCCGACGCCTACGATGCGGTCGCCGGTGACGCCGAGATCGCCGACCCGGCGCGGGCCGCCGGTGCCGTCGAGGAGGGTGGCGTCGCGGATGATGAGGTCGCAGCGCAGGGCCATGGTCGGCTCCGGTCAGGGAGAGTGCAGTGGCGAGGCCCGCACCTTGCCCCTGCCACCCCGTGCCGTCCAGGGCGCGGCGCTACTCCGCCTGGCGCAGCTTGCCCTCCTCGATGATGCGGCGGGCGCGCTCGATATCAGACCTCGACGCCGTAGAGCTCGCGCGCCGCCTGCTTCGAGATCAGCCCATCCGCCACGTCGCGCTTCACCAGCGCCGGGTCGCGCGATGCCGGATCGCCCATGCCGCCGCCGCCCGGCAACTTCAGCAGCAGCCGCCGCCCCTTCGGGATCACCTGGAAGCCCTTGGTGCGCAGCGGCGTGCCGTTGTCGTCGTTCAGCCCGACCCAGCCCGCGGCCCCCTCGCCGCCGCCCTCGCGCCCCTTCGGCGGGTTGGCGACGCGGTCGAAGATGGCGTTCACGGCGAACTCGGCATCGCCCTTGGCGCCGATCTCCATCACCTGGCCGAAGCCGCCGCGGGTGCGGCCGGCGCCGGCGGAATCCGGCCGCAGCTCCTTCCGCCAGAAGATCACCGGCGCGACATTCTCCGTCGCCTCCACCGGCATGGTGCGCACGCCGGAGGGGAAGGCGATGCCGTCCAGCCCATCCTTGCCCGGGCGGGCGCCGGTGCCGCCGGAGTTGAAGGTGATGATCTCGAAATCCTCGACCTCCGCCGCCTGGCCGGAGACCTGGGCGCCGCCGCGCAGCGGCGGGTTCCACAGCGCCGAGGACCCCTCGGCATTCACCCGCCCCGGCACCGCCTGGTGCAGGCAGCCCATCATCAGGTCGGGCAGGAGCTGGCCGACGACATGCCGCACCGAGACCGGATAGGGCCGCGGCGCGTTCAGGATGCAGCCCTCCGGGATCTGCATCTGGAAGGGGCTGAGGCTCGCCCAATTGTTCGGGATCTCGGGCGCGACCACGCATTTGATGCCGAAGCAGGCATAGGCGCGGCAATAGGCGGGGGGGACGTTGATGCCGCGGGTCGAGAGGCCGGAGGTGCCGGCATAATCGACCACGATCCGCGCCTCCTCGACCGTCATCGCCGCCTGCAGCGTCACCGGCGCCTCATAGCCGTCGGAGCGGATCTCGGCGCGGTAGGTGCCCTGCGGCAGCTTGCGGATCTCCTCGAGCGTCGCGGCCAGCGAGCTGTCGAAGATGAACTCCGCCAGCGGGTCGAGGCTGTCCATGTCGAACTCGTCGAGCATCTCGACCAGCCGCCGCGCCCCGGCATCGTTGCAGGCGCAGAGGCTGTAGACGTCGCCCTCCAGCTCGACCGGGGTGCGGCTGCCGGCGCGGAGGAAGTCGAAGAAGGTCTCGTTCGGCGCGCCGCGGTCGAAGCATTTGACGATCGGGATGTAGAGCCCTTCCTCGAAGACGCTCCGCCCCTCCGGCCCCATGCCGAGGCCGCCGATATCGATGATATGCGCGGTGTTGGCGAAGAGGCCGACGATCCTGCCCTTGCGGAAGGCGGGGGTGACGACGGTGAGGTCGTGCAGGTGCCCGGTGCCGAGCCAGGGATCGTTGGTGATGTAGTGGTCGCCCGGCTGCATCGTCTCCGCCGGGAATTTCGCCAGGAAGTGGCCCACGCTCTCCATCATGGAGTTGACATGGCCCGGCGTGCCGGTGACGGCCTGGGCCAGCATCCGGCCCTGCAGGTCGAAGATGCCGGCCGAGAGGTCGCCCGCCTCGCGCACCGTGGTGCTGAAGGCGGTGCGGATCATGGTCTGCGCCTGTTCCTCGACCACCGCGATCAGGCGGTTCCACTGGATCTGGCGCTGGATCTTGGCGAGTGCCTCGCTCATGCGATGCCTCCTGTGGTCGCGGGGCCGCTCCGGCGCGGCAGGGGGCGGGTCATGCCGCCCTCCCGCGCCGGTCCTCGAGGTCGAGATAGAACAGGCTGTCCATGCGGCAGACCCAGCCCGGCCCGACCAGCGTGCTGGTCTCCGCCTCGGCGATGATGCAGGGACCCGCCAGCGTGGCGCCCGGCGCCATGGCGGCGCGGTCATAGACCGGCCAGGCGGCGACCTCGCCGCTCACCGTGTCGCGCACCGCCTGGTGGCGGATCGGCGGCGGGGCAGGGGATTCGGCCGCCGGCGCCGCCGGCTCGACCGCCGCGACCCGGGTCGCCACCGTCACCGCGAAGCTCAGGATCTCGACATCGCTGCCCGGCACCGGCCGGTCGTAGAAGCGGGCATATTCCTTGTCGTAGAGGGCGCGGATCGCCTCGACATCCGCTGCCTCCAGGTCCCGCGCCGGCAGCGGCACGGCAATCTCATGCCCCTGGCCGACATAGCGCATATAGGCGATGCGGCCCTCGACGGTCGGCGCCCCGAAGGCGCCCTGCGCGACCACCGCCTCGGCCTCCGCCGCCATGCCGGCGAGCAGCGCGTTCACCGCCTCCCGGTCGAAGCTGGCGAAGCGCTGGTAGAGGCTGCGCACCACCTCATAGGCGACCGGCGCGCGCAGGAAGCCGATGGCCGAGCCGACGCCGGCGCCGCTCGGCACCAGCAGCCGCTTCACGCCGATCTTCTCGGCGACGCGATAGCCATGCACCGGGCCGCCGCCGCCGAAGGCGATGATGGCGCGGCCCTCGAAGCCCTTGCCGCTCTCGATGGCGTGGACGCGGGCGGCGTTCGCCATGTTCTCGTCCACCATCTCGACCACGCCGAGCGCCGCCATCTCCGGCGCCAGGCCGAGCCGTCCGCCCACCTCGGCGGCGAGCGCATCGAGCGCCGGCCCCGGATGCAGCCGCAGCGAGCCGCCGGCGAAGGCCTCCGGGTCGTAGCGGCCGAGCGCCAGGTTGGCATCCGTCACCGCCGGCCTGGCGCCGCCACGGCCGTAGCAGGCCGGGCCGGGATCGGCGCCCGCGCTCTCCGGCCCGACGGTGATGCGGCCCATGCTGTCGACCGCGGCGATGGAGCCGCCGCCGGCGCCGATCTCCACCATCTCGATCACCGGGATGCGCAGCGGCAGGCCGGAGCCCTTCTTGAAGCGGCCGACGCGGGCCACCTCGAAGGTCCGGCTGGCCTGCGGCTGGAAGTCGTCGATCAGGCAGACCTTGGCCGTGGTGCCGCCCATGTCGAAGGAGAGCACGCGGTCGAGCCCGCGCTCGCGCGCCACATGCGCCGAGAAGATGGCGCCGCCCGCCGGCCCGCTCTCGACGAGGCGGATCGGGAAGCGCGCCGCGGTGTCGAGGGTGGTGAGGCCGCCGCCCGAGAGCATCATGAAGATCGGGCAGGCGAGCCCGCCCTCGCGCAGCCCGGCCTCCAGCCGCTTCAGGTAGCGCGCCATCAGCGGCTGCACATAGGCATTGGCGACGGTGGTGGAGAAGCGCTCCCATTCCCGCATCTCCGGCGAGACCTCGGAGGAGAGGGAGAGCGGCGCCTCCGGCCAGAGGTCGCGGATGATGGCGGCGGCCTGGCGCTCATGCGCCGGGTTGACGAAGGCATGCAAGAAGCCGATGGCGACCGCCTCGATCCCCTCGGCGCGCATGAAGGCGACCTGCTGCGCCACCGCCGCCTCGTCGAGCGGCAGCAGCACGCGGCCGGTGTTGTCCAGCCGCTCCGGCACCGGCAGGCGCCAGCGGCGCGGCACCAGGGGCTGCGGCAGCTCGATGTTCAGGTCGTACTGGTCGTAGCGGCTCTCGTTGCCGAGGGCGAGGACGTCGCGGAACCCCTCGGTCGTCAGCAGCGCCGTGCGCGCGCCCTTGCGCTCGATGACGGCATTGGTGGCGAGCGTCGTGCCATGGATGACGAGGGCGATGTCGGAGGGCGCCAGCCCGGCCCGCTCCAGCACCACCCGCACGCCCTCCAGCACGCCCTGCTCGGGGGCGGCGGGCGTGGTCAGCACCTTGGCGGTCCAGCGCTCGGCGCCGCATTCCACGGCGAGGTCGGTGAAGGTGCCGCCGATATCGACGGCGAGCCGCGCCCCCTTGGCCGGCTCCGCCAGGCTCCCCGTCACGCCGCGTACTCCGCGGCGAAACGCTGCGCGATGGCCGAGGCCTGCGCGAAATCCTCCATCCGCATCCCTTCCTTCGGATTGTGGCTGCCATTCTGGTTGCGCACGAAGAGCATCCCGGTCGGGATGCCGGCCTGGGCGAAGGCCGCGGCGTCGTGCCCGCCGCCCGAAGCCATGACGTGGCAGGAGATGCCGAGCGCCGCGGCGGCCTGCCGCAGCGCCGCCTGCACGCCCGCATCCATCGGGCTGGCGCGGCTGCCGGTCTCGGCGCCGAGCTCGAAGCGTACGCCGCGGCGCGCCTCGATCTCCGCCACCTTGTCGTACAGCACCTCGAAGAGCGCGTCGCAGGCGTGCAGGTTGACGCTGCGCACGTCGAGCTGGAACACGGCCTCGCCGGGGATCTTGGTGAAGCCCGCCTCGGGCGGCGTCGCCAGCACGCAGAAGGTGCAGACCATGGCCTGGCCGAGCGCATCCAGTCGGCACCAGGCCTCGTCCAGCGCGACGGCGAGGTCGGCGAGGGCGATGGCGGCGTCCTTGCGGTATTTCCGCGGCGTGGCGCCGGAGTGGTTCCATTCGCCGATCACCCGCGCCGCGCGCAGGCGGCGGCTGCCGGGGATGCCGGTGACGATGCCGACCGGGACGCCCTCGGCCTCCAGCACCGGCCCCTGCTCGATATGCACCTCGAGGAAGGCGGCGATGCCCGCCGGGTCGATTCCCCGCTCGCCGCGGGCGACGAAATCCGGGTCGAACCCCTCCTCGCGCATGTGCTCGGCCAGCGTCCGGCCGGTATCCAGCCGTCGCACCTGCAACTCCTCGGGCGTCATGGCGCCCAGGGCGCCGCGGCTGCCGGGATAGGAGGTGGGGAACCAGGCGCCCGCCTCCTCGGCGCGGATCGCCATCACCGTGATGTCGCGGGCCGGGACATAGCCGGCGCGGCGCATGCCGGCGAGCGCCGCAAGCCCGGCCAGCACGCCGGCCGCGCCGTCGTAATTGCCGCCGGATACGACACTGTCGAGATGGCTGCCGAGCAGCACCCGCTTCGCCGCGCGGTCGGCGCCGGGCAGGGTGAGGTAGAGATTGCCCACCGGATCGACCCGTTGCTCGAGGCCGAGCGCCGCGCCGGTCTCGGCCATCAGCGCATGCGCCATGCGCTCGCCCGGCCCGAAGGCCTCGCGGGTGATGCCGGTGCCGTCGAAGCTCCGCTCGCGCAGGGTGGCAAAGAGCCGTTCGGCGAGCGCGACATCGGGGGTGAGGTTGGGCAGCATCCAGAACTCCTTGCGGGAGCGCATCAAGCCCCCGTCGGCAGCCCGACTAGCACATGCTGTGCCGCGCCGTCCCTATACCGGCATGCATTGACGTTGGCACATCGAGGCCCCGAGGCGCCGGCGGCGCCTCCGCCCGGTGCCCCGCCATGGCTTCGCCACGGCAGGCTGTGGCGCCCCTTGGCCGGCAGGTGGCTCCCTGGGGGACCCACGAAGCCGCGCAGCGGCTTCGTGGGGAACAATCACACCATGCCGCGGACGCGGCCGCCATCGACGCGGATCATGCTGCCGGTGATGTAGGCGCCCTTCTCGCTGGCGAGGAAGGCGCCCATCGGCCCGTAATCCGCCGGGGTGCCGAGCCGCCCGGCCGGGATCTCGGCCGCCGCCTCGGCCAGCGCCGCCTCGAAGGAGACGCCCTTCTGCTTGGCGCGCACCGTCGTCGTCTGGGTCACCCGGTCGGTCTGGATGGTGCCGGGGGCGAGGATGTTCATCGTCACCCCGTCCTTCGCCACCTCGCCCGAGAGGGTCTTCAGCCAGCCCCAGATCGAGGCGCGCAGCGTGTTGGAAAGCGCCAGCGTCGGGATCGGGTGCTGCATGCCGGTGCTGCCGACCACGATCACCCGGCCCCAGCCGCGCTCGCGCATCGCCGGGATGAGGCGGTTGGCGATGCGGATGGGCGAGACGACGATGTGCTGGAACCACTCCAGCAGCGCCTCCTCGGTGATCTGCGAGGCGGTGCAGGGCGGCGGCCCGCCATGGTTCAGCACCAGGATATCGACCCCGCCCAGGGCGGCCAGCGCCGCATCGGCCAGCTTGTCCATGTCGGCGCTGCGCGCGACATCGGCGACGACGCCAGCGGCGGAGGCGGCGCCGGCCGCCTTCAGCTCGGCCGCCGCCTGGTCCAGCCGCCCCTGGTCGCGGCCGCTGATGACGAGCGCCGCGCCCTCGCCGGCCAGCGCATCGGCGATCGACCGACCAAGACCCTTGGTGCCGCCCATGACCAGGGCGCGCCGGCCCTGCAACCCGAGATCCATGCGCCTCGCTCCCCTTCGATTCCGGCCGGGACGGTGCCCCCGGGGCCGGCCCCTGGCAAGCGGGCCGCCCGCCGGGCCGGCCGCGCCGGGATGGCAAGACGCGCCGCCGCTGGTAAACCGCGAGACCCGAGGAGATGCCCGCCATGCCCAAGCCGATCCTGCTCGTCACCCGCAAGCTGCCGGACGCCATCGAGGCGCGCGCCTCGCGCGACTACGACGCCCGCCTCAACCCGCAGGACGAGCCCTGGTCCACCGACGGCGCCGAGATCGCCCGGCGCGCGACCGCGGCGAAGGCCGACGGCATCCTCGGCGCCGCCGGCGACCAGTTCAACGCCGCCTGCATCAAGGCGCTGCCGGACAGCGTGAAGGTCATCGCCACCTTCAGCGTCGGCTTCGACCATATCGATATCGAGGCGGCCAAGGCGCGCGGCATCGTGGTGGTGAACACGCCCGAGGTGCTCTCCTTCGCCACCGCCGAATGCGCCTTCACCCTGCTGCTGATGGCCGCCCGCCGCGCGGTGGAGGGCGAGGCGCTGGTGCGCAGCGGCCAGTGGCAGGGCTGGGCGCCGACGCAGCTCATGGGCGTGACGCTCGAGCACAAGAAGCTCGGCATCCTCGGCTTCGGCCGGATCGGGCGGGAGCTGGCCAACATGGCGCGCGGCTTCCGCATGGAGATCCACTACCGCGACATGCAGCGCCTGCCGCCGGAGCTCGAGCAGGGCGCCATCTACCACGACAACGAGGACAGCTTCCTCTCGACCATCGACATGATCTCGATGCACGTCCCAGGCGGCGCGGGGACGCGGCACTGGCTGAATGCCGAGCGGCTGGCGAAGATGAAGAAAGGGGCGATCGTCATCAACACCGGCCGCGGCGGCTCGCTCGACGACGCGGCGCTGATCGCGGCCCTGAAGTCCGGCCATATCCGCGCCGCCGGCCTCGACGTGTACGATGGCGAGCCGAAGGTGAACCCGGGCTACCTGCCCTTGCAGAACGTTGTGCTGCTGCCGCATCTCGGCAGCGCGACGATCGAGACGCGCGACGCGATGGGGAATCGCGCGTTGGAGAATCTCGATGCCGTGCTGCTGAAGGGAGCCGCCCCGCCGCACCGGGTGGCGTGACCCGCGGCGGCGGCGCATCTTCCCCGGCAGACCGATCCACGGAGGCCGCCTTGCCGACCGGACGCCGCTCCCTGTCCTTCATTCCGCTGGCGGCGCCGGGCCTCGCCCTGCCGCCCCTGGCAAGGCGGGCGGCTGCGGCGACGCCCGCCGCGCTGGCCCAGGCGCCGGGCTGGTACCGCTTCCGGCTCGGCGGCTTCACCGTGACCACGGTGTTCGATGGCTTCGCCCGCCGCAGCACGGAGGGGCTGGTGCGCAACGCCCCGCTGCCCGAGGTGCAGGCGGTGCTGGCCGAGAGCTTCCTGCCGACCGCGACCTATGACGGCCCCTATACCGTCACCTTCGTCGAGACCGGCCGGATGCTGGTCGCCTTCGATGCCGGCACCGGCGGCCAGATGGCGCCGACCGCCGGGCTGCTGGCGCGCAACATGGCGGCGGCGGGGCTCGAGCCGGAGAAGGTCGGGCTCGTCGTCGTCACCCATTGCCACCAGGACCACATCCATGGCCTGACCGCGCGCGACGGCACCGCCACCTTCCCCAATGCCGAGGTGGCGGTCGCCGAGCCGGAATGGGCCTGGTGGAGCGACCCGGCGAACGAGACCCGCAGCCCGGAGGGGCAGCGGGTGAACTTCGCCAATGTCGCCCGCCGCTTCGCGCCCTACCGGGCGCGGCTGCGGCAATTCGCCCCCGGCGAGGCGGTGGCGCCGGGCATCGAGTCCATCGCCGCCTTCGGCCACACGCCCGGGCATTGCATCTTCCGCATCGCCGATGGCGGCGAGCAACTGCTGCTGCTGGCCGATACCAGCCACCGGCCGGAGCTGTTCCTGCGCCGCCCCGGCCTGCATTCGACCTTCGAATTCGACGCCGCGGCGGCGGAGGCGACGCGCCGGCGGGTGCTCGACATGGCGGCGACCGACCGCATCCGCGTCATCGGCTACCATTTCCCCTTCCCGGCGACCGGCCATGTCGCGCGGGCGGGCGAGGGCTACCGCTTCCTGCGCGCGGAATGGAGCTGAGGCGGCACCTCAGCGCCAGTAGAGCCGGGCCGGGTTCTCCACCAGCACCTGCCGCCGCAGCCCGGCATCGGCGGTGAATTGCGCGAAGAGATCGACGAGGTCGCCGTCGTTCGGCATGTCGCCGGCGATGTTCGGATGCGGCCAATCGGTGCCCCAGAGCACCCGCTCGGGCGCCGCCTCGATCAGCGCCGCGGCGAAGGGCACGGCATCGGCGAAGGGCCGGCCGGCGGAGGAGACGCGCTCGGCGCCGCAGACCTTCACCCAGGCGAGCGGGTTGCGCAGCAGCTCGAGCAGGGCGCGGAAGGGCGCCTGGCCGAGCCCGCCGCGCGCCTTCACCCGGCCCATATGGTCGATGACGAAGGGCACGCGCAGCCGGGCGATGCGGCCGGCATGGTCCAGGATGTCCTCGGCATCGAGATGCAGCACCACATGCCAGCCGAGGCGCTCGATCCGCTCCAGCACCGCGTCGAAGACGGCGAGGTCGGGGGCGCCGCCGAGATGGCGCACGAAGTTGAAGCGCACGCCGCGGATGCCCCCGGCCTGCAGCCGGTCGAGCTCGGCCTCGGTGACGCCGGCATCGAGGATGGCGACGCCGCGATAGGCGCCGCCGGAGCCGGCGATCGCCTCCAGCATCGCCGTGTTGTCGGTGCCGTGGCAGCTCGCCTGCACGATCACCGCGCGCTCGAGGCCGAGGATGGCGTGCAGCCGGCGCAGCGCCTCGACCGGCGCATCGGGCGGGGTATAGGCGCGGTCCGGCGCATAGGGGTAGCGGTCGGCCGGGCCGAAGACGTGGCAATGCGCGTCGCAGGCGCCGGGCGGCGGGCGGAAGCGCGGCCGGCGCGGCGCGGGGTCCGGGGGCTGGCAACTCCGCTCGCGCATGCCGGTCCTCCCTGGCGGCGGCGCCGCGCGCCGAGCATGATCGTTGCGCCCGGCCAGGGCGTCAAATCCCGGCCAGGGCGCCAAATCCCAGCTGGGGGCCGGCGCTACGACGCCAGGGCGTTCGGCCCGACGGGGGCGGCAGCCTGGCCGCCGCCGGGCAGGGGGCCAGGCAGGGGGCCGGGCCGCCCGAACAGCCAGCCCTGGCCATACTCCACGCCGAGCGCGCGCATGAGCGAGGCCTCCTCCTCAGTCTCGATCCGCTCCGCCACCACCCGCGCCCCGAGCGACCGGGCCAGCTCCGCCATGCCGGCGATGACGCTGCGGTCCTGCTCGCTATGCGTGGCGGCGGTGACGTAGAGCCCGTCGATCTTCACGTAATCGACCCGGAAGGCGCGCAGGTAGCGGAAGGCGGCGGCGCCGGCGCCGAGATCGTCGATGCAGAGCAGCAGGCCGCGCTGCCGCAGCGCCTCGACCGTGCGCACCGCCTCGGCCTCGTTCTCGATCTCGGCGGTTTCGGTGATCTCGATGAGCAGGCGGTGCGACAGCAGCGGCTCGGCATCGAGCAGGGTCAGCAGCCGGTCGCGGAAGCCCGGGCTCTGCAAGGTCAGGCCGGAGAGGTTGGCGGCGATGCGGGCACCGCGGACGCGGCGGGCGGCGGCGCAGACCGCGGCGAGCACGGCCCAGTCCAGCTCCTCCGACAGGCCCGCCGTCTCGGCGAAGGTGACGAAATCCTGCACCCCGCCGATGGCGGCGCGGGTTTCCGGGTCCGGCCGCAGCAGCGCCTCCCAGTGATGCGGCTGGCGATCGGCCAGGGCGACGATCGGCTGGAAGGCGAGCTGGAAGCGACGATCGGCGATGGCCTGGCGCAGCCGGGCCGCCCGCGCATAGACCTGCGCCACGAAGCCGGACAGCCCCTCCGCGAAGCCCTCCCCATCCAGCCGCTCCAGCCCCTCGCGGGAGAAGCAGGCGAGGGCGTGGCGGAGGGCGCGGGAGCGCTGCAGCGGCGTCAGCCCCTCCGCCTCCAGCGCCAGGCCGCGGGTGGCGGCGGTGGCGCCGTTGCCGGCGGCGGCGGCGATGGCCTCGCCGAGCGCCCCGATATCCGAGCCGCCCCGGGCGATCAGGCCGTAGCGCCCGGGCGTGAGCTCGCTCGCCAGATCCTCGGAGCCGAGCGTGCCGGCGATGGTCTCGCGGATGCGGGCGGCGGCGTCGGGCGAGGGGATGAGCGGCCGGTCGGCCTCGCGCAGCTCGATCAGGCCGAGCATGCACCCGTCGCCGCCGTCCCGCGCGGTCTGCTCGGCGGCCTGCCAGAGGCCGGCGGGGCCCGCGGGGGCGGGGAGGTCGGCGGGGCGCTCGGCCGGCATGGCGCCGAGGGTGAGGCAGAGCCGGCTGGCATCCCGGCCGAGCAGCCGCAGCCCGGCGCAGGAGACCGGCGTGCCCGCGCCGTTGGCCAGGCGGAAGCGGGTGGGCGGCAGGCGGTCGCGGGCGAGGAGGCGGGCGAAGGCGAGGTCGAAGCCCGGCCGGTCCGGCAGGGCGAGCAGGTCCCGCGCTTGGCGGCCCAGCCAGTCCTCGGCCGGCCGGCCGAGGCGGCTGTTGAGGGCGCCGGCCGCGAAGAGGATGCGGCCGTCCGGCGTCGTCTCCACCAGGATCTCGGCCGCGGCCAGGGCGAAGGTCAGGAAGCGGTCGCGGTCCGTCACCTGCCGCGATTTCGGTTGCTGATCCATTCGCCCACTGCCTGATCGACCCGATGGACGGCGATCATGGCGGGGCCGGGTGAAGGAGCGATGAAGACAGGCCGGCGGCGGCCCGCTCAGGCGGCGAGCGCCGCCTCGCCGTCGAGGGTCGCGGCCGTCGCATGCACCACCGAGGCGATGCGCACCGCGGCCTGCACCTGCTCCTTGCTCAGCCCATGCTGCAGCACGACCTTCTCATGGCTCTCCATGCACATGCCGCAGCCGTTGATGGCCGAGACGGCGAGCGACCAGAGCTCGAAATCCGTCTTGTCGACGCCGGGGCGGGCCATGACGTTCATCCGCAGCTTGGCCGGCATCTGGGCGTAGTCGCCCTGCACCAGATGGGTGAAACGGTAATAGACGTTGTTCATGCCCATGATGCTGGCCGCGGCCTTGGCGGCGGTCAGCGCCTCCGGGCTGAGCTTCGGGCCGAACTCGTCCACGATCTCCCTGATCACGGTCGGGTTGCGGGAGGCAAGGGCGGAGGCGATGAAGGTGCCGGCGCGCTGCTGCTCGGTCAGCACCGGCTCGGTGGCCAGGCTGCCGAGATTCAGCTTCTGGTCCTTGGCATAGTCGGGCAGGGCGTTGCGCAGGGCTTCCAGCGACATGGCGGGCTCCTCGACGGGCTCTGATTGTGGGTGGGCGGAGCGGACGCGGCGCCCCGGGGGGCGGCCCATCCGCTCGGCCCACCCTCCTCCCGGCCCGGGGCCGGGAGGAGAGGGCGGGGGGACGCCTCCGTCCCCCCGTCACGCGATGGGCGGCGTCAGGCCGCCTTCTCGAACAGGTCCTGCGGCTTGAGGACCTCCTTGCCCTTCTCCCAGTTGCAGGGGCAGAGCTCGTCGGTCTGCAGCGCGTCGAGCACCCGCAGCACCTCCTGCGGGTTGCGGCCGACATTGAGGCCGTTCACCGCCGCCCACTGGATGGTGCCGTCCGGATCGACGATGAAGGTGGCGCGCAGCGCGACGCCGGCCTCCTTGTCGAGGATGCCCAGCGCCGCGGACAGCTCGCGCTTGATGTCGGCCAGCATCGGGATCGGCAGGTCGCGGATGTCGTCGTTGTGGACGCGCCAGTTCAGGTGCACGAACTCGCTGTCGGTCGAGACGCCGTAGACCACCGCGTCACGGTCGGCGAACTCGCCGGCGAGCTTGCCGAAGGCGGCGATCTCGGTCGGGCAGATGAAGGTGAAGTCCTTCGGCCAGAAGAAGACGACCTTCCACTTGCCGGCATCGGTCTCGGAGGTGACGCGGGTGAAGGACTTGCCGGGGCCGCCCAGCCCCTCGGGGCCTCCCTTCACGGCGTCGAGGGCGAAGGAGGGGAACTTGTCGCCAACGGTCAGCATGCGGACATCCCTAGCGGTTGAATTCGGCGCCCTGCATGGTTGCTGCCATGCTGCGCTGCACCAAATATTGGCGCCGGTGCCGTTTCAGGCCAATGAATAGTTTTGCGAAAACCGATCGACTGGATCGATGATGCGCAGCGGCCCCTCCGCCCCGCGCCGCCTGGCTGGACGCCTTTGAACCATGGATGCCTTGCCCATTCGCCCGCCATGTCGCCCGCCCGCCGGGCCTGCCGCCTCGCCGCCCCGCCCGCGCCGGGCAGGGCCCGGCCGGGCCGCGACTCCATCGGCCGCCCGCGGCGTGGCGGCGCGCGATGGCCATCCCGCTCCATGGATTCGCCTGCGGCACGACCGGCGAGGCGGCTGCCCCCCGGCCGCGCCGTCCGGCCATTCCTGCCCGCCTCCCGGCTGCGGTCGCGATCGGGCGAGCCGATGATATCGCTGCCGACACCACAGCAGCTCCGCTACCTGCTGGCGCTCGCCGACCATGGTCATTTCGGCCGTGCCGCCGCCGCCTGCGCGGTGACCCAGTCCACCCTGTCCGCCGGCATCATCGCGCTCGAGCGGCAGCTCGACGCGACGCTGCTCGAGCGCGGCGCCACCAAGCGGCCGATCTTCACCCCGCTCGGCCTCGAGGTGGTCGAGCGGGCGCGCCAGGCCATGGCGGCGCTGGAGGCCGTGGCGGAAACCGCGACCGCGGCGCGCGACCCGCTCTCCGGCTCGCTTCGCCTCGGCGTCATCCCGACCATCGGCCCCTTCCTGCTGCCGCGGCTGATGCCGACGCTGCGCCAGGCCTTTCCGCGGCTCCGGCTCTGGCTGCGCGAGGACCAGACCGAGCGGTTGCTGGCGCAGCTCGCCGTGGGGCGGCTCGACCTGCTGCTGCTGGCATTGCCCTGCACCTGCGGCGAGGCGGAGACCCTGGCCTTCGCGCCCGATCCTTTCCTGGCGGCGCTGCCCGCCGGCCACCGGCTGGCGGCGCTGGACGCGGTGCCGATCGCGGCGCTGGCGGCGGAGCGGCTGCTGCTGCTGGAGGATGGGCATTGCCTGCGCGAGCATGCGCTCGATGCCTGCGGCCTGCCGCGCGCCGCCATCCCCGCCGAGGAAGGCTTCGCCGCCACCTCGCTGCACACGCTGGTGCAGATGGTGGCGAGCGGCCTCGGGGTGACGCTGGTGCCGCGGCTGGCGGTGGCGGGCGGGGTGCTGGCCGGCGCGGCGGTGGAGGTGCGGCCGGTGCTGGGCCAGGACCCGGCCTCGCCGGCGCCCGGCCGCAGCCTGGCGCTCGCCTGGCGGCCGCGCAGCCCGCGGGCCGGCGAATTCCGCGATCTCGCCCAGGCCATTGCCGCGGCGGTGCATGGCGGGTAACCCGGGGCGAAAGGGGGAGCGGCCATGGACGGTCTGACACCGGCTGAGGCGGCGCTGCGCGACCGGGCGCGGGCGCTGGCGCGCGAGGCCGCGGCGCAGGCGGCGGCGACCGACCGGACCGAGGCCTATCCCTGGCCGATGGTGCGCCGCATGACCGAGGCCGGCTTCCTCGGCATGACCATCCCGCGCGCCCATGGCGGGCCGGGCCTCTCCTGCTTCGAGGCCGTCCTGGTCATCGAGGAATTCGCCAAGGCCTGCGCCGTCTGCGGCCGCATCGCGGTCGAGGCCAATATGGGCGCGATCGGCGCCGTCATGGCCTATGGCACCGAGGCGCAGAAGCGCCTCGCCGCCGGGCTGGTGCTGGCCGGCGACAAGCCGGCGATCTGCATCACCGAGCCCGAGGCCGGCTCGGCCGCCACCGAGATGACGACGCGGGCGGTGCGGCAGGGCGACGTCTGGGTGATCGACGGCGTCAAGCACTGGATCACCGGCGGCGGCGTCTCCCGCCTGCACCTGATCTTCGCCCGCGCCTTCGAGGCCGGGGAGGAGCGCGGCATCGCCGGCTTCCTCGCGGTGCGGAACGGGGAGGGGGACCCGCCCGGCCTCGTCATCCATCGCCGCATCCCCTCGATGGGGCTGCGCGGCATGCCGGAGGCGGAGATCCACCTGCGCGGCCTCGAGGTGCCGGACGCCATGGTGCTGCGCCCGCCGGGCGGCCTGGCCCGCGGCTTCGGCCGGCTGATGCAGGCCTATAACGGCCAGCGCGTCGGCGCCGCGGCGGTCGCCCTCGGCATCGCCGCCGGGGCCTATGAGACGGCGCTCGCCCGGGCCGGGACGCGGCGGCAATTCGGCCGGGCGATCGGCGAGTTCCAGGGCATCGGCTGGATGCTGGCCGACATGTCCATCCAGCTCGAGGCGGCGCGCGCCCTGGTCTGGCGCGCCGCCCGCAGCGCCGGGCCTGGCGACGGCGTGCCGGGCTTCCCGGACCGGCTGGCGGCCGCCCAGGCCAAGGTGCTGGCCGCCGACACCGCCATCGCCGTCACCAACCAGGCGCTGCAGATCTGGGGCGCCGAGGGCTATAGCCGCGACAACCCGCTGGAGCGGCATGTCCGCGACGCCCGCATGTTCGCCATCGCCGGCGGCACGGCGCAGGTGCTGCGCACCCAGGTGGCGGAGGGCATCCTCGGCCGCAAGCTGCCGCAGGCCCGCGAGACCGGGCCTGCCCAGGGGCATGCCCAGGGACCTGCCCAGGGGCCTGCCCAGGCGCCGGCCGCCGCTCCCGGTTGACAGGCCGGCCCCCTTTCCCTAAACGCGCCCGCTCGAAAAGGTCCGCCGAGATGAAGATCCGCAACAGCCTCAAATCCGCGAAGACGCGCGACAAGAACTGCGTGGTGGTGCGCCGCCGTGGCCGCCTCTACGTGCTCAACAAGAAGAACCCGCGCCTCAAGGCCCGCCAGGGCTGAGGGGCCGCCCCGTCCTGGCCGGCCGCAGGGCCGGCGGCATGGGGCCGCTTCGCGGTGCTGCCTGAACAACCCGCCTGCGGCCCGGCCGCGGCGGGTTTTCTGCCGTGTGGCGCCCGCAGGGGAGGCCACGCGCCCGATCTGCGAGGGGCGGGACGGGGGCGCCGTCCCGCGCCCGGCATCATTGCGGCGTCAGCAACTCGGTCCCGAGGCCGCCGCCCGTGGTCCAGTGCCCGCGCAGCTTGCCATCCGCATCGACCTCGAAGACCGAGACGCCCGGCCGCCCGTCGATGACGAAGGAGATGGCGAGCACCCCGCCATTGATCAGGCCGAGGCCGATGATCTGCTCGCGCCCCACCCGCCAATTGGCCAGCCAGCTCCCGGCCGGGCCGGCGCGCAGCAGGAGCTGCCCGTCATAGGTGCTGCCGTCCGGGTTGGTGCCCTCGACCGCATAGGTGCCCTCGCGGATCTGGGCGGAGGCCGGCGCGGCGAGGCCGAGGCCGAGCGCCAGGGCGGCGACGAGAAGCCAGGAGGGAAAACGGGGCACGCGCATCTCCAGAGGATCGTTGGGCCGGGAAACTGCCCGCGCCGCCCGGCAGCGGCAAGCGTGCCGCTTGCCCGGCGCGGCCGCCGGGCCCATTTTCCGCGGCTCAGGATGCGTGAGCAGGAGAGCCGGACGTGATCAGGCTGCCCGACCCGAAGCCGGCGGTGCTGGCCCGCCGTGACGAGATCGTTGCCGCCCTCCGCGCCCTCGTCCCGGGCGGCCCGCTCGGCGAGGGGGTGATCGGCGAGGCGCTGCGCCTCAAGCCCTATGAGACCGACGGGCTCTCGGCCTATCGCCAGCCGCCGCTCGCGGTGGTGCTGCCGGAGACCACCGAGCAGGTCGCCGCCGTGCTGCGCTACTGCCATGCGAACGGCATCCGGGTGGTCCCGCGCGGCGCCGGCACCAGCCTCTCCGGCGGGGCGCTGCCGCTCGCCGATGCGGTGGTGATCGGGCTGATGCGCATGAACCGCATCCTGGAGGTGGATTACGAGAACCGCCTGGCGGTGGTGGAGGCCGGCGTCACCAATCTCGGCATCACCAACCATGTCGCCGGCGACGGCTTCTTCTACGCCCCCGACCCCTCCTCCCAGCTCGCCTGCATGATCGGCGGCAACGTCAACATGAACTCGGGCGGCGCGCATTGCCTGAAATATGGCGTCACCGCCAACAACCTGCTCGGCCTCAGGCTCGTCACCATCGAGGGCGAGATCCTCGAGGTCGGCGGCCAGCATCTCGATGCCGCCGGCTATGACTGGCTCGGCCTGCTCACCGGCTCCGAGGGGCAGCTCGCCATCGTCACCGAGGTGACGGTGCGCATCCTGCGCGCCGCCGAGGGCCAGCGCGCCATGCTCGCCGCCTTCAAGGGCACCGAGATCGCCGGCGCCGCGGTCGATGCCATCATCGCCTCGGGCATCATCCCGGTGGCGCTCGAGTTCATGGACAAGCCCTGCATCCATGCCTGCGAGGCCTTCGCGCATGCCGGCTACCCGCTGGAGGCCGAGGCGATGCTGATCATCGAGGTCGAGGGCAGCACCGAGGAGCAGGACAGGCTGCTCGGCCAACTGAAGGAGATCTGCGGCCGCTTCGACCCGATCAGCCTGAAGGTGGCGCAGAGCGCCGAGGAGAGCCTGGCGATCTGGAAGGGCCGCAAGGGCGCCTTCGGCGCGGTCGGCCGCATCAGCCCCGACTATCTCTGCATGGACGGCACCATCCCGACCGGCGAGCTGCCGCATGTGCTGAAGCGCATCGGCGAGATGAGCGCGGCATACGGGCTGCAGGTGGCGAACGTCTTCCATGCCGGCGACGGCAACCTGCATCCGCTCATCATGTTCGACGCCAACGACCCGGCGAGCTTCCACAAGGCCGAGGCCTTCGGCGCCGACATCCTGAAGCTCTGCGTCGAGGTCGGCGGCTGCCTGACCGGCGAGCATGGCGTCGGCGTCGAGAAGCGCGACCTGATGGGGGTGCAGTTCACCCCGGCCGAGCTCGCCCTGCAGCGCGCCGTCAAGGGTGCCTTCGATCCCGGCTGGCTGCTCAACCCGGCCAAGGTCTTCCCGCTGGAGGACAACCCCGCCCTGCAACACGCGGCATGAGCGAGGCGTCTCTCGCGCCGCGGGACGAGGCGGCGCTGGCCGCGGCCATCGCCGCGGCGCATGCCGCCGCCGAGCCGCTGGCCATCGAGGGGAACGGCAGCAAGCGCGACCTGCTGCGGCCGGTGCAGGCGGCGCGCACGCTCAGCACCCGCGGCCTCTCCGGCATCACCCTCTACCGGCCGCAGGAGCTGATCGTCTCGGCCCTCGCCGGCACGCCGCTCGCCGAGATCGAGGCGGCGCTGGCGGAGAAGGGGCAGCACCTGATCGCCGAGCCGCCGACGCTCTCGGCCTTCTTCGGCACCGACCGCGCCCCGACGATCGGCGGGCTGGTGGCGACCAACCTCTCCGGCCCGCGCCGCATCGCCGGCGGCGCCATGCGCGACCATGTCATGGGCATCCGCGCCGTCACCGGCACCGGCGCGGTGTTCCGCAGCGGCGGGCGGGTGCTGAAGAACGTCACCGGCCTCGATCTCTGCAAGCTGCTGACCGGCGCGCATGGCACGCTCGGCGTCCTCACCGAGGTGACGCTGAAGGTGCTGCCGGCGCCGGCCTCCTCCGGCTCGCTGGCGGTGCAGGTGGCCGACCTCGCCACCGGGGTGCGGGCCCTCTCGGCCGGGCTCGGCAGCCCCTTCGGCGTCTCCGGCGCGGCGCTGCTGCCGCAGGCCGGGCCAGCGGGCGGGCTCGCCGGCCTGCCCGGGCCGCTGGCCCTGCTGCGGATCGAGGATTTCGCCGAGTCCGTCGCCTACCGGCTGGGCCGGCTGCGCGAGGATCTGGCCGGCTTCGGCACGGTGGCGCTGCTGGCCGAGGAGGCGAGCCTGGCGGCCTGGCGGGCGGTGCGGGAGGCGGAGCCGCTCGGCGCCGCGCCCGGGGAGGCGGTCTGGCGGGTCTCGGTGAAGCCCTCCGCCGGGCCCGGGGTGGCGGCGGCGGCCGGCCTCGACAAGGCGCTGCTCGACTGGGGCGGCGGGCTGGTCTGGCTGGCCGGGCCGGCGACGCCGGACCAGCATGCCCGGGTGGTCGCCGCGGCCGCGGCGGCGGGCGGCACCTTCACCCTGTTCCGGGCGCCCGAGCCGCTGCGCGCGGCCGTCGCGGTGCTGCCGGAGGAGCCGCCGGCGCTGGCCGCGATCGGGCGGCGGGTGAAGGCGGTGCTGGACCCGAAGGGCATCCTCAACCCGGGCCGGATGCGCGCCGGGGCCTGACCGCCGGGACCGGGGCAGGGGCCGGGGCTGGGGCCGGGGCAGGCGACACACCGCGGCCCGGCGGCCACACTGCCCCGATCATCGCCTCCTGCGCGCATTCGAGTGGTGCGTATCTACCTTCGATCCGATAGTCTGATGGTCATCCGCACCATTCCAGCGTGATATCGAAGGAGGCTGACTGCCTTGCGCCTGCTCGCACGCGCCATCGGCCTCTTCCTCCTCCTCCTCGCCCTCCTGGTGCCGCTCGCCGGGGCCCTGCTGCTCTGGGCGGAGGCCGGGCCGGAGGGGCTGATCGCGCTCGGTCCGGCGGGCTGGGTGGCGCTCGCCATCGGCCTCGTGCTGCCGGGCGGCCTCGGCCTGCTGGCGCTCATCTGGCTCACCCAGCGGGCCGAGCTGGCGGTGATGCGCGACGCCCTGCAACGCCAGGGCGAGGCCGGGGACAGCCGCGCCCTGGCGTTGCAGGCGCTGCTCGCCGAGGCGCGGGAGCAGACCGCCATCCTGCAGGAGCAGACCCGGCTGCTGCTCGGCCAGCTCGCCACCGGCCGGGGCCAGGCGGAGACGCTGCAGGCGCTCATGGCCGAGACCCGTCTAGAGCGCCTGGTCGCCGAATGGGACATGACGGCCCGCGAGCTCGCCGCCGTCATGGCCGCGATGTGGCGCCTCGCCTTCGGCTGGCGCCGCGCCGAGGGGGAGGGGGCGGGCGCCCTCGGGGGCGCCGGCGAGGCGGGGACGGAGCTGGCCTTGCCGGCGGGGCCGGAACTCGCCCTGGCGATCCTGCGGCTGCTGCCAGCCAGCGCGGCCGAGATGGCGCGGCTGGATGTGGACGAGCGCTTCGTCCGCCAGGCGGCGCATTACCGCGCGGTGTTCCGGCGCTTCCTCGACCGGGTGCCGGAGACCGGGCCGCTCAACCGCGGCCTGTTCCGCGACATGGTGCAGGGCCGCCTCGATTCACGGCTGGCGCTGCTGCCGCGGCCGAACCATGCCCTGGTCATCCCGCCCGACACGCTGGCGGCCGAATAGGGCGGCCGCTTGCCAGGCGGCACCCCGACCCGGCGGCGCCATCGCGGCGGTCGCGCCGCTCAGCGCCGCGCCACCACCGCCGGGCCGGCCGCGCCGAGAAGGCTGCGGGCCAGCGCCTCGGCCACGCAGGTATAGCCGCGATCGTTGTGATGCAGGCCGTCGGGCGAGATCATCGCGTCATAGGGCGTGCCCTCGGCCTCCCAGCTCCGCATCAGGGCGGCGCGGGAGAAGAGCGGCGCATGCGTCTCGGCCGCCAGCGCGACGATCGCGGCATCGAGGCGCTCGAAGCCGGTCGTGTGCAGGATGCGCGGCGCCCGCTGCACATCCATCAGCAGCACGTCGGCGCCGGTCGCCTGCACCCGGGCGATGCCCTCGGAGAGGCTGTTGTGGAATTCCTCGGCCGGCATGCCCTGCAGCACCGCATTCGCCCCGGCCTGCCAGATGACCAGCGTCGGCCGCGCCGCGAGCACGTCGCTCTCCAGCCGCGCCAGCATCTCGTGCACCTCCTGCCCGCCCTTGCCGCGGTTCAGCACGCTGATCGCGGCGCCGGGGAGGGCGGCGCGCAGCCGCCGCTCGAGCTGGGCGGGATAGGTCTGCTCCGGCCCGCTGGCGCCCGAGCCCTCGGTCGAGGAGGAGCCGAAGGCGAGGATGGTGACGGGGGCACCGCGGGCCAGGGCGGCCCGCGTGGCCGGCAGGCTGACCACCTGGGTCGGGCTCGGGGGGCAGGACTCGGCCGGCGCCGGCTGCGCCGGGGCGAGCCCGGGCAGGCACAGGAGGGGCAGCAGGGCAAGGAAACGGCGCATCCCCCCAATGTGCCAAAATTGAGCAGTCAGCGCCAGCGGCCGAGTCGCGTATCGGCCTGCAACGTGACTTGCAAAGCACCGCCCCGGCCGCAACTTTCGCGGCGGTGGCGGAGGTGTCGATGCGCGGCCTGATCCGGGGAGGCGGGACCGCCGGGGCCGGCCGGGACCTGCGGGTGGATGTCTTCCGCGGCCTGGCCCTGTGGTTCATCTTCATCGACCACATTCCCGGGAACCTGTTGGGCGAGCTCACCCTCCGCAACATCGCCTTCTGCGATGCGACCGAGGCCTTCGTGCTGCTCGCGGGCTATGCGGCGGGGCTCGCCTACGGCGCCGCCCTCGACCGGCGCGGCTGGCTCTACGGCGCGGCGGCGCTGCTGCGGCGCGCCGGCACGCTCTACGTCGCGCACATCTTCCTCTTCGTCGTCTTCGCCGCCCAGGTCGGCTACTCCGCGTCCCTGCTCGACAGCCCCGCCTATCTGGACGAGCTGCATCTCGACCCGTTCCGCGAGCAGCCCTACCTCGCCCTGCTGCAGGCCCTGCTGCTGCGCTACCAGCCCGCCTTCCTCGACATCCTGCCGCTCTACATCGCGCTGCTGGCGTTGCTGGCCCCCGCCCTGCCGCTGCTGCGGCGGCCGGCGCTGCTGCTCGGCCTCTCGACCCTGCTCTATGCCGCGGCGCGGCTGCTCGACCTCAACCTGCCGAACTGGATCGACGGCGGCTGGTTCTTCAACCCCTTCGCCTGGCAGCTCCTCTTCGTCACCGGCGCCGCCATCGGCCATGCGCCGCGGCTGCCGAACGGCCAGCGCGGCCCGGCGCCGGCCATCCCCTTCCGGCGCGACCTCGTCGCCGCCTCCGCCGCCATCCTGCTGATCGGCGCCGGCGCCATGCTGCTCGTCCATGCCGCGCCGGAATGGCTGGCCCTGCTGCCGGAGAACGTGGGCCTCACGCTCACCACCATCGACAAGAGCGCGCTGCACCCGGCGCGGCTGGTCTCCATCCTGGCGCTGGCCTATCTGCTCGGCCATGCGGTGCCGCGCGAGGCGGCCTGGCTGCGCAGCGGCCCGGCCGCGCCCTTCCTGCTGATGGGCCAGCACGGGCTGCCGGTCTTCTGCACCGGCATCTTCCTCTCCTTCCTCGGCCGGCTGGCGCTGGAGCAGTCAGACCGGGTCCCGATGCAGGCGCTGGTCAATGGCGGCGGGTTGCTGGCCCTGGTCGCGGTGGGGGCGGTCGCCGCCTGGTATCGCCAGCGTGACCAGGCGGAGCCGGCGCGCGCGGCCGCGCCGCGCGCATCGGGCTTGCCCAGCGCGGCGCCCTCTTCTACGACTCCTGCGGAATGATATGCGCGCGGCTGCTCTCCATGGCGCTGCTGGTCGCCCTGCCACCGAGCCTGGCAGCCGGCGCGGCCCCCCCCGCCTGCACCGAGCCGGCGGAGCTGCTGGAGGCCGGGGCGCCCCTGCCGGCGACGCTGCGGGCGCTGCGGGCCGGCACGTTGCGCATCCTCGTCATCGGCGGCGTCTCGGTGCTCGGGGCCGGCACCAGCGGCCCGGAGGCGCCCTGGCCGGCACGGCTGCAGGCGCTGCTGCGGGAGCGCTGGCCGAAGGCGGCGATCGAGGTCGCGGTCCGCGGCGAGCGCGGGATCAACACCACCGAGGCGAGCGCCCTGCTGGCGACGGAACTGGCGCGGACGCCGACCCAGCTCGTGCTCTGGGCGACCGGCACCTTCAGCGCGGTCCGCGGCGCCGAGGTCAACGACATGGTCGAGACGCTGAACGAGCGGCTCGAGGCGCTGAAGGCGGCGGATACCGATGCCGTGCTGATCGATCCGCAATTCTCCCGCTTCCTGCGCGCCAACGCCAATATCGACCCCTATCTGGAGGCGCTGCGCCTGGTCGCCGCGGCGCATCAGGTGCCGCTGCTGCAGCGCTGGGAGCTGATGCGCCACTGGGTCGAGACCGAGCAGGTGGATGTCGAGCGGGCGCCGAAGCCGCAGCGGGTCGCCGCGACCGACCGGCTGAACGCCTGCCTCGCCGCGGCCATGGCCGCGCTGCTGCGCGACGGGCTGGCGGAGGCGCGCGAGGGCGCCGCGAATTAGAGCGTCTCCACCCGATCGGGATCTGCTCCGGGGCAGGCGCCGGGCGGCGGGGGCTCCGCTCCCGGGGCCGGCCGGTCCGCCATGCCGCGCCTTGCCGATCGGTCAGTATCGCGGCGCCGGGCGAGCGCCTACCATGCCGGCATGCAGACCAATTTCGCGCCCGAGCAGCTTCGGGATCCGGACACGCAGGCGAGCAACCAGATCCTCCGCACCTGCGTCCATTGCGGCTTCTGCACGGCGACCTGCCCGACCTTCGTGCTGCTCGGCGACGAGCTCGACAGCCCGCGCGGGCGCATCTACCTCATCAAGGACATGCTGGAGAGCGGCCGCCCGGCGACGCAGGAGGTCGTCCGGCATGTCGATCGCTGCCTCTCCTGCCTCTCCTGCATGACGACCTGCCCCTCGGGCGTGCACTACATGCACCTGGTCGACCATGCCCGGAAATACATCGAGGAGACCTATGACCGGCCCTGGCACGAGAAGGCGCTGCGCCGCCTGCTCGCCGCCATCCTGCCCTATCCGGCGCGGTTCCGCGCGGCGGTGGCCGGCGCCCGGCTCGGCCGCCCCTTCGCGGGCTTGATCCCGGACGGCGCCATGCTCGGCAAGCGGCTGCGGGCGATGCTGAGCCTCGCCCCCGCCGCCCTGCCGCCGCCGAGCCCGATGCAGGCGCCGCAGGTGCATCGCGCCGAGGGCGCGCGCCGCGGCCGGGTGGCGCTGCTGACCGGCTGCGCCCAGCAGGTCCTCGCCCCCTCGATCAACGAGGCGACGATCCGCCTGCTGACCCGCATGGGGATCGAGGTGGTGATCACCCGCGAGCAGGGCTGCTGTGGCGCGCTGAACCACCACATGGGCGACCACGACCCGGCGATGCGCCTCGCCCGCGCCAATATCCGCGCCTGGACCCGGGAGATCGCGGGCGAGGGGCTGGACGGCATCGTCGTCAACACCTCGGGCTGCGGCACCACGGTGAAGGATTACGGCTTCATGTTCCGCGAGGAGCCCGAGGCGGAACAGGCGGCGGCGGTCTCGGCCCTGGCCATGGACGTCTCCGAGGCGCTGCAGAAATTCGCCTATGCGCCGAGCCGGGAGAGGCCCGGCCTGACCATCGCCTACCACTCCGCCTGCAGCCTGCAGCACGGGCAGAAGATCACCACCCTGCCGAAGCAGCTCCTCGCCCGCGCCGGCTTCGCGGTGCGGGACCCGGCGGAGCCGCATCTCTGCTGCGGCAGCGCCGGCACCTACAACCTGCTGCAGCCCGAGATCGCCACGCGGCTGCGGGAGCGCAAGCTGCACAACATCAACCGCACCGGCGCCGACCTGATCGCCGCCGGCAATATCGGCTGCCTCACCCAGCTCGGCGGCGATGCCCTGCCGGTGGTGCACACCGTCGAGCTGCTGGACTGGATGGCCGGCGGGCCGGAGCCGCCGGCGGTCGGCGCGGCGCGGCAGCGGAAGGCGGCGGCCTGAGCGGCCGCCCGCCCCACCGAAGAGGCGACCATCAAACCGGTCGCTGTCCGCTCTCCTGACGCGGCGTCGCCGCGACAGGCCGTGACGGGTCCTGGTCGGAAGGGGGGGCCTGTGGCCCCCGTAAGGCCGCGAAGCGGGTTTGCGGGGCGTTCTACCCCGCCACCGTATCCGCCATGCGGGCGCCGCGGGCGCCGAGCGGGCGTTCCGGCCCGGAGGTGGTGTCGCGCGCCGTCTGGTGCTCCATCTCGGCATCCAGCTCCGCCCCGGCCAGCACCACCGTCGAGGAGATCCAGATCCAGGTCATGAAGCCGATCACCGCGCCGAGCGAGCCATAGGTCTCGTTGTAATTGCCGAAATTGGTCACGTACCAGGAGAAGCCGAGCGAGACGCCGAGCCAGCAGAGCGCGGCGAAGGCGCTCCCCCAGCTCACCCAGCGCCAGCGCGCGCGCCGCCGGCTCGGCCCGTAACGGTAGAGGAAGGCGAGGAAGAGGCCGATCACCAGCAGCATGATCGGCCAGCGCGCCAGCCGCAGCAGCATCTCGAGCTGTTGGTCGAGGCCGATGAAATGCAGCGCCACCGGGATCGCCACCACCGCCACCATGGCGAGGATGATGAGCAGGATGCCGCCCAGGGTAAAGCCGAGGGTAAGGGCGAGGCGCGCGAAGTAGCCGCGCTTCTCCGTCTCGCCATAGACGATGTTCAGCGAATCGACGAAGGCCTTCATCGCCTGGTTGGCCGACCAGAGCGAGGTGGCGAGGCCGATCAGCGCGCTGAGGCCGAGCGTGCCGCGGCCCTTCTCGGTGATGCGCTTCACCTGCTCGGTGATGATGTCCATGCCGCCGCCCGGGACGACGCCGGCGAGCGAGGCGAGGTGGTCGTTGATCGTCGCCGGCTCGGCGAAGAGGCCATAGATCGAGATCAGCGCCGCGATGGCGGGAAAGAGCGCCAGCAGCACGTAGAAGGTGATGCCGGCCGCCTCGGTCATCACCCGGTCCTCCATGATCTCCGAGGCCGTGCGCTTCAGGATGGCCCACCAGCCCGGCGCCGGGATCTGGCTTGGCGTCGTGGCGTGCCGGCCGCGGCGCGCGGCATCCGGCTCCCGGCCCGGCCGGGGCGGGGACTCCGGCGGCGCGGCGAGGCCCTGCGGCCCGGCCGGGTCCTCCAGCCGGCCGCCACGGCCGGCCAGCAGCAGCACCAGCCCACCGGCGGCGACGAGGGTGGCGAGAAGGGGGCTCGGGGCGCGCTCGGCCGGCATGGGGCGTCTCCGCAACGCAAGGGGCAACGGCCAAGCGAACGCGCGCCAGCCGCAATGGTGCCCGGCACCGCGGTACGATTTGCCGGCGAGCGGATTTCGCGGCATCTGGGGCGGAGCCAGTCCGGGAAGCCCTGCCATGCCCCTGCCGCGCCGCCTCCTGCTGGCCGCCGCCCTTGCCGCGCCGGCCCTGCGCACCGCCCGGGCGGAGGCCTGGCCGGACCGGGTGGTCACCCTGGTCGTGCCCTTCCTCGCCGGCGGCTCCACCGATATCGCGGCGCGGATCCTGGCCGAGCGGCTGGGCGCGGTGCTCGGCGGCGAGGCCGGGCCGGCGCGGATCGTGGTCGAGAACCGCTCGGGCGCCGGCGGCTCGGTCGGCGCGGAGTGGGTGCGGCACCGGCCCGCCGACGGCGCGACGCTGATGCTCGCCTCGGCCTCGGCGCTCGCCACCAACCCGGCGGCCCTGCCGCAGCAGACGCCCTACGACCCGATCGGGGACTTCACCCAGATCGCGCTCATCGGCGGCGGGCCCATCGTGTTGGTGGTGCCGGCCGCCTCGCCCTTCGGCGGCGTGCCGGAATTGCTGGCCGCCATCCGCGCCGCCCCCGGGCGCTACACCTGGGCGACCAGCGGGGCAGGGGGCATCGGCCATCTGACCGGGGAATACCTGAAGCTCCAGGCCGGCGGCCTGAAGGCCGAGCACGTGCCCTATCGCGGCGGCTCGGCGGTGATGGAGGCGCTGGCCAAGGGCGAGGTCGACTACTCGCTGGAGGTGCTGGCCTCGACCGCGCCGCATATCCGCGACGGGCTCTCGCGCGGCCTGGCCGTCAGCGCCCTGCAACGGCATCCGCTCTTCCCCGCCATCCCGACGCTCGCCGAATCCGGCCTGCCGGGCTTCGAGGTGACGACCTGGAACATGCTGGTGGCGCCGGCCGGGCTGCCGCCCGGGATCGTCGCGATCCTGGCGGCCGGGGTGCGCAAGGTGCTGGCGGAGGAGGCCACGGCGCAGCGCCTCGCCCAGGCCGGGGTCGACCCGGCGCCGCCCGGCTCGCCGGCCGAGGCGCGCGCCTTCCTGGTCACCGAGCTCGCCAAGTTCCGCGGCATCGTCGCGCAGTCCGGCCTCGAGCTCGGCCGCCGCTGAGCCGGGTTCGGTCGCCCGCGGCGCGCGGCCGGCAGGCCGGGCCGGATGCGGGCGGCGCCGGGCTTCGGCCCTTGTCAGCGGGAGGACGACCGCCGACCTTCCCAGGCATGCGCCGGCCTCTCGCCCTGCTGCTCCTCCTCCCCGGGCTCGGCCTGCTGCCCGCGCCGGGCCTCGCCCAGGCGCCCGGCCCGCCGCAGCGGCCGGCGGCGCGGGCGGCGGAGGCCCGCAAGGCCGAGCTGGACCGCGCCTTCGAGGCGCTGCGCAGCGCGCCCGACGCGGCCGGCGCCGCCCTGGTCGAGGCGCGGATCCGCACCCTCTGGGCGCAATCGGCCAGCGCCTCGGTGACGCTGCTGCTGCGCCGCGGCGCCCGCAACCTGGAGGCCCGGCTGCCCGAGGAGGCGCTCGAGGATTTCGACGCCGCGATCACCCTGCAGCCGGATTTCGCCGAGGCCTGGTACCTGCGCGCCCAGGCCTATGCGCAGGCCGGCGACAACGCCGCCGCGGCGCGCGACCTGCAGGAGGCGCTGCGCTGCGAGCCGCGGCACTGGCCGGCGCTGCTCAGCCTCTCGACCCTGCAGGATGGCGGCGGGAACCCGGTGGGCGCGCTGCGGTCGCTGGAAGCGGCGCTGGCCATCAACCCCCGCATGGCCGGCGGCGAGGAACGGCTGAAGGAGCAGCGCCGCAAGGCCGAGGGCGACGCCACCTGATGCCGGGGGCAGCCTTCCGGTTTGCCTGGGCTTCGCGCCCCTGGGCTTCGCGCGCCTGGGCTTCGCGCCCCCGGCCTTCGCGCCACTGGGCGCGGCGCCCGTTCGGGCGCTCGGCCCTGCGGACCGCGGGCCGGACCGTGGTGCGCCCATAGGCGCGGAGGCGGCCGGCACCGGCCATTCGGCTGGCTCGCAGCTCCGATGCACGTCATTCGTCGGCCGCATGGCGGTGATCCGCAGCGATGATTGGCGGCGGACCCGGCACGGGACCACCTTCCCCGACGAGAAGGCGGCGCCATGGGGCGCCGCCGCGACAGGACGATGTCCGTGACCGACCTTCTGACCGTTCTTCCCTGGGTGTTCGGCCTGGTGGCCGCCGCCGCCGCGGTGCAGGCCGCCAAGTGACGCCGACGGGCCGGCCGAGCGCCGGCCCGGACGTCGGGGCGGGGCCCCAAGGCGGGCCCTAGAGCAGATCCCGATCAGGTGGACTCACCTGATCGGGTGACGATGCTCTGAAAACAAAAGCCTGGGGTGCTTCTCCTGAACCGGTGTTCAGGGGAAGCGCCCTAGCGCGGCAGCGCATCCGGGCCCCGCCCGCATCGCCGCCACGCCGGCGCAATGCGCGGATGGCGGCGCCGCGGGGGCGGCGGCAGAGTGGCGGCATGACGCACATGGCCCCCATCCCCGACCTCCACCACCCGGTCCTCCTGGACGCGCTGGATGCGGCGCGCTGGGAGGCGGTGCTGGCGCGGGACCCGCAGCCCGCCTGCGGTCCCTTCCTCTATGCGGTGACGACGCAGGGCGTCTTTTGCCGGCCCGGCTGTCCCGCCCGGCCGCCGCTGCGGCGCAATGCCCGCTTCTACGCCGATGCCGCCGCCGCCGAGGCGGCCGGCTTCCGCGCCTGCAAGCGCTGCGACCCGAAGGGAGAGCGCGCCGGGCTGCATGCCGCGGCGATCCAGGCCGCCTGCGACCTGATCGAGCGGAGCGAGACCATCCCGAGCCTCGCCGCGCTGGCCGACCGCGCGGGCTATGCCCGGCACCATTTCCTGCGGCTGTTCAAGGAGATCACCGGCGTGACCCCGCGATCCTTCGCGGAGTCCGTGCGGGCCCGCCGGCTGCAGGCGGCGCTCCAGGCCGGCGACCGGGTGGCCGAGGCGGTGGCCGGCGCCGGCTATGGCAGCGAGAGCCGGGTCTACGAGGCGCCGGGCCGGGTGCTCGGCATGACCCCCGGCGCGGCGCGGCGGGGCGGCGCGGGCGAGACCATCCGCACCGCGACGGCCGAGAGCCCGCTCGGCCCGCTGATGGTGGGCGCGACGGCGAGCGGCGTCTGCTTCATCGGCTTCGCCGAGGATGTCGCGGCGCTGGAGGGGGATCTGCGGCATCGCTTCCCGCAGGCGCGGATCGAGCCGGCGCCGGCGGCGCTGGCCGGGACGATCCGGCAGGTGGTCGCCTTCCTCGAGGAGCCGAAGGCGGCGCTCGCCCTGCCGCTCGACCTGCGCGGCACCGCCTTCCAGCGGCGGGTCTGGGAGGCGCTGCAGGCCATCCCCTTCGGCGAGACCCGCAGCTATGGCGAGATGGCGGTGGCCATCGGCGCGCCGCGGGCGGTGCGCGCCGTCGCCCGGGCCTGTGCCCAGAACCATGTCTCCCTCGCCGTGCCCTGCCACCGGGTGGTCGGCAAGGATGGCGACCTCACCGGCTATCGCTGGGGCGTGCCGCGCAAGCGCGCCCTGCTGGCGAAGGAACGGGCGGCGAAGGGCTGATACCCGAGCGCAGGACGGTTTCACCGTCCTGCGCCTCGAGCGATGGTCAGGTCAGGGGAACGTCGCCCGCCCGGATGGGACCTGCTCCCGCGTCACCGGCTCTCGCCGGGGCCGCTGCCCTCGGGCGCCGAGGCGGGGATGGCCGGGCCACCCTCCCGCCGGGCCCGGGCGATGATGTCGGCCAGATCGCGCCGCTGCGCCTCCAGCCGCTGCTGCGCGGCGGCGATCTCGCCCTGCAGCCCATCGCGCCGCCGCTCCAGCGAGGCCACCTCGGTCCGCAGCGACTCCACCTCGCGGCGGAGCTGCGCCTGCTCCTCCTCGGTACGGGCGTTGCGGTCGAGGGCGGCGAGGGCGTTGCGCCGCTCGGCCAGGGCCTTCTCGGCATCGGCGGCCTCGGCGCGGGCGCTCTGCAGCCGCCGCTCCTCGGCGGCCGTGCCGGTCCGCAGCTCCGCCAGCCGCCGCTCCGCCGTGCCGATCTCGGTCCGCAGCTCGGCGCTGCGCTGCTCGAGCCCGCGCAGCGCCGCGGCGGCCTGGTCGCGCGCCGTGCCGAGCCGGGCGAGCTCCGCTTCCGCCTGGGTGACGGCGCCGCGGCGCTCGGCGAGCGTCGCCTCGGCCGCCGTGACCCCCTGGCGCAGCGTGGCGAGGCGGGCCTCGGTCTCGGCGGTGCCGCGGCTGAGCTCAGCAGTGCGGCCTTCCAGCCCCTTCACCCGCCGATCGGCCTCCTCGGCCGCCTGGGTGCTGCGGCCCAGCCGGGCATTCGCCTCGGCCAGCGCCCGCTCGGTGCCGGCCACCTGATCGCGCAGCGCGGCGAGGCGGGTCTCGGCCTCGCCGCCCGCCTGGCGGCGCTCGGCGAGCGAGCGCTCGGCCTCGGTGACGCTGCTGCGCAGCGCCTGCAGCCGCTGCTCCTCCTGCGCGACCCGCTCGCGCTGCCCGGCGAGGTTGCGGTCCTCGGTCACCGATTGCGCGCGCAGCCCGGCGAGCCGCTGCTCGGTCGCGGCCGCCTCGCTGCGGAGGGCCGCCAGGCGACGATCCTCGGCGCCGGTCCGCTCGGTGAGCGCGCCGAGGCGGGCATCCTGCGCCGCCACCTGGTCGCGCAGCTCGGCCAGGCGCCGCTCGGTGCTGCCGGACTGGTCGCGCAGCCCGGCGAGGCGGCGATCCTCGCTGCCGGCCTGGTCCTGCAGCAGCCCGAGGCGGCGCTCGGTCTCGGCCAGCGCGCCGCTGCGCGCGGTATGGGTCTGCTCGAGCTGGCCGGTCTCGGCCTGCACCCCGGCGAGGCGCTGCTCCTCGGCATCGAGCTGGGTGCGTTGCCGCCGGAGATCCGCCTCGGCGCTGCTGCGGCCGCGCTGCGCCGCGACGAGCGAGGCTTGGGCCTGACGCAGCCTGGCCTGCAAGGCGGCGAGGTCGCCGGCGGCCTGCCGCTCCTGCGCCAGCGTCGTCTCGAGCTCGGCCAGGCGCTGGCGCAGCGCGCCGCCCTCGGATTGCGAGGCGGTGAGGTCGTGCTGCAGGCCCTCGACCCGGGCCGAGCGCTCCAGCGTCAGGCCGCAGCCGGCCAGCATGGGCAGGGCGGCCCCCAGGGCCACCAGGGCCGGTCCCGGCCGGCGCGACGACCACTGCATGATGCTCTCCCCCTGTCCCCCAGAGGCGGCATGGCGCCCGCTGGCGGTCCATGGGTCAATCACCCAGGCGGGCCGGCGCGGGGCCGGGGCCATCACGATCCTGTTTGCCGCCCGGCGCCCCACACCCGGCGCCGCCACGGGTCAGGGAGGCGGGGCGCCGCCGCCGGAGCGCTGCACCTCGGCATTGCTGATGCCGCCCATGATGCGGCCGGTGCCGGGCTTGATCGGCGCCTGCACGCCGGTGCCTTCCGGCACGCGCTGCACCTCGGCATTGCTGATGCCGCCCATGATGCGGCCGGTGCCGGGCACGATCGGCGCCTGCGCGCCGCTGCCCTGCGGCAAGCGTTGCACCTCGGCGTTGCTGATGCCGCCCATGATGCGGCCGGTGCCGGGCACGATCGGCGCGGCGGCGCTGGCCCCCGGCTGCGGCGCCATCGCGGCGGGCCGCGGCGGGCGGTCCTGGCAGGCCGTGAGCGCCAGCAGGCCCATGGCGAGCGCGGCGGGTCCTGCCAGAGGAATCTTGGTCATCGTTCCATTCCCTGTTTGGTGCCGGCCGGACTGGCGATGCGCCAGCGGCAGCGCAACCCGACAACGTGCGGGCAGGGACTTCTTTCCCTTCTGTAATGCCGAAATCATGCCGGGGCCTTCGCCGCCCCGCCGGGCGCATGGCTCCGGCCTTTCGGTCCCGGGGGCCGGCTGGGGCAGGGCGCTAGCGGATGGTCGCCACCCGCAGCGCGTTGGTGGTGCCGGCGGTGCCGAAGGGCACGCCGGCGGTGACCACCACCTCCTCGCCGGCGGCGGCGAAGCCCTCCTGCAGGGCCGCCCGGGTCGCCTTGGCGACCATGTCGCTCATCGCATGCGGCTCCTGCGTCACCACCGGATGCACGCCCCAGACCACGGCGAGGCGGCGGGCGATCTCCAGGCTGGCGGTGAGGCCGAGGATCGGGCAGTCCGGCCGCTCCCGGGCCACGCGGAAGGTGGTGCTGCCGGTGCTGGTGAAGGTGGCGATCACCTGCGCCTTGATGGTGTGCGCCACCTGCCGGGCGGCGGCGGCGATGGCGCCGGCGCTGGTCGGCTCGGGCTCGGGCCGCGCGGCATCCGTCATCCGCCGCCAGTCGGCATCCTGCTCCACCCGGGCGAGGATGCGGTCCATCATGTTGACCGCCTCGAAGGGGTACTGGCCGGCGGCGGTCTCGGCCGAGAGCATCACCGCATCGGCGCCGTCGAAGACCGCGGTGGCCACGTCGGAGGCCTCGGCGCGGGTCGGGGCGGGGGCGGCGATCATGCTCTCGAGCATCTGGGTCGCCACCACCACCGGCTTGCCGGCGGCCTTGGCGGCGCGGACGATGCGCTTCTGGATCAGCGGCACCTCCTCGGGTGGGCATTCGACGCCGAGATCGCCCCGCGCCACCATGACGCAATCGGTCAGCGCCATGATGGCGTCGAGATTCTCGACCGCCTGCGGCTTCTCCATCTTCACCATGATCAGCGCCCGGCCATCGGCGATGCGCCTGGCCTCGGCCACGTCCTCCGGCCGCTGCACGAAGGAGAGGCCGATATACTCGATGCCGTGCGAGAGGATGAAGGCGAGGTCCTCGCGGTCCTTCGCGGTCAGCGCCGGGATGGGCAGGGCGACATCGGGGACGTTGACGCCCTTGCGGTCGGAGAGCGGGCCGCCCACCACCACCTCGGTCTCCAGGTGGTCGCCGCGCACATGGGTGACGCGCAGGCGCAGCTTGCCGTCGTCGAGCAGCAGGGTGGTGCCGATCTGCGCCGCCTTGATGATCTCCGGATGCGGCAGCTCGACGCGGCTGACATTGCCGGGCGTCGGGTTCAGGTCGAGGCGGAAGGGCTGGCCGGTCTGCAGCTGCACCCGCCCGCCCTGGAAGCGGCCGACGCGCAGCTTCGGGCCCTGGACATCGGCGAGGATGCCGATGGGGCGGCCGACCTTGGCCTCGATGGCGCGGATGATGGCGATGCGCTCGGCATGGTCGGCATGGGTGCCGTGGGAGAAGTTCAGCCGGAAGACATCGGCGCCGGCGCGGTAGAGCCGCTCGATCACCTCGGCGGAGGAGCTGGCCGGGCCCAGCGTGGCGACGATCTTGGTCCGCCGGCGGCGGCGGAGCGGGATGCGCGGGGCCATGCGGAGCTTCCCTTCGGGCGGCGGATGGAGGTCCGGGCGAAGCTGGTAGGGCGGCAGGTCGAGCAGCCGCGACAGCTCCAGCACCCGGTCGGCCGGGACCCGCTGCCATTGCGACACGGCGGCGGGGGTGATGCCGAGGGCGGTGGCGATCTTCGCGCCGGTGCCGCGGCGGTTCAGCAGGTCGTCGAGGATGGCGTCTCTCATGCAGGCGAGTCTAGGCAGCTTAAGCTCCAGCTTCCAGGCTTAAGTTCAGACGTTTTGACTTAATATTAAGTTATCGCACAGCCGTGTTCAGGCGATCAGCACGATCCGCACATCGTTCACATTGGTCAGGGTCGGCCCGGTCACCACCAGGTCGCCCAGCGCCCGGAACAGGCCGGTGCTGTCATGCCCGGCGAGCGCCGCGCGCGGGTCGCGCCCCAGCGCCCGCGCCCGTGCGAGCGTATCCGGCGTGGCGATGGCCCCGGCGGCATCGGACTTGCCGTCGATCCCGTCGGTGTCGCAGCAGAGCGCCCAGACCCCGGGCGCGCCGTCGAGCGCCAGGGCCAGGCCGAGCAGGGTCTCGGTGCCGCGCCCGCCCTCGCCGGCGGGGCCGTCGATCGTCACCGTGGTCTCGCCGCCCGAGAGCAGCACCGCGCCGCGCCCGACCGGCTCGCCATGCGTCGCGGCCGAGAGGGCGATGCCGCCCAGCACCTGGCCGACCGCGCGCGCCTCCCCCTCCAGCGCATCGCCGAGGATGAGCGGCGCGAGGCCGAGCGCCCGCGCCTCCTCGGCCATGGCCCGCAGCGCCATCAGCGGCGTGGCGATCATCCGCAGCTCGGTCCCGGCGAGGCGCGGATCGCCGGGCTTCGGCGTCTCCTCCCGCGCCGCCTCCAGATGCCGCATCGCCGCCTCGGGCAGGCGCATGCGGTACTGCGCGGCCAGCGCCCGGGCCTCGGCGAAGGTGGTGGGGTCGGCGACGGTCGGGCCGGAGGCGATGACCGCCGGGTCGTCCCCCGGCACGTCGGAGATGGCGAGGGTCAGCACCCGGGCGGGATGCGCCGCCGCCGCCACCCGGCCGCCGGAGAAGGCCGAGAGATGCTTGCGGATGCAGTTCATGGCGTCGATCGGCGCGCCGCAGCGCAGCAGCTCGCGGTTCACCGCGACCAGCGCCTCGAGCGAGAGGCCGGGGGCGGGCAGGGTGGAGAGCGAGGAGCCGCCGCCCGAGACCAGGAACAGCACGAGATCCTCGGCGGCGAGGCCCCGCACCGCCGCCAGGATCTCCGCCGCCGCGGCGGCGCCCTGCGCGTCCGGCACCGGATGGCTGGCGAAGCGCACCGGGATGCGGCGGGCGGGCGGCGGCTCGGGCAGGTCGGCGCCATGGGTGGTGATGACGAGGCCGGTGAGCGGCACCTCCGGCCAGGCCCGCTCGACCGCGAGCGCCATCTTCGCCGCCGCCTTGCCGACGCCGACCACGACGACGCGGCCCTGCCGCGGCGGCTCGGGCAGATGCGCGGCGAGGCCGGCGAGCGGATCGGCGGCGCGCACCCCGGCCTCGAAGAGCCGGCGCAGCGCGGCCCGCGCCCGGTTGTCGTCCCAGCCCTCGTTCCGCTCCGCCATGGCGCCCTCCCTGCCTGCTGCCGCTCCGCCCCGCGGACCGTGGCCCGCCAGGCGCCCCCGGCCCAAGACTTCTATGGGCATGGCTGGCCCGGTGCCATGGGGCCGCGGCGGAGGCTTGTCGGGTGCGGCCCGGCGACCCCAGATGGGATGCTGACATGGGACGAGACACCGGAGGACCGATCATGGCCGTACCCGCGATGGACGAGGCGACCCGCACCGAGCTCGAGGCCGCCGCCTTCCGCAAGCTGGTCGAGCATCTGCGCGCCCGCACCGACGTGCAGAACATCGACCTGATGAACCTCGCCGGCTTCTGCCGGAACTGCCTCTCGCGCTGGTACCGCGAGGGGGCGGAGGCGCGCGGCATCCCGCTGGCCGACCCGGAGGCGCGGGAGATCGTCTACGGCATGCCCTACAAGGAGTGGCAGGCGAAGCACCAGACGGAGGCCTCGGCCGAGCAGAAGGCGCGCTTCGCCGCGGCGAATCCCGGGCATTGAGCATCCGGCCCGCGAGGTGCGTGGGTCGCCCGCGGGCCGCGCGGACCAGCGGGCCATGACGGCGGCGGCACCGCCGCCGAGTCGCGCCCGGCCGCGCAGGGCGGCGCCTGCCGCCGCGCCAGGCGGCCCAGGGGGGCGGTCGGTTTGCCTTGCTGACCCGTCCCCCGACCGGTAAACCCGCGGCCCTTGGCTTTGGGGGGCCATGGCATGAGTGACGTGGAAGAGGCAGCCCGCGAGAGCCGGGCCCGCCAGGCGGCCGATCCGGATCCCGAGGTCGGCGGCATCGCGGCCGATCGGCTGCGTAGCATCATCGAGCGCATCGAGCGGCTGGAGGAAGAGCGCAAGGCGCTCGCCGGCGACATCAAGGACATTTTCGCCGAGGCGAAGAGTGCCGGCTTCTAAACGCCCCTGAAGCTCGTACTGTGTATGTAAACCCAATGGGTTAGGGCGAGTACATGTCCTAGGAATGCGTACTTTCCGTCGGAGGACGTCTGGCAAAGTACGCGGCCGACGTGTGCCATATCCGTCGCGTTGGAGAACCGGGGACTTGGAGGTCGCCACCGCTGGTCAACTGCAAGAATGGCGGGTGCAGCAGGCCTGTGAGCCAAAGCATGCACTCGCTTTCGCCCTGCTGAACGTCACCCACATCGAGATTGAGAGACCCATGTCTGACGTGCCCTTCGACACCGTCGACGACGCTGCTGCTAGCCGTGCTAGGCAGGCCGCCAACCCGGACCCCGAGGTAGGCGGTATTGCCGCGGATCGGCTTCGGTCGATCATTGAACGCATTGAAAGGCTGGAGGAAGAGCGGAAGGCTCTGGCCAATGACATAAAAGACATCTACGTTGAAAGTAAATCGGCAGGTTTCGAGCCGGGTATTATCAAGCAACTGATCCGACTCCGTAAGAAAGAGCCCTCCGAAGTGGAAGAGCAAGAGACTCTTCTTGAGCTCTACAAGCGTGCCCTGGGCATGTAAGTTTAGCTTTCGAGTATAGTGGCTCGGAAATTTCTGTTCTGAATCGTTGTGCTTCACTCTGGAGGCCTCAGTCCATATGTAAGCGTCCTCCTTCGGCTGCCTTGCGACGCGGTGCGCTGATCGGCTGACCTGCCTGGCTGCTGGGTGGTGCGGGGGTCCGTTGCCGCCTGTAAGCCTAGGGGTAAGGGCGGTGCCGGACGGTCGGTTGGGCGAGGTGATCAGCGTGGTGGCGCGTCGTCGCCGCTGGACGCTCGATCAGAAGCTGGCGTTGGTGGAGGAGGTGTCGCGGCCTGGCGCGTCGGCTGCGGCGGTGGCCGACCGGCATGGCCTGAGCCGGAGCCTGCTGTTCGAGTGGCGGCGGCAGGTGCGCGAGGGGACGATGCCGGGCGTGGTGCGCACCGAGACGGCCCCGGCGCTGGTGCCGGTCCGCATCGTGGAGGACGCGCCGCCGAAGGAGGCACCGCGCCCGCCACCGTCGTCGCGCGGGTCTGGCGAGCGATCGGTCAAGTCGGCGGCGATGGTGGAGGTGGTGCTGTCGAACGGCCGGGTGTTGCGGGCTTCCGAGGCGATCCGGCCGGAGGTGCTGGGGCGGCTGGCGGCGGCGCTGGACGCCTGATGCTGGCGCTGCATGCCGGGATGCGCGTCCATCTGGCGCTCGGCGCGACGGACATGCGCAAGGGGTTTGACGGCTTGGCGGCGCAGGTGCAGACGGTGCTGAAGGTCGACCCGTTCTCCGGCCACCTGTTCCTTTCCAGAGGCAGGCGTGCCGATCGCGCGACATTCTGCATCCTTTCCTTCAGAGACTTGGTAGTCGCATGGCGACATCTCTTTGATATCCCTGAAGATTCTTCGGCCGACGCTCCTTCACGCGCTGTAGGCCGGCGATGACGGGTTCGGATGCCAGCGCCGCGGTGAGGATTTTCCATGGTGCGTACGGCATCGCCTGCTCGGCCGGCAGGGTGCCTTCCCGGATAAGCCTCAGGACCGAGGGGATGCAGATCCCGAACCGCCGAGCTGCCTCCTGAACGCCGACCGTCGGCGGGGCGGTATCCTGTGCCACGAACGCTGGGATCCCGAGGCGCTCCCTGACCTCGCGTACGCTGACCGACGTCCAGTTCTCGCCGGCGGCGGTCCTGCAGCGCATCCTGTTTAGCGTTACGGCGATCTCGCGGTCAGGCCATTCCTGTGCTAGGCGGCGCACCACCTCGGTCGGGGAGCGGGCCGGCTCGGCCTGACGCGGCTTGCATCTGACGCGCGCTATGCGGGCCTCGGTGTGCCGTCCACCCATCCAGTGGACGATCAGCACGGCCTCATGCGTCGCGTCGTCGAGGTCGATGACCACTTCGCGGACCAGGATGTGGGTGAGGCGCTGGCGGGTGCGGTTGTCAGCCGTTGGCGCGTTCCACGCCGCGGGAAGGTCCTCAGCGAGCTGCAGCAGGGCATCACGGTCGACCTGCGGCCGTGATGCTGCCGCGGCACGTGCGGCGGCAATCCGCCGTTCGAGCGCGCTCACCTTCTCCAGCGCCGTATTCCACCGCGCCTCCAACTCCCGCGCGACGTGCCGCTTGGCTGGATCCACGAGTTCGTACCTGCGGGCGGCGAGCGAGGCTTCGTAGCGCGCCGCCTCCAGGTCGCGCTCGAGCGCCTTGGCCAGCGCATCGTCTGTGGCCGAGGCCTTCTCCGCCGCCAGCAACGCGGCCTCGACGGCATGTCCTGACACCGCTTCGAGCATGAGGACCGTGAGCGCCTGGTCGACCCGTACGCCACCGATCCCGATGCAGAGGCCAGCCCCGACATGCGCATCATCGCCACGGCACTGGTAGCGATGCGCGTGGCCGGACTGAACCCCGTAGAATACCCGCATCATCCGACCGCAACGGCCACAGCGAACGAGACCGGTCAGCAGCGCCCGCCCGCCGCGAGCGGCCTTGCGTGAGGCACGCTTCTGCATGTGGGCGTTCTCCCCGAACATGCGCAGGTTCTCCTCGAACTCTGCCCAGCTGATGTAGCCTTCATGGTTGTCGCGGATCAGGGCGCCCCATTCCGCCATCGGGCGATCGTGGCCGCTGGTCTTGCGGGCACGACCGTTCTCCACGCGGATGCGGTTGCCGCGCCGCGCGAAGGCATAGGCACCGGCGTAAATAGGGTTGTGCAGGATCTGCACGACCGTGTGGTAGGCCGGCGCCCGCCAGGTGATCCAGCATACCGCGACATTGCGCTGCACCACGGGGAGCGTGATGCCCGCGTTGCGGGCCCAGAGGAACAACTGCCGCGCGCTGCCGAGCTCTCGGTACTTCGCAAACACCATCCGGATTGCGCCGGCGACCCGCTCGTCCGGGGCGAGCTCGATGCGCCCATCCTCGCTCCAGCAGTAGCCAGGGGGCAGGGTGAACTGCAGCGCACCGCGCCGGGCCTTGCCGTCGCGTGCCTCAATGCCACGCTGCCGCAGCAGGCTGAGTTCGTACGCGCTCATCGTGCCTTTCAGCCCCAGCAGGAGCCGATCGTTGACGAGGCGAGGATCGTAAACTCCGTCAGGGTCGATCACCAGCGTCGCGGCAAGGGCGCAGAGATCAACCAAGTGGTGCCAGTCCCGCCCGTTGCGGGCGAGGCGCGAGGCCTCGATGCAGAACACTGCGTCGACCTCCCCTGCGCAGACCGCCGTCACGAGCCGCTGGAATCCCGGGCGCTCAGCAGCACCCGATCCCGAGCGGCCGAGATCCTCATCGATTACGATGACGGACGCAAAGCCGGCGGCACGCGCCTGGTCCGCTAGCGCATACTGCCTGCGCTTGCTCTCCGTGTTGCCTAACACATGCGACATGGTCGATTGGCGGACATAGACCTAGCCGAGGTTCGGCGAAGCGCCCGCGCCTAATCACCCACGCCGCCCGACCAACACACAGCGCCTCCGCGACCCCGAGATAGGTCGCGCCAGGTTCGACAGGCCAGCACAACCCGGATACGTTGCGCGAGCGCCTGGCCCACCCTGCACTGGCACAGTAGCTGCAACAGCTGCGGGACCTCGGGGCATGGCGCGCCTCCAATGCTCCCGTCACGCCTCATAGCGAGATCGGAGAGGAAGTTCCGACTCACTTGTCCCACGACGTACGACCGGTCATCAGCGAGAATCCGGTGACTCGCTGCGAGGCTCTGCTTACTGCGGTTCTGAGGAGAGCGCGAGGACCGACGAGGATGGATTGCTCCGTGGCCCTCGTAATAGCGGTGTAGAGCCACTGGCGCGTCAACATGGCCTTACTGTCGAGCGCGACCACGACCCTCGCCGCCTCGGAACCTTGGCTCCGGTGCGCAGTGATCGCCCATGCCGGCTGAATGTCAGCTCGGTACTCGTCCTTGACCGGTGTGCTACGCCCTCCTGAGCCCCACGCAATCTCGACAGGTTCGAGACTGGCTACGATGCCCGTTTCACCGTTCATAAGGCCAAACTTATAATGGTTGCGGCACATGATCACCGGATCTCCCACGGAGATCCAAGGACATAGCGGGCCGAGCCTGATGCCCTCAGCTCCCTGACTCTGACGCCGCGCCATCTCTGCTCGATTGATGCCCGCCACCGTCGCGCGCAAGCCGGCCACGACCAAAACCTCATCGCCCGGCCTTTCCTGAAGCAGCCTGTCACGTATCGCCCTCACGCGCTCTTCTACGGCCGGTAGGGCGCATTCCGCTAGGTGCGCCCCTGTCGCGGGTCCGGCGAAGGGCGGCAGTTCCGGCTCGCGTCCCTCCCGGATTGCCGAAGCAACATTGAGAAGCGGATTATCATCCGCTTGGCGCAGGACACGTGTCAGCTCAGCCACACCTTTCCCAGCCTCAACCAAATCGTGGAAGCATTGCCCAAGTCCGATCGGCGGAAGCTGGAATCGGTCGCCTATTTGCACTAGGCGCGAACCGTCCGGCATGCGTCGCACAAGGTCATACAGTGACCCCAGGTCGATCATGCTGGCCTCGTCAAGGATGAGCATGGTACTCGCGTCGAGCTTCGGAGGGAAATCTCCGCACCCGATTTCATCCTCGCTCGGCCCCCTGGCAGATGTGTGCGTCAGATCCTTGGCCCAGCGGTCGCCTTCGGAGGTTTCAACCAACTTGCCCGCTGCGACCAGCTCAGTGCGACGGTCAAGCCCGGCAACGAGGCGCGCTATCGTCATCGCTCCTTCACCGACCGCCATTGAGAGACGCAGTGCCGCCTTACCGCTCAGGGCCGCCATCTCGACCCTCCCGCCGGCACCGCGCCATGCGGTGACCAAAACCTTTACGGCCGTGGTCTTCCCAACACCTGCACCGCCCTGGAGCAGAGCGACATGTTCACGCAGCAGGACACTGACGGCGAGGCGCTGCTCGTCCGTGAGCGTGAGTCTGGTGGCAGCTTCGGCTTGGTGCACCAGATCGAGGGCACGCAGATCGGCCATGACATCGTAGGGTCCGTTAGCCGTCCGCAGCCGTTGCAAATGCTGCTGGAGCGCGGTTTCAATACGGGCTGCGCCCGGTGCGCGCAGAAGGCTACCAAGGGGCAGCAGCTTGCCTCGTGCTATCCCAGCCGCAAGTGCTTGTGCCGACGCGACACCCTTCCTTGTCAAACGCCGCTTGACCTCCTCAGGCGTGGCAGCCGTGTGACCTTCCGCCAGGAGATCTCGGATGACGCTGTCGCAGGCTCCGACCAGCCGGTCGGGATGGTGCAAGCTCGTGTGAGCTCCTACGGTAGGAGCCAGGAGGCGTTGCCCCAGGTGATCGGCGAACTTCCAGGGAAGGACGGCGGCGACAGCATAAGGACGCTCGCAAAGCCGGACCCATGCATCAATATTGCCGATCAGTCGCCAGAGACGTCGGGCAGCAGCGGCGTTCTCAATGCCATGCTGTTCGAGCTGCGCTAGAAACTCGGCTTCCGCAATGCCAACACCCTCCTCAGCCTGCCTCTCAATGTGGGAGGCCTGTACGAGCGCGGCGAGCTTCATCGCCAAGAGCGGTCGTGACGGATCCAGCACACGTGAGATCTCGTCCTGCTGTGACGGGTCGCTCAGGGCCTCGATGAGGTCGAAGCCCCAGCGATCGAGGAGACGTCTGGCGCGCTGCTCGCCCACACCAGGCAGGCTCTTGAGCCAAGGCATCAGGAGACGGCCCGAGGGACGAACCCGTGACAAGCGGGTGGCTGCAATGCGGCGGTGGTCAAACCCTCGCTCATCACGCCAGCGATGCACCTCGCCCTCGACCGCGTAGACTTCACCTACAACCGGAAAGATCGGCTCCCCCGTAGAGACAATCACGCGGTGGCCATCAGCGGCGGGGCCTGAGAACAGCGCACCGAAGTCGCGCCGTGACAGCACGCGCTCGACGGCGACCTCGATCACGTCAGATCCCACGTCGATCCTTGCTCCGCAAGCAGCCGCAGGCGCTCCTGAAGGGCAGTATTCTCCAGCCGGAGCCGGGCAATTTCTGCACGGGCCTCCCGCAGGTTCTCCATGAGCGCTTCGTTGGCTACCGTTGCTTCGGTTGCCGCTCGACCGTCTTCGGCAGCCCTGCGGGCCGTGGCCGCGATCCGATCCTCAACGATCTTGTCAGCTACAGCGGCCTCGACGCGAGCACCGATGGGAAGCAACCGGTGTTCTCGCGCGATGGCATTCACAGCAGCCTTGAGCGAATCCTTCTTGTAGAAGTGCTGCGCATCGGCGACGGGGAGGCCAAGTGTATGACATAAAGCGAGCACGTTGACCTTGCCGTCCTTTGTAGCTGGAAGCCGCCTCCCGTCGTGGAGGAAGGCTTCCAGCCGGCCGGCAATATCGGCCTCAACGTCGCGTTTAGGCATTGGAACTCCTCCTGGGTGGAGTCCTTCCGAGCACGTTGGACGGGAGGTCGCGTCGGTGCTGGGCCTCACGACACGCCGTGGCGGCGAAACCCTGGGTTTTCGCCGGGCCACTGCAGGCCGCTCCAGCCGGAGGCATCATTCCTGCAGTCTCGGCGCCGCACCGGGCGACGGCAGTGCGGGTTTCCCAGAAGCTGCCATCAGGCCTTCGTGCAGGGCGATCAGGCCTGACAGGAGACCCGATTCGAGCAGAGGGGTGTATGGAGGCTTGGCCCGGTGCAAGCGCCTGCCGTCGTAGACTAGGCCGTGGCTCCGGAGCACATCCTCCGATGTTAGTGCTTTGACAACACGTTCAAGAGCCGACACCTGTGACGGGTTAACAGCTGAGGCACCGTCCTGCTGTGGTGCGGATTCCGGAGCATGTCGGCCACTGATTCCGATTTGAAGTCGGCCGGTGATTCCGGGATGAAGTCGGCCATTCCGATCTGAAGTCGGCCACCCCCTGC
>NZ_QLIX01000021.1 GCF_003258945.1 Roseicella frigidaeris | reverse complement strand
CCCCGCTCCTCCATCCACAACCCGGGTCAATTCCTCATGGCAATCCCGGGTCAGCTCTCACTGGCATTCAACACTGACGGACCGGACATGCATCGGCATCGCCGGCCAGTACTTCACCGACATGTCGGGAGAGATGTGACTCGATGACTTCGCAGCGCCTCCTGACCCGTGCCGACCTGCCGCGGCCCGATCGCGTCACGGCCCTGATGGCCACGCTGCCAGGCCATGGCGCGCCGCCATCGGAATTGCGGGCCGTGCTGGGCTTCCTGCGGCGGAATTGGCGGTTCATCGCGGGCTGCGGCGCGGCGGCGCTGGTGCTCGGCCTCGCGGCCTTCCTGCTGATGCCCGCCCGGTACAGCGCCACGACCTCCCTGGTGGTCGAGAACCGCCGGCCACGGCCGGTGGTGGAGGCGACCAGCCCGACGGAGGATCTCGGCTATGTCGAGACCCAGATCCTGACCATCCAGTCGGACCTGATCCTTGGCGCCGTCGTGCGGGACCTGCGGCTGGCCGAGGACCCGTATTACGACCAGGGGCGGTCCTCGATGCTTGGCGGTCTGCGCAGCCTGCTGTCCGGCGGCTCCGGGACGGCCGGCACCGGCCCGGAGGACATGGCCCGGCTGCGCGAGCAGGCGGCGGTGGAGCGGCTGCGGACCACCTCGCGCGTCCGCCGCCTGGGCAATTCCTTCGTCGTCGATATCGGCGTGACCAGCGACGAGGCGGAGAAATCCGCCCGCATCGCCAATGCGATCGCGGCGCAGTTCGTCGAGGACCAGCGCCGCCTCGGCACGCTGATCACGGACCGGACCAACCCGGCCTCCACCACCCGCATCATCTCCCCGGCGGCCCGGCCCCTCAAGCCGACCGGTCCTGGCGGCGCCGTGGTCCTGCTGGTCTCGGCCCTGCTGGGCCTGGCGGGCGGCAGCGCCTTCGCAGCGGTCTGCGAGACCCTGGACCGGCGCCTGCGCAGCGCGGGCGATGTGGAGCGGCGGACCGGCCTGCCCTGCCTCGGCGTCATCCCCGCGGTACAGCCGCAGGCTGCGGGACGCCCGGCGCCGGGCTCCGTGGATGCGCTCTTCCCCGCCGGCAGCCCCTGGCGCCATGCGACGGAGCAGCCCCGTTCGGACGCCACCGAGCGCATGCGCCTGATGCGATCGGCCATCGAGGAGTGGCGCCGCGATGGCGATGCGCTGGTGGTCGGTTTCGCCGCGCCCACGGCCGGGCAAGGCCATGCGGTGGTGGCCGCCAACCTGGCGGCCCTGATGGCCGAGGCGGGGTGCCGGACGCTGCTCGTGGATGCGGACTTCCAGCGCTCCCCGCTCAGCCGGGCGGCGCAGACCGGTGGTGCCGACCTGCAGCCGCCGATCCGGCGCGGGATGCCGGGCGAGCCGGACTTCCTGCCGCTCCCGGGGCCGGCGGGCGGCCCTGCGGCGGCCGAGACGCCGCGCCAGCGTGCCGGGCTGATCCAGCGCTCGGCGGCGGGCTACGACGTCATCCTGGTGGACCTTCCATGCCTGAGCGGCTTCGGCGACGCCCGCGTGCTGACGGAGGTGCTGGACGCGCTGGTGCTGGTCGCGGATTGGGGCAAGGTCGAGAGTGAGGAGCTGGTCGAGACGCTGCGGGGGGTCCGGCAGCCGGACGCCAAGGAACTGGCCGTCGTCCTGACCGGGGCGCCATCGCATGGCGGGGCAGGCCGGCGCGGCGCGGCCTGACAGCCGCTCGGCGCATCACGCTGCCGCCAGCGGGGATGTGGGTTCGCGCCACGACGCCATCGGCGCTGGCCAGGGCGGCGATCCATTCCGTGCCAGGCTGATGCCCGTCGCCGCGGCCTTGCCCTGCGAAGCCCCCTGCCCCGCGGCGGGATGCCTGGTGCGGCCGGTGGTCCAGCCAGTCGGCTGCGCCACCTGGCCGCGACCCTGTCGCCGTCATCCCTCGCGGATCAGCTCGGCCCAGCGATCGAGGATGGGAAGGATCTTGTCCTCCCTGTCGGAATCAAGCGACACGACCGCGCGGGCAACGCCGAGGTCGCGGAAGCGCCGGATCTCGTCGCGGTTCTCGGCTGCGCCGAAGGCGGTGATCGGGAGGCTCGCAGGGTCCCGGCCCGCTTCGGCCGCCATGTGGCGGAACTTGTCCAGGGCTTCGTTCAACGGCGCACGGCCGGCGATCGGAATCCAGCCATCCCCGTAGCGAATGGCGCGGCGCGCCCCCTGGGGAAAGGCACCCCCGACAAGGATGGGCGGATGCGGCTTCTGGACGGGTTTCGGCCAGGCCATCATGGGATCGAAATTGACGAATTCGCCGTGGTACTCGGCCTTCGACTTGGTCCAGATCTCCTTCATCGCCTCGATGCGCTCGCGTGTCAGCTTGGCCCGAGTGTCGAAGGCCGTGCCGTGATTCTCCATCTCATCCTGGTTCCAGCCAACGCCGATGCCGAACAGGAAGCGTCCGGACGAGATCTGATCGAGCGACGCCACCAGCTTGGCGGTCTGGATCGGATCGCGCTGGTTCACCAGGCAGACGCCCGTGCCGAGTTTGAGCTTCGTCGTCGCCATGGCCGCGGCCGTGAGGCAGACGAAAGGGTCCATGCAATCGTAGTAGCGCTTCGGCAACTCGCCCCCGCCCGGCCATGGCGATTTGCGGGACAGCGGAATATGCGAATGCTCAGGGGCCCAGACCGATTCGAAGCCGCGTTCCTCGAGCGCGCGGCCGAGCGCCGCGGGCGTCATGGAATAGTCGGTGAAGAACATCGAGGCACCGAACTCCATGGCCGTTCCTCCGGTTATTGGCGCGAGCCTACAGCGGATGTTTCACGGTTGAGGAGGGCCAATCGCCGGCGGGCAGCGGTGCCGCGACGTCGCGGCACCGGAATGAGCGATTATGCTGAGCGCATCATCGACCGGGCGCAACCCTCAGCCGGTTGCGATGCAGGGGCGATCCCGGGCCGAAGGGTGCCTCATGACGCCTTGGCTTGCTGGGCGAGATGCCGCGCCATCAAGGTCTGCCAATCATCGGTGATCCTGCCTTCCTTCACCGCGACGAACATCGGCGCGACCTCGATCCTGTCCCAGGCGCCGTTCTCCACATAGGGCTCCTCCCGCACCCAGGCATCCACCGCCGCCCGATCCGGGAAGTCGCCGATGACGATGGAGCACATCATGCGGCCATCCTCGGCCAGCATGCTGCCAGCGAAGTGGATGAGACCCTGACCGATGGCCAGCTTCATGCGCTCGAAATGCGGCGCGCGCTTGGCCTGCCGGCGTGCCGCGGCCTCGCCGTCGAGCTTGTCGTAGGCAAGGATGGCATATGTGGTCATCGAGAACTCCCTCTGCGATCGGTGGTCGGTTGCGGGCAGGTCCTGGCCGGGGCCGATTGGATGGCGGCCGCTCCGGCCTCCGGGTCACGGGCTACAGGGCTGGCCGCGGGCAGTATCGCGGATGGTGCCTTGGTAGGCATGCTTCTTTCCGAAGCCGGCCGGGCGGCGCCGCTGGCCACCCAGCCTGGTTCCCGGATGACGGGCGCCACGGATTTCTCGCACGAGGCTCAGCGCGGAATGGCTCGCTCCAGCCTGGTCCACTCAGCCGCTTCGGATGGCCGCCGGTGAGGCCCGGGGCCTGCTTCGCCGGGAACGAGGACCTATGCTGGCCATGCTGCATCACGCCCGCCGGGTTGCTGACGACATCGATCCCGGACGGCGTCGTGGCTCCGCCGGGGCGGGTCCCGGCCTGGCCGGGCACACCGCTCGCTTCTGCGCCATATACAACTTTTGATTTTTAATTCATCATTGAAAAAACCCCATGATGGTTGTAAGACTCCGTAATGAGTGCCGGGAAGTTGCATCCCTCTCGCGCGCGCACTGCAGTGCACAAATACAAATCCAAATCGCTACGGGGATTCCCTTGAACTCGCTCATCAAAGAACAGTTTTCTTGCAAGGATGATCATACAGTCCTTGTCCGGACGCTGCTGCCGGGTGATGCGCAGGGCCTTGCGGCACTATGGCAGGAAATGCAGATACACTACGGCAAGCCGGTCACCGCCGAGATGGCGCGGAAAGCCGCCGAGTTTGCCTGTGGCAACGAGCAGCAGGGAGAGTTTGGACCAAGGATTCTCGTGGCCGCATCGGATGATGGCAGAATTCACGGGTCCATCGTGCTGAACGTCAGCTTCCCCGCCAACGAGCTGACCCGTTCCCTGTACATCAGGGACCTCTATGTGTCTTCCTCGGCCCGCCGCCTGGGTATTGCAAAGGCCCTGCTCCGTGCCGCATCGGCCCTTGCCCTGGCGCAGGGCTTCTCGGCGCTCGACTGGACGACGGATGCCGAGAACGCCAATGCCCGTCGCCTCTACAGCAGCCAAGGCGCCCGGCAGCTGGAACGGGTTTACTATCGGCTCGATACGGATGACCTGAAGCGTCTTATTGCCGTGTGACGGCAGCGGGAACGGCATCCGGCCGCCCAGGTTCGGGGCTATCCGTTGGCTGCGACGTCAGGCTGAGACGGATCTCGACGGTGGGGACTGCGTGTCATGCTAGACAACCGCGATACATAGATAGGCCTCCTCGGGCATGCCGCCTTCAGCCTCGACATCTGCCCGCTTGCCCGAAGGGCGCCTGAGGCGGCTGGGTGGCTCAACCACGGTGCTGCTGCTTGCAGCGATTCTGCTGTTCGGAGCGTCCTGGCCGGCAGTCAAGATCGCCCTGATAACGACCTCGGCGAGCCCCTTCTGGCTTGCGGCCGTGCGGTCCTGTCTCGCATGTCTGACCTTGCTCATTCTCCGCGGCGGGCGGCTCGTGCGCCCCGCCGCGGCAGATGCGCCCGCATTGCTGGCCATCGGCGTGCTGCAGCTGACCGCCTTCTTCCTGTGTTGCCACCTGGCGGTCAGGTCCGTGCCTGCCGGCCAGACGGCGATCCTGTCGAACGCCGCGCTCATCTGGGTCGTGCCGCTGACTGCCCTGTTCGGGCAGAAGGAGCCAGCCCTGCGCTGGTTCGCTGCCATGGTCACCTTGTGCGGCGTCGTCGTCATCGTCCAGCCCTGGGCCATCGACTGGGGCGAGCTCGATTCCATGGCGGCCTACCTGGCGTTGCTCGTGGCCGCATTCGCCTGGGCGTGCACCATTCTCGTGATTCGCGCCCGGCCGCCCCAGCTGCATGTGTTGGAGCTGCTGCCGTGGTCCTTCGCGATCTCGGCCTGCCTCCTCATCGCCCTGGCCATGATCCTCGAGCCGACTGGCGGCATTCCGCCCGGGGCGTGGCCGGTGGCCTTGTTCAATGGGATGATCGTCGCCCCCTTCGGCACGAGCTGCCTCATCGAACTGTCCCGCCGGCTGTCGCCGATGATTGCGACGATCGCCATCATGGCCATTCCGCTGACCGGCGTGCTCATGGGCAATTTCATCCTGGGCGAGCGGATCGGCTATGATCTCATCTGCGGGGGGCTTCTGATCGCCCTGGGCATGATCATGGCGTCTCGGAGCTGATCCCATCGCAAGAGCATGGTGCGATCCTGTCTCAAACTGTCTCCGACAGGCGATAGACCCGCGCTGACGTGCCGGAGAACAAGGCCCGCTTTTCGTCGTGCGAAGCCCCCGCGGCAAGGCGCTTGAAGGCGTTCCAGAGCTCGGCATAGCCGATGCCCATCTTTTCCACGGGGAAATTGCTCTCGAACAGGCATCGGTCGGCGCCGAACAATTCGATGCAGGTTTCGATATACGGCCGCCAGTGGGCGGCGAGCTCGGCGGAGGTCGGCGGCCTGGGCAGCGCCCCATAGTCATAGGCAGCCAGCCGCATCATCATGCCACCGAGCTTCACGACCACATTGGGGCACTGCGCCAGAGCGGCCATGCCCGCCTTCCAGTGCGCGAACACCGAATCGGCGTGGCCAGCATAGGGGCCATAGCCGAGCGGGCCGCCGCAATGGCCGAGGACGAAACGCACCGAAGGATGGGCGCGCACCAGCTCCAGGGCTTCGCCGAGCTGCGTGTGGAAAACCCAGAGATCGAAGGAGAGGCCGAGCGCGGCAAGCCGTTGCAGCCCGGCCCGGAAATCCGTCCGCTGCAGCAGGTGCGGCGCAGGATGGCCATTGCCGATGATCGGATCGGCGTCCCAGGCGGCGGAATGCCGCACGCCGCGGAAGCGCCCGCCACCAGCGCGAATATGCGCCTCGAGCACGGTCTCGACGCGGTCACCGAGCGTGAGATCGGCGAAACCGACGATCGCGGCGGCGATGCGCGTCGGACCATAGCCGCCGCTGTCGCTCATCGCCGCGATGCCGGCGACGAACTCCGTCTCGCCGACCGGCCGCATCTCCTCGGGGCCGGAGGCGCGGTACATGGCATGGCACTGGACGAAGACGGTGGCGGCAACTTTGTGCCCGGTGCGCAGGTCGGCGAGGAATTCCGGCAGGAGGTAGCGCTGATCCGGCCGGTGCCACAGGTGATGGTGCGCATCGATGATCGGCAGGTCCGGCTCCAGCGCCGGCTCCGGCGGGCGCTGCGCGAGCCAGGCAGCGTTCGGAGGAAAGATCCGTCCATAGCGCGTGGGATGATCGAAGTTGCGCATGCAGTCCTCCCCAATCCTGTCCGGGGCGCCCCTCGCAGGAGGATGGCATGCTGGCCGATCGGGCACGAGCCGGGCAAGGCATGCGGTTGCCGGTGCCGGGAGAGGCTTCGGCCGCACCGACATCAGCCTCGCCACGCTGCGACCGGTCCGGACCGTCCCATTCGACTTGGCGCGCATCGGCTGCCAGCGGCGGCATCCGCCGCCGCCGATCACTCGGGGTAGCCGGCAGGCTCCCGCGCTTCCGGCCGGTTGAACAGGATGAAAGCGAGGGGGTTGCCGGGCTCGGCCATGGCGTCGCTGCGCAGCCCCGTGATCTCCCCGGTCACGCCGCTCGCATAATCCGCGACCACCTCGCCGAAGGCGTTGCGCTGGACTGCGACCTTCTGCCCCACCTCGACCCGGTCATTGAGCTTGACCAGGAACTCCACGAGCCCACCGGCGGTGGCCAGGATCGGAAAGGCGTCGTTGCCGACATAGACACGCACGTCCTTGGCCGTGCGTCCCATGGGTCCGGCCAGGATGCCGTGATGCCTGAGGACGTTCATCGTGCCCTCCACGAACAGCGCGATCATCCCCGGATCGAGGACGCGCGCCGCGCCGATCTCCGGCGTGAAGGACGGGATGCCTGCCTCCATGAAGGCGTTGTGCAGCACGCCCGTATAGACCGGATTGTCGAAGATCTGGCCGACCGGATACAGCTCCAGCATGGCCCGGACGGCCGGCACGCTCATCTCCCCGATGTTGAACGCCGTCACCTCGAAGCCGGTCGTCCCCGTGTGGAAATCGATCGCGTAGTCGGCGTTGGGCCGCAGCAGGCGGTTGAACAGCAGGCCCGCATGCCGGCTGGCCGCCGTGAGGCCGTTCTCGTTGCCTGGCCATTCCCGGTTCATGTCGATCAGATCGGCGCCTCGGCCCGCATCGGGCCAACGACGCTGCATGCTCTCCAGGGCCGGGCCGGACACGTCCGTGACCGCCATCACCGTGCCCGACATCGCGGCCGGGTCGAGCTGGTTCATCACGGTCTGGACGGCGTGGATCGAACTCATCTCATCGCCATGCACGCCACTCACCAGGATGACGCGCTTGCCTGGCCTCGCCCCGCGGACGACCGTCACGGACGCATGCCGGTGCTGCCCGGTGGGCATCGCCACGCCACGGAAATACAGCAGGTGCTTCCGGCCGGGCTCCAGGTCGTTCACGTCCAGCGCCGTGACGACCCGCTTGCCGTCGATCACGTCGCCAGTATAGGCCGTCCGCGGCTGGGGCGCCGGCGGCGAGGTTGCACCCCCCTGCGCGCTGGCAGGGCTGGTGCCCCGGGCCAGGAAAGCGGCAGCGCCGACACCCGCAGCCGATGCGATCAAGACGTTGCGCCGGACGACGCCGGTCGCGTCGATATCCGTCCTTTTGTCTTCGGGCATGTTGGCGTTCCTCCGCTGCGGACCAGACATACTGGTCGTCGCCGCAGGGCGGCGGTAGGGCAGGGGTCATCGGTGACCCTATCCGACGAGCCAAACGGCTGGCATTCATTCGCCTGCGTTGCACGATCGCAGCCATTTGGACGATCGCGGCATCACCACGCCGCCCGACACCGACCACGCCTGGCGGCGGGCGCGGTGAGCACGCCTCCGTGCCAACGGCCGGAGACAGGCTCCACAGATCTCTTCTGGAGCGTGAGGTGGACGAGCGGATATCGCGCGCCAGGCGCGGGTGGTGGATTGCTGCCGCCCGCGCCGCTGGACGAGGATGCTGCCCCGTGGCGCCGCAGTCCAGCTCAAGAGCCAGGTGCGGCGCTTGAGCCCTCGCGGGGACCATTCCACCGGATGCGCGAGCGCCCCGGTCTCAATCCTGGCCCGGCGTCACGGCTTGTGCCGATGGATCCGGCAAGATCGATGAAATGACGGAGGGCAACCGGGGCGCGGCCAGGCATCCCACCATCGCGGAGGCCATCGGGACGCCCCGCGGCGGTGAGGACGGGCTCGCATGGGCAGCAGGGACACCGGCCACCCACGCGCTCCCGCTTGCATGCGCCGATGCGAGATCGGCGCTCAGCCTACGCTCCGCTTGCCAGGGTGGGCTGGGTAGACAAGGGAGGGATGCAGATGGAGCATGATCATTCCGCAGCGGTCCTCAGGGCTGCCTGTGCAGCGACCGCCTGGCGCACCGCTGGCAGCAGGCTGCGGCCATACTCTTCGGCATCCTCCAGCGGATCGAAGCCGCGGATGAGGAAGGTGTCGACGCCGAGCGCGTGATAGGCGGCGAGGCTCTCCGCCACCTGCTCCGGCGTGCCGACGAGGGCGGTGGTGTTGGCGCCGGCGCCGACCGCCGCGGCGACCTCGGTCCAGAGGCGGGCATCGCGCACCCGGCCGCCGGCCGCGGCCTCCAGGAGGCGTCTGGAGCCAATGCTCTCAGGCTTTGGTCCACCCGAGCCAACAGCATCCGCGCGCAACGCCCTGATGCGCTCGATGATGGCATCGGCCCGCGCCCAGGCCGCAGCCTCGGTCGCCGCCAGCACCGGGCGGAAGGACATGCTGAAGCGGATGGTGGCCGGGTCGCGCCCGGCCTTCGCCACGCTGGCCCGCACCCGGGCGATGGTCTCGCGCGCCTGGTCGAGCGTCTCGCCCCAGAAGGCGTAGACATCGGCGAGCCGGCCGGCGATCTCGATGGCGATGTCCGAGGAGCCGCCGAAGAAGACCGGGATGTGCGGCCGCTGCAGCGGCTTCACCTCGGCGAAGCCGCCCTCGAAGCGGTAGTAAGCGCCCTCGTGATCGAAGGGCTTCGGCTCGGTCCAGAGCCGCTTCAGCAGGGCGACATACTCCTCCGAGCGCGCATAGCGCTGCGCGTGGTCGAGCCAGTCGCCATCCTTGCGCTGCTCGGCCGAGCTACCGCCGCTGATGACGTGGATGGCCGCCCGGCCACCCGAGAGCTGGTCGAAGGTGGCGAATTGCCGCGCCGCCAGCGTCGGCGCGATGAAGCCCGGCCGGTGCGCCACCATGAAGCCGATGCGCGTCGTGGCCGCGGCGGCGTGCGAGGCGACGAGCAAGGCATCCGGGCTGCTGCTGCCCCAGGCGACGAGGATGCGGTCGAAGCCGGCCGCCTCATGCGCCTGGGCGAAGCGGGCGATGTAGCCCGGATCGACCACCGCGCCCGCGGGTGGGTGGATCTCGGACTGTGCGCGATGCGCGATCATGCCGATGAACTGCAGGGGATGGGCCATGGTGCGTCGTCCTTTCTGTTGCTCAGGCGATGCGGAGGCGGCGCAGCGCCTCGCCGATCGCGGCATGGTCGGCGGCGACGCGGCGGCCAAGCTCGTGCGGCGCGATCGCCTCCGGCCGCAGGCCGAAGCGGCGCAGCGCGGCGTCTACCTCCGGCTCGCCGAGGCTGTCGTTGAAGTCGCGGTTCAGCCGCTCGATGACGGATGCCGGCGTGCTGGCCGGCGCGAAGAGGCCGAACCAGCCGGAGCCCGGCCAGTCCTGCCCGATGCCGAGCTCCGCCGCGGTCGGCACCTCCGGGAAGGCATCCCAGCGGTCCGGCCCGATGACGGCGAGCGCCCGCAGCCGCCCTGCCTGCACATGCGGGGCGGCGATGGGGTCGATGATCAGATGGCAGTCGCCGGCGGCCACGCTGTTCGCCGCCGGCGCGCTGCCGGGGAAGGGAACATGCACCGCCTCGAAGCGCCCTTCCTCGGCGAGCAGGGCGCCGCGCAGATGGCCGGCGGAGCCGATGCCGGCCGAGCTGTAGTTCAGGATGCCCGGCTGGCGCCGCGCGAAGGCGATCAGCTCCGGCAGGGTATGCGCCGGCACCGAGGGATGCACCGCGACCAGGCTATAGGACTCGCCCGCCGAGGCGATCGGCGCCAGATCGCGCAGCGGGTCGTAGCCGACCGCCGAGAGATGCGGCGCGATGGTGAGGTTGCCGGCCGAGGCGTTGAGCAGCATGTGGCCGTCCGGCCTGGCGTCCGCCACCTGCCGCGTGCCGACCGTGCCGCCGGCGCCGGCCCGGTTCTCGACCAGCACCGGCACGCCGAGCCGCGCCGCCAGCGCCCGCGACATGAGGCGGGAGACGTTGTCGTTGGTCGCGCCGGGCGGATAGGGGCAGAGATAACGGATCGGCCGGGCCGGAAACTCCCCCGGGCCGGAACTCGCCCAGGCAGGCAGGGCCGCGGCGGCGAGGCCGGTGCCGAGCAGCAGGCGGCGCGACATCATGCCGCACCGCCCGCGAGCGCGACGCGCCCGGCCGCGAGGTTCGCCGCATCCGCCGCCGGCGCGTGCATGCGCACGCACTGCACGTCGCGCCAGTGGCGCTCCAGCGGGTTGGCGCGGTCATGCGCATGGTTGCCGGCGAGCAACGTGCAGCGCTCCACCGCGCGCACCGCATTCTCCGCCAGCACCACCTTCAGCGCGCCGGATTCCGCGACCGAAGGCGGCTGGCCGGCATCGGTGGCCAGCGCCAGCGCCTCGGCGATCCGGGCATTGGCGGCGATCAGGCCCTCGATCTCGCCGATCGCCTCCTGCACCCGCGGCAGGGTGGCGAGCGGCGCGCCGAGGCTGCCGGGCGCCCGCCGGTGCAGGAAGCCGGCGGTCCAGTCCCGCGCCGCCCGGGCCACGCCGGTATAGACCGCCGTGACCAGCACCGTGTTCCAGGCGAGCTGCGTGGCATCCGGGCCGGCCGCGGCGCCGGGCGGGGCGAGGCCGATCGCGTGCTCTGCCGGAATCCACACCTCGTGGAACAGCACGTCATGGCTGCCCGAGGCCCGCAACCCGAGATGGTCCCAGGTCTCGATGATCTCGATGCCCGGCGCCTCGGCCGGGACGAGGAAGCTGCCGATGCGTGTCTCGGCCTCATCCGTGCGGCCATGCACCTCGAGCCAGCGCAGCCCGGGAACGCCGGTGCTGTAGCGTTTGTGGCCGGTGATGACCCAGCCATCGCCGGCGCGGTGGGCCACGGTCGCCGGCAGGCCGCCGCGGGTTGGCGAGCCGAGCTCCGGCTCCACGCGCAGCGCGTTGATCAGCGCGCCTTCCGTCACGGCCTCCTGCTGCACGCGCTCGCGCAGCGCCGCGGGCCAGGCCGGGCTGCGGGCGAGGGCGGCATGCTTGATGTACTGCATGGCCAGGATGAGGGCGGTCGCCGGACAGGCGGCGCCGAGCTTCGTCACCGCCTCCGCCGCGAGGCGCAGGCCGGCGCCACCACCGCCCAGGGCGGTCGGCACCGTCAACCCCGGCAGGCCCGCCAGACGCAGTAGCTCCAGGCTATCATGCGGGAAGCTGCCGGCCCGATCATGCCGCGCGGCGGCGGCGGCGATGTCCGGCAGATAGGCCGCCAGGCTCGTCAGTGGAGCGGGGAGCGCCGTCATGTGCCGATCCCGCCAGGGGACTGGCCGGGGAACTGGTCAGGGGACTGGCCATGGCTGCAGGCGAGCGTGAGGCCAGCGGCGCGCTGCGCCTCGGCGAGACGGGTGACGGCAACGCCGAGAAAGCGTCCCTGCACCGCGATGGGTCGGGAAGTGTTCATGCGGATATCTCCAGGCACCGGGGCAGCACGCTGGTCGGGACGGTCACGATGGACGACGCGGCGGCCAGGGGCGCGCGACGACAGCGCCGGCAAGGCGAACCCGGGCAGGGAGCCGGATAGGGCCCTGCAACGGGGAGACGGTGCTTCGGCACGTGGTGGCGCGGTGCAGGCTGCATCCTTCAAATCCCGCGGCTCCAGCGCGCAATGCGCCGGATACAGGCCCATTTAATGGCCGCATAAAATAGTGAGTCAATAGATATACCTTTTTATCGTAGTGAAAAATCGGCCCGTTCCGGCAGGCGGCGCGCGCCGCCTCGGCACGGGCTGCCCGGGCAAAAAAATGGCCGGGGCGGATGCCCCGGCCGAGTTGGGAGGAAACGCCAGTCAGATGTCGCCAAACGCGCCTGCCGAGGGCAGGCGCCTCCGCCGGCGACGGGCGGAGCGATGTCCGGCCGGAACGCGCTCAGGCGTCGGCCGGATTCCAGAAGACCAGGGTCCGGACCTCGATGCTCCGCCGCGGCGGCGCGTCCGGCGGGCTGGTCGGGTCGTCGAAGGCACCGTGGAAGGAGAGCCGGGCACGGCCATCGTCGGCGCTGTCGTAGCACTTGATGAGCAAGGCCTCCTCCGGCCGCTGCCGCGGGAAGTAGACCCAGCGATGCCGGGGATTGTGCACCACCTGGTAGGTGACCCCAACGCGATCGGCGTAGACGAGGTCGCTCTCCACCAGATCCTCGTCCCGGATGCTGGTCCAGTCCGCCAGGGCCAGCGGGCTCTCCTGCACCACCTCCAGCGGCCGCCACAGGTTCACGATGGCGAAGCGCTGGCGCAGCAGCGCCTCGGCTTCCGCGGGAAGCAGGCTCCTCACCCGCTCCGGCGCCGAGCCATAGGTATAGTCGTTGTGGACGCGCTTGGCCGGCTCGCGCAGCGCCGGATCCGCCTGCAGGCGGGCGGCATCGCGGACATTGTGGTCGAAGGCGACCACGCGCGTCGCTCCCAGGGCCTGCCGCACCACGCGCTCCACCTCGGGGAGATAGCGGGCGCGCACGGCTGCCGGATCGTACCAGTCGGCGAAGCCGGTCGGTGCCTCGATCAGGGCGAACCCGTTGCGGTCCAGCGTGAACTCGGCCTCCCGGCCGCGGCCATCCTCGACCGGGACGAGATGGGCCTCGGTCTCGATATTCGTCTCCGGCACGCCGGGCGGCGGGGCGGCGACGTAGCGGCGCGGACGCTCCGCGATCGGCCTCAGATAGTTCAGCGGCGCCTGGATGACGCGCGGCGCAAGGGCGGCAGTATCGGGCATGAGGTTCCTCCCATGGGTTGATCGGCGTTCAGCGGTCCTTCGGCACCAGGCGCAGGATCGGCGCCGGTCGCAGCACCGGCGGCGTCGCCGGCACCGCCTGCGCCCGGTCCAGCATCAGGCCGGCGATGCGGGCCGCCTCCTCCGGGCTCGGGAAGCGCTGGCCGTGCAGGTCGGCGACGACCGGGTCGGCGGCGATGAAATGCCAGCCCTCGACATGCGAGACGACCGCGCCGAGGCAGCGGGCGCCGACCATGACGGGATGCGACCGGATCATCCTGCCTGCCTCCGCCGGGCGGGGACCATGACGCTATTCCGCTGCCTGGCGCAGACCATCGCCCGCGCTGCGCAGGGCTTGGTCGAGATCGCCCAGGATGTCCTCGATGTGCTCGAGGCCGATCGAGAGCCGGACATAGCCGGGCGAGACGCCGGTGGCGCGCTGATCCTCGGGCGAAAGCTGGCTGTGGGTGGTGCTGGCCGGATGGATCGCCAGGCTGCGGGCATCGCCGATATTGGCGACGTGGTAGAAGAGCCGCAGCGCATCGATGAAGCGGCGGCCGGCCTCGGCGCCGCCGGCGAGCTCGAACCCCACCAGCCCGCCCTTGCCCTGCGGCAGATAGGCGGCGGCGCGCCGGGCGGCCTCGCCCGTCAGGTGCTTCGGATGGATCACCCGCACCACCTCGGGCCGCGCCGCCAGCCAGTCCGCCACCGCCTCGGCGTTGCGGCTGTGCTCGCGGATGCGCAGCGGCAGCGTCTCCAGCCCCTGCAGGAAGAGGAAGGCGTTGAAGGGCGAGAGCGAGGCGCCAAGGTCGCGCAGCAGGGTGGTGCGCGCCTTCAGCGCATAGGCGATGGGGCCGAGCGGCTTCGCCGCCTCCACCCAGACCGCGCCGTGATAGCTCGGATCGGGCGTGTTCAGCGCCGGCTGCCGGGCCGGATGCGCGGCCCAGTCGAAATTGCCGCCATCGACGAGGATGCCGCCGATGCTCGTGCCATGGCCGCCGATATACTTGGTCAGCGAGTGGAGGACGATGGCGGCGCCATGCGCGAAGGGCCGCACCAGCAGCGGCGCGGCCGTGTTGTCGACGATCAGCGGGATGCCGAGCGGCCGGCCGAGCGCCGCGACCTCGGCGATCGGGAAGGGCTCGAGCTTCGGGTTCGGCAGGGTCTCGGCATACCAGGCGCGGGTGCGGTCGTCGCTGGCGCGCGGGAAGGCCGCCGGGTCGGCAGGATCGACGAAGCGCACCGTGATGCCCTGGTCCCGCAGCGTGTTGGCGAAGAGGTTCCAGGTGCCGCCGTAGAGATCGGTCGAGGAGACGATGTTGTCGCCGGCCCGCGCCAGGTTCTGCACCGCGAAGGCCGAGGCGGCCTGCCCGGAGCCGACCGCGAGGGCGGCGGCGCCACCCTCCAGCGCGGCGATGCGCTGCTCCAGCACATCGATCGTCGGGTTCATGATCCGCGTGTAGACATGCCCCACCTCCTCCAGCGCGAAGAGGCGGGCGGCCTGGGCGGTGTCGTCGAACTGGTAGCTGGTCGTCTGCCAGATCGGCACGGCGACGGCGCGCGTGCCGGGATCGCGGCGCCAGCCGGCATGCAGGGCCAGGGTCTCGGGATGGCTGGTCATGGCGGGTCGCTCCCTCGGTTGCGTGCGGGCCGGCTCAGCTGCCGTCCGCGATGAGGCCGCGGGCGAAGCGGCGGCGGCTGTCCAGGTCCTGGGCGATGCGGCGGCGGGCGGCCTCGCCGGTCTGCTCGATGGCGCGGTTGCCGTTGCCCCCGGTAACCGCCCGCATCGCCTCGGTGCGGAGCGCGGTGCCGAGGCTCGCCTGCAACCGCTCCACCACCGGCCCGGGCGTCGCGGCTGGCGCGAATAGGCCGTTCCAGACCGTGAAGTCGGGCTCCGTCAGCCCCAGCTCGAAGGTGGTCGGGGTGTCGGGGAGCTCCGGCAGGCGGCTGCGGCCGATGACGAGGAGGGGCCGCAGCCGCCCGTCCTGGTAGTGCGGCGCGGCGGTGGCGAAGTCGGCCGTGCCGATCTGCACATGGCCGGCCACCAGATCGGTGACCTGCGGCGCGGTGCCGCGATAGGGCACCTTGGTGAGGTCCAGCCGGTAATGCCGCGCCAGCTGCTCCACCGATTGCTCGGAGACCGAGCCGCTGCCGGTGGTGCCGAAGGCGAGCCGCGGCCGGGCGGCGTCGCGCGCCCGCTCCAGCAGCGCGTCGAAATCCCGCAGACCGAGCGAGGGATGCGCCCAGAGCACGCTGTAGGATTCGACGAAGAGCCCGACCGGGACGAAATCCTGCAATGGGTCGAACTGCACCGTATCGGCCAGGGCGACGACGCTGCCGACATAGGCGGTGGTGTTCGCCACCAGCAGCGTGTGGCCATCCGCCGGGCCGCGCGCGACATGCTGGATGCCGACGGTGCCGGAGGCGCCGGCGCGGTTGTCGATCACCACCGGCTGGCCGAGCAGCGGCGCCAGCTCGCGGGCCAGCGCCCGGGCGAAGCTGTCGGTCGGCCCGCCGGCGGGCCAGGGCACGACGAGGCGCACCGGCCGGTCCGGCCAGTTGCCCTGCGCCAGCGTGGGCAGGGGCAGGGGCAGCAGGCTGGCGGCCAGGGCGCCGAGGATGGGGCGGCGGCGCATCATCGGGCCGTCTCCGCCAGCAGATCGGTGTAATGCCGCTCGGCCACGTCCGGATGCGAGCGCAGCCGCCCCTTCAGGATGTTCTCGCCGACGGAGCGCAGCAGGGGATTGGCGGGATCGGCCTCCGGCCCCTCGGCCTCGCGCGCCAGATGCGGCGGCAGGGCGAGCACCGGCACCGTCGCCTCCAGCCTGGCGCCGAGGAAGAAGGCGACCGAGAGGCGGTCGGCGCCGCGCGGGCTGAGCACGCGGTGCACCGTGGCCCGCAGATAGCCGTCGGAGGCGAGCTCCAGCAACTCGCCGATATTGACCACGAAGGTGCCGGGGATCGGCGGCGCGTCTACCCAGCCGTCGCGGGTCTCGACCTGCAGCCCGCCCACCGCGTCCTGCAGGACGAAGCTGAGCAGCCCGCTATCCTTGTGCGGGCCGACGCCCTGCTCCTCCGCATCCCGGGCGAGGGCGGGGTAGCGGATGATCTTCAGGTTCTGTCCCGGCGCATCGCCATGCAGCGGCTCGAACGCATCGGCCGGCTGCTCCAGGGCCTCGGCGAAGGCGCGCAGCAGGCCGAGGCCGAGATCCGTCAACGCCGTCTGCCAGGCGAGCAGGGCGGGGCGCAGCGATGGCTGGGCCGCGGGCCAGAGATTGGGGCCCTGCAGCCTCGTCCAGGCCGGCGCGCCCGGCCGCGGCGGCAGCGGCGGCCGCTCGGCATGGACGTCGAACTGCTCGCGCCAGTCCGGCCGGCCGCGGGTCAGCTCGGCGCCGGCCCGGTTGTAGCCGCGGAAATGCGGCGAGTGGACCATCTGCACCGCGAGCTTCTCCGCCTCGGGCAGGGCGAAGAAGCGATGCGCCTCGCGCACCACATTGGCCTCCAGCGCCGGATCGACGCCATGGCCAGTCAGGTAGAAGAAGCCGGGATCGCGCGCCGCGGCCCGCAGCGCCGCCAGGAAGGCCGCGCGGTCGGTGGTGAGGCGGCGGAGGTCGAGACGGGGCAGGCTGGCCATGGCTCAGCCCCTCGCCGCCGGCGCGAAGCCGAGATCGAGCGCGCCGCGCACCGCGACGCGCTCGCGCAGCAGGCCGAATTCCACGGCCTGGTCGGCCGCCGCCTGAAACTCCTGCACCACCGCCTCGTCGAGCGGCGCCGCGGCCGTTGCCTCGATCGCATAGGCGCGCTGCAACGCGGCCTCGGGGATGCGGGTCAGGGCGGCGTTGTAGCGCGCATAGTCCGGGATGTGCCCGCGCGCCCAGTCCCAGCCGGCGGCGAAGCGGCGCAGGAAATCGGCGAGCTGCGGCCGCTTGTCGCGGATCGCCTGTTCATGCGCCGAGACGAACATGATGGAGGGGGTCAGTCCCTTGCCGTCCACCAGCGTCCGGGCGCCGAATTGCTGGATCTCGACGGAGATGTAGGGCTCCCAGATCGCCCAGGCATCGACCGCGCCGGAGCGGAAGGCGAGCAGCGCATCCGTCGGGGGCAGGAAGTTGATCGTCACCGCCTCCGGCGCGATGCCTTCCCGCTTGAGCGCGGCGCGGATGAGGTAGTGGCCCCAGCCGCCGCGGTTGCCGGCGATGCGGCGGCCGCGCAGATCGGCGAGGCTGCGGATCCGGTCGTCGCGCACCAGGATGCCCTGGCCGGCGGGCGAGGGGCGCGCCACGCCGATGCCGCGCAGCGGCGCGCCGGAGGCGAAGACCGTCAGGAAGGCGAGGTCGCCCTGGTAGCCGAGATCGAGCGCGCCGGCGTTCAGCGCCTCGAGCAGTGGGGCGGCGGCCGGGAACTCGCTCCATTCGATGCGGTAGGGCAGGTCGCGTCCGGCGCCGGAGGCCTCGATCAGCGAGCGCAGCCCGCCCTTCTGGTTGCCGATCCGGAGCACCGGGGTCGATTGCGCCAGCGCCGGGGCGGCGAGGAGGCCGAGCGCGGCCGTGCCGAGGAGGCGGCGGGTGAGGATGGGGCGCATCGGTCAGGCCTTGAGGCTGCGGGTGAAGCTCTGGTCCACGGCCTCGGCGACCTTGACCTGGCCCGGGATGACGCCCCAGGCATGGGCCTGGTCGACGGCCTGCTGGAATTCGCGGATCAGCGCATCGTCGATCGGCACGGCGCGCGTGCGGTTGACCTCATAGGCGCGCAGCAGGACCGGCTCCGGCTGGCGGATGATCTGCGCCGTGGCGCGGGCATGGGCGGCGCGGTTCGCCTGCGCCCAGCCCCAGGCGCGGGCATCGCGCTGGACGAAATCCTGCAACTGCTCCCGCCGCTCGGCGAGGGCGCGGTTGTTCACCGCGAGGAGGCTCGCCGAAGGCGTCAGGCCCCGCGCATCGGCGAGCACCCGGGCACCGAAATTCAGCACCTCCAGCGAGGTATAGGGCTCCCAGATCGACCAGGCATCGACCTCGCCGGTGCGGAAGGCCAGCGCCGCCTCGGCGGGCAGCAGCCAGGCGAAGCGGACATCCGAGAAGGGGATGCCGGCCCGGTGCAGGATCGCCAGCAGGGAGTAGTGGGTCCAGCCGCCGCGCGCGGCCGCGACCCGCTTGCCGCGCAGGTCGGCGACCTCCCGGATGGGGCCGTCGCCGCGCACGATGATCGCCTGCGAGGCGCCGTCGGAGCGCGAGGCCGAGAACGCCTTGATCGGCGCGCCCGAGGAATAGACGCTGAAGAAGTTCAGGTCGCCCATCGTCCCGAGATCGACGGCATTGGCGTTCAGCGCCTCGAGCAGCGGCTGGGCCGCCGGAAACTCGCTCCAGTCGATGCGGTAGGGCAGGTCCTCGGCGACGCCGGAGACCTCCAGCAGCGAGCGGAGGCCGCCGCGCTGGTTGCCGACGCGGAGCACCTTCGGCGTGGACTGGGCCCGCAGCCCGGCGGGCGCGGCGAGCAGGGTGGAGGCGCCGAGCAGGGCCCGGCGTGTGGTGGCGGTCATGGCCTGGAGTCCAGTGCGGCAGGATGGCGTGGGCGGGCACGGCGAAGCGGGTCCGGCGCGCGGCGACATCGGGCCCGGGCCGGGTGGCGCGCCGGCATGTCAGGCCGCCCTGGCGGTGGCATCGTGGCCGTTCTCGTCCACGCCGAGCGTGGCGAGCAGCCGCACCCGCAGCGTGTCGAAGGCCGCCGCCGCGCGCCGGCGAGGCCGCGGCAGATCGACCGCCAGATCCTCCACCAGCCGGCCGGCGGCCAGGACGAGGACGCGATCGGCCAGCAGCAGCGCCTCCTCGACGTCATGGGTCACCAGCAGCACGGCGGGGCGGTGGCGCTGCCACAGCTCGCCGACCAGGGACTGCATGCGCAGCCGGGTCAGCGCGTCGAGCGCGGCGAAGGGCTCGTCGAGCAGCAGCAGCTCCGGCTCGCGCACCAGGGCGCGCGCCAAGCCGACGCGCTGCGCCTCGCCACCCGAGAGCGTCAGCGGCCAGGCGGTGGCGCGGTGCGACAATTCCACCTCCTGCAACGCGGCGAGCGCGCGTTGCCGGGTAACGGCCGCCTCGCCGGGCAGGCCGAGCGCCACGTTGCGCCAGACCGGCTTCCAGGGCAGCAGGCGTGGCTCCTGGAACACCACGGCGCGGCGCGCGGGAAGGCTGGCGGTGCCCTCCGTCACCGGGTCGAGCCCCGCCAGGGTGCGCAGCAGCGTCGTCTTGCCGGAGCCGCTGCGGCCGAGCAGCGCGACGAACTCGCCGGCGGGGATCGTCAGGTCGAGGCGGTCGAGGACCGGCGGCGCCGCGGGGCCATGGAAGCGCCGCGTGAAACGGCTGAGGCGCAGGACGGGATCCGGCATCGCTCAGCGCTCCCCCAGCACGGAGGGACGCCAGGCGAGCGCCTTCCGCTCGATCATGCGCACCAGCTGGTCGGCGCCGAGGCCGAGCAGCGCATAGATCGCCAGGCCGACCAGGATGATGTCGGTCCGCAGGAATTCCCGCGCATCCATCACCAGGTAGCCGATGCCCGCCGTGGCGTTGATCTGCTCGCCCACCACCAGGCTGAGCCAGGCGGTGCCGAGCGCGTAGCGCAGCCCGACCAGGGCCTGCGGCAGCGCCCCGGGCAGGATGATGTGCCGGATCACCCCGGCCCGGCTCAGCCCGAAGACGCGGCCGGCCTCCAGCAGCTTGGGATCGACGCCACGGATGCCGCCGAAGAGGGTCAGGTAGATCGGGAAGGCGGCGCCCAGCGCGACGAGCGCGATCTTCGTCGCCTCGCCGATGCCGAGCCAGAGAATGAGCAGCGGCACCAGCGCCAGGAAGGGCAGGGCCCGCAGCATCTGCAGCGTGGCGTCGACCAGATCCTCGCCGAGGCGCGACAGGCCGGCCAGGAGGCCGAGCGACACGCCCGCCACGAGGGCGATGGAAAGGCCGATCGCCACCCGCTGGAGCGAGACGGCCAGGTGATAGCCGAGTTCCCCCGAGGCGATGAGTTGCCAGGCCGCAGCGGCAATCGCCGAGGGCGGCGCGAGGAGCCGTGTCGAGACGAGGCCGCTCTGTGCGGCAAGCTGCCACAGCAGCAGAAGCAGCACCGGCACCACGAAGCGCCGCGCCGCACCGAGGTTGCGGGGGAGACCCAGCCGGCGCGGTGGCGTGCCCCGCGCGAGGGCGGGCACGGACAGGGATTGCCCGGACATACGGGGCTCCTTGGAAACTGGGCGCCGGATGGCGCGGCATGGGGAGATGGGCGTCACGGCTACGGGGCCGTGACCTGCCGGGTTCAGGTCGGGCAGGAAGGCCGGTTCAGCAGGCGGCCAGGAGGCCGACATCGGATGGCTGGCATGTGGCGCATCTGTTCCCCCTCCTCCGCTTGGCTGGTTGGACGGCTGATTGCCGCAGTATGATTCCACCTCCATGACCGTGGTTCAAGATGCAAAATCATCTTTGGAATCGTAAAATCACCAGCACCACGATTTAAATTCGCATTGTGCGGCCGCGACCGGGCAATGGCTCCCCGGCAGCGGGGGGCGGAGCAGACATGCGAAAAGCCCCGTGACCTCGGCGTGAGGCCACGGGGCTTTGGGGTTGCCCTCCGCTCGGGAGGACGGGCGAGGCTGTTCCGCCGCGGGGTCGGGAGCGGCTCGGTCCCGGCGCCGGTGCCCCGAGAACCGCCGCCCCCCCCGCCGCCTATGGGCGGATGTTGATGACCATGGCCGCGCTCAGGCCGGTCTCGCGTGGCGGATGATCCGCAGCCGGGTCGCCAGCCTTTCTGGACGCCCCAGCAACGGCACCCCTACGAGCGGTCCGAATTTCTACAAACCAGCTTCTCCCGCGACGCAAGCCGCGCCTCATTGGCATCACCCGGCTGCCGGGCGCCCGGCTGGCAGGGTGATACCATTGCTCAGCAGGGCCTCCTCCATCAACGCGGTGAGCGCCGCGACCTCGGTGACCACGTTGCCGTGCGCCGGGCAGATCATGGTCGTCGGATACCGCGCCAGCATGCGGCGGAACTCCGCGACCAGGGGATGGTTGTCGGCGAAGCGCGCCCAGTAGAGCGCGAGGTCGAGCACCATCCGCGTGTCCTCCAGCGTCGGCCGGAAGGGCATCTCGCGCGTCAGCAGCGCGCACTGGTCGGTCGCGTAGTGCGAGAAGCCGAAGGCGTCGGAGACGAAGAGCAGCCCGTCCCTGTCGTCATGCGCCCAGGCCGTCGCCGGCAGGTCGTGGACGAGGGCGGGGAGGACGCTGAGCGTGCGGTCGCCGAGCGACAGCGTCTCTCCCGTGTGCATCTGCCGGAAGCGGCCGGCGCGGGCGTGCCCGGGGTGGTACAGGTGCAGGTTGCGCACCTCGCCCACCGCCGTCGCCTTCGGGAAGGCGGTCAGCAGCGCGCCGAGGTTGCCGGCATGCGGGTATTCCTCGTGCGTCGGGAAGATGTAGGTCAGCTCGTCGCCGACGACGGAGCGGATGAAGGCCTCGATACGTGGCCCGTCCTTGGCGTGGCCGGTGTCGATCAGGACGGCGCCGGCGCTGCCGCGCAGCAGGTAGGCCGAGGCGTGGGTGTGGAACTCCCGGCCGTACATCCGCATGTGGAAGCAGCCGGTCAGCAGGTAGGCGCTGTCGGTGAACTGCCGGGTGGAGAAGCCGTGGTAGTCCATCCGGTTGGTCGCGGGCGCGGCATCGCCGGCGCGCCCCTCGGCAGCGGCATCGGACATGGCTGGTTCCTCCTCAGTGGCGGGATTCGAGCTGGCGGAGCGCCGCGAGCATCGCCGACTGCTTGGCGCGGACCGCGGCCGCGCCACGGATGACGAGGCCCCGGCTCGGCGCCAGCGTCTCGATGTCGTGGCGGGCGAAGATCGCCTCGACCTGCCCGATGATCGGGGCCAGCCGGCTGCGCGCGAGCCAGTCGAATTTCAGCGCGAAATTCTCCAGGCAGCGGGCCACCAGCACGTCGTGCGGCGCCACGTCGGCAAGGAGCCGTTGGTCGGGCGCCGCCGCCGTCTCGTCGGAGAAGCTGTCGGAGCAGAACAGGGTCCGGCTGAGCCGGTCGTAGTACCAGACGGTCGGCAGGACCCGCAGTGGCGCCTGGATGACCTCCAGTCCGCGGCGCTCCGAGACCGGTACCGTGTCTCCCGGCGCGACGCGGGCGCAGGTCACGCCGAAGTCCAGCATCTGCAATTCCGTGGCGGTGTCGAGGAAGCTGCCCTCGCGCAGCGCCGCCGTGTCGTCGGAGAAGAATTGCAGCGTGTTCAGCAGCCCCGGGGAATGGACGGTGCGCAGCCCGGTCAGGCGGACCAGCCCGGGGATGTTGGCGACGCAGTCCGGCTCGTTCCGCGTGACCGCCAGCCGCGTCGGCCCCTGCCCGGCGCGGGCGATTCCGTCGAGCTGCGCCGCGAGCGCGGGAAACACGGCGGGCACGCCCGCCTCCAGCAGCAGCAGGCTGCCGGCATCGGCCAGCAGGTAGCTGTTGAAGGGAAGGTGGCGGCCTGCCTCCGCCGCCGGGTACCACGAGATCCGCTCGTCGATGGCGACGCTGCCGCCGAGCAGGTGCAGCCCCTCGGCAATCGGGCCGGGCGTCGTCGCGGCGTCGGCGGGATTCCTGTCCCTGTGAGTGATCGAGCCGATCGGCCCCGCATCCGTATCCGCATGCATCACGCCGTTTCCCCTGCTTCCTGCCGGCATGGCCGGTTCCGGGCGGTCCTGCGCGCGCCGCCCTGGTGCTTCCTGTCCGCCCCCGTGTCGCCTCGGGCGGCGGGACCTTGGTGACGAGGGCATCCTCTAGCGGAGGAGGTACTCGCCCGGCTCGAAGCGGTCGGTGCGCTGCCAGTACTCGGCGATGGTGAAGGGGAAGTTCTGCGTCACCCGCCCCTCGCCGTTCTTGTACCAGCTGCTGACGCCGGACCAGCCCCAGGCGCGCCGGGCGTTCGTCGCGTCCACCCGCGCGTTGTAGGTCTCGTGGATGTCGCCGCGCACTTCCAGGGAGCGCGCATCGGCGTCGAGCAGGCAGCGGATCGCGCCGAGGATGTACTTCGCGGAAAGCTCCGAGAACAGGATGATGCTGCCGCCATGCACCACCAGGTTGGTGTTGGGCCCGTACATGACGAACATGTTCGGGAAGTTCGGCACGGTGAGTCCGAGATAGGCGCGCGGGTTCTCGCCCCAGTGCTCGTGCAGGTCCACGCCACCCCGGCCGGTGATCGTCATCGGCTGCAGGAAGCGCGCGGCCTGGAAGCCGGTGCCGTAGATCAGCGCGTCGAGCCGGTGGTGCTCCCCGTCCGTGGTGACGAGGCCGTCCGGCACGATCCGCTCGATCCGCGTGCGGACCACGCGCAGGTTGTCGCGCCGCAGCGCCCGGATCCAGGAACCGTTGTCGCGCAGGATGCGCTTGGCGCCGACCGGCGAGTCCGGGATCAGCGCGTCGCGCAGGTCCGGGCGGTCGGCGATCTGCGCCTCGATCCAGCCCTGCAGCGAGGCGCGCAGCGCATCGTTGCTCTCGGAGATGGCGCGCTCCGAGGCGGGGTAGGCCGGATCGTGGGTGATCCGGTCGAGCAGCCCGGGGCCCTGCATCATCAGCATGGAGGCGCGGTACCATTGCCGGTAGGCGGGCAGGTTGGCCATCAGCCACAGGGCGCTGTCGGGCAGCGCCTCGTGCAGCTCCGGCGTCGGCAGCAGCCAGGTTGTGGTGCGCGCGAAGACACGGACGCTGCCGGCCCGCTCGGCGACCTTCGGGATGAACTGGCAGGCGCTGGCGCCCGTGCCGATCACGCCGACATCCTTGCCGTCGAGCGCGGCGTCGTGGTCCCAGCGCGCGGAGTGGAAGGCGGGACCGGCGAAGTCGTCGCGGCCGGGGATGTCGGGCAGGGCGGGGCGGTTGAGCTGGCCGACGGCGAAGATCACCGCCTGGTGCGTGCGGACCGCCTCGCCGCCATCGTCGGCGAGGCGCAGCTCCCACGCCGACGCCGCCTCGTCCCAGCGCGCGGCCTGCACCGCGCAGCCGAAGCGCGTCCGTTCCTCCACCCCGTGTTGCCGTGCCACGTCTTGCAGGTAGGCCAGCACCTCGGGCTGCTGCCCGAAGTATTCCGGCCAGGCGGCGGGCGCGCTGGCGTAGCTGTAGACGTAGCTGTTGATGTCCACCCGGCAGCCCGGATAGCGGTTCTCCAGCCAGGTGCCGCCGAGCGCCGCGTTCTTCTCGTACAGCGTGTAGGGGATGCCGGCCTGGGCGAGCCGGATCGCGGCGATGATGCCGCTCTCGCCGCCGCCGACGATGCCGACGCTGAAGGGGCGGTCGGGCGCGATCCGCGCCTTGGACCAGCCGGGGCGGCGGGGATCCTGGCTGCCCAGCACCATCTCCTCGGCCAGCAGCGGCACGAAGGGCTCGATCTCCTTGCCCACGGCCCAGGCGGCGATGCGGTGCAGCACGTCGAAGGTCAGCGGCGGCACCGGCGCGCCGGCGGCGAGGAAGCCGCGCAGGCGCTCGGCGCAGTCGGCGAGGATGGCCTCCCGCTCGTCCGGCTCGACCTCGCAGCGCAGCTTGCCGAACACGACGCCCGGCCGCCGGCCGGGCGTGAGGAGCGCGTAGTCGCCCGTCAGATGCGCCGTGGTCATCAGCAGGACCGGCAGTTCCGCCCCGGCGCGGATGTGCTCCTCCAGCAGCGCCACGGTCTCGGCAGCGTCCGTCACCGTCATTCCCTCCCTGCGTCCTTCGCCCTGCCCTTGACGGCATGGCGGCATGATCGGACGCCAGGGCGGGCCGTGTCTTTGCGCTGGCGGCACCGGGGCTGCGCGGACAGGGCGCGCCGGGAAAGCCCCGCCCGCGACATGCCCGGTCAGGGCTGGCGCAGGGTCACGTCCCGCGGCGTGCGATCGAAGGCCGCCTTGAAGGCCCGGTTGAAGCTGGAGACGTTGCCGAAACCGGCGGCGTAGGCGAATTCGGTGATCAGCCCCGGGCGCCACACCTCCCGCTCCAGCCGCGCCCGGCACAGCTCCAGCCGCCGCCGCTGCACGCGCCCCATCACCGTCTCGCCGCGATCGGCGAAGAGCTGGCTGAGATGGCGCGTGCCGATACCGAGCGCCTGGGCGATGGAAGCCGGCGACAGCTCGGGATCGTCGGCATGCCAGTCGATGTGCAGGCAGGCGCGGTCGAAGCTGCGCTGGCTGCCCGAGCGGAACGGCCGGTCCTGCAGCAGCGTGGCCGCCGCCTCGGCCAGCAGGTCGGTCGCGACGGTGGCGACCAGCGTCCTGGACGGCACCGGCACCTCGCCCTCCGTCCGGATCGCGGAGCGCAGGAAGCCGGCGGCGAGCCGGCCGATGCCGGACCTGCCGTCGATCCGCCGCGCGAAGATCTCCGGCGTCGCCCGGAAGCGCCCGGCCAGCCGGGCCGTGTCGAGCCGCAGCCACAGCGTGTCGCTGCCGGCCGGCACCTCGATGCTGTATTCCCGCCGCGAGTCCACGAAGCCGAGATCGCCGGGTTCGAGGAGGCAGCTCGCGCCGTCCTGCCGCAGCAGCGTCGGGCGGCTCAGCGGCAGGCAGACGAAGCAATGGCCGTCCGCGCCGGCGGCGATGTGGTCCTGCCGCCGCCGCGCCTCGTACCGGTCGCCGCGGCTGCGCGCGCGGATGAAGCGCAGCGAATCCAGCTCCGTGACGTGGTAGCGCCCCTCGACCGCGGCGGCGCCGCGCATCTCCAGCGGCACGAAGATCGAGGACAGGATCTCCGAGGAAAGGCCCTTCAGGCAGTAGCGCCGGCCCCCTGGCTTGTGCATCTTCGTCTCCTCCCTGCTTCTCTTCCTTCTGCGCACAGACGCGGTGCCGTGCCGGCGCAGCCCGCCGGGCGCTCCCTGGCTAGTGTCCCGCGCGGCCCGTTCGATGGCCGGGCGATGCGAGGTGGAGCAAGCGGGATGGAAGCATACCGGTACGGCAACGGGCCTGTTCGCGCCGTGCTGATCCATGGCTGGTTCGGCGACGCGCACGACTTCGACGCGATGCTCGCCGCCATGGATCCCGACCTCTTCAGCCTCGCCTGCGTCGAGTTCCGCGGCTTCGGCGCGCGGCGGGGCGAGCCAGGCCCCTACGACGTCGCGACGATCGCGCGCGACGCGGTGGCGCTGGCCGATGAGCTCGGCTGGGAGCGGTTCGACGTGGTCGGCCATTCCATGGGCGGCAAGGCGGCGCTGCGGGTGGCGGTCGAGGCGCCGGGGCGCGTCGGGAAACTCTGCGGCATCGCCCCCGTCTGGGCCGGCCGCTCGCCCTTCGACGAGCAGCGGCTCGGCCTGTTCCGCAAGGCCCGGGACGTGGTGGGCATGCGCCAGGGCATCGTCGCCAACACGACGGGCGGACGCCTGCCGGCGATCTGGAGCCGGCGCGTCGCCGAGCACTCGATGCGCATCAGCGATCCGGACGCCTTCGCCGCCTACTTCGAATCCTGGGCGCTGGAGGATTTCGCGCGGGAGGCGGCCGCGGTCACGGCGGAGACGCTGGTGATCGTCGGCGCGCACGACCCCGGCATCACGGAGGCGGTGGCCCGCGCCACCTGGCTGGCGACGCTGCCGAATGCGCAGCTTGTCGTGATGCCGGACAGCGGCCACTACCCGGCGCAGGAATGCCCGCTGATCCTCGCGGCGCATGTCACGCGCTTCCTGGCGCCGGGCTGAACACCGCCGCGCGCCGGTGGAAATTCGAGAAAGAACCTTGGCGGAAACGGGAAGGACGCGATGATGGATGGTGAAGCGCCGCCCGGCGCGGCCTCGGGCCAGGGCGCCATCGAGGCGCTCGAGACGCTCCTGCGCACGCGCCATAGCTGCCGCGGCTACCGGCCCGATAGCGTTCCGCGCGCGGTGATCGAGCGCATCCTCGCGGTCGCGCAGCGCACGCCCTCCTGGTGCAACACGCAGCCCTGGCAGGCCTATGTGACGAGCGGCGCCGCGACGGAGGCATTGCGCGGGGCGGTGCTCCAGGCGGTGCGCGAGGGTGCGCCCGCGCCCGACATCCCGTTCCCGCAGGAGTATCTCGGCGTCTACCGGGACCGGCGCCGCGTCTCCGGCCTGCAGCTCTACGCCGCGACCGGCGTGGCGGCGGGCGACCGGGAGGCCTCCCGCCGGCAGGCGCTGGAGAATTTCCGCTTCTTCGGCGCGCCGCACATCGCGATCGTCACCACCGAGGCGGCGCTTGGCCCCTACGGCGCGGTCGATTGCGGCGCCTATGTCAACAGCTTCATGCTGGCGGCGCAGGCGCTGGGCGTGGCGAGCATCGCGCAGGCCTCGCTGGCGATGTACGCGCCCATCCTCCGCGCGCGGCTCGGCATCCCGGAAGGGCGGCAGGTGCTGTGCGGCATCTCCTTCGGCTACGAGGACCCGGCGCATCCCGCCAACGCCTTCCGCACCGACCGGGCACCGCTCGCGGAGGTCGTCGAGTGGCGCGACGCCTAGCGCGGGTCGCCCGCGGAGCCTGACGCCGCGTCGCGGCGCGACCATCGTCCGGGCCCACCCGCCGTCAGGGCCGGCCGCCGGTCGGTGCCGGCGGCGCGGCGGCCCAGGCGGCGAGGGCCGCCTCGCGCCCGATCGGCTGCCCTGGCGCGGCGGCGGGGATGCCCGAGGGCGTGCGACCGAAGCGCGGCGCCGGCGCCGGCTGCCGGCTCTCCCCGACCGTGACGAAGGCGCCGCGCGCGCGGTGATGTGGGTGCGCCTCCAGCTCGGAGAGCGGCAGCACCGGCGCGAAGCAGGCATCGACGTCGCCGAGCAGCGCCTCCCATTCGTCACGGCGGCGGCTCGCGAAGATCCGGGTGAAGGCCGCGTGCAGATCGGGCCAGGCGGCGCGGTCCCGCTGCGCCGCGCGCAGCGGTGCCGGCAGCTCCAACCGGTCGCAGAGGATGTCGAAGAAGGCGGGTTCCAGCGCGCCGATGCTCACATGGCCGCCATCGGCGGTCCGGTACACGGCGTAGAAGGGCGCGCCGCCGTCGAGGAGGTTGGTGCCGCGCGCCTCAGTGAAGCGGCCCGTGCGGGCCATGCCGAGGATGCCGCTCATCAGCGACAGCACGCCGTCCACCATGGCCGCGTCCACCGTCTGCCCGCGCCCCGAACGCTGCCGTTCGAGCAGCGCCGCCAGCACGCCGCAGACGAGGTAGAGGCTGCCGCCCGCATAGTCGCCCAGCAGGTTCAGCGGCGGCACCGGCGGCCCATCTGCGGAGCCGATCGCGTGCAGCGCGCCGGCCAGGGCGATGAAGTTGATGTCGTGGCCGGCGCGCGGCGCCAGCGGCCCGTCCTGCCCCCAGCCGGTGATGCGGCCGTAGATGAGACGCGGGTTGCGCCGCGCCAGCGCCTCGGGCCCGAGGCCGAGCCGCTCCATGACGCCGGGCCGGAAGCCCTCGACCAGCACATCCGCGCGGTCGCACAAGGCCAGCACGGCGGCCCGGTCCCCCTCCGACTTCAGGTCGAGCTGGATCACCCGGCGGCCCCGGCCGAGGATCGAGCCGGGACCGGGCAGGCGCTCGCCGGGCCGCAGGATGGTGAGGACGTCGGCGCCCATGTCCGCCAGCAGCATGCAGGCGAAGGGGCCGGGCCCGAGGCCGGCGAATTCCACCACGCGCAGCCCGGCGAGCGGCCCGCCCGGCGCGGTGCCGGCGGGGGCGTCCGCAGCCGCGTCCGGCAGGGCGCTCGCCGCCGGGGCGCTCATGCGCCGGTCGCCGCGACCGGCCGGAAGCGCAGCGGCGGCGTGCCCTCCGCCGCCTCGGGCGGCAGCCCGGCCTGGGCGCCGGTCGGCACCAGCGCCACCCGGCTGCCGATGGTGGGCGCCTCGGCCTCGACCACGCCGAACAGGCGCGGCCCGGCATCCAGGCGCACCAGGCCGACGCGATAGGGCGGCGGCAGCGGGAAGCCGGGCACCGGCGTCCGCACCAGCGTGTGCGCCAGCAGCGTGCCGGTGCGCGGCACGGCGCGCCATTCGAGCGCCCCGTCCGGCGAGACCAGGCTGAGCGGGCGCGGGTAGAACTGGCAGCGATCCGCGCCGGGGTCGCATTGCAGCCGCAGCTCGCCGGCGGCGAGATGCGCCCAGAAGGTCTTCGCCGCGTCGAGCCCTGCCTCGGGCAGGTCGATGCCGCCGCTCATGGGCTGTCCCCTTCGAGGATGAGCACGGCGCTGGTGCCCCAATTGCCAGCATAGGGCACCACGCCCAGGCCGGTGACCATCGCGTTGCGCGGCGCCGCCACCTGGCGCGGCCCGGCCTCGCCGAGGATCTGCCGCACCGCCTCCACCAGCCCGATGCCGCCGCCCGCCAGCCCGCACTGGCCGGCCGAAAGCTGGCCGCCGCCGGTGTTCACGGGCAGCCGCCCGGCCGGGGAAAGGTCGTTGGCGAGCACGAAGGCCCCCGCCTCGCCCCGGGCGCAGAAGCCGATTTCCTCCAGCTGCAGCAGCACGGCGATGGTGAAGTCGTCATAGGCCTGGAGCATGCGGATGTCGGAGGCGGCGAGGCCGGCATCGGCCAGTGCGCGCGGCCCGACGACGGCGAAGCCGGAGGCCAGCAGGTCGTCGCTCTCGCCGCGCGGATCGGGGTTGGTCAGCTCGCGATAGGCGACCGGATGCGCCACGCGGGCCAGGCCACGCCGGCGCGCCGCCGCCGTCGAGGTGACGATGACCGCGTTGGCGCCGTCGCAGCGCATCACGCAGTCGAGCAGCCGCAGCGGATCGGCGATCGGGCGGGAGCGCCGGTAGGCCTCCTCGGTCAGCGGCCGGGCCAGTTCGGCGCAGGCATTCGGGTTGCGAGTGGCATTCTCGCGGAGCTGCACGGCGAGCCGCGCCAGCGCCGCCTCCGGCCAGCCGTAACGATCGGCATAGACGCTGGCGAGCAGGCCGAAGCCGGTCACCGGGCCGCCCCAGCCGGCCGGGTCGGCGATCTCGGCGCGATGCCCGCCCTGCCGGCCGAGATAGCGGGTGGAGGGCGCATCGGCGAAGAGGCAGAGCACGGTCTCGCAGGCGCCGGCATGGATCGCCGCCGCGGCGCGCGCCACGCCCGCGATCGCCGAGGCGCCGCCGAGGTCGATCGCCTGCAGCCAAGCGGGCGACAGGCCGAGCGTCTCGACCAGCAGGTTGGTCCAGAACGGGTCGCCCGCCTCCGAGAGCGGCGTGGTGGCGAGGACGCCGTCGATCTCGGCCGGGCGGATGCCCGAGCGGCGCAGCGCGTCGCGCATCGCCGCCGCACCGAGTTCCAGCGCCGAGCGGCCGGAGGCCTTGGCGTTCGGCACCTCGCCATGGGCCACCACGGCGATGGTGCGGTCGGCGAGGAACCTCACGGGCGCCGCCCCTGCTCCGCCCAATAGGGCGCGGCGAGGTGCCGCTTGGCGATCTTGCCGTTGTCGTCGCGCGGCAGCCCTTCGGTGAAGTGGATGATCTTGGGGATCTTGTATTTCGCGAGCCGGTCGGTGAGGTGGCGGCGCATCGCCTCCAGGTCGGGATCGACCCCGACGCAAAGCTCGATATGGGCGGCCATGGCCTCGCCGAACTCGGCGTCCGGGATGCCGAACACCGCGCAGTCGCGCACCTCGGGCCGTTCGAGGATGATTCCCTCGATCTCGGCCGGGTACACGTTCACCCCGCCGGTGATGATCATGTCCTTCTTGCGGTCGCGCAGGAACAGGAAGCCTTCCTCGTCCAGGCAGCCGATATCGCCGGTGGCGATCAGCCCGTCGCGGTCCAGCTTCGCCCGCTCCTCCGGCCGGTGGCGGTAGGTGAATTCCGGGTAGAAGTCGTTGCGCACTGCGATATCGCCGGACTCGCCGGCCGGCAGCGTCGCCCCGTCCTCGCCCAGGATGCGAACGGAGCAGCCCGCCATCGGCCGCCCCACCGATCCCGGCTTGCGGAGATAATCCTCGCCGGCGAGCAGCGTCACCGGCCCGCTCTCGCTGGCGCCGTAGAACTCCCGCAGCACCGGCCCCCACCAGGCGACCATCGCCTCCTTCACCTCGCGGCTGCACGGCGCCGCCGAATGCGTCACCGCCTCGATGGAGGAGACGTCGCGGGCGGCGCGCTCGGCGGGGTCGAGGCGCAGAAGGCGGATGAACATCACCGGCACCATCAGCAGGTGCGTGATCCGCTCGCGTTCCACGAGTTCCAGCATCCGCCGCTCGTCGAAGCGCGTCTCGACGAAGAGCGCGCCGTCCCCGCCCATGGTGCGGATGGCGGTGAAGGCGTAGGACATCGACATGGAGTGGTAGAGCGGGCCGCAGATCAGCGCCCTCATGCCCGGGCGGAAGCCGTAGGTCAGGCGCTGCGATTCCGCCATCGCATCCGCCTGCGCCGGGGTCATCGCCGCGCGGTCGATCGCCTTCGGCGCGCTGGTCGTGCCGGAGGTGTAGATGAGGGCGCCGCGCTGCGGCACCGCCGCCCCGGCATGCGGCTCGCTGTCGGCGAGCAGCGAGTCCCAGGCGATCCAACCCTGGTCTGCCTGCTCTTCCGCGGCGGCGCCCGGCGGCCTGACCGCGACCACCGTCACGCCGCCGTCGGCGAGGTGGGAGCGCGCCAGATCCGTATGCGCCACGGCGCATCCGGCGCCGGAATCGCGCAGCATCACCGCGATCTCGTCCGGCTTGTTGTGCCAGTTCGCCGGCACCGGATAGGCGCCGAGCCGCGAGACGGCCTGCGCCGCCACCAGGAAGGCGATGTCGTTGCGCATCAGCAGCAGCACCGCGCTGCCCTCGCACACCCCGAGGCGCGCGAGGCCGGTCATGGCCCTGGCGACCTGGTTCTCGAATTCGGGGCGCGTGGTCTCGATCCCGGCGACGACGATGCGGCCCATGGTTCGTGGCATCTTCCTGCTCCCCGACTACTGCACGCTGACGCCGGTGCGCCGTATCAGATCCGTCCACTGCTCCGCTTCCAGGCGGAGCGCGGCACGCCGGTCCGGCATGGGTGGCGGACGTTCCACGCCGAGGGCGGCGAGGCGCGCGGCGATCGTCGGCTCGCCCATCACCGTCCCCAGCTCGGTCGCGAGGCGGTCGGCGATCCCGGCCGGCACGGCCGACCGCGCCAGGATGCTGTGCATGCCGCGCAGCTCGAAGCCGCGGAAGCCGCTCTCGGCGAAGGTCGGCACATCAGGCAGATGCGTGAACCGCGTCGAGCCGGTCACCGCGAGGGGGCGCAGGCTGCCGGACTGCACCAGCGGGATCGCCTGGGTCGCCTCGATGAAGGAGCAGTCGGTCTGCCCGCCCAGCAGCGACGAGACGGCGGGCGAGCCGCCGCTGAACGGCACGTTGATCATGGCGATGCCGGCGGCTTGGTTCAGGTACTCGCCGTAGATGTGGCCCGTCGTCGCCACGCCGAAGGAGGCGTGGCTGAGGCTGCGCTGCCGTGCCAGGGCAATGAATGCGGCCAGCGTGCGCGGCCCGTCCGGCCGCACCATGAGGACGAGCGGCGAGACGGCGGCCTGGATGATGCACTGGAAGTCCGCCACCGGATCGTAGGAGAGGCGCAGCTTCAGCCCGATCGCCTGGACATGGGTGGAGGCGGTGAAGAGCAGCGTGTGCCCGTCGGCCGGTTCGCGCAGCACCAGCGCGGCGGCGATGGAGCCGGCCGCGCCGGGCCGGTTGTCCACGATCACCGGCACGCCCCAGCGCTCCGACAGCGCCGGCGCGATCGAGCGGGCGATGGCGTCGGACGGACCGCCGGGAGGAAAGGCGACGATGATCTGCACCGGCCGCGTCGGGAAGGCCTCGGCCCGCGCCGGCCGGAACGGCAGCGCGGCGGGCAGCAGGCCGGCGAGGGCGGATCGCAGGAAGGCGCGTTTGCGCAGCAGCATGGCCGCCTCCTCAGTGCCCGGTGAAGTCCGCTTGCCGCTTCTCGATGAAGGCCGCGATCCCTTCGCGCACGTCCTCGGTGGCGAAGGCGAGCTGGTGCGCCCGCGTCTCCAGCCGCAGCGCGGCGTCGAGCGCCATGTCGGCACCGCTGTTCACCGCCTCCTTGATGAGCTTCGCGGTGAGCGGCGCCATCGCCGCGATCTGGGTTGCGAGCTCGATCGCCCGGGCATCGCAATTGCCCTCGACCACCTCGCAGACCAAGCCCATGCGCAGCGCGTCCCGCGCGCTCACCATGGCGCCGGTCAGCACCATGTACAGGGCGTTGTGCTTGCCGACGACGCGCGGCAGGCGCTGCGTGCCGCCGGCGCCGGGCACCAGGCCGAGCTTGATCTCCGGCTGGCCGAAGCGCGCGCGGTCGTTCGCAAGGACGATGTCGCATTGCAGCGCGTACTCGCAGCCGCCGCCGAGCGCGAAGCCGTTCACCGCGGCGATGATCGGCTTGGAGAAGGCGGCGATGCCGCGCGTCGTGCTCATCTTCATCACGTCCACGGCCGACATGCCGGCGCGTTCCTTGATGTCGGCGCCGGCGGCGAAGGACTTCTCGCTGCCGGCGAGCACGACGCAGCGCACCTCCGGATCGGCATCGAGCCGCGGCAAGGTCGTGTTGATCGCCTCCCGCACCTCGGCGTTGAGCGCGTTCAGCGCCTCCGGCCGGTTGATCCGGAGCAGCACGACATGCGGTGCGGGATGCTCGATGAGGAGGACGTTGGCGCTCATGCGGCTTCTTCTTTCGCTGGGGGATGCGGCATCGGGCGGGCCGCGCGCGACCGCCCCGGGGAGGGCCGGCGCGGCGTGGGCGGGAGGAGACGGCGGCCCCTAAGGGTGGATCTGGGGCCGCGTGAGGGCGGCGTGGCGGCCGGGCGAGGGGCGCGGCCGCCATGGCCGTCGACCACTTCGGCCTGCCTGGGGGTGGACGGCGCCGGGCCGGGCGGCACGGCGCAGGGTCCAGCCTGCGGTCATGATCGGGGCCCTCGCTTTCCTGGTCGGTTTCCTTGGGCCGTATTGGGCATATCCGAATCACGTTCGTCAATCACGAAATTCGTTTATCGCGAAATCGCTTCGCTGATGGCTCGCCGATCCGCCCGCCGGCGATCCGCTCTATTCGACGGCGATCCGCGCCTCGGCGATGACGCCGCGGTAGATCCCGGACTCCCGGCCGATGCGGGCCGCCATCGCCGCCGGGTTGCCGCCCACGCCGCGTATGCCGCTGCGTTCCAGCAGCGCCCGCACCGCCGGCAGGCGCAGCGCCTCGTTGGTGGCCGCGTTCAGGCGCTCGACGATGGCGGCGGGCGTGCCGGCCGGCGCGGCGAGGCCGGTCCAGGAGGTCAGGGTCAGCGCCGCCAGCTCCAGCTCGCCGGCGGTCGGCACCTGCGGCAGCAGCGGCGTGCGCTCCTGCCCGGTGCCCATCAGCGCCACGACCCGGCCGCCCTCCACATGCGGGGCGACATTGGCCACGGCCTCGAAGAACAGATCCACCTGCCCGCCGATCAGGTCGTTCATCGCCGGCGCGCCGCCACGATAGGGAACGTGCGTCAGCCGCGTGCCGGTGCTGCGGGCGAGGAGCTCACCCAGCAGGTGCGGCAGGCTGCCGTTCCCGGCCGAGGCATAGGTGACCTCGCCCGGTGTCCGGCGCGCCGCCGCCACCACCTCCGCCACGGAGCGGAAGCCGGTGCCGGGGCTGGCCGTCAGGATCATCGGGCCCTCCGACACCACGGCCACCGGCGCGAAGGAGGCGGCCGGGTCGTAGCCGGCCTCGCGATAGACGAAAGGCGCGATGACGAAGCTGCTGGTGGTGCCGAAGAGCAGCGTGTGGCCGTCGGCCGCAGCCCGGGCGACGAACTGCGCGCCGATCGTGCCGCCGGCGCCGCTGCGGTTCTCCAGCACGAAGGGCTGCCCGAGGCTGCGCTGGAGGTGCAGCGCGACGGCACGCCCGATCGGGTCCGACTGCCCGCCCGCCGCGAAGGGGCTGATGATCGTCACCGGCCGTTGCGGCCAGTCCGCCGCCTGGGGCGTCGCTGGGGCCGCCGTCTGGGCTGCCGCCGGGGTTGCGCCCCCGCTGCCGCGCGCCGCGGCCAGCCCCGCCGCCAGGAAGCCGCCCATGCCGCGCCTGCCGATCCGCACCATCGTTCCTCCCGCTTGCCGCCATGGCCGCATCGGCCAGGGGGCACACCATGCGGTCCGCGCCTTGAATTCTCAATTGACGAATATGTTTATCTAATATTGAATATGCTGGATCGGCAGACAGGGCCGGCGACAGCGGGGAGGCGATGGTGGGAGCAAGGCCGGTGAAGGTTCTCATTGCGGGCGGCGGCCTGGGCGGCCTGACGGCGGCGCTCGCCCTGCTGCAGCGCGGTCTCGACGTCGCGGTGTACGAACAGGCGCCGGAATTGCGCGAGGTCGGCGCCGGGGTGCAGATCAGTGCCAACGGCTCGCGCGTGCTGCACGCCCTCGGCATCGGCGAGGCGGTGGAGCGGGAGGCCTGCGAGGCGAGCGGCAAGGAGATCCGCCTCTGGAGCACCGGCCGCACCTGGAAGCTCTTCGACCTCGGCGCGGAATCCGTCGCCCGCTACGGCTTCCCCTACTACACGGTGTACCGTCCGGACCTGCATGGCGTCCTCGCCGAGGCGGTGCGGCGCGCCAAGCCGGATGCCATCCGCCTCGGCGCCAGGGCGACGGGCCTCAGCCAGACCGCAGGCGGCGCGGCGCTACACCTCGCCGATGGCAGCGTGGCCGAAGGCGACGTGCTGATCGGGGCGGACGGCATCCACTCGGCCATCCGCCACGGGCTGTTCGGGGAGGACAAGGCGCAATTCTCCGGCATGCTGGCCTGGCGCGGGGTGATCCCGATGGCGGCGCTGCCCGCGCATATGCGCCGCACCGTGGCGATCAACTGGGTCGGGCCCGGGCGGCATGTCGTGCAGTATCCGCTGCACCGGGGCGAGCTGATGAACTTCGTCGGCATCGTCGAGCGCGACGACTGGCAGGTGGAATCCTGGACGCAGCGCGGCACCACCGAGGAGCTGGCGAACGACTTCCGCGACTGGCACGCCGACGTGCAGGCGATGATCCAGGCCATTGAGGTGCCCTACAAATGGGCCCTGATGCTGCGGCCGCCGCTGGAACGCTGGACGGAAGGGCGCGTCACGCTGCTCGGCGATGCCTGCCACCCCACCCTGCCGATGATGGCGCAGGGGGCGGTGCAGGCGATCGAGGACGGCTACGTGCTCGCGCGCGCGCTGGCGGGCGCGGCGGACGACGACCTGCCCGCCGCGCTGCGGCGCTACGAGGCGGCCCGGCGCGAGCGCACGAACCGGATGGTGCTGGCCGCGGCGGAGAATGCGCGGCGCTTCCACAACCCGGCGCTGGCGGAGCTGGAGGGCGCGCAGGCCTATGTCGACCGCGAATGGGCCGAGGAGCGGGTCCGCGATCGCTACGACTGGCTGTTCCGCTACAAGGTGGACGAGGTCGCCGTCTGAGCCATGGCCGGCAGGGGCGGCCGCATGGCGATGGCGTCGCCACCCTGCCGACCCGGGCACCGACGGCCGGCCGGGAAGGTCGCGCCGTCCCCAGATTGACAGTCCCTCGGGCGCGGCCGTTAAGTGCCGCCATGCGTTCTGCCGGCACGGGCCAGGAAGACACGGGGACCGAGGCCGGTTCCGAACAGCGCTCCATCCAGTCCGTCGTGATCGGCTTTCGCCTGATCGCGGCGCTGGAGGCGGCCGGCGGACCGGCGCCGCTGAAGGAACTGGCCGCCGCCGCCGGCATGCCGCCCAGCCGCGCCCATGCCTATCTGGCCAGCCTGCGCGCCGTCGGACTCGTGACGCAGGACGGGGAAGGCGGCCGCTACGATCTGGGCCCGCGCGCCCTGTCGCTCGGCCTCGCCGCCCTCGGCCGCCTCGAGGTGCGGGACGCGGCGCTGGATGCCATGCGCCGTTTCCGCGACGAGACGGGCGAGTCGGTGCATCTCTCCGTCTGGTCGGGCCAGTCGCCGGTGATCGTCGCGCGGCTGGATGGCCGCCGCAACGTCTCCCTCGCGATCCGGCTTGGCTTCGCGCTGCCGCTGGACCGCTCCGCCTCCGGCCGCATCTTCCTTGCCTTCCTGCCCGAGGCCGAGGCGACGAAGGCCGGCCGGAACCTGCGGCAGGAGATCGAGGCGGCCCGGCGCTCCGGAATCGCCATCACGGACGGATTGCTGAATGCCGGCTTCGCGGCGATCTCCGTCCCCGTCTTCAATCACGCGGGCGATCTGGCGGCGGCCCTCACCACCCTCGGCGCCGCCGGCCATCTGGACATCGCGCCGGAGGGGCGCACGGCCGCGCAGCTTCGCCTGGCTGGCCAGGCCGCCTCCGCCGCGCTGGGATACGGTCTGGTGCGCGGGCAGCCCGCCGCCCGCTGACGAGGCCCCGCCGGCTCGCCTGGACCGGATGCATTGCGCGCGGCTGGCCTGGAAGCCGCCGGTTCAAAGATGCCGCAGCGTGACGAGCGGCTCGCCGAAGCCGGTCGGACCCCCGCCGCCGCGCGGGGTGGCGCCGACGATCTGCGCCGCCACCGTCCGCCCGGCATAACCGACGAACAGGCACCGGACATCAGCGCTGCTTGCGGCGATCGGGCCTAAAATTTCCTTAATTTTCTCAGGACCAAAGTATAAGCGACCTTGGCCGCGCCGCGTTGTTTGACGAAGCGCAAAGAGCCACGCCGCGACCTGCTGCATAGAGAGAAGAAGATGGTGGTCAACACGCCGCTCGATCCGCGAAACCCCAGGCCAGGACACGCCAGAGAGGGACAGGCCGTGCAGATGCCGCTTTATCTCGAATCGCATATCGGCTGTCCTTGCCCAAGGTGGGTGCACCCGGCGGCACCGATCGTATCGAACGTGACCTGGTTGCAATGGGTGGCGCCCGGACCGTGAGCCTCAGGCTGGCCTGCCGACGCCGGACAGCACGACAGGGCGCTCGGATATCCAGGCCAGGATATTGGCGCGTCTGGCAGCAAGGCGGAGGGCGCATATGGAAGAGCGGCTGACGAAAAACGCTACTCGGAACATCTTCTATGGTGGATCGGCTTTCTTCCTGGCCGTTTTCGTCGCGCTGACGCTTCATACGCATGTCTACATGACGGGCAGGAGCGCCCCCACCTCGGCGATGTCAGACGGCGTGGTGCGCGGCAAGGAAGTCTGGGAGCGCAACTCCTGCATCAACTGCCATACGCTGCTCGGCGAGGGGGCGTATTTCGCGCCGGAACTCGGCAATGTCTGGAAGCGCTACGGCGGCGACCAGGATCGCGAGGGCGCGCGCGGCATGCTCGCCGCCTGGATGGCATCGCAACCCAGCGGCGTGCCCGGCCGGCGGCAGATGCCGCAATTCCATCTGACCGAGCAGGAGGTGAGCGACCTCGCCGACTTCCTCGAATTCGTCAGCAAGATCAACACCCAGGGCTGGCCGCCCAACCAGTCGGGTTGAGGGGGAGAGTGCCGGAATGAAATATGCCAGCCAAAAGGTCGCCCTTGTTTACTTCACGGGCGCCATAGCCCTCTTCGTCGTGCAGCTTCTCTTCGGCCTGCTCGCGGCCATGGTCTACACCATGCCGAATTTCCTGGCGGAGATCGTCCCCTTCAACATCCTCCGCATGATCCACACCAACGCCCTAGTCGTGTGGCTGCTGATGGGCTTCTTCGGGGCCGCCTATTACCTGGTGCCGGAGGAGGCGGAGCGCGACATCACCAGCCCGCTGCTCGCCTATATCCAGTTCGGCCTGCTGCTGGTCGGCGCCCTCGCCGCGGTCGGCGGCTACCTGCTCGGCATCCATGGTGGGCGGGAGTTCCTGGAGCAGCCGCTCTGGATCAAGTGGGCGATCGTCGTCGTCGCGCTGATCTTCCTCTTCAACATCGGCAGCACGATCCTGCGCGGCCGCCGCACCGCGGTGACCAGCGTCCTCATGCTGGGAATGGCCGGCATCGCGGTGTTCTGGCTCTTCGCCATATGGAACCCGACGAACATCGCCGTGGACAAGCTCTACTGGTGGTACGTCATCCATCTCTGGGTGGAAGGCGTGTGGGAGCTGGTGATGGCCTCCATCCTCGCCTTCCTGGTCATCAAGATGACCGGCGTGGACCGCGAGGTGGTGGAGAAGTGGCTCTACGGCATCGTTGGCCTCGCCCTCTTCTCCGGCCTGCTCGGCACCGGGCATCACTATTATTGGATCGGCGCGCCGGGCTACTGGCAATGGGTGGGCAACATCTTCTCGACGCTGGAAATCGCGCCCTTCTTCGCCATGGTGATCTTCGCCTTCACCATGGTCTGGCGCGGCCGCCGCGACCACCCGAACAAGGCGGCGATGCTCTGGTCGCTCGGATGCACCGTGGGCGCCTTCTTCGGCGCCGGCGTCTGGGGCTTCCTGCACACGCTGAGCTGGGTGAACTACTACAGCCACGGCACGCAGATCACCGCGGCGCACGGGCACCTCGCCTTCTACGGCGCCTACGCGATGATCAACCTGGCGGTCATCACCTACGCCATGCCCTACCTGCGCGGGGTGCAGCCCTACAATCAGGTGCTCAACATGTGGAGCTTCTGGATCACCACCTCGGCCGTGGTCTTCATGGCGGTCACCCTGACCTTCGGCGGCGTCGTGCAGGTTCACCTGCAGCGGGTGATGGGGATGACCTACATGGAGGCGCAAGACCAGATCGCGGTCTTCTACTGGATGCGGCTCGGGGCCGGCTGCTTCGTGCTGCTCGGCGCGCTGCTCTTCGTCTGGTCCATCTTCGGCCCGGCGCGGGTGGAGCGCCCGGCGCATATGGTCGCCGAGCCGCAGCCCGCCGAATGAGCGCGGCGGCAACGGGGGCGGCGGGGCAGGCCGTCCCCTACTATGCCCCGACCGGCGACGAATGCGCGCTCTTCGAGCACGCCTTCCGTCACCGCCTGCCGCTGCTGCTGAAAGGGCCGACCGGCTGCGGCAAGACCCGCTTCGTCGCCCATATGGCCGCCCGGCTCGGGCGGCCCCTCTTCACCGTGGCCTGCCATGACGACCTCACCGCGGCCGATCTCACGGGCCGCTACCTGCTGCAGGGCGGCGATACGGTCTGGACCGACGGCCCGCTGACCCGCGCGGTGCGGCAGGGCGGCATCTGCTACCTGGACGAGGTGGTGGAGGCGCGCAAGGACGTCACCGTCGTCCTGCATCCCCTGACCGACGACCGTCGCGTCCTGCCGCTCGAGCGTACGGGGGAGCTCCTCCAGGCCCCCCGGGAGTTCATGCTCGTCGTCTCCTACAACCCTGGCTACCAGAACGTGTTGAAGGGGCTGAAGCCGAGCACGCGGCAGCGCTTCCTGGCCCTGGAGTTCGGCTTTCCGCCGCCCGAGGCGGAGGCGGCCATCGTTGCCGCGGAGAGCGGCCTGCCGCGCGATCGCTGCGTGCCGCTGGTGCGGCTGGCCCGTGCGCTGCGCGACCTCAAGGGCCAGGACCTGGAGGAGGGCGTCTCCACCCGGCTCCTGGTCTATTGCGCCACGCTCATCGCCGCCGGGATGAAGCCCGAGCGCGCCATCCGCGCCGCGATGATCGAGCCGCTGACCGACGAGCCCGATATCCGGCAGGCGCTGCTGCGCGTCGCCGAGATCACGCTGGGCTAGCGGCATGGGCTGGAGCTTCGAGCCGGAGGAGAGCGTCGGCCAGCACTGGCACAGACTTGTCGGCGGCGCCCATTCCTGGCCCCGTCACCCGGCGGCCGCCCTGCGGCTGGATGAGGTCCGGACCCGTCTCGGCATCCTGTTCCGCGCCCTCGGCGGGGCGGGCGGGGTGCAACTCGCGGCGGGCGACGCGACCCTCTCCCGGCACCGCCTGGGGCTGCGCGCCCGGCTCGGCCTCGGCGACACGGAGCGGCTTGACATCGCGCGCTTCGATGGCGCGACGTTGCACCTGCCGCCCGTCATCGACCTGCTGCCCGATCGCGCCGCGAACGGGGCTCTCTACGAATGGTTGGCCGCCTGGTTCGCCGTCGCGCCGGTACCGTCGCCGGCCGGTCCCGACCCGCTGCGGCGGGATGCGGAACGCTTGCGGGCCGCGCGGGCCCAGACGGCCAGGCTGCTCGCGGCGTTCCCCGGATTGCGCCCGTTGCACAGCGATCTCGCCGCGGCCCTCCTCACAGCGCGCCCGGCCCGCCGCCTCTCCGGCAAGGAGGCCGCGATGGAGGCGGCGGTGCGCGCCGCGCTCGGCGACCCGGCGCCGCTGCCGCCGGCTGCCGCCGCGCTGCTCGACCCCGATGTTCCGCTCGACGGCTTTCACGCCGGCCGCGGCTACCGCCCCTTTCTGCCTGTGCCCCTCTGGGGTGAGGTGGAGGCGCCCGCGCCGAGCGCGGCGCGCGACGCTGCCGGGCAGGAGGAGGGCAGCGGCGCGGCGGCCGAGGCGGGCGGGCGCCGCCGCCGGGCCCGCCGCCGCGAGGCCGATCAGACGCGCCGGCGCGACCCGCTGCTGCTGAACCGCTTCGAAACCATCCTTGGCCTCGCCGAGATGGTGAACCTTGCCCGCGCCGTTGAGGATGACGACGAGGCGGGCGCCCGCCAGGCCGCCGAGGACCTGGACGAGATCGGCATCGGTGAGCACCAGCGCCACGCCGCCACCCGATTGCGGATGGAACTCGACCTGTCGCCCACCAGGGCGGCGGAAGGGGCGCTGGCGGCGGCGCCGGAGAGCTTCACCTATCCGGAATGGGACCATCGCAGCGGCCGCCACCGGCCGGCGCATTGCCGCGTGCTCGCCGAACCGGCGCCGGAGGACGCCACGCCAGGCGAGGACTGGCGCCCGGACGAGGCGGCTCGCCGACGGATCCGCCGCGTGCGGCGGCAATTCGAGGCGCTGCGTCCGCGCCGCCAGGTGCTGCATGGTCAACCGGATGGGGAGGAGCTCGACCTCTCGGCCCTGGTGCGCAGCCTCGCCGACCGCCGGGCCGGCGCGCCGGGCAGCGACCGGGTGCACAGCGCGGCGCGCAGCCTCCGGCGCGACCTGTCGGTGCTGGTGCTGGTGGATGTCTCGCTCTCCACCGAGGCCTGGGTCTCGGATCGGCGGGTGCTGGATGTGGAGCGGGAGGCGCTGCTCGCGCTCGTCGGCGGGCTGGACGCCTGCGGCGACGAGCATGCGGTGCTCACCTTCACCTCGCGCCGGCGCGACGCGGTCTGGCTGTGCATGGTCAAGGATTTCGACGAGCGGCTGGCCGCGGCGGTGGTCCGCCGCATCCGGGCGCTCCGCCCCGGCCACTACACCCGGATGGGCGCCGCGGTCCGGCACGCGGCGTATCTGCTGGCGCAGCGCCCGTGCAGCCACCGGCTGCTGCTGCTGCTGACCGACGGCAAGCCGAACGATGTCGACCACTACGAGGGCCGCTACGCGATCGAGGACACCCGCATGGCCATCCGCGAGGCGCGCCGGGCCGGCTGCAAGGTCTTCGGCATCACGGTGGACCGTGAGGCGCGGGACTATGTTCCCTATCTCTTCGGGCCCGGCGGCTACGCCATCGTCCCGGACATCAGCCGGCTGCCAGTGGCGCTGCCAGCGATCTACCTGCAAGTCACCGGCTGAACGATGGCCAGATGCGGGAGGACACCAGGATGATGAGACGGACCACCCTCCTGCTCGTGGGCGCCGCCGCGCTGGCGGGAGGCGCGGCGGGCGCGCAGACCCGGCTCACACCGGATCCGACGCCGCGCCTACCGCCGCAACCCGGCCAGGGCATGGCCATCGCGGACCTGCGCACGCTGCAGCGCGCCGCCCTGTTCTGCGAGGCGCAGGCCGAAGCCGGGCAGATCGGGGCGCAGCGGGCCGCCGCGCCGGCCGTGCGGCAACTCGCCCAATCCATCGCCGCGGACCATGAGCGCTTCCGCCAGGACATCGCCACCCTCGCCGCCGAGCGGCGGCTGGACCTGCCGAACCGGGCCGCGGCGCGCGTCCAGGATCCCTCCCTCGACACCCTGCGCCAGGCATCCGGGGACGGCTTCGACCGGGCTTTCCTGGCGCGTCAGCTCGGGCTCTACCGGCCGATGGCGGAGCTGTTCCAGACCATGGCCTCGAACTCGCCCGACCCGGCCCTGCAGCGCCTCGGCATCAGCGTGCTCGCCGCCGTGCGGGCGCATTTCGAGACCGCGCGGACGCTCGGCGAACCGATGGGCCTGCGCGTCGAGACCATCGAGACCCCGCCGCAGTACTGATCGGCTGCGACGCCGCCTGAAGCGTGGTCGCCTGAGCTGGAAACAGCGAAGGCGTGAATCACGCGACACAACAACACGCCAGACCATGGTCCGTGAACCCGAGTGAACGGATCATGGTCTGGCCACCGCCATGCCCTCCTGAGGTCATGGAGCACGCTTCTTGAAGATGCGGAGGCCGCATGCCACGCAGCATCGTCCTGCTGGCACCCCTGCTGCTCGCCGCTGGAGAACGCGCCCCCCATTGGTGCCGTGCCTGCCGCACCGTTCATACGGCGGCGCCGTCAGGGCAGCATCCGTCCGGCAGGTGCAGCGGCGGCATGTCGCAAGACGGCAACGTGAGCGATGGCCCGCTCGGCCAGGGACTGCAGCCGCCGCACCACCGCTTCGTCGCGCCCCGCATCGGCGGCGTCCAGATAGGCTTCGGAGGCTTGCTCGGCGGCATGCCAGGCAGCGGTCAGGAGATCCGTCCGGACGGCGGATGCTGTTGGCGCGCTGCCCGGAAGCGTCTCCTCGCCGGCCAGCGCCGCACCCTCGGCGGCCATGGTGGATGCCTCACCCGCCAGGCGACGCCAGACCGTCGCCTGTCCGGCGTCCGGTTCGGCCTCGGCGAGGATCGGCAGGAGCGAGGCCAGCCGCAGCTCGGCCCCGATGGCCCGCCCCAGCGGAGACGGCCTTCCCGAACCGGCTGCGTCGCCACGCTCCTCATGATAGGCTCGCCGCCGCTCGCGCCGTAGCAGGGCAGCGTGGCGCAGTTCCTCGCCAGCCATCCGCTCCGCCGCGGCGCGGATGGCCGGTGCCTCGGCATGAGCCGCGATATAGGTCCAGAGGGCGAAGGCCCGCTCCTCGTTCCGCACCGCCATGGAGAGGGCGCGGTAGGCGCTGGCCAGCCGGGACAAGGCGAGTTGGCGGGCCTCCTCTTCATCGAAGGTCTCGGGCGGCTGCCAGCGCAACAGACGATGGTCGGGGAGCATGCCCGTGGTCCCGCGAGCCCAGTCCTCGATGCGCTGGGCATGCCCGCGTTTCTCATCCACGAGGTGCCGGAACACCGCAGCGACCCGAGGCATCTGCAACGCCTCCATCTCCTCCGCCAGGGCGGCGTAGCGGCTGGCCGCCTCCTCCTCGAGCGCGTGCGCGATGGCAAACAATTCCGGCAGCGAGGTGACCCGCGCCGGAGGTTCCGCCTTGAGCAGCGACATCGGTGTGTCTCCGTCCTGCCTCCGTCGTCGATAGCGCGTTTCCACGAAACGGGAACCCGTCTTCCGCGTTGCGGGCGACAAAAGGCAATTGGGGAGGGACAAACAGGCGGTGGTTGTCCAGGATCAAAGAGGCGGCTGCCTGTGAAGCGTAAACTTCCCGACCTGGTGCGGCGGAGACAGTCTCCTTGCAATGGTCGTCGATTGGGATTGCCGTAAGCCGGTGGCATCGGGCCGCGGCCCTGGTCGTCCTCCTGCTCGGCATCATGGTGCTGCCCGCCTCCGCCGCGCGGCTCTCCGAATTCCTGCCCCGCATACAGCCTGGCGAGATCTTCCCGGGGGCCGACCGCATCGGCCCGCCCGAGGGGGAGCCGCCGATCGCACCGGTCTTTTCCGGCAGCCGGCTGGTCGGCCATGTCTGGCTGAACACCGACGTGACGGACTCGACGGGCTACTCCGGCAAGCCCATCGCCGTCCTGGTCGCCGCTGACACGGACGGTGTCATCCGCGGCATCAGCCTGCAGGAGCACCATGAGCCGATCGTCCTGATCGGCATCCCGCAGCGGAAGATCGTCGATGCCCTGAACCATCTGGTCGGCGCGGCCATGGGGCCGGTGGCGCGTGGCGAGCAGCGCCCGCCGCAGGCCGACATCGTCAGTGGCGCGACCGTCACCGTGCTGGTCATCAACGACAGCGTGGTGCGCTCCACGGTGAAGCTGCTGCGGGCCGGGCGGCTGGGCGTCGCGGCCGCGGGCGGCGCGCCGGGCGCGGCGCCGGCCCCGCCGCGGGCAGCGCCGACCCTCGCCCCCGGGCCCGGTGAGGTCCGGGACTGGGAGGGCCTGCTGGGCGACGGTTCCGTCCGGCGGCTGCATCTCTCCATTGGCGAGGTCAACGACGCCTTCGCCCGCAACGGCAACCAGACCGCCGCCGACAACCCCGAGCCCGGCGACCCGGACGACACCTTCATCGACCTCTACGCCGCCTCGGTCAGCGTGCCGACCATCGGCCGCAGCCTGCTGGGCGAGGACGGCTACCAACGGCTGACCCAGCGCCTGCGGCCCGGTCAGCAGGCGGTCCTGGTGGCGGGCGAGGGCGCCTACTCCTTCAAGGGCTCCGGCTATGTCCGCGGCGGCATCTTCGACCGGATCGAGCTTGTCCAGGACGGCCGCACCCTGCGCTTCCGCGACCGCGACCACACCCGGCTCGGCGACATCGCCGCCGCCGGGGCGCCGCGCCTGCCCGAGATCTCGCTCTTCGTCGTCCCGCCGGATTTCGACCTCGACCCGGTCGAGCCCTGGCAGCTCCAGCTGCTCGTGCAGCGGGCCATCGGTGCACGCGACAAGGCGTTCCTGACCTTCGAACTCGGCTACCGCCTGCCTGACCAGTACCTGGTCCAGCCGCCCCCCGCCCCGGCCCTCGCACCGGCCGCGGCGCAGCCCGCGCCGCAGGCCGCAGGCGAAGGTCCGCTCGAGGAGCCGCTGTGGCAGCGGATCTGGCAGGCCAAGACCTGGGACATCGGCGTCACCGCCGTCGCGCTGCTGATCCTGACCGGCATCTTCTTCTTCCAGGACCAGCTGGTGCGGCGCCCCACGCTGTACCGTTGGGTGCGGCGCGGCTTCCTGCTCTGGACCCTGCTCTGGCTCGGCTGGTACGCCAACGCCCAGCTCTCGGTCGTCAACGTCCTGACCTTCGCCAATTCGCTGCTGACCGGGTTCAGCTGGGACTACTTCCTGACCGCCCCGCTCATCTTCGTGCTCTGGTGCGGCGTCGCCGCGGCGCTGCTCTTCTGGGGGCGCGGCGTCTTCTGCGGCTGGCTCTGCCCCTTCGGCGCCCTGCAGGAATTGCTGGCGACGGTCGCGCAGGCGCTGAAGGTGCCGCAATGGACCCTGCCCTGGGGCCTGCACGAGCGCCTCTGGCCCATCAAGTACATCGTCTTCCTGATCCTGTTCGGCGTCTCCTTCCACTCGCTGGCAATGGCCGAGCAGATGGCGGAGGTCGAGCCGTTCAAGACCGCCATCATCCTGAAATTCATGCGCGACTGGCCCTTCGCGCTCTATGCCGTCGCGCTGCTGCTGGCCGGGCTCTTCGTCGAGCGCTTCTTCTGCCGCTACCTTTGTCCGCTCGGCGCCGCGCTCGCCATCCCCGGCCGGATGCGGACCTTCGAATGGCTGAAGCGCTGGCCGGAATGCGGCAATCCCTGCGGGCGCTGCGCCCGCGAGTGCCCGGTCCAGTCCATCCACCCCGAGGGCAACATCAATCCGAACGAGTGCATCTACTGCATGCACTGCCAGGAGCTGTACCGCGCCGAGGACCGCTGCCCGCACAACATCCAGCGGCGCCTCAAGCGCGAGAAGCAGATCGCCATGTCCGCGGTGCCGCTCCCCGGGAGCAAGGGCCCGCCGAAGACCAGCATCACCCGGACCGGGGCCAAGGGCGACGCGCCCGCCGCCCCGGGCCAATGAGCCAGGAGACTCACATGTCGGCCGACAACGAGAACAGGGGCCTGAACCGCCGCAAGCTGCTGGGGACCACCGCGGCCGCGGGCACGATGGGGTTCGCGGGCGGAGCCGCGCTGTCGCCCTTCGGCAGCACCCCCGCCGAGGCGCAGACCCGGCCGCAGACCCCGGCGCGGCCGCAGGCCGCCCCGTCTGGCCGCCAGAGCATCGAGGTCAAGCCCGGCGAGCTCGACGAGTACTACGTCTTCTTCTCCTCCGGCCAGTCCGGCGAGGTGCGCATCTACGGCCTGCCCTCGATGCGCGAGCTGATCCGCGTGCCGGTCTTCAACCGCGACAGCGCCACCGGCTGGGGGCAGACCAACGAGAGCCTGAAGGTGCTGACCGAGGGGCTGACGCCGGAGGCGAAGGCGCATCTCGCGCGCATCGGCCGGCAGACCTACGACAGCGGCGACCTGCACCACCCGCACCTGTCCTTCACCGACGGGACCTATGACGGCCGCTACCTGTTCGTGAACGACAAGCTGAACACCCGCGTTGCCCGCATCCGGTTGGACGTGATGCGCTGCGACAAGATCATCCAGCTGCCCAACCAGGCCACCGTCCATGGCCTGCGGGTCCAGAAATACCCCCGCACCGGCTACGTCTTCTGCAACGGCGAGGATCGGGTGCCGATTCCGAATGACGGGCGCGACCTCGACAAGCCGGAGAACTACCGCTCCATCTTCACGGCGGTGGACGGCGACACCATGCAGGTCGCCTGGCAGATCATCGTCGACGGCAACCTCGACAACACCGACGCCGACTATCAGGGCAAGTACGCCTTCTCGACCTGCTACAACTCGGAAGGCGCGGTCAACCTGGCCGGGATGATGGCGAGCGAGCAGGATTGGGTCGTCGTCTTCAACCTCAAGCGCATCGAGGAGGCGGTCCGGCGCAAGGACTACCGCGAGATCGGCGGCGTTCCGGTGCTGGACGGCACGCATGGCTCGCCGCTGACCCGCTACATCCCCGTGGCGAACAGCCCGCACGGCATCAACACCGCCCCGGACGGCATCCATGTGGTGGCCAACGGCAAGCTGTCGCCGACCGTCACCGTCTTCGATGTGCGGAAGTTCGACGCCCTGTTCGACGACAAGATCCAGCCGCGCGACACGGTGGTGGCGGAGCCCGAGATCGGCCTTGGCCCGCTCCACACCGCCTATGACGGCAAGGGCAACGCCTACACCACGCTGTTCATCGACAGCCAGGTTTGCAAGTGGAACATCGAGGCGGCGAAGCGCGCCTTCAAGGGCGAGAAGGTGAACCCGATCATCCAGAAGATCGACGTCCACTACCAGCCGGGCCACAACCACACATCCATGGGCCAGACCAAGGAGGCGGACGGCCGCTGGCTCATCTCGCTCAACAAATTCTCCAAGGACCGCTTCCTCAATGTCGGCCCGCTGAAGCCGGAGAACGACCAGCTCATCGATATCTCCGGCGACCGTATGGTGCTGGTCCATGACGGCCCCAGCTATGCCGAGCCGCATGACGCGACCATCGTCCACCGCTCCAAGATCAACCCGGTGGATAGCTGGAAGCGCGACGACGCCTTCTTCGGGGACGCGCTGGGGCAGGCGCAGGCGGATGGCGTGGATCTGCTGGTCGACAGCAAGGTCGTCCGCGACGGCAACAAGGTGCGGGTCTACATGACCTCCGCGGCGCCGCAATACGGGCTCGAGGAGTTCCGGGTGAAGCAGGGCGACGAGGTGACGGTCTATGTCACCAATATCGACGACGTGGCGGACCTCTGCCACGGCTTCGCCATCACCAACTACGGCATCAGCATGGAGATCCAGCCGCAGGCGACGGCCTCGGTGACCTTCGTCGCCGCGAGCCCGGGCGTGCACTGGTACTATTGCACCTGGTTCTGCCATGCGATGCACATGGAGATGAAAGGCCGCATGCTGGTCGAGGCGCAGAACGCGTGAGGGGCTCCACGCCCTCATTCGCCCTGCTGCTTGCCGCGGTCCTGGCGACCGCGGCCCTGCCCGCCTGGGCGCGCGTCATCGCGCCCGGGGACGACCTGCAGGCGGCTATCGAGGCCGCCGGGCCCGGGGAGGCGCTGGAGCTCCTCCCCGGCACCCATCGCGGGCCCGTGCGCCTCGACCGGCCGGTCACCCTGGCGGGCCGGGAGGGCGCGATCCTGGAGGCGCCGGACCGGGGGAGCGTCATCACCGTCCTGGCGCCGGGCGCCGCGGTGCGCGGCCTGCTGCTGCGCGGCTCCGGCTCCAGCCTCGACGGCATGGATAGCGCCGTCTTCCTCGAGCAGTCCGCCGCCCGCGCGGTGGTCGAGGGCAACCGGATGGAGGGCAACCTCTTCGGCGTCTATGTCCACGGCGCCCCTGGGGCGATCGTGCGCGGCAACACCATCCTCGGCCGCCGGGGCGGCCGGATGTCGGAGCGCGGCGACGGCATCAGCCTCTGGAACGCGCCGGGGACCCGCATCGAGGGCAACGACATCCGCTGGGGCCGAGACGGCATCTTCACCAAGGCGAGCCAGCGCAACGCCTTCATCGGCAACCGCTTCCGCGACCTGCGCTTCGGCGTGCACTACATGTACACCAACGACAGCGAGGTGAGCGGCAACGCCTCCTTCGGCAACCATGCCGGCTACGCCATCATGTACTCGCAGCGGCTGACCGTGCGCGGCAACCTCTCGGATGGCGACCGCGACCACGGGCTGCTGTTCAATTACGCGAACGGCTCGCAGATCACCGGCAATTGGGTGATCGGCCGCGTCGCCTGGGCGCGCCGCGCCGAGGACGGGGCCGAGGACCGGGAGCATGCCGCCCTCGTCGCGGGCGAGGCCGGTGGCCCGGCCCCGGGCAAATGCGTCTTCATCTACAACGCCAACAACAACCGCTTCACCGGCAACCGCTTCGAGGGCTGCGGCATCGGCGTCCACTTCACCGCCGGCTCGGAGGGCAATGTCATCGCCGGCAACGCCTTCATCGGCAACCGCAACCAGGTGAAGTATGTCGGCACCCGGCACCTGGATTGGTCGCGCGACGGGCAGGGCAATTACTGGTCCGACAACCCGGCCTTCGACCTGAACCGGGACGGCACCGCCGACGCCGCCTACCGGCCGAACGACCTCGTGGACCGCGTGCTGTGGACCGCGCCGCGGGCCAAGCTGCTGTTGAACAGCCCCGCGGTCCAGGTGCTCCGCTGGGCGCAGTCCCAGTTCCCCGCCATCCTGCCCGGCGGCGTGATGGACAGCCACCCGCTGGTCGCGCCGCCCCCGCCACCGGAGGCCGGGTCGGGGTGGCGGTCATGAAGGCCGACCTGCATGTCATCGAGCTGGAGGGGGTCGCCAAGCGCTACGGCGCGGTCGAAGCCGTCCGCGACGTCTCCTTCGGCCTGCCCCAGGGCGCCCGGGTGGCGCTGGTCGGCCACAACGGCGCCGGCAAGACCACGCTGATGAAGCTGATGCTCGGCCTGATCCGCCCGAGCGCCGGAAGCCTCCGGGTTCTGGGCGAGGACCCGGCCGCGGGCGTGGCCGGGGTGCGCCAGCGGCTTGGCTGGCTGCCGGAGAATGTCAGCTTCAACCCGGCGCTGACCGGGCGGGAGGTGCTGCGCTTCTTCGCCCGGCTGAAGGGCGAGCGGGCCGCGGCCGCGGATGAGCTGCTGGCGCGCGTCGGCCTCGCCGAGGCGGCCCGGCGGCGGGTCGGCGGCTATTCGAAGGGCATGCGCCAGAGGCTGGGCCTTGCCCAGGCGATGCTTGGCCACCCCCGCGCCCTGCTCCTCGATGAGCCGACCACCGGCCTCGACCCGGCCGTGCGGCAGGGGCTCTACGAGATGCTGGCGACGCTGGCGGGCGGCGGCACCACCGTCCTGCTCTCCTCGCACGCGCTGGAGGAGCTGGAGGGCCGGGTGGAGCGGGTGGTCATCCTCGACCACGGCCGGGTGGTGGCGGACGGCAACATGACCGAGCTGCGCCAGCTGGCCATGCTGCCCGTGCGGCTGCGGCTGACCCTGGCGGCGGAGGCGGTGCCGGATTGGGTGGACGGCCAGGCCCGCCGCATCGGTCCCCGCCTGTTCGAGCTGTCCTGTCTCCAGGAGGACAAGATGACGCTGCTTCGCCGGGCGGCCGGGGATCCGCGCGTCGCCGATCTCGAGGTGCTGCAGCCGACGCTCGACGAGCTCTACGGCCATTTCCTGCGGAACCGCGCCGGGAGGGGCGAATGAAGGCCGTGCTCCTGGTCGCGGAGAAGGAGATCCGCGAGGGCATCCGGAACCGCTGGGTCGTCGCCGCCACGCTCCTCCTCGCGGCGCTGGCCCTGACGCTGGCCTTTCTCGGCGCCGCGCCCGCCGGGCGAGTCGGTGCCGGGGCGCTCGAGGTGGTGGTGGTCAGCCTTTCGAGCCTCTCGGTGTTCCTGCTGCCGCTGATCGCCCTGCTGCTGTCGCACGACGCCGTGGTCGGCGAGATCGAGCGCGGCACGCTGCTTCTCCTCCTGACCTACCCCGTTGCGCGCTGGCAGGTGCTGGCCGGGAAATTCCTGGGCCATGTCGCCATCCTCGGCATGGCGACGCTGCTCGGCTATGGCGCGGCCGCCGTCGCGCTGGCGGCCACCGGGGCGCAGGTCGCGCCCGCGGGCTGGTGGGCCTTCGCCTGCATGCTCGGCTCCTCGGTCCTGCTCGGCGCCGCCTTCGTCGCGCTCGGCACGCTGGCCAGCACCCTGGTGCGGGATCGCGGCACGGCGGCAGGCATCGCGGTGGGGCTGTGGCTGCTGCTGGTGCTGCTCTGGGACATGGGCCTGCTCGGCGTGCTGGTCGCCGACCAGGGCGAGCACCTCTCCGGGGGCGCGGTGGATGCGCTGCTTCTGCTGAACCCGGCCGACGCCTACCGGCTGTTCAACCTGGCGGGGTTGGCGGATGTCCGGATGCTGTCGGGCATGGCGGCGCTGGGCGGGGAGAGCGGCCTGACGCCGTCCCTGCTGCTCGCCGCGCTGGCGGCCTGGGCGCTGCTGCCGCTGGGCGTCGCGGCCGCCCTGTTCTCGCGGAGGGAGCTGTGATGCGCCGCCTGCCGGTCCTCCTCATGCTGCTCGCCCTGCTGCCGGCCGCCTGCGACGACGAGACGACGGCGGCCAAGGCGCCGCCGCCCGTCGCGCTGACCCGGGAGGCCATCGGGCATTACTGCGGCATGGCGCTGCTCGAGCATCCCGGCCCCAAGGGCCAGATCCTGCTGCGCGGCGACGACCGGCCGATCTGGTTCACCTCGGCCCGCGACACCGTCGCCTTCACGCTGCTCGACGAGGAGTCGAAGGCGATCCGCGCCATCTACGTTTCCGACATGGGGACGGCGCCGAGCTGGGACCAGCCGGGTCCCGACAACTGGGTCGAGGCGCGCCGGGCATGGTTCGTCCTCGGCAGCGACCGGCGCGGCGGCATGGGGGCCGAGGAAGCCGTGCCCTTCTCCGACCGCGCCGCGGCGGACCGCTTCGTGGCCCAGCATGGCGGTCGTGCCCTGCGCCTGGCAGAGCTGCCGCGCGACTGGGTGCTGGGCGATGTCGGCGGCGGCGCCGAGGCCGGGGCCACCCCTGCCCCTGCCGTGGAGCACGCCCATGAGGGCCACCAGCACGGCGCCCCGGCCCCGGCGCCGCAGGCGCACTGAAGGAACGAGCGCATGCGCCGACGCGTCCTCTGCATCCTCGCCGCCGCCGCAGGCCTTGGCCTGCCCAGGCTCGGCGCCTCGGCGACGGATGTGCCCGCCGCGCCGAGCCTCCTCACCTGGACGGGGCCGGTGCTGGGCGGCGTCGGCAGCATCCATCTGCACCACCCGGACCCGGAGGCCGCGCGCGGGCTCATCGCGCAATGCGTCGCCGAGATCGAGCGCCTCGAGAGGCTGTTCAGCCTCTGGCGGGAGGACAGCCAGCTCTCGGCGCTGAACCGCCACGGCGCGCTGGCGGCGCCCCCGCCCGACATGGTGCGCCTGCTGGGCGCGGCACGAGACGCCACCATGCTGACAGGCGGGCTGTTCGACGTGACGGTGCAGCCGCTCTGGGCACTCTACCGCGACCATTTCTCGGCGGCGGGGGCAGCCCCGGCGGGACCGCCCCGGGACGCCGTCGAGGCTGCCCTGGCACTGGTGGATCAGCGACGCCTGCTCGTCTCGCCGGACCGCATCGCGCTGACGCGCAAGGGCATGGCCGTGACGCTGAACGGCATCGCCCAGGGCTACCTCACCGACCGCGTGGTGGACCTGCTGCGCCGTGCCGGGGTAAGCCGAACCCTGGTCGATCTCGGCGAGACGCATGCGATTGGCCGTCACCCTGCGGGCCGCCCCTGGCGGGCGGCGCTGGAGGATCCGGACGCGCCCGGCCGCCTCTGGGGCGAGGTGGAACTGGTGGATCGGGCGCTGGCCAGTTCGGGCGATGGCGGCTTCGTCTTCGACGCGGCCGGGCGCTTCACCCATCTGCTCGATCCGCGCACCGGCCGCAGCCCGCAGCTTCACCGGGCGGTGTCGGTCCTGGCGCCGGACGCGACGCTGGCCGATGCCCTGTCGACGGCGTTCTCCCTCATGTCCGAGGCGGAGGTCGCGGCGACGCTGCGGCGGTTGCCCGGCGTCGAGGCGCGCATCCTGCGGCACGACGGCACCGACGTCGCGCTGCGGGGCGACGCATAGGGCGAACCGGGCTCACGGTTGGAGGAAAGCCGGCCGAGCCGGGGCGGCATATGCCCTGACAGGGCCGAGCGCGGGCATGCGCAGATCCTTGCGATGGATGGTGGAGAGGGCTGTACGGCTGCCCAGGCAGCGGCATCCTCGCCAGGAGCGGTGCCCGCCGGCCTGAGACCGATCTTGCTTCCCGCAACGCCCTCGACAGATCGTCCGAGTTCGGGGATGGGCGAAACGAACAGGTTCGGTGAGGTGCTGTCAGCCAGCGTCGTCGCTGACCGGCATCAGGGCGAGGCGGCCCAAGCGGAACTGGACAGGAACACAGCATGCCTCAGCAGGGTGACGCGGACTTCCTGGGCTGCACGGAACTGTTCGGCGGTTTGGACCCCAAGGTTCTCGAGGGCATTGCCGCCAGGGGGACATCGCGCCTGGTTCGGGCCGGACAGGCCGTGTTTCGGCAGGGCAGCGAGCCGACGCACCTGCATCTCGTGATGAAGGGATGGGTAAAGATCGGGCATGTGACCGGGAGTGGCGCACCCCTCACGATTGGGATTATGGAGCCGGGCGACGTGCCCGGCTGCGTCGCAGTCTTCCGCCACACCCCCTACCCGGCGACCGCCACGGCGATTGTGGATAGCTGGCTTCTCACCTGGCCCGCCGCGGTGGTCAGCGAATTGATGGAGCGGCATCCCAGGATCTCCGCGAACGCTCTTGGGCTGGTCGGCGGCCGGACAGAGGAGATGTTGCATCGGTCACGAGAATTCGCGACGGAGCCCGTAGAGTGCCGCATCGCCAGGGTGCTCCTGCGCCTCGCGGCCAAAGCAGGGCAGCCAGTCGGGGGAGGCACGGAGATCATTTTCCCGCTCTCCAGGCAGGATATCGCCGAGATGGCGGGTACGACGCTCCATACCGTCAGCCGGACGCTGCGCATGTGGCAGCGGAGCGGCCTTGTCGCCGGCGGCAGGCGGCGAGTCGTCATCCAGGACGAGAAGGCGCTCAGGGCAGTCACCCTGGACCATTGATTGTCACGCTCCTTGGGCAATGCCTGCCCATGCGCACCTCGCGCTTCCTCGACGCCCGCTGCTGGATCCAGTGCCGAGAACCGCGAGGCTGCCGGACGTGATCGGCGTCCCTGGTTGGCAGCCGCCATGTTGCTCAGACGAAGCGCGTTGATGCTGTATGGCATCGAGCCCCTCGGCCCGGGCCAGCACCGGCAGACCCATCTCGTGGCTGGAGCCCGGCTACCCTGGGTGAGGCGGGCGGTGATGGCCTCGCCGAGGCCCATGGCACGGCCGACCTCGCAGATGGCGCTGCGGCTGGCGAGGTGGTCGGCGACCGCCGCTGGCGCTGCGGGCAGGACGGCGAGGTTGGACACGGCGCGATTCCAGCAGCTTGCCGGTGGCAGCGAGGCATGCCCCGCATAACACGCTGGGAAGCCAACAGCGCAAGTGCCGTCTCAGCCAGGGCCAAGCTGCGCATGTCGACGAAGCTCAGACCGCGAACTTGCTTTCCGCGCCCTCACACACAAGCTCATGCGTCTGATCAAGCCGGCCCAAGCCCTTCGCTAGGGCACTTCCCCTGAACACCGGTTCAGGAGAAGTGCCCTAGACTATTGTTTTCAGAGCATCTTCACCCGATCAGGTGAGTCCACCTGATCGGGATCTGCTCTAGATCATTGACCGGATCGAAAGATCCGGCAGGAGATTTGATATGCTGATCAAAGCCGTACTTTTCGATGTGGACGGCACCTTGGTAGACTCTGTGGATCTGCACGCGCAGGCCTGGGTCGATGCCTTCAAGGAAATCGGCCACGACATTTCCTTTGACGATATGAGAGAGCAGATCGGCAAGGGCGGTGACCAGCTCATGCCCGTCTTTCTCTCACCGGCGGAGCTGAAGGAAAAAGGTGAGGCTCTCGAGAAGCGCCGCGGCGAGATCTTTCGTGAGAGCTATCTTCCACGGGTCCGCGCATTTCCCGGTGCGGCCGAACTGTTGCGGCGCGCAGACAAGGCCGGCTTGCGTACCGCCCTGGCCTCCTCGGCCAAGGACGAGGAGCTCGCCGCATTGAAGCGCATCGTCGGCATCGAGGACGACCGGGTAGATGCCGAGACCTCCTCCAGTGACGCTGAGCGTTCGAAGCCCTTCCCTGATATTTTCGAGGCTGCCCTGGCGCGGCTGCCCGGTGTGAGCCCAGGCGAGACCATCGTCGTCGGGGACACACCGTATGATGCCGAAGCCGCAGGCAAGGTGGGTATTCGAACGATCGGCGTGCTCTGCGGTGGCTTCCCGGAACAGGCTCTGCGCGACGCCGGTTGCATTGCGATCTACCGCGATCCTGCACACCTCCTGGAGGAGTATGAAACCTCGCCGCTCGGCGCCGGTGGGATGCCGGATTGAGCAGGATGCTGCGCCCAGGACAGGTAAGGGTGTCGACCCGACACCTCGCTGGGCTGGCGGCGGCCGTTGTCTGGCCTTCTGCTCGATCTCCGTGACCCTGGTTATTCAGGGGACGACATTGGGCTGGTTGGTCAAGTGGCCGGCGTCGCCGACGAGATGACGACACGGCCCAACTGTTCCTGCCGGGCTGTCGTCGAGGAGCTCGGCGCGCCGGCCATGGGCCCGCATGGTGCGGATGCCGCTCTGGCGGGTGTGGGCCATGATGGCCGCGTCGCGGATGCCGGCTTTGCAGGCCTCGGTGATGCAGCCAACCCTGAGCCCATGCCGCGCCGCCGCTCAAGGCCCAAGGCCCTTGCTGGTTGCACCAACTCAGCTCCGGCCCGGGCGCCCCGCCGAGCGAACCAATGCCACGGCCAGTCCGGCCGCCAGCGTGTCCTCACCGAGGGCGCGGGCCCAGTCGCTGCCGGACCGCGTCGTGCCGCCACGCGCCGCGCGGCCAAGCAACGTGCCCAGGACGGCGCCTGCCAGGCCGGCCAGCATGCCCTTGGTCGACGACGCGCCAGGCCCGGCTAATGCCGCGCCGCCTACCGCACCGAGGCCAAGGCGCAGAATGAATGATGGCGCGATGCGCCGGTCGGGCGCGAAGGGCATCTTGTCGCCCGCCATCTCCGCAAGCGCCGCCAGCGTTGCGAGGTCGCGCGCCTCGGCGCTGGCCGGAAGCCAGGCCAGGCGTGTCCGCCCGAGGGAGGCAGCCCAGGTCAGCGCGGCCACCGCCGTCATGCTGCGCATCCCGGTCACGACACCGAGTCCGAACGAGGGCCAGAGATGCGCTGTCATGCCGCACGCCCTCTGCCGCCTGCCCCATGCCTGAATCATCCATGTTCTCCACTGCTGCCATGGAGACGCCGCGCATCGAAGCGCGGTTGCAACCCGCCATGAGGGAGCATGCGAAACCCCGCCCTGGCCGGCGGTGGTGGAGTGCGGACAGCTTGTCGCGGCAGCGGCCAGGGCCATTGTGGGCTGGTTGGAAAACGCAGCGTTTTCAAAGATGAGCGCCACTTGCGGCAGCGCTGGCTAACGCGCGGGAAGTCTCGTCTCCGTCCTTTTTCCGATGCAGGCGTTCCGTCCGCGGGCCTGCCCGGGCGAACCCTCCTCGGGAAGCCCTTAGTTGCGGCGGCTGTCGAAGACGCCCTTCACGACCGGGACGGCCGAGAAGGCATTGGGCCACCCAGCGTAGAAGGCGAGGTGCGCCACCATCTCCGATGCCTCCGCACGCGTGAGGCCGTTGTCCATCGCCCGGTTGAGGTGGGCGCCAAGCTGCGCGAACTGCCCGGCAGCGACGAGGACGCTGACCGTGACGAGGCTCCGGTCGCGCGGCGCGAGGCCTGGCCGGAGCCACAAGTCGCGGAACAGGACGTCGGTGGTGAATTGGTCGAGGCCCGGCGCCACCGGGCGGACTTGCTGCCCGACACGCGTCGCGCGCTCCGCCTCGGCCGCCTGGTCGAGCGGGAGGAGCGCCGGCTCGGCGGGCGGCAGCTGCTCCGCGCCGATGCCGCGCCGGGCGAAGGCGTCCCGCACCGCCGGAACCGCCGCCAGGGCGCTGCCCCAGCCGGCGTAGAAGGCGAGGTGCGTGACGAGTTCGGAGACCTCTGCGGGCTGCACGCCGTGCTCGAGCGCCAGGTCGAGGTAGCGGAGTAGCTCGGCCGTCTGGCCGCGGGCGACCAGGGCCGCCAGCGTGACGAGGCTGTGGTCCCGCGGCGAGAGGTCGGGGCGGCGCCACAGATTGCCGAAGAGGATGCCCTGCTCGTAGCGCTCCAGGGCGGGGGCAACCATCCGGACGTCGCCCTGCGCCGATGCGGACGAATCTGGCCTTGGCTGGACGATGCCCTGCTGCGCCTGCCCCTGCGACGCGGCGGCGAGGGAGAGCGACAGGACCGTTGCGGCAACCCGTTTCATTGTCTGTCCTTCCATGTCGGCGGGCCTTGCCTCGTCCTCTCAGGCCCTGGTGCATGTGCAGCGGCAGCACCGGCAGTGCGAGGCCGATCACGGGGAAGGCGACGAGCACCACCGTCATGATCGGCAGCAGCGTGACGATGCCGGACCGGGTCGCCGTGGGTGGTTGGGCCGCGCAGGGGTAGGAGGGGGCTTGCGGATCTGTCCCGGCCTGGTGCCTCGACCTTCGCCGCCCACGCCCGGAAGCCCGGAATCCTCGGCCGGATTGGCTTCAGTGCGCGGTGAAGCCACCGTCCACGACGAGCGCGTGGCCGATGACGAAGCTGGCGCCCGGGCTGCACAGCCAGAGGACGGCGGAGGCGATCTCCTCGGGTCGGCCGAGCCGCCCGATGGGCTGATCCCGCAGGATCTCCCTCATCGCGTCCGGCTCCTTGGCCAGCATCTCCGCGACCATCGGCGTCTCGATGGTGCCGGGGCACACCGCGTTGATGCGGATGCCCTTCGCCGCATATTCGAGGGCGGCGCTCCTGGTCATGCCGATCACGCCGTGCTTGGAGGCGTGGTAGGCGGCCCGTCCGGGCAGACCGATCAGCCCACCGATGGAGGAGTTGTTGACGATCGCGCCGCTTCCCTGCTCCCGCATCCGGCGCAGCTCGTGCTTCATGCAATTCCAGACGCCGCGGAGGTTGACCGCCATGACGCGCTCATACTCGGCGTTGCCGACATCCGCGATATCCGCCGCGGGGGATTGCACGCCCGCATTGTTGAAGGCCACGTCCAGCCTTCCGAAGGTGTCCACGGCCTGCCGGACCATGGCGATGACCTGACCCTCATCCGCCACGTCGCAGACCACGCCAAGCACCGTGTGACCGGCGGACTTCAGCTCGTCGGTGGCGGCGCGCAACGCCGCCTCGTTGCGGTCGGCCAGCACCACGGCCGCCCCGGCCTCGGCGAAGGCTTGCGCCGTGGCGCGGCCCATGCCGAGGCTGGCGCCGGTCACCAGGGCGACCTTGCCATCGAAGTCAGACGTCATCATTCCAGTCCTCGTGCTTCGGGGGAGACCTCCCTGTCGGCGCTCCCGCCTCGCCTCACAGCGCCTGGCGCGTGGGCCGGAACAGGATCTCGTTGATGTCCACCTCCTCCGGCTGGCTGATGGCAAACGCCACGGCCCGGGCGAAGGAATCGGCTGGGATCGCGGCCTCGGCGTAGAATTGGCGGATCCGCGCCGCGGCCTCCGGGTCGGTGACGCTGTTCGGCAGCTCGGTCGCCACCGCGCCCGGCGAGATCACCGTGGTGCGGATGTTGTAGGGCTTCACCTCCTGCCGCAGCCCCTCGGACAGGGCCCGCACGGCGTGCTTGGTCGCCGCATAGACGGCGAAGCCAGGCCCGACCTTGTGCCCGGCCACGGAGGAGACGTTGACGAAATGCCCGGATTTCTGCCGCTGCATCTGCGGCAGGGCGGCGGCGATGCCGTAGAGCACGCCCTTGATGTTGACGTCGATCATCCGGTCCCAGTCCGCGACGTCGAGGCGCTCGAGAGGCGCCTGCGGCATCAGCCCGGCATTGTTGATCATCACGTCCAGCCGCCCGTATGCCTGGACGGCGGCATCCACCAGCGTCTGGACGTCACCGCGCCGGGTGACGTCCGTGGGGACGGCGAGGGCCTTCGCACCCTTGGCGGCCAAGGCGTCGGCCAGGGACTTGATGCGGTCCTCGCGCCGCGCGCCCAGCACGACGGTCGCACCCTCTGCGGAGAGGAGTCGGGCACTCGCCTCGCCCAGGCCGCTGCTCGCGCCCGTGATGACGATGACCTTGCCTGCGATGGTGTTGCTCATGGGATGGATCCTGCCTGCCCTGCCGCCATCCGGCGGCGGGCGCTTTGCTGCGGCGCCGGGGCTGTCAGCGCCGGTACTGCTCGTCGGTGACCTTTTCCATCCAGGTGACGGGCGACCCGTTCAGCCTTTCCTGGATGGCGATGTGGCTCATCGCCGTGGTCGGCGTGGCGCCGTGCCAGTGCGTCTCGCCGGGCGGGAACCAGACCACGTCGCCGGGCCGGATCTCCTCGACCGGCCCGCCCTCGCGCTGCACCCAGCCGCAGCCGGCGGTCACGATCAGGGTCTGTCCAAGGGGGTGCGTGTGCCAGGCGGTCCGTGCCCCCGGCTCGAAGGTGACCAGCGCCATGCCGACGCGCGCCGGCTCGGGCGGACTGTTCAGCGGGTCGATGCGCACCGTGCCGGTGAAGTAATCCGCGGGTCCCGTGCCGGAGGGCTGGGAGCCCGCGCGCCTGATCTCCATCGCTCTCTCCACTGCTCCCGTCCCCCGGTACCGTCGCCTGCGTCCCGGGGTTGGGCGAGGCCGGGATAGCCGCTGCGCCCACGGCGGATTAGGTGGTAAGAACCGCATGCCGTCATAAGCAGGGCTTCTGAATGCCGCGGACCGAGCTCGGCGACCTCCAGGCCTTCCTCCTGGTCGCGCGGGAGCGGAGCTTCACCCGGGCGGCGGCCAGGCTCGGGGTGTCACAATCGGCGCTGAGCCAGGCCGTCCGCGGGCTCGAGGAGCGGCTCGGGCTGCGGCTGCTGACCCGCACCACCCGCAGCCTGGCCCCGACCGAGGCGGGCGAGCGCCTGCTCCGCACCCTCGGCCCGGCGCTCGACGACATCGACGCGGCGCTGATCGGGCTCGGCGCGCTGCGCGAGAGGCCCTCCGGCACCATCCGGATCACGGCGACCGAGAACGCCACCCGGGCGGTGCTCTGGCCCGCCCTGATGCGGCTGCTGCCGGACTATCCGGAGATCCGCGTGGAGATCGCTGTTGGCTATGGCCTGACCGATATCGTCGCCGAGCGCTTCGATGCCGGGGTGCGGCCCGGCGAGATCGTGGCCAAGGACATGATCTCCGTGCGCATCGGGCCGGACATGCGCATGGCCGTGGTCGGGGCGCCGTCCTACTTCGCCGCGCGGCCGCGGCCGAAGACGCCGCAGGATCTGACCGGCCACAACTGCATCAACCTGCGCCTGCCGACCCATGGCGGGCTCTATGCCTGGGAGTTCGAGAAGACCGGGCACGCGCTGAAGGTGCGGGTCGAAGGGCAGCTCGTGTTCAACACCGCCGCGCTGCTGCTGGAGGCGGCCGTGGCCGGCTTCGGCCTCGCCTACCTTCCTGAGGAACAGGTTCAGGCATGCCTCGATGACGGAAGGCTTATCCGGGTGCTGGAGGACTGGTGCCCACCCTTCCCGGGATACCACCTGTATTATCCGAGCCGCCGCCAGCCCACGCCCGCCTTCGCCCTGCTGGTGGAGGCGCTGCGCCACAAGGGCCGGCGATAGCTGCTCCAGACGGGCCGGTTCACCTCTGCCGGGACCACGAAGCCGCCAGTCCTGCGGTCCCTGGATATGTGGCAGCGCACCGAGGAGGCGCGCGGCTTCATCCGTCGCGCATGTCGTGCCCTTGTGGCAGCCGCGCACCAGGGAGGCCCAGCCGGCGGGTCCCTGGCGGATGATTGGCCGCGGCGCCCGAGCCGGATCGGTGCAGGGCAGGGCGTGCGGCTCGAAGCGCCGGCAGGGGTGGCGCAGCAGGTCCGTTGCTGGAAGAGCGATGCAACGCATAGGATCGCCGTGGCGAAGCAGGTCGGCAGGGGCGGCGGGACGGCTGTCCTTTGGCGGAACACCCCGGCCTAGCCGCTCACCCGTTCCGCCATCTCAGCCCAGGACATTGGCCAAAGTCGAGCTAAGAGCCCATGACGCCTGAGCAGCTCCGCGTCTTCGTCGCCGTTGCCGAGCGACAGCACGTGACCCGCGCGGCAAAGGCGTTGAACCTCGCCCAGTCCGCGGCCAGCGCGGCAATCGCCGCCCTGGAGGCGCGCCACGAGGTGGTGCTGTTCCACCGCGTCGGCCGCGGCATCGAGTTGACCGAGGCGGGCCGCGCCTTCCTCCCGGAGGCCCGGGCGGTGCTGGCGCGGATCGAGGCGGCGGAACTCGCCCTGGCCGAGTTGGGCGGCCTCGCCCGCGGAACCTTGTCGGTCATGGCAAGCCAGACGGTCGGCAGCTACTGGCTGCCACGCCATCTCGTCGCCTTCCGCCAGGCTCACGCAAGGATCGCGGTCCGGCTTGCCATCGGGAACACGGCCCAGGTGGCCGCCGCCGTGCGGGACGGCACGGCCGAACTCGGCTTCGTAGAAGGGTCTTACGATGATCCGGCACTGGAGGATCGGCCGGTCGCAGCGGATGGGCTGGTGCTCGTCACCGCGCCCAGCCATCCTTGGACCACGGTCCCGCCCAGGACGCTCGCAGAGCTCGCCTCCGCCCCGGCCTGGGTGCTGCGCGAGCTCGGGTCCGGTACCCGATCGGCCTTCGAGGACGCCTTGCGGGCCGCGGGCGTGACGCCCACCGCCCTGAATGTCGTACTGGAATTGCCCTCGAACGAGGCTGTGCGATCGGCGGTGGAAGCGGGCATCGGGGCGACGGTGCTCTCTGCCTCCGTCGCCGCGCCATCCATCGAGGCGGGGCTGCTGCACCACGTTCCCCTCGCCCTGCCCGAACGGGCATTCCGGGTGCTGTGGCACCGGGAACGGCGGCGCAGCCGGGCGGCCGAGGTGCTGCTGGGATTGATGGATGCCCCTGCTAGGGCGTGATCGCCTGAGGTGGGATCATGCTTCGCGCACCGGCGTAAGCGGAGCGTGGTCTAGGCCACGCCGAGAAGGCGGATCAGGCCCAGGCTGATCGTCCCGAGCGCGACCAGCGACAGCACCGCCGCCGCCGTGACCGAACCGCCCGCTCGGGCCACTGCCCGCATGTCCACGCCGAGGCCGAGGGCGGCCATCGAGACCACCGTCAGCGCGGTGGCAGCGGCCGCCAGCGAGGGCATCAGCGCGTCGGGGATGAGCCCCAGCGAGCGCAGCGCGACCATGCCAAGGAAGCCGAGAATGAACCAGGGCACCAGCCGGTGCAGCGGCGCTCGGCCGGGCTTGGGACGGTCGCCGGCCGTGACGCGCGGGGTGGGCGCGTCCGTCTCCTGCCGCAGCTGAGGCAGCAGCAGCGACAGGGCGAGGATGACCGGTCCGAGCATCAGGACGCGCACCAGCTTCACCAGCGTGCCCACCTGCACGGCGATCGCCGCGACCGGTGCGGTGGCCGCCAGCACCTGCGGCACGGCATAGACGGTCAGCCCCGCCAGCACGCCGTACTGGTGGCCTGTCAGGTCCAGCAGCGGCGCGAGCAGCGGCAGCCCGAGCACGGCCCACACGCCGAGCACCGCGGTAAAGGCGATGGAAGCCGCCACGTCGTCGCCGTCCGCGCCGATCACGGGCGCCACGGCGGCGATCGCCGAATTGCCGCAGATCGAGTTGCCGCAGGCCACCAGCAGCGCCATCCGGACGGACAAGCCGAGCAGGCGGCCGATGCCGTAGCTGGCGAGGATGGCGACCGCGACGACGCCGGCGATACCGAGCAGCATCAGGGGCCCGATCGCAAGCACCGTCGCGGCGCTGAGGCTGGCGCCGAGCAGCACCACGGCCAGCTCGAGCAGCGTCTTGGCGGCGAAATCGATGCCTGGCCTCCAGCGCGCCCCGGGCGCCCAGGCGGTACGGATCGCGGTGCCGATCAGGATCGCCAGCACCAGCGGCTCCAGCCAGGCACGGCCGAACAGGGCTGCCTCGGCATGGTCCAGGGCCAGCGCGGCGAGCGTGACCGCGGCGCAGAGGCCCAGGCCCGGAAGGGCGCGCATCGGGCAGGACGAAGGAGCCGCCGAGGCGACGGCAGGCTCGACGGGAGGCCGGGTCTTGGTCTTCACGGGCGCGATCCTTCTTCTTGCCCGGAAGGTGGCGGGACCGATCGATCGGCTCCAACGCAGTCTTGCGCTTAGATCAATCGCTTCTATGGATGAATTGGCCCGGTTCCAGAAACGCGCACGGCCATACGCGCCTTCAGCGACGAGGGGAGTGCGGGGCTCACCCCCGATGAGAGGTCCGCGATGGACCGCGCGCCTCTCAACCTGTCGAGGACAGTCGAAGCCGCCTTGCGTGACACCTGACGCTGCGCAGTCGCCGGACGAGGACGATCGCCAGGCTCTCCCGCGCGAAGTCGTCGATCATCGTCCACATGCAGAATTACCATCTGCCATGGGTGACGATCTTCAACGTGGCCGGGGATGAGGCAAAATGCGCCGCTCGCCGCTTCTTTGGTCGGGTGATGGAGATGCTGAAGCCCGCCCGGCGGGCTGCGCCAAAGACCTCCTGGTTGGCAGAAGCAGCCGACCCGCAAGGTCCGGAGCGTCTCCCCAATTGCGGAGAGCCAGCCCAGTATGGTTTTACTATCGAACCATCAAGGGCAAAGCCGAGGAGCGTAGAAAATCCGCGGCTCGGTGCAGCGCCAGTATTCTGGAGGATGTTCAGGGGAGGGACCGACTGGAGCAGCGGTGGGAACCGGGAACTGAAATTCTCTGGGCTGCACCTTCTTCAAAACCAGAAGCCCGATCGATGAAAGCGAGGTGCCCGCGGGCGAGGCACTTCGAGCCCAAACTCCCTGTGAGGCGGGATGGCGAGATCCCCACCCCGCGGACCCAGCAGTGATCGCAGCTTCCTGATCCGCTCCTCCGTTGGCGGGTGCGTGCGCAGGAGTGACGGTTCGGGGATCCGGCGCCCCGGCAGGAACATCTCCTCCCAGATACGCCCGACCCGACGCTCAAGCTTGGCCAGAGCCGAGGCGAGGCCCTCGGGGTCGCCCGTCAGCCGCACCGCCCCGAGATCGGCATCGAACTCGCGCCTTCGCGAGAGCGCGAGCTGCAGCAGGGCCATCACGGTCGGCGAGAAAGCAAGGGCCAGCGGCGCGATCCAGGGAAGCGTCACCGCTCCCGCGACAATCAGGGGCAGGTTCGCGAAAAGCAGGATCTGTCCGAGCCAGCTCGCCAGCGAAACCGCCCGCGACATGGTGTCCGCGAGGCCCATGAGCCACAGGTCACGGTGCGCGATATGCGCGATTTCATGCGCAAGAACGCCCGCCATCTCGCGTGGGGACAGGAGACGAAAGAGACCGTCCGAAACGCAGACGACACTATCCTCCGGATTTCCCATCGCGAACGCATTCGGCAGCTGGCTCGGGACGTACCAGAGTTCCGGGCAACGCGGCAGTCCGGCGCGTGCGGACAGGGTCTCGAGCAGCGCGAACCCCTCGGGCCAGTCGCGTGCGCCGAGTTGCCGCGCGCGGTAGCCGCGCAGCAGAAGCTCGCGCGACAGCGCGGGCGCGAACAGGAGCCCTCCGGTCATCACCGCAACGATGACGAGGGTTGTCTCGGGTCCCGCGATCATGCCGACGACGAGCCAGGCGATCGCAGCCATGCCGCCGAGCAGCAGGACCGTCTGTGCGAGGTTGTTCAGCCGGTGGGCCAGCGTGGGGGCGATGACGAATTGGAGCATATCGCGATCAGAATCTTCCGGGCGGAACGCCGAGCATGTTCAGCACGACGCGCGCCAGAACCTGGCCTGCAAACGTGATGCCTGACGCCCACCTTCACGTCCGCCCCGCGTCCAGCCATCGCCCCGCGCGATGACATTGGGCGCCCCCCTGCGCCGGTGCCGCCGATCTTGCAGATCGCGATCCGCGGATCGGCCGGCAGCCCATCGAGCGCGCCCCAGGTCAGTGCTTCGTGGGAGCCGCCGCCCTGGGGGGGCGAGATCCACCGATCTCACGGGCACGCCGTCGGCAATGCCGGACATCGGTGCCCCGCGGTCCGGCAGCCTGCATCGAGGCCGGGCACGGCCGTGACCGGACCCATTGGTCCCGAGGCGGAGCGGAGAGCGGGGCATGTGCCTTGCCATGCCCCGCCGCGGTGCATCTCAGCCCGCCTTCACCTCGATCCGCTTGACCTTGGCCTGCGCCTCGGGCGTCTGCGGCAGGCGGATGGTCAGCACGCCGTTCTTGAAGCTCGCCTCGGCCTTGCTGCCATCCACCCCGGGCGGCAGCGGCACGGCGCGGTAGATCGAGCCGTAGCTGCGCTCGGAGAGGTAGTAGCCCTTCTTCTCCTCCTGCCGCTCGATGCGCTTCTCGCCCTTGACCGTCAGCATGTCGTCGGCGACCGCCACCTCGATGTCCTTCATCTCCATCCCCGGCAGTTCGATGGAGATCTCCACCGCATTGTCGGTCTGCACCACGTCCGACTTCGCCTCGCTCTGGCCCCAGGGCCAGTCGAGCTTGCCGAAGCGGTTCCAAAAGTTCTCGAACACCTGGTTCATCTCCCTCTGCAGTGAGGCGATGGCGTTCGGTTCGGCGGCCTTGGCCTCGGGCGCATCGCCCTTACGAGCCCAGGGGATAAGGTCCTTGATCTGCATGTCGGTTCCTCCTTCTTGGTTCAGGCGGCCTTGACGCGGATCGTGCGGGGCTGGGCCTCAGCCGCACGCGGCAGGCTGAGCGTCAGCACGCCGTTTCGCATCACGGCCTCGATCCGCTCAGCGTCGAAATCCTCGGACAGAGCGAAGGCGCGCTCGTAATCGCCCGGCTCGTATTCGAGGTGCGCGGGGCGCAGGTTCTCGGGCTGCGGGTTGCGGCCGCGACCGCGCACGGTCAGCACCCGCTTCTCGAGCGTGACTTCCACATCCTCGGGCGCGACGCCCGGCATTTCCAGCACCAGCATCGGGCCGTCGCGCGTCTCGACCACGTCGGTCAGGGGGCGCCAGACTGGAACGCCGCGGGTCGTCTCGGGCGCGGCCGGGGTCTGGGCAGGGGTGGCGGTCAGTTCGGTGCTCATGGGGCGATCCTCCTTTCAGCCAGCCTTGATCTCGATGCGCCGCGGGCGATCGGCCTCGGGGCGACGGACGGCGATGCGCAGCACGCCGTCGGCGAAGCGCGCCTCGACCAGGTCGGAATCGACGCGAAAGGGCAGGCGGATGGCGCGGGAGAAGCGCCCGAAGGCACGCTCGCGGCGCTGCCAGGACGCGCCCTCCGGCAGGTCGGGCGCGCGGCGCTCCCCGGCGATGGTCAGGACGTCATCCTTGACGGAGATGTCGATATCCTGCGGCTCGACGCCCGGCACTTCTGCGATGATCGCTGCCGCCTCGTCGTTCTGCCACACATTGACGGCCGGAAAGACCGGCGCCGCCGTGCTGAAGGAGGCACGGTTCAGCGCCTCGCTGACGCGCCGCAGCAGCGCGAAGGGATCAGCGGGGTAGAGTGTCATTGGATTGAGCATGACTTCCTCCTTTCGCGGCCCTCGCGGCCCGCCGTGACGGAAGCCATGCCATGGGGCGCGTGGCGTGCCCCTGAAGCCGACGGCACCAGTCTGCTCCCCGCTTCGCGGCGGAACCCTGGTGGCCTGCCGTGATGGCCAGACCCGTCAACCTGCGAACCCCGATTGGGCGTTCCGACGACGATCAAGGTCGCCCACGACCGAGATTCAAGACGCGCATTATGCGTCGCGCGTCGGGCAGCCATACCGCCGGCGCGAGCCACCGGCGGGGCAGCCGAATTGTCCTGCTGCGCACCGAAACCGCCCGACGGCACCGCGACCGCCTCACGCGATCCTCACCCCGGTCCAGGCGGGAGGATCGCTTGCCGGAAAGGACTCTAGACTGGCCTCCTCGACCGGATCCTGTCTCGGCTCATCCTCGGCATGGGCAGCAAGGAGCCAAGGCCGAACGCGGCTGATCGCGTCGCTCATGTCGCTCCGCAGCTGCTCCGCGTAGCTTCTGTAGCGCACGCGACGCGGGGGTGGCTCCGCGACCTCGTAGCGCCATCCGTGCCGCTCGGCGAAGGCTTCCGCGCTCTGCCTGTCCGGGAACTCAAGTCGCACGAGCGCGAGCGGATCCGTGCTGCCGATCCATCCGGTGAGCGGGTCGATCGGCGGCGGCGACGATGGCACGAACTCCAGGACCCAGCGCTGCCGTCCTGGCGCGGATTGCGTGACGGAACGACCCGGCTGATGGATGCGCACGAGCGGGAGCCGCCATCGGCCGGCCGATGAAGCGCCGCCCGGCAGGAGCGGCACCGATTCTTCCCGGCCGGTCCCGCTCCCCGCTCCGGTAGCTGGCCCCACTGCCTCGCCCCAAGTCGGAAGAGAGGCCGGAAGGACTGAAGGTGGGCGTGAGGCCATGGCGGCAGCGTCTAGTCCGCCGCTTCGGGCGCGCCCTCCACCGCGGGCTTGGGCGGCGCCGTTCCGGGCCGCGGCTCGAGGACTACCTGCTCCGCGGCCGCATCCCAGCGCAGCGTCACGGTGTCGCCCTTGGCGACCTCGCCGCCCAGCATGGCGCGCGCAAGGCGGGTTTCGACCAGGCTGCGGATCTGCCGCTTGAGCTCGCGCGCGCCGTATTCGGGCCGGTAGCCCTCGGCGGCCAGCATCGCCGTGAGGCTTTCGTCGAACTCCAGCGTCACACCCTGGGTCGCCGCGGTGCGCTTCACCCGGTCGAGCTGCAGCAGCACGATCTGCCGGATCTCCTCCTTCGAGAGCGCATGGAAGACGATGATCTCGTCGATGCGATTGAGGAACTCGGGGCGGAAATGGCCGCGCAGCACCTCCATCAGCTCGGCCTTCAGCTTCTCGGGCTGCTCGGCCACCGTGCCGCGCAGGTGCAACCGCTTCTGGATGCGATCCGAGCCCAGGTTCGAGGTGGCGATGATGATCGTGTTGGTGAAATCCACCACCCGCCCCTTGCCGTCCGTGAGGCGCCCATCGTCGAAGACCTGCAGCAGCACGTTGTAGACGTCGGCGTGCGCCTTCTCGATCTCGTCGAGCAGGATGACGGAGTAGGGCTTGCGCCGCACCTTCTCGGTGAGCTGGCCGCCCTCGTCATAGCCGACATAGCCCGGCGGCGCGCCCACCAGGCGAGCGACCGCATGGCGCTCCATGTACTCCGACATGTCGATGCGCAGCAGTGCGCCCTCGTCGCCATAGACCACCTCGGCCAGCGCCTTCGCGAGCTCGGTCTTTCCCACCCCCGTGGGCCCGAGGAAGAGGAAGGTCGCGACCGGCTTCGAGCCCTCGCGCAGCCCGGCACGCGCCAGCCGCACCGCGTCCGAGACCGCCTTGATCGCCTGCTCCTGGCCGATCACCCGCTCGTGCAGGCGCTCCTCCATCTTCAGCAGCTTCTCTCGTTCGGCCTCCGTCAGCTCGCTGACCGGGATGCCGGTGAGCTTGGAGACGATCTGCGCGACATGGCTCGCCTGCACCTCGGCCGAGCCGGTGGCGCGCTCCTTCTCCCAGGCCTCCGTCAGCTCCTTGAGGCGCGCCTCCTTCGCCGCGATCTGCTTGCCGAGGTCGGCGGCCTTCTCGAACTGCTTGCGCGAGGCGGCATAGTCCTGCTCGCGCTTGATCTGGTGCAGTTCCGCCTCGATCTCCTGTACTTCGACCGGCCGCGCAGTGGCCGAGAGCTTCACTCGCGCCGCCGCCTGGTCGATCAGGTCGATCGCCTTGTCGGGCAGGAAGCGGCCCTGGATGAAGCGGTCGGAGAGCTCGGCGGCGGCCAGGATCGCCTCGTCGGTGATCGTCACCTTGTGGTGCGCCTCGAAGGTGTCTCGCAGGCCGCGCAGGATCATGATCGCCTGCGCGACGGTCGGCTCCGCCACCATCACCGGCTGGAAGCGCCGCTCCAGCGCGGCGTCCTTCTCGATGTGCTTCTGGTACTCGTTGAGCGTGGTGGCGCCGATCAGGTTCAGCTCGCCGCGCGCGAGCATCGGCTTGAACACATTGGCGATGTCGAGCCCGCCCTCGCCGCCGCCCTGGCCGGCGCCGACGATGGTGTGGATCTCGTCGATGAAGAGGATCATCTCGCCCTGGTGCTCGGTCACCTCCTTGAGGATCTTCTGCACCCGTTCCTCGAACTCGCCGCGGTACTTCGAGCCAGCGACCATCGAGTTGATGTTGAGCTCCACCAGCCGCTTGCCGCGCAGCGCCTCGGGCACTTCGTCGTCCACGATGCGCTGCGCGAGGCCCTCGACGATCGCGGTCTTGCCGACGCCCGGCTCGCCGATCAGCACCGGGTTATTCTTCTTGCGCCGGGCGAGGATCTCGATCGTCGTCTCGATCTCCTGCGCGCGGCCGATCACCGGGTCGAGCTTGCCGTCGCGCGCCATCTTCGTGAGGTCGCGCGAATATTTGTCGAGTTCGGGCGTGTTAGTCGGTGCTTCGGCGCGGCCCTCCTCTGCCCCCTGCTTGCCGACCACACGCGCCACCTGCTGGCGCAGGGCCTGCGGCGTGAGGCCCAGCTTGCGCAGGATGTTGGCCGCCAGGCCCTCGCCCTCCTCGGCGAGGCCGATCAGCAGATGCTCCGGCCCGACATAGGAGTGGCCCATGTCGGTCGAGGCGGTGAAGGCGCGGCTGAGTGCATCCTTGACGCGTGGCGCGACGCCGATCTCGCCCTCATGCGGCTTTTCGCCGCGCTTGGCCTCCTGCTCGATCTGCGTGCGCAGCTGGTCGGCCGAGATCTTGAACTGGCCGAGGACCGTCTTGACGACTTCCGAGCCGAGCAGCGCCAGCAGCAGGTGTTCCGTGTCCACCTCCGGCCTGCCCCGTTCGGCCGCATGGCGGGCCGCCTCCTGCAACAGCCGTTCGGCCTGGTCGCTGATGCGCGCGGCAAGGCCGCCGCCCGGCCGGCGTGCCGAACCGCGCCGCTGGCTGCGACGCGGCGAATCCGAGGCGGCGGCGTCGCCAAAGGTGGCATCCACAACCTCCTCATCCTCCTCTGCGGCGGGCAGGTCGCGCCCGAGGCCACCGATCAGGCTGCCGAAGGGGCGGTCGCCGAAGAACTCCTCGAACAGGCTGCCATGGCTGCCGAACAGGGCCTCAAGAGGCGAGGCGGTCCGCCCCTGGCGGCGGAGCGTGTCGCGGTAGTGCTCGTCGCAGAGCTCAAGATCCTGCCGCCGCCCATTCACCGAAGCGCGGACGCGCACCGTCGCCGCCCGCCCACAGACATCGCATTTGCCGTTCATCAGCGTTGCTCCTCCGCATGATCCACGGTGGCGGTGGATCTGGTGATGCCCTGTTGCCCGGCCGCCGCCGCTTGCCGCAGCGCCGGGAAGTCATCCGGGGTGATGGTCTCGCGCGCCAGCAGCTGCCGCGTGCCGGCATCAAGATCGGCGCGGCGTTCGGCGAGCAGCGCCCTGGCCCGCGCATAGGCCTCGTCGATCAGCCCGCGCACCGCGACATCCACCTCGCGCGCCGTGGCCTCGGAATAGTCGCGCGGCGTGAGGCCCGGCACGCCATCGCCGAGGAAGCTCTGCCGCTCGGCCTCCAGCACCGCCTGGCCGAGCGAGGGATGCATGCCGAAGCGGGTGACGATCTGGCGCGCGATGTCGGTCACGCGCGCGAGGTCGTCCGCCGCGCCGGTCGAGATCTCGCCAAGCACGAGGTCCTCCGCCGCGCGGCCGGCCAGCAGCACGACCATGCGGTTCTCGAGGTCGCGCCGGGTGATGAGGAATCGGTCCTCGGTGGGCCGCGTCATGGTGTAGCCGAGCGCGCCGATCGAGCGCGGGATGATCGAGACCTTGTGCACCGGATCGGCGCCGGGCAGGGAGGCGGCGGCGAGCGCATGGCCCATCTCGTGGATCGCGATCGCCTCGCGCTCCTTCTGATTCAGCACGCGCCCCTTGCGTTCGAGGCCGGCGACGATGCGCTCGACGGCCGCGGAGATGTCGGCCATGGTGACGGCCTCCGCGCCGCGGCGGGTCGCCTGAATCGCCGCCTCGTTCACGAGATTGGCGAGTTCGGCGCCCGAGAAGCCCGGCGTCAGCGCGGCGATCTGCTCGATGTCCAGCCCTGCGTGCTTCACCTTCTTGAGGTGCACGCGCAGGATGGCCGCGCGGCCGGACTTGTCCGGGCGGTCCACCACCACCTGGCGGTCGAAGCGTCCGGCACGCAAGAGCGCGGGGTCGAGGATCTCGGGCCGGTTGGTGGCGGCGAGCAGCACGATGCCCTCGCGCGGGTCGAAGCCGTCGAGTTCGGTCAGCAGCTGGTTGAGCGTCTGCTCCTTCTCGTCATGGCCGCCGCCGAAGGCGCCGGCGCCGCGCCGCCGGCCGAGCGCGTCCAGTTCGTCGATGAAGATGATGCAGGGGGCGGCCTTGCGCGCCTGCTCGAAGAGGTCGCGCACGCGCGCGGCGCCGACGCCGACGAACATCTCGACGAACTCGGAGCCGGAGATGGAGAAGAAGGGCACCCCCGCCTCGCCGGCCACGGCGCGCGCGACCAGGGTCTTGCCGGTCCCCGGCGGGCCGACCAGCAGGATGCCCTTCGGGATGCGCGCGCCGAGCCGGCCGTACTTCTCGGGCTGCTTCAGGAAATCGACGATCTCGCGCAGCTCGGCCTTGGCCTCGTCGATGCCGGCGACGTCGTCGAAGGTGACGCCGGTGTCCTTCTCGACATAGACCTTCGCCTTGGAGCGGCCGACCGACATCAGCCCGCCGAAGCCCTGCTTCTCGGCGATGCGGCGGAAGACGAACATCCACAGGCCGAAGAAGACGACCGCCGGCACCACCCAGGAAAGCAGGTTCGTCAGGAAGGTGTTGGTGATGGTGCCGTCGTAGCGCGCGCTCGACTGCTCGAGCCGGCGGGTGAGGTCCTCCGGCACGATGGTGGTCAGGAAATGCGTCCGCCCGTCGATCGGCTCGCGGTAGCGGCCGACGATGCTCTCGGGGCGCACCTGCACCTCGGCGATGCGGTCCTGCTGCAGCAGTTCGAGGAAGCGCGAATAGGGGATGCGCTCGGTGACCGATGCGCCCTGCCACCAGCCCTGGAAGAGCAGGAGCAGCAGGAAGGCCCCGATCCAGTACCAGATGTTGATCTGCTGCTGCTTGTTCACTTACGGCTCCGGCCGCTGGCGCGGAGCGGAGTAAAGCGCGAACAGCCCTCCGGCCGCAAGGGAAGGAAGCGGGCGGATCAGGGCGGCCTCGTCTCGGTGCTTTCGAGGGCCGCGGCCTCCGCCTCGCGCCGGTCCTGGTCGCGCACCAGCCAATAGACGATGCCGAGCGCCAGTATCGCCGCACCGAGCGCGAGCAGCTTCATCGCCTCGGTCTGGCTGAGATCGAGGATGATGAACTTCCGCACCACCGCGAGCATGGCGATCATCACCACCGCGCGCACCTGGACGATGCCGAAGCGCCGTTCCACGACGACCAGGAGGGATCGCTTGAATTCGAGGGCGATGACGACCGTGAAGATCGCGCCGAACACGGTCTGGAACACCACCGGCTCCGTGGGATCGAAGATGCCCACCAGAAACAGCGAGGTGGCGACGAGCTTGAGCAGGTTCCACAGCGCGGCCAGGACGATCAGCGCGATCAGGATCGTCAGCACAAAGACGACGACCTGCTCGAACTTCTCGTAGAAGGTCAGGGACCGCCAGAGCACGGAGTTGCTACGCGGTGATTTCGCTTCGCTCATCGGCCCGCATCCAATGTGACAGTGATCGTGAGGCGCGTGCCGTCGCGCAGGATCGTCAGCGTAATCGTATCGCCCGGCGCTTGCCGGTCGAGCGCGGCGAGCAGTTCCGCCACGCGGCGCAGCGGGCGCCCCTCTACCGCGAGGATGACATCGCCCGCCTGGAAGCCGCCGTCGCGCATGAGACGGGCCGGGCGGATCCCGGCGCGCTCCGCGGCCGAGCCCGGATCGACCTCGAGCGCGAAGACACCCTCGATGCCAAGGCGCGCCGACAGCGCGGCATTGAGCTGTTCCTCGGCCCGGACGCCGAGGGAGGGGCGGATGTAGCGCCCCTGCGCGATCAGCCGCGGCACCACGCGGTTCACCGTGTCCACCGGCACCGCGAAGCCGATCCCGGCCGAGGCGCCGGAGGGGCTGTAGATCGCGGTGTTCACGCCGATCAGCCGGCCGGCGGAATCGAGCAGCGGCCCGCCCGAATTGCCCGGGTTGATCGCGGCGTCGGTCTGGATCAGCCGCTCGATCACCGCGCCGGTCTCGCTCGGCAGCTCGCGGTTCAGCGCGGAGATGATGCCGGTGGTCAGGGTCCAGTCCAGGCCGAAGGGATTGCCGATGGCGAAGACCTTCTGGCCGACGCGCAGGTCATGGCTGGTGCCGATCGGCAAGGGCTCGGGCCGGCCGGTGCCGACGCCGATTCGCAGCACCGCGAGGTCATGGGCCGGGCTCGTGCCCACCAGCACGGCGTCGTAGGCGCGGCCATCGGCCAGGCGGACCATCGCGCCGGACGCGCCGGCGACGACATGATCATTGGTGACGACATGGCCGAGCCGGTCCCACAGGAAGCCCGAACCGGTCCCCCGCGGCACCTGCAGCGCGTTGCGCGTCCAGGGGTTGAGCACGCGCTCGGTGGTGGCGATGAACACCACCGATCCCCGCGCCTGCTCGAAGAGCGCGATGGTGGAGCGTTCGTCCTCCGCTAGGTCGCCGCGCGGCGTGACGACGCGCGGCTCCGCCCGGCCGGCGAGGAGTTCGGCCTGCAGCAGCGGGAAGCTCTGCCAGGCGGCGATGAGGACCAGCGCCGCCAGCATCAGCAGCATGGTCCGGAACATGAATCGCGCGTTGTCCAACGCAGCACTCTCCTGCCAGCCGAGTTCCCGGGATGCAGGGTGCCGCTGCCGCCCGATGATGCGAAGCCCCGTTCTTCGGCCGCGCCCTTTCGCTGGAGCGGCCGGGCGGGGCCGGGCATCTGCCCATCAACCGCTGCCGATCAGGATGCCGGCGGCGAGCACCAGGCTGCCGCCGAGGACCACCTGGAACACCGCCCGCCGGATCGGCGTTTCCATGTAGCGGTTCTGGATCCAGGCGATCGCCCACAGCTCGATGAAGACCACCGCGATGGCGATCGTGGTCGCCGTCCAGAAATGCGGGATGAGGTAGGGCAGCGCGTGCCCCAGGCCGCCAAGCGCGGTCATCACCCCCGAGGCGAGGCCCCGCTTCCAGGGCGCGCCGCGGCCGGAGAGCCTGCCATCGTCATGTGCGGCCTCGGTGAAGCCCATCGAGATGCCCGCCCCCACCGAAGCCGAAAGCCCGACCAGGAAGGTGGTCCAGGGATCCTGGGTGGCGAAGGCGGTGGCGAAGATGGGCGCGAGGGTCGAAACCGAGCCGTCCATCAGCCCGGCCAGCCCCGGCTGCACCCATGTCAGCACGAATTGCCGGCGGGCGGCGAGGCTTTCCTCGCTCGCCGCCCCGCTCCGCGCGAGCTCGGCCGCCATCGCCTCGACGTCGCTCTCGTGCCGCGCCTCCTCGGCCGCGAGGTCGCCGAGCAGCCGGCGGGTCTCGGCATCCGTCGTGCGCTCGGCGGCGGCGCGGTAGAAGGCCTCGGCCTCCCGCTCCATGGCCATCGCCTCGGCGCGAATGCGGTCGAGGCCGAGATTCTCGACCAGCCACACAGGCCGGCGGGCGTAGAAGTCCGCGACATGCTCGCGACGGATGGGCAGGATGAGGTCGCCGTAGCGGGCGCGGTAGAGGTCGATCAGCCGGCGCCGGTGCTCGTCCTCCTCGGCGGCCATGGCATCGAAGATGCGGGCGGTCGCGGGATAGGAGTCGCGCAGCCGCTTGGCATAGAGCGCGTAGATGCGCGCGTCCTCCTCCTCGGAGGCGATGGCGAGGGCCAGGATCTCCTGCGCCGAGAGGCTGGCGAAGCGGCGGCGGCCGAAGCTCGGCAGGGGAAGAAGGCGCATGCGGCTCTGGGGGAGGCTTGGGGGCAGGACCGTTCGGACGATACCCGCCTCGGCCAGCTTCCGCCACCGGGCCGGCCGACCTCGGCAAAGCCGTGCGTGTCGGAGCGACGGCGCAAGGTGATGCGGACCGGCGCTTGGGGGAGCGGCTGCAGCGCCAGCCGGGGCATTCCGCTGAGGCTCCGCTGATGCCATGATCGCGATGCGCGCCACCCGCCCAAGGCCTCCAAGCGGCGCGCGGAGGTGAGGCGGCGGGCGGCTTCTCCTTGTGCGGGATCCTTCGATGCTGCCCCTGCAGGATACAGTTGCGTCCCGCTTCCCGCCCTTCGTCGTGTGGTGCCTGATCGGAGCCTGCGTCCTCGGGTTCCTCCATCAGACGTCGCTGCCGCCGCGCGAGCTGGAGGCCTTTCTCTATCGCCACGCCCTGGTGCCGGCGCGCTTCTCCGGCGCCTTGCCCGCGGCGTCGCCAGGGGGGTGGAGCGCATTCCTGACCAACATGTTCCTGCACGGTGGCTGGCTCCATCTCATCCTGAACATGTGGACGCTTTGGATATTCGGGCCCGCCGTGGAGGACCGGCTGGGCGCGGTACGGTTCCTGGCCTTCTACCTGGTCTGCGGCATCGCGGCCGGCCTCGCGCATGTGCTGGCCAATCCGGCCTCGACCGTGCCCGCCCTCGGCGCCTCGGGCGCGATCGCCGGCGTGATCGGGTGCTATGCGCGGCTGTTTCCGGCGGCACGGCTCGTGATGGTGGTGCCGATCCTGTTCATTCCGTTCTTCTTCGAGGTGCGGGCGATCGGCTTCGCGCTGATCTGGTTCCTCATGCAGATCGTGCCGGGGCTTCTGACGCTGGGCCAGGAGGGGGATTCCGGCGGAACCGCCTGGTGGGCGCATATCGGCGGCTTCCTGGCCGGATGGCTCCTCGCCCCCTTCGTCCGGCGGGCGCGGCGCGTGTATCGGCCCTACTATCGCGACGAGGGGATGTACGGGTTCCTGCCGGATGGCCGGCGCAGTGGAGGAGGCGGACCGTGGGGGTGATGGATCTTCTCTGGCTGTTCTTCATGCTGTCGGCCCTGCAGCCCGTGCTGCAGCGGCGCTACCTGGATGCCATGCGGGCGCGCAAGATCGCACAGATCGAGAGGGCCCGCGGCAGCCGCGTCATCCTGCTGGTCCACAGGCAGGAGACGATGAGCCTGCTCGGCTTCCCGCTCCTGCGCTACATCGACGTCAATGACAGCGAGGAGGTGTTGCGCGCGATCCAGCTCACGGATGACGAGGTGCCGCTCGACATCGTGCTGCACACGCCAGGCGGCCTGGTGCTGGCAGCCACGCAGATCGCGCGGGCGATCCAGGGGCACAAGGGGAAGGTGACGGTCTTCGTGCCGCATTACGCCATGTCAGGCGGCACGCTCATCGCACTGGCTGCCGACCAGATCGTCATGTGCCGCCATTCCGTGCTCGGCCCGATCGATCCGCAGCTTGACGGCATGCCGGCCGCCTCGATCATCAAGGTCGCCGAGGAAAAGCCGCTCGCCGAGGTGGACGACCGGACGCTGGTGCTGGCCGATGTCGGCCGCAAGGCGATCGCGCAGGTCGAGGCGGCCGCGACCCGGCTTCTCGCCGAGAAGATGGAGGAGGAGGCGGCCCGGAGGCTGGCCGCCCGCCTCGCGACCGGCACCTGGACGCATGACTATCCGATCGCGGCTGAGGAGGCGCGGGAGATGGGCCTGCCCGTCGCTGTGGAGATGCCGCCGGAAGTGCTCGAACTGATGACGTTGTATCCACAACCTGTGCGGCGGCAGGGCGGCGGCGTCGAGTATCTTCCGCAGCCACGCCAGCGTGAGGCACGGGGAGGGTGATGACGGACAACCGCTTGGGCGGATTCGTCGTGATGGTCACGGCGCGGTTTCCGCCTCGGCCCTGCGCGACGTCAATTCCGACATCGTACATGAAGAACGACACATCTGAGCGGAGGATCAATCCGTGCCAACCGTTGCCTGCCCCGATTGTGCGACCACAAACCGGGTTCCGGAGACGCGCCTCAACGAAAATCCACGCTGCGGTCGCTGTGGCGCGGCCCTGTTCCAGGGCGCGCCGGTCGTCCTGACGGCGAACAACTTCGAGCGGCATGTGACTGCGGAACTACCCTTGCTGGTCGATTTCTGGGCTGCCTGGTGCGGACCCTGCAAGGTCATGGCACCACAATTCGATGCTGCGTCGCGCATGCTGGAACCCCGGTTCCGCCTCGGCAAGCTGGACACGGAAGCCGAGGCCGACATTGCCGGCCGCTTCGGCATCCGAGGGATCCCGACGATGATCTTGTTCAAGTCAGGCAAGGAGATCGCCCGCACCAGCGGCGTCATGTCCGCGGCTGATATCGTTCGCTGGGCCTCCGCGCAGGCCGGGTGAGCCGGAAAGTTGCCCTATCGTGGGACGTCTCGTGCAGCATTCGCCGCCCGGATTGCCGCAAGATTTCGGGCCAACGGTGCGCGGCAATGTGGCGAAAGTCGCGGTCGATGATTGTCTCGGATCACGGCAATCGCCGCTTCACCACCTGCACCGCCAGCGGCGCCGCGGCGAGGTCCACCGTCGACGCGCTGACGTTCCGCGCGGTGACGCGCACGCTGTTGTTGCTCCACACATGGCAATCCAGCACGAAGGCGATGCTGCTGGTGTCGAGCGAGGCATCCGCGAAGTCGCCGCGCCGTGCGCCAGGAACGGTGATGTCGACGTTGGCCGTCGCGCCGGGGCCGAGGCTTGGCAGGTCCCAGCTGGTCTCCAGCGCCAGCGTCCGCGTCCCCGCCGGCAGCGAGGGACAGCCATAGAGCACCGCCGGCGCATCCTCCGGCAGGCCGTAGAGCCGCAGCGCCTCGAGCTCGATCTGCCCGTCGAAGCCGATGAGGCCGATCTGCGCGAAGGCCACGCCCGAACCGAGCCGCACCGTCTGCCGCCGGTTCAGCGAGCTGTCTTGCATGACAGCGCCCGCCTGCCAGCTCTTCGACGCGGTGTCCCACTGCATCGTGGTGCCGGACGCCAGCACGTCCTGCGGCTGGTTCTCCCGCACGGTGCCCGCCCCGTCGAAGCAGCGGACGCAGAGCCGCCCGCCATCCGCGCCGCCGACCAGCCAATGCGCCAGCGCGAACTCCTTCGCGTGCGTCGTCTGCACCACGAAGGCGACGCCGCGGTTCGCGTTCAGCAGCAGCCCCCGCCCGGTCGCGGCGATGCCGTCCAGCCCGTTCCAGGACAGCGCCGCCATGGTGGTCTCGGTGGTGGTGGAGGTGGCGATGATGCAGGCCCCCTCCACGCCGATCTCGGTGTTGCTGTGCCGGAAGGCCGCGGCGCGCAGGTTCGGGATGTTCGCCAGCAGCCGGGTCAGGCGCGAGGCCGGCGCGCGATGGCGGTTGTAGACGGCGTTGCCGGCCCGGGTCGCGGTCGCGGTGTAGTCGATGCCGATGGCGTAGGTCTGCGCCCAGGCCACCTCGTACTCGCAGTCCGTCGCCGCCTCGGTGTGCCGCGCCGCGAGCGGCGAGCAGGCCTCCATGCGCATGCCGCGGGCAATGATCGCGGTGCCGCTGGTTTCGTTCAGGAAGGGGACGGCGACGTTCGGGTCGAGCTGGCGGAGTTCGAAGTTCGGCCCGTCGAAGATGTGGCGGTTGTGGTTGTTGTAGGCCCCGGCCTGGCGCGAGAAGCGTACCCCGAAGCGGTCGATGGTCGGGTTGATCCCGGTCGCGCAGGCGAAGTGCCCGCCGTAGTAGCGGATCGAGGTGTTCCAGGCCGTCGCCGTTGCGCAGTGCGCGTCGAGCCCGTAGCGGTTGTTCAGGATCCGCCCGAGGACCAGCGTGGAGTCCTCGAAGCCGCGGCCGTCACCGAGAGTTCGCAGCCCGATCGTGAAGCCCGAGACCAGGCGGAGGTCGAGCAGCGAGGAGTCGAGGTTGCGGGCGACGATGCCGATGTCCGCCTCGCTGGCCCAGTCCGACTGGATCTGCCGCGTGACCTGGAGGTTGAGGTAGAGCTTCTCGCCGTTGCGGGTGGTGCCGCCGTCCCCGAGCGTTAGCAGAGTGGCCGGCGCATTGGCCGCGCCGGTGTACTGGATCACCCCCTGCATGATCAGCCCGCGGGCGCCGCCGCCGAGCGTGACGCCGGCGTCGACGTTCCAGGTGCCAGGCGGGATGACGGCGAATTTCTGGTCCGCCGCGGCGCGGTCGAAGCAGGCCTGGATGGCGGCGCGGTCGTTCGCCGCGCCATCGCCGAGGCCGCCGAAGTCGCGCGGCAGCACGGCTTCGCGGTCGCGCAAGTACTTCGCCAGGTCGGTCTTGGAGATGTTCTGGCCAAGAACCATCAGGTCGTCGATGCGGGCGGCCATGGCTACCTCCGATCAGAGCACGGTCGCGGTGACCGGCCCGGCGAGGGCCGAGACGTTGCCCTCGGCGGAGACGGCGCGGAGCCAGTACCAGCGGGCCTGGCCCGCGGTGAGGCCGGTGCGGTCCCAGGGCAGCGCGGTGGGCTCGGTGGCCAGCTTCACGGCGGCGGCAAGACTGGCGCTGCTGGCCTCGAACACCTGCAGCTGCGCCGCATCGGCCGGGAAGCCGGCCGATAGGCGCACGCCCCCGGTGATGCCAAGCGCGGCCGGCGCTGTGACGGCGCCTGGGATGGCTGCCTCCCGCCAGCCCGACACCGCCCCACTGCGCGCCACCGCGCGCGCCCGGAAGGCGGTGGGCTCGGTGGTCGGGACCGAGGCCGCGGTCGCGCCGAGGGCGCCACCGTAACCCTGCCAAGCGGCAACGGAGGCAGGGCGGAACTCGAGCTCGTAGCCGGCGAGATAGGCGCTGCCGACCGCGACCCAGGACACGCCGAGCGCGGCAAAGGCGGCGCCCGTGGGCGTGTCCACCGTGATCGAGGCCGGCGTACCGATGACGCCGGGGTTCGGCAGCACGACGGAGGGGCTGTCACCGGCGGCGCGCTCGTCCACCGCCGGGTTCCAGTCCCACACCGCCGGGTCCTCCTCGGAGAGGGTGAGGTCCACGCCGCCATCCGGCGACAGCCGCCAGCCGGTTACCCGCGCCGGGAAGGGCCCGACCCGGTCGAGCGCGACCGTCACCCCGTCCCAGGGGCGCAGCCGCAGGGCCGAGAGGTTGGCCGGGAAGGCCACCTCGCGCTGGCGGCGGATCCGCTCCAGCTCGGCCTTCATGAGGCGCTGGACGGTGCTGACCGAGGTGGTCAGCGGGAACTCCATGTCGAGGTAGATCTGCTCCCCGCCGTCCTCGGCGACGTAGTTGCTGGCGAGCAGCGGCGGCGCGTCGGTGGGCTGCCAGTTCTTCGCCGGGTCGACGTAGACGGCCCGCACCCCGTTGAAGAGGTCCCGCCGCGGCCGGCTGCCCTGGATGGTGACGTCGCCGCGCAGGTCGTCCGAGGTGAGCGTCGCCGCCGGCAGCGCCGGGCCGCCGGCATGGATGAAGAACCGCCCGCCCGAGACGACCAGCGCCCCGGCCATGGCGGCGACCAGCTTGCGGGTGATGGCGATCTTTCCCTCGCCCAGCGAGACGCGGCCGTTCAGCGTGTAGCGCCGCTCGGTGACGCCGGCCCGGGTGCCGATCAGCTCGTCGCAGATGTTCGCCGCGGCAATGAGGGCGGGGATGTCGATGTCGTCCCAGGACGCCTTCCAGCCGAAGGGCGCGGTCAGGTACCAGGCGAGGCAAAGCGCCGGGTTGTCAGACCAGCCGGTCGCCCCGGCGCGCGGATCCAGGATGGTGTCCGCGCCCTCGACCAGCGCGGCGATGTTCGGCGGGCCGGAGGGAAAGGCCTCGGCGGTGATCTTGAGGCGGACGGCGACATAGGCGCGGCCGCGGCCACGATGGTCGGCGGTCCACTTGCCCCCGGTCTCGGCGATCAGGTTGGTGTTGGCGGCCTGGTCCGGATCGCCGAGATGGCGGTCGATGCGCACCAGCCCGGCGAACTTCGCGTCGGTCGCCAGCGTGTCGCCGAGCCAGACGTCGCCGATGGTGCGGACGCGGTGCGCGGCGAGCACGACGACCGCGTAGAACCAGCCATCGGCGCGGCCGGTGTCGTCGGTGGCCGAGTGGATGAAGACGATCGGCCCGCCGACCTTGCTGCGGCCGAAGACGATCTGGTGCTCGGTGATCGGCTGGCGGAAGGACTGCGTTCGGCCGGCGCCAGGCGCGGTGGGGTCGTCCCCCGGGCGGAGCGCGGCGGAGGACGTCGGAGCGGTTGGCCGCTTGGCGGGGAAGACCGAGGCGCCGATCGTCGAGACCACGAAGGCGGCGCCGGCGCCGACGATCGCGCCGATGATGCCGCCGCCCACGGCGGCCGAGGCGACGCCGCCGGCGACGACGGCGATCAGGGGAACGGCAGCGGGCATCAGCCGATCCTCCAGGCGATGGTGCAGAGGGTGATCGGCGCGCGCAGCAGCCCGCGCGGCCCGACAAAGGCGACGCGGCCGGCGTCGAGCACCACGCCGAGACGGTGGGGATCAGGCGCGAGGACGATGTCGCCCATGCCGGCACGCAGTGGCGCCACGCGCGGGAAGCCGGCGCTGTCGGCCGTGGCCATGAGGTCGGGCAGGATGCGAAGGCGCGGCCGGGCGCCCGTCACGGCCTCCACCGCGGCCAGAGCGAAGCGGCCGCAATTCCAGCGATGGCTGTCGAAGGGGCGCGTCTCCACCGCCGACAGCAGGGCTGCCAGCCGCGCCGCCCAGTCCGACCGCCGCGTCACTGCGCGGGCAGCCGGATCTCCGCTTCCTGCAGGGCGGGGACGTACTCGAAGAAGCGGTCGCCCGGATACTCGGCCTGCTGGTCGGCGTCGGTGTAGCGGCGCACCTCGGCGCGCTCGAGGTCGACGAGCCGGCTCTCGCAGGTGAGCGCGACGCGCGGCTCCGCTCCGTCTGTCACCTCCATCGTGTCCATCAGCCCCGCCCAGAGCGGGAACGGGTCGGCGACGAAGGCGCCCTCGGCGTCGAGCAGCGCGCCCCAGAGCCGGGCGGGGCGCAGCCGGAAGCTTCGCTCGGCGAGCGCGATGTCCACCACCTCCTGCGGCACGGGGGAGAGCGCGAGCGTCAGGCGTACGGCGCGCAGTTCCACCGTCTCCTCGACCTCGCCCACCGCCCCGATCGAGCCTACGCCCTCGAAGACCTTCCCCGCCCAGTTCAGCGGGCCGAGCCCGGTCCAGGCGCGGAAGGGGCCCGAGGCGAAGTCGAGCTCGACCAGCACGACGGGCGCTGCAACCGGCGAGGTGGCGGAGGAAGCCGCATGCGGCGACAGCCGTGGCGTGCCGTTGGTGTCGGACACTACAGGGCCTCCTCAAGGCGGATGGTGATCGCGGTGAAGCGTCCGGGCCGGGTCGGGTTGGCGGCCTCGTCGTCGGAGACGAGGCGCATGGCGACGGTGGGCTTGGTGAGGACCAGCGGCTGGTTGATCAGCAGCGCCTCGCGCAGCGGCGGGGCGATCGGTATCGTCGCCGTGCCCGCGCCCGCGGCGGTGACGGTCTCGGTGGCGATGTGCAGCCGCCCGGCCAGGCCGATCAGGTCGCCCGCGCCGACCGCGACGCCGTTCGGCCACCAGCCTCCTGTCTGGATCGCCAGCGCCCCGCGCGGCGCGCCGGCCGCCAGCGCAGGATTGCCCGAGCCGACCACGAAGCCGGTGCCGTCGGTGAAGATGGTGGCGTCCGAGTAGGAGAAGGGCCCGCTCGGCACGTCGCCCTGCACCCGCGGATCGCCGGTGCGGAACTCGCGGCGCCAGTCCCAGATCCGGACGGTGTTCACCGAGCCTGCCAGCGCCGCGAGCAGCCCTTCGAGGAGGCCTGTGCGCACGCGGTCGAGCGGATCGAAGGTGGCCTGCGCGACCCAGCGCGCGCCCTCCCGCCGCAGCACCTGCGTGGCGCGGCTGACCGGCGAGACGAAGCGCGTGGTGTTGTGCTGGAGATAGAAGGTCAGCCGCGTCGGGCGCAGCGCCTCGGGCCAGACGTATTCGGTCATCCCCGCACCGTCTCGTAGGCGCTGCCACCGCGGCGGATGGCATCGAGAGTCATCGCCGAGGCCTGCCGCGCGATCTGCCCGGCGAGCAGCCGCAGCCGCGCCTCGACCCCGGCGTCCGCTCCGCGCGCATCGATGTTGATGGTCTGCTGGATCACCGGGCCGCCCGGCGCCATGCCGTTCGGCAGCACTGTCCCGCCGCGGTCCGGGACGAACCATTCGGGCCCGCGCTCACCGACGATGTAGGGCTGGCCGGCCGCGACAGGGCCGCCCTCGGCGCGGAACAGCCCGCCGAGCCAGGAGCCGATGCCGTCGAACCAGCTGCCGGCGCCGAGGCTGGTGAGGCCGGCCGAGACGGCGTTGCCCAGCGGCTCGGTGATCGTGCGCCTGGCGATGATGCGGGTGATGTCCTGCAGCAGGCCCTGCATGACCTTGGACAGCTTGTCGCCGCGCACGATCGCGTCCTCGAAGGCGGAGGAGAACGCGAAGCCCAACTCGCGCGCCGCCTCCCGCGTGCCCTCGGTGCTGCGCTGCAGCCGCCGCTCGGCCTCCTCCAGATCCTCCAGCGCGCGCTGCGCCTCCCGCCCGATCGTCTCGTCGGGGATCGGCCGGCCGGCGCGCTCGGCGCGCTGCACCAGGTCGGACAGCCGCTCCAGCCGGCGCTGATAACGCTCATAGGCGGTCTCGTTGTCCTGGATCAGCCGTTCGCGCTCGCGCAGCAGGTCGTTCAGCTGCCGCTCGGCGTCGCGCGCCTCCCGCGCGCCCTCGGTGCTGGCGCGGCGCACGGCGGCAATGCGCGGCTCGAGGCGGCGCAGCGCCTCGTCGCGCTCCTGCAGCGCCAAGGTCTCGAGGCGGGTGCGCTCGGCGGCGGTGACGGCGCCGGCCGCCTCGGCCTCGCGCAGGCGCCGGACCCGTTCCTCGTACTCCCGGTTGATCCGGAAGCGGTCGTCGAGGTCGCGGGTGAGCTCCTGGACGTCCTGCGTCGCGCGGCGGCGGCGGGCATCGGTCGCGGCCTGGCCGGCGCGCTCCTGCTCCTTCAGGCGGCGGTTGAGCGACTCCCGCTCGGCGGTGTCGATCTCGGCCAGGGTCGCGAAGTAGTCGCGGCGCAGCTCCTCCAGCCGCGCACGGCTGTCGACGCCGGCCTGCTGCTCGGCGGTACCGACCAGGCCGGGGCGGATGCTGCCGCGGCGGACCGGGGCGCGCAGGCTGTCGCGGCCGTCGCCCTCGCTCTCCAGCCGGCCGATCTGCGCCGACAGCGCCTCAGCCTGGCGGCGCAGGCCGGCGAGGCGCTCCTCCTCGCTGCGCAGCCCGGCGCCCTGGCGGACGCTGTCCACCGCGCGCGCGGCCGCAGAGAGTGCGCGGGCGAGCGCGTTGGACAGGCCGATGGCGCGGTCGAGCTGGCCGAGGAAGTTCTCGGTCGCCGCCGTCAGCTGCCCGAAGGCGCGGCCGAGCGAGAGCGGGGCGCGGTCGAGCTCGGCGCCGAGGCGCTCGGTGGCGCGCAGCAGGGCGGGAAACACCCGCTCGGCGGTGAGCTTGCCCTCGCTGCCGAGCTTGCGGAGCTCGCCGATCGAAACGCCGAGTTCGCGCGCCAGGCCCTCGGCCAGCAGCGGCATGGCCTCGAGGATGGAGCGCAGCTCGTCGCCCTGCAGCACGCCGGAGGCGAGCGCCTGGGCGAGCTGGAGCGTGGCCGAGGAGATCTCCTGCGTCGACGCGCCGGAGACGATGGCGACGCGCTGCAGGCCGCCGACGAGGCGGACCACCTGGTCGGAGGTGGCGCCGATCTCGCGCGCGGCGATCGAGAAGCGCTGGAAGGCGTCGACGCTCTCGGACACCGCGACGCCGGTCGAGAGAGCATTGCGATACAGCGCCTCGTAGACCTGACCGGCGCGCTCGACCGAGCCGGTCGCGTTCTGCAGGCGCGAGAGGCTCTGGGTGAGCGCGTCGCCGGCCTGGACCAGGGCGCGGGCTGCCACCGCCACGCCGGCGAGCTGGATGCCGCGCGTGGCGACGTCGAGCAGGTCGAGGGAGCGGGAGGCGCGCTCGGCGCCGCCCTTGATCTGGTCGAGGGAGCGCTGGCCGGTCTCGCCGACCTCGCGCAGCCCGGCCTTGACCCGAGCGGCGTCGTCCAGCGAGAGGCGAACCGAGACGCGGCGGGTAGCGTCGGCCATGTCAGCTCGTCTCCCCCTCGCAGCGGGCGGCGCTGCCCTCGGCCATGCCGATGCGGATGGCGAGCAGCAGTTCGGCCGCGGCCCATCCCGCGGCACCGAGCTCGCGCGCCGCGGCGAGCGCGCCGGCGGTGTCGAGCGTCAGGCCGGCCATGGTGACCTCCGCGCATGCGGTGCCGGCGGCCCAGCAGGCGTGCCCCTGGACGCTGGCGGGGGCGTGCGCTGCATAGGGACAGGCGTCGGCGCAGTCGCGACCGAGGGCGGCGCAGCCGCGGCAGTACTCGGGCCCGCGACCGAAGTGCCAGGCGGCGCGGGCCCTCAGCCGTTTCCCTCGGCGGCCACCTCGGTGACCGGGGCTGTGGCGCGGTCCCAGAAGGCGGCGGCGATGTCGTCGAGATCCATGAGCCGCTCGACCGCCTCGGGCGAGAGCGGCAGCGGCTTGCCGGCGGCATCACCGACACCCTGCCAGGCGGTGACGGCGTGGCGGGCGAGCGCCTTGACCAGGAAGGCGAAGGACAGGCCGCGCGACATGTCGGGGTCGAGGTCCGGGTCGGCGATGCGGATCGCGGCGAGGCGACGGGCGGCGGCAGCCTGCGCGGCGGCCATGACCGCAGTTGTCACGGGGCGGATCTCGACGCGGACGCCGCGCGGCAGGTCGAGCCAGTACGGCTCGGCCGGGAGGTCGAGGGTGAGCATCACTGCATCTCCTGATTCAAGATGACTGGGCGCATCTGGTCGTCGCCCACTCTGCGATGGACGACACTTCGCACGGTCGTGGCTCTGACGTCGGGCCACTCCAACGACCGATGCCGGAATACGAACTCGATGATTCTTGGCGATCAGCGACCTACACTGGCCAGCATGAGCCTCTTCGAGAATGCAATTCATTCCATACAGATCGGGGTCGAGGACTTCGCGTCAGACGATCCACGCCGGATCATCTCGGCCGTTCGCAACGTGCAGGCGGGCATGCTGCTGCTTTGCAAAGAGAAGCTGCGGCGCCTCTCTCCGGACGGAGAGGTCCTTCTGATGCAGAAAATCGAGCCTATTCGAGACTCGACAGGCTCCCTTTCCCTGAAGGGCTCCGGCACTAATACCGTCGACGTTCAGGGCATCAAGGAGCGCTTCAGGAGCCTTGGCATCTCGTTCGACTGGAACGACGTCGATCGCGTCACCAAGATTCGGAACGATATGGAGCACATGTTCTACAAGGGTGGCGAAGCGCTCGCCCGTGAGGCTGTTTCAGAAGCCTTCCTGGCGATCCGAGAGCTGCTCACGTCGATACTCGAGGAAGAGCCCGTCGGTGCGCTCGGTGCGGCATGTTGGGGAGCTCTTTTGGAGAACAACAAGCTCTTCCAGCAAGAGCTAGCCGCGTGCCGATCAACGCTCGACACCATCGAGTGGAAGACGAACGGTGCGCAGATTGCCGCCGATGAATTTCTATGCCCAGGGTGTGGTTCGAAGCTGATCAAGCAGCTCGCCCCCGACAACGCTAAACAGGATGAAGCGCAGTTTGTTTGCGCCGCAGTCGGCGAGGAAGCCGATACGGAAGCGCTCATGGTGTCGGCGATTGACGAGGCGTACGGCGCCGACGCCTACATCGCGATGACAGACGGGGGCGAGCCCCCGGTCGGCACATGCCCTGAGTGCGGCAATGAGACTTATGTTTTCTCAGAAGGAGGATGTGCACTCTGCGGGTTCGAAATGCCGGACGACGCCGCTTGTGCGCTATGCGGAGAACGGCTCACGCTGGATGACTACGAGATGGGCTCTGGGCTATGCGGGTACCATCGGTGGATGGCGGAGAAGAATGACTGACGGCACGTATATGCGTGCACGTGCGATGTTCTCGAATCGCGATCTTCTAGGTCACCATTCACGTTCGTCGAGGGACGCATTTACGCATACTCCGTCCCCGCCTGCTGGTTCTTCAGCACCGCGGTCATCATGCGCGTTGCGGTGGCGTTGAAGGCGGCGCGGAACTCGAAGCTCGCCTCGACGCCGGCCGGCCCCTCGATCGGGGTCTTCGCCAGCGCCAGATAGACCTCGTGCAGCGTGAAAGTCAGGCTGCGGTTGGCGTCGATGGTGAACGCGAAGGCGAACTCCGCCGCGGTGCCGTTCTGCGCCTGCGTCAGCAGCGTGGTGTCCGCGAAGCGCGCGGTGATCTGGCCGGTGGCGCGCGCAATGCCGGGATCCGCGCCCTCGATCTTGCGGTCGGCACGGATGGTGCGCACCGCCTCGACGCTGTTCGAGTAGGCGAGCCGCGCGCCGGTCACCTGCGCCAGCGCCGCGCCGCCGCGGCTGATCGAGCCCTGCGCCTTGTTGAACGCGGTGTAGGCCGCCGAGACCGGCGTGCCGCCGGAGGACGAACCTGAGCGCGTCGAGCCCTGCGCGATCAGCTTGATCGTCGCGGTGGCGGGCCCGGTCGGGCTGAAGTCGATCTCCAGCGCGTCGGCACGGACGCCCGCGCAGACGTCGAAGCTCGGCACGTCGGGATAGCCAATCTCGATCGCCTGCGAGGGCAGCGTCGCCGCGCCCGATCCGAAGGTGTGGGTGAAGTTCGGGTTGGTGCCGGTGGTGGTCGGCGCGCCGAGCAGCAGCCGCAGCCAGTGGCCGATGTTGATCAGGTCGACCGGCACGACGACGTCACCCTCGACGGTGACCGTGTCGAAGAACGGCGCGGCGGGATCGCGATTGCCGCCGAGGCCGATGACGTCGGCGTCCAGCAGCGGCTGCTCCGCGCCGAGGTTGCATGAGAGGAAGGGCACGCGCCGCCAGTTGCCGCCGGGCGCGGTGCCGTAGGTGATCTCGGGGATCATGAGCAGGCGCGAGTTCGCGCCGATGGCACGAGGCATCGGAAGCTCCTGTCAGGCCAGCGGCGAGCCGGCGACGGTGAAGGACAGCGTGACGGGGACGGCAGCGGCGCGCGACGCGGCGGCGCCCTCGACCTCCGCGTCGTCGAAGGAGGGCGCGCCGGGCTGCGCCCACTCGACCGCGCCGGCGAGGGTGCGGTCGCCGGCGACCGCGGACGCAATGTCGACCAGCAGCGCGTCGAGCAGCGCGCCGGTGGCCGCGACGACCTCGACTTCCGCCCTGTGCTCGACCGCCCAGGCAAGCGGCGAGAGGATCGCGGTCTCCTCCACCGTCTCGCCGTCGCGGACCACAACCAGTCCGCCGGCGGGCAGGCGCTGCGGCACGGTCTCGTTGCGGAGGACCTTTGGGGCGGGGTTCCGCGCGGCCAGGGCGGCGCCCAGGCGGGCGGACAGGGCGGCCAGGGCGGTCTCGCGGACACTCATCCGGTCCTCGCCGTCTCGGCTTCCCAGGCCGTCAAGAAGCGCCGCGGCAGGCGACGGAGGGCGCGGAGCGACGCCCCGCGCACGTCGAGGCGCTTGGTCAGCTTCACCTGCGGCAGCAGCAGGAACATCGGCACCATCCCCTGTTCGAGCAGGCCGCGCGCCCAGGCCTCGCGGCCCTTGCGGTTGGCGGTGCCGACCTCCGCCACACCGCCGGCGATGAGGCGGGTGCGGCGGCGCCGGCCGGTCTGCGTCCCCTGGCGCAGCGGCAGGCACCAGACGAAGCCGCGGCCGGAGCGGAAGGGCCGGAGGAAGCCCTGGCCGGAGGCGACCATCTGGGCCGGCGTCACGCGCAGGCCCTTGTCGCCGCGGCCGCGCCAGCCGCGGGCGGCGTTGAAGCCGGTGGCGATCGCCAGGAAGCGCCCGCCGCCCTTCGGCCGGATGAGGGCGCCGCGCTCGAAGGCGTCGATGACGAGCGGCGTCTTGCTCCAGACGAGGCCGGCGGCGCGCAGCGACACGCCGGTGCGCGGGAAGACCTGCGAGCGCCAGGCATTGGCGATGCCGCGCGCCTTGCCGCCGAGCGAGCCGGTGACTTGGCCGCGGAGCTCAGTCTTCAGGGCATCCGTCTCGGCACGCACGGCGCGGGAGGCGGCGCGCTCGCCGGCGCGGACCTCCTCGGCCAGCGCCTTGCGGAGATCGCCGACGACAGCGGAGAGGCGCATCGCCTACCGCCGGCAGAGCACGCGCCAGGCGACCCCGGCGGCATCCCGTTCGCCGCTGTCCACCGTCAGCAGGTCCGCGCCGATGGCGAAGGTGTCGCCCGCCTCGACCGCCGCCAGCAGGGCGATGCTGACGGTCAGCACATCGGTCGCGCGCAGCAGCGGCGTGTCGAACGCGTCTGCCACGCGATCAGGGTTCGATCGGAGCACCCGAAGGGACATGGGCGCGCCGGTGCCGGCGGCGCGGTAAGTCGCCTCCACCCCGAGGTTCGGGTCGGCGGCGAGCACCACCAGCGCATCGTCGAACACGCCCATGGCGGATCACCCGAGCCCGAGCCAGGAGGCGAGCTTCGCGCCGACCGCCGCGCCGACGATGCCGCCGGCCGCGGCCGCGCCCGTAGCCGGGATCGCGGGCGACGCGCCCGGCAGTCCGCCCGCCGCCAGCGACAGCCGCGCCGTGAGGCCGGCCATCGCCTTGACCAGCTCGGTCACGGTCCGGGTGAGCTCGCGCATGTCCTTGTCGCCCTCGGCCAGGCGCCGCTCGATCTCGGTCAGGCGGGTGACGATGGTGCCGAGTTCGCGGTCGTGGTCCGTCATCGGGTGACCTCCCGCTGCCGCTGCAGCCGCTGGTGGATGGTCCAGGCCGCGACGCCGATCACCGCGGCGGCGACGCCCCAGGGGCCGAGCGCCCGCAGCACCGCCGCGAGGCCCTCGGCATGCGGCGCCAGGGTGGTGACCGCATCGACCACCGCCGCGGCCGTGACGCCGGCGACCACCGAGCCCGCGGCGGCGCGGACCGTCCCGCTGTGGGCGAGGCCTGGCTGGACCAGGCCGGCCATGCGAAGGCCCTCCGCGATCGTCTCCGGCGCGTAGGGCATGCCGCCGAGCTCGTGGCGGATGACCGCCTCGACCAGCCCGCGCATGGTCGCCGCATCGTGCAGGTCGATGGGATCGTCGAGGCCAACGCCGAGCCGCGCGGCGACCGCCGCCTGGTAGGCCCGGGTGTCATTCTCGCTACTCGGCGCCCAGCGCGCGACGATGCCGCGGACCGTGCGCAGGCCGTGCCGGTCCTGGTAGCTCTGCAGCAGCAGGGCCAGCGCGCGGATGCCGTGCTGGTGCGAGCGGAAGCGGCAAAAGCGCCCGTCTGAGGGCGGCGTCTCGAGGCCGAGCCACTTGTTCGTGGGCAGGTGCTCGATGTTGCCGGGGTTGCGGTTGCGGTAGCCCCGGCTGAGCTTCGGATCGCCGCTCATGCGCCGGAGGCCGGTACACGGGCGAGCATGACGCGCACGGTCGCATCGGCCGCGAGGGCGGCGACGGTGACGACGCCGACCTGGAAGTTGCCCGTCGCGGTGGTCGTCAGGCGGCGGTTGGCGTTGTCCCAGAAGACGCGCGCGCCGACCGCCATGGCCTGGTTCGGGTCCTTAGCGAGCTCGAACTCGCCGCGGGTCTCGCACTCGACGGTGGCGTTCTGCGCGGCGTCGGCCGCGGCGACACCGAAGAAGGCGCCGACCAGCATGCCCTGGCCGGAGAGGATGCCGCCGGCATAAGGCACGACCATGGGGACGGAGCGTGCGTCGGGACGGATGCAGTTGCGCATGGGGATGGGGTCTCCAGAAACGTAGAAGGCGCCCGTGGGGGCGCCCTCTGCGTGGGTTCATGGTGGAAGGAGTGAGCCCGGGATCAGGTGCCCGGGTTGAACCAGGCGCCGCGCCAGTCGATCGCGCCGACGCCGAAGTCGAAGATCACGCTGACCTCGACGCCGTCGGCGCCCTGGACCGGGCCGGTGGTGACCTGCGGTCCCTCCGCGCCGTTGAGGTAGCCGTAGACGTAGACCGGCGCGCTCAGCGGATCGGAGAAGAGGTACCAGCGGTTCGCCCCGATCAGCGGCTCGACGAGGGGCTGGACGAAGCCCGCGAAGACGTTCGCGTTGCCGATCTGGTTGGCGGCGACACTGATGGTGAGCTGCCGGGCCGCGAGCTCCTGGCTCGGGCCGACCAGCAGCCGCATGGTGCTGCCGATCGAGATCGGCAGGCCATCGAGGGTCTTCTGGCGCATGATGGCGGCGCGGGCGACGGCGAGGTTCGGCAGGTCGAGAGCGGAGCCCGCGCCGGCCTTGTTCGCGCGCCCCGCGCCGGTGCCGAACACGGTGGCGTTGCCGCTGGTGAGCGTCGGGCCGTCGCCATTGCCGCTGTTCAGCAGCTGGTAGGCCGTCGCGTTCTCGAACTCGGCGACGCGCCGCCCGATCGCCGCGGCGAAGTCGGTGAAGGCGCCAAGGTCGTCATTGACCAGCATCGGTCGCGTCACGCGGATGCGCCGCGCGAAGGTCTGCAGGACGACGATCTCCTGGCTCTCGGACATGGTGCCGACCTGGATCTCACCGTTCTCCAGCAGCGGCAGAAGGGTCGGGAAGTCGCCGATGCGCAGGTGGCGATGCGGCTTGAAGTCGCGGAAGTCGCGGCGGAGGAAGATCTGCCGGTAGGTCGGCTGCGCCGGCGCGTAGGCGGCGAGCAGCATCTTGTTGGCGGCGGCCGAGAGCAGCAGCGGGAAGTCGGAGCTGGTGTGGAAGGCGCGCTCGGCCAGCACCGTCGGGTTGCGCGGCGGATTGCGGTCACCACGGCGGGCGAGGAGCTCGCGCAGCATGTCGGAGGGGCGCCAGCCCATGAACTCGGCGTGTCGGCCAGCGCCGGGGCCGGTGCTCGGCGGCTGGTAGCCCGGCATGGAGCGGGCTGCGAGCGCCTCGGCCATGGCGTCGAGCAGCTGCGCCGGGTCATCGTGGCCGGGGCCGCTCTCCGGGCGGGCCGGGAGCGTGGAGCGGCTGGTCTGGGTCTGGGTGAAGGCCTCCCACAGGCGGGCGCGCAGCACCTCGGGGCTGGCGCGATCGCGCATCGCGGCCTGGCGCATCGCGTCGATGGTGTCGGCGGGGAGCAGGCCGCGCGCGGCGGCGAGCACCGGCTCGTAGCTGGCGATGCGTTCGGCGACGGCGCGCTCGGCCTCGGCGCGGATCGCGTCGAGGTCGATCGGCGAGGTGGCCGGCGCGGGCGCGGCGCGGGTGGGCTCGGGCGGCGCGGTCGGCGCAGGGCTGGGCGTAGTGGTCACGGTGGTCTCCTGGGGCGGGGTGGACGGCGCGGCGGAGGGCGGCGCCGCAGGCGGGGCAGCCGGGGTCGCCGGCGTCGTCTCGGGCATGGATGGATCCTCGTCAGGCAGGGCGGGTTCGATCGCCGGCGCTGGGAGGCCCTGCTCCCCCTGCGCGCGGACCGCCGCATCGCGATCCACCGGGACCGGCACGACGGAGATCTCGAAGGGCTCCCAATCCACCGCGCGGTGGACGGTCTCGCCGGTGGCGGCGTCCGGCCGCGGCTCGTAGCGATGCACGCGATAGCCGACGCTCACCGCCCGCAGCGTGCCGTCGGCGATGCGCTGCCAGATCGGCTCGACGTCGCCGGCGGCGGAGAACTGCAGCGTGGCGTAGCCTCGCCCGCGCTCGAGGCGGGCGGCCGTGACGCGGCCAAGGACGTCACGCGCATCGCCGCGGCGGTGGGTGTTGAGCACCGGGGCCTGGCCCGATCGCAGCGCGTCCATGCGCACCGCGTTCGGCGACATCTCCAGCTCCTCGGTGATGAGGCCGAGGGCGGGGACGAAGTTGCGGGCCCGGGCGCCGGTTGACCACACCACCTCGACGGTGCGCGCGGCACGATCGACGGTGGCGGGCGCCGCCAGCGCGCGCTGCGCCACGATCGGCATGGCAGGGGCATCCGGCGCGGGGTCGCCCCCGCCCGGCTCGGTCGGTTCGGACATGTGGATAAGCCTGTGGCTAAGCGCGGGAAAAGCTGTGGGCGACGGCCGTCACGGCGCGGCGTAGCCCTGCGCGTTGACGTAGACCTGAGCGCCGGTGGTCAGGCAGGCGAGGTTCACGGCCGTCGCCGCCGTGCCGCGCAGTGGCGTCGGGAAGGCGATGTCCACCGGGGTCGCCATCGCCGCCGGCAGCAGCTGCCGCCAGATCACCGTGGCGCCGTCCTTGATCACCACCTCCGTCGCCACCGTCGCGTGCGCGTTCCGCAGGTCGATCGAGGTGACGTAGTTCCGGATGCCGGCGGCGGCCGCGGCCTTCAGAACCACGTCGGTCGTGCCGGTGATCCCGCCCGCGGCGCCGGCGAACTGCCAGTCCGCCTCCGGGATGGAGAAGGGCTTGTTGACCAGCGCGCCGATCAGCGTCGCCAGCAGGTCGATGCCTCGGCCGGTGGTCACGGCCGTCGGGTTCGTCGAGAGGCCGGTCGCCACCAGCACCGGCAGTGCGCCGTTCGTATTGCGCGCCTGGCCGCCCACCGCCGTCAGCGTCGGGGCGATGGTGCTCAGCACGTTCACCCCGAGCCCCTGGCCCGCGACGGACTGGCCGCGGCCGGCGGTGATCTCGGTGGTGAGCTCGGCGTAGTCCGCGATGGTGACGAACTGCACCTTCACATCGGTGCTGGAAGCTGGCGCCAGGTTCCGGCTGACCGAGGCCCAGCCGGTGTTCAGGTAGGCGCCGGAGAAGGTCGAGCCGACCAGGTCGAAGCTGTTCGCGTCGATGACGGTGATTGTGAACGTCCCATTCGCGCCGGGAACCCCCGAGACGTCGGCGACCGTCACCACGTCGTTCGTCGCGAAGCCATGCGCCGCGCGGGTGATCCGCACCAGGCCGGAGCCGTTGTTGGCCACAGCCGAGATGCCGTTGATGAACTGCCGGTTCCGCACCCGGATCCGGAAGCGGTAGAGCGCATTCGGCTCCGGGATCTGCTGGTGGCGGACATAGGAGTTCGATCGCGCCGCCGTCGTGTCGAGCTGCCGGCCGTGGAACCAGCACTCGTCGTTGGTCGGCTGTTGAATGCCAGTGAGAGCTGACCCGAGATTGCCATGAGGAATTGACCCGGGTTGTGGATGGAGGAGCGGGGTTTTCGGTCTGGTCAGGTGAGTTGTGGCTT
>NZ_QLIX01000020.1 GCF_003258945.1 Roseicella frigidaeris | reverse complement strand
GACCTCCCGTGTACCGGATCGGTCTCCCGGACAGTCCGCCGGCTGGGGGCGCGCCCCCAGCCGGCGGCGCCCAAGTCTCTATCCCAGCGCCAAAGACACAAGCAAACCGGAGGTTTGCGCCCGGCGTTTGAGGGGCCGTTGATGGGTCACCATCAACGGCCGTTCGTATGATGCCAACGGCATGAAGGATTCATTCATGCCGGGCGCCCGGATGGGCGCCGCCGCCAATGCGGCGCGGCCAGGCCGCCGGAAGCGGCGCCCGGCATGAGCCCGCCGCGCTTCGGCCGCATCGCCGAGGGCCCGGCGCCGCCCGCCCTGGGCGGCGAGGCCTTCACCGAGCTGCTCGCGGCCGGTGGGGCGCGGGTGGAGCGCATCGCCTCCCTTGCCCAGGCCGATCCGCCCGGCCGCTGGTACGACCAGCCGGGCGACGAATTCGTCCTGCTGCTCGCCGGCGCCGCCCGGCTCGGCTTCGCCGAGGGCTTCGAGCGGGACCTCGCCCCGGGCGACTGGGTGGTGATCCCCGCCGGCTGCCGCCACCGCGTCGCCTGGACCGATCCGGCGCGCCAGACCCTCTGGCTGGCGGTGCATCTGCCCCCGGCTTGATCCGCCGCAAGGCGGCGACGGCACCATCGGCCCAGGATCGGCCGATGAGCAGGTCCATCCCCGTCGGCTACGCCCTGGCCCGGCTGCCGCGCTACACCTCCTACCCCACCGCGCCGCAATTCGGTCCGCTGGACGAGGCGGCGTATCGCGGCTGGCTCGCCCAGGTCCGGCCGGAGGACTCGCTCAGCCTCTACCTGCACATCCCCTTCTGCCGCGCCCTCTGCTGGTATTGCGGCTGCCATACCGCCGTCACCCGCAGCAACGGCCGCATCGAGCGCTATGCCGAGGCCCTGCGGCAAGAGGCGGGGCTGCTGGCCGCGGCGCTGCCGCCGCATGCCGGACTGGCGGCGCTGCATCTCGGCGGCGGCACGCCGAGCATCCTGGGCGCCGAGGGGCTGCGCGGCTTGCTCGCCGCGCTGCGCCGCCTCTTCCCCGTCCGGCCCGGGGCCGAGCTGGCGATCGAGCTCGATCCGCGGGTGCTGGACGAGCCGATCGTCGCCGCGCTCGCCGAGGGCGGCATCACCCGCGCCTCGCTCGGCGTGCAGGACATCGATCCGGCGGTGCAGAAGCGGATCGGCCGCATGCAGCCCGAGGCGGTGGTGGAGCGCGCCGTCGCCCTGCTGCGGGCCGCCGGCATCGCCGGCATCAATCTCGACCTCATGTACGGGCTGCCGGGGCAGGGGGTGGCGCAGGTCGCCGCCACCGCCCGCTTCGCTGCCGCGCTCGGGGCCGACCGGGTCGCGGTCTTCGGCTATGCCCATGTTCCCTGGATGAAGCCGCACCAGAACGCGATCCCCACCGATGCCCTGCCGGGCGCGCTGGAGCGGCTGCTGCAGGCCGAGGCCGCCGAGCAGGCGCTGGTCGCCGCCGGCTACGAGGCGATCGGCCTCGACCATTTCGCCCGGCCGGCGGACCCGATGGCCGCGGCCGCGCGCGAGGGCCGGCTGCACCGCAATTTCCAGGGCTACACCACGGATGCCGCGCCGGTGCTGCTCGGCCTCGGCGCCTCGGCGATCGGCAGCATCGCGGCGGCCGGCTACGCCCAGAACGAGCCGAACGAGCGCCGCTGGGTGGCGGCGGTGGAGGCCGGGCAGCTGCCGGTGCGCCGCGGCCGGGCGGTGACGGCCGAGGACCGGCTGCGGCGGCACTGCATCGAGCGGGTGATGTGCGACTTCGCCCTCGATCTCTCCGGCCTGCCGCCGGCCCTGCAGGCGGAGGTGCGGCCGGCCCTGGCGCCGCTCGCCAGCGACGGCCTGGTCGAGCTCACCGCCGCGGGGCTGCGCGTCACCGCGGCCGGGCGGCGCCATGTCCGGCACGTCGCCGCCTGCTTCGACGCCTATCTCGGGACGGGCGCCGGGCGGCACAGCGTCGCGGTCTGATCCCGGCCGGCGGGCGCCGGGGCTGCGGGTGCCGCTGCCGCTTTGACACGCATGTGATCCCGCCGCGTGGCGGCGCAGGCAGGAGGAAAGGGTTCTCCTTCGGCCCATGGCGCTGTCGCACCCACCCCTGCGCGTTATCCTGGCCGCCGCCTTCGGCGGCATCGCGCTCCTCGCCGCGCTGGGCACCAGCCTGCTCGCGGGGCGCGAGGCGACGCGCCGCCTCGAGGCCAGCCAGCACGAGGCGCTCGATGCCGCCGCGGCACGCCTCGCCGAGCGGTTCGACCAGGCGCTCTCGGCGCGTTGGCGCGACCTGCGGATCCTCGCCGGCCTGCCCCTGATGCGGGACGCGGCGAGCAGCCCGGCGCTGCGCCGCTCCATCCTCCGGCAGCTGCACGACAGCTTCCCCGATTACCGGCTCCTCGCCTTCGTCTCGCCCGAAGGCCAGGTGCTCATCGACAGCCGCTCGGCCATCGAGGGGCGGGATGTCGCGGCCTGGCCGCTGCTGCGGGCCGCGACGCTCGGGCCGGTGGCCGAGGATGTGCACGAGGTCGGGCGGCCGGCCGACCCGCCCGGCGAGGCGCAGCCGCGCCGGCTGCTCGACCTCGCCATGCCGGTGCAGGACGCGGCGGGGCGGGTGATCGGCGTGGTGGTGGCGCAGCTCGACTGGCGCTGGCTGTCGGTGCTGGTCGGGCGGCCGCGGCCGGGCGAGCCGGAATTGCTGGTCGTCGCCCGCAGCCGGGACGTGCTGCTCGGGCCGGAGGCGCTGATCGGCCATGTCCTGCCCATGCCGGTGCCGGCCCGCGGCGTGGTCGGGTTGCCGGACGGCGATGGCTTCCTGGTGGCCGGCCGGAGCCTGCGGGACGCGGGCAACGACCCCGGACCCGGCTGGCAGGTCCTGGCGCGCCGGCCGATCGAGGCCGCCCTGGCGCCGGCCCGGGCGCTGCGGCGCGACATCCTCCTCTATGGCCTCGGCGCCAGCCTGCTCGCCGCGCTGCTCGGCTGGGTGGCCGCCGCCTGGCTCGCCCGGCCGCTGCGGCACCTCGCCGATGCCGCCGCGCGGCAACAGGCCGAGGGCAGCCGCGACCCGCTGGCGCCGCGATCCGGCTTCGCCGAGGCGGTGGTGCTGGGGCATGCCTTCGACGGGCTGCTCGGGGATTGCCGCCGGTCCGAGGCGGCGCTGGCCGAGAGCGAGCAGCGGCTGCGGCTGGCGCAGCGGGCCGGCCAGATCGGCGCCTATGAGTGGGACATCGCCGCCGATACCGGCCGGGCGACCCGCGAATACGCGGCGCTGCATGGCGAGAGGCTGCCGGCCGAGCCGCAGGCCGGCGGCGACCAGACCTGGTCGGGCCACTACGCGCATTGGCTGGCCCGGCTGGACCCCGAGGACCGGCCGTTGACGCGCCAGCGCCTCCGCCGCGTCCTCGACGAGGGCGGCCCCTTCGCCCTCGAATACCGCATCCGGCTGCCGGATGGCCGGCTGCGCTGGCTGCACGACCGTGGCGAGGTCCTGCTCGACGCCGGCGGCCGGCCGGTGCGGGCGCTCGGCGCGGTGCGCGACGTCACCGCGCGCCGCGCCGCCGAGGATGCGCTGCGGGAGAGCGAGGCGCGGCTGCGCCTGGCCCAGGAGGCGGGCGGGATCGGGAGCTGGGACCTCGACCTGCGGAGCGGCCGGCAGGTCTGGTCGGAGCGGCACTACGCGCTGTTCGGCCTCGACCCCGCGCTGCCCGCGCCCGATGTCGCGGCGCTGATGGCCTGCGTGCATGAGGAGGACCGGGCCGCGGTGCTGGCGGCCCGCGACGCGGCGCTGGCGGGCGAGGAGGGCGCGCTCTCGGCGGAGTTCCGGATCCGGCGTGCCTCGGACGGGGCCGAGCGCTGGCTCGCCATCACCGGCCGGCTGATCCGCGACGCCCATGGCCGGCCCTGGCGCCTGCTGGGGGTGAGCCGCGACATCACCGAGGCCCGGCTGCGCGAGGCGGAGCTGCGCGCCATGCTGGAAGCCAGCCCGATCGGCGTCCTGCGGGGCGACCTCCATGGCCGCATCCTGGATGCCAACGATGCGGCGCTGCGGCTCCTCGGCCATGACCGGGCGGCGCTCGCCGCCGGCGGCCTGCGCTGGGACGCGCTGGCGCCGCCGGCGGGGCGGCGCGCCGGGGAGGCGGGCATCGCCGCGGTGCGGGAGATGGGCCTCTCCCCGCCGCACGAGATGGAGTATCGCCGGCCCGACGGCAGCCGCGTGCCGGTCCTGGTGGGCTTCACCGTGATCGGCGAGGCGCGCGAGGAGACGATCGCCTTCCTGCTCGACCTGACCGACCGCAAGCGGGCGGAGGCGGCGCTGCGGGCCGACAAGGTGGTGCTGGAGCAGGCGGTGGCGGCCCGCACCGCCGAGCTGGCGGCGCGCGAGGGCGAGCTGCGCCGCATCTACGACCGCACGCCGGCGCCCTTCCATTCGGTCGATGCGGAGGGACGGCTGCTGCGGGTGAGCGAGGAGTGGCTCACCTTCCTCGGCTACCGGCGCGAGGAGGTGCTGGGCCGGCGCACCGGCGAGTTCATGCTGCCCGAGAGCGCGGCGCGCTGGGAGGCCGCGCTCGCCCAGCTACGGGAGACCGGCGACGAGGTGCGGGAGGTGGAGTACCGCATGCGGCGCGCCGACGGGCGGGTGGTCGAGGTGCTGCTGCGGGCGCGGGCCGACCATGACGCGACGGGCCGCTTCCTGCTGAGCTATTCCGTCCTCTTCGACATGACGGAGCGCAACCGGGCCGAGGCGCGGCTGCGCGAGGCGCAGAAGCTGGAGGCGCTCGGCCGCGTCGCCGGCGGCGTGGCGCATGATTTCAACAACCTGCTGCAGGTCCTGACCGGGGCGCTGCAATTGCTGGCCGACCATGCCGCGCGGCCGGAGCGGGTGCGGCGCTATGCCGGCGTGGCGATGCAGGCGGCGGAGCGCGGCGCCGAGCTGACGCGGCGGATGCTAGCCTTCGCCCGGCAGGACCGGCTGGAGGCGGCGCCGGTGCCGCTGCCCGAGGTGATGCAGGGCGTGGCGACGCTGCTGCGCGGGCCGCTCGGCCCCGATATCCGGCTGGAGATCGCGGTGCCGCCCGGCCTGCCGGCGGTGCGGGCGGACCGCTCGCATCTCGAGCTGGTGCTGGTCAACCTGGCCCTGAACGCCCGGGATGCCATTGCCGGGACCGGCCGCATCCGGCTCGATGCCGCGGTCGAGGCGCTGGGCGAGGGCAATCCGCAAGGCCTGCCGCCCGCAGACTACCTGCGGATCCGGGTCATCGATTCCGGCCATGGCATGGATGCGGCGATCCGCGCCCGTGCCACGGAGCCCTTCTTCACCACCAAGGAAACCGGCCAGGGCAGCGGCCTCGGCCTGGCCGTGGCGCATGGCTTCGCGGCGCAGTCCGGCGGTGCGCTGCAGATCGAGAGCAAGCCGGGGGAGGGGACGGTGGTCTCGCTCTGGCTGCCGCAAGCCGGCCCGCGGGCCGACAGGGCCTGAGGCGCGCCGACCGGCCCGCCTCGCCGCCCTGGCGTGGTTCCCCGACGCCGCCGCCTGGCCGCGCGGGGAGGGGTCAGGCGCAGAGCCGGCCGAGGGCCGCGGTCAGGTCGTCCGGATCATAGGGCTTGGCCAGCACGGGCACATGGGCGTGGCTCGGCGGCAGGCCTTCCGCGCCATAGCCGGTGGCCACCACGAAGGGCACGCCGCGCTGCGCCAGGACATCGGCGACCGGGGTCGAGGTCTCGCCGGCGAGGTTGAGGTCCAGCACCGCGACGTCCGGATTCTCCTTGCTCAGCAGCGACAGGGCCTCGGAGACCGTGGCGGCGGGGCCCACCACGGCCGCACCGGCATCAAGAAGCGCATCCTCGACCAGCATCGCAACCAGAGCCTCGTCTTCGACGACGAGCACCCGGCGCCCGGTGAGCCTTGTCATACCCGCACTCCCTCTTCGGCCACCGGATCCGACGGACCCGATCCAGCGCGCAACGCGACAGCACCCGGCCAGGCCTCTGGTTCCCCGCCCGATATCGCGGCGACTCTTTCGTGCCACCCAGATGCGATTCTGCAACCGTTCTATTGGTTGTGGAATGGTTTACACGCGCAAATGGATAGATCGACTCACGCTTCTGCGAGCGTTGATGTCGGGCCCTGGCCATGGCGGCTCATGCCGTCCGCGCCTCCGCGATGGCGCGCCAGACCCGCTCCGGCGTCGCCGGCATGTCGATATGGGTGACGCCGAACTCGGACAGGGCATCGACCAGCGCGTTCATCACCGCCGGCAGGGAACCCGCGCAGCCGGCCTCGCCGCAGCCCTTGGCGCCGAGCGGGTTGGTGCGGCAGGGCGTCGGGTGGCTGAGGAAGCCGAAATCCGGCAGGTCGCCGGCGCGCGGCAGGCAGTAATCCTGGTAGCTGCCGGAGAGGAGCTGGCCCTCCTCGGAATAGGCCACCCGCTCCATCAGCGCCTGGCCGATGCCCTGGGCGATGCCGCCATGCGCCTGGCCGGCCACCATCAGCGGGTTGACGATGACGCCGAAATCGTTGACCGAGGTGTAGCGCACCACCTCGACATGGCCGGTCTCCGGCTCGATCTCGACCTCGCAGATGTGGCAGCCATTGGGGTAGGCCATCGGCGCCTCGCCGAAGACGTGCCGCACGTTCAGGCTCTCCGGCATGTCGGGCGGCGGGTTGTTCGCCGTGCGGAGGCGCTCGGCGAGCTCCATGATGCCGATGCCGCGGTCGGTGCCGGCGATGGTGAAGCGGCCGAGCCCCTCGGCGTCCCGCTCGAACTCGATATCCGCGACCGCGGCCTCGAGCATATGCGCCGCCGCCGTCCGGCCCTTCTCGACGACGAGCTGCGCCGCCTCGACGATCGCCGCCCCGGAGGCCATCAGCGACTTCGAGCCGCCGGTGCCGCCGCCGGCGATCAGCAGGTCGGAATCGCCCTGCACCAGCCGGATGCTCTCGAAGGGCACGCCGAGGGCCTGGTGCAGCACCTGGGCGAAGGGCGTCCAGTGGCCCTGGCCGTAATCCAGCGTGCCGGTGATGATCGTGACGGTGCCGTCCGCCTCGAAGCGGATCTCGCCCTGCTCCTTCATCGGCGGCGCCGTGCATTCCAGGAAATTGCCGATGCCCCGGCCGCGCAGCAGGCCGCGCGCCCGGCTCTCCGCCTTGCGGGCCGGGAAGCCCTCCCAATCCGCCGCCTCCAGCGCCCGCTCCAGCACCGCGGTGAAGTCGCCGCTGTCATAGACCGAGCCGGAGGGGGCGCTGAAGGGGAAGGCGCCAGGCTTGATGTGGTTGATCCGGCGCAGCGCGATGGCGTCCCTGCCGGTCTCCTTCGCCGCCTGCTCCAGCAGCCGCTCGAAGAAGTAGTTGCCCTCCGGCCGGCCGGCACCGCGATAGGCGCCGATCGGCGTGGTGTTGGTGAGGATGCAGCGCGTCGTCACCTCGATCAGCGGCGTCGCGTAGTTCGACTGGATGTTCTTGACGAAATTGCCGGTGCCCATCAGCGGCGCCGAGGTGGAGAGGTAGCCGCCCATATTGGCGTAGCTGGTCAGCCGCACCGCCAGCGCCCGCCCCTCGGCATCGAGGGCGAGCTCGGCATCCACCTCGTGGTCGCGGCCATGCTGGTCCGAGAGGAAGGAGTCGGTGCGCTCGTCGGTCCACTTCACCGGCCGGCCGAGCAGCTTCGCGGCATGCAGCAGGCAGAGATATTCCGGATAGGCGCTGGCCTTCATGCCGAAGCTGCCGCCGACATTGCCGGTCAGGATCCGCACCTTCTCCGGCGGCACCTTCAGCACGTCGTTCGCCATCTGGTTCTTCAGGCCGAAGACGCCCTGGCTGCCGACATGCAGCGTGTAGCGGCCGCTCTCGGCATCGTACTCGCCGATGGCGCTGCGCGGCTCCATGGCGCAGACGACGATGCGGTTGTTACGGATGGCGAGCTTCGTGACATGCGCCGCCGCGGCGAAGGCCCCGGCCACCTTCGCGGCATCGCCGTAATGGAAGTCGAGCACGCAATTGCCGGGGACGTGGTCGTAGAGCTGCGGCGCATCCGGCGCCGCGGCGGCGGCGGCCTCGGTCACCGCCGGCAGCACGTCGATATCGACATAGACCGCCTCGGCGCCGTCCTTCGCCGCCGCCTTGCTCTCGGCCACGACGAAGGCGACCGGGTCGCCGACGAAGCGGACCTTGTCGGCCGCGAGGGCCGGGCGGAGGATGTTGCGCAGCGGCGTGCCGTCGGCGTTCTTCAGGGGCAGCGGGCAGCGCATCCCGCCATAGCCGTGGCCATCCAGATCGGCCTCGGTGTAGACGCCGAGGACCCCCGGCACCTCCAGCGCCGCCGCCGTCTCGATGCCGCGGATGACGCCATGCGCATAGGGGCTGCGGACCATCACGGCGTAGAGCTGGCCGGGCAGGCTGACATCGTCGGTGTAGCGGCCGCGGCCCTGCAGCAGGATCGGGTCCTCGTTGCGCGGGACGGCCTGGCCGACGCCGAATTTCAGGCGCGTGACATCCGGCATGGTGCTGTCGGGCATTCGTCGCTCTCGGCAGGTATGGGTGGGTTTGGCGGCAAGCCTAGGCCAGCTTCGCGCCGGACGCGACCCCACCGCCCCATCGCCCCGCTGCCCTCGTCGCATTGACACCCCATCGCCTCTCCCGGAGCCTGAGCGGCAACAGGACGACGGGATGGAACGGCCATGCGGATCGGACGGCGCGGCGCGGCGGGCGTCCTGGCGGGGCTGCTGGCCGCGGCCAGGCCAGGGGCGGCGGAGGACTGGCCGACGCGGCCGCTGCGGCTCGTCGTGCCCTTCGCGCCGGGCGGCGCCTCCGACCTGCTGGCGCGGCTGCTGGCGGAGCGGCTGGGGCCGGCGCTCGGCCAGCCGGTGGTGGTGGAGAACCGGCCGGGCGCCGGGGCCACCATCGGCGCCGATGCCGTCGCCAAGGCGAGGCCGGACGGCACCACGCTGCTCTACGGCACGCCGGGGCCGCAGATCGTCAATCCGAGCCTGATGCCCAGCCTGCCCTATGACCCGGTGCGGGACTTCACCCCGGTCGTCAGCCTGGTGAGCGCGCCGAACCTGCTGGTGGTGAATCCCGGCCTGCCGGTGCGGAGCGTGCCGGAGCTGATCGCCCTGGCGAAGGCGCGGCCGGGCGAGCTCACCTTCGGCAGCTCGGGCATCGGCGCCTCCTCCCATCTCGCGGGCGAGATGCTGAAGCTGCGCGCCGGCATCGAGGTGACGCATGTGCCCTTCCGCGGCAGCGGCCCGGCGATCCAGGAGCTGATCGCCGGCCGCATCGCCTTCCTCATCGACACGCTGCTGCTCTTCGTCGAGCACCGGGCGAGTGGCGCGGTGCGGGCCATCGCGGTGGCCAGCGCGCAGCCCTCGACCCTGATGCCCGACCTGCCGACCATCGCCGAGACGCTGCCGGGCTTCGATTCCGCCGCCTTCAACTACCTCGCCGGGCCGGCCGGGCTGCCGGCGCCGGTGGTCGAGCGGCTGAACGCGGAGACCAACAGCATCCTGGCCGAGACAGGCTTCCGCCGCCGCCTGGCCGAGCTCGGGCTGGAGCCGATCGGCGGCCCGCCCGAGGCGACGGCGGCCACCATCCGCAGCGAGGCGGCGCGCTGGCGCGAGGTGATCCAGGCAGCGCATATCCGCCTCGAATAGAGGCCGGCTTCGCCCGGGGCGGCCGAGCGGCTAGACCCTCGGGATGCAGGTCTATATCGCGGCGCTGATCCTCCTCTCCCTCGCCGGCGTCATCGAGGCGCGCTGCTCGACGCCCGGGCTGCGGCCAGCGGCGGCGGTCGCCGACCGCGTCTTCCACTTCATGGGCCGCGCCGCCTTCGGCTTCTGGCTGTTCCTGCTCGGCTGGGGCTTCTGGACGCTGCCCTGGTCGCAGCCGGTGGCCGGGCTGATCCTCTCGCTCGGCGCCAATGCCCTGCTGGTGCGGGGCGGGGCCCGGCCCTATTGGCCGGGCCTCTCCATGGGGCTGGCGCTGCTCGGCTTCTTCCTCGTCACGGTGGTGCTGAACCGGCTCTGAGGACGGCCGGCACCCTCCTCAGCCGACCGGCGGCAGGTGCAGGGCGACGATCTCGCCATCCTGGCCGGGCACCGCCGGGAAGCGCGTGCGCACCGCCGGATCATGGCCCGGGATCACCCGCGTCTCGTCGCCCCCGGCGAGGCGCTTCGCGATGCGCCAGCCCTGGGTCATGGCGCCGAGGTCGAAGATGATCGGGAAGGGGTTCCCGGTGTCGTTGTTGGCGTAGAAATGCATGGCGTCCGAGGCCAGCACCACCGGCCCGCGCGCCGTCTCCACCCGCACCACCTGCAGCCCGTCCGAATGCCCGCCGACGCGGTGCACGGTGACGCCGGGCGCCACCTGGCCCTCGCCGTCGTGGAACTGCACCTTGTCGGCGAAGAGGGCGCGCACCATGGCGACCACGTGGTCCGCCTCGAAGGGCAGGCGGATGCAGGCGGTGCACATGTGCCGCCCGGTGGCGAAGGCCATCTCGCGGTCCTGGATGTGGATCCGCGCGCCGGTGAAGATGTCGATGCTGCCGGCATGGTCGTAGTGCAGATGCGTCACGACCACGTCGCGCACCCGGGCCGGGTCGCACTCCATGGCGCGCAGGCTGTCGGCGACGCTGCGGTTCAGCTTGCGGCCGCGCCTGGCGGCGCAGGCGGCGTCGAAGCCGGTATCGACGACGATCTCATGCCCCTCGGCGTTGCGCACCAGCCAGACGAAGTAGTCGAGCGGCATGGCGTCGTGCGGGTCCGCCACCGGCAGCAGGAAGTTGCTCTGCGCCTCGCGCTCATGGCGGCCGTAGCGGATGGCGTAGATTTCCCATTGGGGCGCTGTCGTCATCGGCGGTCCGTTCCTCCCGGTGTCGTTGCGGTGGATGAGGCCCGGCGCAGGGGCGCCGGGCCGGTATCACTTGTTGCCGCCGAGGATCTCGCCCGCCAGCTTCTCCGAGAGCTGGGCGAGGGCGGTGTGGTTGTGGCCCGGGCCGAGCGAGGCGAGGGCCGCGGCCCACATCTCCCGGCAGAGCGCGGAGAAGGGCGTCGGCGTCTCGGTGTCCCGCCCGACCTCGAGCGCGATGCCGAGATCCTTGACCATGAGCTCCAGCGCGAAGCCGTCGTCGAAGCGGCGGTTCAGCACGTATTGCTTGAACTTGCGCTGGCTGCTGTTGCTCATGCCCGAGGAGGCGTTGAGCACATCGACCATCGTCGCGGGGTCGAGGCCGAAGCGCTGGCCGATCAGCAGCACCTCGATCCCCATCAGGAAGGTGCCGGCCGAGGAGAGGTTGTTCAGCGCCTTCATCGCCTGGCCGGCGCCGATGCCGCCGCAGCGGTAGAGGCTGCTGCCCATCGCCTGCAGCACCGGCTCGGCGCGGTCGAGCGCCGCCGCCTCGCCGCCCAGCATGATGGCGAGGTCGCCCGACTTGGCCCGCGGCACGCCACCCGAGACCGGCGCATCGATCATCGGGATGCCGCGTTCCGCCAGCCGGGCCGCGATCTCCCGCGTCCGCGCCGGCTGGCCGCTGGTCATGTCGATGACCAGCGTCCCCTCGGCCAGCACCGGCGCCACCTGCGCCGCGACCTCGGCCACCTGCTTGCTGGTGGGCAGGATGGTGACGAAGGCGTCCACCCCCTTCGCCGCCGCGGCCGGGTCGGCCACCGCCGTGCCGCCCACCTCGCCGGCGAACTGCGCGCTGCGGCCGGGCACCGCGTCGCAGACCACGAGTTCGAAGCCCGCCTTCACCAGGTTGGCCGCCATCGGCCAGCCCATGTTGCCGATGCCGACGAAGCCGACGCGCTTGATGGGGGTGGGCATCACTTCTTGCCCGGCAAGGCGCCTTCGGCGACCAGCACCTCATGCGCCGCCTTGAAGGCATCGAGCCCGGCGGGGATGCCGCAATAGGCGGTGGCGTGCAGCAGCACCGCCTTGATCTCCTCCACCGTCACGCCGTTGTTCAGCGCGCCCTTCACATGCAGCTTGATCTCCGGCGTCTTGCCGAGCGCGGTCAGCATGGCGAGGTTCAGCATGGAGCGGGTCTTGCGCTCCAGCGTCGGGTCGCCCCAGGCCCAGCCCCAGGCCCAGGCGGTGGTGGCGCGCTGGAAGGACATCATGAACTCGTCGGCCTTGGCCATCGAGCCGTCGACATAGTCCGGGCCCAGCACCTCGCGGCGGATGGGCAGGCCCTTGTCGAACAGGGCGCTATCCTCGGACATGGCATTCCTCCTGATCCATCGGGGGCCGAAGGCTCGCGCGGGCGGCGCCGGCGGTCAACCGGCTGATCCCGACCGCGGCGGGGTCGAACCCGCCCGCCGCCCGCCTGTTGAGGCCGGATCATGCAAGCCGAGGCCATGCCGCCGCGCGGCGCCCCCCGCCATCAGGGTCCAGGCCATCCGGCCCGGGCCCCGTACCGCATCGCGCATCTCTCCGACCTGCATTTCGGCGCCGAGCTGCCGGCGGTGGTCGCCGGGCTGGCGGCCGAGCTGGCGCGGGACCCGCCCGATCTGGTCGCCATCAGCGGCGACCTCACCATGCGCGGGCGGCGGCACGAATTCCTCGCCGCCCGCCGCTTCATCGACGGGCTCCGCTGCCCGGTCCTGGCGGTGCCGGGCAACCACGACCTGGTCGGCTACTGGCGGCCGCAGCGCTATCTCGACCCCTATGCGCGCTGGCGGCGCTGCATCGCGCCCGAGGTCGAGCCGGTGTTCCAGGATGGCCGGGTGGGCGTGGTCGGGCTGAACACGGCGCGGCGCGGCGGCTGGTATCTCGACTGGTCGCGCGGCCGCGTCAGCCGGGCCCGCCTCGCCCGCTGCGAGGCGCGGCTGGCGGCGCTGCCGCCCGGGCTCCTGCGCATCGTCGTCGCGCATCATCCCTTCCTGCCGCCGCAGGCCGACCCCATGGCGCGGGCGGTGGGCGGCGCCGCCCGGGCGCTGGCGGCCTTCGCCCGGCAAGGCGTGCGGCTGGTGCTGTCCGGCCATCTGCACGTCGCCGACATCGCCCAGCCGGCGCGTGCGGCGGGGGGGGCGGCGCGCGGCACCGCCACGGCCAGCATCGCCGCGGAGGGGCCGCTCACCGTGGTGCTCTCGGCCACCACCACCTCCCGCCGGCTGCGCGGCGAGCCGAACGCCTTCAACGAGATCCGCATCGCCCCGGATGGCGGGGTGGAGGTCTTCGCTCGCGCCTGGGATGGCGCGGGCTGGGCAGCGGTGGCGCCGCAGGCGACGGATGCCACGCCCTCGGTCGCGGTGCTGCCGGCGTCTTGACCGCTGGCCGGGCGTTCCGGCGCGGGGCAGGATGCCGCCGGAGGAGGCGCCGATGTTCTTCGAGGGATTCACGCTGGAGACGCGCGAGGCCAATGGCCAGCGCATCCGCCTGCGCCGGGGCGGCGAGGGGCCGCCGCTGCTGCTGCTGCACGGCAACCCGCAGACCCATGCCATGTGGCACCGGGTGGCGCCGGCGCTGGCCCGGCGCTTCACCGTCATCGCGCCCGATATCCGCGGCTACGGCTTCAGCGGCAAGCCGCCGGTCACGCCGGACAGCCGCCACTACGCCAAGCGGGAGATGGCGAAGGACGTGGTGGCGCTGATGCGCGAGCTCGGCCATCCGCGCTTCCGCCTGGTCGCGCATGACCGCGGCGCCCGCGTCGCGCACCGGCTGGTGCTCGACCACCCGGAGGCGGTCGAGAAGCTCTGCACCATGGACATCATCCCGACGCTCGCGCATTTCGAGCGCACGACGATGGAATTCGCGCTCGGCTACTATCACTGGTTTTTCCTCGCCCAGCCGCATGACCGGCCGGAGCGCATGATCCTGCGCGACACGGAGGACTGGTTCGACCTGCACACGGCGCGCGAGCCGAAGGACAAGGGCTTCTTCCATCCCGAGGCGCGCGCCGACTACCTGGCGGCGCTGCGCGAGCCCGGCACGGTCGCCGCGATCTGCGAGGATTACCGCGCCGCGACGGCGATCGACCTCGAGCACGACCGCGCCAGCCGGGCGGCGGGTGAGAGGCTGCGCTGCCCGCTGCTCGCCCTCTGGGGCGCCAAGGGCGCCATCCCGCGCTGGTACGATGCGCTGGCCATCTGGCGCGACTATGCCGCCGGGCCGGTGGAGGGCGGGGCGGTCAACAGCGGGCACTACCTCGCCGAGGAGGCGCCGGAGGAGGTGCTGGCGCAGCTCGACCGCTTTCTTTGATGCCGGTGTGCATTGATGTTTGGACATCAATGCCCTCTGCGCCCCAGGATTGAAGCACGATGGCGTCAACCCCGCCGCCGTCAGGGATCGAGGCGCTTCCACAGGATCATGGTCGCGTGCTCGGCGCCGGCGGCATCCAGGGCGAAGCCCGGGATGATGCCGGTCTCCTGCCAGCCCATGGCGCGGTAGAGCGCCTCGCCCTCGCTGCCCGCCAGGGTGTCGAGCACCAGCAGCCGCCGGCCGAGCCGCAGCGCCTCGGCCTCGATCCGCCGCATCAGCGCCCGCCCGATCCCGCCGCGGCGGGCGGTGGGATCGACCAGCACCTTGGCCACATCCGCCCGGTGCGGCTGGTTCTCCGGCATGTCGAGGATGAGCTGCGCCGTGCCGACCAGCCGGCCCTCCTGCCAGGCGGCGAGCAGCAGCTTGCGCCCGCCCGCGACATCGGCCGCGACCCGGTGCCAGAAGGCGCGGGCGCGCGACGGCGCCAGCGGCGGCAGGAAGGAGACGCTGGCGCCCGCCTCGACGCAAGCCACCAGGATCTCCGCCAGGCGCCGCTGGGCGCTGGTGGCGCCGGCCGCGTCCAACACCTCCACCGCGACGCCGCGGAGCGGCTTGGCGTAGCGGAACTCGATGGAATGCGAGAGGTCGTCCAGCACCCGGATCGGGCCCTGCCGGAGGAAGCCGTGCTTCTCGTAGAAGGCATGCGCCCGGTCGAAGCGCGTATCGGAGAAGAGGACGAGGCGCCCGGCGCCGCCGGCCCGCGCATGCGCCTCGGCCGCGCCGAGCAGCGCCGCGGCGAGGCCGCTGCCGCGCGACGCGGCCTCGACATAGAGGCGGCCGATCTCCCACGCCTCCGGGGCGGGCCCCGGCCGGGTGGCGATCATCCCGACCACCCGCCCGTCCCGCTCGGCCGCCCAGAGCGCGCCGCCGGCCGCGGCATAATGGCTGGCCAGCGCCCGCAGCTCCGGCAGCTCGCCATCGATGTCGAGGACGCAGCCGGGATACTCCGCCCAGCAGGCGCCGATCAGGGCGATGAAGCCTGCGGCGTCGGCATCGCGGCCCGGGCGGAGCATCGCCGCGGCCGCCACCGGCTCAGGACAATTCCGCGCAGAATTCCTGGATGCGGGTGCAGGCCTCGGTCAGGCTCGCCGTATCCGTCGCGTAGGAGATGCGCATATGCGGCGACATGCCGTAGGCCGCGCCCTGCACCGCCGCCACATGCTTCTCCTCGAGCAGCGCCGCGACGAAATCCGTATCCGTCTCGATCCGCCGCCCGCCCTTGGTCACCCGGCCGAGGCAGCCCGCGATGTTGGGGAAGACGTAGAAGGCGCCCTCGGGCTTGTGGCAGGTGACGCCGCGGGCGGCGTTCAGCATCTCGACGGCCAGGTCGCGCCGCTGCTCGTAGACGCGGCGGTGCTCCTCCACCAGCGCCTGCGGCCCGTCGAGCGCCGCCGCCGCCGCCGCCTGGCCGACGGTGGAGACGCCCGCCGTCGCCTGGCCCTGCATGTTGAACATGCCCTTGATCAGCTTCGCCGGCCCGCCGCCGAAGCCGATGCGCCAGCCGGTCATGGCATAGGTCTTGGAGCAGCCGTTGACCGTCAGCGTACGGTCCTTCAGCCCCGGCGTCACCTCGGCGATGGTCGAGAAGCGGTGCCCGTCATAGAGCAGGTGCTCGTACATGTCGTCCGACAGCACCCAGAGATCCGGATGGCGCAGCAGCACCTCGCCGATCGCGCCGAGCAATTCGCGCGGGGCCACGGCGCCGGTCGGGTTGCCGGGGAAGTTCAGCATCACCCATTTGGTGCGCGGGGTGATCGCCGCCTCGATATCCTCCGGCCGCGGCAGGAAGCGGTTGTTCTGCGGGCAGGAGACGGTGACCGGCACGCCGCCCGGCACCTTCGCCATGTCGGCATAGGAGACCCAGAAGGGCGAGGGGATCACCACCTCGTCGCCCGGATCGATCGTCGCCATGAAGGCGTTGAAGATCACCTGCTTGCCGCCGTTGCCGACGATGATCTCGTCCGGCCCGTAGTCGAGGCTGTTGTCGCGCTTGAACTTGCGCGCGATGGCTGCCTTCAGCGCCGGCGTGCCGCCCTGCGGCGGGTATTTGGTGTCGCCCGCCAGCGCCGCCTGATAGGCGGCCTCGATGGCGTGCCGGGGGGTGGCGAAATCCGGCTCGCCATTGGCGAGGCTGATGACCGGGACGCCGCGCGCCCGCATCTCCCGCGCCTTCGCCGTCATGGCGGCGGAGGCCGAGACCTGGACCTTGGCGAGGCGCTGGGCGAGCTCGGGCATGGGCCTAGTGCATGCCTTCGCAGAAGCGCCGGATGCGCGTGCAGGCATCCTTCAGCGCCTCGTCGCTGGTCGCGTAGCTGATGCGGAAATAGCCGGGATACATGAAGGCGGCGCCGTGCACGCAGGCGACCCCCTCCTCCTCGAGCAGGGCGATGCAGAAATCCTCGTCCGTCTCGATCCGCTTGCCCGACTTCGTGGTCTTGCCGATGCAGCCCTGCATGGAGGGGAAGACGTAGAAGGCGCCTTCCGGCTTGTGGCAGCGCAGGCCGGGGGCGGCGTTCAGCATCTCCACCACCATGTCGCGGCGGCGCTTGTAGGCCACCTTCATGGTCTCGATGGAGTCCTGCGGCCCGGTCAGCGCCTCGACCGCCGCGGCCTGGCTGATGCTGCTGGTGTTGCTGGTGGACTGGCTCTGCAGCTTGTCCATCTGCTTGATGAGATGCGCCGGCGCGCCGGCATAGCCGATGCGCCAGCCGGTCATCGCATAGGCCTTGGAGCAGCCGTTCATCGTCACGGTGCGGTCGCGCAGCCGCGGCTCCACCTCCAGCACCGTCGCCGGGCGGAAGCCGTCATAGGCCAGCTTGTTGTAGATGTCGTCGGTGAAGACCCAGACATGCGGGTGCTTCATCAGCACGTCCGTCAGCGCCTTCAGCTCCTCGGCCGAATAGGCGGCGCCGGTCGGGTTGGACGGGTTGTTGAGCAGGAACCACTTGGTCTTCGGCGTGATCGCCGCCTCGAGCTGCTCCGGCCGCAGCTTGAAGCCCATGTTCTCGTCGCCGCGGACGATCACCGGCTTGCCCTCGGCCAGCTCGACGATGTCCGGGTAGGAGACCCAGCAGGGGGAGGGGATGATCACTTCGTCGCCCTGCTGCACGGTGGCGAGGAAGGCGTCGAAGATCACCTGCTTGCCGCCGGTGGCGATCAGGATCTCCTCCGGCTTGTAGTCGATGCCGTGATCCGCCTTGAAGCGGGCGGCGACGGCCTGGCGCAGCGCCGGGGTGCCGGCGACGTCGGTGTATTTGGTCTCGCCGCGCTGGATGGCGGCGATGGCCGCGTCCTTGACGTTCTGCGGGGTGTCGAAATCCGGCTCGCCGGCGGCCAGGCCGATGACATCCTTCCCCGCCGCCTTGAGGGCCCGCGCCTTGCTGGTCATGGCAATGGTCAGCGAGGGGGAGATGCGGTCGAGGCGGTCGGCGATGAGCTTCATGGGGTCCTGCCGGACATGCGGGGAGGCCGGACCCTAGCTGCGCGCCCCCGATGCTTCAACCCGCGCTGTCGCCGACCCGGCCATTCCGCCCGAGAATGAGTGCCGCTGCGCCGACCAGCAGCGCGGCGAGGCCGAGCACCATGGCCGCCAGCGCGTTGATCTCCGGCGTCAGCCCCATGCGGAGCTGGGAGAAGACCAGCATCGGCAGGGTCGTCCCCGCCGGGCCGGAGACGAAGCTCGCCACCACCACGTCGTCGAGCGAGAGGGTGAAGGCGAGCAGCCAGCCGGCGGCCAGCGCCGGGGCGATCAGCGGCAGGGTGACGGTGCGGAAGACCGTGAAGGGGCCGGCGCCGAGATCGGCCGCCGCCTCCTCCAGCGCCGGGTCCAGCCCGGCCAGCCGCGCCTGCACAACCACCGCCACATAGGCGAGGCCGAGCGTCGCATGCGCCAGCAGCACCGTCGCCGCGCCGCGCCCCGGCGCCCAGCCGAAGGCCGCCTCGGCCGCGCCCTGCAGCACCACGAAGAGCAGCAGCAGCGAGAGGCCGGTCACCACCTCCGGCAGCACCAGCGGCGCCCCGGCCAGCACCCCGAACAGGGCCCGGAAGCGGAACCGGCCGAAGCGCGCCAGCGCCCAGCCCGCCAGGCCGCCGAGCAGCACGGCGAGCGTCGCGGCGCCGGCGGCGATGCGCAGCGACAGCCAGGCGGCCTCCAGCATCCGCCCGTTCGCCGCCAGGGCGCGGAACCAGCGCAGCGAGAGCCCGCCCCATTGGAAGGGGATGCGGTCGGCGCTGAAGGCGTAGCCGACCAGCAGCAGGATCGGCAGCCAGAGGAAGGCGAGGCCGAGGGCAAGGCCGAGGCGCCTCACGAGGGCCCGCTCCCGCGGGCCTCCCCGGCATCCTCCAGGCGCTGGAAGAGGCAGATCGGCAGGATGAGCACCAGCAGCAGGGCGAGGGCCAGCGCCGCGGCCAGGGGCCAGTCGCGGTTCTGGAAGAACTCCACCCAGAGCGCCCGGCCGACCAGCATCGCCTCCGGCGGGCCGAGCAGCTCGGGGATCACGAACTCCCCGGCGGCCGGGATGAAGACCAGCAGGAAGGCGGCCAGCGCCCCGGGCAGGGAGAGCGGCAGGGTGACGCTGCGGAACACCACCCAGGGCGTGGCGCCGAGATCGGCGGCCGCCTCCTCCACCGCCCGGTCGCGCCGCAGCAGCACTGTGGCCAGCGGCAGCACCGCGAAGGGCAGGTAGGCATGCACCATCCCGACCAGCATCGCCGCATCGGTGTAGAGCAGCGGCAGCGGCCCCGCGGTCAGGCCCGCCCCCTGCAGCAGGCGGTTCACCCAGCCGCCGTCGCGCAGCAGCCCGATCCAGGCGCCGAGCCGCGGCAGGAAGCCGGTCCAGAAGGGCAGCAGGACCAGGGCGGCAAGCGGCATCTGCCAGCGCGCCGGGCTGGCGGCGATGCCGAGCGCCATCGGATAGGCCAGCGCCAGGCAGAGGGCGGCGGTGGCGAAGGCGACCAGCAGCGAGCGCAGGAAGGCGTCAAGGTAAAAGACATCGGCCAGCAGCAGGCGCAGCGGCTCCAGCGTTCCCTGCCAGCCCTCCGCGAGGGAGAGGGGCGGGCGGAAGGGCGGCACGCCGGCCGAGCCCTCGGAGACCGCGATGACGGCCAGGATCGCCACCGGCGCCGCCACCAGCAGCAGCAACCAGAGGAAGGGCGGCAGCAGCAGCCAGCGTCTCATGCGGCGAGCGGCGCCAGGCTCTCGGCCGCCCAGGCCAGGGCGACCGCGGCCCCGGGCGCGGGCGGCGCCGCCCCGGCCGGCAGGGCGACGCGCCATTCGCCGCCGCCCGGCAGCGCCGCCACCGCCATCCAGCCGTCGCCGCGATAGGCGAGGTCCTTCACCCGGGCCAGGATGCCGTTCTCCGCCGGCGGGGCGCCGGTGGCGAGGAGGCGGATGCGCTCCGGGCGCAGGGCGAAGGCGGCCAGCGTCCCGGGCGGCCCGGCCGGCGCGGCGGGGCGCAGGTGGCAGCCGGCAGCGCAGGCCACCCGGCCATCGGGCTCGACCCGGCCCTCCAGGATGTTGGCGGCGCCGAGGAAGGCGGCGACGTGCCGCGTCGCCGGCCGCTCGTAGAGCGCCTGCGGCGTGTCGAGCTGCGCCAGCCGCCCCGCCTCCAGCACCGCCACGCGGTCGGCCAGCGCCAGCGCCTCCCCCTGGTCATGCGTCACCATGACGAAGCCGGCCCCGGTCGCCCGCTGCAGGGCGCGCAGCTCAAGCCCGGTGCGCTCGCGCAGCCCGGCATCGAGCGCCGCCAGCGGCTCGTCCAGCAGCAGCAGGGGCGGGCGCTTCACCAGGCTGCGGACCAGGGCCACGCGCTGCCGCTGCCCGCCCGAGAGCTGCCCCGGCCGGCGGCGCTCCAGCCCGGCCAGCCCGACCAGCGCCAGGGCCTCGGCGACGCGGCGGGCGATCTCGGCCCGCGCCACCCCCTCGCGCCGCAGCCCATAGGCGACGTTGTCGAAGACCGAGAGATGCGGGAACAGCGCATAGCTCTGGAAGACCATGCTGACCGGCCGCGCATGCGGCGGCAGGGCGGTGATGTCGCGCCCCTGCAGCAGCACCTGCCCGGCATCCGCCGCCTCGAAGCCCGCGACGATCCGCAGTAGGGTCGACTTGCCGGAGCCGCTGCCGCCGAGCAGGGCGAGGAACTCGCCCGGCCGGACCTCGAGGCTGAGGCCGTCCAGGGCGAGCGTCGCGCCGAAGCGGCGGGTGATCCCCGCCAGGCGCAGCAGCGGCTCGGCCAAGGCCTCAACGACCCGCGCGGAAGCGGGTCCAGAGCCGGCTGCGCAGCCGCTCCGCGCCCTGGCCCGGCGTGCCGGCGACGAAGGCATGGGCCAGCGCCGCCTCCGGCGGGTAGATGGTCGGATCCTCGCGCACCGCCTCGGCCAGCAGCGGCCGGCTGGCCGGGACGGCATTCGGGTAGCGCACCTTGTCGGTGATGGCGGCCATGCTCTCCGGCTGCAGCAGGAAGTCGATGAAGGCGAAGGCGGCCTCGGGATGCGGCGCATCGGCCGGCACGGCGAGCATGTCGAACCAGAGATGCGCGCCGCCCGGCGGCACCAGGTAGCCGAGCTCCACCCCGCGGCCGGCCGCCTTCGCCCGCGCGGCGGCCTGGATGACGTCGCCGCTATAGGTCAGGGCGACGCAGATCTCGCCGCTCGCCAGCATGTCGAGCAGGGCGCCGGAGCCGGGGATGGCGCGCAGATGCGGCCGGATGGCGAGCAGCGCCTGCTCGGCGGCGCGGAGATCGGCCGGCTCGGCCGAGTTCGGATCCTTGCCCAGCCAGGCGAGGACCGTCGGCAGCACGTCGGTCGCGCTGTCCATCACCGCCAGGCCGCAGCCGGCGAGCCGGGCGGCGTTCTCCGGCCGCAGCAGCAGGTCGGGCGCCTGCAGCGGTGCCTCCGGCCAGAGCGCCCGCACCCGGTCCAGCCGCACCCCGAGGCCGACCGTGCCCCAGAGATAGATGGCACCGAAGCGGTTGCCGGGATCGACCGCGGCGACGCGCTGCATCAGCCCGGGATCGAGGTTGCGCCAGTGCGGGATGCGGCTCCGGTCGAGCGGCAGGAGCGCCTTGGCGCGCACCAGGCGGGCGAAGCTCGGCTCGCTGGTCGGCACGATGATGTCGTAGCCGGAGCGGCCGGCGGAGAGCTTGCCCTCGAGCGTCTCCAGGCTGTCGTAGACATCGTAGCGCACCCGGATGCCGGTCTGCTGCTCGAAGCGGGCGATCACCGCCGGGTCGATGTAGTCGGACCAATTATAGACGTTCAGCACCGTCTCCGCCGCCGCGAGGCGGGCGAGCAGCAGGGCGGGCAGCAGCAGGCAGGCGAGCAGGCAGGTTCGGCGCATCAGCCATCCCGTTCGGATCGGAAGGGAGGGGGAGGCTAGCGCGGATCGCCCGCGCTTCCGACCGGCAATCGGCGGCACAGGGCCTTCTTCCCCACGGCCTGGCGGAGCCGGGCCTTGCTCGATCTTGCGCCGAGAGCGCCGCCCAGCCTGCCGGCACGGCATCGCGCCCCGGGAGGGGCGGATGCGATATCATGCCGGGATAGCCATTCTTTGCCGCTAAGCGGTTGTGCGAAAATGATTTACCCTCATCGGGCAGGCGATCGGCCCCAAATGGGGTAAAAATATGCTTTTCAGAGAGTTATCCAACGAACAGCGCCGCCAGCGCATCGATGCGCCGCAGCTCTACGAAGCATACCTCGTCACCCGTGGCGACCTCGCCCGCCGCATGGTCTGGCAGGAGGTGTCGGGCAAGGACTATCTCTATCGCCGCGTCGGCAAGGTGCATCGCAGCCTGGGGCCAAGAGCCCCCAGGACGGAGGAAGCCTACGACGCCTTCGAGCGGGGCAAGGCGGCCGCGCAGGAGCGCGAAGCCGCGATGGAGACGCGCCTCGCCGAGATGGCCCCCGTGAACCGGGCCCTGGGCCCGGTACGGGGCGCATTGCGGGAGGCCTCGTCCACGGGGACGGAGCCGCCGCGGATCGAATGGTAGGTAGCGCCTGCCGGCGCCGTGACGCCCGGTGGCCGCAGCGGATGGCGGCCAGGCAGACAGGCGCAGTATTAGGAGATTTTTCCTTGACACTGCGGATCGTTCCCGGATATCCCGGACGGGCCGACGGCCGAACTGCGCCCGACGCGTCCCCGCACCATCCGCGCCCGCCGCCGGCGGCACCCCCGAGGAGCGCATCCGCGCCCCACGGGGCGCCGTCGCGACCGGCCGTTGCCGAGACGGAGAGAACCCCGTGCCCTTCAGCCCGGCCAGCTTCAACGCGCTGATCCAGACCAGCGCCTTCAACCTCTGGCACTACCGCACCTCGGACAGCCGGGCGATGGTCAGCGCCGATGGCTATTTCGCACCGGTCGCGGACAGCCTGCAGCCGGGCGACCTGATGGTGCTGCAGACCTCGGACGCCATGGCGATCGTGCCGCTGCGCAGCAACGACACGCTGGGCCCGGGCGTCACGCTGGACGGCACGGTCGGCCCGGTGAGCCTGCTGCGCGCCTCCGCCCAGGGCTTCCGCTTCGGCCAGGCCGCCTCGGCGGTGGTGCGGACCATCCTGCTCGCGCCGATCGCGGCCGGCATCCTGGTCGGCGGCAGCATCCCGGTCTCGGCCCGCGTCGCCGGCCCGATCGGCCAGGTGGTCTTCAGCGTGCGCCAGGCCGACGGCACGCTGATCCCGCCGGCGCAGCTCGTGACCGTGCAGAACGGCCAGGCGGTGGCGAGCCTTGCCGCGCCGCCCACCGGCAGCGGCTACCGGATCCGCGTCGAGGACGCCGCTGATCCGGCGATCGCCGCGCTCTCCGGCAGCTTCAGCGTCGCGCCCGATACCGGGCTGCTGCTCGACGAGGCCGCGGATGGCCTGCTGACCGAATCGGGCAACCGCCTGCGGCGCTGAGCGCCGCGCCGAGGCCGAACGCCCGCCCAAGCCGCCGCGCCGCCGCCCCTGCCCCCCCCGGGGCCGGCGAACCGGCATTCCCCCCGCCCGCCCGCGTCGCGCCGGTCCTCCGGCCCTCCACGCGCGCCCATCCGGACCGGAGACCGATGCCCGACGTCAGGATCAGCGAGCTTCCCGCCGCCAACGCCCCCGCGGATACGGATCTCGCGCCGCTGGTGCAGTCCAGCGGCAGCTTCCTCGAGACGCGCCGCGCCACCCTGGCGCAGCTGCGCGGCGCCGTGCTCGCCGATCGCGGCGCGCATGTGCGCGACTACGGCGCCGTCGGCGACGGCGTCACCGACGACGCGCCCGCCATCCAGGCCGCGATCAACGACCTCAAGACCAAGGGCGGCGGCACGCTGAGCTTCGGCCCGCATGTCTACCGCATCGCCTCGGCCATCAGCATCTACGGGGCCACCATCCGCCTGCAGGGCGCCGGCTTCACCGAGGGGCCCGGCCCCGGCCAGGGCACCTGGCTGCGGATCGACAGCACCGGCTTCACGCCCTTCACCTTCACCGGCGACATGGCGCGCGGCTCGGCGGTGCGCGACCTCGCCGTGGTGCAGCAGCACAACGCCGCGCAGGATGCGAGCTGGGCGCCGACCGGCTACGACTACGTCTTCCGCGTCGAGGATTGCTACGGCGGCGTCGATTTCGACAATGTCTTCCTCTGCGCCGTCAACCGCGGGATCTATGCGCGGAATTCCGGCCGGGTCGATATCCGCCGGCTGCGCGGCCAGGTCTTCACGACCGGCGTCGAGATCGACCAGTGCTACGACATCCCGCGCATCCACAGCCTGCATTTCTGGACCTTCTGGACCAGCGACGACGACGTGGTGCGCTGGCAGCAGGCGAATGGTGACGCCATGGTCTTCCGCCGCTGCGACGGCGTCTTCATCGACCAGGCCTTCGCGCTCGGCTACCGCAGCATGTTCCGCTTCGCCTCCTCGACCGCGGGCATGACGACGAAATTCTACATCGGCCAGGCCTATGTGGATTTCTGCCAGTACGGCGTCTGGATCGAGGCCGGCGGCACCGACGGGCAGATCGCCAGCCTCACCCACCAGGGCGAGATCTTCAACGCCGGCGGCCCGCCCCTGGCCGGCGGCATCGGGCTCTACGTCAATGCCTCGAACACGCGGCTGCATGTCGGCAACCTGCGCATCGACGCGGTGGAGGACAACGCCGTCCGGGTGAACGGCAGCGGCAACCGGCTCGACATCTTCTCGCTGCGCTGCGTGCGCTACAACTACCGCAACAACGGCGCGACGGCGATCTACCTCGCCGATAGCGGCGGCAACGCGGCGAACCAGCTCTATCTCGGCGCCCCGCCGCTGCTCGAGCGCGGCAATGGCGGCGGCCTGGTCAATGCCGGCACCAATGCGCTCTGCGCCGCCGGCGCGCCGGCCGGGCGGGCGGCGCGGCCGGGCCTCGCGCTCGGCAGCGCCGATACCGGCCTCTTCCAGCCGGCGGCGGGCGCCCTGGCGGTGGCCGCGGGCGGGGCGGAGGTGCTGCGCGTGACCAGCGCCGGCACGCTGACCTTCGGCGACGCGCCGGGCGCGCATGCGCTGGAGGTGGCGATGCCGGTCTCCGGCGCCAACCACCTGACGGTGACCGGCGGCGCCACCGGCGGCCAGGTCGCCCTGCAGGCGCAGGGGATCGATGCCAATATCGACCTCGGCCTCGCTGGCAAGGGCAGCGGGCTGCTGCGCACGGTGACGCCGCCCACGGCCGATGCCTCGACCGCCGTCGCCACCACCGCCTGGGTGCGGGCGCAGGGCTATGCGACGAGCGGCGGCGGCGCGGGCGCGGTCACGAGCGTTGCCGGCCGGACCGGCGCGGTGACCCTGACCACCGCCGATATCGGCGGCTTCGCGGCCGCGGCGGCAGGCGCCGCGCCGGTTGCCTCGGTGGCCGGCCGGACCGGTGCGGTCACGCTGACCACCGTCGATATCGGCGGCTTCGCGGCCGCGGCGGCAGGCGCCGCGCCGGTTGCCTCGGTGGCCGGCCGGACCGGTGCGATCACGCTGACCAGCGCCGATATCGGCGGCTTCGCGGCCGCGGCGGCAGGCGCCGCGCCGGTCGCCTCGGTGGCCGGCCGGACCGGTGCCGTGGCGCTGGCGGTCGCCGACATCGCCGGCGCGGCGCCGCTGGCCTCCCCGGCGCTGACCGGCACGCCGACCGCGCCCACCCAGGCCGCGACCAACAGCAGCACGGCGCTCGCCACCACGGCCTTCGTCTGGGCGCGCCCGGCGCAGCGGCAGCCCGCCGATGCCACGGCGGGCGGCGGCAATGCCCGCGGCAGCAACGCCACGGACTGGCAGGGCAGCCGCGACCAGGCGACACAGGTGGCGAGCGGCGCCCTGGCGACGATCGGCGGCGGCGGCGGCAACACCGCCTCCGCCGCCGCCGCGACGGTCGCGGGCGGCAGCGGCAACACGGCCGGCAGCGCCAATGCCTGGGTGCCGGGCGGCCAGCAGGCGGATACCCGCGGCCATCCCGGCCGCGGCGCCTGGGCCAATGGCTGCTTCAGCACCCCGGGCGACGCGCAGGCCGGCGAGTTCGTGCTGCGCCGCCAGACCACGGATGCGGCCGCCACGGTGCTGACCCTGGACGGCCTTGCCCCGGGCGCCGGCAACCTACTGAGCCTGCCGGGCAACGCCGCCTTCGCCGCCAAGCTGCTGCTGGTGGCGCGGCAGGTGGGCGGCACCGCCGGCACGGTCGGCGACTGCGCGAGCTGGGGCCGCGACATCCTCGTCAGGCGCGGCGCCAGCGCCAGCGCGACCGTGGTGCTGGCGCCCGGCAGCGCGACGCCGGTCGCGCCGAGCAACGGCGGCGACTCGGCGGCCAACAGCGCCTGGAAGATGGCCATCGTCGCCGACACCAGCAACGGCGCCCTCGCCATCACCGTCCAGGGCGAGGCGAACAAGACCATCAACTGGGTCGCCCGCATCCTCTCCGTCGAGGTCGTCGGCTGACCCCCCTTCCTGTGGAGCGTGCCCCATGGCCCTGATCAAGCCGATCGAGATCCGCAACACCGGCCTCGTCGCCACCTATTGGCGGTTGACGCACTGCCAGATCGACCATGCCGCCGGCATCGCCGAGTTCCGCCTGCATGGCTACCCGACCCGCGAGGCGCGGCTTGCCGGCAAGGCGCCGCTGCCCGGCATCGCCTATCGCGTGCAGGCCGGGGCGCTCGGCCTGCCGGACCTGCATGCGGTGACCAGCGCCGCGCTCTACGCCGCGGCCCGCAGCCAGCCGGCGAGCGACGGCGTGGTCTGGTTCGCCGATGCCGAGGAGGGCTGAGCGGCGCCGCATCCCGACCGGGATCCCAACCGGGGCGGGGCGGCCGCGCCCCGCCGCAACCCCGACACAGGAGAGTAGAGCATGCCCGACCTCACCGATTACGCGAAGAACCTCCTCGGCCGCGCCCTCTGCGCCCGCGCCCCGGCCCTGCCGAGCCAAGTCTATCTCGGCCTCGGCACCGGCGGCAGCGACGCCACGGGGCTCATCGGCGAGCCGGCCGGCAACGGCTATGCCCGGCAGCGGGTGACCTTCACCGGCACCGGGGTGCAGCAGAACACCGACGCCATCCGCTTCACCTTCACCGCCGCCGCCGGCACCATGACGCATGTCGGCCTCTTCGACGCGGCGAGCGGCGGCAATGCGCTGACCTGGTCGGCCCTGTCGCAGCCGGCCGTCGTCACCGGCCCGGGCAGCGTGACCCTGAACGCCGCCGCCCTGATGCTGAGCGCGAGCTGAGGGCGAGGGGCCCGGCGGGAGCGCCCCGCCGGGCCGCGGCGCCCGGCCCGTCATGCCTCCCTGGACCGGCCCGCATGGCTGACGGCTTGTATCCGACGGTGGCGCTCAGCTAGTTTGCGGAATAGCACCGGAGACCGCCTTGAATCCGTTCGACGCCGCCCAGCTTGCCCCGGAGACCCGGGTCACGATCTGCGACCGTTGCGGCAGCCGCATCGCCGGCCTCTGCCAGCCGCTCGACGCGGCGGCGCTGGACGAGATCTCGGCGGAATCGCAGCAGGTCGTGCTGCCGGCGCACAGCACGATCTTCCGCGAAGGCGACCCGGCCGGCAAGGTCTTCACCCTGATCGAGGGCTTCGCCAAGCTCTCCCGGCTGCTGCCGGACGGCAAGCAGCAGGTGGTGGGCTTCCGCTTCGCCGGCGACGTGATCGGCTACACCACCCTGGGCAGCTACCCCTTCGATGCCGAGCTGCTGACCGAGGCCCGGATCTGCCGGCTCGAGCGGCGGCAGCTCGATGCGCTGCTGCAGCGCTACCCGAAGCTCGAGCGCCGCCTGCTCGATCTCTGCGTGCAGGAGCTGACCGCGACGCAGGAGCAGCTCGTCACCGTCGGCCGCCGCTCGGCCGAGGCGCGGGTGGCCGCCTTCCTGCTCTCCCTCGTCGCGGCCGAGCGCCGGCGGGGGACGGAGCGGCAGGTGCTGGAGATGCCGATGACCCGGGCGGACATCGCCGATTTCCTTGGCCTGACGCTCGAGACGGTCAGCCGCAGCCTGACGGCCTTCCGCAAGCGCGGCTGGATCCGCGAGCCGCTGCATCACCGGGTCGAGCTGCTCGATGTCGCGGCGATCTCCGACCTCGCCGAGGGGCTCGCGTCCGAGCGCTGAGCCGCGCCGCCCACCGGGCGGCCCGCCTGCCTCCTTCCTGGCATTATCCTTGCAACACCTCACCGCCGGCGGCAGCGCCGTCGGGCCGCAGGGGGGGCGAGGGCGATGTGCCAGGGTGACGATCCGAATTGCCGCGATTTCGAGACGCATCGGCTCGATTTCCGCACCGGCCTCGCCAAGGAGCGCCGGGCCTTCCTGAAATCCGGCTTCGCCGCCTCGGGCGGCGCGGCGGCGCTCGCCACGGCCGGCATCTCCCTCGTGCCCCCCGCCCTGGCCCAGGCCTCCGCGGCGCGCGCCGCCGGCGGCCCGCGGCTGCACAGCCTGCCGGCGAATGCCGAGACGGTGCATTGGGGCTATTTCAGCAAGAGCCTGGCGCCGCGCCTCGAGGTCAATTCCGGCGACTACGTCACCATCGAGACGCTGACCCACCACGCCAACGACGATGCCGAGCGCATGGTCCAGGGCGATCCCGGCGCCGAGAGCGTCTTCCTCTGGACGAAGGACAAGAAGGGCGTCATGCGCCGCGGCGCCGGGCCGGGCGATGGCGGCGGCCTCGGCGTGCATATCTGCACCGGGCCGGTGGCCGTGCGCGGCGCCGAGCCGGGCGACGTGCTGGAGGTGCGCATCCTCGATGTCGCGCCGCGCCCCTCGGCCAATCCCGCCTTCAAGGGCCTCGCCTTCGGCAGCAACGCTGCGGCCAATTGGGGCTTCCACTACAAGGACCTGCTGACCGGCGACAAGCCGCGCGAGGTGGTGACGATCTACGAGCTGGACGCCACCGGCAGCCGCAACTGGGCGAGCGCGGTCTACAATTTCAGATGGGTCCCGGTGACCGACCCCACCGGCAAGGTGCATCCGACCATCGACTATCCCGGCCTGCCGGTCGATCACGGCCGCACCGAGCGGCGCTTCGGCGTGCTGAAGAACATCCGCGTGCCGATCCGGCCGCATTTCGGCACCATGGGCCTGGCGCCGAAGGAGGCGGAGGTCGTCAATTCCATCCCGCCCAGCTACACCGGCGGCAACATCGACAATTGGCGCATCGGCAAGGGCGCGACCATGTACTACCCGGTCGCGGTGCCGGGCGCGCTGCTCTCGGTCGGCGACCCGCATGCCAGCCAGGGCGATTCCGAGCTCTGCGGCACCGCCATCGAATGCTCGCTCACCGGCACCTTCCAGGTGGTCCTGCACAAGAAGGCGGATCTCGGCGGCACGCCGCTCGATGGCCTCGACTTCCCGATGATCGAGACGGCCGAGGACTGGGTGATGTCGGGCTTCAGCTACCCGAATTACCTGGCCGAGCTGGGGCCCGACGCGCAGAACGCGATCTTCGCCAAATCCTCCATCGACCTCGCGATGCGCGACGCCTTCCGCAAGATGCGTGGCTTCCTGATGGGGGAGAAGGGGCTGACGGAGGACGAGGCGATCTCGCTGATGTCGGTCGCCGTCGATTTCGGCATCACCCAGGTGGTGGACGGCAATTGGGGCGTGCACGCCATCATCAAGAAGAACGTCTTCGCCGGGCAGGCATGATTCAATCCCCACGACACCGCTGCGCGGCGTCGCGGGGGCCGCGCTCTTCCCCATGACGTCGCTGCGCGCCGTCATGGGGGCCCCGGTGAGTCCCCGCTGGCCCAAGATCCGTCACAGCCTGCCGCGGCAAAGCCGCGGCAGGGCAACGGGCGGCGACCGAGGGCAGGGGACTGGCCATGTCCCGGCTGTCAGGCGCTGCGATCCGCGCTAGACCACCAGCCTGCAACCCGCAGGGGATCCGATGTCCGCCGAGATCCGTGACGCCATCCTGGCCTCCGCCGAGAGCCTGCGCCGCCTGGCCGGGGATGCCGCGGCCATCGCGGCGATCGAGGCCATCGCCGCGCGCTCCGTCGCCGCCCTCGCCGCCGGGCGCAAGATCCTGCTCTGCGGCAATGGCGGCAGCGCCGCCGATGCGCAGCATTGGGCGGCGGAGCTGGTCGGGCGCTTCCATTACGACCGGCCCGGCCTGCCGGCGATCGCGCTGACCACCGACAGCTCCATCCTCACCGCCATCGGCAACGACTATGGCTATGACCGCGTCTTCGCCCGGCAGGTGGAGGCGCTGGGCCAGCCGGGCGACCTGCTCTATGCGCTGTCCACCTCCGGCCGCTCCCCCGGCATCCTGGCGGCGCTGCGGGCGGCGCGGGAGCGCGGGATGGTGACGATCGGCTTCACCGGCGCCGGGGGCGGCGCCATGCCGGGGCTCTGCGACCTCTGCCTGCGCGTCCCGGCCGAGGCTACGCCGCGCATCCAGGAGGCGCATGAGGTCGCCGGCCACCTCATCTGCGAGCTGATCGAGCACCGGCTCTTCCCCCGCGCCGGCTGAGCCGCACCGCCCCCATGTCGGGCCGCGCCCTCTTCCTCGACCGCGACGGCATCATCAACATCGACCACGGCTACGTGCACCGGCGCGAGGATTTCCACTTCGTGGAGGGCATCTTCGACCTCGCCGCGGCGGCGACGCGCCGCGGCCTCGCCCTCGTCGTCGTCACCAACCAGTCCGGCATCGGCCGTGGTCTCTATACCGAGGCGGAGTTCCAGGCGCTGATGCGCTGGGTCGCCGGCGAGTTCGCCGCCCGCCGTACCCCGCTCGCCCGCATCGAGCACTGCCCGGACCATCCCGACCGCGCCACGCCGCGCCGCAAGCCCGGCCCTGGCATGCTGCATGACGCCGCCGCGGCGCTCGGCCTCGACCTCGCCGGCTCCCTCATCATCGGCGACCAGGCGAGCGACATGGAGGCCGGCCGGCGCGCCGGGCTGCGGACCCGGCTGCTGGTCAGCGACCGTCCCGCGGCGGCACCGGCTGCGACGCTGGTGCTGCCCTCGGTGCGGGCGGCAGCGGCATGGCTGGCCGGGGCCGGCTGACCGCGCCGCCCATATAAGCCGCCCAGGGCTTTGCCCGCCGCGGCGCCCGCGCCAGGGCGCAATGCGCCCCGTCCAGGCTCATCCAGCGGCTGTAGAAGGGGTCGCGCAGCAACGCTTCGCCCCAGCGGCGCTTCATATGGGCGATCTCGCCGGCGAAGCGCCGCGCCTTCTCCGGCGCATGGTCCTTCCCGCGCGAAGCCGATTCCAGGTGGTGGAGCGCGGCGAAGGGCGTCCAGAGGATGCGCCAGCCGGCCTCGCGGATGCGCAGGCAGAGATCGATGTCGTTGAAGGCGACGGCGAGGTTCTGCGCATCCAGCCCGCCCACCGCCTCGAACACCGATTTGCGCAGGGCGAGGCAGGCGCCGGTCACTGCCGCCACCTCCCGCACCAGGGCCAGCGAGCCGAAATAGCCGGAATCGCCCGGCTCGCTGCGCAGCAGGTAGTGGTCGGCGACGCCGCCGACGCCGATGACGACGCCGCCATGCTGCAGCCGCCCATCGGCATAGAGCAGCCGGGCGCCGACCGCGCCGACCTCCGGCCGCATCGCCTGGCTCGCCAGCTCGCGCAGCCAGCCCGGCTCGATCACCTCGATGTCGTTGTTCAGCAGCAGCAGCAGCTCGCCCCGCGCCGCGGCGGCGGCCTGGTTGTTCAGCGCCGCGTAGTTGAAGGGGCCGGGCGAGGCCAGGATGCGCACCCGCGGATCGGCGCGCAGCCGCACGAACAGCGCCAGCGTCTCCGCCTCCTCGCTGCCGTTGTCGACGATGAGGAGCTCGATCGCCGGATAGTCGGTCTTCTCCAGCACGCCCTCGGCGCAGGCGGCGAGGAGCCCGGCGCGGTCGCGGGTCGGGACGATGACGGAGACCAGCGGCGCCGGCTCCGGCAGCGGCCAGACCACCCGCGTATGGGTGGGGGCGAGGGGGGAGGGCTCCAGCCGCGCCGCGACGCCCTGCGCCGCCAGCAGGTCGGCGACCGCCCGCCGGCTCGCCGCCGTGCAGCGGTCGAGCTGCGCCTGGGAGAAGCTGTCCGCCTGGCCGGTCTGCCGCCAGTGATAGAGGATGGCCGGGATGTGCCGCACCCGGGCCGGGCCGACCGCCGCCGCGGCGCGCAGGGCGAGGTCGTGGTCCTGGCTGCCCTCCAGCCCCTCGCGCAGCCCGCCCAGCCGCTCCAGCAGGTCGCGCCGGTAGACGCCGAGATGGCTGACGAAATTCTGCCCGAGCAGCAGGTCGGGGTCGAAATCCGGCTTGAAATAGGCGCCGAAGCGCTGCCCCTCGGCATCGAGCTTGTCCTCGTCCGAATAGAGCACGGCCGCCTCCGGATCCGCCTCGATCGCCGCCGCCACCTCGTAGAGCGCCGTCTCGGCCAGCAGGTCGTCATGGTCGAGCAGCGCCACGTAGTCGCCCCGCGCCAGGGCGAGGGCGCTGTTGCTGGCGGCCGAGATGTGGCCGTTGCGCTCCCGCCGCACCCAGCGCAGCCGCGGCTCCTCGGCGGCGATCTCGGCCAGCACCCGCGCCACATGCGGCGAGGGCGAGGCGTCGTCGGCGATGCAGAGCTCCCAATGCGGCCAGAGCTGGGCGCGCACCGAGGCGATGGCGGCGCGCAACAGCAGCTCCGGCGTCTCATAGGCCGGCATCACCACCGAGATCAGCGGCGGCGCCGGCATGGCGGCGATATGGGCGCGGATCGCGGCGCGGTCCGTCTCGGCCAGGGTGTCGAAGCGGGCGATCCAGCGGGCATAGCCGCGCCGGTCCTCGGGGTCGTAGCGGCCGGTCGGCGGCTCGCCGAGCAGGGAGCGCGCCAGCCCGGCGAGGCGGATGCGGAGCGGCAGCACCCAGTCCGGCAGCAGGCCCCAGGCGCCGCGCCAGGCCTGCTGCAGCGCCAGCCGCAGACGCTGCGAGGGGGTGAGGGCCGAGGCGGTGCCGGCGGGCGATGCGGCGGGTGCGGGGCCGGGCTGGGGGGGGAGGGACATGCGCCGGCGGGGTACCGCCTGCAGCCTGGACGGGAAACAGGGGCAGTGTCACGAAAGCTTGATGGGAATTTGACGCTCCGCCCGGCGGCGACCATTGTCCGGCCGGCCGCGGCCCGGCCGTGCCCGTCCCATCCCTCCCGTCCGAAGGTCCTGCCCATGCCCACCGCCGCGCGGCCCCTTCCGGCCGCGGCGCCCGAGCCCTATGCGCTGACGCCGCTGATCCTCGACCCGCCGGGCCTGCGCCGGGCGGTGCATGGCTACAGCACCGCCGGCACCTGGCGGCGCCTCGCCTGGCGGATCGGGCAGGTGCTGGCGGAGGTGGCCGGCGCCCTGCCGCAGGATGCGCTGCGGCGGCTGCGCGGCGGCGCGCCGCCGCTGCGGCGGCTGGAGGAAGGGCTGGACCCCCGGCCCGGGGCGCGGTCGGTCGCGCTCTACGTGCATTTCGCCGCCTCCGGCCAGGTCTCGGAGATGGTGCGCCGCCAGCTTGCCCTGCTCGCGGCCGAGGGCTTCGCCATCGTCTTCATCACCATGGCGGAGGCGGTGCCGGCGGCGGACTGGCAGGCGGCGCGGCAGCATTGCGCGCTGGTGGCGCAGCGGCGGAATTTCGCCCGCGACTTCGGCGCCTGGCAGGACCTGGCCGCCGAGGCGCGGCGCCGCTGGCCCGAGGCCACCGAGCTGCTGCTCGCCAATGACAGCGTGCTCGGCCCCATCCTGCCGCTCGAGCCGGTGCTGGGGGCGCTACGCGAGGGCGGCGAGGGGCTGTTCGGCCTCACCGAGAGCATCCAGGGCGGGCCGCATCTGCAGAGCTACTTCCTGCTCGCCCGCGGCCGGGCGGCGGTCGCCGACCTGTTCCATTTCCTGCTGGCGATGCGCATGAGCCATTCGAAATGGCTGGTCGTGCAGCGCGGCGAGCTGCGCGTGGCGCGCTGGATGCGGGCCCGCGGCCACCAGGTCGCGGCACTGTTCGGCTATCGCCGGCTGATCGCGGCGACGCTGGCCGATCCGGCGGAGCGGGCGCAGCTCGCCGCCTCCCACCCCCTGCTGCGCGAGCTCGAGCAGATGCCGGCGGCCGAGCGGGACGCGCTCTTCGCCACCCAGCCGCTGAACCCGACGCATCATTTCTGGCTCGCCCTGGTGCGCCGCCTCGGCTTCCCCTTCCTCAAGACCGAGCTGATCCGGCGCAATCCCGGCCGGCTGCCGGGGGTGGAGGGCTGGCCGGCCCTGGTGCCGGCGGAGGCGCCCTGCCCGGCCGGGGTGCTGGAGGCGCATCTGCGGATCATGGATGCGCCGCCGGCGGGAGACGCGGCGAACGATCCCGCAGCGCAAGGCACTGGACAGGAAACCCGTACCATCGCATGAAATCTGCGGAAGTATTTCGGTTCCGGGGCGGTGCCGGCAGGCGCGGCCCCGGGGCTGGCCCGCCTGTGTCGGTGCGGTCCCGCCGCTGTCGGTGGGGTGGCTGACACGGTCATCGCGGGTTCAACGAACACGGGAGAGTCGTGCCCGCGGCCAAGGCCGGGGATGGGGCCTCCGAATGCAGGACTGTGCATGACCCTGGACTGCGCATGACCCTGGGCGCGTCGCTCGATTGCCTCGCGCCGCCGGAGGCCCCGGCCCTGCCGCTGCACGCCGTCACCCCGGCGGGGCTGGAGGCGCTGCGGGCGCGGCTCGCGCCGGCGGCGGCGGGGTTCCTCGATGCCTCGGGCTTCAGCGGCGCGGCGCAGGAACTGCGCCTGCTGCCGGGGGGCGAGGGCATCACCGGCGCCGTGCTCGGCCTCGGCGAGGGCGAGGTCACGCCCTGGTCCTTCGGCAGCCTTGCCACCGCCCTGCCGGCGGGCAGCACCTGGACCCTCGCGGCGCCCGGGATGGCGGATGCGGCGGTGCTCGGCTGGTGCCTCGGCGCCTATCGCTACAGCCGCTTCCGGCCCGCCCCGCGCCCCCCGGCGCGGCTGGTCGCCCCGCCGGGGACGGAGCGCGCGCGCGCCATCGCCGAGGCGAGCTGGAAGGCGCGGGACCTGATCAACGCCCCGCCCAACCATCTCGGCCCGGCCGAGCTGGCGGGGGCGGTCGAGAGCCTGGCGGCGGCGCATGGCGCGCGCTGCGAGATCATCGAGGGGGCGCGGCTGCAGGACGGCTTCCCGGCCCTCGCCGCGGTCGGCCAGGCCAGCCCGCGGGCGCCGCGGGTGGCGATGCTGGACTGGGCGGCGCCGGGGCTGTCGGCCGGGGCGCCGCTGGTCGCGCTCTGCGGCAAGGGGGTCTGCTTCGACACCGGCGGGCTCGACCTCAAGCCGGCCGCCGGCATGCTGCGGATGAAGAAGGACATGGGCGGCGCCGCCATCCTGCTCGGCCTCGCCGAGCTGGTGATGCGGCTGCGCCTGCCGGTGCGGCTGCTGCTGCTGGTCGGCGCGGTGGAGAATGCCGTCGCCGGCAACGCCTTCCGGCCGCTCGACGTGCTGCGGACGCGGGCCGGGCTGACGGTCGAGGTGGGCAACACCGATGCCGAGGGGCGGCTGGTGCTGGCCGATCTGCTGGCCTGCGCGGCGGAGCGCGCGCCGGCGCTGCTGCTCGACTGCGCGACGCTGACCGGGGCGGCGCGGGTGGCGCTCGGCCCCGACCTGCCGGCCCTCTTCACGCCGGATGAGGGGCTGGCCGCGCTGCTGCTCGAGGCCGGCGCCGCGGCGCACGACCCGCTCTGGCGGCTGCCTTTGCATGCCGGTTACGATTCCTGGCTCGACAGCACCGTTGCCGATGTGAACAACATATCAGGTCGCCCCATGGCGGGCGCCATCATCGGCGGCTTATTCTTGCGTCGATTCGTCCCGTCGGGTCTCCGTTGGGCGCATCTCGATGTCTACGCCTGGAACGATACCAACAGGCCGGGAAGGCCGGAGGGGGGTGAGGCACAAGGGCTACGGACGCTTCTCAACGCCTTGGAAACTCTGTTCGGTGGCATACCGGGGCCGGGCCGGTAACGAGACCGAGATGGGGTGGAAACTTTTCGGGGCGGGCGGCTCTCAACAGGCCAGGATGCGTTACCCGTCTGTAGTGCCTGTGACACTCATTGTACCGGCGGGGCGCGCGCGTCCCGGTCCGGTCAGCGCAAGAGCCCATTGCGGGCGAGGGGATTAGAGCTATGGCGGTACAGAGCAACCCCGACCAGCTGGTCGGCATCCTCCGGGACACGGTCGTCGCCCTGGTGCGGCGCGATGGTCCTGACCTCTCGGCGCGTCAACTTGGCGTGTTCCTGACGGTCTACCTCACCGACGGTCCGCATACGGTGCGCGGCCTGGCGGCGGAGTTGAACGTGTCCAAGCCGGCGATCACCCGGGCGCTGGACCGGCTGGGCGAGCTGGACCTGGCGCGGCGCAAGGTCGACCCGATGGACCGGCGCAGCGTGATCGTGCAGCGGACGCTGAAGGGCACCGCCTTCCTCCGCGACATGCGCCAGATCATGTCCGAGGCGGAGACGCATCTGCGCGACATGCCGGCCGGCGAGGCGGTGGCCGCGAACACCGATCCGGCGCAGCGTCGCGCGGGCTGAGGCGCGGCGGCCCGCCTTCCGGGCGGGCCGGTGCCGGGGAGATGCGTGCCCGGTGGGTCGTCGCGGGTCGCACCCTGTATCACGGACGGCCGTGCCGGCCACCCGGCGATGATCCCGCGGGCCCCGGCCAGGCGGGCGCCGGCTCAGTAGCCGGCGGTGAAATCCACCAAATTGATCAGCGGGCGCCCGTCCCGGGCGCGATGGATGTTCTCGACCACCTGCGGCGCGGCGCTGCGGGGGATGGTGATGCTCGCCGCATGCGGCGTCAGCACCACCTTCGGATGCCCCCAGAAGGGATGCTCGGCCGGCAGGGGCTCGGGCTCGAAGACATCGAGCGCGGCGCCGCCGACCTGGCCCGAGTCGAGGGCGGCCAGCAGGTCCGGCTGCACCACATGCCCGCCCCGGGCCCCGTTGATGAGGAAGGCGCCGCGCGGCAGCAGGGCCAGGCTCCGGGCATCGATCACCCCGCGCGTCTCGGGCGTCAGCGGCAGCAGGCAGACCAGGATGTCGCTCCGCCGCAGCATGGCGGCGAGCCCCTCCGGCCCATGGAAGCCCTCGACGCCCGGCACCTGCTTCGGCCGCCGCGACCAGCCCATCACCGGGAAGCCGAGATGCAGCAGCAGCCGCGCCGCGGCGGTGCCGAGCTCGCCGAGGCCGAGGATGCCGATTCGCCGGCCGGAGGTCTCCGGCGCCGGCAGCTCCTCCCAGATCCGCTGCGCCTGCTGCGCCCGGTAGTCCGGGTCCTGCCGGTGGAAGCGCAGCACGTTCAGCAGCACCCATTCGGCCATGCCGGTGGTCAGCCGCTCGTCCACCAGCCGCGCGACGGGGATGCCGGGCGGCGGCCCGGGCGGCCGCAGCAGGTGGTCGACGCCGGCGCCCATGGAGACGATCAGGCGCAGATTCGGGTAGCGGCGCAGCTCCGCCATGTCATGCGCGGTCCAGACCACCGCCGCCTCGATGCCCGCCGGGTCGCCCGCCTCGGGGAACATCCGGATCTCGAGCGAGGGGTCGAGCGCGAGCAGGGCCTCGCGCCAGTCCTGCATCGCATTCGCCTTGGTCGAGAGAAGAACCGCCATCACCCCTCCTGCATCGCCGTGTCGGCGGGCTCGGCCGCCAGCTCCGCGGGCAGCGCCCGCACCCAGGCGCGCCAGTCGTCGCGCCGGGTCGCCGCGCGCTCGCTGCCATCGGGCAGCCTGGCATAGAGGCTGAGCGCCCCCTGCGCCCACCAGGCGTCGAATTGCCGGGCATCGGAAAGCACCAGCGCCGCGGTGCGCTCGAAGACGCCCTCCTTCACCCGCGGCATGTGCCGGCCCAGCCACCACCAGCAGCCCGCGGCGAGGATCGCGGCGCCGAGGTAGAAATGCACCAGCGCCGTGCCGGCCAGGGAGGCGACCAGGATGCCGCCCGCCGGCACCACGTTCTCCATGGTGCGGTAGACCGGGCTGCCCGGGCTGTTCATGCGCCGGATATCGACGCCGAGCTTGGCCTCCCCGGCATCGAGCAGTCCCCGCAGCCGCTCCAGCTCATTCATGTGCGCGTTGCCCCCTCGACGGCCCGCAGGTCGAAGGCGGCCGCCATGAGGGCGCGGGTATAGGGCGCGGTGGGGGCGGCCGTCAGCCTCTCGGCCTCGCCTTCCTCCACCACCTGCCCGTCCTTGAGCACGATGATGCGGTGGGCGAGGGCGCGCACCACCCGCAGGTCGTGCGAGATGAACAGATAGGCGAGGCGGTGCCGCGCCTGCAGGTCGCGCAGCAGCTCCACCACCTGCGCCTGCACCGAGACGTCGAGCGCGCTGGTCGGCTCGTCGAGCACGACGAGGCGCGGCTTCAGCACCAGGGCGCGGGCGATGGCGATGCGCTGGCGCTGGCCGCCGCTGAACTCATGCGGGTAGCGCCCGGCCATGGCGGGATCGAGCCCGACCTCGGCGAGCGCCGCCGCCACCGCCGCCTCGCGCCCGGCCCGCGACAGGCCGGGCTCGTGCACCTCCAGCCCCTCGCCGACGATCTCCCCGGCCGAGAGCCGCGGCGAGAGCGAGCCATAGGGGTCCTGGAAGACGATCTGCATCCGCCGCCGCAGCGGCCGGAGCGCGGCGCGGGAGAGGGGCTGGATGTCGCGCCCCTCGAAGAGGATGCCGCCCTCGCTCCGCTCCAGCCGCAGCAGGGCGAGGCCGAGCGTGGTCTTGCCGCTGCCGCTCTCGCCCACCAGGCCGAGCGTCTCGCCCTCGCGGATCGAGAGGCTGACGCCGTCCACCGCCTTCACATGGCCGGTGGTCCGGCGCAGCAGGCCCTGGCGGATCGGGAAATGCACCCGCACCGCCTCGGCGCGCAGCAGCTCGGCCGCGCCCGCCGGCACCGGCGCCGGGCGGCCGCGCGGCTCGGTCGCCAGCAGCATGCGGGTATAGGGGTGGCGCGGCGCGGCGAAGACGGCGGCGGCCTCGCCCTGCTCCACCGCCTCGCCATCCTGCATCACCACCACGCGGTCGGCATGGCGGCGGACGATCTGCAGGTCGTGGGTGATCAGCAGCATCGCCATGCCGAGGCGGCGCTTGAGGTCCTGCAGCAGCTCGAGGATCTGCGCCTGGATGGTGACGTCGAGCGCCGTGGTCGGCTCGTCGGCGATCAGCAGCTTCGGGTCGTTGGCGAGCGCCATGGCGATCATCACCCGCTGCCGCTGGCCGCCCGAGAGCTGGTGCGGGAAGGCGCCGAGCCGCGCCTCGGCATTCGCCAGCCCGGCCTCGTGCAGCAGGTGCAGCACCCGCGCGCGCAGCGCCGCGCCGGCCAGCGGGCGGTGCAGGGTGACCGCCTCGCCCACCTGCCGGGCGATGCTGTGCAGCGGGTTGAGCGAGGTCATCGGCTCCTGGAAGACGATGCCGGCGGTGCCGCCGCGGAGCTGCCGCAGCCGGTGCTCGTCCGCCCGCAGCACCTCCGTGCCGTCGAGCAGGATGCGCCCGGTCGGCGTGTGGCCGCCCGACGGCAGCAGGCGCAGCGTGGCGAGCGCCGTCATCGACTTGCCGCTGCCGCTCTCGCCCACCAGCGCCAGGGTCTCGCCCGGCGCCACGGTGAAGGAGACGCCCCGGACCACCCGGCGGGCGCCGAAGGCCACCGAGAGATCCTCGACCGCGAGCAGCGGCGCGGCGCGCGGGCCCGGCGCGTTCATCGCGCCCCGCCCGGCAGCTTGCGCGGGTCGAAGGCGTCGCGCACCGCCTCGCCGATGAAGATCAGCAGGGTCAGCACGCCGCCGAGCACGATGAAGCCGGTGAAGGCGAGCCAGGGCGCCTGCAGGTTGTTCTTGCCCTGGCCGAGCAACTCGCCGAGCGAGGGCGAACCCGGCGGCAGGCCGAAGCCGAGGAAGTCGAGCGAGGCGAGGACGATGACCGAGCCCGACAGGATGAAGGGCAGGAAGGTCAGCGTCGCCACCATGGCGTTGGGCAGGATGTGCCGCGCCATCAGCCGGGTGTCGGAGACGCCGAGCGCCCGGGCGGCGCGGACATAGTCGAGGTTGCGGCCGCGCAGGAACTCCGCCCGTACCACGCCGGTCAGCCCCATCCAGGAGAACAGCAGCAGGAAGATCAGCAGGGTCCAGAAGCCCGGCTCGATGACGCTGGCGAGGATGATGAGCAGGAAGAGCTGCGGCATGCCCGACCAGATCTCGATGAAGCGCTGGAACAGCAGGTCGGTCAGCCCGCCATAGAAGCCCTGCACCGCCCCGGCGGCGATGCCGAGCACGGAGGAGACGATGGTGAGCGTGAAGCCGAACAGCACCGAGATGCGGAAGCCGTAGATGACGCGCGCCAGCACGTCCCGCGCCTGGTCGTCGGTGCCGAGCCAGTTGCGCGCGGAGGGCGGCGAGGGCGCCGGCCGGCCGAGGTCGCGCACCACGGTGTTGTAGGCATAGGGGATGGCCGGCCAGACCAGCCAGCCGCGCTGCCCGATCTCGCGCAGCAGCGTCGGGTCGTGCCAGTCCGCCTCGGTCGGCAGCCCGTCCGGGATGACGTCGCTCTCGGCGTAGTCGGCGAGGACCGGGACGAACCAGCGGCCATCGACGCGGGCGACCAGCGGCCGGTCATTGGCGATGAACTCGGCGAAGAGGGTGACCGAGAACAGGGCGAGGAAGGCCCAGAGCGACCAGACCCCGCGCCGGTTGGCCCGGAAATTCGCCAGGCGCCGGCGGGTGAGGGGGGAGAGGGTCATCGTGCGGATGCCGGCGCCCCGGCTGCGTTTCCGCATCCGGGGCCCCTCGGACGCCGGGCGCAAACCGCCGGTTTGCCTGGCTTCGCCGCACTTGCCGCGGGCTTCGGACCGGTCGGGCGACCGGTCCGCTGGCAGGACGGGCAAAGGCCTGGCGGGCCGGCGCGCCCGGTCACCGCCGCGCCTCGAAATCGATGCGCGGATCGACCAGCGTGTAGGTGAAGTCGCCGACGATCTGCATGATCAGGCCGAGCAGGGTGAAGATGTAGAGCGTGCCGAACATCAGCGTGTAGTCGCGGCGCATCGCCGCCTCGAAGGCGAGCAGGCCGAGCCCGTCGAGGGAGAAGATGATCTCGACCAGCAGCGCCCCGGTGAAGAGGATGCCGATCAGCGTCGCCGGGAAGCCGGCGATGATCAGCAGCATGGCGTTGCGGAAGACATGGCCGTAGAGCACGCGCGTCTCGCCCGCCCCCTTGGCCCGCGCCGTCACCGTGTACTGCTTGTGGATCTCGTCGAGGAAGGCGTTCTTGGTCAGCATGGTCAGCGTGGCGAAGCCGCCGATCACCAGCGAGAGGGTCGGCAGCACCATGTGCCAGGCATAGTCCGCCGCCCGCTCCCAGAAGGGCGCGCCCTCCATGCCGGGGGAGAGCAGGCCGCGCAGCGGGAACCATTGCAGGAAGCTGCCGCCGGCGAACATCACCACCAGCAGGATGGCGAAGAGGAAGCCGGGGATCGCGTAGCCGACCAGCACCACCGCCGAGGTCCAGAGATCGAAGCGCGAGCCGTCCCGCACCGCCTTGCGGATGCCGAGCGGGATGGAGACGAGATAGATGATCAGCGTCGACCAGAGGCCGAGGGAGATCGAGACCGGCATCTTCTCGAGGATCAGCGAGGCCACCGGCCGGTCGCGGAAGAGCGAGCGGCCGAGGTCGAAGCGGGCATAGCCCCAGAGCATGTCGAGCAGCCGGTCCTGCCAGGGCTTGTCGAAGCCGAAGGCGCGCTCGATCTCGGCGACCACGGCGGGGTCGAGGCCGCGGGCGCCGCGGTAGCGGCTGCTGCCTTCCCCCGCCGCCTCGCGCCGCTGCTGCGGCCGCAGCTCGCCCTGGCTCTCGCCGGAGAGGCGGCCAAGGGTGCTGCCGGCCTCGCCCTTCAGCTCGGCCAGCATCTGCTCCACCGGCCCGCCCGGGGCGAATTGCGTGACGGCGAAGTTGATCAGGATGATGCCGAGCAGGGTCGGCACCACCAGCGCCAGGCGGCGGAGGAGATAGGCGCCCATGGTTAGAGCGTGATCGCGTGCGGTGGAAACACCGGAACGCGTGCATCACGCGATCCGGCAGGGGCCAGGGCATCCAGGCTCATACCAACGGCATGAATGTTCCATTCATGCCGAGCGCCCGAATGGGCGCCGCGGCTTATGCCGCGTAGCCAAGGTTTGCGGAGCAAACCGCCCGGCGATTGAGGGGGCCGTTGATGGGGTACCATCAACGGCCGCGGGTATTCGTCTGCTGCGCGTCGCGCCTGCCCTGCTCCACCGCGCCGACCCGGGACGGCTCCACCCACCAGCTGTCGAGCGCCAGCGCGAAGCGCGGGTTGCGCGGCGGCCGGCCGAGCTTGTCCCAATAGGCCACCCGGAAGGTCCGGCTGTGCCATTGCGGGATCATGTAGTCGTTCCAGAGCAGCACGCGGTCGAGCGCCCGGGTGCGGGCGACCAGCTCGGCGCGGTCGGGCGCGGCGATGACCAGCTCCACCAGCTCGTCCACCACCGGGTTACAGATGCCGGCGACGTTCTGGCTGCCCTGCTCCTTCGCCTTGGCGCAGGTCCAGTAGTCGCGCTGCTCGTTCCCGGGCGAGAGGCTCTGGCCCTGGCCACCCACCGTCATGTCGAAGTCGAAGGCGTCGATCCGCACCTGGTACTGCGCCGGGTCCACCGTGCGCACCCGCGGCTCCATGCCGAGCCGCTGCAGGGTCTGGATGTAGGGCAGGGCGACGCGCTCGAAGCTCGGGCCGTTCAGCAGGATCTCGAAGGCGAAGCTCTCGCCCTTGCCGTTGACCAGCTTGCGGTCCTTCACCACCCAGCCGGCCTCGCGCAGCAGGTCGAGCGCACGGCGCAACCCCTCGCGGTTGTTGCCCGAGCCGTCGGTGACCGGCAGCGTGTATGCCTCGGTGAAGAGCCGGTCCGGCACCTGGCCGCGGTACTTCTCCAGGATCTCCAGCTCGCGGCCCTGCGGCACGCCGGAGGAGGCGAGCTCGGAGTTGGAGAAATAGGAGGTGGTGCGCGCGTAGCTGCCATAGAACAGGTTGGCGTTCATCCACTCGAAGTCGAAGACCTCGATCAGGGCGCGCCGCACCCTCGCATCCTGGAAGAGTGGCCGGCGCAGGTTCATGGCGAAGGCCTGCATGCCGGTCGGCAACTCGTGGCGGATCTCGACCAGCTTCACCAGCCCGCGCCGCACCGCCGGGAAGTCATAGGCGGTCGCCCATTCCTTGGCGGTGTTCTCGGTGCGGAAGTCGATCTGCCCGGCCTTGAAGGCCTCCAGCGCCACGGTGCTGTCGCGGAAATACTCGTAGCGCATGGTGTCGAAATTCGCCGTCCCCTTCATGGTCGGCAGGTCGCGCGCCCAGTAGTCCTCGACCCGGCGGTAGACCAGGCTGCGCCCGGCCTCGAACCGCTCCAGCCGGTAGGGGCCGGAGCCGAGCGGGATGTCGAGCATCGGCCGGGCGAAGTCGCGCCCCTCCCACCAGTGCTTCGGCAGCACCGGCATCTGGCCGAGGATCAGCGGCAGCTCGCGGTTCTCGCTGGTGGCGAAGCGGAAGGTGATGCGCCGGGCATCCTCCGCCGCCACGCTCGCCACGTCGCCCCAATAGGCGCGGTAGAAGGGCCGGCCCTTCTCGCGCAGCGTGTTGAAGCTCCAGACCGCATCCTCGGCGGTGATCGGCTTTCCGTCATGCCAGCGCGCCTCCGGCCGCAGCACGAAGGTGACGCCCTTGCCATCCGCCGGCATCTCGATGCTGCCGGCGAGATGCGCGTATTCCGTGCTCGCCTCGTCGCTGCTCTCCTTCAGCAGCGTGTCGTAGAGGTTGGCGAGGCCGACCGCGGCGGTGCCGCGCAGGATGTAGGGGTTGAAGCTGTCGAAGCTGCCGAGCGCGGTCAGCGCGATCTCGCCGCCCTTCGGCGCCGCCGGGTTCACCCAGGGCCAATGCGCGAAATCCGCCGGCAGGGCGGGATCGCCGAGCAGCGAGAGCGCATGCAGGCGGCGGCTGCCATCCGGGGCGCCCCCTGGGCTGGCGGGCGCGGCCGCGCGGGCCCGGCCGGCGAGCAGCGCGGGAAGGGCGAGGCCAAGGGACAGGCCGTTGGCCAGCAGGTCGCGGCGGTTCATGCCCGCAGGATGGGGACTCCGCTCCCCGCCGGCAACCGTCACGCGGCGCCGAGCAGGCGGACGGCCTCGGGCAGCAGGGCGGGATCGCCGACCGCCAGCACCCGGCCATCGGCCTCGAGCGTCAGCGGCTCGCCGCGCCAGCCGGTGACGCGCCCGCCCGCGCCCTCCACCACCGGCACCAGCGCCGCCCAGTCCCAGGGCTTCATGGTGCTCTCGCAGACCAGGTCCACCAGGCCGAGGGCGAGCAGCCCATAGGCGTAGCAGTCGCCGCCCCAGGTCAGCCGCCGCGCCGCGCCGCGCAGCCGCTCGAAGCCCGGCCGGTCCCCGGGCGTGAACATGTCCGGGCTGGTGCAGGACAGCTCGGCCTCGGCCAGCCGGGCGCAAGGCCGGCAGCGCGGGGTGCCGCCGAGGGGCGCGCGGAAGCGGGTGGGATGGCCGGCGAGGCCGATCCAGCGCTCGCCCGTCACCGGCTGGTCGATCAGCCCGAGCACCGGCCGGCCGCGATGCAGCAGGCCGATCAGCGTGCCGAAGAGCGGCCGGCCGGTGACGAAGGCGCGGGTGCCGTCGATCGGGTCCAGCACCCAGAGCCATTCCGCCTCGGCCCGCTCCCGGCCGTATTCCTCGCCCCAGAGGCCATGCGCCGGGAAGCGCTCGGCGAGCAGGGCGCGCATCGCCCGCTCGGCGCCGCGATCGGCCTCGGTCACCGGGCTGGCATCGCCCTTCGCCTCCACCAGCAGGGGCGAGCGGAAGAGCGGGCGGATGACCCCGCCGGCGAGATCGGCGGCGGCCTCGGCGGCGGCGAGCAGGGCGGGGTCGAGCCCGGCGGCCCCGATCCCGGTCATGCGCCGCGCCCCGGCCTGGCCTCGCCCTGGAACCCCTGCATGCCCGCCCCCTTGGTTTGCACCGCCTCGGGCGGTCGATTAGAAGCCGGGCACCCTTCTGTCCACGGCGGCCGCATGTCGAACCTCATCGCCTTCCAGGGCCTGCCCGGGGCCTATTCCGACCTGGCCTGCCGCGCCGCCTATCCCGGCTGGCACACGCTGCCCTGCGCCAGCTTCGAGGCGGCGATGGATGCGGTGCGCGGCGGCGAGGCGAAGCTCGCCATGCTGCCCTGCGAGAACTCGCTGGCCGGCCGGGTGCCCGACATCCACCGCCTGCTGCCCGAGAGCGGCCTCGCCGTGGTGGGCGAGCATTTCGAGCGGGTGGAGCACTGCCTGCTGGCGCCGAAGGGGGCGACGCTCGGCTCGCTGAAACGCGCCCACAGCCACCCGGTCGCGCTCGGCCAGGTGCGCACCATCCTGCGCGAGCTGCGGCTGGAGCCGGTGATCGAGGCGGACACCGCCGGCGCGGCGCAGATCATCGCCGAGCGCGGCGGCACCGAGGACGCCGCCATCGCCTCGGCGCTGGCGGCCGAGACCTATGGGCTCGAGATCCTGCGGCACAATGTCGAGGATGCGGCGCACAACACCACCCGCTTCTATGTCTGCGCCCGCGACCCGGCCTGGCCGCCGGCGGATGCGACGGATTGCGTCACCACCTTCGTCTTCCGGGTGCGCAACATCCCCGCCGCGCTCTACAAGGCGCTGGGCGGCTTCGCCACCAACGGGGTGAACATGACCAAGCTGGAGAGCTACATGCTCGACGGCGAGTTCACCGCGACGCAGTTCCTCGCCGATGTGGACGGGCATCCGCACCAGCCGCCGGTGCAGCGGGCGTTGGAGGAGCTGGCCTATTTCTCGCGCGAGCTGAAGGTGCTCGGCGCCTACCGGGCGCATCCGCACCGGCTGGCGCATCAGGGGCGGTAGGGCTTTCCCCACGACGTCGCTGCGCGCCGCCGCGGGGGACCTGGCGATGGCCGGGTGGGTCCCGGCTGGGGGCGGTCAGGCCTCGACCGCGTGCGCCTTCAGGTCATCCAGGCTGCAGACCTCGAGCGCCGCGATATGCGTCGCCTCCAGCAGCACGCGCGGCGCCTGGCCGGCGGCCCGCGCCTCCTCCCAGCGCGCGGCGCAGAGGCACCAGCGATCGCCGGGCCGGAGCCCGGCGAAGCCGAGATCCGGCCGCGGCGTCGAGAGGTCGTTGCCCTGCGCCTGGGAGAAGGCGAGGAAGCCCGCCGTCATCTCGGCGCAGACCACGTGCAGGCCGAGATCCTCGGGCCCGGTGTTGCAGCAGCCGTCGCGGAAGAAGCCGGTGACCGGCGCCACCGAGCAGGGCAGCAGCGGCCCGCCCAGCACATTGCTGGCCGGGGGCTGATCCCCCGGTCCGCGCCGCCCCGGGCCAAGCCCACCATCCGGCATCTCAACGCTTCCCCATCATGATGGCAGACCGGTCGCCCGACCGGCCCGAGGCCCCGACCGGGGCCCGCAGGTCGCGCCGCGACGCCGATCGAAGCGGCGGTCCGCGCCCGGCCTCCGAGGAGAGCCTGGCCGTGGCAGCGGCCAGGCCCGGCGCATCAGGCCGCCGTGCGGATGGCGGCGGCCTTGACCTCGTCGTCCACCGCGCCGGCGAAGCTCTCGAAATTCGCCTCGAACAGCCCGACCAGCTTCTTCGCCGTCGCGTCATAGGCGGCCTTGTCGGCCCAGGAGGCGCGCGGGTTCAGCACCTCGGCCGGGATGCCCGGGACCGATTTCGGCATCATCAGGCCGAAGAAGGGGTCCTTCACGAACTCCACCTTGGCCAGGCTGCCATCCAGCGCCGCCCGCAGCAGGGCGCGGGTGTGCTGGATGCTCATCCGCTTGCCGGTGCCATAGGCGCCGCCGGTCCAGCCGGTGTTGACCAGCCAGCAATCGGCGCCGTCGCGGGCGATCCGCTCGGCCAGCATCTTGCCGTAGACCTCGGGGTGGCGCGGCAGAAAGGGGGCGCCGAAGCAGGTGGAGAAGGTGGCCTGCGGCTCCTTGCCCAGCCCCTTCTCGGTGCCGGCGACGCGCGCCGTGTAGCCCGAGAGGAAGTGGTACATGGCCTGCGCCGGGCTCAGCTTGCTGATCGGCGGCAGCACGCCGAAGGCATCCGCCGTCAGCATCACCACGTTCTTCGGCAGCTTGCCCTGGCCGCCCGGCACCGTGTTCGGGATGAAGTCGAGCGGGTAGCAGGAGCGGGTGTTCTCGGTCAGCCGGTTGTCGTCGAGGTCGAGGGTGCCGAACTCGTCCGCCACCACGTTCTCGAGCACCGCGCCGAAGCGGTGCGAGGCGGCCCAGATCTGCGGCTCGGCCTCCTGGCTCAGCTTGATGACCTTGGCGTAGCAGCCGCCCTCGAAGTTGAAGACGCCGGCATCGCTCCAGCCATGCTCGTCGTCGCCGATCAGGCTGCGCTCCGGGTCGCTGCTCAGCGTGGTCTTGCCGGTGCCCGACAGGCCGAAGAACAGCGCCGTGTCGCCCGCCTTGCCCTGGTTGGCGCTGCAATGCATCGGCAGCACGCCCTGCGCCGGCAGCAGCCAGTTCATGACGGTGAAGATGCTCTTCTTGATCTCGCCGGCATAGGAGGTGCCGGCGATCAGGATGGTCTTCGCCGCGAAGGAGAGGGCGATGCAGGTGCCGGTCCGGCAGCCATCCGCGGCCGGGTCGGCCTCGTATTCCGGGGCGTGCAGGATGGTGTAGTCCGGCGTGAAGCCGGCGAGCTCGGCCCGCGGCGGCCGGATGAACATGTTGCGGGCGAAGAGGGCGTGCCAGGCATTGGTGGTGACGAGGCGCACCTTGATGCGATGCGCCGGGTCGGCGCCGGCATAGAGGTCCTGGGTGAAGAGCACCGGGCGGGCGCCGAGCCAGGCGCGCACCTTGGCGGCCAGGCCGCGGAACTTCTCCGGCGCCATCGGCTGGTTGATCTTGCCCCACCAGACCGCGTCGTGCACCTCGGGGTCGTCGACCACGAACTTGTCCTGCACCGAGCGGCCGGTATGCACGCCGGTCACCGCCATGAAGGCGCCATCGGCCGAGAGCCGGCCCTCGCCGCGGCGAAGGGCGTGGTCGTACAGGCCGGGGGCCGTCAGGTTGGCGTGGACGTCGGACCGGGTGGTGACGCCGGTGCCGGCGAGGGCGGTCTCAGCCAAGCTCATGCAAACTCCTCTGGGCGAGCCCCTTCGGCCAAGGCAGCAAAGGCGCGTCAGGGCAGGCCCGCGTTATCCGACTGGTCGGAGGCTAAATTGCGGCGGTTGTTAAGGGTTGTAATACAACCGCAGATACCGATGTGCAACGAGGGCCTGCACGTCATGCTGCGCGCGCCGCCCGTATGGCGCGAATCAATTCGCCGCGGACGCCGGCCGCGTCGGCCACCGGCGCGCTGAAGTTAAGCCGCAGCACCCGCTCCTCCCGGGCCAGATCGGCCCCGTCGGGATCGACGGCCACCAGGCGCCATGGCCCGGGCCCGCCGCCCGGCAGCCGGGCCGCGATCTCCGCCATGGCGTCGGCATGGTCGGCATTCACATGCCCGATGATCTCGGCCTCCGCCGCGGCCAGGGCGGCGACGGCGGCGGCCTCCGGCAGCAGCTCCGCCTGCCGCAGCCGCACCGCCCGGGCGAAGCCGCCGACGAGCTGCGCCGCCCCGGGGGCGACCCGCCACAGGGCGAAGTCGCCGAAATCGGCGTAGAGCGCCGCATAGGGATGCCGCGCCAGGAAGCGCGCCTTCAGCGCCGGCGCCTCGGCCGCCGGCACCGGCGCCGCCAGGCCGGTCAGCGTCACCCTTGGTGCGGTCTGCGGGTTCGCCTCCGGCGCCGGGCCCTGGAAGAGCAGGGCGCAGCGCGGCTCCGCCTGGAGCTGCCGGGTATGCTCCGAGAGGGAGGAGAGCAGCAGCAGCACGCCGAGATCCGGCGCGACGGCCGGGGTGACGAGGCTGGCGAAGGGCTGGCCGGCGGCCTGGGTCGCCAGGGTGGCGGAGAGGGCGCCGCGGATCAGCCGCCGCGCCTCGAATGCCGGGGTCTCGCTCACCATCTCGCTCCCGTCAGGGTTGTGCCACAATCCCGCACCATATCGGGTGCATGGACTGCCCCATAAGGATCGGGCCCGGACCCGCCGGAGACAATGCATGCCTGCCACGATCGCCCTGGTGGACGACGACCGCAACATCCTAACCTCCGTCTCCATGACCCTGGAGCAGGAGGGGTTCCAGGTCCGGACCTACACCGATGGCGAGAGCGCCCTGCAGGGCCTGCTCGCCCGCCCCGCCGACCTCGCCGTGCTCGACATCAAGATGCCGCGCATGGACGGGATGGAGCTGTTGCAGCGGCTGCGCCAGCGCAGCGCCATGCCGGTGGTTTTCCTCACCTCGAAGGACGAGGAGGTGGACGAGCTGATGGGGCTCCGGCTCGGCGCCGACGACTACATCACCAAGCCCTTCAGCCAGCGCCTGCTGCTCGAGCGCATCCGCGCCCTGCTGCGCCGCAACGAGGCGAGCCGGGCGGAGGGCAGCGGCGCCCCGCCCTCCGGCGTCATCACCCGGGGCGAGCTGGTGCTGGACGAGACCAAGCACACCTGCACCTGGAAGGGCCACGACATCCAGCTCACGGTCACGGAGTTCCTGCTGGTCAAGGCCCTCGCCCTGCGGCCCGGCATGGTGAAGAACCGCGACCAGCTCATCGACGCCGCCTATGGCGAGAACATCTATGTCGATGACCGCACCATCGATTCCCATGTGAAGCGGGTGCGTAAAAAATTCCGTCAGGTCGACAACGACTTCGCACAAATTGAGACCCTCTACGGCATCGGCTACCGCTACAAGGAGAGCTGAGGGCCGGGCGTCGGCGCGGCTCCGCTCGGCGAACAACAGCGACAACGACAGCTTGAGGGGAGGGCGCCGGCCGGGCCGCGAGGTCCGGCGAGGCGGCCTCATGTCTTGTGGTGGACTTGCCGCGGCCGCCCCCATCGGGGCCGCCGGCGGTGCGATGGGGATCCTTGGCACGCATGTGGGTGGCCCTGCATTACCTGACGGACTTCGCCGATCTCGGCCTGATGCTGCCGCTGACCGGGCTGATCGCCCTCGCCCTCGCCGCCTTCGGCCGCTGGCGGGAGGCGCTGGCCTGGTCGCTGGCGATCGGCGGCACCTTCGCCGCCATGGGCGGCCTCAAGGTGGCGATGCAGCTCTGGGGCGGCCTCGCCGCCGCGACCAATCTCAACAGCCCGAGCGGCCATACGGCGGCGGGCATGGTGGTCTATGGCGGGCTGCTGCTGCTGATCCTCGGCGGCAAGGTGCCGCGGCTGCGCCTGGCGCTGCTGGCCGGCCTCGTCTTCGGCGGCTTCTTCGGCCTCACCCGGCTCTGGCTCGAGGTGCACACGGTCGAGGACGTGCTGGTCGGCGCCCTGGTCGGCCTCGCCGGCGTGCTCAGCCTGGCCTGGCTCACCGGCCTCGGCCGGCCGGCGGCGCCCGCCCGGACCCGGGCCGCCATCGCCGCCGTGGCGCTGCTCGGCACCCTGGTCTTCCATGGCCACCGGATCGGCGCGGAGAACGAGTTGCAGGCGATCGCCGCCGAGATCCGCGCCGGCCTGCGCTCCTGAGGGCCGGATTGGGCATGATGGTCGAGCAACCGGGAGGGACGGGGAGCGGACCGCCGCTGGCGGCGGCGCGGCATGCCCGTGATTTGCTGGAGGCTCATGGGTGACGCCTGACCCGACCCAACTCGCCCTCTACTGCGCCGCGGCCCTCCTGCTCGCGGTCACGCCCGGTCCGGGCATCTTCTACGTCGCGGCGCGCACGCTTGCGGGCGGCCGGGCGGAGGGCGTGGCCTCCAGCCTGGGCACCGGCCTGGGCGGCATGCTGCATGTTCTCGCCGGCAGCCTGGGCGTTTCGGCAATCGTGCTGGCCAGCGCCGAGGTGTTCACGGCATTGAAGCTGTTGGGCGCCGCCTACCTGGTTTGGCTGGGCGTCCGCACCTTGTTGTCCGCGCGCCGGACTGCCGTGACGGCCCTCGATGGTGGCGTCGCGGCGCCGCCGGCCGGGCCGCGCCGGGCCTTCCGCGAGGGCGTGCTGGTCGAGGCGCTGAACCCGAAGACGGCCGCCTTCTTTCTCGCCTTCATTCCTCAGTTCGTTGAGCCGGCCATGGAGGGCGTCGCGGCGCAGTTCATCGTGCTCGGCTCCGTCTCCGTCTTGCTCAACACCCTGGCCGATATCGCCGTCGCCGTCGCGGCGAACCGCCTGCGCAAGGGCGCGGCCGCACGCCCGGCCCTGATCCGTCGCCTGCGGGAGGCGTCCGGGGGCGCGATGGTCGCCCTGGGCCTGGGCCTTGCCCTGGCGAAGCGCCCGGCCGGTTGACCGCCAGGCGCCTCGCGAGGCGTCAACCCGCCCTGCGTATCGTGGCCCTGGCCGATACTGGGCTGCCATTCCGCAGCGGGCCCGGGGCCCCGATGCCGACCTGACCGCCCGGCCGGCATCATCCGGCGCGTTCAAATCCGGTGGCAATCCGCTATAGCCTCGCGGGCCCATCAGGAACGCCCATGCCCGACGTCGGCCTGCCGTCCGACCCCGCCGCCCAAACCGGCGCCGCGCCGCCGCCGCGCCGCCGCTGGGTCTCGCCGCTGCTGCGGCGCATCCTGCTGCTGAACATCCTGCCGCCGGCGCTGCTGGCGGCGGCCATGCTCTATCTCGACCAGTACCAGAACGGGCTGCTGGCCGCCGAGGTGGAGGCGATGCGGACCCAGGCGCGGATCTATGCCGGCGGCATCGCCGAGGCGGCGACCCGCATGCAGGACGACCGCGCGGTGCTGGTCCCCGAGATCGCCCGGCCGCTGCTCCGCCGCCTGGTCGATCCCTCGCCCAACACCCAGGCGCGGCTCTTCGACAATACCGGCCTCGTCGTCGCCGACAGCCGGGTGCGGGAAGGGGCGGGGGGCGCGGTGGTGACCGAGCCGCTGGCGCCGCCCGAGCCGCGCGGCGCCTTCTCGCTCACCGTCGCCGGGCTGTACGACCGGCTGCTCTCGCTGCTGCCGCGCGGCAGCCGGCCGGATGTCGAGGTGGACGTCAACCCGGACGCCCCCTCCTTCGACTGGCAGCCCAATCTCGGCCCCGACCGGCGGGAGGAGCTGCGCCTCGCGCTCGAGGGCGGCGTCACCCCCTATATCCGCCGCACCGCCGATGGCCGGCTGCTGGTCTCGGTGGCCGAGCCGGCGCGGCGCGGCAACCAGCCGGTCGGCATCGTCCTGCTGACCCGCGAGGCGCGGGAGGTGGACCAGCGGCTGTTCGAGATCCGCGCCAGCGTGCTCGGCATCTTCGGCGTGGCGCTGGTGGTCACCGTCGCGCTCTCCTTCTACCTGGCCCAGACGCTGGCCAGCCCGATCATGCAGCTCGCCGGCAGCGCCGCCGCCATGCGCCAGGGCGAGGGCCGCGCCGGCAGCGTGCCGCCCGGGCTGCTGCGGCGGGAGGACGAGATCGGCATCCTGGCGCGCGACCTGCAATCCGCCGCCCGCGCCCTCTGGGCCCGCATCGACACCAACGAGCGCTTCGCCGCCGATGTGGCGCATGAGCTGCGCAACCCGCTGACCAGCGTGCGCAGCGCCATCGAGACGCTGCGGCGGATCGAGAATCCGGAGCAGCAGCGGCGGCTGCTGGCGATCATCGCCGAGGACGCGGTGCGCATGGACCGGCTGATCGCCGACATCTCCGACAGCTCGCGCGTCGATGCCGAGCTGTCGCGCACCGTCGCCGTGCCGGTCGATGTGGCGCCGATCCTCGCGACCCTCGCCGAGTTGCACCTCGCCACCCGCAAGCCGGAGGACCCGGAGGTGCTGCTGGAGGCGCCGGCCGAGGGGCTGACCGTGCGCGGCGTCGAGGGGCGGCTGGTGCAGGTCTTCCGCAACCTGCTCGGCAACGCCCTCTCCTTCAGCCCGGCGCAGGGCCGCGTCTGCGTCCGGGCCCGCCCGGCCGGGGCGATGGTGGAGGTGGTGGTGGAGGATGAGGGGCCGGGCATCCCGGAGGCGAAGCTCGAGCACATCTTTGAACGCTTCTATTCGGAACGCCCGAGCGGCGAGCGCTTCGGCCAGCATTCCGGCCTCGGCCTCTCGATCTGCCGGCAGATCGTCGAGGGGCTGCGCGGCACCATCGCCGCCGAGAACCGCCGCGACGCGGCCGGCAAGGTGGTCGGGGCGCGGTTCATCGTGCGGCTGCCGGTGGCCTGACGCCCCCGGGCGCGGCGGCAGGCGGAAGCGCCGCCGGCGGCGGCACGCGGCGCTGGGCGCGGCGCCGTCCCGTGGCCTATATGCAACAGGATCGTACGGGAACCGGGACCCGGCGCTGCCGGCAGCGGCGCCGCCGAGAGGCAGGACGGGTGGCGCATGGGGCAGATCGTGATAGCCGAGTTCATGGACGAGGCGGCGGTGGAGAGCCTGCGGGCGGCGCATCCGACGCTCTACGACCCGCGCCTGGTGGACCGGCCGGCCGAGCTGCGGGCGGCGCTCGCCGGGGCGCAGGCGCTGATCGTGCGCAACCGCACCCGCGTCGACGCCGCGTTGCTCGAGGCGGCGCCGGGGCTGCGGGTGCTCGGGCGGCTCGGGGTCGGGCTCTACAACATCGACCTCGCGGCCTGCCAGGCGCGGCGGATCGACGTCATCCCCGCGACGGGCGCCAATGCCGATGCGGTGGCCGAATACGTCATGCTGGCGATCGGCAACCTGCTGCGCGGCACCTTCCATGCCAGCGCCGAGGTCGCGACCGGCGCCTGGCCGCGCGAGCGGCTGATCGCCGGCCGGGAGATCGCCGGCAAGACGCTCGGCATCATCGGCTTCGGCGATATCGGCCGGCGCGTGGCGAAGCTCGCCGACGCCTTCCGCATGCGCATCCTCGGCCATGACCCGCTGCTGCCGGCGACCCATGCCGGCTGGGCCGAGACGCGGACCGAGATGGTGTCGCTCGAGGACCTCCTCGCCCGCGCCGATGCGGTGACGCTGCACGTGCCGCTGGCCGCGGAGACGCGCGGCCTGCTCGGCGCGCCGCAACTCGCCCTGATGAAGCCGGATGCGGTGCTGGTGAACGCCGCGCGCGGCGGCGTGGTGGAGGAGGCGGCCCTCGCCGCGGCGCTGCGCGAGGGCCGGCTTGGCGGCGCCGCGCTCGATGTCTTCGAGACCGAGCCGCTGCCGGCCGGCTCGATCCTCGCCGGCCTGCCGAACCTGCTGCTGACGCCGCATGTCGCCGGCGCCACGGTCGAGAGCAACACCCGCGTCTCCTCGCTGATCGCGGCGCGGGTGCGGGTGGCGCTGGCGATGTGCTGAGGCGCCGCCGTCGCGGCGCCGCATTGACCGCGCGGTGGCGGTCCGATAGCCCGGCGGGCGGAACGGCAGGGCAGGGGGAGGACCGGCGGATGCAGGCAGCGGCGATGCAACGGCGCGCCGTGCTGGCGGCCGGGGCCCTCCTCGCCGGCCCCTTGCCCGGCCGGGCGGCCGGCACCCTGCCCGGCGAGCGCCCGCTTCGCCTGCTGCTCGGCTTTCCCGCGGGCAGCGGCCCGGATGTCCTGGCCCGGCTGGTCGCCGAGGGGCTGAAGCCGGCCGCCCCGGCGGGGGTGGTGGTCGACAACCGGCCCGGCGCGGCGGGGCTGATCGCGGCGCAGGAGGCGGCGCAGGCGGCGCCGGCCGATGGCAGCCTGCTGCTGCTCGGCGAGGTCGGGCAACTCGCCATGGCGCCCAGCACCTATGCCAGGCTGCCCTACGATCCGGCGCGGGACTTCGCCGCCGTCGCGGCGCTGGCCGCGGCCGATTTCGCCTTCGTCGTGCTGGGCGCCCTGCCGGTGCGCGACCTCGAGGCCTGGCTCCGCTGGGCGGCCGAGCAGCGGCAGCTCTCCCTCGGCACCTTCGGGGCCGGCACGCCGGGGCATTTCGGCGCCGCCATGCTCGCCGCCGCGGCCGGGCTGGCGGCCGAGCCGGTGCATTTCCGGGCGACCGGCGATGCCATGGGGGCGGTACTGAACAACACGGTGCAGGGGATGTTCGCGACCGTCGCGGTGGTGGCGCCGCATGTGCAGGCGGGCCGGCTGACGGCGCTGGCGGTGACCGGGCCGGAGCGGGCGCCGCTGCTGCCGGCGGTGCCGACCATGGCGGAGCTCGGCCGGCCGGCGCTCGGCTTCAGCGCCTGGTTCGGGCTGGTGGCGCCGGCCGCGGTGCCCGGGCCGGTGCTGGCGGCAACCGAGGCGGCGGTGCTGCGGGCGATGGCCGAGCCCGGCCTGGGGGCGCGGCTGCGGGAGGCGGGGTTCCGGCCGATGCCGCTGGGGCGGGCGGAGTTCGCGGCGATGATGCAGGCCGAGCGGGCGCGCTGGGCGGAGGTGGTGCGGGCGACGGGGTTCCGGGCGATCGAGTGAGGGGGGTGGAGCGGCCCGAAGGGCCGGAGGCGGGCCGCGTCGGTAGGTGCCCCAACAGCCGCGACTCTGCGAAGACCCAGGCAAACTGGAGGCTCGCGCCCAGCGCCTGGGACTCCGCTTCAGTGGACGCTGAACAGTCGTTGGCAACCCGTATCCGACATTCCGCCCACCCGCTTCTCTGCCGATGGTTTCAGCCTTCGCTTGGATCTTGCTCATGACGCTTACCTGGCATGTCAGGCAGAGTGACGCCCCTACTGAAAGACACAGAGAGCAAGGACATGACGGGGCACGCGGAGAGCGGCAGCGGAGAAGGACAGGAAGGTCTCTGGCGGGCCGTGGTCTGGGGTGGGGCGGCAACGCTGCTCCTGGCACCGTTGGTCGCGATGCGCTTCACCGACGAGGTTCAGTGGACCAAGTCAGATTTCGTCGTATTCGGGGTCATGGTGACAGTGCCGCTTGCGGTCCTGGAACTGGCAGTGCGAGCCACCGTGAGCATGCCCTATCGAGCCGCGGTGGCGGTGGCGCTCGGCGCGGCCTTCCTGATGACTTGGTTGAATCTCGCGGTCGGCATCATCGGGAACGAGAATAATCCTTTCAACCTGATGTTCTTTGGTGTGCTGGCTGTTGGGATCGTCGGCGCCTTCATCGCGCGCTTCCAGCCCCGTGGAATGGCGCGCGCCCTGGTCGCCATGGGAGCCGCTCAGGGTTTGGCCGCCATAACCGCCTTGGTTGCCGGACACTCCGCGGTCCTCCTGAACGGGATCTTCGCCGCAGCGTGGCTCATCTCGGCCTGGCTATTCTGGAAGGCAGCAGGGGATCAGGCGGTTGTCCAAAACACAGGGTAGCAGCGGCCGATATCGGCTCTTCGCCCATCCCAGCGCCACGCACCTAACCCCCCTCACACCGCAAAAAACCTGATCCTCACACACTCCGGCTCCCGCTCCCCAAACCCGAGAAACAGGCTCCGATGCAGCCAGGCATGCGCCGGCGCCTCGGTCTCGAAGACCGGGGCAGTGCGGAAATAGATCCGCTCCGGCGGCACCCGCTCGCCGCGCAGCAGCCGCGCCTGGTCCTCCGGCGCCGCATGGCGGAGGCCGCGATTGACCACATAGACCAGCGCCCCATCCGCCAGGCGCAGGCTGTAGCGGGCCACGATCTCGGTGACGCCATCGGGGCGAATAAGCTGGAAATCCGCCCCGCCCGGCAGCACCTCGCCGGCCAGCCGCGGCCCGCTGACCCGGCCGCCGAGGATCGGCACGATCCGCCGCTCGCCCAGCGGCCCGGCGCCGATCCGCTGCACCGGCGCCACCGCCACCTCGGCCTCGCCGACGAACTCCATGCCCGGCGCCTCGGCCATGCCCGGCCTCCCTGTCCTGTCGGGCGCCAGCATGCGGCCCCGGCGCGGGCCGGGGCAACCGCGCCCGCCCTCCACCGCCTCACCCTCCACCGCCTACCCTCCACCGGGGCGCCGCGGCATGCGACACTGCGGCCATGTCCGACGCGCCCTTCCTGCCGCGCCCGCCCGAGCCCAACCGCATCTGCGGCGCGGCCCCGGTGCGCGCCCTCTTCCTGCGCCGGCCCCAGGCGGTGCTGCGCCTCTTCTACACCGAGGAGCGGCGGCGCCTGGCCGGGCCGCTCTGCCAGCACCTGGCGCGGACCCGCCGGCCCTATCGGGAGGTGCCGCCGGCCGAGCTCGCCCGCATCGCCGGCACGCAGCACCATGGCGGCATCTGCGCCGTCGCCGCGGCCCGATTCGCCGCGCCGCTGCCGGGCCCCACCCTGCCGGCCGGCCTGCCGCCGGCGCCGCTGCTGCCGGTGCTGGACGGCATCGGTAACCCGCACAATCTCGGCGCCATCGCCCGTTCCGCCGCCTTCTTCGGCGCCCGCGCCCTGCTGCTCTCGGGCGATCCGCGCCAGGCCGATCTCTCGGACGCCGCCTTCCGCACCGCCGAAGGGGGGCTCGAACACCTGGAGGTGCTGCGGGCGCGCGACCTGCCGGCCCTGCTGCGCGGCCTCGGCGGGCGCGTCCTCACCCTCGCCGCGGTCGCCGCCGGCGGCGCCCCGCCCGAGGCGATCCCCCGCGACCGGCCCATCGCGCTCGTGCTGGGCAACGAGGAGCAGGGCCTGCCGCCAGCGACCCTCGAGGCCTGCGAGGCGCGGCTGACCCTGCCCGGCAGCGGGCTGGTCGAGAGCCTGAACGTTGCCGCGGCCGCCGCGGTGCTGTTCCATGCCCTCGGGGCGGTTCCCCGCAGGGCAGCATGAGCGCAGGCGCCGGGGCCGCGGCCAGGATCGAAACCGGGACGGAGGGCGGTGGCCGCCGGCTCGCCTTCCATGGCGCGCTGGATGCCGCCGGCGCCGCCCGCCTGTGGTCCGAGGCGCTGCGGGCGGCGCGCGGCGCGCGGCCCCTCGTGCTCGACCTCGCCGGCGTCACGGCGCTCGACACCGCCGGCGCGGTGCTGCTGCTGCGGCTGGAGCGGGAGGCGGGCGGCCAGGCGGAATGGCGCGGCCTGACGCAGGAGCCGCTGCAGGCGCTGGTGGAGCGGACCCGCGCCGCGCTCGACCGGCCGCAGCCGCGCCTGGCGCCGCCGCTGCCCTTCCTCGGCCGCGTCGGCGAGGCGGCCTGGCAATGGGGCCAGGGCCTGCTGCGCCAGGTCACGTTCCTCGGCGAGGCCCTGGTCGGCGCCGGGGGCGCCCTCCCACGTCCCTGGCGGCTGCGCCTGTCCGAGCTGCTGCGGCATCTGGACGAGGCCGGGCTGCGCGCCTTCGGCCTGACCATCCTGCTCGGCTTCCTGATCGGCCTAATCCTCGCCTTCCAGTCCAGCATCCCCATGCGCCAGTTCGGGGCGGAGATCTTCATCCCGAGCCTGGTCGGCATCTCGCTGCTGCGCGAGCTCGGGCCGCTGATGGCGGGCGTCATCCTCGCCGGGCGCACCGGCTCGGCCTATGCCGCCGAGCTCGGGACGATGACGGTGAACGAGGAGATCGACGCGCTGCGCATCATGGGCATCGACCCGATCGTCTGGCTGGTGCTGCCGCGGCTGCTCGCGGCCATGCTGGTCATGCCGGTCCTCGCCCTGGTGATGAACCTCTCCGGCCTGCTCGGCATGGGGGCGGTGATGTCCACGCTCGGCTTCCCGCCGGTCGCGGTGATCAACCAGCTGCAGAACTGGCTGCGGCTGAAGGACCTGATCGGCGGGCTGTCCAAGGCCGCGGTCTTCGGCCTCGCCATCGGCCTGGTCGGCTGCCGCGCCGGGCTCGGCGCCGGCCGCGGCCCGCGCGCCGTCGGCGACGCCGCGACCGCCGCGGTGGTCGGCGGCATCATCGCCATCGTCCTCCTCGACGGCATCTTCGCCGTGCTCTTCTTCCGGCTGGGCTGGTAGCCATGGCGGAGGACAGCGCGGCCGAGACGGTGATCCGCGTGCGCGACCTGGCCGCCCGCTTCGATGGGCGAACGATCTTCGAGCATGTGAGCTTCGAGGTGCGGCGCGGCGAGGTCTTCGTCATCCTCGGCGGCTCGGGCTGCGGCAAGTCGACGCTGCTCAAGCACATGATCGGCCTCTACCCGCCGGCCGAGGGCGGCATCGAGGTGCTGGGCGAGCGGATCGACCGGCTGCAGGGGGCGGCGCGCACGGCGCTGCTGCGGCGGATCGGCGTCATGTGGCAATCGGGCGCGCTCTTCGGCTCCTCCACCCTGGCCGAGAACATCGAGGTGCCGCTCGAGGAGCATACCAGCCTGCCGGCCGAGGCGCGGGCCCTGGTCGCCCGCGTCAAGCTCGGCCTGGTCGGGCTCTCGGATGCCGCCGGGCGGCTGCCGGCCGAGATCTCGGGCGGCATGGCCAAGCGCGCCGGCATCGCCCGGGCCATGGCGCTCGACCCGCCGATCCTCTTCCTCGACGAGCCCTCGGCCGGCCTCGACCCGATCACCTCGGCGGGGCTGGACGCGCTGATCCGGCAGATCGCGCGCGAACTCGGCACCACCTTCGTCGTCGTGACGCATGAGCTGCAGTCGATCCTCGCCATCGGCGACCGCTGCATCATGCTGGACAAGGAGGCCAAGGGCATGATTGCCGAGGGCGACCCCCGGCGCCTGCGCGAGGAGAGCGACAACCCGGTGGTCCGGGCCTTCTTCCGGCGCGAGGTGCTGGAATGATCGGGGCAGGCGGCGGCCGGCGCCGCGGCGAAGGGAGCTGACGATGGCGCAGTCCAACAGCCTGTACCTGCGCGTCGGCGCCCTGGTGCTCGCCGGGCTCGCGCTCGGCATCGGCTTCATCCTCTTCCTCACCGCCGACCGGATCGGCTCCAACAACCAGCAATTCGAGACCTATATCCGCGAATCGGTGCAGGGCCTCGAGATCGGCGCGGCGGTGCGCTACCGCGGCGTCAGCATCGGCCGGGTCTCGGAGATCGGCCTGGTCTCGGCCGAGTACCGCCGGCCGGCGAACGATCCCTTCGGGGCCGCGTTCCAACTCGTCTATGTCCGCTTCGCCATCGACAACAACCGCATCGGCGAGACGCCGAACGTGCAGGAAGCGATCCGCCTCGGCCTCCGGGTCCGCATGGCGGCGCAGGGCATCACCGGCGTGAGCTACCTCGAGCTCGACTTCGTCGATCCGCAGCGCTTCCCGCCGCGCGCCGTGCCCTGGGAGCCGCGCTACCCCTACATCCCGGCGATCCCCTCCACCGTCGCGCAGGTGCAGAACGCCGCCGAGCAGCTGCTGCAGAAGCTGCAGGACGTGAACCTGCCGGCGCTGCTCGAGAACGTGGTCGGCCTCGCCGCCGATCTGCGGCACCAGGTCCAGGACGGCGACGTCGCGACGACGATGCGCGAGGCCTCCGCCCTGCTGCGCGACCTGAACACCGCGGTGAACCAGGCCGACGTGCCGGCGATCGCCGGCGAGCTGCGCAGCACCGCGGCGGAGGCGCGCCGGCTGCTGGCGGGCCGCGAGGTCAACCAGGCGCTCGCCAACCTCGCCGCCGCCACCGCCGAGTTGCGCACCGCCTCGCAGCGCCTGCCCGGCAGCGTGACCAACCTGGACGCCACCATGCGCACCGCCCGCAGCGTCACCGCCGACATCCAGGCGGAGCTGGCGCCGATCCTGCGCGACCTGCGCTCCGCCGTCGCCAACCTGCGCGACACCACCGAGCAGCTGCGCCGCAACCCCTCGCAGGCGATCTTCGGCGCGCCGCCCCCGGCCCCTTCCGGATCCCGCCGATGATACCGAGCGCATGCAAGACCGACCCGCGGCCCGCAGGGCCGAGCGCCCGAACCGGCATCCCGGCGCATGCCGCGACGCCGGGCCGCGCGCCGGCGTGGCGCCCGGCATGAGGCGCCGCGGCCTCCTGCTCCTCGCCGCCGCGCTGCCGGGCTGCAGCGTGCTGCCGAACCGGCCCTACCGTGAGGTGGAGCGCTTCGTCCTCGCCCCGGAGCGCCCGCCCGGGCCGCCGCCGCCCCGCTCCGGGCAGGTGCTGCTGCTGCGCACCATGCGGGCGGCGCCGGGGCTCGAGCAGCGGGGCCTGCGCATCCTCGGCGCCCGCGGCGAGGTGACGCTGCAATTCTGGTCGGAATGGACCGCGCCGCCGGTCGACCTGACGGAGGAGGCGCTGCGCCGCTGGCTGCTGGCGAGTGGCCGCTTCCGCGCCGTCACCGCGCCCGGCTCGCGCCTGCGCGCCGACCTCATCCTCGAAGCGGAGCTGACCCGGTTGCAGGCGGAACCCGCCGAGGGCGTGGCCCGCGCCGGCCTCTCCGGCCTGCTGCTCGACAATGGCAGCGCCGAGAACCGCGTGCTCGGCCAGTTCCCGGTCGAGGGCACGGCGCCGCTGCCGGGCGGCGCGCAGCCGGAGGACAGGCTGGCGCCGGCGGATGCCGCCGCGGCGATGAGCGCCGCGCTCGGCATGGCGCTCGGCCGGCTGGAACGCGCCCTCGGCGGGGCGATCGGGGCCGGGGCGGGCGGCGGCCGGGTGGCCGGCCGGCGGTAGCGCGCCCCTCGACCCGGGCACTGCCCTGGCAGCCGCAGGCCGGCCTTCAGTGCACCGCGTTCGGCTGGAAGGGGCTGTCGAGGCTGAAGCCCGGGATCTCCACGTCGAAGGCCTCGCCGCTCTCCACGGCCACCATGTGGTAGGTGCCGCGCATGAAGCCCGAGGGCGTCGCCAGCGGCGTGCCCGAGGTGTATTCGAAGCTCTCGCCGGGATCGAGCACCGGCCGCTCCCCCACCACCCCGTCGCCATGCACCCGCTGGGTGCGGCCCTGCGCATCGGTGATGAGCCAGGTGCGCTTGAGCAGCTGCACCGTCCGGCGGCCCTCATTGGCGATGCTCACGCGATAGGCCCAGGCATAGTGGCTGCGCGCCGGCTCGGACTGGTCGGCGAGGTAGTAGGTGCGGACGGTCACGCGCACATCCCCGGTCACGGCCGTCCAGACGGGGCTGCGGGCATCGGCCATGGCGTCAGGCCCGGCGCAGCGTGGCGGTGGCGAGGCCGGCGCCGATCAGCAGGCCGCCGCCGAGCCGGTTGAGGCCGCGCCGCAGCGCCGGCCGCCGCACCGCGCCGGAGAGCCGGGTGGCGAGCAGCGCATAGGCCAGCGCGTTCAGCGCCGCGAGACTGACGAAGGTGGCGGCGAGGAGCGCCGCCTGCGGCAGGAAGGGCCGCGCCGGGTCGAGGAATTGCGGCATGAAGGCGATGAAGAAGGCGATGCTCTTCGGGTTCAGCGCCGTCACCAGATAGGCGTCGCGCAGCATCCGGCCGGCGCCCTGCGGCGGCGCGGCGCCGGCCTCGGCCGGGGCCCGCCAGAGCCGCAGGCCGAGCCAGACCAGATAGGCCGCGCCGGCCCATTTCAACACGGTGAAGAGCAGCGAGGAGGCGGCGAGCAGCGCGCCGAGCCCGGCGAGGGAGAGGGTGATCGCCGTCAGGTCGCCGAGCGCCACGCCGAGGATGAGCGGCAGGGCCCGCCGCCGCCCCGCGCCGAGCGACTGGCCGATCACCAGCAGGATGGTCGGCCCCGGGATCAGCAGCAGCGCGATGGCGGCCGCCGCGAAGGCGGCCCAGGTCTCGAGGCTCATGGACGCATCCCCACCTGTCGTGGCGGCCGGCAGGCCCGGCGCGGCCCCCTTGCCGGGCGCCGGGCGGAGAGTGCCACGGCCCGGCGGCCGCCGCCACCGGCCTGGCGCGCTACCGGGCCTGGCCGGCCGCGGCCAGCGCCTCGTCCAGGTCCTCGATCAGGTCGGCGACATCCTCGAGCCCGACCGAGAGGCGGATGGTGCCGTCGGTGATGCCGAGCCGCGCCCGCTCCTCGGCGCCGATGCGCATATGCGTCGTCGTCGCCGGATGGGTGACCATCGACTTGCTGTCGCCGAGATTGTTCGAGATGTCGATCAGCCGCAGCGCGTTGCAGAAGCGGAAGGCCGCCGCCTTGGCGCCCTCCGCCCGGGCGTCGCCCGGGCCGGGCTTCAGCTCGAAGGTGACGAGCGTGCCGCCGCCCGCCATCTGCCGCCGCGCCAGCGCCTGCTGCGGATGGTCGGCGCGGAAGGGATAGAGGACGCGCGCCACCTCCTTCCGCCCGGCCAGCGCATCGGCGATGGCGGCGGCGCCGCGGCACATCGCCTCGACGCGGAGCGAGAGCGTCTCCAGCCCCTTCAGCACCACCCAGGCATTGAAGGGCGAGATCGCCGGGCCGGTGTTGCGGGTGAAGGGCTGCAGCACCTCCTCCACCCATGTCTTGCTGCCGAGCACGGCGCCGCCGAGCACGCGGCCCTGGCCGTCCATGTGCTTGGTGCAGGAATAGACGACGACATCGGCGCCGAGCGCCAGCGGCTTCTGCAGCAGCGGCGTGGCGAAGACGTTGTCCACGACGACGATCGCCCCCGCCCGGTGCGCCAGCGCCGCGACGGCCGGCAGGTCCACCATCTCCAGCATCGGGTTGGAGGGCGTCTCCAGCAGCACCAGCGCGGTGGGCTTCGAGAGCGCGCGGTCCCACTGCGCCAGGTCGGCGCCGTCGACGAACTCGCTCTCGATGCCGTAGCGCGGCAGCAGGGTGGAGACGATCCAGTGGCAGGAGCCGAACAGCGCGCGCGAGGCGACGACGCGGTCGCCGGCCTTGAGGTGCGAGAGCATCGCCGCATGCACCGCCGCCATGCCGGTCGCGGTGAGGCGACAGGCCTCGGCCCCCTCCAGCGCGGCGAGGCGCTGCTCGAGCATCGCAACCGTCGGGTTGCCGAAGCGGGAATACTGGAAATGCGTGGCGGTGCCGTTGAAGGTCGCCTCGGCCTGCTCGGCGCTGTCGTAGACGAAGCCGGAGGTGAGGAAGAGCGCCTCGGAGGTCTCGTCCTGGTCGCTGCGCATGGTGCCGCCGCGGACCAGCAGCGTGGCGGGACGGAGCGGGCGGGGCGGCAGGGATCTGGACATGCGGGGGACACCTTGGCGACGCGGCGGTGTCCGGCCCGATGAACGGGGCGGGGGCAGGGAAGCGATGCCCCCGACGGCCGTTTAGCGCGCTTGTTTTACCTCGCCGCAAGCTGGCCGGACAAATCGCGAGGGATGGCCATGGCCATCGGGGGCGAGGGATAGGCGTCGCTGCCGGGGTGGTCAAGCGGCGGAAACAGCGCCGGCGGGGCGATCCAGTCGAGTCGCGGATCGGCCGCCAGTCGTGGCAGCGCCGCTTCCAGGAAGGCCCAGCAGGCGGCGTCATGCGCCAGGTGATGGGTGAGCAGGCCGAGCGGCCGGTCCCACTCCCCGGCCCGGCGCCGCTGCCGCAGCGCCCGGCGCATCCGGCCGAGGCAGGCGCCGGCGCCGCGGAAGCGCGGCTGCGGCCGCCAGCGCAGCGGGTCGAGCTCGGCCGGCGCGCCGCCCGGCCCGGCCGCGCCGCCGGCGGAGAGGGCGAGGCCGAGCCCGGCGAGCGCCTGCCGCAGCGCGGGATGCGCCGCGTTCCAGGGCGGCACGTAGACGGGCAGCAGGCGCGGCATGCCGGCCAGGCGCGGCCGGGCGCCGGCGATGGCGGCGGCGATGGCGGCCGCCGGCTGCCAGGACGGGTGCTCGGCATCCGGCTCGCCCGGGCGGCGATGGTTGGCGTGGCAGACGCCGTGCTGGGCGACGAAGGCCTGCGGATGCGCGGCGAGGCAGGCGGCGAGCCCGGCCAGCTCCGCGGCCGGGGCGCGGCCGGGGATGACGGCGAGCAACAGCGGCAGGCGCAGCCGCCCGGCCAGGGCCAGCAGGCGGTGCAGCGCCGGGCCGGCCGCCTCGGCATCGTCGTCGCGCCACCACAGGCGCGGCCGCCGCCCGGCCCGCGCCCAGCGGGCCAGCTCACGCTCCAGCCGCCACCAGCCGATCACGCCGCGGCGCGGCCCTGTCCGGCGCGGCGGGCGGCGGGGCGGGGTGCGGCGGGCACGGGCAGCCGGGCGGCGGCGCGGAGCGGCGCGGCGAGGGCGGAGGCGTCCGCCGCCCCCGGCGCGGGCCGGGGATCCGCCGGCTCGGCCGCCTCGATCCGCGCCCGCAATTCGGAGAGCAGCGGGTAGAGCGCAGCCATGAGGGCGATCAGCACGCCCCATTCGCCTTCCCGGTAGCCGCGCCGGGTGACGTAGCATTTCCAGAAGCGCCGCAGCCCGCGGAAGGCATGCGAGGCCAGGCCGTGGCGGGCGCCGCCGCCCCGTTGCAGGTCGGCGGCGCGCAGCAGGGTGTAGCGGTCGAGCCGCCGGATCACCGCCGAGATGTCGCGATCGACGAAATGCTCGATCCGGCCCTGCAGTCGGCCGCCGGAGCGGCCTTGGAGGCGGGCGCCGGGATGCACCCGCTCCTCGCCCCAGCTCTTGGCGCCCGGGCGGTAGAGCCGGGCGACGGCCGAGGTGCCGAAGGAGCCGCCCCAGCCATGCCGGACCCGCCGGCCGCCGATGAAATTATCGACCGGGACGAGATACCAGTCGGCCCGGGCAGGCGCGGCGGCGATGGCGCGGATCTCCGCCGCCAGGGCGGGGGTGACCCGCTCGTCGGCATCGATCTCGAGGACCCAGTCCCCGCTGCAGGCGGCCAGGGCGGCGGCGCGGCGCGGGCCTTCCAGTGGGAATTCGCCCTCGATCACCCGGTCCGCCAGGCGCTCCGCGATGGCGGCCGAGCCATCCGTGCTGCGGTCGAGCAGCACGACGATCTCATCGGCGAAGCGGAGGTTGCGCAGACAGTCCGCCAGCTCCGCCTCCTCGTTCCGGGCGCAGACGAAGGCCGAGAGACGGGGACGGCGCTGCGGGGCCGGGGCGGCCGGCGGCGGGATACGCATGCGGAGTGGCTCCTCGGGCGATCCCTGCTCGGTAAGCCCCTCGGTTATCGCTGCTTATGTTGCGAAGTGTATCTCATTCTTGCCATATCCCGTCGTGATGGCGAGGGGGCGATACGTTAAAAAAATGAGATTATGGGCGGGGGCCGCGTCGCGCCCCGGTCGGGCCGGGATGGCGCCCCACCTAGATCGCTTGAGGGGGACGCATCGAAAAGCGTGAATCACCCGATCATGCAACGGCCTGGACCGTTGTTTCAGAGCATCTTCACCCGATCAGGTGAGTCCACCTGATCGGGATCTGCTCTGGCCCTCAACAGCGCCCGGCGGGCGTGATAACCCCCGCGCCATGACCCGTCCCTCCGGCCGCGCGCCCGACGCCCTCCGCCCCGCCATCCTCGAGCCCGGCGTCGCCCGCCATGCCGAGGGCTCCTGCCGCATCCGCATGGGCAACACCGAGGTGCTCTGCACCGCCTCGGTCGAGAGCCGGGTGCCGCCCTTCCTGCGCGGCACCGGCCAGGGCTGGGTGACGGCGGAATACGGCATGCTGCCGCGCGCCACCCATACCCGCAGCGACCGCGAGGCGGCGCGCGGCAAGCAGTCCGGCCGGACGCAGGAGATCCAGCGCCTCATCGGCCGCAGCCTGCGCGCGGTGACCGACCTGAAGGCGATGGGCGAGATGGCCGTCACGCTCGATTGCGACGTGCTGACCGCCGATGGCGGCACCCGCTGCGCCAGCATCACCGGCGCCTGGGTGGCGCTGCACCTCGCCTTCCGCCACTGCATGAAGATGAACGTCCTCGCCAGCATGCCGCTGAAGGACCAGGTGGCGGCGGTGTCCTGCGGGATCTGGCAGGGCGAGCCGGTGCTCGATCTCGACTATGCCGAGGACAGCAAGGCGGAGACGGATGCCAATTTCGTCCTCACCGGCCGCGGCGGGCTGGTCGAGGTGCAGGGCACGGCCGAGGGCGAGCCCTTCTCCGAGGCGCAGCTCCTCTCGCTGCTGGGGTTGGCGCGGCAGGGCACGGAGCAGCTCTTCCGGCTGCAGCGCAGCGCGGCCGGGATCGGCTGATGCCCGGCGGCGGGGCGGCCGGCGCGCCGCATCGCCGGCTGGCGCCGGGACGGCTGGTGCTGGCCAGCCACAATGCCGGCAAGCTGCGCGAGGTGGCGGCGCTGGTCGCGCCGCACGGCCTGCAGGTGGTCTCGGCCGGCGAGCTCGGCCTGCCCGAGCCCGCCGAGACCGAGGACAGCTTCCTCGGCAATGCCGCGATCAAGGCCCTGGCGGCGGCGCGCGCCAGCGGCCTGCCGGCGCTGGCCGATGACAGCGGCTTCTCGGTGGCCGCGCTCGGCGGCGATCCCGGGGTGCGCACCGCGGACTGGGCCGAACAACCGGGGGGCGGGCGGGACTACGCCATGGCGATGGCGAAGGTCGCGGCCCTCGCCGCGCCGCAGGCCGATCGCCGCGCCTGGTTCACCTGCGCCCTCGTCCTCGCTTGGCCCGATGGCCATACCGAGGGCTTCGAGGGCCGGGTCGAGGGGCATTGGGTGCAGCCGCCGCGCGGCGATCGCGGCTTCGGCTACGACCCGATGTTCGTGCCCGAGGGCGGCGACGAAACCTTCGGCGAGATGGACCCGGCGGCGAAGCACCGGATCAGCCACCGCGCCCGCGCCTTCGCCCTGCTGGCCGCGGCCTGCCTGCCGCCGGCCGGGTAGGCGGCGCTACCCCTCGACGCGCATGAGCGGCTGGCCGGCGAGCAGCCCGGTCACGCCCGGCCCCAGCCCCATCGCCTGCCGCGCGAAGCCGCGCTTCAGCGCCGGCAGCCGGTCCACCGCGGCGATGCCGAGCCGCCGGGCCCAGCGCACCGGCGCGATGTCGTTGCCGAAGAGCCGCTCCAGCGCGTGCATGCCCGAGAGCATCAGCAGCGTGTCCGGCCGCCGCCGCGCCTGGTAGCGGGCGAGCACCGCCGGCGCGCCGGGATCGGCACCGAGGCTCCAGGCCTCGATCACCGCCTCGGCCAGCGCCGCCACGTCGCGGAAGCCGAGGTTGAGCCCCTGGCCGGCGATCGGGTGCACGCCATGCGCGGCGTCGCCGACCAGGGCCAGGCGGGTATCCGTCCAGCGCTCCACCAGCAGGGCCGAGAGCGGGTAGGACCAGCGCCGGCCGATCGGCCGGATGGCGCCGAGATGCGGGCCGAGCCGGCGCGCCAGCTCCCGCCCGAAGGCCGCGTCGTCGAGCGCCAGCATCCGCCGGGCGATCGCCGTGCGGTCGGCCCAGACGAAGGCCGAGGCATGCGGGAAGGCGGCGTTGCCGAAGCCGCCCGGCCCGGCGAGGGGGAGCTGGGCGAAGGGCCCGTTCGGCAGGAATTGCTCGAGCGCGATGTTGCGGTGCGGCCGCTCATGCGCGAAGGCGCCGACCATACCGATCTGGTGGTAGTCGAGCACCGCGGTGCGGATGCCGGCCTGGCGCCGCAGCGGGCTGTTGCGCCCCTCGGCCGCGACGACGAGGCGGGCGGTCAGCCGCTCGCCGGTCGAGAGGCTGATCCGCGCCCCGTCCGGCCGGCGCTCCACCGCGGCCGTTGCCGGGGCGAAGACCCTGAGATGCGGCATCTCCGGCAGGCGGGCATTCAGCCCGACGCGCAGGCTGCGCGCTTCCACCATGTAGCCGAAGGGCTCGTCGGAGACCGTGGCGGCGTCGAATTGCAGGGCGAGGGGCGAGGCGGGCTCGCCCGGCCGGCCATCGGCGACGCGGATGCCGAGGATGGGGCAGGGAGGGTCGGGCAGCCGCTCCCAGATGCCGGCGGCGCGCAGCAGCCGCTGCGAGGTGAGGGCGATGGCATAGGCCCGGCCGTCGAAGGCCTGCAGCTCCATCGGCGGCAGGGGCTGGGCGTCGACCACGGCGGTCGGCAGGCCGGCGGCGGCGAGGGTCGCGGCCAGGGTGGCGCCGACGGGGCCGGCGCCCAGGATGCAGACCGCGACATCGGAGGCGGAGGTCATGCCGGTTCCTCCCACCGGCCCCGGGGGCGGTCAATGCCCCGACACCCAAATGCCCAACAAACGTGCAGTTGACGCGGAAGGCGCCAGGGGTGGCCGGCTGGCGCCGGCATGGCGCGGCCGCGGGAATTCCGTTGCGGGGATGGCCGCGCCGCGCCGGACACGCCCCGGTGCATCGGCAACACGGCGTCGCGAGCAGGCGCGGCCCCGGCCCGGCCGGGCCGCCGGCACCGTTCGGCCGGTGGCACGGGAATTGGAAGGTGTCGCTGCCGGATACGCAGGAGGTTCGCGGGCCGATGAAGCTGGTGATGGCATTCATCAAGCCCTTCAAGCTGGACGAGGTGCGCGACGCGCTCACTCCGCTCGGCGTGCAGGGGCTGACGGTGACCGAGGTGAAGGGCTTCGGGCGCCAGAAGGGGCAGACGGAGATCTACCGGGGGGCCGAGTACCAGGTCAGCTTCCTGCCCAAGATCAAGATCGAGGTCGTGGTGCCGGCCGACCTCGCCGATGCGGTGTGCGAGGCGATCGCCAAGGCGGCCCGCACCGACAAGATCGGCGACGGCAAGATCTTCGTCCTCGATGTCGAGCGGGCGCTGCGCATCCGCACCGGCGAGACCGACGAGGCGGCGCTCTGACGCCGCCGCGCTTCCAGAACGAACAGAGGATCACACGATGAGGATGCCCGCACGCGTGCTGGCCGGCATGGGTCTGGCGGTGCTCGCCGCCATGCCTGCCCTGGCGCAGGACGACGGCCCGAAGATCGACACCGGCGACACCGCCTGGATGCTCACCTCCACCGCTCTGGTGCTGATGATGACCATCCCGGGCCTGGCGCTCTTCTATGCGGGCATGGTCCGCAAGAAGAACGTGCTGGCCACCATGATGCAGAGCTTCGCCATCACCGCCCTGGTCACGGTGGTCTGGAGCGTCATCGGCTACACGCTCGCCTTCGGCGAGGGCAACGCCTATGTCGGCGACCTGTCCAAGCTCTTCCTCAGCGGCGTCGCGGAGAACTGGGACAAGCCCTTCACGCTCGGCAGCGGCGACGCGGCGGTGGCCTTCACCATCCCCGAGACCGTCTTCCTGACCTTCCAGATGACCTTCGCGATCATCACCCCGGCCCTCATCACCGGCGCCTTCGCCGACCGGATGAAGTTCAGCGCGCTGGTGGTGTTCAACATCCTCTGGACCATCCTGATCTACAGCCCGGTCGCCCACTGGGTCTGGCACCCGAATGGCTGGATCTTCGGCCTCGGCGCGCTCGACTTCGCCGGCGGCACGGTGGTGCACATCAATGCCGGCGTGGCCGGGCTGATCTGCGCCATCACCCTCGGCAAGCGGCTGGGCTACGGGCACGACAACATGTCGCCCTTCAACCTGGCGCTCGCGGTGATCGGCGCGAGCCTGCTCTGGGTGGGCTGGTTCGGCTTCAATGCCGGCTCGGCCGGGGCCGCGGGCGGGCGTGCCGGCATGGCGATGCTGGTCACCCAGATCGCCGCCGGCGCCGCGACCCTCTCCTGGCTGTTCGCCGAATGGGCGACCAAGGGCAAGCCGAGCGTCCTCGGCGCCATCTCCGGGGCCGTCGCCGGCCTGGTCGCCATCACCCCGGCCTCCGGCTTCGTGCTGCCGGTGCCGGCGCTGATCATCGGCCTGGTCGCCGGCCTCGCCGGCTTCTGGGGCGCCACCGCTCTGAAGCACATGTGCGGCTACGACGACAGCCTGGATGCCTTCGGCGTGCACGGCGTCTGCGGCATCGTCGGCTCGCTGCTGACCGGCGTCTTCGCCTATGGCGCGCTCTCGGCCACCACGGCGGCGCCGGAGGGCGTCTCGGGCAGCTTCGACCAGTTCATCATCCAACTGGAAGCGACCGCGGCGGTCTTCGCCTACTCGGCGATCGGCACCTTCATCCTGCTCAAGATCACCGATGTGATCGTCGGCCTGCGCGTGGCCGAGGACGAGGAGCGCGAGGGCCTCGACGTCACCCAGCACGGCGAGCGCCTCGCCTGACAGCGCGGGAGGGGGCGCGAGCCCCCTCCCTTTTTTTGGCGACCGGGAAAGTTGCTCTAACCAAACGGAACGCCGCTTCAACCGACACGGGGACCAGGAAACCATGACCGACCATTCCGGGCTGCCGCAGCGGCCCGCCGCCCTGCTCCGCAAGGCGGTCCTCGCCATCGCCGCGCTCGTCCTGCCGGCCCTGCCGGCGGCGGCGCAGCAGCAGATCGATTCGCTCGGCCTGACGGTGACGACGACGCCGGCGATCTCGAACGACTACCTCTTCCGCGGCATCAGCCAGACCCGCAACAACTGGGCCTACCAGGCGACGCTCGACGTGCAGCACGAGAGCGGCGTCTATGTCGGGGCCTTCCTGTCGAACGCGAAATTCCTCGCCAGCCCCTGGAACGACACGCGCCAGGAGCTCGACCTGATGGCCGGCTACCGCTTCGCGCTCGGCGGCATCAATTTCGACATCGGCTATATCGGCTACACCTATCCGGGGCAGGACAAGGCGCCGGGCACGCAGCTGAACGAGTACCAGGAGATCGCGGTCAAGGCGAACTACACCATCGACCCGGTGAAGATCCTGGCCGCCTATAACTACTCGCCGAACTTCTTCGGGCGGTCGGGCGCCGGCAATTACATCGAGGGCGGCGTCGACGTGACCCTGCCCTTCGAGCTCACCGCCTCCGGCCGGGTCGGCTACCAGTGGATCCAGAAGAACACCTTCTTCGGCACGCCCGACTATCTCTGGTACTCCATCGGCGTCTCGCGCGAGATCTACTGGGGCGTGACCGCGACGGTGGCCTGGTACGACACCAACATCAGCAAGAACGAATGCGCGCCGGTGGCCGACCGGGCGACCGGCGGCCAGCGGATCTGCGAGGGGCGGGTGCTCTTCACGCTGAGCAAGATCTTCTGATCCTCCCCATCAGGGGGCGGAAGGCAGGAGGCGCCGCCCGCCGGGCCGGCGCCTTCCGCAGGCCTGCCCGGCCGCGCTGCCAGGGTCGATACGCCTGCGGCCTGTACCACATCTCGCTTTCTCAGGGCGTTGCGGGTTAATCTTCGCGTCTCCTTCCAGCCGGATCCTCGCCGCGCCCATGTCTGCGACCCGCGCCTCCATGCCCTCCGCCCAACTCTCCGGGGTCCGCCGCTTCGCCTCGCCGGCCGTCAAGGCGGCGATCCGACGGCGGCTCTTCGAAGTCCTCGGCCTCGTCTGCGGCCTGACCGGCCTGGCCCTGCTGGTCGCGCTCGCCAGCTACGACGCCGCCGATCCCTCGCTCTCCACCGCCACCACCCGGGCGCCGGCCAACCTCGCCGGCCCGGCGGGCGCGGTGCTGTCGGACCTGATGCTGCAGGGCTTCGGCTGGGCCGGCGTGCTGCCGGGCCTGGCGCTGCTCGCCTGGGCCTGGCGGCTGGCGACGCATCGCGGCCTCGGCCTCTTCCCCGCCCGGCTGGCGGCGCTGCTCGCGGCGCTGCCGATCGGCGGCGCGGCGTTGACCCTTGCGCCGCTGCCGGCTCCGGCCAGCGCCGGGCCGGGCGGCGCCGGCGGGGCGGTCACCGCGCATGCGCTGCACGACACCGCCGAGGCGCTGCTCGGGCCCTTCGGCAGCGTGGTGACCAGCATGGCGCTGGTCGGGCTGACCCTGCTGCTGGCCATCCCCGCCTTCGGCCTCTCGCCGGCGGAGTGGCTGCGGGTCGGCCGCGCCGCCCGCGACTCGGCGAGCGGCCTCGGCCGGGCCGGCGGGGCGGGGGCGCGCAGCGCGGCGGGGCTGCTGGCGCGGCTGGGCCGGCCGCTCGGGGGGATGCTGCGCTGGCGCGCCCGGCGCCCGGCGGCCCCGGCGGCGGACCTCGCCGCGGTGCTGCGCGCCGCCGATGCGGCCGCCGAGCAGCGCCGCCCGGCGCGGGGCCCGAGCGTCCCGCCGCCCGCCCGGCCGGCGCCGCCGCCACCGGCCCCATCCGCGGAGGAGGAGGCCGAGTCGCCGCGCGGCGCCGGCCGCGGGCCGCGCATCGCCCCGCCGGCGCCGCCGCCGCACACCGCGCGGCCGGTGCGGCAGGAGGTGCAGCCGTTGGTCGGCGAGGTGCCCTGGCGCCTGCCGCCGATCGACCTGCTGCAGGCGCCGGGCAAGCGGGTCGGCCGGCCGAGCGAGGAGGCGCTCGCCGCCAATGCCCGGATGCTCGAGCAGGTGCTCGAGGATTACGGCGTCCGCGGCCGCATCGCCGGCATCAATCCCGGGCCGGTGGTCACGCTCTACGAGCTGGAGCCGGCGCCGGGCACCAAATCCGCCCGCGTCATCGGCCTCGCCGACGACATCGCCCGCAACATGCATGTGACGGCGGTGCGCATCGCGACCGTGCCGGGGCGCAACGTCATCGGCATCGAGCTGCCGAACGCCAAGCGCGAGACGGTCTACTTCTCCGAGATGATGGGCTCGGAGGACTGGCAGCGGCACCCCGGGCGGCTGCCGCTGGCGCTGGGCAAGGATATCGGCGGCCTGCCGGTCATCGCCGACCTCGCCCGCATGCCGCACCTGCTCATCGCCGGCACCACCGGCTCGGGCAAGTCGGTCGCCATCAACACCATGATCCTCTCCCTCCTCTGGCGCTTCGGGCCGGAGGAGTGCCGCTTCATCATGATCGACCCGAAGATGCTGGAGCTCTCGGTCTATGACCGCATCCCGCATCTGCTCGCCCCCGTCGTCACCGAGCCGCCCAAGGCCATCGGCGCGCTGAAATGGACGGTGCGCGAGATGGAGCGCCGCTACCGCGCCATGTCGCAGCTCGGGGTGCGCAACATCGCGGGCTACAACGAGAAGGTGGGCGAGGCGCGGCGGCGCGGCGAGGTGCTGAACCGGCGGGTGCAGACCGGCTTCGACCCGGAGACCGGCAAGCCGGTCTTCGAGGACCAGCCCCTGGTCCTGGTGCCGCTGCCGATGATCGTCGTCATCATCGACGAGGTCGCCGACCTGATGATGGTGGCGGGCAAGGAGATCGAGGCCGCCGTGCAGCGCCTGGCGCAGATGGCGCGCGCCGCCGGCATCCATGTGATCATGGCGACGCAGCGGCCCTCGGTCGATGTCATCACCGGCACCATCAAGGCCAATTTCCCGACCCGCATCTCCTTCCAGGTGACGAGCAAGATCGACAGCCGCACCATCCTCGGCGAGATGGGCGCCGAGCAGCTGCTGGGCCAGGGCGACATGCTGCACATGGCCGGCGGCGGCCGCGTCAGCCGCGTCCATGGGCCCTTCGTCTCGGATGGCGAGGTCGAGAAGGTGGTGGAGTTCCTCCGCGCCCAGGGCGAGCCGGCCTATGTCGAGGAGGTCACCGAGACCGAGGAGGAGGAGGGCGGCGACGGCCTCTCCCTCTCCGGCATCGCCGGCGCCTCGGATTCGGAGAAGAGCCTGTTCGACCAGGCCGTCGAGCTGGTCAGCCGCGAGGGCAAGGCCAGCACCTCCTTCATCCAGCGCCATCTCAACATCGGCTACAACCGCGCCGCCAAGCTGATCGAGCAGATGGAGAAGGAGGGCGTGGTCGGGCCGGCCAACCATGTCGGCAAGCGCGAGGTGCTGGCGCGCCGCAGCCAGGAGGAGTGATGCGCCGCTTCCTTCCCGTCCTCGCCCTCGTCCTCGCTCTGGGGGCGGCGCTGCCCGCGGCGGCCGAGGAGCGGCCCCTGCTGCAGCCGAGCCGCGACGTCGCGGTGACCTATCGGGTGGTGGGCGGCCAGGCGGCCGGGCGCAGCCTGCGCATGGCCTGGCTCGCCGCCGCCCGGAAGCTGCGCATCGAGGCGCCCGGCATGCAGGGCTGGTCGGTGATCGACCAGAAGGCGCAGCGCATGCTGGTGGTGATGGAGCGCGAGCGGGCCGTCGTCGAGGTGCCGCCCGCCGCCGGCGGCACGCTGCTGCCGACCGAGCCGCCCGCCAATGCCCGGTTCAGCCGCGGCGGCAGCGCCACCATCGCCGGGCTGCCCTGCACGGTCTGGACCTACGAGGATGGCCGCGCGCGCGGGGAGACCTGCCTGACCGCGGATGGCGTCATGCTCCGCAGCAGCGGCAGCCTGGGCGAGCAGGCCGGCACGGTGGAGGCGGTCACGGTCTCCTACGGCCCGCAGGACCCGGCCCGCTTCCAGGCGCCGCCCGGCTATCGCAACCTGGCCCTGCCGCCCGGCGCGCTGCAAGGCGGCCCGCCGCCGGCGCGCTGACCCTTCGAAGGGCGGGGGCAGCGGAACGCGATCTGCGCCAGGGCGTGGTCGCTCAGGCCCGGTCCGGTACGTCCACCGATCGGGATCTGCTCTAGGCGGCGATCCCCGGCTCCGGCGCGGCCGGTGCGCGCGGCGCCAGCGTCAGCAGCAGCCGGGCGAGGCGCATCTGCCTGGGCAAGGTCTCCGGCGGCAGCGGCCGGGCTGCGGACAGCACCGGGCTCGCCGCCTCGACCGCCGCCCAGGCCGCGCCGAACCGCGGCGCGGCGAGCAGGCTGCCGAGCGCCCCGGCCGGCAGGCCGAGCCGCCTCGCCCAGCCCCGGAAGCCCGGCGTCTCGGCCGCGACGAGGCCGATGCCCTGCTCCCAGAAGGCCCGCAGCGCGCGCCGCGCCAGCAGCCGCCGCCGCCAGGCCAGGACCGGCTCGACCGGCCCCGGCGACAGCTCGGCCTCGACCCGCATCCCCGCGACGTGGCGGAGGCGGCCATCCTGCCGCCGCAAGGCCGCCAGCAGGCCGGGGAAGCCCTCCGGCCCGGGCAGCAGGCCCTCCGGCCGCGCCAGCAGCCCGGCGCGGAGGGCGAAGCTCGCCACCGTCTCCTGGCCATGCGCCGGGTGGGGATCGGCCGGATCGGGATCGAGGCGGGCGGCGAGGGCGGCGAGCAGGCCGGCATAGCGCGCCGCCGGGTCCGGACCCGCTGCCGGCGCCACCGCCTCGCCGAACACCGCATCGGCGCCGTCGGCCAGGCCGGCCATGGCCCGCTCCAGCCAATGCGGCTCCGGCACCGCCGCGGCCAGGGTGGTGAGGACGGGGCCCTCCGGCGCCACCCAGGCCGCCGCCCTGGCCAGCGCCTCGCGCAGCGCCGCATGCGTCGCCGCCGGCGGGGCGAGGGTCAGCAGGAAGGGCAGGGAGGGGCCGAGGGGCTGCAACGCCGCTTGCAGCGGCGCCACCGGCCCCTCCGGCACCACCACCGCGCCGAAGGCGCCCGGGGCCAGCCACAGCCCGTTCCGGCTCCGCTGCAAGGCCAGCGCGCAGAGGCAGCGCACCAGCAGGGCCGGCTGCTGGCCGGCGGCGAGCGCGACCACCGCCCGGGGGCGTGTCGCGGTGCTGGAGGTCGCCGCAAGCTGCGGCAGGAGGAAGGGCATCGGGGCGGATACTGCCAGGGGATGATGAAGGAACGTCTCAGGCCGCCACTCGTCCCATGCTTCGGCGCCGGGAGGGGAGTCACGCCCCTGTCACGGCGCTTCACGTTCGCGGCGCCTCCCGCCGCGTCACGCTTCGCAACGATGGGGCGGCGCCGCGGGGCTTTCCCCCCGGCGGCGCCCGGTCCACATGGAGGGCGATGCTGCGCCGATCCCTGCTCGCCCTGCCCATCCTCCTGCCGGCCTGCCCGGCCCTGGCCCAGTCCCGGCCGCTCTCCGAGCGCGACCGGGCGGACATCGCCCGGGCCGAGGCCTGGCTGAACCGCCTCACCAGCCTGAAGGCGCGCTTCCTGCAAATCGCGCAGAACGGCGCCTCGGCGGAGGGTACGGGCTGGATCGTGCGGCCGGGGAAGATGCGGTTCGAGTACGATCCGCCCGAACCCCTGCTCCTCGTCGCCAGCTATGGCCAGTTCTTCTACTTCGACCGCCAGCTCAAGCAGGCGACCACCCTGCCGATCGGCTCGACGCCGCTCGGCATATTGCTGCGCGACGACCTCCGCCTCTCGGGCGATGTCAGCGTCAGCGGGGTGGAGCGGGGCGGCGGCATGCTGCGGATCACCCTGGTCCGCACCGGGCGCGCCGCCGAGGGCCAGCTCACGCTGGTCTTCGCCCAGGACCCGATCGAGCTGCGGCAATGGGTCGTGGTGGATGCGCAGGGGCAGCAGACGCGGGTGACGCTCTCGCAGCCGGAATTCGGCGGGCGCTTCCCCGCGATCCTGTTCGACTTCAACGATCCGCGCTTCCGCGAGGCGCTGGGCATCCCCTAGAGCAGATCCTGTCCGGATGAACTCATCCGGACAGGTGAATATGCTCATAAAAACAAATACCTAGAGCATTGCATGTGAACGGAAGTTCGCAGGAAATGCGCTAGAGCATCGTCCGCTCCGCCGCATTCGCGGCCAATGCTCCAGCGCGCTGTTTTCAGGGCATCCTCCCCCGCTCAAGTGCGTCCACTCGAACGGGACCTGCCCTGGACACGAGCCGCGCATGCCGGTTCCAGGCGATCGCGCTCGGGGCCGCCCATGCGGCGTCGCCCACGCTGCCATGCGGCAATCCCCGCCCTGGGGCGGCGCGAGGCGCTTATCTCCCCGTCACGAGCGGCGGCCGGGTCAAGGAAACGGTCAGGGATTGGCGCGAAACCTGCATCGCAATCGTCGCCAGGATCGACGCCGCCATCTTGATCGCGCCGCAATCGGGGGTGAAGCTGCAACCGTGATGAAACCGCTCATCGGCATTTCCTGTTGCGTGAAGGCGTTCGGCATCTTCGCCACACCGAACCATGCGGCCTCCGACAGCTATGTCCGCGTGGTGCTCGGGCCGGTGGGCGGGATCCCCGTGCTGCTGCCGGCGGCGGGGGAGGCGATGGCGCCGCAGATCCTGCCGCGGCTCGACGGCCTCATCCTCACCGGCAGCCGTTCCAATGTCTGCCCGGAATTCTATGCCGGCCCGCCGCATGCCGAGGGCACGCCGGAGGATCTGGCGCGGGATGCCACCACCCTGCCGCTGATCCGCGCCGCCATCGCCGCCGGGGTGCCGCTGCTGGCCATCTGCCGGGGCTTCCAGGAGCTGAACGTGGCGCTCGGCGGCAGCCTCGACCAGCGGATCCAAGACCTGCCGGGCCGCATCGACCACTCGACGCCGGCCGACCAGCCGCTGCCGCGGATCCGCGTCGCCAAGGCGCATGGGCTGCGGCTGCAGCCGGAGAGCCTGGTCGCCGAGCTGGCCGGCCGCACCGAGCTGATGGTGAACTCCCTGCACAACCAGGGCATCGCCCGGCTGGCGCCGCGCCTCGAGGCCGAGGCCTGGGCGCCGGATGGGACGATCGAGGCGGTGCGGGTGAAGGATGCCCCCGGATTCGCCTATGGCGTGCAGTGGCATCCCGAGTATGATTGGGAACGCGATCCGGTCAGCCGGGCGCTGTTCGAGCGTTTCGGGGCCGCCGCCATGGCCTGCGCCGGTCGCCGGGCTGGGCCCAGCGGCCAAGCGCTGGCGCAAGCGGCGGAATAGCAACATCCAACCTCCGGCTGTTGGGGTTGCTGCGACTTCTGGTCACAGTTGCGCGACTTGTGGGCGATATGGCGGTCTCGCATGCCTGCGTCGCGCAAAGGCTTTTGCTTCCGCGCCCGGTCATCGCTAATATCCACAGGCCAACCCGCCTATAATGGGTTGGTGGCCGAGGCCGGTTTCCCCTGCCGGCTCGCCCGACCTTTCCGATCGGAAGCAACAACAACGGCGCCCGGACACCCCCCTGTCCGGGCGCTTTTTTTGCCTTTTTGCCGTTTCTCCGCAAGTTAGCCGCTGTACTTGATGTATGACGCCAAGTGTAGCCGGCTTCTCCAGAGCAGCTTTGCGGCGCCGCGTTGACCCCTCCGGCCGGCGGCGTTGCGAACCCCTTGCATCTGCCGCCGCCGCACAGGCCACTGGGGCTCGAGCGGTTCCAGTCCGCCCGGCCTGGGGCTAAAGCAGCAGCCAGCACCCGGGCCGCCCCAGCCGGCATCCCCTTCCCGGGCATTGCGCCATCCCGGGCGGCGCCGCCCGCTTGCAGGAGTGCCACGCGGCATGTCCGATTACGTCATCGCCCCGCCGGTCATCGCCGCCCTGCCCATCCAGGGCAGCGGGCAGATGTTCCCGGTGCGCCGGATCTTCTGCGTCGGCCGGAACTACGCCGAGCACGCCATCGAGATGGGCAGCGACCCGAGCCGCGAGCCGCCCTTCTACTTCACCAAGCCGTCCGATGCGCTGGTGGTGGATGGCGCCGACATGCCCTACCCGCCGATGACCAAGCAGCTGCACCACGAGATGGAACTGGTGGTGGCGATCGGCTCGGCCGGCGCCGACATCCCGGTCGCGCAGGCGATGGGCCATGTCTGGGGCTATTGCGCCGGCCTCGACATGACGCGGCGCGACCTGCAGAACGAGGCGAAGAAGACCGGCCGGCCCTGGGACATGGGCAAGGGCTTCGACAATTCGGCGCCGATGGGCGCGCTGGTGCCGGCCCGGGGCGTCGATGTCTCGAAGGGCCGGATCGAGCTCAAGGTGAACGGCAAGGTCGTGCAGTCCTCCGACCTCTCCAAGCTGATCTGGTCGGTGCCGGAGGTGATCTCGAACCTCTCCCACCTGGTCCGCCTCGCGCCGGGCGACCTGATCATGACCGGCACCCCCGAGGGCGTCGCCGCGGTGCAGCGGGGCGACCTGCTGGAGGGCATCGTCGAGGGCGTGGGCGAGGTGCGGACGCGGATCGTCTGACCGCGCCCCGGCGCCAAACGGGCCGCCGAGGATTGTGGCCGCTGCCGCTGGCGACTATGCCCTCCCGATGCCGACCCAGCGCACCGGGCGACCGCTTCGCATCGCCACCTGGAACATCAACTCCGTTCGGCTGCGCCGCGGCCTGCTGGCGGAGCTGGTGAAGGCGCTCGATCCGGACGTGCTCTGCCTGCAGGAGACCAAATGCCCGGACGAGCTCTTTCCGCTCGAGGACATCCGCGGCTTCGGCTTCCCGCACATCGCCCATAAGGGCATGAAGGGCTACAACGGCGTCGCCATCCTCTCGCGCCTGCCCTTCGCGGTACGCGACGAGGATCCCGACTGGTGCGGCCGCGGCGATTGCCGGCATCTCGCCGTCTCGCTCGATGCGCCGGGCGGTCCGCTGGAGCTGCACGATTTCTACGTCCCCGCCGGCGGCGACCTGCCGGACCGCGCGGCCAACCCGAAATTCGCCCATAAGCTCGATTTCGTCGCCGAGGCGACGGCCTGGTCGGCGGCGCGCGGCGCCCGGCCGCGCAGCGTGCTGGTCGGCGACCTGAACATCGCCCCGCTCGAGAACGATGTCTGGAGCCACCGGCAGATGCTCGGCGTCGTCTCGCACACCCCGGTCGAGGTGGCGGCGCTCACCGGCTGGATGCAGGCCGGCGCCTGGCACGATGCGCTGCGGCATTTCGTGCCGCCCGAGGAGAAGCTCTACACTTGGTGGTCCTACCGCGCCCGCGACTGGGAGGCCTCGGATCGCGGCCGGCGGCTCGATCATCTCTGGGTCAGCCCCGACCTCGCCGGCGCGCTCGGGCGGCATGCGGTGCTGAAGCCGGCGCGGGGCTGGCCGCAGGCCAGCGACCATGTGCCGGTGATGATCGAACTTCTACTGTGACGACCACCCGCGATTGTTACGAACGGCGTCGTGTCGATCGTGACATGAGCGGCCCGCGGGCGATAGCATGTCGCCGCGGATGAATGGCCCGCGACAGGAACCCCGCCCGGTGTGGATTCTCGCCCTTGATGCCTCGCTCGCCCGCTGCTCGGCCGCCGTGCAGGCCGATGCCGCGATCCGGGCCCAGCGGCTCCTCGAGGCCGATCGCGGCCAGGCCGCGGCCCTGCCGCCCATGGCGCAGGCGGTGCTGCGCGAGGCCGGCATCGCCGCCACCGATCTCGACGCCGTGGCCGCCGTGGTCGGGCCGGGCAGCTTCACCGGCATCCGCGCCGCGCTCGCCCTGGCCCAGGGGGTGGCGCTCGCGGCCAGCCTGCCGGTGCTCGGCGTGACGACGGGCGAGGCGCTGGCCGCGGCGCTGCCGGTCGCGGCCCGGTCGGGGCGGAGCGTCTGGTCGGTGGTCGACAACCGTCGCGGCCGGGTGATCCTCGAGCGCTTCGCCGCCGGGGCCGCGGCGGCGGACGGGTTGCCGGAGGTGCATGAGATCGATGCGCTGCCGCTGCCGGGCGGGCCGGTGGTCTTGGTCGGCGATGCCGCCGAGCGGGTCGCCGCCGCGCTCGCCGCCCGCGGCGCCGAGGCGGAGGCGAGCGCCAGCCGCCAGCCGGAGGCCGCCGCGGTGGCGCGCGTCGCCGCGCTGCGGCTGACCGGGCGGCTGCCGCCCCTCGCGGCGCGTCCCCTCTATGTCGAGCCGCCGGCGGTGCGGCAGCCGCTCGCCAGCCCGGCGTGATTCCCGGCCCGGCCGGCGCGGCGGACGCGGCGGCGCTCGCCGCCCTGCATGCCGAGGCCTTCCCGCCGGCCGAGACCTGGGGGCCGGACGCCATCGCGCTGATGCTGGGCATGCCCGGCGCCTTCGGCCTCTGGGTGCCCGGGGCGGGCTTCGTGCTGGCGCGCGCGGCGGGCGGCGAGGCGGAGATCCTGACGCTCGCGGTGCGGCCCCCGGCGCGGCGGCGCGGCCTCGGCGGCGCGCTGCTGGCCGGGGCGCTGGCCGGGGCGGTGGCGCGCGGCGCGGCGGCGATGTTCCTCGAGGTCGCCGCCGGCAACGCCGCGGCCCGCGCGCTCTATGCCGGGCAGGGCTTCGTCGAGGTGGGGCGGCGGCGGCGCTATTACCCGGACGGGTCGGACGCGCTGGTGCTGCGCCGCGTCCTGACTGGCCCGCCTGCCGGGAAGTAATGGCGGCGCTGCGTCGCGGCGAATAGTACGGCGTCCGCGACGCAAGTCTGGCCGCGGCGGCGGCCGGGCCTCAGCCCTTGCGCAGCAGCAGCAGCAGCGAACCGTCGGCGAGTTCCCTCTGGGCCAGCACGGCATGGCCCTGCTCGGTCGCCGTCCGGGGCAGGTTGCGGCGCGGCTCCTCGCCTCGCAGGCGCAGCAACAGGGTCTGCCCGCTTTGCATCCGGTCGAGGGCGAGTCGGGTGCGGACGAAGGTCATTGGACAAGTGTCGGTGGTGATGTCCAGCTGACGATCGCTGCTGAGTTCTTGTTCGCTAACAGAGTCCAACGGAAGATGCCCCCTGAAGCGCTGGAACGTATTGCGAAACCATGTGAGGGGGTAGTATAGCTCGCCGGCCGACAACGGGAAGATACGTCGCATGGCTGAAGATTCGCCTTCTGCCGACCTGCTGGGACTGACAGCCGAAATCGTGGCGGCGCATGTCTCGAACAATCCAGTAGCGTTGGGAGATCTCCCAAACCTCATCCAGGAGGTTTATCGGACGCTGTCCTCGGTAGGACAGCCCGTGGCGAAGCCACAGCCCGAGCGTCCACAACCCGCGGTGCCGGTGAAGAAGTCGATTACACCGGAATACCTGGTGTGTCTGGAAGACGGGAAGAAGCTGAAGATGTTGAAGCGACATCTCCAGACCTCCTACAACATGACACCCGAGCAGTACCGGGAGCGTTGGGGCCTGGCGCCCGACTATCCTATGGTGGCGCCGAACTACGCCAAGCATCGCTCCTCGCTGGCCAAGAAGATCGGCCTCGGCACCAAGCCGCGCGGCCGTCCGGCCCGTGCGGCGCGGCGCGAGTCGACGGTGGCAGCGGGCACGGCGATGAAGGCCGGCTGATCCGGCAGGCCGTCGCCCGGCCATGCATCCGTCTCGTGCCCGGACCATCCGCCCTCCCTCCCGCCTCCGCCATGGTGGCGGGCGGCAGGGAAGGCTATGGTCCCGGCCCTGAGGGAACCAGGGTGGCCGGACCTGCCGGCCGCCGAGCATTAGGGCCGAATCTGAAGCCGCATGGACACGCCCGCTTCCGCCGACCGCGAGGGCATCTCCCGCATCGAAAGGCTCTGCATCGAGCGCGGCCTCAAGATGACGGGACAGCGGCGCCTGATCGCCCGCGTCCTCTCCGAGAGCGCCGACCACCCGGATGTCGAGGAGCTGTACCGTCGCGCGCATGAGCGCGACAGCCACATCTCCATCGCCACGGTCTACCGGACCGTGCGGCTGCTCGAGGAGAAGGGGATCCTCGAGCGCCACGATTTCGGGGGCGGCCGCGCCCGCTACGAACCCACCGAGCACGGGCCGCACCACCACCTGATCGACGTCGACACCGGCAAGGTGATCGAGTTCGCCGATGAGCGGCACGAGGTGCTGGCGCGCGAGATCGCCGCGCGACTCGGCTTCCAGCTCGTCGATCACCGGCTCGAGCTGTTCGGCCGCCGCTTCCCCGACCCGACGCCCGAGCCCGCCGGCGGCCGCCGCAAGCCGCGCAGCGGGCGCGACCCGGCATGAGCGCCCTCTCATGAGCACCCTGGCCGGCGAGGCCGGCTTCGGCGAGCTGCGCGCCGGCAATCTGGGGGTCCGGCTGGCCGAGACGGAGGCGGAGATCGACGCCTCCCTCGCGCTCCGCTACCGCGTCTTCTACGAGGAGATGGGGGCGCATCCGGACGCCGCGACGCTGGCGACCGGCCGCGACCGCGACGAATACGACGCGGTCGCCGACCATCTGCTGGTCCTCGACCACGATCTCGGCGAGGGCGCCGCGGCGGTGGTCGGCACCTACCGGCTGATCCGCCGGCCCGCGGCGGCCCGCATCGGCCGCTTCTACTCGGCCGCGGAATACGACCTCCGGCCGCTGCTCGACCTCCGCGGCGAGATCCTCGAGCTGGGCCGGTCCTGCGTCGACGCCCAGCACCGCACGCGCGGCAGCATGCAGCTGCTCTGGCGCGGCATCGCCGCCTATGTCTTCCATCACCGCATCGAGCTGATGTTCGGCTGCGCCAGCCTGCACGGCACCAACCTCGACGCCCTCGCGCCGGCGCTCACCTTCCTGCACACGCATCACCTGGCGCCGGCGCCGATCCGGCCGCGGGCCTTGCCCGAGCGCTACGTGGCGATGAACCGCCTCGATCCGGCGACGCTCGACCTGCGCGCGGTGGTGCAGGAGCTGCCGCCGCTGGTGAAGGGCTATCTCCGGCTCGGCGGCTTCGTCGGCGACGGCGCCGTGCTCGACCACCAGTTCAACACCACCGATGTCTGCATCGTGGTGAAGTCCGCCCTCGTCACCGACAAATACGCCAAGCATTACGAGCGCAAGCACGCCGCCACCGGCCAGGACCCTGTCGGCTTCCGCTCGGAGATGGCCGGCCCGCCGCGCGAGCGCGGCCCCGACCTGCTCCGCTAGAGCAGATCCCGATCAGGTGGACGCACCTGATCGGGTGAAGATGCCCTGAAAACGCAAGGCCGGCGCCCGGCAGGCCCGGGGCCGCTGCCCTCAGCCCGCCTCGGGCACCGGCACGTCGAAGCCGTTCAGGGTGATCGAGACCAGGCAATAGAGGCCGACGAGGTAGACCAGCTCGGCCGTGGCATCCCGGCCGAAGACCTCGACCCCCTGCGTCCAGGTCAGCTCGGGCAGCACCCCGCCCCCGACCAGGGCGGCGGCGATGTCGTAGGCGACCGCCTCCTCCCGCGTCAGGTCCACGGGGCGCTGCCCGGCGACGATGGTGGCGATCTTCGCATCCGGCAGGCCGCGCTGCTCGGCCGCGATCACATGCGCGTAGATCTCGTAGGCGGCGTGGAAATGCGCGCCGGTCACCAGGATGGCGACCTCGCGCACCGGCCGCGGCAGCGCGGTCTCGAAGGAGAGGGCCTTGGTCAGCTCCCAGATCGGCCCGCCGATCCGCGGCCAGTGGATCCAGGGATTCCACGGGCCCATCAGCGCACCATCCGGCGCGATCGTGGCGAAGCCCTTGAAGTTCTTCTCGATGCCCGCGCGCATATCGGCATGCAGCGGCGTCTGCTCGGCATCGAGCTGGGCGGGGGGGATCAGCGGCAGGCGCATGGGCCGGGGCTCCGGACAAGAGGTGGGGCAGGGGAGGTGCGCGGCGGGCGCGCGGGCGATAACGCCGGCCGCTGGCGTTTGCCGCATGCCGCCCCGATGCCGCCCCACCAGCGGCCGGGCCCCGCCGCGGGCGGGGCGCGTCCGAGGTGTTCCCAGGCCGGGCCATCGCGGGCTAGCCTCCCGCCCATGAGCGACGCCGAACCGACCCCCGCCATCCACGACATGGGCGGCCTCAGCCGCTTCCGCTGCAGCCCGGTCGAGCGCGACGAGGCACCGCCGGACGCCTTCGGCAAGCGCGTGGATGCGCTGCGCCAGGTGCTGGCGCAGAAGGGCCTGATGACGGTGGACGAGCTGCGCCGCGGCATCGAGGCGATCCCGGAGCCGGAGTATTTCGGGCTCACCTATTACGAGCGCTGGTTGACCTCGATCACCGGCCTGCTGCTGGAGAAGGGCGTGGTCACGCCGGAGGAGCTGGCATGAGCGCCGGTCCGGCGGCGGGGCCCGCCGCGCGCTTCGCGCCCGGGGCGCGGGTCCGCGTCCGCGAGGACTGGCCGGAGCGCCGGCGCCTGCCCTCCGGCGCCCCCTCCTGCCACATCCGCACCCCGCACTACCTGCGCGGCCGGGAGGGGGAGGTGCAGGCGGTGCTCGGCGCTTTCGCCAATCCCGAGGACCTGGCCTTCGCCCGGCCGGCCCCGCCGCGCGTGCTCTACCACGTGCTCTTCGCCCAGCCGCCGATCTGGCAGGAGGGCGCGGAGGGTGACACGCTGCTTGTCGAGATCTTCGAGCATTGGCTGGAGCCGGCCGATGCCCCAGGCCAGGAGGCCGCGTGATGCCGAGCGAGCCGCACCCGTCCCGCCCCCGCGCGAGGGCCGCATGAGCGCCCCCGCCCGCCCCGAGAGCCTCGCCCGGCTGGAGCGGCTGGTCGCCGCCCTCGCCGCCAAGGGCCTCGTCAGTGAGGCGGAGCTGGCGGCGATGCAGGCCCGCACCGACCGCGCCAGCCCGGAGATCGGCGCCCGCATGGTGGCCCGCGCCTGGCTCGACCCGGCCTGGCGGGCGCTGCTGCTGGCCGACGGCGCGGCGGCGGCCGAGCGGATGGGCGTCTCCATGGCCGGCGCGCCGCCGCTCGGCGTGCTGGAGAACCGGCCGGGGTTGCACCACCTCGTCGTCTGCACCCTCTGCTCCTGCTATCCGCGCGCCGTGCTCGGCTATCCGCCGGGCTGGTACAAGAGCTTCGAATACCGCTCCCGCGCGGTGCGGGACCCGCGCGGCGTGCTGGCGGAATGGGGCACCGCGCTGCCGGCAGGCACCAAGATCCGGGTGGTCGACAGCACGGCGGATTACCGCTGGATGGTGCTGCCGATGCGCCCCGAGGGCACCGAGGGCTGGTCCGAGGACCAGCTCGCGGCGCTGGTGACGCGCGACGCGCTGGTCGGCGTCGCGCTGCCGCAGCTCCCGGCCCGGGCGGCGGCCTGACGGGAGGGCGCGGGGCGCCGGACGAGGCGGCGTGGCGGACGCGCCGCCCGTGGGCGGCAGGCCCGATCGCGGGGAACGCGGCGGGCGGCGGGAGGAGAGAGGGGCATGGGTGACGAACTGGCGGCGCTGACGGCGCTGAGCCGCGCGCGGCAGGACGAGCTCTATGCCTGCTATGCCAGGGGCGACCGCGCCGCGGTGCTGGAGGCCCTGGCCGAGGATGTCGTCTGGAGCTCGGCCGCCTGCCCGGGCATCCCCTGGGGCGGCACGCATCGCGGCCGCGCCGGGGTCGAGGCCTTCTTCGCCGCCCTCGATGCCACGCTCGCCGTCACCGCCTACACCGTGGAGCGGGTGATCGCCGACGGCGAATGGGTCACGGTGCTCGCCGAGGCGCGCGGCCGCGTGCATGCGACGGGGCAGGAGATCGTGCTGGCCAAGACCGACATCCTGCGCCTGCGCGACGGCCGGCTCCTCGAATTCCGCGAGCTCTACGACACCGCCGCCGTGCTGGAGGCGCTGCAGGCGCCGCGCGCCTGAGAGAGGGACCGGCCCGCGCCTCATGCTGCCCATCGAGTCCGACGGCCTGCCCATGCCGCGCCGCGTCTGGGCGGTGGCGGCCGTTTCCGTCTCCATCGCCATCACCGTGCTCGACAGCTCGATGGTCAATATCGCGCTGCCCGGCATCGCCCGCACCCTCGGCATCTCGCCGGCGAGCGCGACCTGGCTGCTGAACGCCTATCAGCTCACCGTGGTGACGACGCTGCTGCCGCTCGCCTCGCTCGGCGAGACGATCGGCTTCCGGCCGGTCTTCCTCTGCGGCTTCGCGCTGTTCGGCCTGGCCTCGCTCGGCGCGGCGCTGGCGCCGGATTTCGAGACGCTGCTCGCCTGCCGCATCCTGCAGGGCCTGGGCGCCGCGGCGGTGATGAGCCTGACGGCGGGGATGATCCGCCACATCTACCCGCTGCGGCTGCTCGGCCGGGCCATCGGCTTCAACGCCATGGTGGTCGCCGTCGCCGGCGCCTCGGCGCCCTCGCTCGCCGCCGCCATCCTCACCGTGGCGCCCTGGCAGGCGCTGTTCGCGGTGCATGTGCCGGTCAGCCTCCTCGGCATCGCCATCGGCTGGCGCTCGCTGCCCGACCATGCCGGCTCCGGGCGGCGCTACGACTGGCCGAGCGCCTGCCTCAACATCCTCGCCTTCGGGCCGGTCTTCCTCGGCGCCGACCTGATGCTGCATGCGACGCTGCCGGCGGTCCTGCTGGTGGCCCTCGGGCTCGCCTCCGGCGCCGCGCTGGTGCGGCGCCAGCTCAGCCAGCCGGCGCCGCTGCTGCCGATCGACCTGCTGCGGACGCGGGTGATCGCCTTCTCCGTCGCCGCCTCGGTCTGCGCCTTCTCCGCCTGGTATGCGAGCTATGTCTCGCTGCCCTTCCTGTTGCAGGGGGCGGGGATCAGCCAGGCGGGCACCGGGCTGATCATGACGCCCTGGCCGCTCGGCATGGCCTTCGGCGCGCCGATCGCCGGCCGGCTCTCCGACCGGGTGCCGACCGCGCTGCTCTGCGCCTTCGGCATGGGGGCGATGGCGGTCGGGCTCGGCGTGGTGGCGAGCCTGCCGCTGCTCGGCAACGGGCTGATCATCGGCGCCATGATGGCGCTCTGCGGCGCCGGCTTCGGCTGCTTCTCGACGCCGAACAACCGCACCATGCTGAGCTCGGCGCCGAAGGCGCGGGCCGGCGGGGCGGGCGGGATGCAGGCGACGGCGCGGCTGCTCGGCACCACGCTCGGCACCACGGTGGTGGGGCTCTGCTTCCAGCTGGCCGGGGCGGGCGGCCCGCGGGTGGCGCTGCTCGCCGCCATCGGCTTCGCGCTGGCCGCCGGCCTGCTCAGCCTGACCCGGCGGCGGATGGGGTGAGCGGCCGGCAAAAAAGGGGCCGGTGGTTGCCCACCGGCCCTAAGTGGTGATCCATGGCCCGACCCCAGGTCGCGGTCCGGATCACTGGGAGGAGACGTCCAAGGCATCGCCTGAACGTCCTGACTATGCCTCACTCACATGTGAGTGAGAAGAAGAATCTTATGACATCAAAGCAAGCTGCTTCCATCGCCCTGGCCGCGGGGCCGGACCCGGCCGCGGCGGCGTGCAGGAGGACCGTGATGCCCGCCATGGCCCGGGCCTGCGCCCTGCCACCGCCGCGCCCGCCCGCGGCGCCGCGGCCTCGGCGCGCCGGCCTGCTGGCCGCGCTGCTCATGGCCTGCCTCCTCGCCGCCTGCGCCGGCGTGCCGGCGCCGGAGCCGCCGCTCTCCTACCCGCCGGCGGCGCGGGCGCGGTTGCTGCGCCTGGCGCTGGCGGAATGGGCCGAGTGGGGGCGGATCGCGCTGACGGCCGGGCAACGCCTGCCGACCGGGCATGCCGAGAGCGACCCGGCCAATTTCCCGCGCATCCTCGCCTACTGGCGCGCCGTCCCGCAGGACGAGGGCGCCATCGCGCTCAATCGCCGCCGCTACGCCGCCGCCCTGGCCGGGGAGCCGGAGGGCGGGCATCTCTGGCAGGACCCCTACTGGTCGGCCGCCTTCATCAGCTACCTCATGCTGGCGGCGGGCATCGATCGCCGCGAATTCCCGCCCAGCGCCGCGCATTCCGCCTATGTCGACGCGCTGATCGCCGATGCCGCCCGCTTCCCCGCGACGGCGCCCTTCCTGCCGCGCTCGCCCCAGGAGTTGGCGCCGCGCCCGGGCGACCTGCTCTGCGCCGATCGCAGCCGCACCCCGATCCTGGACTGGCGCCAGCGCGCCGCCGATGCCGGCCGCTTCCGGCCCATGCATTGCGACATCGTCGTCGAGACCGGCCCTGGCCATGTGGACGCGATCGGCGGCAATGTGCTGGATGCCGTCACCCGCACCCGCTTCCCCGCGGATGCGGCGGGCATCCTCTATCCCGCGCCGCCGGGCGCGCCGGCCTTCTTCGCCGTCTTCGAGAACCGCCTCGGCCGCCTGCCTCCCTGGAGCGAGACACCATGACCGACCTGTTCGAGCCGCTGACCCTGCGCGGCGTGACGCTGCGCAACCGCATCGGCGTCTCGCCCATGTGCATGTATTGCTGCGGCGGCGACGGCAAGCCGACCGAATGGCACCTGCAGCACCTGCTCTCGCGCGCCGTCGGCGGCGCCGGGCTGGTGATGACCGAGGCGGCGGCGGTGGTGCCGGAGGGGCGGATCTCGCCCGACGACCTCGGCATCTGGGGCGACCAGCACCTGCCGGGCCATGCGCGGCTGGCGGGCGGCATCGCCGCGCTCGGCGCGGTGCCGGCCATCCAGCTCGCCCATGCCGGGCGCAAGGCCAGCCGCAACGCCCCCTGGCTGCACGGCCCGGCGCCGGCGGCGCAGGGCTGGACGCCGCTCGCCCCCTCGGCCGAGGCCTTCGGCGACTATGCCGTGCCGCGCGCCATGACCGAGGCGGAGATCCTCGCCACCATCGAGGCCTTCGCCGCCGCGGCGAAGCGCAGCGTCGCCGCCGGCTATCGCTTCATCGAGCTGCATGCGGCGCATGGCTATCTCGGCCACCAATTCCTCTCGCCGCTCTCGAACCGCCGCAACGATGCCTGGGGCGGCGATTTCGACGGCCGCGCCCGCTTCGTGCTGGAGATGACGCGGGCGGTGCGCGCCGCCATCCCGGACGACCTGCCGCTCTGCGTCCGCGTCTCGCACACCGACTGGGTGGAGGGCGGCTGGACGACGGAGGAGACGGTCGAGCTCTCCCGCCGGCTGCGGGCGCTCGGCGTCGACATGGTCGATGTCTCCTCGGGCGGGCTGCACCCCGACCAGACGATCACGCTCGGCCCGGGCTACCAGGTGCCGGGGGCGCAGGCGGTGCGGCAGGGGGCGGGGCTGCCGGTCGCGGCGGTCGGCATGATCACCGAGCCGGCGCAGGCCCAGGCGATCCTCGCCGAGGGACGGGCCGACCTCATCCTGCTGGCCCGCGCCATGCTGCGCGACCCCTACTGGCCGCTGCGCGCCGCGGCGGCGCTCGGCCGCACCACGGCGTTGGCGGTGCCGCCGCAATACGAGCGCGGCTGGAACACGCTCGGCGCCATGGAGCGGGACGACGACCTCGCCGAGGCGATGCCGGCGCTGTAGCGGCGGGGCGGGCGGGTCGGGCAGCATGCCCCCGGGAAGAAGGCCCAGGGAGGAGCCCGCCATGCCCGCCTATCTCATCGCCACTATCAAGGTCACCGATCCCGCTGGGTTCGGCGAGTATGTTCGCCAGGTCCGCCCGATGGTGGCACGCTTCGGCGGCCGCTACCTGGTCGGTGGCAGCGCGTTCGATGCGGTCGAGGGAGAACCGGCCCCCGACGTGCTGGCGGTGCTGGAATTCGCCGACATGCCGGCGCTGCGCGCCTTCTACGACAGCGCCGACTACGCGCCGCTGCTGGCGCTGCGGCAGGCCTCCACGGTCTCGCACGTCGTCTTGGCGAAAGGGATGCCGCCGCACTGAGCCGCAGCGCGGGACAGGGAAGGAGACGAGGATGCCTGCCTATCTGCTGGCCAATCTCCGGGTGCGGGACCCGGCGAAATTCGCCGAGTACCGCGACAGGGTGGCGCCGATGATCGCCCGCTTCGGCGGCCGCTACCTCATCCGCGGCGGCGCGGTGACGCCATGCGAGGGCGATCCGCGGCTCGAGCGCGTGGTGCTGCTGGAATTCCCCGACCTGCCGGCGCTGCGGCGCTTCTCCGACAGCCCCGACTACGCCCCGCTCATCGCCCTGCGCCAGGCGGCGGCCGAGGGCGATGTCGCCATCATCGAGGGCCACGCCCCCGGCTGAGCTTGGCGCCGCCCGTTGTCCTGCCGTGGCTTCGCCACGGCAGGCTGTGACGCATCTCGGGCCCGAGGCGACTCACGGGGGCCCCCGCGGCGGCGCGCAGCGACGTCGTGGGGAATGCTATAGCATCTGCCCGCCATCGACGATGATGGTCTGCCCCGTCACCCAGCGCGCGGCGGGGGAGGCAAGGAACATCACCACCTCCGCCACCTCCTCCGGCGTGCCCAGCCGGCCGAAGGGGATGTCGGCCAGGATGGCGTTGTAGAGCGCCGGGTCGCTGGCCTTGCGCGCCTCCCAGGAGCCGCCGGGGAACTCGATGCTGCCCGGCGCCACGGCATTGGCGCGGATGCCCTTCGGCGCATACATCGCCGCCTGGCTCTGGGTGTAGTTGACCAGCAGCGCCTTCACCGCCGCATAGGCCGGCGTGCGGGTGCTCGGCCGGAAGCCGGAGATCGAGGAGACGTTGACGATGCAGCCGCGGCTCGCCTCGAGATGCGGCAGGGCGGCATGCGTCGCCCGCACCGTCGCCATGACATCCACCGAAAGCCCCTGCGCCCAGTGCTCCTCGGTGTCCCGGCTGCCGAAGCCGGAGGCGTTGTTCACCAGCACGTCGATGCCGCCGAGCGCCTCGCCCGCCGCCGCGACATAGGCGCGCACCGCGGCGGCATCGGCGAGGTCGCAGGGCGCCGCATGCGCCCTGGCGCCGAGCGCCGCGATCTCGCCCCGCACCGCTTCCAGCGGCCCGGGGCTGCGGGCGCAGACCGAGACCGCCGCGCCCGCCCCGGCGAAGCCGAGCGCGATCGACCGCCCGATGCCGCGGCTGCCGCCGCAGACGACGACGCGCTTGCCCTGGAATGCCTGCATGCCCCGTTCCTTCCGGATGTCCCGTGCAGGCTGGCGGATGCTGCCCCGGCTGCAAAGCCTGTCCGGAAGGTCGGTGCCGATCATCGAAAGCCGTGCGCGGGGCCGCCGCGACGGCGCGCGGCGGCGGGATCTAGGCCGCTTCCCGTGAACGCCGGTGCATGGGAAGCACCCTAGTCTATTGTTTTCACGCCATCTTCACCCGATCAGGTGCGTCCACCTGATCGGGATCGGCCCTAGGGCAGCGCGTTCAGCCGCCGCTCCACCATGGCCCGCCAGGGCGCCTCGGGCGGGGCATCGGCGATCAGCGCCCGCCAGGCCGCCTTGGCGCTCTCCGGCCGCCCGGCCTGCGCCTCGGCCAGCCCCGCCAGGAAGCGCAGCCCGACATGGCCCTGCGCCCGCGGCAGGGCGGCGGCGAGCAGCGCCTGGGCCTCCTCGTTGCGGCCCTCCTCCAGCAGCACCTGGGCGAGCTGGCCGGTCAGGTCGGCATCGAAGCCGCCGGCCAGGGCCTTGCGATAGGCCTCGGCGGCGGCGGCGAGCCGGCCGCGCCCGCGTTCGGCATTGCCGAGCAAGGTCCAGCCCTCCCGCGCCTGGCTGCTCTCCGGCGGCAACTGGCCGAGGCGGACGCGCAGGTCATCGAGCAGCCGGTCGTCCCGGGCGGCGATCTCGTGCCGCAGCGCAAAGGGGGCGGAGGGCATGTCCGGGATGCCGCTGCGGAGATAGAGGCCGAGCGCAAGGCCGGGCACGGCGACCAGGGCTGCGGCCAGCACCCAGCGGCTGCGCCGGTCCTCGGCCGGGCCGGCCTCGGCCGGGGCGGCGAGCAACCGGCGCTGCACCTCCAGCACCGCGGCGCGATGCGCCGCCGCATCGAGGCGGCCGGCCTCCTTCTCCCGGGCGAGCTCGGCGAGCTGGGCGCGGTAGAGGCCGAGATCGGCCTCGCCACGGCCGCGGGCGCGGGCCGGCCCGAGCAGCGTGATGGCCAGCGGCAGCAGCGCCGCCACGGCCAGCAGGCCGAGCGCCAGCCAGATGGAGACGCCGCTCACCGGCCCTTGCCGTCCTCGATCGCGCGCAGCCGGGCGCGCTCCGCCGCCGAGAGCTCGAGGGCGGCGTCCGGCGCCGTGGCACGCCGCCGCCGGATGGCGAGGATCATCCCCGTGCCGAGGCCGAGGGCGATGACCGGCATGCCCCAGAGCAGCCAGGTCTCCGGCTTCACCGGCGGCCGCAGCAGCACGAAATCGCCGTAGCGGGCGTGCAGGTAGTCCATGACCTCGGCATCGCTGCGCCCGGCCGCCACCTGCTCGCGCACGATGCGGCGGAGGTCGCGGGCGAGGTCGGCATCGCTGTCCTCGATGGACTGGTTCTGGCAGACCATGCAGCGCAGCTCGCGGCCGATCTCCCGCGCCCGCTCCTCCTGCGCCGGGTCGCGCAGCATCTCGGCGGGATCGGTCACGGCGGCGAGGGCCATCGGCGCGGCGAGCAGTGCCAGGGCCGCCAGGCCGCAGCGTCCGGCGCGCAGGAGGGGCGGGGCGGCGCCCCGCAGGGCGGCGGGCGGAGGCATCATGCGTAGCGGCGCAGCAAGGGCTGCAACTCCTGGGTCAGCGTGTCCTCGGTCAGCGGACCGGCCCAGCGCCAGCGGATGATCCCCTGGCGGTCGATCAGATAGGTCTCCGGCACGCCGTACAGCCCCCAGTCGATGGCGACGCGCCCCGGCTGGTCGACGCCGAGCCGGATATAGGGCGTGCCGTGCCGCCTGAGGAAGGCGAGGCTGTCCGCCGGCTTGTCCTTGTAGGCGATGCCGAAGAGCGGCACGCCCTCGCGCGCGAGGCGGGTGAGTTGCGGGTGCTCGATCAGGCAGGGCACGCACCAGGAGGCGAAGAAATTCACCAGCACCGGCCGCCCCTGGCCGCGCAGGTCGGCGGCGGCGAGGCCGGGGCGGTCGGCGCCCTCGAGCGGCGGCAGAGTGAAGTCGGGCGCGGCCTGGCCGATGAGGGCCGAGGGCACGCCCTTCGGGTCGTAGCCGCCGGTGCCGAGGCCGCGCAGCATGGCGTAGAAGCCGGCCCCGGCGGCGGCGGCGGCGGCGAAGGGGGCGAGCAGCAGCAGGCGGCGGCGGGAGGCGGCAGCCCGGGGTGCCGGGGTGGTGGGCGCCGGGGTGGTGGGCGCCGGGGTGGCGGGGGCGGTGGCCTCCCGCCCATCGGCCGGGCTCATGCCCGCGCCCTCGCGCCCGCGGCCCTGGCCGGCGCCGAGACCCGCATGCGCCGGTCGCTCAGCGACAACCCGCCGCCGAGCGCCATGATGGCGCCGCCGATCCAGATCCAGGGAGCGAGCGGGTTGTGGTGCAGCCGCAGCACCGCGCCGCCCTCGCGCTCCTCGCCCAGCACGGCGTAGAGATCGGCGAGGCCGGTGGTGTGGATGGCCGCCTCGCTCGTCGTCATCCGGCCGACCGGGAAGCTGCGCTTGTCGGGCTCCAGCACCGCCACCAGCCGGTCGCCGTCGCGCACCTCGACATGCGCCCGCCGCGCCGTCCAGTTCGGCCCCTGCACGGAGCTGATGCCGGTGAGGCGGTAGTCGAGCCCGGCGAGGCGGACGGCCTCGCCCGGGCGCAGCAGGGCCAGGCGGTCGGTCGCCAGCCCCATGCCGGCGAGGCCGAGGATGGTGACGCCGAGCCCGGCATGCGCCAGCGCCCCGCCCCAGGCGGCGCGCGGCAGGCCGCGGGCGCGCGACCAGGCGGCGCGCGGCCGGCTGAACAGGGCGAGGCGGTCGGCGATGTCGGCCAGCGCCGCGGCGACCAGCCAGAGCCCGGCGGCGAAGCCGAGCGCCGGGCCGAGACGCTGGCCGGCCAGGGCCAGGCAGAGCAGGAAGCCGGCCAGCCCGGCCAGCGCCGCCCACCAGAGCCGCTGCAGCACCGGCCAGAGCCGCGCCCGCTTCCAGGGCAGCACCGGCCCCACCCCCATGGCGGCGATCAGCGGCGCCGCCAGCGGCAGGGTGGCGGTGTTGAAGAAGGGCGGGCCGACCGAGATCTTCTCCTTCAGCAGCAGGTCGGCGAACATCGGGTAGAGCGTGCCGACCAGCACCACCGCGGCGATCGAGCAGAGCAGCAGGTTGTTCAGCACCAGCGCGCCCTCGCGCGACAGCGGCGCGAAGAGGCCGGTCGGGGAGAGCGCCGCGGCCCGCCAGGCGAAGAGCAGGAAGCCGCCGCCGATGAAGGCGCCGAGCAGGCCGAGGATGAAGACGCCGCGCGCCGGGTCGTTGGCGAAGGCATGCACGCTGGTCAGCACGCCGGAGCGCACCAGGAAGGTGCCGAGCAGGCTCATGCCGAAGGCGAGCAGGGCGAGGAAGACGGTCCAGGTCTTCAGCGCCTCCCGCTTCTCGACGACGATGGCGCTGTGCAGCAGGGCGCAGCCGGCGAGCCAGGGAAGGAGGGAGGCGTTCTCCACCGGGTCCCAGAACCAGTAGCCGCCCCAGCCGAGCTCGTAATAGGCCCACCAGGAGCCGAGCGCGATGCCGAGGGTGAGGAAGCTCCAGGCCGCCAGCGCCCAGGGGCGCACCCAGCGGCCCCAGGCGGCATCGACGCGGCCTTCCAGCAGCGCCGCGACGGCGAAGGCATAGGTCACGGCGAAGCCGACATAGCCGAGATAGAGCAGCGGCGGGTGGAAGGCGAGGCCGGGGTCCTGCAGGATCGGGTTCAGCCCCTGGCCATCGGCCGGCGGCGGCCAGACCCGGTCGAAGGGGTTCGAGGTCGCCAGGATGAAGCCGAGGAAGCCGGCGGCGATCAGCGCCAGCACCGCCAGCACCCGCGCCTGCAGGGCGGAGGGCAGGTTGTTGCCGAAGGCGGCGACGGCGCCGCCGCAGAGGGCGAGGATCAGCACCCAGAGGACCATGGAACCCTCGTGGTTCCCCCAGGTGCCGCTGATCTTGTAGAGCAGCGGCTTCGCCGAATGGCTGTTCTGCACCACGTTCGCCACCGTGGTGTCGTTCACCACATAGGCCCAGACGAGGCAGGCGAAGGCGCTGCCGACGGCGATCAGGATGCCGGCGGCGAGCGGCCCGGTCGCCGCCATCAGCCGCGCCTCTCCCCGCTGCGCCCCCCAGAGGCCGAGGCCCACCTGGGCGAGCGACAGGGCGAGGGCGAGGGCGAGGGCGAAATGCCCGAGTTCCGGGATCACGTTCCGCTCTCCGGCTGCCGTCCGCTCACGACTTATTCTGTCCGTTGGGTATGTGGGTTGGCTTGGAGGTGTTGAGGGTGTTCCAGGTGTTGGCTGGGGGTGGTGGGCCTTCGGTTGGGTTCCAGTGGCCGGTTTTCTTCA